>CAWHJD010000022.1:0-33249 GCA_963829585.1 Ilumatobacteraceae bacterium | reverse complement strand
CGGTTCCGGGCCTCTTCGGCGAACCCCTCGAGACCCTCGAACGTCGCAGCCCTGCCGTCGTCGGCGAGACCGTGCCGGCCCACGTCCCGAAACACTGGTGGACCTCCATCTTCAGCACCTTGAGATCGGTCGAGTCGTACCGGTCGAGGAACGCCGTCGGTTCCACGTCGACCTGGCCCGACCCCGGGGTACGGACCCGCCACGGTCGTCGGTCGGTCCCCGTCGTAGCTCCACTCGAGTTCCTCGTCGATCTTGGTGAGGCGGCCGTCGATGCACAGTACGCGTTCTCCGTGAACCCCGTCCCTCGGTCCACTCCCACCGAACTGCAGACCCACGTGCGACCGTCGGCCGCCGCACCCGACGCGGCCGCCCAGTTCCACCGGTTCAAATAGGGCCAGACACCGCGACCGAGGTCCTGGACCGCGTACGCCGGAGCATCCTGTCCGACCGTCCACGCCCGATCTCCCACGCGGATCGATCCTGACGCTGGGCGCGTGTTCTGTTTCGAGGTGAACTGGAAACGTCGATCGCTCCAGGGGATGACGACATTGAGTGACTCGTGCCCTGGTGGTTTCACCACCGAGATGTCGACATCGATCTCACCGAGCCTCGACGACGGGGCCGATGCAGGAGCCGAGTGGCGTCGGAGCGCTCGTCGATCGTGAGTTCGAACCCGTTCCGGGACGCCGTGACCCTGCCGGTGCAGACGTCCTGTGGGAGTGAGAACCCGCGACCGAACGGTACGAGCATCGAGGCGTCCGCCTCCGCCAGGTCCCCGCGATCGAGGATCCACACGCTCGACAGGCCGGCGTAGTCGATGTCGGCGTAGACGAACGAGACGATGACCTCGGGGGCGATCACGCACCAGTAGTCCCAGCGCTTCTTGCGGCCGAACGCTCGGCTCAGATTCGCTCGGAGGAGAGGCTGCCGCGACCAGCCACGGGCCTGAGGGTTCAGCCGACCTCGTTGATCACACAGGTCGACCGAACCGCTGATCTCGCGCTCCACGCAGCCCGGCGTGTCAGCGCTCGGAGAGGACGCGGCCGTGAACCGTCAGCGCCCAGATGATGGTGATGTCCAACGTGATGACGACGATCGCCCAGACCGGGTACCAGGGCAGCCAGAAGAACATCGAGATCATGCTGCCCAGTGCCACGAAGACGCCGACGGTGCGAGCCAGCACGTTGCCGGAGAAGATGCCGAATCCGGCGGCGATGACGAGCAGACCGATGATCATGTGGATCCATCCCCACGTCGTTGCGTCGAGTTGGACGAGGTAGTCCGGGGTGAGGACCAGGATCTCGTCCTCGAGGATGCCCACCAAGCCGGCGAAGGCCTGGAAGATTCCCACGGTGATCAAGATGATGCCTGCGAACATCACCCAGCCGGCACCTGCCTCACTGTGTTGCTCTGACATGGCTGAACCC
Organism: Ilumatobacteraceae bacterium; assembly: GCA_963829585.1. Taxonomy (GTDB): domain Bacteria; phylum Actinomycetota; class Acidimicrobiia; order Acidimicrobiales; family Ilumatobacteraceae; genus Sva-07. The sequence goes on along the minus strand of CAWHJD010000022.1, from coordinate 31,822 downwards.
CTTTCGAGTACCGGTCGCGCGCGGTTGCCGCGACCCTCTTCTGATGGTCCCACCCGATCGAGCCGGGCAACATCGTCCAATCTGGGTGATTATGGTCACTCGGCCAGTGCTGCAGCGGCGAGAGCCTGCAGCGTCTGCTCCATGCCGCGACGATTGTGTTCGGCTCGATCATGGACTCCGCTCGCCGGCCCGCTCGCCTTCTTCGCCAAGGCGTTGCGGCGATCGGTCCACGTCTCGGTGACGCGGCAGCCATCAGGTGTCTCCTCGAAGTCGTAGGCCCACTCGGCGACCTTGAACGGTCCGACGGTCACGAGGAACGAGAATCGTCTGCCCGGCTCCGAATCGATCACCTTCGCGATCGTCGACCACGATTTGTCGCCGTTGCGATTCTCGCCCTTGAACCGCGTGCCGGGCACGGGGCCGGTGGAACCCTTCACCCAGATGCCGCCCTGATTCTCGGGCGACCATTCACCCATGCGCGGGAGGTCGGACACGAGTGCCCAGACCCGCTGCGGCGGGCGCCGTGATTTCTCGGGTGACCGAGACCTGATCGCTCATCCTTCCCCCTCCGACGAAGTGTCCACATCCACGTTGGCACCATACGCCCACCGACATCACCCACCACTGACGCCCACCAACATCGAGGTGCGCCGCTCAAGTTCGTGCACTACAGTTCCGATAGCGGAGAGTCCGATGCAAACGAACGGAGCGACAGAATCGTGTCGATCTCAGCCGAAGTCCAACGCGCCACGCTGATCATCACCCCGGGGCAACTTCTCTCGGGGTCGTTGCGCGTCCCGTATCGCGATGGCGACGACGAGTCACTCCTGCGCAGCTACTTGGTCTTCGTCCGAGAGATGCGCGGCCAGCGCCACGCCCGATCGGTGACATTGCGCAGCGCTGACATCGCCACCATCGCCGACCATCTGGACACCAGCGATGACGTGGTGCTCGGCAAGCTGCTCGACCTCATGGGCGTCACCCGCGCCCAACGCAAACTCCTGCTCGGCATGCTCGCTGCCGGCGCGCTCACGATCGTGGCAACGGGTTCGATCCCGGCCGCCGCCATCTCCGACATCGGTACCGTCGACCTCCAGCCACCGATCGAGCAAGCCGTACCCGAGGTGGTGGTTCCCCGTGCCGAGTCCGTGGTTCCGGCTGACGCCGACACGGTGACGGTCGAAGTGGATGCACCACCGGCCGTTGCCGCTGTGGAAGTGCCGCCGGTGGTCGCCTCCGCCCCCACCGGACCCGACACCGCACGTGAATTCGACGAGGCGATCGGCGCCGCCATCGACGGATCCACCGTCGCAGTCATCGCCCCACCACCCGTCGACGACGGCATCGCCATCGGCACCGCCGACGACGGTTCCACCGTCGCAGTCGTTGCGCCGCCACTGCCTCCCAGCGACGCCGCCTTCGGTGTCGACGACCAGGGATTCGACGTCGGCGTGGGCTCGGCGCTCCCTCCGCCGGTCGAACCCGCCGGCTGATCCATCGAGCACGAGCGGAATAGCGCTGCCGGACATCGGGTTCAACCCGGCATGTCCGCTTTCACGTCCGATCTGACCCGCCGCGGTTTCGATGCACTGAACGCGGTGATACGCCCGGCAGTTCGATCGGGAATCGGCAATCCGCTGCCGGTCGGCGCGGGTGCCGTAACCATCGAGACGACGGGTCGTCGCTCGGGCCTCCCGCGGACGGTGCCGGTCCTGGCGACCCGCCTCGGCGACAGCCTCACCGTGAGCACGGTGCGCGACGACTCCCAGTGGCTCCGCAACATCGAGGCCGACGCAAACGTCGGCGTGTGGCTCTACGGACGTCGCCGAGCCGCGACCGCGACGGTCTCGCGGGGCTCGTCAACACCGTCCGCCTCGAGCTCGAACCGGCCGCCTGATCGCCGGTCGGTCCGTCAACCCCCCGACGAACCGACCGGCTCGCAGTCGTTCCCGCACCCAGTCGACGATCCGCCGAATCCGGCCGGCGCCGGGCGATGCAGCACTGCGCCGCTGGGTGAGAAGGCGACCGTGCCCTCGTCGACCGTTGCCTCGCCGTCGATGATGAGGCTGTATCCGCCCGCCTCGGCAGGCGGGTAGCAGAGCGAGACCGCCGGTCGTTCAGTTGCGTTGCGCGCAGTCCTACGACCGACGTCCATCACCAGGCAGTCCCGCTCCCATCCCGGTGTGACCGCAACGATGTGGGCTCGCAGATCGTCGCTCACCGTCAGCAGGTAGGCGAACCCGTACTCGGAGATGGCTGCCGCAAGATCGGGCAGGGCGACCGGAATGCTCATGGGCCAAGCGTAGGCAGACATCGGCCCATCGATTGCCACCCCGTCACCGTCTACTGTGAGCACGGCACGAGGGGGCACGAGGATGGCAACACCAGTCGACGAACCGACCGAATCGATCGCCGAGTTCCGCGCGCGCGTGCCGGTCATTCTTCGCCGCCCTGCCCGGTGTCCTCGCTCCTCTCCACGGCACGGTCGACCGGGGCAAGGCGTACCGGCGGGCCCTGTGCGATGCCGGCCTGGCCGGCATCTCGTATCCGACGCACCTCGGGGGCGCCGGACTTCCCGCCGAGTTCGAATCCGCCTTCCGTGACGAGAGTCTGGAACTCCTGCCCGGCGAGGACGCGCTCTTCGGCCTGGGTCTCGGCATGGTCGTGCCGACGCTTCGCGACCACGCCTCGGATGAACTCCAGCAACGATTCATCCCGCCTGCCTTGCGCGGCGAGGAGATCTGGTGCCAGCTCTTCTCCGAGCCCGGGGCCGGATCCGATCTCGCCGGGCTCACGACCCGTGCGGTCCGTGACGGCGACGAGTGGATCGTCACCGGACAGAAGGTGTGGACCTCGCAGGCCCACATCGCGGACCTCGGCATCCTCCTGGCCCGCACCGACTTCGACGCACCCAAACACAGCGGGATCACGATGTTCGCCCTGCCGATGCACCAACCCGGCGTGACCGTTCGTCCACTCGTCCAGATGACGGGTGCCGCCGAGTTCAACGAGGTCTTCCTCGACGAGGCCCGGGTCCCTGCCGACTGGGTGGTCGGCGACGTCAACGGCGGATGGGGTCTCGCCGTTGCGTTGCTCGGACACGAGCGGACATCACTCGGGCGCGGCCAGCTGACCGACGACGAGAACAAGTCGAAAGCAGGACGTTCACCGCTTCCGTTCAGTGGTCTGGTCGCGGGGCATCGGAGCGCGACCGCCTCGATGACGCCACCATCCGCGACGACCTCGCCGTGGTCTACACGGGCGAACGGCTCGTCCCCTGGGGAACCAGTCGACGTCTTCACCCCTCGGTCGGCAAGCTCTGGAGAACCATCCAGGGCCGCCACTGCGCCCAGACGGCCCACCTGATCGGTGGCGCGAGCGCAATGGCGTGGGAGTCCGACGACACCGATGCCGACTACTGGGCGTATCACGTCCTCAACTGCCGCGGGATGTCGCTCGGCGGAGGTACCGACGAGATCCAGAAGAACACCCTCGGCGAACGGGTCCTCGGGCTGCCCCGCGAGCCGGGACCCGACCGCAACGCGCCCTTCTCGGACCTGCCGAGGAACTGATGGCACTCGGTCCGGCGACGCCGACGGCCTCTTCCTGATATTCCCGACCGGTTTTGTCGGGTATTGAGGTAACTTGCTCCGGTGACGACGTCGATCGACGTTGCACCGGTCCATCACAGGAGATCCACCATGACTGTTCGTCTCGGCGACATCGCACCCGACTTCACCGCCCCGACCACGCAGGGCGAGATCAGCTTCCACGAGTGGCTCGGCGACTCGTGGGGTGTGCTCTTCAGCCACCCCAAGGACTTCACGCCCGTCTGCACGACCGAACTCGGCTACGTGGCCAAGATCAAGCCCGAATTCGACAAGCGCAACGTCAAGGTCATCGGCCTCTCGGTCGATCCGGTCGAGAGCCACGTGAAGTGGGAGGGCGACATCGAGGAGACCCAGGGCACTGCGGTCAACTTCCCGATGATCGGTGATCCCGACCGCAAGGTGGCCGACCTGTACGACATGATCCACGAGAACGCGAGCGACACGTTGACCGTGCGGTCGGTGTTCGTGATCGGGCCCGACAAGAAGGTCAAGCTGACGCTCACCTACCCGGCCTCCACCGGCCGCAACTTCGACGAAATCCTGCGCGTGATCGACAGCCTGCAGTTGACGGCCGACTACAAGGTCGCCACGCCGGCGAACTGGAAGGACGGCGAGGACGTCATCATCGTCCCGGCAGTCTCCGACGAAGACGCCAAGGCGCTCTTCCCCGCCGGCTGGAACCCCGTCAAGCCCTACCTCCGAGTCACCAAGCAGCCCAATCGCTGACCATCTCCCCGGTCAGAGCCAGTTGGATTCCACCCAGGCCCGTACGGAGGGGGCGAGTCGATCGAGGTGATCGGCGGGGTGTTCGCGGATCTGCGTGGCCGAGATCGGAACGGTGACGCGATCGGCGTCGACGACCACGTGGACGGCATCGAACCGCGCCGCCAACTCGACCACGTACGCATCCGACGAGAACACGGCATGCGGGCCGCCGTCATGGGGCCAGTGGTCGCGGAACAGTGCCATCCACCGCTCCCACAAGTCCTCGTCGTCGAAGTCGGTGCCGAGCCCATGGCGGACCTCGATCACCGTGACATCGGGATGCAGATCGCTCAACCACGCCGCTCGCAGCGCGCCCGGCGCCGTGTCACGCTCCGACGAGCTGTTCACGAACACCACCAACCGGTCGCTGCGCGTGGCCGCCCACTCGATCATGTAGGAGTGGCCGAGATGCGGCGGGTCGAATCGACCGACGATCAACCCGGTCGCGTGGCGTTCGACAGGAACGGTCACGCCGGTTCGACGGCGGCGTCGTCCGACGGGCGCAGCGCCACGGCCGCCAGTCCTGACATCACCCGGCGCCATCCCGGTCCCAGATGCCCCGCCTCGAACTCGGCCTGCTCGACCAGCGCCTGCGATGCCGCCGCCACCAGCGAACGCGCCACCACGTCGCCGGCTTCCCGGGCGGTCACATCGGCTCGCACCAGACGCTCGCGGGCAGCATCGCGCTCACCCATCATGATCTCGCCGGCAGCAGCTGCCACGTCGGCCACCACACGGTCGAGATAGGTCGACGACCCCTCGCCGAGGAGCGCAGCACTCTCGATCGCACCGGTCGCGTCACCGACCAACGCCAACGCCAGCGCCGAGACCGACGATGCGTACGCCGACTTTCCGTCGACCTCGTGGAGATGGCCCAGCGCGTCCTCGGGGCGCCCCGCCTGACACAGCGCCAGCGCAAGGGTGACCCGCGACTCCGAGACATCCGAGCCCATCGTCACGCCGCGCTCCAACGCCAACTCTGCGATGACGACAGCTCGCCCCCCCAAGCCCATGTGCACCGCGACGCCGGCAGCAGTCATCGCCGGGAACGAGAGATCGCCGAACGACTCGCTGATCGCCAACACCTCTTCCATGCCACGCTCGGCTTCCTGCACCCGACCCAGCGCGACGAGTGAACGCAGCCTCGGACCCATCGCCTGGATCGTCCCGAACCGGTCGCCGATCTGGCGGAAGGCGTGGAGCGCCTTGCGTGACAGTTCCTCGGCCTCGCTGAAGCGCGTGGTCCACAGACGGATGGACGCGACGAGCGAGTCCATCATCGCCGGCGCCCACGGGTCGCCGAGAGCGGCCGATTCCGTTCGCACCTGCGTCGCCAGGGCTTCCGCTTCCTCGAAGCGGCCCTGATAGAAGCGAACGTAGGCAAGGAGGCCCGACGCCCAACTCAGGCCGGCACCGTCGCCCAACAGGTCGAACTCCTGGGCGGCGGTGAGCAGGCGACGTTCGGCCAGATCGGTGTCGCCCGACAGGAACGCGACCCACGCCTGATGCTGGCGCACCCAGGCCATCCCACGACGGTCGCCCAGCCGCTCCGACAGGCCCTCGGCCTCGCCGAGCAGCCAGTCGGCATCCTGCAACGAGCCGCCGAACACCTCGGCCAGTCCGCGCTCGCGCAGCGATGCTGCCAGCTCGATGTCGTCACCGAGCTCACGGAAGATGTCGACGCTGGCGCCCAGCTCCCGGCGCGCCGCAGGGAGATCGCCTTCGCGTTGGTGCAAGATGCCGAGCAGACGCCGAGCCTTCGCCTCGTGGGGACGATCGCCTGCCGCCAACGACGCCTCCAACGCATCGAGTGCGTCGGCGCGTGCCGGCTCGACCACTCGCCGCTCGACCTGTGCGAGCGACCGGAGGAGCAACAGGTCGCGAGCGAGGTCGGCATCCGCGACGCCGAGATCCAGTGCGCGGGTCGCGTGACGTCGCGCCTGGTTGAACGCGCCCACGTCGATCGACCGTTGCGCCGCATCGCGCAACAGGGCGACCGCTTGCTCGGTGATGTTCGGCGCCACCCCCGGAACCGGGCCGATCTCGGCAACGAGTTCGGCCGCGCACGCTGCGTGGTGGGCGATCTGATCCTTGGGAATCACCGGGGAGTGCGCCATCACCGATGCCGTCCCGGCGTGGCGCTGCGCTCTGACGAGCTTGGTGAGCGTCTGGTACGCCACCTCACGCACCACGTCGCTGCGGAAGCGCCAGCTGCTGCCGTCGAGCTCGATCAGCCCGTCATCGTCGAGAGTCTCCAGGTCGTGCTCGTCGAACTCCTGGTGCATCTCCGCCGCGAACTTCGCCAATGCATCGATCGGACCGCTGGTGCCGAGCACAGCGGCATTGTCGAGTATCAATCGTTGCGGCCCCGGGAGCCGGTCCAGGCGAGCCGCGATCAGTGCTCGCAGCGAACCCGGCAATGCCGTGCTCGTCGGATGCGCCTTGGCCAACTCGGCGAGTTCGGTCAGAAACAGCGGATTGCCGCCGCTGCGCTCGTACAGCTGGTCGATCAGCGCATCCGATGCCCCTTCGCCGACGACCGCCGTCACCAACCGCGCAGCCTCACCGCGCTCGAGCGGATCCAACGGCATTCTCACCGTGATCGGATGGTCGACCGCCGGGGGCCATTCGAGATCGGCGTCGTCGCGTTGCGCCGTGATGATCAACAACGGCCGGTCGGCGAGCGAGCGCGCGATCCGATGGAGCAGATCGATGATCAGAACGTCGGCCCACTGCAGGTCGTCGATCCACAACACCACCGGACCGCCTGCCGTACGTCGGCGAATGCCGTCGACGATGTACGTGAACAGCGCCTCGCGCGACTGGGCAGGCGGGACGCGGTCGAGGTCGGAGGGGTACCCCATGAGGTGCAAGGTGCCCTCGACGAAGCGATCCAACTGCGAATCGGTCGACTCGAAACCGTAGAGCTCGACGGCCTTGCTGCGCAGCAACTCCCTGAGTTGATCGGGCGGAACCCCGACCGCCAGGTCGAGACGACGAAACAGGGCGGTGGCGATCGGAGACCACACGTTGTTCTCGCCGTACGGGGCGCACACACCGGCGAACACCGTGAAATTGCGGCTCGGGAAGTCCGCGAGCGCCTCGCTCACCAGCCGGGTCTTGCCGCAACCCGCTTCACCGCTGACGGAGACGACAGCACTGCGGCCACCCGCCACCATCGCCATCACGGACGCCAGCAATTCGCGCTGGGTGGCCCGGCCGACGAACGGCCGATCGGGTCGCGTGACGACGCTGGGCAGTCGCCGTTGTCGTCCGACCACCCGCCACACGCGCTCGGTCTGCGATCGGCCCCGCACGTCGACCTCGTCGACCAGTTCGCGCACGATCTCGTCCGAGGCCAGCACCGAGGTCGAGTCGCCGATGAAGGTCCCGTTCGGCGGCGCTAGCGTCTGCAGGCGCGCGGCCACGTTGACCACGTCGCCCATCGCCGTGTAGTCGGCGGTCCCCGACACCGACCCGACGACGACTTCGCCGGTGTTGATCCCGATGCGCAGCTGGAGCGGACGGTCGAGGTCGACCTGGTCGTGCACGAACCGACTCAGCGACTCGTGCATCTGCAACGCCGCACGGATCGCCCGGTCCGCGTCGTCCTCGTGGGCGACGGGTGCACCGAACAGCGCGATGATGCCGTCTCCGAGCACCTTGTCGACGCGCCCCCCGAAAGAATTGATGTCGGTGATCAACCGTTCGAACGCGGCATCGATCAGCCGCTTCACCCGTTCGGGATCGAGATGTTCCGACAACGCGCTGTAACCGACCAGGTCTGCGAACACGACCGTCACGACGCGACGTTCCTCGACCGCGACCGACAGGACCTCCTGACCGCACGACGGACAGAATCGTGCCTGGTCCGGAAGTGTGAGCAGGCACGAGGCGCACGAGGCCATCACGCCGTGATCGTACGGCACGTCCGCCCCCGCACGGACCACCGCAGCATCGCGTGACCGCGTGCAGGCCGCCACCATCGACGATGATCTGCCCGACGGCGGATGTTCCTGCGTCCACACGGCGGTAGACCTGAGGCCATGTCCACGCCAGTCCCGCCAGCACCACCCGCTCCTCCGGCTCCTGCTGTTGTCGCCCCCGGTGGCACCGCTGCTGCCGGAGCCATCGACGCTCGCAAGACCTACGGCATCGGCGACGCGCAGGTGCATGCGCTCGACGGCGTCAGCGTCTCGTTCGAGCAGGGAAAGTTCAGTGCCATCATGGGCCCATCAGGCTCCGGTAAGTCGACCCTCCTGCACTGCCTCGCCGGTCTCGACACCCTCACCTCCGGCGCCACGTTCATCGGTGACACGTACCTGGCGTCGCTCGACGACAAGGCCCTCACGGAACTCCGTCGCACCCAGGTGGGCTTCATCTTCCAGGCGTTCAACCTGATCCCCACGTTGACCGCCGACGAGAACATCCGACTGCCGATGATGCTCGGTGGGGAGACGGGTGACCTGGAGTGGATCGACCACGTGATCGCCACCGTCGACCTCGCAGACCGCCTCGAACACCGGCCCAGCGAGCTGTCGGGCGGCCAGCAACAGCGTGTCGCCGTTGCCCGAGCGCTGGCGTCACGACCTCGGATCATCTTCGCCGACGAACCGACAGGGAACCTCGACTCGGTGACCGGCACGGAGATCCTGTCGTTCATGCGCACCGCCGTGCGCGACTTCGGCCAGACGATCGTGATGGTCACCCACGACCCGGTTGCCGCGTCCTACGCCGACCGGGTGGTCTTCGTCGGCGACGGCAAGCTCACCGGGGAACTGATCGACCCGACGACCGATCAGGTCATCGACCACCTGCGCAGAGCGGTCTGACATGGGTGCCGGATCCCTGATCGCTCGAAGGAGCATCCGCGCCCGGTGGGGCCGGACCCTCGCCATCGTGTTCGCGATCACGGCGAGCGTGTCGTTCGTGGTCGGTTCGTTCGTCCTCGCCGACAGCCTGCGCGGCGACGTTCGAGAACCTGTTCCAGGAACTCAACGAGAACGTCGATCTCGAGGTCCGCGCGGCACAGACGTTCCAGACCGACGATGCCCGCGATCCCATCGACGTCACGATCGCGGATTCGATCCGCGCTGTCGACGGTGTGGCGGTCGTCGAGCCGGTACTGCAGAGGTTCGCGCAGCTCCTCGACGCCGACGGCGACGCCATCATGCCGGCCGGGGGCCCGACGTTCGGAGTGTCGTGGGAAGGCGACGACGGCATCCAGGGCGTGACGATCAAGGAGGGGCGCCCCCCGTCCGGACCCGACGAGCTCGCCATCGACAAGGCGACCGCCGACATGGAGGGATTCGAGATCGGCGACACGGTGCGATACCTCACCGACGTCGGCACGTTCGAGGGGACCATCACCGCAACGGTTGGTCTCGGGAGCGCCGACAGCTTCGGCGGAGCTCAACTCACGGCACTCGATCTCCAGACTGCACTCGTGAACTTCGGCGCCGAGGGCAAGGTCGATGCCATCGACATCCGGGTCGCCGACGGCGCGGACGTGCCGACGGTGCAGCGCGAGATCGAACAGATCCTGCCCCCCCAGACCGAGGTCGTCACGGGTGAAGAAGTCGCACAGGAGACCGCCGACCAGGTCAACCAGTTCGTCGACGTGTTCGGTACCGGCCTGCTCATCTTCGCGTTCATCACGGCGTTCGTGAGCGCCTTCATCATCAACAACGTCTTCCAGATCACGATCGGCCAGCGGCTCCGCGAACTGGCCCTCCTGCGTGCGGTCGGCGCATCCGGTCGCCAGGTGCGCCGCATGATCACCCTCGAGGCCCTCGGCCTCGGTGTCGTCTCGACCGTGCTCGGCGTCTTCGGCGGCCTACTGGTGGCACGCGGTCTCATCGCTGCGTTCGATGCCGCGGGTGCCGGCTTCCCCGACACGGCGACCGTGTTGGGCCCCCGTACCCTCGTCGTGGCCGCACTGGTCGGAATCGGCATCACGATGGCGTCGGTCATCGTGCCGTCACGACGCGCCTCACGGATCCCACCCGTGGCCGCGCTGCGTCCCGAGCTGGGATTCGTGGCGATGCGTACCCGTCGCCTCGTCGCCGGAGTGATCACCACCGTCGTCGGTGTCACGCTGTTCGTGGTGGGGCTGTTCGTCCAGCCCGGTGGCACGACCGGCCTCGTCGTCCTCGCGGGCGGTGGGGCCCTCCTGCTGTTCCTCGGGGTCGCCAGCCTGTCGTCGACCATCGCCACCCCGGTGACGAGAGTGATCGGCTGGCCGATCGAGAAGTGGTTCAAGGTGCCCGGTGCGCTCGCCCGTCAGAACGTGGCCCGCGCTCCGCGGCGAACCTCGTCGAGCGCGTCGGCACTGATGATCGGTGTGGCGCTCGTCAGCAGCACGGCGGTCTTCGCCTCGTCGCTGCGAGCAAGCCTCGTCGACACGCTCGAGAACGCCATCTCCGCGGACTACATCGTCACCGACGAGAGCTTCCAGGGCCTGTCGCCGGTCGTCAGCGAAACGCTGGCCGCGGTGCCCGAACTGGATGCGGTCACCCCGATCCGCGGCATCACCGGTCAGGTCGACGGCGAGACCAAGAACTTCGGTGCGGTCGACCCGGTGGCATTCGACAAGCTCGTCGATCCGGATCTGATCGACGGCACCATCGCCGAGCTGGGGCCGAACGAACTCCTCCTCCAGCAGGACCCTGCGAACGACCTGGGTGCCACCGTCGGCTCGACCGTCGACGTCACGTTCCAGAACGGGGTGCAGGAGACGCTGACGGTGGCCGGCATCTACGGCGACGCAACATTCGGCAACTGGTTGATCGGTCTCGACACCCTGGCCGAGGTGAGCGACGCGCCGGCACGGGATTTCTTCGTGATCGCCAAACTGGCCGACGGCGTCGACCCGGCGACCGGCGACGCTGCCGTCGAGGCCGCGATGGAGCAGTTCCCACAGGCGAACGTGCAGACCAACGCCGAGTTCCTCGATGCACAGGAAGCACAGATCAACCAGCTCCTGCTGATCATCACGCTGCTGCTGGCGTTCGCGATCCTCATCGCGATCCTCGGCATCTCGATCACCCTGGCACTCGGCGTGTTCGAGCGGACCCGTGAGATCGGGCTGCTGCGCGCCGTCGGAATGAACAAACGCCAGACGCGACGGTCCGTGCGGTGGGAGGCGGTGATCGTGTCGACCTTCGGTGCGACCGTCGGCATCGTCGTGGGCACGTTCCTCGGCGTGGTCCTGTCGCTGGCCGTCCCGAACGACGTGATCAGCAAGCTGGCGTTCAACCCGACGATCATCGTCGTCATCCTCGTCGGCGCGGTCATCGCGGGGTTGTTCGCAGCGCTCTACCCCTCGTACAAGGCCTCCAACATGAACGTCCTCGAAGCCATCGCCACCGAATAGCCCGCGCACGAATGTGTCCGGCACATCGTGGACGGGCTACAACGGGGCGATGGCCCTCGACCCGACCGACCTGTCCGACGAGGTCCTGACGTTCCTGCGTGAATACCACCTGGCGACGCTGACGACGCTCCGCGAGGACCTCTCTCCGCATGTCGTCGCCGTCGGATTCAGCTACGACGTCGATGCGCGAGTGGCGCGCGTGATCACGTGGGCCGGATCGCAGAAGGCCCGCAATGCCGAGCGCATGCAGGCCGCCGGCCGGCGGGCGGCCGTGTGCCAGGTCGATGGTGGACGGTGGCTGAGCCTCGAGGGCCCGGTGCGACTCGTCACGGATCCGCACGGCGTGCGCGCCGGCGTCGAGGGATACGCCGCGAGGTACCGCGAGCCGAAGGTACGCGACGACCGGGTGGTCATCGAGATCGCGGTCGAGCGCATGCTCGGCCGTGGATAGCCGTCAGCCGGCGTCGCGGTTCCAGGGGAGCTCGGCGAGCCAGCGCTGAGCAGCGGGGTGCGGGTCCATCGGGGTGTCGTCGCTCGACGGTTCGAGCTTCGGATCGAGGTGTGTCTGGCAACCCGGGCACCAGTACAGAACCCGGTTGTGCTCGCCCATTCGGCGACACTCCACCGTTCCGCCACAGCGCCCGCAACGTTGCCCGTTTCGGCCGTAGACGGCGAGGCCGCCCTTCGCCCCTGCCGAGGTCACCCGCTTGGCGTGATGCAGGTTCGAGCGCAACATCGTGGCTGCCGTGTTGACCAGCCGGATCGCGTCGTGTTCGCTGATCGAGCCGACTCTGGCGTACGGGCTCAGCCCGATCGCCCAGAGCACTTCGCAGCGATAGACGTTGCCGATGCCGCACATCACCCGCTGGTCGAGCAGTACCTCACCCAGGCGGGCCGACGGGTCGGGATAGGTGAGCAGCAGGTTCACGACGGCACCGAGATCGGTGTCGGCCGCGCAGAGGTCAGGTCCCAATCGACCCATTCCGGGATGGCGTCGCTTGTCGATGTGCCGATAGGTCTCGACGGTCGGCGCATTGAAGCAGACGGCCACCCAGTCGGTGACCTCGATCGCCGCCCGCATCTGCGTGTACGGACGCCGCCAACGATCACCGGCGCGATACAGGTGCCACGAGCCGGTCATCCGCATGTGGGTGTCGAGCACCAGCCCGTCGTCCCACTCGATCATCAGATGCTTGCCGTGACTCTCGACGGTCTCGATGATCCGGCCTGCTCGCGGCGCCGGACCGAGGAGACGAGGCGCATCGAACCGCACCATCGCCTTGCCGGCCAGCGCGGTACGCATGGCGCTGGCCGATCGGTGGATCGTGTCGCCTTCGGGCATCGGACGTACATGGTACGCCCTGCACCCGGGTCGGTCACGGGATGCTCGACCCGTCGGACTTAGCCTGGCACGACGATGCCAGCCGACCTTCCGAGCACCCGAACCGAACCGCTGATCGGCGACGCCCTCCGACACGCCGTGCCGCTGTTCATTCCGGCGATCCCGTTCGCCCTCGTGCTCGGCGTGGCGATCACCGAATCGGCGATGCCCACCGCTGTGGCCTGGTCGACCAACCTCTTCCTCTTCGCCGGCGCTTCGCAACTCGCCACCGTGAGCCTGGCCGCCACCGCCACGTGGGTGACGCTCGTGGCCACCGCTGCCGTCATCAACCTGCGCCACGTGATGTACAGCGCGGCCCTCTCGCCACGATTCAACGACCAGCCGAAATGGTTCCGATGGATCGGTCCGTTCTTCCTGATCGACCAGCTGTTCGCGTTGTCCAGCGTGCGCGTCGAGTTGTCGTCGCGGGACTGGCGGCACTTCTACCTCACCGCCGGAATCTTCTATTTCGTCTCGTGGACGCTGACGGTCACCCTCGGCATGCTCGTCGGATCGGCGATTCCGACGGAGTGGCGACTCGACGTTGCACCGGCGATCATGTTCTCCGGGCTGGTCGTCCTCGGCCTCACGAACCGACCTGGCATCGTGGCGGCGATCACCGGTGCAGGGGTCTGCCTGCTCGCACTCGACGCCCCCAACAACGGCGGCATCCTCGTCGGAGCGATCAGCGGGGTTGCCGCGGGGTATCTCGCCGACGTCCTGCAGAGCCGCCGGGTCGCCGAACGGGCCGCAGCGTCGTGAGCATCGCAGCCGCACTGTCGGCCGTGCTCGCGATCGGACTCATCACGTACACCTCACGTGCCGGTCTCATCGTGTTCCTCGCCGATCGTCCGCTCCCGGCGAACGTCACCAGAGCACTGCGCTACGTGGGCCCAGCGGTCCTCTCCGCCCTCACGGTCAACCTGATAGCGGGCGGCAAGGGCGCGAGTGGGGTCGAGGCCGCGGAGGTCGCCGCGATCGCGGTTGCCATCGTCGTCGCCTCGTTCACCCGCAACCTGATCGCGGCCCTCGGTGCCGGCATGCTCACCCTCTGGGTGATCGGGTCGGTCATCTGAGGGGCACCAGCGAGCGTCAGGGCAACTTGCCGACGTGGGCGAGGGCGAGACGGATCAGCCGGTCGTGTCCGCTGGTCATCTGGGCGATGACCTCGTCGCTGACGGCCTCCTCGGGCGTGAACCAGGAGAGGTCGAGGGCCTTCTGCGTCGGTTCGCAGTCTCCCTCCACCGGCACGACGTAGGCCAGGCTCACCGCGTGGTGGCGCGGGTCGTAGAAGCCCGAACGCTGGGGGTTGGGGAAGTACTCCACGACGGTGAACGGGGTCGGATTGGCGGGTACCCGGGGCAGCGCCATCGGGCCCAGATCCTTCTCGCAATGTCGCATCAGCGCCTCACGTACACGCTCGCCGAACAGCACGCGACCCGTGACCACCATGCGGCTGATGGACCCATCGGAGGCAACACGGAGCAGCAGGCCGACCTCGGTCACGTTGCCCAGTGAATCGACCCGTACCGGCACCGCATCGACGTACACGATCGGCACGTTGGCTCGTACCAGCTCGAGGTCCTCCGGCGACAGCCAGCCGGTCGCGGTCTGGGTGGAGGAGCCTTCGTCGATGTCAGTCACAGCGTCGATGATTCCACGCGACGCACCGCTGGCACCACATTCCCCGGCCCGGTGCGGCAGTGGCACCGGGCACATGCACACTCCACGGACACTGAGAAGATGGAGAACATGCACGACGACGCCACACGCTGGGATGACCGTTACCGATCGGCGCCGCCTCCTGGCCCACTCGCCCCCGAGGCAGTGGACGCACGGCCCGAACTCCTCGGACTCCTGCCCGACACCGGTGTCGCGATCGACATCGCATGCGGTCTCGGCAGCCAGTCGCTGTGGCTCGCGCAGCGCGGGCTGAAGGTCGTTGCACTGGACGTGTCGCCGATCGCGATCGACGTGCTCAGGGCAGCAGCCGATGCGGCCGGACTCGCGGACCGGATCGACGCACGAGTCACCGACGTCGACATCGGCCTTCCTGCCGATCCACCCACAGCGGACCTGATCGTCTGCCAACGATTCCGCCAGCGGTCGATCTACGCCGAGATCGCCGATCGACTCGTCGTGGGCGGCATTGCCATCGTCACGGTCCTGTCCGAGGTGGGCGCCGTCTCACCAGGTCCGTTCCACGCCCCACCGGGTGAACTCGCCGCGGCATTCGACGCGTTGGACATCCTCGCCGCAAGCGAGGGCGAGGGCGTGGCGACGATCGTGGCCCGTCGGCGCTGAGTGCCCGTTCAGCCGCTTCGTTCGAGGAGCACGTCGCGAAGGGCCTCGTGACGGGTCGACGCCGGCGACGTGGTGTCCATGAAGTCGAGCAGCACCTCGGAGAACCGTTCCGCGGCCTCGACGTGCGGGAAGTGCCCCACACCCTCGAGGATCTCGAGTCGGCTGGTCGGGATCAGTTCGTGAGCGGCGTAGGCGTGCGAGACCGGGATGATGCCGTCACGGTCTCCCCAGACGATGAGGGTCGGGATGTGGGCCGCCAGGTACAGCCGATCGCTGGCGTTCACCATCTGGCCCGTCGGTTCGATCACGCCCCGCATCGTCCGCACGAACGCCGATCGGTTCGGCGCACCGGCGAGCGACGAGTAGGCCCGCCACATCTCGGCGAGCTTCGGCGAGCGGATGTTCCGGCGACCGAGCTGGCGACCGACATCGGTCGCACGATCGACGAGTGGCTTCGGGAACGCGATCGGCATCACGTATTCGAATCCCGGCAGGGTCAGCAGGCGCAACAGCCACGACACCTCACGACCGAGTCCACCGCTGCCGACCAACACCAGCCGGTCGACGAGATGCGGATGCTGGTATGCCAGCTGCATCGCCACCCCGCCGCCGAAGGAGTGACCCACGATGGTGACGCTGGGGACGTCGAGCACCGAGAGAAAGTCGCGCAACCCGCTCGCGAACGCGCCGAGCGAGTAGTCGCCGACCGGCTTGGCCGACTCGCCGTGGCCGAGAAGGTCGGGGGCGATGACCTCGTGGCGGTCGGCGAGCGTCGGGATCACGTCGTCCCAGGTGCGCGAACTCCCTGCCAGCCCATGGATCAACAGGATCGGCTCTCCCGAACCGCCGCGCCGGAACCCGACCTCATGGCCATGGATGACGACGTGTTGGAGAGGCAGTCGCTTGCTCACGACTCCAGTATCACGCCCTCGACAGCGAGGGACACGGGCCGAACGGCCCCAACGACAATCGACGTCAGTCGAGCAACGGCCTGGATTCGGCCGGCTCGCCGGCGTCGACCCAGCGGGAGAAGTCGAGCGGATCGACCTTGAGGCTCGGCAGGTTGGTGCTCCCGAGCCATGAGTTGAACTGGCCCGGATCCAGCGGCCGCGAGATGCAGTAGCCCTGGGCGACGTCGCAGCCGAACACCCGGAGCCGTTCGAGCACCTCGTTGTTCTCGACGCCCTCGGCCACGACGACCAACCCGAGGTTGTGCCCGAGATCGATCGTCGATCGCACGATCACCTCGTCCTGCTCGTCAAGCAGGAGATTCGCGACGAAGCTCTGGTCGATCTTCAGTTCGGCCACCGGCAGTCGACGCAGGTAGCTCAGCGACGAGTAGCCGGTCCCGAAGTCGTCGATCGACAGACGGACGCCGACTTCGTGGAGTTCGTTGATGGTGGATCGGGCGCGTGGCGCGTCGATGAGGAGTGACGACTCGGTGATCTCGAGCGTGAGCATCGACGCATCGACGCCGTTCGCGTCGAGATGCTCCTCGACGCGCTGGGCGAGTTTCGAATCGAGGAGGTCGTGCGTCGACAGGTTCACGGCCAGCCCGAGGTGGTAGCCGCGATCGTGGATCTCGCGAAGATGACCGATGCCGAGGTGGAGCATGACATCGGTGAGCTGCTTGATCAGCCCCGTGTCCTCGGCCACCCTGACGAACTGGGTCGGCGGCACGA
Source organism: Ilumatobacteraceae bacterium (assembly GCA_963829585.1). Classification (GTDB taxonomy): domain Bacteria; phylum Actinomycetota; class Acidimicrobiia; order Acidimicrobiales; family Ilumatobacteraceae; genus Sva-07. The sequence goes on along the minus strand of CAWHJD010000022.1, from coordinate 14,704 downwards.
CCCCCCGGACGGGATGGGTCCAACGCACGAGCGCCTCGGCACCGACCACCGTGCCGGAGGCGAGGTCGAGCTTCGGTTGCAGGTGGACGCGCAGTCCGTCTCCTTCGATCGCCGCCCGGAGGTCGCCGAGCATCGAGAGGCGAGCGGGTGTGCGTCGATCGATCTCGGCGCGGTACACGTCGACGCCGAGGCGCTGCGTCTTGGCGTTGTACATGGCGATGTCGGCGTACCGCAGCGTGGCGCCCTCTTCGTGGTCGTCGTCGATGACGGCGACGCCGGCGCTGGCGGTGACCACGATCTCGAGCCCGTCGAGAGTGACCGGGCGGCCGACGTTGCGGACACAGTGCCACGCGAACTCCACCATCTCGGCGTGCGTTCGGCGATGTCCCACGATGGCGAATTCGTCACTGGCCAGCCGCGCCAACACGTCGTCGGGGCCGAGTACTGCCGTCAACCGCTCGCCGACTTCGACGAGCAGTTCGTCGCCGGCGTGGTGGCCGAGCGTGTCGTTGACCTCCTTGAAACGGTCGAGGTCGATCATCATCACGAACAAGAAATCGTCCCGTGGCTGTGCCCTGGCCGCGTCGATGACCGAATGCTCGAAGGAGAGCCGGTTGGGGAGGCCGGTCAGGCTGTCGTGACGAGCCTCTCGCTCGATCCGCTGGTGCAGCATGCCTCGCCGAAGACTCGCCGTGAGTTGTTCGGTGAGGTTCTGGAGGCGCACGACGTCATCGCTGCCGAACCGCGAACCTGCACCGGTCCGCCCCGCAACCACCAGCAGACCGATGACGCCCGACCCGTCACGGATGGGCGCGACCATGATCTCGACGATCGTCGACCCCGAGGTCTTGAGGGGGCCGAGTTGAGCGCCCGACACCAGCGTCGCCCGTTCCGACAGGATCAACGAACGCCAGCTGCCATCCCCAGCGTCGGTGGGCAGGTGCAGTCCAACGGTGCCGTGGACCTTCAGAATCGCCCCTTCGCTGTCATTGAAGAGGACGACCGCGGCCGCGTCGGTGCGCAGCACTTCGGCCGTCTCGGCAAGAGCGGCGCTGATGATCTCGTCGGGATCGAGAGACTGACCGACTGCGCCGGTGAACCCATGGACCGCATCGAGGTCGCGGAGACGCTGATCGAGCGCCCCGTAGGCCTTGATGATGTACCAGAGCAGGCCAATCGGAACCAGTGCGATCAACACGAGGTACGGCGAGATCAGTTCGAGTCCCAGCACCATGCCGGCGAGCGTCGCATTGACGAGGAACAACCACCAGGCGACTCGGAGTTCCGTGCCGATTCGGCTCCAGAGCCCGCCCTCGAACTGCGAGATCGCCAACGACACGATGATCGACGACACGAGACCGCAAATGGCAGTCGTAACAATCGCGGCGACAACGAGCTGCGTGTCACCAGAACCGACGGATCGGACGATTCCCCGAAACACAACGAAGCCGAGCGCCACCTCGAAGGCGAGCATCGCGACATTCAACGCCACCTTGTAGAGCGGCAGCCGGAGCGTGAAGAGCACCACAGCGATGTAGCCCAGCACTCGCACCACCAACGCCGGCCCGGGTGCGAGGTACACAAGGCTGAACGCCAAAGGGATCTCGGAGACCGAGAATCTGATCGACTCGCGGCGAAACGTGAACTTGAAGACGGAGAACTCAGTCGCCGCGAAGCCGAGCGCGAGCACGACTGTCACGATGGCCGGCGAGGGTCTCGTGGACTCGCTGACGTCCGGAACCGTCAGGATCAACGCAGCGGCCAGGGCGGTCAAAACGACGGCGAGCACTTCGACCCGCCGCTCAGGACTGAATTGCCCCGAGAAGCGCGTCGAAGTGCTCGCCGCTTGATCACTACTATGGAGTGTGCTCGACTTTGATTGAGTGGTCGTCACGCGGCGCTCCCGACGGAGGAACGCCACTCGGCGCTCCTCGGGATCTATCGACCGCGTGAACGCCCACCTTGAACAATCAAGAGCGAGCGTTGGGCGTCAGCCCCAGGTGGCGCCCCGCCAGCAAACCTTGGCCTCGATGGAAAATGTTGAGTTGGTCATTGATTACTCCGTTCGTCGGTGCTCCGTGCGGAGCGTTGGGCGATCGTCCGAACGCCGCCCGGCGTCTGTCGGATCCTTAACAGGAAGCAGAATATATCTTGACGAACACCTGACGTCAACACGGAGCGGGAGAACCCGTCACGCTGCGTGGTCCGACGGGGATACATCCCATTGAATCAGCCGCCGACCGTCCTTGACGATTGCGAGAACCTGCCATGAGATGGACAGGGTCGACCACGCGAACCCGACCGAGAACCGGGCGTCGAGCGCGCAGCGCGTCGGTTCAGTGGAGGGCGCCACAGTCAGTGGTGCGTCGAGCGGGAACGACCTGGCGTCAGCTCACTGGTGGGTCACTCGCCGCGCACGAGGTCGGCGGCGGGGCGGACGGCGATCCGCCGCGTGGCCACCGATCCCAGCACTGCCGCCAGCACGACTGCTGCCATGGCGATCGTCAACACCAGGCCGATGCCGGGCGCCGGCATCCAGCCGGGGCCGACGCCGATATCCGTGCTCACGGTGTCGGCCAGAACCCGGAACACGATCAGCCCGAGTGGCACGCCGATGACCGCGGCGACGAGGCCGAGCACTGCGCCGGCCACCGCTCCCTGCCCGATCAGCTGGCCGGGGGTGAACCCGATGGCGAGTTCGACGCCGGTTCTCCGCGCCGACTCGCGGCTCGACGTGAGCAGGGCGGAGAGGAGGTTGACGCCGGCAGTGAGGAACAGCACGGCAGCGATCGAACGGAGCACCATCATCAGCGGCTCGATGTCCGCCCTGCCGGTGTCCAGCACCTCCGCACGCGCCTCGGGGCCGACTCGATCGGCCAGCGCCGCTGCCACGGCGGCGGTGTCCGATCCGGGCGTGAGCGACACCCGGTAGACCTCTGGCACGACCCCCGGTTCGACGGCAGCAAGATCCTCGAGCCGATACTGGAGGATCTCACCGCTGTCCTCGGTGTCGCGGTACCACCCCACGACCTCGACGCTGATCGGGGTGGTTCCGGCGAGGAACTCGATGCGATCACCGACCGACACGTCGAACCGCTCCATGAATCCGTATCCGACGATCGCCTCGCCGGGTGATCGCAACGGTTCCCCCTCAGCGATCTGGTAGGCGGCCGCTTCCGGGTCCCCACCGGTCGCCACCGACAGGAAGGCTCCGTCGCGATACGTGCTCCGTCGTTCGAGGTCCTCGAACCACCGGTCGACGCCCGGGGTCTCGGCCAGCACCTGTTCCACCATCGCAGGATCCGCGCCGCCCGGGATCAACGCGACGTCCCACGGGTCCCCGGCTCTCGCCGCGTCCGTGGTGACCAGATCGATCGCCGAGATGAACCCGAACGACACGATCGTCCCGATCACGGCGACGCCGATCGCGAGCGCGGCCAATCCACCTCTCGCCGGCTGGCTGACAGCCTCCTGCGCGCCGAGCAGTGAGAGCCTGCCTGGTAGCCGACCGGCGTGGCGGTTGATCCAGCTGACACGTTCCGGCGGCACGTCGCGAAGCACGTCGGTGACCGGCCGACTCGCTGCGGAATGGGCCGGCACGATCGTGGCCACGGCCAACAACCCCGCGATCACCACCACGCAGACAACGAGGCTGAACACCGACCAGCTCGGATCCTGAGGTCCGAGTGTTCGACCGATGCCCACTTGGAGCGACGGAGCAAGGAATCCGGCGAGGAACCAACCAACTGCACCGGCGGCCAGTCCCACGACGACGTTCTCCACCAGCAGGGCCGCCATGATCTGGCGCGGCGTGGACCCGATCGCTCCCATGAGGGCAATGTCGCGTCGTTGGGTCACGACCCGCATCGCAGTCGAGCCGGCGATGATGACGGCTGCCACGACGAGGACGAACACTCCGAAAGCGGCAACGAACGAACCGAACACCCGGTCGAGCGTGAGGAAGTCGCCGCGTGTGTCGAGCCACGAATCCGTACCGCTGATCCCCTCGATCCCGGCAGCTGCCTGACGTTCGACGAACGGGTCGGCGGAAGCCGGGTCGGCGAATCGGAGGTAGCCCACGGAGTAGGTGTCGGTCGGAGCGAGGCGCTCGAGACCTGCTTCGGTGACCCACGTGCGACCGGGTTCGCACTGCGGGTAGAAGCAGTCCGTGAAGTTGACGGCCGTGCCGACGACGGTGAACCTCAGATCACGCCCGGCGAGTCGGAGAGTGATCGGGTCCCCGACGTCGATCGCGAGATCGACCGACACGCTGTGGTCGAGCACGATCTCGTCCGGTGCAGCAGCCCACCGACCGGACCGGATCGGCGGCTCGTTGACGGCGATGTCGGGCGATTCCAGCGCAGTCGCCTCGATCGGCACCGCCTCGTCCGGCAGGGGCAGCTCGATTCCGCCCACCGCGTCGAACGGACCCGACCAGGCGACCACCTCGGGATCGTCGGCGGCCGCTGCGATCGCATCACCGTCTCCGTACAGAACGAGGTGCGCAACGTTTGCGTCGTCGGCAACTGCGTCGAGCAGCGGTGCACCCTGGCGGCTCACCACGAGTCCGGCGGAGATCGCGACGGCGGCGAGCACGAGCACAGCGAACGTTGCGATCAGGCCGGCACGGCGGCGGCCCCGCAGGCCCGCACCGACCAGCACCCCGATCCCGCTGCTCACGGCACACCGGTTTCGTGCATGACCTCGGAGCCGACGATCTGCCCATCGAGAACGTGGACGATCCGGTCCGCCGCGGCCGCCACGTCGGGATCGTGGGTGACCATCACGATCGTCTGACCACGGTCGTGCTGGGTGCGCAGCAGATCGAGCACGAGCGCCGCCGACTCGCTGTCGAGGGCGCCGGTCGGCTCGTCGGCGAGAAGGAGGTCAGGATGGTTGGCCACCGCTCGCGCGATCGCGACGCGCTGCTGCTCGCCCCCCGACAGCGTGCCCGGCAGGTTTCGTTCGCGATCGGCGAGACCCAGCGCGTCGAGCAGCTCCGTCGACCGCCTGCGCGCCTCGCGGCGCGAGATGCCGGCCAACCGCTGGGGGAGCTCGACGTTGGCGGCCACGTCGAGATGTGGGATCAGGTTGTACTGCTGGAAGATGTAGCCGACGCGTCGCCGGCGGAGCCGCGCCCTGTCAGGAGCCCCGAGCGCCGTGACCTCGTCGTCACCGAGGCGGATCGAACCGGCGTCCGGCAGATCGAGACCGCCGAGCAGATGGAGCATCGTCGACTTGCCGCACCCGCTCGGGCCCATCGCGGCCACCCATTCGCCTTGGTCGACCTGGAGCGACAGCCCACGCAACACAGGGCGTGGGACACCGTCGGTACGGAATGACTTCTCGAGATCTCGAGCCTCCAGCAGAACGGCCATGGACTACTCTCCGCGCCCCTCGTCGACGTGAAGGAAGGGCCGAAGGTCCCCGTCATCGGGCTCAGGACACCCACACCGAGGGTTTCGTTCGCTGCGATCTGGGCACTCAGGAGCAATGCGGAGATCGTCGCGAACGAGAGCCGGCGGATGAAGCCCCTCGATGCGGATTCCGTGACATCGCCGGTACTCACGCTTCCCCGAAACCCGCCGGTTCGCTGGCAACGGTTCGAGAAGGTGCTTCGTGCGCTCGCCGTGTTCGTTGCCTTCGGGGTTGTCGCCTACGCGTTGTTCGGGTGTGCAGGCTTGACGACAGCCACCTCCTCGACGACATCGGGGACGCTACGCGCGACGATCACCTACGCAAGCACGACGAGACCCGGGCTTCCGACACCGTTCGTCGTGGCCGTCGAGACGGTCGACGGAACAACGCTCCCGACGGAGATCGACGTCGAGATTCCGCGCCACTACCTGTCGATGTTCGACGAGAACGGCCTCGACCCTGCCGCCGATGCCATCTCGTCCGATGGCATCACCGAAGTGTGGACCTTCCGGATCGACGACCAGCCCAAGCTCGTGATCGACCTCGATGCCCGCCTCCAGCCCAACATCCACGACAGCCGCGACGGGTGGGTCGAGATCAGCGGCGGCGACGACACCGTGCGCGTCGACTTCCGCACGAGGGTGCTGCCGTGATCCGGGTCACGCGGGAGAACTGACATGGAACTGGTCGTACGCGCAACGCTGATCTACTGGTTCCTCTGGCTGATCGTCCGTGGAACCGGCAAGCGCAGCATCTCCGAACTCACACCGCTCGAATTGATCTTCACGTTCGTGATCGGCGATCTCGTCCAGCAGGCAGTCACCGGCGAGGACATGTCGATGACCGGAGGAGTCATCGTGATCTCGACGTTCGCGGCGTGGATGCTGACGAGCGATTTCCTCACTCACCGATCGAAGCGGTGGGAGCGAATCCTGGAGGGCCAAGCGGTCGTCGTGCTCCGCGATGGCGAGCCGGACCTCGCTCGCCTTCGCAACGAGCGGCTGACGATCGACGATCTCCTGAGTGCAGCGCGGGAGAATGGCTTCGCGTCACTCGAGGACGTTCGATTCGCCGTGCTGGAACACGACGGAAAGTTCAGTTTCGTCGGCAACGAGAATGTGAACGACTGACGGGCGAGACGCTCCGCTCGCGATCAGATCCGCTCGGCAGCGTCCGCCGTCGCAGCGCGCCGCAGCACGGCGGCGGCCGATGCATCCAGTTGCGCCACAGCACCCAGGAACGCGTGACGCATGACTTCACCGGTGCGCTCCCGATCCATCATGTTCAAGCCCATGGCGCTCACGGTGTCACGGTCAGGGCTGATGAGCTGCACCTCCATTCCCGCCTGCTCCAGCAGCGCGACTTCGCGACGCACACGGCGGTGCGCCATCGCGCGCACCGGGTTGCGGCCCGAATGATGCCCCATGGGTGACAGCACGATGACCAGGTCGAGGTCTGCGCCGAGCAGCACGTCGGCATGGGTTGCGGACTTCACACCGCCGTCCAGATACCGGTGACCGCCGATTCGCACCGGCCGTGCCAGGACCGGAACCGCACACGACGCCGTGACGGCGTCGGCCGGCTTCACGCGTTCGGGCTCGGAGTCGCGGCCGAACCACTCCAGACGGCCGTCACCGACTCGCACGGCAGAGATCCACAGAGGCTTCGATGGCCACGTCTCGACCAGACGCTCGAGCACGGCTACCTGCGGCGAGTGGTCGTGGAGCCCATGAGGCAGCAGAGTCGCCAGCGCCCCCGGAATCTGCGACGGATGCCGCAGAGCGTTCAGCAGGTTCCATCCGGGCATGGTCGGCCGCGGTACTGCTCGGCGTGTGACGACGCTGTCGGTGGCCTCCATCACTGCTCGGAACATGTGACCGTCCGTGCTGGGGTCGGCATCCGTGGTCCACGCCGCCAGATCCTCGGGCGTGACGTCCGAGCGAAGGAGCGCTCCCACGATGCTGCCGGCCGACGTGCCCACGATGATGTCCGCCGTACGCGGGTCCCATCCGAGATCATGTTGCAGCGCCCACAGCACGCCGGCGTGGAACGCAAGTCCTGAAGCGCCTCCGCCGCCGAGCACGAGGCCCACGCGTGCAGGACGATGTTGGGGCCCGAGCCCGATGGAGGCCTGAACTGGCGGCTTCACGGTCGTATCTCCATGACTCTCTTCGCGGCGCAACCGCCGGTTCAACCTCAGCACTACCCTCTTGATCTCGAGACCAAACGGCGCCCCGTCGGCACGGAGTGTCGATGTCATCCACGTTGAACGCGACGGAGCCCGCCCGGGCCTGCCGGGCGGGCTCCCGCAAGGTACGAGGTTCCCTGCGAACAGCAGCGAATGCGTCAGCTGCGGATTTCGGTGACGCGGGTCTGGCGCCGCGGCCACATCTTCGATCCGATCGTCGCGCCGAGCGCCGAGGCCACGAGCGCGCTCGTCAGCCCGATGATCGCCCAGCTGGCGGCCTCCTCGGCGTCGTTGCTCGCGGCGGCCGCGTCGAGATCAGCGTTCGTGAACTGGTCGAAGACACTCGCGGTGTCGAAGCTTCCCAGTGCGATGCTGCCACCGAACGCTGCCAGTGCGATCAGGATGACCAATCCGACGGCCCACATCACGATGCCGTGCAACAGTCCATCGTCGGCGTCACGCCACACGGCACTCGCACCCGCGACGATCCCTCCGACGAGGAAGGCGACGAGCGCAGCACCCGCTGACCACCACGCGTCCGATGACGTTGCTTCGGACAGGTCCACGATGCCGGTCGCCACGAGTGCGAGTTGCAGGAACAGGTACAGCGCCAGTGCCACTGCGAGTCCCGCCCAGATCGCCGACCAGCGGATGCGGTCCAAGCGAGGCGCGGGCGCATCGGTGCGCACGGTCACGTACCGGTCCTCGTCGCGTTGCACATAGTCCCCGGGTGCCGGCGTGACCATCGGCTGGGAAGCGGTCGCGTAGGTTTCAGCCGCGTGGCTCCCGGCCACCTGCGTGCCGGGGGGATCGATCAATCGCGGATCGTTCGCCGCCAGATCGTTCTGGTCGCGGGTCCTGATGCCCAAATCGTGGTCGGTCATGATGTCTCCTCAGAAGTAGGCGGTACGTACATTCGTTGCGGGGCCTTACCCGGGAATCGACCTCTCAAACCTTCACGCAGCGGCGTTCTTCACCTGGGCGCCCGGCGCGCTCCGTCGGCCGATTCCGATCGAGCCGACTCGATGACGAACTTCTTCAGGCGTTGTAGCGAACGTTCGTTTCGAGCACGGATCAACGGTTGTGCGATCGCCGAAATCGTTCCGTAGACGCCCACCGGAGTCTCCTGCATCATCACGCTCGAACCGCTGGCGGAACCCTCGACCTCGAAACGGACGACAGCCTCCAGGAGAGGGCGGGCACGCACGTGCAGTACCAGTGTCCGGGGCGGATCGATCGCCCGTACCGTCGTGCGATCCGAGATCACGACGGGTCCGAAACCCACCGTGTGTTCGAAGAAGCTCCCCGGTCGTGCCCAGTCGTCGGAGACGGATCGAATACGCCGGGCGCCCAGCAACCAGTGCGGGTAGGTGTCAGGATTCGCCAGCGCGGCGAACATGTCGCTCGCCGACACGGGGTATGTCTGGGTCGTCGTGGCCATGCGTGACCATGCCCGACACCGCACATCGGAAACGTCGGATGCGGCCCATCACCCGAATCGACGTTTCCGTCGTCGGCCCAGCGGGTACACCCACAGTCGACGACCGACGAAGGACTGAACGGGGCACAGGCGCACATGACCGACGAGCATCAGCCGATCGTCGACGCGCTGCCCCGGCCGGTTCCGACCGGTACCGACACCTACTACCGAACCCGAGGCACCGACTTCGCCCGGCGACACCCCGACCGGCCGCAACCGACCTACTACCTCGAGTACGGCGACAAGTGCCTGCACCAGTTCCGTGCTGTCGCGCCCTTCCTGAGCCGTGGCGGGCAGGAGTGGCTCGAATCGACACTCCAGCTTCTCCAAGAAGCGATCGAGGAGCGACTCCGACACGATCCAGCCGACTTCGAGCAACTCGAGCTCGATGATCGAGGATTTCAGGACTTCGCGTTCTCGACTCATGCGCAGGCGTACATCGACGGCGGAATCTTCGAACTGCCTGCCGACGACCTCTGGCGAATACTCAGGACGCCGGACATCACCGACGTGGTGTCCCGCGATGGCATCTCCGAGATCCTCGTGCTGCTCGCCGAACTCCAGCGCCACGACATCGCCCGCATCGTCACCCGAACCTCCGATCGCACGATGCAGCGCCTCTCGAGCGGGGTTCTCGGATGGATCATCCGCCACACCCCGCCACCGCCGTCTCTGGCGCAGTAGCCAACCAGCGCGTCCACAGACCATGATGGCCCCAGGAGGGCGAAGATGGCGGAGGCGAAGGAACTCGAACTGGAGGCGACGAGGGGTGACGTTCGCGCCCTGCGGACCGCGCTCGAGGCCGCCAAGCAGGCAGCCGACGCCGCGATGCAGCGAGCGAACGCGGAGCACAAGGACGAGATCGACCAGCTGCACGGCACGATCACCGGCCTCCGCGAGCAGATGATCCACCAACGCCAGGAGCTCCTTGCTGCGCTCCGAGCCGCCGAGCGCGACGCCGCAACCGAGGCCGCCCAGTTGCGCGCGGCGGTCGTCGCCGCCCGACACCATGCCGACGACCTCCGACGCCAACATGATCTGACCCTCAGCCAACAGACACAGCGGTTCGAGACCGAGCGTCGCGAGCTGCAGGCAACCATCACCGAACTGCGTCGCCGGCTCGAGATCACGACTCAGGGCGACCACCGATGAACACCGACGGGATCACCGACATGTCCGCCGACACGAATGCACTCCTCGACCAGGCCAAGCGTCTGCATCTGGCCGAAACGCTCCTGGACGTCTCACGCACCACCTCCGCGCTCGACAGCCTCGACGAGATCCTTGCCAGCCTGGTGGCCATGACGGCGGTCGCCCTGCGTGCCGAGCGGGCGACGCTGTTCCTGAACGACCCCACCACCAACGAGCTCTACTCCCGCTCGATGACCGAGCACGGCCCACGCGAAATCCGGATGCTCAACGACAAGGGCATCGCCGGCAAGGTCTTCCAGACCGGGCGTGGCAAGGTGGTCAACGACGCCTACGACGATGCCGACTTCAACGCCGAGGTCGATGAGACGACCGGGTACGAGACCCGTCAAGTCCTGTGCGCGCCGATCCGCACCGGGCGTGGCGAGCTGATCGGGGTCGCCCAGGTGCTGAATCGGGTCGACGGCCGCTTCGACGACGACGACCTGCAGTTGCTCGAGGCAATGACCACCCAGGCGGCGCTGGCGCTCACCAACAGTCAACGTGACGAGCGAAGCCGTGCGCAGGCCGCGAAGGAGATGGAGTTCGTCGATCTCGTCGCCGACATCACCGCCGAGATCGACCTCGACGCATTGTTGCTCCGCGTCATGACCGAGGCCACCGTCATGCTCGACGCCGAACGGTCGACGCTCTTCCTGCACGACACCCGCTCGTCCGAGCTGGTCGCTCGCGTCGCGCAAGGAAACGACGACGTCGACGAGATCCGCTTCCCCGACTCGGTGGGCATCGCCGGCACGGTGTTCACCAGTGGCGAGACCATCAACATCCCTCACGCGTATGCCGATCTGCGCTTCAACCCGTCGTTCGACACCCAGACCGGCTTCTTCACCCGATCGATCCTCTGCGTTCCGCTCGTCAACAAGGCCGGTGAAACCATCGGGGTCACCCAAGCGCTCAACAAACGCGGTGGCCCGTTCACGGCCGAGGACGAGCAGCGACTCCGCGCCTTCACCGCCCAGGTCGCCATCGCGCTGGAGAACGCCAAGCTGTTCGACGACGTCCAGCGCGTGAAGAACTACAACGACGCCGTGCTCGAGTCGATGACCAACGGCGTCGTCACCCTCGACCACGAGGGCAGGGTCGTGACGTGCAACGCCGCAGGGGCCGAGATCCTCGGGTACGCGGAGGATCAGATCGTCGGTCGCTCGGTCCACGACCTGTTCGCCACGAACCCGGGGATCCTCACGCTGGTCGAGGAGGTCATGGCAACGAACGAGTCGGTGTCGCTCATGGACGTCGACATCGACACCGGGACGGACCCGGGAACCACGGAGGGCGGACAGACCGTCTCCGTGAACGTCACCGGCGTGCCACTGCGCATCGAGACCAAGGACGAAGGGACCATTCTCCTGCTGGAGAACATCTCGAGCGAGAAGCGGGTCCGATCGACGATGGCCAGGTACATGGACCCGGCACTGGCCGATCGACTCGTGCGCGGCGGCGAGGACATCCTTGGGGGAACGAGCGCCGTCGTCACACTGCTGTTCACCGACATTCGTGGATTCACCACGCTGACCGAGCAGCTCGGGCCGCAGGCGACCGTCAGCATGCTCAACGAGTACTTCACGCTGATGGTCGACTGCATCCAGCACGAGGGCGGCATGCTCGACAAGTTCATCGGCGACGCGATCATGGCGGCCTTCGGCCTCCCCCAACCGGAACCCGACGACGCGGACCGAGCCGTTCGCACCGCCATCGCCATGATCCGCTCGCTCGACGGCTGGAACCCTGTCCGGCTGTCCGAGGGCAAGCCACCCATCGGCATGCGCATCGGCGTCAACACCGACACCGTGGTCGCCGGCAACATCGGCTCACCGAAGCGGATGGACTTCACGATGATCGGCGACGGCGTCAACCTCGCAGCGCGGCTCGAGAGCGCCTGCAAGCAGTACAACGCCCAGATCCTGATCAGCGACTCCACCCTTCGACAGCTCAAGGGCGTGTATCGGACCAGAGAGGTCGACCGCGTGATCGTGAAGGGGAAGACGGAGCCCGTGGCGGTGCACGAAGTACTCGACTACCACAGCGACGAGACGTTCCCGAACCTGATGGACGTGGTGAACGACTTCCGCGACGGCATCAGCAACTACCGCCGCGGGGCCTGGGACGCCGCGATCGGTTCGTTCCAGCGATGCCTTCGTGCGCACCCGACCGACGTGCTGTCGGCCACGTACGTCGAGCGTTGCGAGCAGCTGCGCGCTGACCCGCCCGAGACGTGGGACGGCGTCTGGGTCATGACCTCGAAGTAGGTCGTCGCCTGACCGACCCGCATCCGACATCATCCGCGAAAGGTGACGACCGACGATGACCGACCACGACGGACCATCCGATGTGAAGCTGCTCGCCGGAGGCAATCCGCAGATCGCGAAAGGCGACGGCGACGAGCCGGTCCAGGCCTACATCACGGCCATGCCCGGGTGGAAGGCCCGGATCGGTCGGCACCTCGACGATCTCGTCGTCGATGTCGTCCCCCATGTCCGCAAGGCCGTTCGCTGGAACTCGCCGTTCTACGGGATCGACGGCAGCGGCTGGTTCCTCAGCTACCACTGCTTCACGAACTACGTGAAGGTGACGTGGCTCAACGGTTCGCTCCTCGACCCCCCGCCTCCGCTGACATCGAAGCAGGCGCAGGTCCGCTACCTGCACATCGGCGCCGACGACGTCATCGACGACGACCAGCTCCGTGACTGGATCCGGCAAGCCACAGCGCTGCCGGGCGACGAATTGTTCTGAATTGTTCTGGCGCCGGGCAGAGCTTGTCGGTCGCCGGTTCAGGCGCTGGTCAACCGCGGATCGGGGATGTCGATGTACCGCTCGACCTTCATCAGTCTCTGCCACTCCTCGAACGTGGACGCGATCTCGGGCGGCATCTCCGCGCGCTCACCGCGCCGGTGCCTCCTCCTCCGACGTGAAGTAGGCCACCTCGGTGAACTCGTCGTCGGGGAAGTACACCGTCACCGACCCGAGGAGTTCGGGCCGCAGCCGGGCGAGCACCGGGTCGGCTTCCTGTTCGAGTGCGACGAGGCGTTCGCGATCGGCGCAATGACCTTCCATCACCTGGACGAAGTGGGCTTCGTCGAGCTTGCCGTGCGTCATGAGTTGGACGTCGTCGGACTCGTGGAACCGGACCGGTCCCTCGAAGTTCCTCTCCGTCTCCGCCCACCATGCGCTCTGCTCCGGGCGATCGCTGTTGCGCTTCGCAGCGTCCCGACTCTCGAACCGGGCGACCAGGATGAAGTCACCGGAACTCGCACAACCCCCGGTCGACCCGAGGTATCCGATTGCTCCGGGCATCAGGTCCCGCTCCCAGATGTCGAGCCGTTCGTCGAGTGCGTCGCAGTTGTTCGTCCTGCCTTCGATGACCTGGATGAACATGAGTCACCTCCTTGATGCTGTTGGAATCCAAGGGGGGCGGATCCATCATCCTCCTCCGTCCAGCGGTCGTCAAGCGTGCTCGGCCGATTCCCAGCCGTACTCCGAGAACGCGTGTCAGTAGGGACCTGCACGCCCTCGATGATCTGGTGGAGCGGCACCCGGATGCGCTGCGTCTGGTTCGGTTGGATGTCCGATTCCGCGAGGAAGTCGAGAGTGCAGTGGCGGCAGCGACCGCACACTTCGGACGGCTTGACGTTGTCGTCAACAACGCCGGGTTCGGGCTCGTGGGCACTATCGAGGAGGTCAGCGAGTCCGAGGTGACCGAGATTGTCGAAACGAACTTCCTCGGAGCGCTGTGGGTGACACAAGCGGTGCTGCCGCAGCTGCGCTCACAACGGTCCGGGCACATCGTCCAGATCTCGACCGTCGGCGCAGTGGGCACGATGCCCACGCTCGGCATGTACAACGCCACGAAGTGGGCGCTCGAAGGATTCAGTGCCACGCTCGCGGCCGAGGTGGCGGAATTCGGGATTCGGGTCACGATCGCCGAACTCGGTGGGTTCAATACCTCGTGGGCGACCTCGAGCATGCACTTCGCGGCGCCCAATCCTGCTTACGACGAACTGCGCATGTCGTTGTTCGGCACCCCGACCGTCCCATGGGACTTCGGCTCGGCGGAGTCGACCGAGCCCGCGCCTTCCGTCGCGGCAGCAGCACTGCTCGATCACGTCGATTCCGCCGATGGACCGCTTCGCCTGTTGATCGGCGATGACGCACCCGTCCACGTCGCAGCCGCGCTCGACCTTCGGCGTCAGGATTACGAGCTCGATCCGCGGTTCACCTGGGCCACGTCTTGAGCGTCGATCCCGCAGCAGACCGAGACGGTGGCGTCGGTTCGCAGATCTTTGCGGAAGTGGTCTCGAACGGTGGAACTCATTCCGCGAATGGGAAAGCAGCAGAGGTGCAGACCAGCTACAGCGCGTCACCCCTGGTGGAGTCCTACTCGATACGCAGGCCGGAGATGGCCTGCTGAT
>CAWHJD010000021.1:0-481422 GCA_963829585.1 Ilumatobacteraceae bacterium | reverse complement strand
CGGTCCCACGTTCGAACCCTGAAGTCGACGGGGCCGGCCGGTGAGGCGACGTCGAGAGCTTGCGCAGCGACATCGAAAGCCCTCGCTACTGAGTTTGAACGGCACCGGAGCGGGCATCACCGTGGCATGAGTCGCAGCGAATCTGAGCGCATCGGGCCCACGACCCGACCCGAGGACCGGCACGACGGCGACAACGACAACGACGACGGCGACGTCGAGCAGCAACGCTCCGATCCGGACGCTCCGGGGAACTACGTCGACGAGCACGACGGTCCTGTGCCCGAACCGAACGAACCGGGATGAACGACGAACCAGGATGAACGACACGGAGGGATAGGCATGCCACGACGATCTCCAGGACCCTCGATCAAGGACCCCGAACAGTACGAGGCACTGCGCGAGGAAGGAATGAGCAAGCAGAAGGCGGCGCGGATCTCCAACGCGTCGGCCCGGGACGGACGATCCGATGTCGGGCGGCGCGGCGGGCAGGCCGAGGACTACCCGGACCGAACCAAGGAGGAGCTTCTCCGACGCGCCCGCGAACTCGGTGTCGAGGGCCGATCCAAGATGTCCAAGGTCGAGCTGATCGAGGCGCTGCGCAACTCGTGACGTGCGCCCTGTTTGCGCTTCGTGGCGATGGGTAGGCCTGAGGTCCGAACGCGAAGGAGTGGCCTTCGCCGATCGAGAAAGGACATCGTCATGGACAACACGTGGACCTACCGTGAAGGCATCGACGTCACCCCCGAACTCGTCGGTTATGACGTGGAGGCGTCGGACGGACACATCGGAAAGATCGATGAGGCGTCGATGGAGTCCGACAGCGAGTACCTGGTGGTCGATACCGGCTTCTGGATCTTCGGCAAGAAGCGGCTGATTCCTGCCGGCGTCGTGACGCAGATCAACCCGGTCACCGAAACGGTGTACGTGAGCATGACCAAGGCCGAGGTCAAGGATGCCCCGGACTGGGATGCCCGATGGTCCGACGACGGCGACTCGCGCGACGTGTACACCAGCTATTACCGACCGTTCGGGTGGTGACCTCAGTTTGGCGGCGACGGATCACCGCCGGGTTAGGTCGCCGCACCGTGCCGGAGCACAGTGCGATTGGATTCGGAATGAACGGACGAGGGCCCCCTGACGTTCCGTCCCGTGGCCGATGCCGAGCTGGCCCACCGGGTCGCCGAGCTGTTGAACGGTCGAACGATCGCGACGGCAGAGTCCTGTACTGCCGGAAGGGTCGCGGCGGCGTTGGCCTCCGTCGAGCACCCGGCGGACTTCTTTCGTGGTGGCCTCGTCGCGTATCAGGAGGTCATCAAGCGCGATCTTCTGGGTGTCACCGCCGACAGTGTGCTCACTCGAGAGTGCGCGCGCCAGATGGCGGCTGGAGCGGTGCGTCTGTTCGACGCCGACGTGGCGCGCCTCGACGACGGGCGTCGCCGGCGACGAGACCGTGGACGGCACCCCGCCGGGCACCGTGTACATCGCCACGTCGGTCGAGGGCAGTGTGTCGGCCATGGAGTATCGGTTCGGGGGCACGCCGGACGAGGTCTGCGATCGGGCCCGCCGTCAATCACTGTTGGACCTGGTCGCGGCGATCGCCGAGCACCGGCCATGACGTTCGCATCATTCGCTCGCCGTCTCGTTTGACCGCCGATCCGCCGGGTAGCCGTCGTCGGCTCCCTCCGAACCGGGGGAGAAGTGGAAGCTCCCACCCACACCGCTCGAGGTGCAGGACGTCCTTGTCGAGCGATCATGATCCGCTCGACGAGGTTCTCTCAGGAGAGTCGGCGGAGTTCGGTGTTGCGTACGTAGGTCGTCGCCACCACGGCGAACCCCACCGCACCGGCCAGGCTGATCGCATTGCCGGCGCCGATCGTCGCAGCCAAGATGCCGAGCATCAGTGCCCCGACGGGCAGCAGGCCGCCGGTCACGAGCGAGTAGAGCCCCATCACGCGCCCCATCATGGGTTGCGGTGTGTTGGCCTGGATCAAGCCCTGGTTCATGTTGATGAAGAAGCCACCGGCCAGGCCCATCACGAACGACAGGACGAGCACCTGGGCGAAGCTGTTGGACCGTCCGACCAGGAAGGTGATCGACGTACCCACCATCATCGCCCGCTGGAAGACGGCTCCCTTGTTCTTCATGTCACCCTTGCGCATCACGACCACGGACGAGATCGCGATGCCCAGGCCCATCAGTGCGAAGGGCAGGGCGGCGTCGCCTGCGCTGCGCCCGAGTTCGTCCTTCACATGGGCCTGCATCGTCACCATCACCGCTGGGTTGATCGTGAGGCTCGCCACGAGCAACAGCCCGAACAAGGTCGCGAGGTTGTGGTCGTCGAGGACGTGACGCACGGCCAGGCGGGTCTCCGAGACAACTGAACGGCGCTCGCCCACCTCTTCGTGGGCGGGCACCTCCAGGCGCCACAGGAACCCGACGCCGATGAACAGCAGCAGCGCCTGGAACCAGAATGCGCCCTCGAACCCGAAGTGGTCACCGACCGTCTTCGCCATGACCGGTCCGAGGATCATCGACAGCGTCATGGCGATCGCGTTCACGGCGATCGCGCTGAACAGCTGGTCCTTCCCGACGAGTGCCGGGATGAGCGCCGATCGCACGGGCGAGCCGATCGCGGACGCCGACCCTGCCAGGAGCGTGGCCACGATGATCCAGCCGAGACTGATCCGGCCCGCACCGACGAGCAGTGCCGTCGCCATCATCGCCCCGCCACCGGCCAGCTGCGTCGCGATCAGCATCCGACGTCGGTCCCACCGGTCGGCCCACGCGCCTGCCTGGAGCACGAGCAGCGCCGCCGGAAGGCCGAGGGTGAACACGATGAGCCCCTGGGCACCCTCGCCCCGCTGCAGGCCGTCCAGGACGAGCCAGCCGAACACGAACCGTTGCGCATTGGCGACCAGGAAGAACGTGACGTTGTTCGACCAGAGGAGCCGAAACTGCGGCGAGGTCAGCGCGTTCGCCGGTCGTTCGGTCGGTGTCATGATCGCCACGCCGGCCAGCGTGGCAGGCCATCAGGTTCCGCGGACGAGCCGGACCGCCATCGGCGGGTCGCCGGACGGTCGCGCTCAGGTCGTGTGACCGATGTCTCATGTGATCAACTGCCCATGGGGACATCCGTCATCTGATCGATCCATCGATCCGAGGCGTTCGACATTGAAATGGGGGAATACATGCGACAGAGACGAGTACTCACCGCGTTGGCCGTTCCACTGGTCTTCGCATTCGTGGCCGCCTCGTGCGGCAGCGACGACAGTGCCTCGGATGACACCACGGCCAGCGAGGGCACCGAGGCGATCACCGAGGACACCACCGACAGCGAGCAAACCACCGACACCGCTGCGGTCGAAGCGGAAGGCGACATCGACACCACCGTCGTCGCCGAGACCGAGACACCGGTGTACGGCGGTTCGATCTCGATGGGCCTCGAAGCAGAGGCCACGGGCTTGCGACCATGGGAGGACGGCTGTGCCGAACCGTGCGTGAACATCGCCAGGACGATCTACGACGTCCTGGTCCAGCAGAACGCGGACGGCGAGTACGAGGGGTTCCTCGCCGAGACGATCGAGCCGAACGACGACTTCACGGTCTGGACCATGAAGCTGCGTCCCGGGATCACGTTCCACAACGGTGTGCCGCTCACCGCGCAGACCATCGTCGACATGTACGCCATCCAGCAGACCGGCGCCATCTCGTCGGGACGCATCGCGACGACCGGTCTCACCGGCGTCGAGGCTGTCGACGAGCTGACCGTGGTGTACACGCTCAGCGGCCCGAACTCGGCGTTCCCGGCGAACCTCAACGCGGTCGAACTCGGCTATGTGTTCGAGCCGGCAGCGGCAGCAGCGGATCCGGTCGGTTTCAGCACCGCCCCGGTCGGGACGGGTCCGTTCGTGATCCAGAAGCGTGACATCGACAACGAGACCGTCGTGGTCCGCAACGAGAACTACTGGCGCACCGCAGCAAACGGTGACCAGTTGCCGTACCTCGACTCGATCTCGTTCCGACCGATTCCCGACGAGGGCACACGACTCGACGCCCTGTTGTCGCGCACCGTCAACGTCATGGAGACGCGTCGCCAGGGAACGATTCGCGACGCCCGCGAGGAATCCGGCATCTCGCTCTACGAGTTCCAGGGCAACAGCACCGGTGGCGGCATGTTCAACACGGCCGTCGCACCGTTCGACGACGTTCGTGTGCGGCTGGGGCTGAACCATCTGAACGACCAGGAGCGCGTGATCGAGGCACTCGGTGGCACCGGGATCTCGCTGCCGGTGACCCAGTGGTTCTCGGCCGACAGTCCGTGGTGGACGCAGGCAGCCGCCGACGCCTACCCGACGTTCGACTTCGAGGTCGGCAAGGGGCTGCTGCAGGAGTACGTCGACGATCCCGCTCGGTCCGACGGCAAGGCGCCGGGCGAGAAGATCGACGTCGAGCTGTCGTGTCCTCCGGATCCGACGCTCATCGCGGCGATGCAGGTGCTCGAGCAGGTGTGGACCGGTACCGAACTGGTCAACGTCACGTTGACGCAGTACGACCAGGCCACGCACATCAACAACGCCATCAGTGACACCCACAAGGCGCACTGCTGGCGTTGGGGGACCCAGGCGGACCCGAGCTCGGCGCTCAATCCGTTCCTCGCCGACCCGGCCACGTCGGTCGGGAACTTCCCGAACTGGTTCGATCCCGAGGCCTACGGCTGGGCGCTCGAGGCGATCCAGACCGACGACTTCGAGACCCGCAAGGAGCTGTACTCGAAGATCATGGTTCGGATCAACGAGCAGGCACCGGTGTGGTACTCGGGTGGCACCGCGACGCTGATCGCGGCCGACGAGTCGATCCGCGGGATCAACAACTGGACCATGCCGAGCGGAAGCCTCGGCAACGGAACCCCTGGTGCAGACACGTACTTCACGGAGACGTTCATCTCGGGGCAGTGACCTGATTCGCACGACGCCCCCGTTGTCGCTGGTGGAAACCAGCGACAACGGGGGCGTTTGCGCGTTCTCGGGACAGCAAGACGTGGCCGACGGCGCGGCCGGCGTCGTCAGGCGTCGGGTTGTTCGATGGCGTCGAGAAATGCGTTGACGTCGGCTTCTTCGCCACCGACGAGCCAGATCGTCATCTCGCCATCGGAATCTTCGTCGTCCTCGTCGTCCTCCCAGGGCAGCACGCCGTCGACGAAATAGCGGTCGACGGTGATGTCGTCGGAGCCGTCCTCGACGGGTGCGATGACGGCGAGTTCGACCTCGGCATCGGCCGGCTGGTCGCTCAGGATGTCGATCAATTCGTGGACTCGCATGGCTCTCCCGGTCGGTGTGTCGTGACGGAAACTCAGTACTCGTCGAGCCAGGTCGGTGCCCGCTCGAGCAGGTACAGACTGACATGTTTGCAGCGGTCGAGCGCGGCTTCGATCGCATCGTCGACGTTCATGTACACGTCGGCGAGGTCGATCGTCATCTTGGCGACGATCGACAGGCTGCGCTCCGGTGCGTCGGTGACGCTCGGGAACGAGTCGATCGCCGAGACCTCGAGTGGCAGATCGATGCCACCGATCCCGGCCAGGTCGGTTGCCAGCACGAGGAGGTCGGGCGGCTCCGGGAGTGGCGGCAGTGTCCACGTGAAGATCAACGGGAAACTGAAGCCGGTGGGCGGCGGGTCGTCGATCTCGTCGAGCTTCATCACCTCGTCTTCGAACCCGAGCATCGCTCGCGGGTCGACGTCGAGTGACAGGTGCAGGTCGATCGGGCCGGCGCACGCCTCTTCGGGGTGCAGGTCGACCTCCCACAACTGCCGCAGCGAATACGTCTCGACGAAGTGACGCTCGTCGTGGACGTGGAAGCCGTGGTCGATGGCCTGACTCTTCACGTCGGCCACGAAACCTGCAACGTCGATCACTGCCATGCGCCTCGGACACTACCGTCTGTGACCGTGACCGAGCCCAATGAAATCGACGTCCTGGCGCTCTTCGCGGCGATCTGTGATCGGACGGCCGACGTCGTGGGTCGAACGACGGACTGGGGGGAATCGGGCGTTCGACCGGGGCAGTACCTCGTCGACCTCGACGTCGACGAGGTGTGTGTCGCTCCGCTCCTGGCAGCGGGCTATTCCGTGCTGTCGGAGGAGAGCGGACTCCAGCGATCCAGCGACGGCTCGCCCACGCACGGTGTCGTGGTGGTCGATCCGCTCGACGGCTCGACGAACGCCAGCCTCGGCCTCCCATGGTGTGCGACGTCGCTGTGCCTGGTGGTCGACGGCGAGCCGACGGTGTCGATGGTCGCCAATCTCGCAACGGGTGATCGCTACAGCGCGGTTCGCGGTGGCGGCGCCTGGCTCGACGGGCAGCGCCTCGAGGTGAGCACGCCGGTGGTGCTGGCCGACGCGGTGGTGGCGATCAGCGGGTTCCCCGACCACCACTACGGATGGCGTCAGTTCCGCGCGATGGGTGCGTCGGCACTCGACATCTGTGCCGTGTCGAGTGGAACCTTCGACGGATACGTCGACATGAGCGTGGACGCACACGGTGTGTGGGACTACATCGGCGCAACGCTCGTGGTACGAGAGGCCGGCGGTGTGGTCGTCGACGCGCACGGCCGTGATCTGACAGTCCTCGATCACGACGCCCGCCGGACGCCGGTGGCGGCAACTGACCAATCGCTCCTCGAAGCGCTCGTCGCCCACCGGCGCTGAGGTCCTGCTCGACATCCCGGTGCGGAACCGACCGAGGATTGCGGCCCCCCGGGTGGGAGATACGGTCACGGACGTGGCGGTGCAGACAGGCGCGAGACGGCGGTTGCGTGTGCGCACCGCCGTGCGCTGGCTCGGTGTGCCGTGGTCCGAATGGACCCTCGCCGGCGCTCTGGTGATCGCCTTCGCCGCGCCGGTCCTCCTCGTCGGATCGGTCGACGTGTGGCAGGCCGCAGCTGCCGACGACCTGGCACGGCGATCGGTTGCCGATGTCTCTCCCGTCGGCAACGGGGTCGACGTGACCGTCGAGTCGCAGTTCGCCGTCGACACGGTCGCCACTGCTGATCGCGAGGTGGCGGCCGCGTTCGCTTCGGTTCCGCGGTTGGATGCGCCGGACCGCAGCGACTACACGCTGACCGGCCTCCTGACGATCGGTCCACCACCACTGCGCAACGTCGGCCCTGTCAGCCGCATCGTGAGCCGTTCGGGTGCCATCGAAGCCGTCGACGTCGTGGCGCAACTCGACGACACGTCCGACGGCGTCTGGATCAGTACGTGGTTCGCCGACCGGCTCGGCCTCGAACTCGGTGACCCGTTGGTGTTCGAGGGTGGAACGATCACCGACGAGAGGTGGAACGAACTCGTGCAGGGTGGGGGAGCAGACTCGGCGTTCCGGGTCGTCGGCCTCGGCGTGCTCGACGCGCTGGACGACGAATCGAACTCGATCGAGACCGCCCCGCCATGAGTGCCACCGACGTTCCCGTGCTCGCCTTGCGATCGCCGTCGCGCTAGTTTCCGTGCGACCGCCGGACCCGTGATGGCGGTCGACGTGGTGTCTCTCGAGATCCGGGCAGGAGAAACCGTTGGATTGGCGGGTCCGTCCGGTTCGGCAAGACGACGTTGCTCAACTTGATCGTCGGGTGGGAGCAGCCCGATGCCGGCACGATCGAACGAGGGGTCGACCTCGCCGGCGGGTGGACGTCGGTGGCAGTGGTTCCCCAGGAACTCGGGCTGGTGCCGGAACTCACCGCCGCCCGGAATGTCGAACTCGCGGCCAGGTTGGGTCGTGGATCGGGCAACGTACTGCCGTGGCTCGTGCCGTGATCTGCGCGCCGGGTTCCTGGTGGCCGACGAGCCGACGGCGCACCAGGACGAGCGCCATGCCGACCAGGTGATGGACGTGTTGGCGGCAACGACGGCCCACGGGGGTGCGGTGCTGGTCGCCACCCACGACGACCGGGTCCTGGCTCGGGTCGAACGGGTGCTCCACCTCCTCGACGGGCGACTCACCACGGGGCCGGTACACGGCTCGGTTGGCTGGAGCGTCGACAGGGACGGACCGACCGACCCGAGGCTGCGAGGGTGACGAGCGTGTGGGGCACCCTGGTCCCGTTGATCATCGGGAGCGCGCTGGTGCCGATGCAGATCGTCATCGCGGTCCTGCTGTTGCAGTCCAGGTCCGGGAGACGCACGGCGACTGCCTTCGTGGTGGGGATGACATCGGTCCGGCTCGTGCAGGGGGTCGTCTTCGGCCTGATCCTGTCGTCCAGCGAAGCCGGGGCACGACTTCGCAGGGGAGCTCCACCATCGTGTCGATCCTGCTGGTCGTCGTGGCGGTCCTGTTCCTCGTGACAGCACTGCGGCACCTCCTGTCGGACGACGACCCCGACGCGGCGCCACCCAAGTGGCTGGCTGGCAACCGTGTCGATGACTCCCGGGAAGGCGTTTCTGCTCGGTGCGGGTCTGCTGGCGATCGGCGCCAAGTTCTGGGTGTTCACGCTGAGCGCGATCCGCGGCGATCGGCGAGGCCGACCTCGGTCGCGCGACGGCGGTCGCCACCTTCCTGGTGTTCTCCGTCCTGGCCGTCAGCGTTCAGCTCGTGCTCATCGGTGTCACGGTGTTCGCTCCGACTCGATCCGAGGCGCTCCTCGACCAGACCTCTGACTGGCTGCAGCCGACACAACCGTGTGATGATGATCGTGGTCGGCCTGGTGTTCGGTGTCTGGTTCCTCATCAAGGGATTGGACGGGCTGGGCGTGTGGTGACGACCGCCGAACTCCGACGTCGTACCATCGGCGCGTGGGATCACTCGCCGAGCTGTCGACCGAGGAGATCATCACGCAGATCCTCGGGGGTGAACGCGCCGACCACCACTCGGCCACAGTCCGGTCTCGCTGACGTCTCCGGACAACTGCGTGCTGCGAACGACGCCGCCTGGGCAGCGACCTCGCCGCGGCTGCTCGAGCTGTGCCGGGTGCGGATCGCCACGCTGCTCGGGCTGCGAGGTGGAGGCGAACGCCCGCACGGCCGACAGCGGCGCGCGGCCGAACTGCTCGACGCCATCGGCGCCTGGCCGACCGACCCCCGCTTCGAGGCGGCCGACCGTGCGTGCCTCGCGTTCACCGAGCACTACGTGATCGACGTCGCGTCGGTCGACGACGACACCGTCGCTGCGGTGCGCGAGCACCTCGGCGACGAGGGCGTGCAGTAGTTCGTGAGTGCCCTGCTCGTGGTGGAGCAACGCATCCGGCTCCGACTTCTGGGACCGACTGTTCGGAGGCACGTGACCATGGAACGACCGACGAGTCGCCCCCGGCACCACGGCCGACCCGACCCTGCGGCGTGCATTCGGTGGCTTCGCCGCGTCACCGTCCGCCTCGCGACCGTCGATCCGGTGACCACCGAGATCGTGCGCATGCGGTGCGCCAAGCACCACGACTGCGGGACTTGAATGTCCCTTCGCCTGGCAGTCGCCAGGGATGCCGGACTCGACGAGGACACGATCGGCGCGGTGCTCGCCGACGACCTCGACACCTTCCCCGCCACCACCGGCGGCGCTGGCGCTGGCCGACGCGCTGATGACCCAACCGACGTCGCTGCCCGACGACACCGTCGACGACGCTGCAGGAGCACTTCACCGACCAGCAGCTGGTGGAGCTGACGCTCGACGTCATGAAGTGGAACGCGCAGAAGGTGCCCGGTCGCACTCGGCACCGACGTGTGGCTCCGGCCCGGGGAACTGAGTGATCTCGTCTTCGACGACGCCGGGAACTGGGTCCGTCCAGAACCCCGATGATCCCCGGGCCGCTCACCTCGCGACGTGGTCGGCGCACTCCACGATCACCTGCGCGGCCGCCCTCGCGTCGTCCTCGGTCGTCTTCCAGCCGCACGCTGATGCGCATGGCGGTGGCGCCGTCCCACTGGGTCGGGCCGCACCAGATGCGGCCGTCGCGCTGGACGGCATCGATCAACCGCTCGGTCGTCGGGCCGTCGACGTGGCGCACGAGCACCTGGTTGAGCACGACGTCGTTGAGCACCTCGATGCCGCCGGCGCGCAACCGGTCCGCGATCAGCGAAGCGCACGCTCCGGCGCGCTGCACCAGCTCGGCGACGCCGGCCGGCCGAGCGTGCGCAACACGGCCCACACCTCGATCTGGCGCGCCCGCTGGCTCGACTGCGGCGTGTGGTGCATCGCCTCGAAGCCGGACTCGGGTGGCAGGTACCCGGCGATCGCGCTGAAGGTGCGCCGCAGCGCGCCCGGGCGCTGCACGAAGGCGATGCCGCAGTCGTAGGTGACGTTCAACCACTTGTGACCGTCCGTGGCGAGCGAGTCGGCGCGGGCGAGACCGTCCACGAGCGCAGCCCGGCCGGGTCGGCGAGGGCCCACAGCCCGAACGCACCGTCGACGTGGAGCCAGCCGCCGCGAGCCGCCACCCAGTCGGCGATCGGCACGAACGGGTCGAACGCGCCGGTGTTCACCTCGCCCGCCTGCGCGCACACCAGCACCGGCCCGTCGGCCGGGTCGAGATCGGGCAGCTGTCCCCGCGCAGCCGGCCCTGGTCGTCGGCCGGCACGACGGTGACGCGGTCGCGCCCGAGCCCGACGAGCCCGAGCGACTTGCGCAGCGTCGAGTGGGCCTTGGCCCCGATCACGACCTGGATCGGCGGCGCGCCGAACAGGCCGTCGCGCTGCACGTCCCAACCGCGCCCGTCGAGCAACGCATCGCGCGCGGCAGCGAGGCAGGTCGCGTTCGCCACGGTCGCGCCGGTCACGTACGCGACGTCGTGTCCCGCGGCGAGGCCGAACAGCTCGATCAACCACCGTCCGGCTCACGTCGTGCAGCGCGGCGGCGACCGGCGACATCACGGGCAGCGCCGCGTTCTGGTCCCAGCGCGGTCACCAGGAACGCGGCGCCGAGCGCGACGGGGATCGTCGCCCCGTTGACGAACCCGAAGTAGTTCGGCCCGGTCGAACCCATCGTCGCCGGGCCGCCCACCGCGGCGAGCAGCTCGATCGTGGACGCGGCGTCGCCGGCCCGTCCGGCAGCAGCTCGTCGAACGCAGCGAGCCCGGCCAGGCCTCGGCCGTCGGGTGGGCTGCCGGCCGTCGATGCCGCCACGTACTCCATGGCGTGGTCGGCTGCGGCGCGGATCAGTTCGAGGTCGGCGGACATCGACCAATTCTGCTCGAACCCACCCGAAAAGTGCATGGTGTGTCGCGCTCCAGCGTGTCAGGCCGTGCATTTTTCCGGGCCTCATTGGATCAGGGGGCGAGGTGGAGCAGGTGGACAGCGTGGGGGTCGAGCGCGACGTAGAGGCCGTCGGCCACGATCGGTTGCCGTCGCGCTCGTACCGGTGCCGGACAGGAGGTCGACCAGCGTCGCCGGGCCGTCGAGGTCGGCCCACGGCAGCCGCACCAGGCCGTCGGCACGCTCGTCGCTCAGGTTCACGACGACGAGATGGCGTTGACTCGGGTCGGTCCACGTCCAGGCCAGCAGCCGCTCGGCGCTCCGGTTGTCGGGCCAACCCTCGACCGTCGACGAGCGCCCACTCGCCCGCGCCGCATCCCCGGCCACCGCGCGAGGAGCCGTTCGACGAACGCCGCAGCTCGCCGATCGGTCGCCTCGACCGGTCGGCGACCGAGCGTGACCGGGACGCGGACGCTGCGACCATCGGCCTCGCCCTCGTGCAGCGAGCGCCGACACCGGGCAGCGTGAGCACGGTCGTGAGCGCGGCCCGATGGGCCGGCCGCGAGCACCGCCGCCGCCCGCGGTTCGTCGTGGTTCTCGACGAACCGCAGCAGTGTGGCGCTGATAGTCCGCGTCGGCGGCGAGATGGGCCCGCACGTCGGCGACGCCGGCGCGCCATGCACGATGCGGTCGTAGAGCCGCTTGTCGTAGCAGGCGTCGAAGCCCTGGTCGACGAGCACCGGTTCGAGGTCCCAGTACGCCTCGGCCCACAACACGAAGTCGGGACGCGCCGCCTCGGCCGCGCCGATGATCGGGCGGCCAGAAGCCCCGCCCTCGTCGGACGGGCGCCGGTGGCCCGCTCACCCCAGGTGCGGGAGAAGACGTCGTCGAGCACCAGCATCGCCATGTCGCAGCGCACCCCGTCGCACCGCTCGGTGAGCGTCGACGACCACCTCCGCCATCGCGCGCGCGCACGTCGGGACGGGAAGCATCGAGCTGGAGCACCTCCGGCCACGCCGGGAAGTACGGGTCCCGCCCGCAGGCGAGCACGTTGCCGTCGATCTCGATGAACGCGTCGGGTTCGCGCGCGAGGTCCTCCGCGGTGCCGTGGATGAAGTACTCGGGATGCGTCGCGGACCCACGGATGGTCGGGAGCGACGTGGTTGGGCACGAGGTCGAGCACGAGCCGCACCCCACGTTCGGCGAGCGCGGCGCGAGCCACGGCGAGGCCGTCTCGCCGCCGAGGCGGTCGTCGACCACGTAGTCGCGGACGCAGTACGCCGACCCGACGACGTCAGCGTCGGCGAGATCGGGCAGCGCGCCTCGTGCGCCGCCGCGCATCGCCGGGTTGGTCGCGCGCGATCGCGGCGCCGATCGGGCTGCGCTGCCACACGCCCATCAGCCACACGGCGTCGATGCCCGGTCGGGCGACGTCGTCCCAGACATCGTCCGGAACGTCGGCCGAGGGTGACCGTCGGCCCGAACGTGCGGCCCAGCTCGGCCAGCCAGACCCAGGTGAAGATCTCGTGGACGACCGGGTTGTCCGGCCACGGCCGGTCATCGTGCCGACAGTCGCGTCCGGACGCCTCGCGTGCGGCGAGCAGTCGTGGTTCGGACCTTGTCGTCGGCAGCGCGGTACGGTCGGGCCAGCGGTCGACCACCGTCGCGCAGGGTCGCCGGCGTCGAGGTGGCCGAACAGCTGGATGAGCCGGGCCACGACGCCGGTCCAGCCGGTCTGGTGGGACGCGCCGAGCCCGGCGCCGTTGTCGCCGTGGAAGTACTCGTAGAACAGGATCAGATCGCGCCAGTGCGGGTCGTTCTGGAACATCTCGGTGCCGCCGTACACCGGCCGCGGCCGTCGGGTCGCGCAGGAACGTGCGCGACGAGCCGGTCGCGAGATCTCCTTGGCCACCTCGAACAGGGTCATCTGCCTGCCCGAGCCGGTCGGGCACTCGATCGTGAAGCCGTCGCCGTAGTACTGGTAGTGCTGCAGCAGCGCCCGGATGATGCAGCAAGTTGACCGGGAACCACACCGGCCCGCGCCAGTTGGAGTTGCCGCCGAACATGCCCGTCGTCGACTCGGCCGGCTCGTACTGCACCCGGTACTCGGTGCCCTCGACGTTGAACGCGTACGGGTGGTCGAGGTGCCACTGCGAGATCGAGCGGATGCCGTGCGGGCCGAGGAACCGCTCCTCGTCGAGCATGCGCGTCGAGGATCCGGCGCAGCTTGTCCTCGTTGACGAGCGAGAGCAGCCGGCGGCCGTTGACGCCCGGCTTGCGCGGGTCGGCGATGCCGGCGAGCAGGTCGCCGTTGCGCTCGAGGAACTCGCGCGACGCTGGCGCGCAACGTCGGGGAACCGCTCGAGGACGTCGGCCTCGACACGTCGTCGCGCACAGCGGCAGCAGCCCGACCAGCGAGCGCACCTTGAGCCGCGCCCGCGGCCGTCGGGGAGGCGGAGCACGTCGTAGAAGAAGCCGTCCTCCTCGTCCCACATCTCGTCGGGGTGGTCGCCGAGCGGGTCGACCGCCGCGGCGATCCAGAAGAACCGTCTCGAAGAACTTGACGATGAAGTCCTCGTACGCCGGGTCGTGCTCGGCGAGCTCGAGGGCGAGCTCGAGCATGTTCTGGCTGAACAGCGCCATCCACGCGGTGCCGTCGGCCTGCTCGAGGCGGCCGCCCGTCGGCAGCGGCGCGCTGCGGTCGAACACGCCGATGTTGTCGAGCCCGAGGAAGCCGCCCTCGAACACGTTGCGGCCGCTCGGGTCCTTGCGGTTGACCCACCACGTGAAGTTGAGCAGCAGCTTGTGGAACGACTCGCTCGAGGAACGTCGAGGTCGGCCGTCGTCGCCGCTCGTCGCCTGCGGCGAGGTGGTGCACGAGCACGTGGCGAAGGCGTGCACCGGCGGGTTCACGTCGCCGAAGTTCCACTCGTAGGCGGGGATCTGGCCGTTGGGGTGGAGGTACGCGCGGCGACAGCATCAGCTCGAGCTGGGCCTTGGCGAAGTCGGGGTCGACCATCGTCGAGCGGGACGCGTGGAACGCGAGGTCCCACGCGGCGTACCACGGGTACTCCCACTTGTCGGGCATCGAGATGACGTCGTCGTTGGCATGTGGAACCACGCCTCGTTGCGCGGTGCCGCGGTGCGCGGGGAGCGCAGCGGGTGCGCCTGCGTGCTCGCGCAGCCAGCGGTCGACGTCGAAGTAGTAGTACTGCTTGGACCACAGCATCCCGGCGAGGGCCTGGCGCATCACGCGCGCTCGTCGTCGCTCGAGCGCCGGCGGGGTGATCGACGTCGTAGAACTCGTCGGCCTCGCGCTCGGCGCGCGTCGACGACGGCGTCGAAGTCGGCGAACGGCGTCGGCGGCGCGTCGGTCGGCGCGTCGGTCGAGCCGGACGCCGCACGACGACCTGCCGCCGGCGGGCACCATCGACGCGTACGTGCGCGGCGGCCTTGGTGCCGCGCTCGCCGGGTTCGACGGCGTCGGCTGCGCCGTCGACGACGTGCGTCGTTGATGCCGTCCTTCAGTACGGCGTGGCGTTCGGCGTCGCCCCAGAGCCGCGCGTCGTTGGTCTCGTTGTCGCAGAACAGCAGCTCGGCGCCGCCGGCTCGACGTGCAGGTAGTAGCTCGCCCGAGCTCGTGGTGGTCGGCCGCGCGACCGACGGTCGCGGCCGCCGTCGACCGCTCGAGCGACGGGCGTCGGTCGCGCCGCGGCGCCCACGACCACGTGTTGCGGAACCACAGCGTGGGCAGGACGTGGAGCGGCGCGTCCTCGGGGCCGCGGTTGTGGACGGTGATCCGGCACGAGCGACTCGTCCGGGCCGGCCTTCGCGTACTCGACCTCGACGTCGAAGTAGCGGTCGTCGTCGAAGACGCCGGTGTCGAGCAGCTCGTACTCGAGCTCGTCGCGGCCGCGCTGCGGCGGTTCGTCGCGACCAGCTCGTCGTACGGGAACGCGGCTGCGGGTACTTGTACAGCCACCGCTGGTACGAGTGCGTCGGCAGGTCGTCGACGTAGAAGTAGTACTCCTTGACGTCCTCGCCGTGGTTGCCCTCGGCGTTGGTCAGGCCGAAGAGCCGCTCCTTGAGGATCGGGTCGTGCTCGTTCCACAGCGCGAGCGCGAGGCACAGCCGCTGCTGGTCGTCGCAGACGCCGGCGAGCCCGTCCTCGCCCCAGCGGTACGCGCGCGACCGCGCCTGGTCGTGGGTGAAGTAGCGACCACGCGTCGCCGTTGTCGCTGTAGTCCTCGCGCACGGTGCCCCACTGGCGCTCGCTGAGGTACGGCCCCCACCGCCGCCAGCGCGCTCCGGTGCGGGATTCGCGCAGTCGACGTTCCTCGGCGCCTAGTTCCATCGTGATCCGGTCTCCTTGGGGGGTCGAGCCGATGGTACCCCTGCGGGATCGTCACGTTCCACGGGCATCGGTGTCGGACCGGCTGAGTAGTGTTCGGCCATGTCGACGTTCATCACCCGCCTGGATTCCACGGGGACCGGCCCCCGCCTCGCCGTCAAGGATCTCATCGACGTGGTCGGCGTTCCGACGACCGCCGGGTGCAAGGCGGTCGCCGACGCCGCCGAGCCGGCGGTGGAGGACGCAGCGTGCATGGCGGGAGCGCGGGCAGCGGACGCGCGCATCGTGGGCAAGACCAACCTGACCGAGCTCGCGATGACGGCGATCGGCACGAACCCGTGGTTCGGTACGCCGGTCAACCCGCTCGACCCGGCGCGGATACCGGGCGGCTCGTCGAGCGGCTCCGCGGTTGCCGTCGGTGCCGGTGACGCCGATGTCGCCTACGGGTCCGACACCGGCGGCTCGGTACGCATCCCGGCGGCGTGCTGTGGGGGAGTGGGGCTGAAGACCACGTTCGGTCGTGTGCCGCTCGGCGGTGTGTGGCCGTTGGGGGCAACGCTCGACACGATCGGCCCGATGGCCCGCGACATCGCCGGCGTGGAGTTGGGCATGCAGCTGCTCGAGCCGGGTTTCGTCCGCTCGTCGACCGCCGCCGGCAAGGTGGGCCGTATCGCCACGTTCGCCGACCCGGCGATCAACGAGGCGATCGACGCCGCGCTGCTCGCCGCAGGCTTTGAGGTCGTGACCATCGAGGTCGGCCGAATGGGAGGCGCTCGGGAGTGCCTTCGCGACGCTCTACTTCGCCGAGGCGTGGGACGCCGACCATCACCTGCTGGACACCCGGCCGGAGGGCTCAGCGCCGAGGTCACCGAGATCCTCGGTCTCGGCCCGGTGTTCACGCCCTCGGCAGCGGCGGCCCGGGCGGACGCCGACCGCCTCACCGCTTCGTTCTGCCAGCTCTTCGAGCGGTTCGAGGTGCTGGCGATGCCGACGCTGCCGATCCTTCCGCCCCGTCTCGACGATCCCAGCATCGGTACGACCGAACTGACGATGCAGATGGCCGCCTTCACGCCACTCGCCAACGTCACCGGCCTCCCCGCGCTCGCCCTGCCCGTCCCGATCGCCGGTGAATCGCTTCCCGGCGAGCCTCCAGCTGATCGGACCCCACGGCGGCGAGGAGCTCCTCGTCGCCACCGGCGCCGTCGTGGAGCAGGCGAACGCCTAGCTGCCAGCGGCCGCGCGCCCGGGTAGCATCGCCCTCTTCCAGGGCGCATAGCTCAGTTGGCTAGAGCGCTTCCCTTACAAGGAAGATGTCGGGGGTTCGAGTCCCTCTGCGCCCACCGTGTGATGTCGCGAGACATCGGAGACGGTCCGGACCTGCATCAGGGTCCGGGTCTGTTTGTTTTTCGGGGTCCTTTGGGTCCGCCGGGGGTTGCCGGTGCCGTGGTAGCGGCGTTCGGGGTTGATGGTGAGGGTGCGGATGATTTCGCCGGTGGTGGCGTGGATGATGCGGATGTCGTAGCCGTGGATGAGGAGGAGGACGCGGGTTCCGTCGAGGGTTCGTCCGACGCCGATGTGGTGCATGTGGCCGTCGACGCGCAGGCTGATGTTGCCGGAGTGGACGCGGTCGTGGCGGACGCGGGGCTCGCTGTCGGGGTGGTGGTTGCCGGGGCCGGCTTTGGGTCGGGCGTGGTAGGCGACAGCGGGCGTGGAGCGGTGTGGGAGTGAGCGGTGGGGTCGGTGGTGGTTGTAGGTGTCGACGAACGTGTCGAGCTGGGTTTGGAGCTCGGTGAGGGTGGCGGCTGGTGGTTGGGTGCGCAGCCATTTCTTCATGGTGAGTTGGAAGCGTTCGACTTTGCCGCAGGTGGTGGGGTGGTTGGGGCGCGAGTTCTTCTGCCGGACGCCGGAGTTTGACGAGTTCGTTCTCGAGGCCGTTGCGGCGAGGTTCGCCCGCCGTTGGCGAAGCGGGTGGTGAAGACCAAACCGTTGTCGGTCAAGGTCGAGAACGGGATGCCGTGGTTGGCGATCGCTGCGCGGAAGGTGGCGACGACGACGGGGCCGGTGACGGGCCGGTGGGCGGTGACCGACAGGGCGTAGCGGGAGTGGTCGTCGAGCCAGGTGAGGATCTCGATGTCGGTGCCATCGGCGAGGCGGTGGTGGGTGAAGTCGGCCTGCCAGGTTTCGTTGGGTTGTTCGGCGGCGAAGCGGATGTAGGAGGCCTTCGGCTTCTTCTTCGGTTCCGCGGTGACCAGCCCGGCGCGGCGGATGATCCGGTAGATCGTCGCTCGCGACACGGTGAGTTGGTGGTGGTGTTGAAGGTGCCAGGCGATCGTGTCGGCGCCGGCGTCGAGGCCCGGCGCGGTGAGTCGTCGGCGGAGCTCGACGATCAGTTCGACCATTGTCGGTGGCGTCGCGTCGGGTCGGGTGTGGGGTCGTCGTGATCGGGGTTCGAACGCCGCGTCGCCCTCGGCGCGGTAGCGGGCAACAAGGGCGTAGACCCACGAGCGGGCGACGCCGTAGGTGCGGGCCACCTCCGACGGTGATCTCCCCCCGACGACAACAGCAGTGATGATCAGCCTGGCCTTGGACACCCGCCAACGATGTGTCCTCTATGACGCGGGCATGTGTCCTCGATGTCCTGAGACACAACACCTCTGCGCCCACTCTGCGCCCACTCCTCCTCGTCGTCGACGATCAGGAAGTGTTGTGCGGTCACGGCTCACAGGTTGCCACGCCAACCTGTGAGTTACCCGAGAACGACCTGGGGCCTTTCCGGTGGTCGGGAGGGGTGGAGTCGATCCTCGGCCCGGTCAGCGCCGCCAGCCGTGAGACCCGTCCACCGAGATGTGCACACCCTTGGGAAAGCGGTCGAGGAGCGCACGGCTCACTGTGGTCTTCCCACATCCGGGCACGCCGGTGACGAAGAAGATCGGGCCCATGTGGCGATGGTACCGAGCGTCCTCCCGCCGGTCAGGGGAGGTTGCCGTCGGACGTCTCGTCGGGCTCCCATTCGACGACCTGCTCCACCTCGGCTTCGCCGTTGTCGGTCGGCGCTGCCCGTTCCGGCTTGGCGCTCTTGCCACCGCCGTTTCCCTTGAGTCCCGTGTCGCGGCGCGCTGCCGCGCACGCACTGAGAGATGCTGTGCCAGAAGCGGTCGGGACCGATGACCTCGCCGAAGCCCGACCGCTGCAACACCTTGTTCACGCCGTGGAGAACTCTCGCGAGGTACAGGTTGACCCGCCGCGCCTCCAGCTGGATGGCCAGATGCGTCAGGACGTCGGCGCTCGTCGTGTCGAGTTGTGTCGTCGCCTCGAGATCCAGCACGAGTGCTCGAGTGCCGGGCTGGTCGTCGACTTCGGCAAGCAATCGGTCCTCGAACGCCGTCGCGTTCGCCCAGAACAGAGGCGCATCGAGCCGCACGACGACGACGCCGTCCACGGGGCGCCGGTCGGGGTGGTCGCGCAGCCTGCCCCAGGCAGCCTTCTCGGCTTCGATCTTGCCCAGCACGTCCATCCGCGGTCGCGACGATCGGTAGACGATCGCCAGCAGCGACGTCGCGATCGCGATACCGAGCCCTGGCAGCGGTCCGAAGAGGACGACAGCGCCGACCCCGACCGCAGCGGCGAAGAAGTCGGCCTGGCGAACCCGGCGGTAGCGCAGCAGTGCGGGGACGTCGATCAGGTTCCAGACGGCGGCGACGACGATCGCGCTCAGAACGGCCTGGGGGAGGTCGGTGAACACCCAGGTGAACGCGACCAGCACGATCATCGTGACGACCGACGCCGCCATCCCGGTGACCTGGCTCGCGCTGCCGGCCTGGTCCACGGTGGCCGTCTTGGAGAGGCTCCCGGCCACGGCGAGCCCGCCGGAGAGCCCGGCGGCGACATTGGCGGCACCCATCCCGACGAGTTCGCGATCCGTCTCGACTCGATAGCCCCCACGAGTCGCGAAGAGTCGGCTGGCAGCGAGGCCTTCGGCGAGCGCGACGAGTCCGAGCGACATCCCACCGACCGCGACTGCGGCGATGTCGTCACGCGGGATGAACGGCAGATCGAGCGGGGGGAGACCCGAGGGGACTTCGCCGATCATCGCGACACCTTCGGCCTCGAGATCGAGACGCGACGGACACCACGACCCCCAGCACGAGCGTCACGAGTCCCCAGGGCGACACGCGGAGCGATGCGTTGCCCGCCGAACAGCACGACGAGCGCGACGCCTCCGACCAACGCCGTCTGGACGTGGGCCTCGTCGAGGTTCTGCATCGTGCGGACGAAGACGCCGATCAGGTCGCCCGAGGGTTTGGGGATGCCGAGCAGCGTCGGGAGTTCACCCACGATGATGGTGAGCGTGAGCCCGAGCACGAATCCGGTGACGATCGGTTTCGACAGGAACTCGGCGAGCCACGAGATCCTCAACATGCCGGCAACGACGAGCACGAGTCCCGCAGCGATCGCGAGGGCCGACGTGATGGCCACGGCGTCCTGGGGGTTGTCGCGGGAGATGTCGGCGACCAGGGAGCCGGACACGATCGCCACGGTCGAGGCGGGCCCGACGATCAGCTGCGGCGAGGACCCGAGCACGGCGTACGCGAGCAGAGCGAGCGGGACCGCGTACAACCCGACCTGCACGGGCACGCCGGCGATGGTGGCGTAGCCGAGTGACTGCGGAATGAGCAAGGCAGCGACGATCCCGCCGGCGAGCAGATCGTTGCGCAGCCGGTTGCGCTGATAGGCCGGGAGCCAACGGAGCACGGGCACGTACCTGGCAACCCGCTCCCACCGCTGCGGTGTGGTCGTGTCTGTGTCGCTCACCGGTGCACGCGCCTCCCCGCGCTGAACCCTAGGCCTCGGGCCGGTCGGTCAGCGTCTTCTCGCCAGGACGACGTGGAGGGCCGAGGCCGGAATCACACGGAAGACGTCGGCGTGCGTCGCGTCGTTGGTGCCCTCGGCCGCGTTCGAACGCTCGTAGCGATCCATCGCAGTGTGCAGGGCGACCAGGTCGGCTTCGGTGAACTGGGCCCGGTAGCAGTCGAGCGCCGTGCTCGCATTGGTCCTGGACCTTGTTCTTCAGAACGGCTCGAGATCCAGCTGGTGTTCTGCCCGGCGTCTGGCTTGACGGTGGTCGATCCGCTTCTGACCACTGGCTCAGTCGATCTCGATCGCTTTGCCGGCGGGGTCGACCGCGTACCAGTCGGGAATGCCGATCCCGTTCGTGTCGCCGGCAGCCTGGTCACCCGCGAAGTAGTAGAGGAGATGACCGTGGTAGGTGATCTGGTTCGGTTCGATGCCGTCCGCCGTGGCGAGTTCTGCGGCATCGATGCCTTCGCCCGCCGTTGGTGTGCCGTCGGCAACGATCGGCGGCCAGTTGTCGGCGCAGCCGCCCGTACAAGCGGTGGTGGTGCCCTGATCCTGCTCGAACAGATAGAGGGTGCGGCCTTGGCCGTCGACGAGATGTTCACCCAGCGTCGGATCGGTTGCGATCATCAGCGTCGCATCTCCGGTCGCCACTGAGCTGGCGGAGCTCGACGTGGTGACGGCGGCCGCGGGCGCCGTGGTAGCGCTGGTGGATGCGCCATTGCCGTCGCTCCCGCAAGCAGTCAGAACGACCCCTGCAGCGACGAAGAGGGACAGGAACGTTCGGGTGATCATGGTGGTCTCCTTGTTCGGCGGTCACGATCTATACGTGTGAGCAGGCTGCAGGGATTGCGGGTCGTCGACCTGCGGTCCGGCGCGGTGCTTCGAAGCGCAGCGCCAAGAGGGTTCAGTCGAAGGTCGCGTCGGCAAGCACGGCACCGTCGGCGCTGATGCGCATCGCTGTGGCGTCGAGCAGCGCACGGTCAATGCCCACGGCCCAGACGCCCGAGGCCATGTCGGCCTCGTTCCACCATCCGACGGTCTCCCACGTACCGTCACGTCGCTGCAGCTCACAGGTACGGATGCCTGGACCTGAACCGGGCGCGTCGATGGCGACGAGCACATGTGGAGTCGGCTCGGCGAGCAGCTGCACCGACCCGACCTCGTCCCCCGCTGGGGCCACGATGGCCGCAGTGGCCACCTTCGGCTCCTCGTTGACTCGGACGGCCAGGACCGCGCCCGCAATGGCGATGCAGACCGTCGCCGCTCCGGCCGCCACCCATCCGCGGGTCGTCGATCGACGGGGCACAGCGACCGTTGCGGCGTCCAGGCGAGCGAGCGCTCGACTCTCGAAGCCGGCTGCTGGTTCCATCAGGGGTGCTGCGAGCAGCAGACGATCCGCCACCGTGCCGAGACCGTCGAGCAACGAATGGCAGTGCGGGCACTCCGCGGCGTGCTCGAGGAGTTGGCCACGTAGCGGCTCGTCCAACTGGCCGAGCGCCAACTCATCTGCATGGGCATCGAACAGTCCACAACGCAGCGGGATCGGGTCGCTCACGGTGCCACCTCCGCAACCGCAGCCCTGAGGCGGCGCAATCCGGTGCGGATTCGCGTCTTCGCCGTGCCGAGCGGGATGCCCTCGATCTCGGCGATCTCCCCTGCTGTGCGCCCCGCGAGGGTCGCGAGAAGCACCGCTCGCCGCTGATCGACGGGCAAGTCGGCAAGCTCCACTCCGAGCCGACCGAGCCGATCAGAATCGACAGCTGCCTGCTGCGGGTCGACGCTCGACGACGGAGGCAGAAGCTGACTCAGCAGATCGGGATCGAACGGGATCGCCCGCCGCACCCGCATCTCGTCGATGACCAGGTTCCGGGTGATCGTCAGCAACCACGTAGCGACCGAGGCCCGCCTCGCATCGAAGGTGCCGGCATGCCGCCACGCCCGCTCGAACGCGACCTGGGCGAGATCATCGGCAAGCGCAGCATCGCCGGTCATCGTGACCGCCAGACCGAACACTCGGCGCTGGAACCGCCTGATGAAGACCGCGACCGCATCACGCTCCCCGAGCGCCACCGCCGCAAGGAGCGCATCGTCGGAGAGCCGATCGAGATGCCGCACCACCACAATGTACGAAGCAGCCGACCCGAGGGATTGCGCGGATCCCCCTCGCCTGGGTGTCGACCGGCTGAACGAGAGGATGGTTGCGAGAGCTTCACATCTCCGGCCGGTACACCGGCTCGTCGGCTCCGTCGAGCGCCGCAGCGAGTTCGTCGTCGGTCCACGAGCCTTGACGGCGCACCCACGTCTCGCGGGGGTGTTGCCACAGTGCGAGCTTCGAGCCGTTGAAGGTGACCAGCTGGCTGCGCAGGTGATCGGCCCGCTCGCTGCAGAGGTAGACGACCACCCGAGCGATCTCTGCGGGTTCCCCGAATCCCATGTCGCTCGGTGACGGCGCAACGGTGCCCTTCGACTCGGCTCGCTGTCGCACCCCGTCGAACACGACCTGGGTCATGTCGGTCTCGGCGACCGGCCAGAGCGCGTTGGTGCGGATCCCCAAGCGGCGCAGCTCCAGATCCCATGCGTACAGCATCCCCATCACCCCGGCCTTCGATGCGGCGTAATTGGTCTGCCCGACAGATCCGACGAAGGCAGAGCCGGAGATGACCTGCAACAGGAGACCGTGGCCCTGGTCGCGCATCGCGCGTGCAGCGTGGCGGCTCACCGACCAGGTGCCGCGCAGGTTGACCGCGATGACCTCGTCGAACTCGTCGGGGGTCATGTTGAGGAGGGTCCGGTCGCGGACGATGCCGGCGTTGTTGACGACAGCGTCGATACCCCCGAACTGCTCGACTGCGGTGGCGATCAGCCGTTCGGCGATCGCGTCGTCGGCGACCGAACCTGGGCACGCCGCTGCCGTGCCGCCCGCTGCGGTGATGTGGGAAACGACCTCGTCCACCAGGTCGCTGTTCGTGCCGTTCACCACGACCCGGGCGCCCTCGGCCGCCAGCGCCTCGGCGAAGGCCCGGCCGAGCCCACGCGTCGAGCCTGTCACCACGATTCGGCGTCCGTCGAGCTGTCCCATCGGCGCGACCCTACGGCGTGCACGGACCCGACGGCTCGATCGGACCCGCGGACGATTCCCTGACCAGGGGTGACGCATGGAGGCTCGAGCCATCGCGCACCCTGCCGTGCCGATGCGGTGCGGGCGCGTCTCGCGTGTGGCCGGCGGTCGTGTCGGGTACTGACGGGCATGTCCCGGTACCGGAGGGCCGCTCGCACCGTGGGATTCGGGGTCGCGCCCGGGGTGGCGCTCGCGGCGGCCCTGGCGACGGAGGTCCTGTGGGTGGCGCATCGCCGGCTGCCCGTACTGGCGCACGTCGACGCATCGGGCGTCATCGCTCCGGTGGACGGGGACACGTCCAGCGAGCCACTGCGGGTGGTTGCGCTCGGCGACAGCAC
Source organism: Ilumatobacteraceae bacterium (assembly GCA_963829585.1). Taxonomy (GTDB): domain Bacteria; phylum Actinomycetota; class Acidimicrobiia; order Acidimicrobiales; family Ilumatobacteraceae; genus Sva-07. The sequence continues at coordinate 457,589 of CAWHJD010000021.1, read as the reverse complement.
GCTCACCGGACCGGGTCTGCCGAGTGGCGAACACGTGTGGATCAGGACCGCGCTCGGAGCGGTCGGGAGGTCCGTCGACGTGGTGTCGCTGGCGGTCAGCGGCTCGCGCATCGCCGATGTCGAGCGTCGTGTCGACGAGGCGATCGCCCATCGACCGCACCTCGTGGTGGTGGCGGTCGGGTGCAACGATGTGATCCATGGGACCGCACCCCGCCAGTTCCGGGCGGCATACGACTGCATGCTCGACCGGCTGACGGGCGGCGTGCCGGTCGTGGCCGTCGCCAACATCGGCGATCTCGGCAACGTGGCCCGGGTGCCACATCCGCTCAAGTCCCTGCTGCGATGGCGGGCGAGGGCGTTCTGTTCGATCATCGAGTCGGTGGCCGAGTCGTACGAGCAGGCCGTGGTGCTCGACGTGACCGGCTCCGACCACGTGTTCCGTGATCGGTCGGTGTTCACGGCCGATCTGTTCCACCCCGGCGAAGCCGGTCATGCCGCCTGGGCGGAGGCGGCACTGCCGGGACTGCGCCTGGCGATCGAGCGTGCGCTGCTGCATTCGAACGTCTGAGCGATTCGTCGGGCGTCGGCGCCCGGGCTCTGCCAGATGAACCGCCGGTCGCGAGGTACAGACGGGAACGAGTCGGGTAGTCCCGTCACATGGAACGATCCGGAACGAACTCACCCGTCTCGACACGACCGGCCGACGTGCTCGAGCTCATGAACTCCAAGGGCCCATTCCTCACCGTGTGGGCCGATCGGCCCTCCGCGGAGGCCGACGGTCGGGCCGCGGCGAATGCCGCCGTCCGCCAGGCATCCACCACCATGCCGCCGGCTGTGCTGGATGCGGTGACCGAGGCGCTCGCCGCGGCGCTCACGGCGGCCCCGGGCGCGGTCGCGGTCGCCGACGGCAGCGGTGTGCGACTGGTGGAAGAACTTCCCTCGCCGCCGCGTGCCTCACTGTCACGTGAGGGGGAGCTGCCGTCCTTGTCGCCGGTCATCGAGCACCGTCAGGCCGACATTCCGTTCGTGCTCGTCGTCACCGACCGGCAGGGCGCCGACGTCTACTGGTCCGGTCCCGCCGACACCGGGGTCACCACGGTCACCGGTGACGGGGACCAGCCGATCCACAAGCCGCGTCATGGCGGCGGCTGGGCGCACCGACGCATGCAGCAGCGAGCGGAGAACGCGTGGGAGCAAACTTCGTCCGAGGTCGCGTCGACCCTGGCCGAGGTCGTCGAGCAGGTACGGCCGCGTGTCATCACGGTCGGTGGGGACGTGCGCATGACGCAGCTGCTCCGAGAACGCGTTCCCGACGGTGTGGCCGCCCTGTTACGAGACGTGCCGGGGAGCCGCAGTGAGGATGGCAGCGACGAACATCGCGATGCGGCCATCCGCCGTTGGGTACGCACCGCCGTCGCCGAGGACACGGTCGCCGTGTTGCGCCTGTTCGAACAGGAGCAGGGCCAACGCGACCGCGCCGCCGACGGCCCGTCGGACACGCTGGCCGCGCTGCGCGAGTCACGGGTGGACGTCTTGCTGGTCCACGACGATCCCGACGACGCGCGCCAAGCGTGGTTCGTCGATGACGTGCCGACGATGGTCTCGGATGATCCATCGCTCCTTCGGTCGCTCGGTCACGACGAACCGCGACCCGCACGGCTCGTCGACGTCGCCATCCGCGCCGCCCTCGCCACCGGCGCCGGGATCCGAGTCGTGCCGTCCGCAGGTCCCGTCACGGGCGGCCTCGGAGCGATCCTGCGGTGGTGACCCCCGATCACCTTCCCATCCCTGTTTGCGTGACAGTTCGGTTTGCGTGACAGTTCGGTTGGCCCGTCCCGACGAAACCGTCACACAAACAGGACGGGAGGCCCTGCCCTCCGGGGTTTACTCGTGGACCGACGCAGGGTAATGGGGCCGCATATGGACCAACCGTGGACCGACCTGCAACACCTGCGTGTTCCCCCACGACCGCGATCGATGAATCTCCGTCAGGTTTTGCTCAAGTTCGCCGACCCACTTGCCGATGAGCGCTCATGAGACTCATCAGGTTCGGCGCGCTCGTGGGCAGTGTGATCCTGCTCGTGGCGACGACCGTCTCGATGGTCAACAAACGCGCCGAGCAGCGCGCCGAACAGAACGCCCGTGCCGTTGCGACCGTTCTGATGGCCGACCAGGCCGTCGACAGCGCGATCGCCCGTGCGATGGCGGTGGTCGAGGTGGCAACCGGCGAGACGGACCCGGAGTCCGTGAGCCGCTCGTTCGGCGACACCGCCGAGGCCTGTATCACTGCTGGCGGTGTCGACCGATGCACCGGCCCCGACCTCGGCGCGTCGAACGCCTTCGGCGCGGCTGTCGCGGCATCGGTCGAGAGCGGCGGACCGGCCGTGGCCGTCGACGCCGCGACGAAGTCCCTGCTCGTGGTGTCGCACGGCGACGCGACCACCTCGTTGCTGTTGGCTGTCGACTCGCTGCTCGGGCCACTCGTCACATCGGCCGTCGAACGCAACGATGCCACGATCGACGTCGCGCTCTCGTCCGACATCGTCCGCCAGAGCGGTGACGATCTGAACCGGGTCGGTCCGACGTCCGTCGGCGGTCGGCTGACCGTGGCCGACACACTTGCGCTCCCGGGTGACGGCGGATCGGTTCGAGTCACGACCTCGGTCGCCGACGAAGCCGGGCTCGTCGGCGAGGGTCTGGGCCTCTACGTCCTGCTCCTCGCGCTCGGCACCGTCCTGATGGTGCTCGCCGGCTGGACGTTCCTGCTCGATCGACGCAGTCTCCAACGACGCGCGACCACCGACGACCTGACAGGACTTCCGAACCGCCGCGAGTTCGAACGTCAGACCGAGGAGGCGTTGCTCGCCGCCGAACGGTTCAGCACCGGTGTCTGCGTGATGCTCATCGACCTCAACGGCTTCAAGCTGATCAACGACACGCTCGGCCACCAGTTCGGCGACCTCGTCCTGCGTGCGACCGCGAACCGCCTCCGCGACGCCGTCCGTGACACCGATGTCGTCGGCCGATGGGGTGGCGACGAATTCGTGATCCTGCTCCCCGGAGTGCAGGACGCATCGGCGGTTCGCAGCAGTGCCGAACGCATCGGTGGGCTGCTCGGTGGCACCCCGATCGCCGATGACGTGACCGTGACCGCTGCCATCGGCGCGGCGCTGTATCCGCGCCACGGCGCCACCCTCGACGACCTGATCCGGGCCGCTGACGAAGCGATGTACGGCGCCAAGACGACGGGTGTGACCCATCGGCTCGCGGACCCGCTCGCCGGTCAGTCGGACCACGACGCCGACTCGTCGTCGGCGCGTTACGGCGGACTGGATCGTCGTCGGGCGCATTCCGACGACAGTCACCGCGTCTGACGAACGCTCTGGGCACGTCGGTGGCCGAGGCCTACACTTCTGGCGTGCCCCGCCGGAGTGTGCTGACCAGCAAGCTCGCAGGCTTCGGTACGACGATCTTCGCCGAGATGTCGGCGCTGGCCGTGGAAACGGGGGCGATCAATCTCGGTCAGGGGTTCCCCGACACGGATGGACCTCCGGAGGTGCTCGACGCGGCCATCGCAGCGATCCGGTCGGGTGTCAACCAGTACCCACCGGGGCTCGGCATGCCGGAGCTGCGCGGTGCGATCGCCGATCATCAACGGAGGTTCTACGGCATCGAACTCGATCCGGCGAGCGAGGTCGTGGTCACCGCCGGTGCCACCGAGGCGCTCGCGGGCGCCCTGCTCGGCATGCTCGACACAGGCGACGAAGTCATCGTGTTCGAGCCGATGTACGACAGCTACCAGGCATGCATCGCGCTCGCGGGCGCACGTGCCGTGCCGGTGCTGCTCGCCCCCGGCGCCGACGGCCGCTACGTGTTCGACCCCGACGCACTGCGGGCCGCGGTCAGCGACCGCACGAAGCTGATCCTGCTCAACACGCCGCACAATCCCACCGGGAAGGTCTTCACCGCCGGCGAGATGGCAACCGTCGCCGAGGTGGCCCTCGAACGTGACCTGATCGTGGTGACCGACGAGGTCTACGAGCACCTGCTCTTCGACGGTCGGGCCCACGTGCCGATGTCGACCCTGCCGGGAATGGCGGAGCGCACGCTGACGATCTCGTCGGGCGGCAAGACGTTCCACACCACCGGATGGAAGATCGGCTGGATGAGCGGCCCCGAACCGCTGGTGACCGCGGCGCGGACGGCGAAGCAGTTCCTCACCTACGTCAACGGTGCGCCCTTCCAGCCGGCGATGGCCGTCGGGCTCCGCCTGCCCGATTCGTACTTCGAGCGACTCGCTGCCGACCTGCAGACAGCGCGTGATCACCTCGTCGCAGGGCTGCGTTCGGCCGGGTTCACCACCTACGAGCCAGAGGCGACCTACTTCACCACCGTCGACATCCGCCCGGTCGACCCGACCGGCGACGGGATGGCCTTCTGTCGCTCGCTGCCGGCACGATGCGGGGTCGTCGCGGTCCCGAACGAGGTCTTCTACGCTCGGCCCGAACACGGGCGCCATCTCGTCCGGTTCGCGTGCTGCAAGCAACTCGACGTGATCGACGCGGCCGTCGAGCGCCTCGTCGAGGGATTCGGGTCATGAGCGTCCGCGTTGCTGCCGTCCAGCACGACATCGTCTGGCACGACCGCACGGCGAACTTCGATCACCTGTCGTCGATGATCGCCGGTGCGGTTGCGTGCGACGCCCGGGTGGTGCTGCTGACCGAGACGTTCTCGACGGGGTTCTCGTTCGACACGCCGGGCATCGCTGAACCCGAGGGCGGGCCCTCCTCGCAGTTCCTGCGTCTGATGGCCACGACGCACCGCGTGTGGGTCGGCGGATCGTGTCCGGAAATCGCTCAGGACGCGCCGCCGGACGACCAGCGCCCCTCGAACGTGTTCGTGCTCGTCGCCCCGGACGGCACCGCGCATCGGTACCGCAAGATCCACCCGTTCTCACACGCCGACGAGGAGCGTTACGTCCGCGCCGGCACCGAGTTCGTCACCCTCGACATCGACGGTCTGCGCTGCAGTCTCTTCGTGTGTTACGACCTGCGATTCGCCGACGAGTTCTGGGCGCTGGCGCACGACAGCGACGCCTATTTCGTCGTCGCGAACTGGCCGGCCAAGCGGCGCCTCCACTGGTCGACGTTGCTGCGGGCCAGGGCGATCGAGAACCAGGCCTACGTCGTCGGTGTCAATCGGGTCGGCGCTGGTGGCGGGCTCGACTACTCGGGTGACAGCGCGATCATCGATCCGCTCGGTGAGGTGCTGGCAACCGGTTCAGGTGCCGAAACGATCCTGTTCGCCGATCTCGACGCCGCGCATGTCGCATCAACCCGCGACCACTTCCGCTTCCTCCAGGACCGACGCTGACGATCAGCCGCGTGACGTGGGACGCATCTGCATCGAGACGCGGATGCCGTAGGGCGTGTCCTGCCGGCCCACCTCGGTGAAGCCCAGGCCCGCGTGGAACGCGAGTGACACCTCGTTGGGCGGGTCGACGTTCACCTCGAGCGCCAGATGGTCGGCGCCGTCGATCCCCGCCATGCGGCGATCGACCTCCGCGTACAAGCGCCGTGCCGATGCCCTGCCCGCGACTCGCGGCGTCGACGGCGACCCGGTCGAGGTACATGAAGCCGTCGAACCGGCTGGTGAACCAGCGGTAGTTCACCGAGTCGTACGTCGAATCGTCACCGAGCACGAGACAGAAGCCGACGATCTCGCCGCCGGCGTCGGCGACGAGTGCGATCGGACTCTCGGCGACGATGAACGCCATCCGCTCGGCATCGACGGAGCCGACCTCGGGGGTGTTCGCCTCGTTGATCGCGAGGATCCGTTCGAGGTCGTCGGGTTCCATCGAACGGATCACCACGTCGTCGGCGTCGTCATCGGAACGGTGGGAGCGTGACGGCAGCCGAGACATCTGCGGCACGGTAATTGGCGTTGGCCGTCATCGGCGCGTTGCCGTACGGTCGCCCTCGTGTCGCCGCCGATCATCACCGCCCGCGACCTGCGCAAGCAGTTCGGCGACTTCGTGGCGGTCGACGGCATCGACTTCGAGGTGGCGCCCGGCGAATCGTTCGGCTTCCTGGGCCCGAACGGCGCCGGCAAGACCTCCACGATGCGGATGATCGGCTGCGTGTCGCCGATCACGTCGGGTGAGCTGAGGATCTTCGGTCTCGACGCGGCGACCGACGGCGCCGCCATCCGGGCGCGCATGGGGGTGGTTCCGCAGGCGGACCAGCTCGACGCCGAGCTGACCGTCGTCGAGAACCTCGTCATCTACGGGCGGTACTTCGACATCCCTCGCGCGGAGTGCAAGCGCCGCGCCGCTGAACTCCTCGAGTTCGTGCAGTTGACCGAGCGGGCCGACGAGCGCGTCGACCCGCTGTCGGGTGGCATGAAACGTCGACTCACGATCGCGCGGTCGCTGATGAGCGAACCCGACCTCCTCCTGCTCGACGAGCCGACCACCGGCCTCGACCCCCAGGCCCGCCACATCCTCTGGGATCGGCTCTACCGGCTGAAGCAGCGCGGCGTCACGCTCGTGCTCACCACCCACTACATGGACGAGGCGGAGCAGCTCTGCGACCGCCTCGTGGTGATGGACCAGGGCCGCATCGTCGCCGAAGGATCACCGCGTGGACTGATCGACGAGTACGCCACCCGCGAGGTGCTCGAGCTGCGATTCGTCACCGGCGACGTCGGTGACGTCGACGGCCTTCCCGACGTCGACGTCGACGGCATCGGGGAACGCTCGGAGTTGCTGCCCGACCGCATCCTCATCTACGCCCACGACGGCGAGGCCGCGCTCGCCGAGGTGCATCGCCGTGGGCTCGATCCGGTCGGCAGCCTCGTGAGGCGCAGCTCGCTCGAAGACGTGTTCCTCCGCCTGACCGGCCGGACACTGGTCGACTGATCGATGTCGACGCCGGCGACGCTGCGGGTCTGGGAGAGCCAGGCCATGGTGTACCGCAAGATCTGGCGGTCGCACCTCCTCCTCGCCTTCGGCCAGCCGCTGCTGTACCTGCTGGCGATGGGGCTCGGGGTCGGTGCGCTGATCGACGACAACACGTGCGTCGGTCGAATCGCTCGGCGGGATCAGCTACTTCGAGTTCCTGGCGCCGGCGCTGCTGGCAACCACCGCCATGATCAGTGCGGGCCAGGCGTCGCTGTGGGAGGTGCTCGACGGGTTCCTGTGGAGCAATCGCTACCGGGCCATGGCGGCGACACCGTTGTCGCCAACGCAGATCGCCACGGGGCTGGGGGTCTGGCACGCCACCCGGACGGCCATCGGTGTCACCGGTGTGGCGGTGGCGCTGGCGCTGTTCCCCGACACCCGAACCTGGGGTGTCGTCGCCGCAGTTCCCGTCGCCGTGCTCTGCGGACTGGCGTTCGCGCTGCCACTGTCGGCCTGGTCGGCGACGCGGTACGGCGGCTCGTCGTTCCCCGCGATCATCCGCTTCGGACTGCTGCCGATGTTCCTCCTCGGCGGCGCCTTCTTCCCGGTCGATCAACTCCCCGACTGGCTCGAACCCGTCGCGTACGTGACACCGCTCTGGCATGCGATCCAGCTGTGTCGGGGGTTCGTGATCGAGTCGGTCGATCCGGGCAACATCGTGGTGCATCTCACCGTCATCTCGGTCTACGTGGTCGCCGGATGGCTGGCCTGCCGCGTCACCTTCACCCGACGGTTGATGCCATGACCACCGACGTCACGGTTGATCCGCCCGGCGTGCCGCCCCGTCGATCGAGCGCGCTGCGGATCCTGCCGATGGCCCTGTTCACGGCGCGTCGTCCGCATCGTCTCGTCGAGCGCAGCGTGATGTTCTACCGACGGGCATGGATGATGCTCGTGTCGGGGTTCTTCGAGCCGTTGCTGTACCTGCTGCTGGTCCAGGTCGGCTTTGCCACGCTGGTCGGCGACATCGAGGTCGACGGCGTGAGCTACGACTACGCACTCTTCGTCGCACCGGCGCTCCTCGCGTCGTCGGCCATGAACGGCGCCATCTTCGATGCCACCGGCAACGTGTTCGAGAAGCTCCGCCACACCAAGCTCTACGACACGGTCCTCTCCACCCCGATGACGGCCGCCGACGTGGCGCTCGGGGAGATCCTCGGGGCGGTGCTTCGCGGCACGCTCTACTCGATCGCGTTCGTGTTCACGATGTGGATCCTCGGGCTGGTGGGATCGCCGTGGATCGTGCTCGCGGTCCCGGTCTGCATGCTGATCGCGTTCGCGTTCGCGGCGGCGGGCATGGCGGCGGCGACGTACATGCGGACGTGGTCGGACCTGGAGTACGTCAACGCGGTCACGCTGCCGCTGCTGTTGTTCTCGGCGACCTTCTATCCGATCTCGGGCTACGGGCAGTGGAGTTGGCTCGTGCAGTTGAGCCCGCTCTACCACGGGGTGGTCGTGGTGCGTGGGCTCAACCTCGGCGTCCTGGAGTGGAGCATGCTCGCCAACCTCGCCGTGCTCGGCGCCCTTGCCCTCGCCGGCCTCGCCGTCACCGCCCGGCGCATCGAAGGCCTCCTGCTGCGCTGACCCCGGCCGCTCCGCCCGGCCTTTCCGGACCCGACCCCAACAGACCGCGCCGGTCTTTCCGGACCCGACCCCGACAGACCGGTTCGGCCTTGTCACGGGTTCGGCGCGAGGCTCTCACGGAACGGCTCGTATCCTGATTTCCATGCTGTTCCGCAAGAACGCCCAGATGGTCGACGCTGCCGATGCGCTCGCCGGCCGGACCGATCAGACGATGCCGGTGCCCGAGTCGCACTTCGTCAACGGCCACCCCCTCGTCGGCCCCTGGCCCGACGGCATGAAGACCGCGGTGTTCGCCATGGGCTGCTTCTGGGGTGTCGAGCGCAAGTTCTGGCAACTCGACGGCGTGTACTCGACCTTCGTCGGATATGCCGGCGGCTACACACCCAACGCCACCTACGAGGAGGTCTGCTCGGGGCGCACAGGGCACACCGAAGCGGTCGCCGTCGTGTACGACCCGGACGTCGTCAGCTACGAACGACTGCTCCAGACCTTCTGGGAGGGCCACGACCCGACCCAGGGAATGCGGCAGGGCAACGACATCGGCAGTCAGTACCGCAGTGCGATCTTCCTGACCGACGAGTCCCAGCGTGCGCTCGTCGAGTCGTCCCGCGCGATGTTCCAGGAGCGCCTCGACGCCGCCGGGTTCGGCGAGATCACCACCGAAGTCGAGCCGCTCGAACTCGAGACCGGCTTCTTCTACGCCGAGCCGTACCACCAGCAGTACCTCGCCAAGAACCCGAACGGCTACTGCGGTGTCGGCGGCACCGGCGTCAGCTGCCCCATCGGCCTCACCGCCTGATCACCCGCCAAGCATCGCCGAAATTCTCCTCTGGATGCGCGCTGTGCGCGCACTGGGAGGAGAATTTCGGCGCTCTTCGGGGGTGGAGTCAGGTCCAGGGGTTGTCGCGGATGGCGTCGCCGTCGGCGTCGAGGGGTCGACCCGGCCAGCGCAGTTGCCCCGGGGTGGCCGACAGGCGGGCGATGAGGCCCTGCATGGGTGTGCCACCGACGTCGGCGATCGCCCCGCGGGCGGCGTAGTGGGGATCGACGGCGATGTCGGCCATGTCGTACACCGGACCGATCGCGGCTTCGGCAGCGGTGAACGCGTCGAGCACTTCGGTCTGGGTGCGTCGGGCGCACCAGTCGGTCATGATCTGTTCGAGTTCGAGCCGGTGGGCCGTGCGCCCCTCGAACGTGTCGAACCGGGGGTCGTCGCCGACGCCGAGCACACCCATCACCCGCGCCGCCACCGAATCGCTGCTCGTCGACACGGCGATCCACCGCCCGTCGCTGCACCGGTACGTTCCGCGCGGCACGGTGTACGGCAGCCCCGCGCCGAGCCGCGGTTGCTGCTCGCCGCTCACCGCGTAGAGCGACACGAGCGGCCCCATCATCTGGAACATGGTCTCGAGCAGATTCGCATCGACCACCTGCCCGACGCCGGAATGCAGCGCCACCATCGTGGCGAACGCTGCCGCGAGACCTGTGACCTCGTCGGTGAGCGCGATCGGCGGCAGCAGCGGCTGGCCGTCGGGCTCGCCGCTGAGCGCCGCGAGTCCTGACATCGCCTCGGCGATCGTGGCGAATCCGGGCCGCGAGGCGTACGGGCCGTCCTGACCGAACCCACTCACGCGGGTCATCACGAGCGCCGGATTCCGCTCGAGCAGCACATCGGGCCCGAGGCCGAGGCGCTCCATCGTGCCGGGTCGCGAGTTCTCGACGAGCACGTGCGCTCCGTCGACGAGTTCGAGCAGTACCGCTCGGTCCGCATCGTCCTTCACGTCGAGCACCACGGTGCGCTTGTTGCGGTTGACGAGTTTCCACCACAGCCCTTCGCCGTCGCGCGGGTCGCGCCAGGCCATGTTGCGCAGGCTGTCGCCACCCGGTCGCTCCACCTTGATCACGTCGGCGCCGAAGTCGGCGAGGTAACGCGCGCAGTTCGGCCCGGCCAGCACGGTCGACATGTCGACGACGCGCAGCCCGTCGAGAGCACCAGCCGGTCTTTCGGGGTCGGGTCCGGAAAGACCGGGTGTCATGGGCGCCACCGTCCGAGGAGGTCGCAGGCTTCGGCCATGTCGGCTCCCGTGCCGGCGTAGGAGAAGCGGACGTACTCGTGGCCGCGGGCGAGGTCGAAGTCGATCCCCGACGTGGCGGCCACACCGGCCTCGTGCAGCCAGCGCCGGGTCAACTCCAGCGAGTCGATGCCGAGTTCGGTCGTGAGATGGGGCACGTGGGCGTACACGTAGAACGCTCCATCGGCTGGGGCGATGTCGGTGATGCCCGCAGCGGCGAGGCCGTCGATCACGATCGTGCGGTTCTGCGCGGTATCGGGCCACGTGCCCGTCGAGCTCCTCCGTCGCGTCGAGGGCGGCGAGAGCGGCGACCTGTGACACGTGCGGCGCGCAGATGTAGAGGTTCTGCTGGAGCCGCTCGACGGTCTCGATCAGGGAGTCGGGCACGACGATCCAGCCGACGCGCCACCCTGTCATCGACCAGTACTTCGAGAAGCTGTTCACCACGACGGCGTCGGGATCGACGTCGAGCACCCGTGCCGCCGGCGGGCCGTCGACGATGCCGTGGTAGATCTCGTCGGCGATCACGGCGATGCCCCTGGCTCGACACGTTGCGGTCACGTCAGCCAGAGCGGTTGCGCTCAGGACCGTGCCCGTCGGGTTCGAGGGCGACGCCAGCACCAGTCCGGCCAGTTCACCGGCCCGGTCGAGATGCTCCGGCGTCGGCGCCCATCGTGTGTCGGGCCCGACCGGGATGGCGACCGGCGTCATCCCGAGGGCGATGAGGGTGTTGCGGTAGCAGGGATATCCGGGTTCGAGCACGCCGACCCGGTCACCGGGTTCGAACATCGTGAGGAACGCGAGCGTGAACCCCGCCGAGGCGCCGGCGACCACCATGATCCGACCGACGTCGACACCCTCGCGATCGGCGAGGCGTCGACGAAGCGACTGCAGCCCCGCGGCATGGGTGTAGCCGAGCGGCCGATCGAGGTGCTCGCGTACGGCGTCGCGGGCCAGAACCGGCAGTGGCGTCGCAGGCTGGCCGACTTCCAGGTGCAGGATGCGCCGCCCCGTCGCCTCCAGTGCGCCGGCCTCCCGGCTCATCGCCATGGCATGGAACGGTGGGACGGCGGCGGCGCGGACGGCGGCCTCGATCACCCGTCGATTGTCGCATCCCGGCGTTCTCGCCCCGCAATCTCGCTCGTTCGTCAAGGCGTCTTGACTTTGCCGTTCCCTGACGTGGACCACGACCGTCGCTGACAGTGGTCGCTCTACCGTTGTGCGTGTTCGAAGCCGCCCGGCTCGACCGATGTCTCAAGCTGAACGGAAGGAGTGCCGATGTCCAGACGTATGAGGATTCGACAGACGCGCACGAGTCCCGGAGTGCCTCGGCACGGCCGACCGACCGACGACAACGGCGTCGCGTCGACGGAGAGGCGCGATCGTGGCGTCAGCCTGGTGGAGATGCTCGTCGCGGTCACGTTGATGGGAACCGTCGTCGTCGCCGTCGTGGCCTCGGTCGGGGTGACGGTCAAGGCAACGGCCTACGAGCGTGACCACGCCAAGGCCCAACAGTGGTTGCAGGCTGCGGTCGGTGTGATCGAGGCGGTCGACTTCTCGAGCTGCGACCCGCTTGGTGATCAACGGCACCAACGTGCAGAAGGCCTACCAGGATGCGGTGACCGTCGGACAGGTCGACACCAACGGCGACGGAGTCGTGAACAGCTGACGACGGTGCGCGGCGACCTTGGGAGTACGAGGGCGTGCTCACCGTGCAGGTTCCCGACGTGTGGGACGGCTCGAAGTTCGTGCCGTTCAGCGACCAGTAGCGTGTGTTACGACCAGTCCCGCCTGCGCCAGCAGCGAGTGCGCCTGGTGGTCAACCACCCGAGCGGCGTCGAGGAAACCGTGGAGATGATCAAAGTTGACCGCTGAACGGAATTCGCCCGCCGGACGTCGAGCGACGGATGCCGGCTTCACGCTGCCCGAGGTGCTGATCGTCGTCGTCCTCCTGGGTCTGCTCATGCCGGTGCTCGCCATGGCCTTCTCGGTGGTCGTGCGCACGAACCCCACGTCGAGTGACCGCGCGGACGACTCGCGTTCCCTGCTCAACCTCACCAACTGGATCAGCCAGGACGTGTCGTCGACGAGTGAAGACGGTTTCTACGTCGGGCCTCTCGACTCGGGTCGAGGTCGGTTGCCTGGCATCGTCGGCTCCGTCGTCGTCGGTCAACCTGCTCGAGTTGCACTGGCGCGAAGGTTCGAACCACTTCGTGACGAACTATCGGTTCGTGTCGACTGGCCCGACGACGGGGCAGATCTTCCGGTACGCCTGCCATGCAGGGTCAAGCGGCCACCGAACTGCGGATGACGGCCGAGCTCAACAAGGTCGCCCCGGGCAGCTTCGGTCCGGCACCGGTCGAGATCACGACAACGCCCTCCAAGATACGCCGACGGAACACCCAAGCTCGCGAACGGATCGCCAGGGATCAAGGGCATCCAGTTCGTGGTGCTGATCTACGACGACAACGGCATCCAGCGCGAACTCCTGAGCCTCGACGCGACCACCACCAACGTCGTGACGCTGCTGCCGGGTTCGAGCGGCGGGTCCGGCAGCGAACAACACCCCGCCAACGGCGAGTGACCTGTCGATGACGATCACCCCACCGGCTACGCAGGTCGAGTCTCTGCAGAACGTGGCCACTGACCCCGATGGCGACGTCCTGTTCACGACGTTTCCGAATGGTCTCCCGGGATCGTGGAACATTCTCGCAACCGAGCTGACAATCTCGGTCACGCCCGACCCGGCCGCCGCGCCCGGCGACTACGACATCGTGTACCGGGTGACTGACCCGTCAGGTGAGTGGGCAGATGCGACTCTGAAGGTGACCATTTCGGCACCGACTCCCAATCGTCCACCGACCGCGAATGCCGTGAGTGTCAACGCGTCCAGGTCTCAACCATCGGTGGCAACGCTCGTCTACTCAGACCCGGATGGTGACGTCCTCGTCCCCGTGCTCAACGCTGCCGACATTCCCTCCGACTGGACGGCGACGGTGATCGGCAACAAGGTCACCGTCACCCCATCGGCCACCGCCAGCGGGACCACGGTCATCAGATACTCCGTGACCGATAGCGCCGGCGCAACGGCGACCTCGCAGATCACGGTCAATATCTGCACGGTCAGCTTGGTGTCGATCTCGCCGGCGTCGTCGAAGGTCGTAGTGACGGACGGCGGTGGCCTCGCTGAGCCCGTCACCGTCGACCATCTCGTCCAACGGCGCCTGCAGTGCGCTGGTGCTCGGATTCCTTCCCAACGAGTCATCAGCGGTCGAAGCCACGGTGAGCTTCGATGCATCCACCGTCGTGACCATTGGCACGACCAGCTCGTACGCCTGGGTCCAGCCCAAGGGCAACCAAACCCGGGTCGTCGCACTCAATGTTCGCCAGGGCGCCCTCGGCCCCGTTGCCCTGTCTCTCAACCTCACTACGAGTGCCCCGCCTCCAAGGGAATGTCATGACCCGCAAACCTGTCACGACGGCTCCGAAGAGCGACGAGGGCTCGATCCTCATGCTCGTGCTCGTCTTCTCCGTTTCGCTCGCGCTGGTGGTCGTGGCGCTGGCCACGTATGCGTCGACCACGCTGCGGCTCGGTCAGGTCGCCGAGCGATCGTCCGACCGACTCGCCAGTGCCAACGGCGCGATGGACAGCGCCCTGGAAGACCTCGAACGCGGTGTCGGGCCATGCATGCTCTTCGGCCAGGATTACACGGTCACCGACTCGGTCAATGACATGAAGTCCGCCGTCGACTGCACCTGGGTGGGTGGTCGCTTCAACGTCGGCGACTTGTTCGCCGTGGTGATGACCGGGGCCGGCGCAGGACGTACCGGGCCGTTGCTCACCGTCACCAACGGGGGCAACTCGGCCAACGCCGAGAAGACCTTCGAGGGCCCGGTCTACATGGCCGCCACCCCGTCGGCGTCGACGATGGACTTCAGTGCCACGCTCGCCGTCAAGAACGCCGATCTGTCGTACTCGGCCGCGAACTGCGGCAGCGCCACACCCACGCCGCCGGGCCAGTTGACCATCACGCCGGTCGGCTACGGCACCCAGTGCTATCAGGAGTCGTGGAATGCCCCCGACATGTTCGGCGGGTTCTTCCCGGCGGAGCCGGGCATCAACACTGGCGCCTTCCCGATTCGATCGAGTACGCCACCCGCGGCAGGATTTGCTCGGCTGTCACATCTGGCTGCCGGGTGAATACGATCGGCGCCCCAGCTCACCAACCAGAGCTACAACTACTTCGATCCGGCGACTACTACTTCAACGGGATCGGCAACTGGGACATCTCGAGTGCCTTTACGCTCTTCGGGTACCCGGGAGAAAAGGGCCCGAGCATCGACGGCCCCAGGAACAACGACACCTTCGCCAACAATCCCTGTCGCAACGCATGGATGAACGATCCTGGTGCGGATCCCATCGCGAAGGAGTCTGGTGCGACGATCTACTTCGGCGGCAACTCGCAGCTGACGGTGCAGCAGAATTCCTCCGTCGAGATCTCGGGCCGCGAACGCAGCGGGCAGAACATCGCCGTGCAGGCGCTGGAGACGGCGGGAGGGGGTCGCACCCCGAGCACGATCCGTGGTGACCAGCGGATCATCACGACTGGGCCCGGGTCGAACAAGCAACTCTCGATCCAGGGGCTCGTGTGGGCCCCGTATGCGGCCCTGGAGTTCGACCTCATCTCCAACGACGCCGTCGCGGCGCTTACGGGCGGTGCGGTCGTGAGCGAACTCAGTGCCGGCGCATCGGCGAACGCCAACAACTTCCTGATTCGGGTCGCGACCAAGCCGGCCAACAAGGTGCTGAACCTCACGACCACGGCCAGCAGTGCGGACAACCAGGGCTCTACGTCCGTGAAGTCGGTCGTCACCGTGCAGCGCGACCAGGGTACGACGTCCTATGCGATCGACAGTCGGCGTGTACTCGGGCTGACCCCCGAGGGGTCCGGGGCGCCACCACCACCATCGCCGACCACCACCACCACGGTGCCGTCAGGGCCGACCACCACGATGCCCGCGCCGACGACCGGGCCATGCAACCAGTCGATGGGAAGCTGGACCAACGACTTCGGTCCCGGTGACTGGACGGCCCAGTACTGGAACCTTGCGAGCTTCACGACCTCGACACCGCCCGGTGATCCCTTCAGTGGAGCAGCGACGGCGACCAAGCAGCTGTCGAAGATCGACGACTACCTCGGCACCGGGTCACCGGCGTCCGGTGTCAACAGCGACTACTACGCGGCCCGGTTCACCAAGACCATCACCGTCGCAGCTGCCTGCTCGGTGACGATTCGTGCCGGCTCCGACGACGGCGTGCGAGTGAAGATCGATGGGACGACCGTGATCAACAATTGGACCACACACGCTCATACGACCACGACAGTCACCACTCCCACGCTGACCGCAGGTACCCACACGATCGTGATGGAGTACTACGAGCGAGACGGCGAATCGTCCTACGAACTCGAGTGGAAGTCCTGACCTGAAACTCAGCCGGGGAGCACCAGCTCCCCGGCGCTGAGCTGGCTGGCGTAGCGACCGTCGGCGGCGATGAGTTCGTCGTGGGTGCCGATCTCGGCGATCCGGCCGTCCTCGACGAAGGCGATGCGGTCGGCACTGCGGACCGTCGACAGACGATGCGCGATCACGATGGCGGTTCGGTCACGCATGGCGTGGTCGAGTGCAGCCTGGATGAGCGCCTCGTTCTCGTTGTCGAGATGGCTGGTCGCCTCGTCGAGCACCATGATGCACGGGTTCTTCAGGAGCAGGCGGGCGATCGCCAGCCGCTGCTTCTCGCCGCCACTGAGGCGGTAGCCCCGCTCGCCGACGATCGTGTCGTACCCGTCGGGGAGTGCGGCGATCGTGTCGTGGATACGCGCCGCCTTCGCCGCGGCCACCAACTGCTCGTCGGTGGCGTCGGGGTCGGCGTAGCGCAGGTTGTCGCCGATCGACTCGTGGAAGAGGTGCGGGTCCTGCGACACCACACCGATCGAGGTGCGCAGGGAGTCGAGCGTCAGATCGCGCACGTCGTGGCCGTCGATGCGCACCGCGCCGGACGTCACGTCGTACAGCCGGGGGAGCAGTGAGATCGTGGTCGACTTGCCCGCCCCCGACGCACCGACCAGCGCAACGGTCTCGCCGGGCGCCACCGTCAAGGAAAGCCCCTTGAGCACGTCGACGTCGGGATCAGCGTCTCCTCCGAGCCCGACATTGGTCTCCATCGACGCAATCGCGGATTCGGCTGCAGGTGGGTAACGGAACACGACGTCGTCGAACTCGACCGCGCCGCGGGGGTCCACGAGGTCGATCGCACCTGGCCGCTCCTGGATCGCCACCGGTGCATCGAGGACCTCGAAGACCCGTTCGAAGCTGACCATCGACGTCATCAGGTCGACCCGGGCGTTCGTGAGCCCGGTCAGGGGTTGGTACACCCGGGTCACGAGCGCGGCCAGCGCAACGAGCGTGCCGACGCTGATGCTGCCGTCGACGACCATGAACGCACCGAAGCCGTAGATCGCCACCGTGCCGAGCGCGCCGACGAGGCCGAGGGCGACGAAGAACACCCGACCGAGCAGTGCTGCCTGGATCCCCGTGTCGCGCACCCCGGCCGCGCGGTGGTCGAAGGCGTCACGCTCGCGCCCGCCCGATCCGAACAACTTCACCAGCGTCGCTCCCGAGACGTTGAACCGCTCCGTCATCTGTGTGTTCATGGCCGCGTTGTAGCCCATCTGTCGGCGAGCGATCGCCTGCAGCCGAACGCCGACGCGGCGGGCCGGAATGACGAAGAGCGGCAGGACGACGAGGGTCAGCAGCGTGAGCTGCCACTGGAGCCAGAACATGGCGGCGAGGGTCGTGGCCAGCACGATCACGTTGCTCACGATGCTGCCCAGCGTGCTCGTCAGTGCGGTCTGGGCGCCGACGACGTCGTTGTTCAGCCGTGAGGTGATCGATCCGGTCGGCGTTCGGGTGAAGAACGCGATCGGCATCCGCTGGATCTTGGCGAACAACGTACGTCGCAGGTCGAAGATGAGACCTTCGCCGACCTTGGCGCTGGTCCAGCGCTGCACGATCGCCAGGCCGGCGTCTCCCAGCGCAGCGAAGACCGCCAACGTCGCGAGGACGATGATCTGCTGTCGATCCTCGTCGGGGATCGCGTTGTCGATGATGCCGCGGAAGACGAAGGGCGGCACGAGCGCCAGCAACGCGGAGGCGATGATCGCGACGAGGAACAGGGTGATGGTTCCCCGGTACGGCCGGGCGAAGGTCCACACCCGCCGCCACGTGCCGGCACTCAACTCGACGCCCTTCAGAGCGTCCCTGTCGCCGGGCATCATCGAATGAGGGGGCATGCGCATGGCGCCACGCTACGAGCGTCGGGTCGACGTCGTTGGTGAATCCGCGACCCGTACGCTTGGCGGGATGCGTCGTCTCGTTCTCGTTGCCGTTGCAGCGGTTGCTCTTGCGGCATGTTCGAACGATCCCGGCGAACCCGCCGTCGTTGCCCGCGACGTCACCGGCGTCACGGACCCGTCCGATCCGTCCGATCCGGTGACCGAGCCGTCGTCGGAGCCGCTCGACTACACCATCGACTGGACCCCGCTGAACGATCGTGTCGACGAGGGCCGGATCACGGTGCCTGTCGACTACGCCGATCCGCAGGGCGACACGATCGACCTGTACGTGGCGCGTCATCGGGCGAGCAACGAGGCGGTCGGGCCGTTGCTGTCGAACCGTGGCGGGCCGGGTGCCGAAGGTGCGTCGCTGGCGCTGAATGCGTCCGGCTACTTCGAACCCGAGATCACCGACAACTTCGACATCATCGGGTGGGACCCGCGTGGTACGGGCCAGAGTGAAGGCGTCGTGGACTGCATCGACGACGACGAGTACGACCGCTTCTTCGCCGACTACGACGTGACGCCCGACGATCAGGCAGAACGAGATGCTGATCGTGGCCAACGCCGAAGAGTTCGCGCAGCGATGCGTCGATCGCGTCGACGATCTCCAGTACGTGGGCACGAACAACTCCGCTCGTGACATGGACGCCATCCGTCAGGCGCTCGGTGTCGATCAGATCTCGTATTTCGGCTTCAGCTACGGCAGCGAGCTCGGTGGCGTCTGGACGACGCTGTTTCCCACCACGGTGCGCGCCGCGGTGTTCGACGGCGCGAGCGATCCCGACGCCGACCCGCTCGAGGCGAGCCGCCAGCAGGGCGCCGGCTTCGAGGCGGTCCTCGACACGTTCCTGGCCCAGTGCAGCGCCGATTCGTCCTGTCGCCTTCCACAACGACGGCGATGCGGCAGGGGCCTACGACCGGTTGATGGTCAGCCTCGACGAGTCGCCGTTGCCCAGCGCCGACGGGCGACCGCCGGTCGATCGTGGCGTTGCCGCGATCGCCACCGCGCAGGCGATGTACTCCGACAGCTACTGGCCGGCGTTCGAGCGTGCGCTCGAAGACGCCGCGTCCGGTGATGGTGCCGGCCTCCTCCAGCTCAACGACGCGTACTACGGCCGTGGCCCTGACGGGACGTACGGCAACTTGATCGAGTCGTTCCAGGCGATCAACTGCGCCGACGAGGCCGAACGTCCGACGGTGGCGGAGTCCGACGCCGAGGTCGCCTCCATCCTCGAGGTGGCCCCACGCATCTTCCCGTACACCACCGGTTCGTACTCGTGCACCTTCTTCCCGCCGGCGCTCGACCCACGCATCGAGATCACGGGCGCCGGTGCCGGCCCGATCGTGGTGATCGGCACGACTGGCGACGCCGCAACACCGCTCGACGAGTACGCGTGCGATGGCCGACGCGCTCGAGGACGGTCGCCTCGTCGTCGTCGAGGCCAACCAGCACACCGGGTATCGGGGGAACGACTGTGTCCAGGGGATCGTGCACGAGTACCTGCTGCAACTCGTCGCGCCCGAGGACGGAACGCTCTGCTCGTAGGCGGCCAGCCCGTTCACCGCTAGCCTCGCACCCGGAAGGCTGCCAGAGCGGACGAATGGGACAGTCTCGAAAACTGTTGAGGTCTTTTGGGCCTCCGTGGGTTCGAATCCCACGCCTTCCGCCAGTCCCTGATCGGTCGTCCTGAGCGATTGTGTGCAGATTCTGCGCCGGTCGTTCACGACGACCGCGGGCGTGGGGTGCGCCACAAAGAATATTCAAGATGGCGCTCGGCGTGCCGATACGTCCTCTGTATGGAAAAGGTCAAGGCAGTCGCCGACGGTTCCGCGTCGTCAACGAGTGGATTCGTGCCGCCTCGACCGCCGGCGATACCCGACAGCTGGACGGAGCCGGCTTCTCCGGCGAACGCCACTGTCTCGGTGACGGGCCCGATGTCCCTGGTCGACGCACTCGACGAACTCGCTCAACAGGTCGAGGGCGTACGTGGTGCGATCCTTGCGTCGGTCGACGGATTCGGTGTGGCCCGCAGCACCTCGATGGCCGATGAACCGTCGCATCCCGCGATGCTCGCCGCGGCCGTCGGCCTTGCGCAGCAACTCGTGGCGATGGGTGGCGGGAGCAGCCTGCACCAACTCGTGGTCGACCACGATGCCGGCCTCATGCTCGTCTGGCCGATCGGCACACAGCGCGTCCTCGCCGTGCTCGCCACGACCCGTGTCGACCAGCGCCAGCTGCGCAGCATCGTGCAGCGCCATGCCGTGACCCTCGCCGGGACGACGCCATGAGCCAGACCTTCAAGATCCTGGTCACCGGTCCGTTCGCCGCCGGCAAGACGTCGATGATCCAATCGGTCTCGCAGACCAAGGTGATCTCGACCGACGTCATGACGAGCGGTGAGGAGTCCGACGTCAAGTCGTTCACGACCGTCGCCATGGACTTCGGCACGTATCAACTGGCCGACGGCGACGTGCGGCTGCTCCTGTTCGGCACGCCGGGCCAGGCCCGGTTTCGTTTCATGACCAACATTCTCAAGGGCGACGTCGATGTCGTGGCGTTCGTGATCGACGCCGAGGCGTTCGAGACGCACGCTGCCGCCGGTGTCGAGTTGCGAGCGCTGCTGCGTGATCTGCGCGTTCCGGCGGTCATCGCCGTGAACCGCTGCGACGACGTGGTGACGGCGCAGCGCCTGGCGCGGGCGCTCGGCGCGCTCGACGGCGAGGCCGCGGTGCCGTGCCAACTGATCGACCCTGACTCCGGCCGGGAGGTCGTGGTCGAAATCCTCCTGACGCTCCTCGCGTCGATGGAATCAACAAAGGTAGAGGTGGCCTGATGGTGCACAACACAGGAATCAAGTCCGGTTCGTCGCAGGCGTCGACAGGAGCACTGTCGGTCAGCGGACCGCAGCCCGGCTGGATGACGCTCGACGAAGCCCGCGAGCGCGCCTTCACCGGCGAGATCGTGTTCGAGGTCGACCCCGAGGTGTTCGCCTACCTCGACAATGGCGTGGTCTACTACGCCGAGCGGGCATCGGATGCCTCCCTCGCTCGACGACTCCTCGATGCCGGCGTCGTCGACAGGACCCAGCTCGAACGAGGCACGGTCCGCGTCGGCGACGTCGAGCATCTCGGCCGCCTGTTCGAACGGGAGGCGTCCATCGATCGTGATGCCGTTCTCGTCGTGACCGAGACCTCCACGGAGGAGCTGATCGCCGAACTGGCGAATCACGCCGTGACGACGGTGCGCGTGACCGCCTACCGTCACCATCCGTCCGGCGTGCACCGATGGTTCGTGGCGCAGTTCGATGCGCAGGGTGCGGCCCGTCAGATCGGCACGACCGGGGAGATCGATCGGATCGTCGGGTTGGAGCTGTCCAGCCTGGATCTGGTCGCGGACGTGCACGACGACGAACTCATCATCGAATGGGACGAGCTCTCGGATGCGACGACGCCCCTCGACGCGTCGAACGCGTTCGACGTGTTCATGTTCGACCCCGTCCGTGACGGCGGTGTGACCGGCGCGGATCTCGACGACGCGGGGTTCGACGAGGCTGTGCTCGACGAGTCCGCACTCGACGAGGCCGGTTTCGACACCTCCGAGTTCGACACCTCCGAGTTCGACGCTTCCCGGTTCGACGATGCTGCCTTCGACGAAGTGACCATCGAGTTCGGTGCGGTGGAGACCCTCGTTGTCGAGGTCGAGGTCGAAGCCGAGGTCGTGGCAGAAGCCGAGGCCGACGTCGACGTCGAGGTCGAGGCCGAGGTGGACGCCTCGCCCGACGCAGCCGTGGTCGAGATCGTCTCATTCGAAGGCGACCCCATCGACTTCCAGGTGACCTGGCCGCACGACTCCGAGGATGTGGTGCTCGTGGACGTGGTCGAAGAGTCGCCACAGGCTGCTCCGGCGTTCACCCAGGCCGACAACGGTGATCTGCGATTCGAGATGCCGGCGCTCGAACTCTCCGACGACGACATCGAGGCCGACGAGGTCCCCGACGAGGTCGCCGCGGCCGTGCGTCGTGCGATCGCGGCCATCGAAATGGTGTCGGGCGAAGTGCCCGTGATTCCACCGCTCGATGTCGACACCGACCTGTTCGGTATCGGAACGACGACTGAGACGACGACCGAGATGGCGGCCGTCGAGTCGGCATCGTCGAGTTTTTCAGGGTTCGCTCCGCCGACGCCGGACATGAGCGCCGAGGTGATCTACGCCCAGCAGGCTCTGGCTGCCCAGACGCAGGCGTCCCCGGTTTCCGCTGATCCGCACCTCTCCGCACCCGGCGCATCGTCACTCTGGCCCGTCGACGACGAGCCGAGCGAGGCCACGCCAGGCCAGCCGAAGGATGCTGCTGAAGAGCGCACTTCGGCGCTGCGCCGCCTCATCGGCAGCCTGCGCCGCAAGGACCACTGAGCCGTTTCGGGTCCGAGTCAGCCGCGTTCTTCCACCCGCGACGTACGTCGGAGGCGGAAGAACGCGCGTAGCAGTTCGGCCGACTCGGTCGATCGCACACCGCTCGTCACCTCGACGCGGTGATTCAGCCGCTCGCCGCTCACCAGCTCGAACTGGCTCGTCACCGCTCCCGCCTTGGGGTCGTGCGCGCCGTACACGAGATGCCCGAGCCGTGCGTTGACCACCGCGCCGGCGCACATCGGGCACGGCTCGAGCGTCACGTACATGGCGCACTCGTCCAGCCGCCACTGCCCCAGGTGGGCGGCGGCATCGCGCAGTGCGAGGATCTCGGCGTGGGCGACCGGGTCGGCGTGCAGTTCGCGCTCGTTGTGCCGAGCTGCGATCACCAGCCCTCGGTGGACGACGATCGCTCCGACCGGGACGTCGTCGTGAACGAGAGCGTGCGCGGCCTCGTCGAGGGCCAACCCCATCGCCTCGTCGACGTTCAGGCCGGACGGAAGCGCGCCGGGGGGAAACGCACCGGACGGCACCATGGCGGAGGGGGTGGGATTCGAACCCACGGAAGGTTGCCCTTCACACGCTTTCCAAGCGTGCCGATTCGGCCGCTCTCGCACCCCTCCTCGAATCCCGACGCCGCATCGTGATGCCGGAACCGCGTGCGAAGGCTAGCTGGCGACTCACCGAACGCGCCGGTAGGGTGGTGGCACGCCGCCGAGTGAGGTGACGACCGGGTCCTGTGCAATGGGCGCCCGTGAACCAGGTCAGGACCGGAAGGTAGCAGCCTTCATCGGCATCGTCCGTGTGCCGCAGATCGCCTGGTCGTCACCTCAGTCGGCGGCGCTTGCATCAGGGGTCAGACCCCTTCTGCAAGATGCTCAGCGAGGTCGGACGCGTTCGGCGAAGGCGACCAGGTCGGGGGCGCCGATCTCGTCGGCGACCGCCGCGAACTCCGCGGTCGGGCCGCGCCAGTGCCACTCGTCGACCGTGCCCACGTCGATGTCGGTCACGACGGTCGCGATTTCGCGGAAGAGCAGCGCATCGGCGAGCTGGGCCTGCAGCGTCGCCGACAGTTTGGCCGCCCCCCGTAACCCGCTGACGTCCCACTGGCCGGCCGCCGCCGGGATGTTCTCGATGTGGACGTACCGGGCGAGGACCAGACCGGCGCTCTTCGCGCCCCATCCCGGGAGGCCAGGAAAGCCGTCAGCTGTGTCGCCGACGAGGCCCAGGTAGTCCGCGATCGACTCGGGGCCGATACCGAACTTGGCGCGTACACCGTCGGCATCGATGATCTCGCGCTTGCGGCGATCGAACTGGACGACACGCTCGCCGCGCACGCACTGGCCGAGGTCCTTGTCGGGGGTGACGATCAGCACCTGTTCGACACGGTCGTCACGATCGGCGACCGCAGCGGCAGCGCCGAGGGCATCGTCGGCCTCGTACTCGACCATCGGCCACACGGTGAATCCCGCAGCGACGAGCGCGCGCTCCATGACCGGAATCTGCATCAGGATTGCCGGGTCCATCCCCTCGCTGGTCTTGTAGCCGGGCCAGAGGTCGTTGCGGAAGCTCTCGATCGTGTGATCCGACGCGATGGCGACGTGGGTGGCGCCGTCCTGCACCAGTGCCAGGGTGGAGGCAACCACGCCGGCCGCGGCTGCGTAGGGGCCACCGTCGGTGTGACGTGACGCCGAGCCGAAGTGCTGGCGGAACAGCTCGTAGGTCCCGTCGACGAGATGCACACGCATGGAACCGACGTTACGTCGGCTCGGTGACAACGCCCGGCTCGGATTGTGTCAATTCCGTCTCAGCGAACTCTCAAGATCCGCAGTTCCGGTGCCGATGGATCACCTGCGAACCGAACTGCCAGTCGTCTGGCAGCCGACTCCGAAGGACCACATGATGAACGAGCAGAACGATGCACTCCGATCCAGCATCGTCGCGGCCGTGCAACTCGAACTGGCCCGCTACAACGAAATGGTGTCGGCTGAACTCCAGCGGCTCCGCGACGAAGTGACGGCCGAGCGGGCAGCTCGTGCCCGCACCGACGAGCAGGTCCTCGCGATCCTGCCGGCGGTCGAACGCTCGCAGACGACCGTCGCAGCGTTCCAGACGGAGATCCACCGTGCGCTCGACGTCCGCCTCACCGAATTCGCCACCGCATCGAAGCGTCGCCAGGAAGAGGTCGAGACCCGGATCGGCCGGATCGCCGACGAGATCAACCTCGGCTTGGTCGCCGCGGTCGAGTCCGCGGCCCAACCGATCGTCAAGCAGCTGGAGCATCGTCAGGACCGCCTGGACACGGATCTCGTCTCGCTGGATCGCACGGTCCGCAAGTTCGACGACCAGGCGGCGAAGATCGTCGAGCACATCAACGTCATCACCGAGGCGACCGAGAGCCGCATCGACGAGGTGTCCGCGCAGGTCACCGAGGAGATCGATGGTCGCCTCGCCGCGTTGGCCACACGGCTCGACGAGGTCTCGGCCCAGGCGGCGCGCCAGCAGGCCGAGGTCGCCAACGTCGTGGGCAGTCGGGTCGATCAGGCCGAGAGCCGCATCAACGAACGCCTGCTGACCACCGAGGCACGCATCAACGAGACCGTCGGCCAACGCATCGCCGACATCGACGCCTACGTCGGGCGGGTGAGTGTGGGCCTCGACGAGGCCGTGAACATGCTCAGCGATCGAATCGCCGGTGCCGACGCGCGCTTCGACGAGGTGAACCAGAACCTCGACGCCATCGCCGGCCGCCTCGATGCGGTCGACGTCGATGCCCTCGACGATCTGAAGGATCGCGTCGGCGGCCTGGCCGGTGAGGTCGAACTCATCCGCATCGAGAACGAACGATTCCAGGAATCGACGGGTCAGACGATGGACAAGGCAATGGTCCGCATCGTCGAACTCGAGACCCAGCTGCAGGAACAACACCTCGACGTCGAGACTGCCGTGCAGCTCGAGCGTCTCGAGGAAGTGGAGCGAGCACTCATCGCCCTCAACCCGAACCAGTTCGTCCGTCGGACCGACCTCGCCGCGATGTCCC
Source organism: Ilumatobacteraceae bacterium (assembly GCA_963829585.1). GTDB lineage: Bacteria > Actinomycetota > Acidimicrobiia > Acidimicrobiales > Ilumatobacteraceae > Sva-07. The sequence continues at coordinate 432,127 of CAWHJD010000021.1, read as the reverse complement.
CTGCATCTCTCGCTCCCGATGTCGGTGACGTCGGCGGTGACTCGAGCGTCGTGGACGAGGCCGTCCAACGCGCACTTGCTGCGATGGGTTCCGTCTCGGAGCGGTCGGCCACGACGTCGGCCGACATGGACGCACAACCGTCGGCGTCGACCCCGATGTCCCCCCCGACCCCGTTCAGCACCCCCGTGACCGCGCAGCACTGATCGAAAGACACGCCGATGGCCCTCCGCAAACCCCGTCCAGACGATCTCGCGACCCCGATGGGTCGTGGCGCGGCCACCGCGCTCGCGGAACCGCCACCGGTGGGCGAATCAGCGGACGAGTGCTCGGCGGTCGGTCAGGCGCTCACGCAGGGCGGGTACCTCGACGCCGAGACGCTCGCAGGTGCACTGTCGGATGCCAACGGTGACCTGCTGAAGTTCGGCACCGCGCTCCTGAACCGCCACGGCGTTGGTCGAGTCGAGCTCTCGACAGCCGTTGCTGCGGTGTGTCAGGTGCCGGTCGCCGATGTCTCGATCGTGCAGCTCGACGAGGAGATCGTCACCCGTTTCCCGGAGCAGGTCGCCCGCGACCACAAGGTGATGCCGATCGGTGAGGAAGACGGCTTGATCGTGCTCTACGCCGCCGATCCGTCGGCTTCGAGGCGTCGGCAGGTCGAGTCGGCCACCGGTCAGCGCTTCGCCTGGAAGGCCTCCGACGAGAAGACCGTCACGTCGTTCATCGAGCAGATGTACCGCTCGACGGCCGACGTCGACCACATCGTCGCCGCCTTCGCCGCCGAGGACGATCAGCGCCAGGCGGCCGAGACCATCGCCGAGGTCAACCTCGACGACCAGGCGCCCGTGGTGCAGCTCGTCGGCAAGATCGTCGGCCAGGCGCTGCGTGACCGCAGCTCCGACATCCACATCGAACCGCTCGACGACCGGCTGCGCATCCGGTTCCGCGTCGACGGCCACCTCATCGAGGCGTTCTCGCTGCCGCTGTCGGCCCACAACGCGCTGATCAGCCGCTTGAAGATCATGTCGGAGATGAACATCGTCGAGAAGCGGGCTCCGCAGGACGGCCAGTTCTCGACGAAGGTCGACGGCCGCCCGATCGACGTCCGCGTGTCGTCGGTGGCGACCGTGTTCGGCGAGAAGATCGTCATGCGTCTGCTCGACAAGTCGAAGTCGATGGTCAGCCTCGGCCAGCTCGGCATGCCGGCGGAGACCTACAAGACCTACTCGAAGCTGGTCCACGCGCCGTTCGGCATGGTGATCTGCGCCGGCCCGACGGGTGCCGGCAAGACCACCACGCTGTACGCCACGTTGCTCGAGATCAACTCGACGGGCAAGAACGTCACGACCGTCGAAGACCCGGTCGAGTACGTGTTCCCCGGCATCAACCAGGTGCAGACCAACGCCAAGGCGGGCCTCACCTTCGCCACCGGCCTCAAGGCCCTCCTGCGACAGGACCCCGACACGATCCTGGTCGGCGAGATCCGCGACGTCGACACCGCCCGCATCGCCATCCAGTCGGCGCTCACCGGTCACTTCGTGCTGTCGTCGCTGCACGGCACCGACGCCGTTGCCGCGCTGCACCGCCTCCTCGACATGGGCATCGAGGCGTTCCTCGTCGCCTCGGCGATCGTCGGCGTGGTGTCGCAGCGGCTCCTGCGCAAGATGTGCGAGAACTGCAAGGAGCCGTACACGCCGGGCGCCGAGGAGCTGGCCGTGTTCCGCCAGCATTCCGGCGGCAGCGACAAGACCGTCTTCTACCACGGCAAGGGCTGCAGCTACTGCTCGAACACCGGCTACCGCGACCGCATCGGCGTGTACGAACTGCTGCGGATCACCCCCGAAGTGCGTCGCCTGATCGTCGGCTGGGCCACCACCGAGGAGCTCCGCCGTCTGGCAGTTGCTCAAGGTATGCGCACGATGCTCCGAGAAGCAATGCAGATGGTCGACGACGACGTCACGACCATCCCCGAAGTCGTCCGAACCCTTTTCGCCCACTGAGAACCCAGAGACACGGAGCCGATCATGCCCAAGTTCGCCTACGCCGCAGTCGACACCACCGGCGCCCCCGTCGAGGGGGTGACCAAGGCCGACACCATCGGCGCGGCGCGCTCGCTGTTGGTCCAACAGAACCTGTTCCCGACGAAGATCGAGGAACGGCGCGGGATGTTCGATTTCGAACTCACGAAGGAGAAGGTCAAGAAGAAGGAGCTGATGCACTTCACGCGTCAGCTCGCCGTCTTCGTCAAGGCCGGCATCCCGATCACCGACGCGCTCACCGTCATCGGCGACGAGACCGAGGACGTCGCGTTGCGGCGAGCGCTCAGCAACCTCGTCGACGATCTCCGCAACGGCGGGCTGTTCTCCGCCGCTGCCGCCGGCCACCCCGAGGTGTTCCCCGACTACTACGTGGGCATCCTGCAGTCGGCCGAACTCACCGGCCAGCTCGACACGGCGCTGGAGAGCCTGTCGGACTACCTCGAACGCGAGATCGAGACCCGCAGCAAGGTCGTGTCGGCGCTGTCGTACCCGATGGTCGTCATGGTGATGGCGATGATCACCGTGCTGATCCTCGCCGGCTACGTGCTGCCGCAGTTCAAGCCGCTGTTCGAGGAACTCGACGCCGAGCTGCCGCTGCCGACGAAGATGCTGCTGGCCTTCTCGCGGCTCTTCACCGACCTGTGGTTCATCACCGCCGCCTTCTTCCTGATCATCGGCGGGACCCTGATGTTCCTCTTCAAGCACCCGACCGGCAAGCTCTGGAAGGACCGCCTGGTCCTGAAGATCCCGGTCATCAAGGGCATCGTCGACTACGCGATCCTCGAACGGTTCTGCCGCATCCTCTCGGCGATGCTCGCTGCCGGCGTGCCGCTGCCCGACGGCCTCAAGACGACGACCGACGCGACGAGCAACATCGTCTACAAGGAACGTCTCGAGATCGCCCGTGCGCAGATGCTCGAGGGGCAGGGATTCTCCCAGCCGCTCATCGACACCGAGTTGTTCCCCGGCGCGGCACGCCAGATGTTCAAGGTCGGCGAGGAGACCGGAACGCTCGACATGCAGCTCGCCACCGCGAGCATCTACTTCGACCGCGAGCTCGAGAGCCGCATCAAGAAGTTCACCACCATGTTCGAGCCGCTGATGATCATCTTCGTGGGTCTCATCGTCGGCTTCGTGGCCGTGGCGCTCGTGTCGGCGATGTACGGCGTGCTCAACGGAACCAAGGGGCAGATCTGACCCTCGGGTCAGCGCGCGAGGACGATGTCGACGAAATGCTGACCGACGAAGATCCCCACGATCGTGCCGAGGGCCAGGAACGGCCCGAACGGCACCGCCGTGCGACGCCCCGCGCGGTTGACGGCCATCATCGCCACGCCGACGACGGCGCCGGCGAGGAAGCCGAAGAACAGCCCGGGCAGCACGATGCCGGGGTTGATCCAGCCGAGGAACATGCCGAGCAGCGGCGCGAGACGTACGTCGCCGTCGCCCATGCCGCCGCGTGCTGAACTTGTAGATCAACCACATCGTCACCAGGGCGATGGCAGCACCGAGTGCGGCCATCCAGATGCGTTCGGGTTCGTCGAGCACGACTGCGGCAACGGCGAGGGCGATCGCGCCGAGCACCATGCCCGTGTAGGTGATCTCACGCGGCAGTCGCTGCGTGCGCAGGTCGATCCAGGTCTGCGCGACGAGCGTGGCGCACAGGATGCAGTACGCGGGAATCGCGGCGCGCATGTCGTCGAAGCGGATCGCCATCAGCACGAAGAGCCCTGCCGTCGTCAGCTCCAGCACGATCGGTTCGATGCCGATCTTCGCCCCGCACTGGCGGCACTTGCCGCGCAGGGCGGCCCAGCTGAGCACCGGCACCAGATCGAGCGGGCCGAGGCGGAGCCCGCACGAACCACAGCGGCTCGGCGGTGCCACCACCGACTCGCCCTGCGGCACACGATCCACCACCACGGTCAGGAACGAGCCGATCACCAGACCGGCCACGGCCGCAAACACGATCAACAGAGAAAAGCTCATCAGCAAGTGTGGTCCTCGTACACGCCGTTGCGGCGTGCGTCGGCCCGAGCGGGAGGTTAGCCAACCATGTCCATTCCAGATCCGATGCTCGAGTCGCTCCTCAAGGCGACCGTCGATTCAGGTGCGTCCGACCTCCACCTCACGGTGGGTCGTCCGGCCACGGTGCGCCGCGACGGCGTGCTCATCTCGTTCGAGAACGTGCCGGTGCTGGCCGCCGACGAGATCGACCGCATGGTCTACTCGTTGCTCGACGACCGCAAGCTCGAGGAACTGAACCGTGACCGCCAGGTCGACTTCTCGTTCGGCATCGCCGGCGTCGGCCGGTTCCGTGCCAACGCGTTCCGCCAGCGCGGCAATCTCGCGCTCGCGCTGCGCGTCGTGCCGTTCCGCGTGCGGACGCTCGAGGAGCTCGGTGCTCCGGCGGCGTGTACGAGCCTGCTCAACAAGCCGTACGGCATCGTCCTCGTGGTGGGCCCGACCGGCTCGGGGAAGTCGACGACCCTGGCCGCGATGATCGACCGCATCAACGACACCAAGCCGGTGCACATCCTCACCATCGAGGACCCGGTGGAGTACATGCACCACCACAAGATGGCGATGGTCAACCAGCGCGAGGTGGGCAGCGACGTCGAGTCGTTCACCGACGGCCTGCGCAGCGCCCTGCGTGAAGACCCCGACGTGGTGCTCCTCGGCGAGATGCGCGACCTCGACTCGATCCAGATCGCGCTGTCACTCGCCGAGACCGGCCACCTCGTGTTCGCCACGCTGCACACCAACGATGCTGCCCAGGCGCTCGATCGCATCATCGACGTCTTCCCCGGCGAGAGCCGCGACCAGATCCAGATCATGCTGGCCGGCGCCCTCCAGGGGGTCATCTCGCAGCGTCTGCTCCCCGGCGTCGCCGGTGGCCGCGTGGCCGCCTACGAGGTGATGATCGCCAACGAGGCGATCCGGAACCTGGTGCGTGAGGGCAAGTCGCGCCAGATGCGCAACATGATCGCCACCGGCGCCGGCGACGGCATGCAGACCGTCGAGATGGACCTCGCCCGCCTGGTGGCGGCGGGACTGATCACGATGGAGACCGCCATGGCGGCGAGCGCCTACCCGAAGGAGGTGCAGGCCCAGCTCCAGACAGCTCGTGCCCAGATGCACGCTCACGCGACGGTGGCGACGGGCCAGGGTGCCTCGTCGGGTTCCGGCACCTACGGCGGCCAGGAGATGGCTCCACCGGTGCCGTCTGCGAACGGCGGCTGATCCGTCGTGGTCGTCAAGAAGCTGCCGTACAAGAACATCGCCGGGGTCACCCCGTGCCCCGGCGGCTGGCTGGTGCTGCCGGCGCGTCTCTCGGGCATCACGGTCGCGGCCGAGGAAGCCTTCGTGCTGAAGAAGCTGTCCGAGGTGCTCGACTTCCGGCCGACCTTCGAAGCGGCGGCGATCAACGCACCGATGGGCCTGTTCGACATGCCATCGGGTCAGTACCGCCCGTGCGACCGCGAGGCCCGCGAGTACGTGGGGTGGCCGCGCATGGTGGCGATCAACGGCACGCCGTGCCGCGACGCGATCTCCGGGTCGAACGGTGAGGCACAGCAGATGGAACCGTGGATGACCAAACACGACCTGCGTCGCCTGCGCTGGGTGCGTGAGGCTGCTCGGGAGATGCAGCCGTACCACTCGCGGAGCTTCTTCTCGGCCAATCCCGACGTGTCGTTCACGGCGATGAACAGCGACGAGCCGCTGTCGACGTCGCCGTACCACGAGGACGGCCGCCTCGAGCGTCTCGAACTGATCCGCCAGCGCCTGCCGGGCGTCGACGAGGTGGTGATGCGTACGCCGCCCGACGGTGCCGGCGGTGTGCACCTGCTGGCAGGCGGCAGCGTTGCTGTTCACGGCGCGCCGGGCGTCGGGCCGGGCGATCAGCCGGATGCCGATCGATCCCACCTGGGACGACATCGGCATGCGCATGGAAATCGTCCGCTGAACCCCCTCCGCGACCCGTCCGCCGATCACGTCGTGACGCTGACCGATCCGCTGTGCGGGTCAGCCGTTGAGGGACAGGTCGGCGATGGGGCCGTCGAGCGACGCTGAGAACCGACAGGTTTCGATCTTCGGCGGGTCGAGGGTCAGCGGCGCAAAGGCGATGATCTCCGCCACCTCGAACGCCTCGGCATCCACGTCCTCGATCTTCGTCCACGTCGACTTCGTCCGATGTCCTGCGTGTCGTCCACGTTCGGCGCGATGGCGACCGGCTCGGGCGCGGGCGAGTTGCGGGACATCGACTCGAACATCGTGGCGATCGCGTCGGCGAGGGCCTTCTGACGTTGGAGGCAGTCGTCGAGTCCCTTGCGGAGCTGGGCGACGGAACGCTCGAGGGCGTCGAGGCGGGCGGCGACGTCGGGAGCTCCGCCGGTGAACGACGAGATGCGGTCGGCGCGCTCGCGCTCGATGAGTGAGGTGAGGCGCTGCTCGGACCGCTCGGTGGTGGCTCTGGCCTCCGACCGGGCGACCTCCACCTGCTCCTGCGCGATCTGGGCGTAGGTGGCGAGCGACGTGAACTGGCTGGAGATCTGGGCCTCCACCTGCTGTACCCGCTGCTGCAGTTCGTGCACTTCCACGACGGTCTCGGCTGCGGCCTCGTTGCCGAAGAAGCCGTCGATCGCGCTGGAGTCGAGGGTGTCGGTGTCGTCGATGTCGCGTTGTTTGCCGAACATGATGCGTTCGTTCCTCTGGGTCGTTCGTGTCTCACGTGCGCCGCCCGGTTCGGGCGTCTGTACGTACATCGGCGCGCACCGTCTGGTTCTTGAACTGCTCCTGACGAGTTGTTGATCTTTCGCCATTTTCGAACTTTGTGCTCAAGATCGATTCGACGACGCCGAAGAATCCTCTGCGCAACGGGAGATGGTTCTCACGGAGCGCTTCGTGAGAAACGTCTCCTTCGGGAGCACCCAACCAAAGAGCGGAAGGAACCAATCAAATGGAAAACAAGCAGGACAAGGGTTTCACCTTGGTGGAACTCCTCATCGTCATCGTCATCCTCGGCATCCTCGCCACCGTCACGGTGTTCGCGGTCCGTGGCATCACCGACCAGGGCCAGACCTCGGCCTGCGACGCCGACAAGAAGACCCTCGAGACCGCCGTCGAGGCGTTCTACGCCCAGAACGGCCACCTCAGGCCTGTCCGCCGAGGCGACCTCGTGCCGATCTCGATGCCGGACTTCGTCAAGGTCGCCCGTCGACGACACCGACACCGTGGGTCGATGACAGGCCTGACGGGCTCGGTCATCAGCGCGACCCGCTGAGCAAGTGCGCCTGATTCGTCACTGAACACAGTCGACGACCCTGATCGAAGACCCCGTCGGCTTCGGCCGGCGGGGTCTTCGTCGTTTTCCGGTCGATGTCCGAAGGGTCCCTCGTCCGACACATCGTGTATCCGTCAGGTGTGGGAGAGGAGTTCGCGGCGGAGGGCGAGGAGTTTGGGGGCGGGTTCGCCGTCGGACCAGGCGTCGGCGACGAGGACCCGTTCGTACGACTCCCATTCCTGGCGCACTCCTGCGAGGTCGCCGGCCCGTGCGTGGGCCCGCATGCGCAGCCCGATCAGTTCCTCGTGGCCGGGGAGCACCTGGAGGCCTCGACCGGTCGCCCAGAACACGCCGTCGGTGTCGCCGAGCGACAGCGCATGCCCGGCGAACTCGGCGGCCGCGGTGATCGCCAGCAACACCAGGTTCGACGTGATCCCCTCGGCATCGGGCCACAGGTAGCTCGTGCCGGCGAACGGCATGTCGCGGATCATCGCCACGGCCGGGCGCAGCGTGGCGATCGCCTGCGCCGGAGGTTGCACCCGCGCATGGGTGAGCCGCTCGTTCGACGAGGTCGGCATCGGTCACCACGGCGGCGTGGAGCGGCAGCTGCTCGGTGAGGGTTCGGGCCACCCACTCCTCGCCATCGTCGGGCGCCACCAGGCGCGCCAGTCCGCGCCGTGCCTCCGACACCACATTGGCGAACGTCGCGTCGCGCACGTCGAGTTCCCACAGCGCCGTTCGTGCTCCGGTGCGCGTCGCCCGGTCGCGGTGGGTTGCCAGCCACGCGATCAGCTCGACGGTCTTCGACCGCTCGAACGTGCCCGGCGTGCCCTGATCGTCGGTGATCTCGACGCCACCGAGCAGACCCACGACGATGCGATGTGTCATCGGGACGAACTCGATCACCGCGTCATCGGATTCGACGTCCTCCGGCGCGCCGAGCACGTCGGCACCGTCGTGCGTCATCGGCCCAACGCACGGCGTCGAGTTCGATCGGCTGCAGCTCGCAGTCGGCGTCGGCGAGGACCGCATCGACGGCGGCGAGGTCTTCGTTCGACAGGCCCACAGGCGTCAGCTCGACTGTCGACCCGAAACCCTCCAGGCGCCACGAGCCGACCGACCCGACGAGTCGCGTCGACGCATCCGGAAGTTCGCCCGGAGCGACCGGCGCAACGAGCCCGATCCCGTGGCCGCCGATCGGCATCTCCACACCGCGCTGCATCTCGCTGTCGCCGATCAGGACCACGGCGGGCTCCCACATCTCACCCCCGGTCCGCAGCGAGCGCAGCTCGAACGACGTCCGCTCGTTGTCGACGGTCGTGCCCACGAGCGCACGCGCCAGCTCGAAGGCGGCATCGGTCGAGTCGGCGACGTGGGCGTTGCGGTGTCCGAGCAGCGCTTCGCTCGGGAGCCCGACGACGATGAGATGGGCGACCTCGGCATACATCGACGACGCCAGCCCTGCGGCGAGCGCCGTGATCACCTCGTCGGCCTGGTCACGCCGAGCCTCGACGGCGAGCGTCCCGCACGCCTCGACGTCGATCAGGAGGTCGGCACCGGTGGCCGTGACTCCGAGTTGGACGAGCGCCACGCACGGCATGCCGACCCGACGGGCGTCGTCGCTCAGCAGTTCGACCGGAACATCGGCGGCCAACCGCCAGTCCTGATCAGCGCCCGCCCATGGCGCCGGCAGGTCAGCCGACACGGTCAGGCGCAGCCCGACGTCGCCGTCGGGCGTCACCTCGACCCACCCGATCTGCGCCCCGGTGCCGATGAGCGACCAGGCCGCAGCGCGGCATGCGACGTCGACACGGAGTGCCCGCTCGCCCGGGTCGATGGCTCGCAGCCGACGCTCGGTCGCGACGGCGTCGGGTCGAGGCTCGGGCACCCGATGGCGCGGCATGGCGGCGCGCAGCCGGCGCCGGCGACGGACCCCGACCAGCGCGAGTACCCCTGCGGCGAGGAGTGCCGCATGCTCCATCCGCAGCGGCGACGGTGCCCCGGGTGCCTCAGCGCGTGCGTCGTCGACAGCGGCGTCGTCGCCGCCCACCCCGGCCGGGACGGTGCTGGTCGTGCTCGGCGGGGCGGTGGTCGTCGTGGTGGTGATCGCTGGGACGACGCTCGCGGGGAACGTGCTCGCCGTGGTCGTCGGCGTCGCCGTGACCGGTGGTGGTCCGGTCTCGACCGCGGCAACGTCGGGCGGTGCGACGACGTCGGGCGGCGCGGCTATCGTCGGGTGGAGCGGCGGCGTCGGCCGGCGCGGCACGTCGACCGGCACAGCGTCGGCAGGTGTGTCGGCGACGTCAGCGGGGTCGTCGCCGGGCAGGTCGAGTTCCCAGCCGGGCAGGATCAGGTCGGGGTCGTCGAACGTCCGACCGCCGCCCATGTCGTCGCCGGCGTTGTCCTCCCAGATCTCGGGCCAGGCCGTCGGATCACCGAGTTGCTCGTCGGCGATGTCCCACAGCGTGTCGCCGCGCTGCACGGTGTAGACACTCGACGGGCGGTGTCACCTCGGCGGGTCGAACGCCCGGCGCCGCGACGAGACCTGCGGGAATCTGCAGCACCCAGCCCACCTCGACGTAGGCAGGATTCGTGAACCGCTGACCCGGGCCCATGGTCGCACCGAGGTTGGCGTCGACGATCGACTCGGCGATGTCGATCACGCTGCCGGCGCTCGTGGCTGCGAGCCGCTCGGCGATCGAGTACACCGACTCGCCGGGTCGGACGACGTGCGTCACCATCGAGGTGCCACCGATCGCGCTCCGATCGTTCGGCGCGGGCGCGAGTCGATCGCCGGACGCATCGTCGCTCGACTCGGTGCCCGCACTCGACTCCAACTCGTGTGACAAGGTCGGCGCCGCCCGGCCCGACAGCGACGTCGCGATCGACGGTGACGACGTCGACACCGGGATCAACACGATCAATCCGACAGCGATGAACCGTGCGACCCGCTGCGCCCACCCGATCCCGCGCACCGACGGCATCGGAAGGCCGCGGTGACGGATCATGTGCGCCACCTCGAGTGTGGTCGTGACCACGATGACGGCGATCGCCACCCACGCCACGCACAGACTCAGCCGGATCAGGGCATCGGTGACGGTGTCGTCGGCGATGGGTCGGGTCAGCGTCGACACCGCATCGCCGCCGAGCCATCCCAGGTCGACACCGGCGAGCGGATTGGCCGACCCGAACCGCGCTCGTGACACCGCAACCAGACCGACAGGCAGCGCGACGACGAGCGCGACCAGCGCGACGATCGACGCCAGCACTCTGCCGACGTCGACGGGCTCTCGTCTCACCTGCGCTCCTCCCACTCGTTCGCATCCGGTTCCGCTGCCGCCCGCGCAGCCAGTGGGCGACGCCGAACGCCACAGGGAAGGCCGTCTCACGGTGCCCGCTCCGCTCGCACCGTTCCCGCCCCGGTGACGGTGACACTCCCGTCGGTGATCACGACGGTGACGGCCACGCGATCGCCGACGACGTCGATCGACGTGATCGAGCCGTCGACGTCGTAGCTCGCGAACAGTGCGGCGGCCGTGGCTGTCGCCGCCCGCCGGGCGGCCTCCTCGTCGATACTCGATGCGTCGGCGTTGTTCCGCAGATCGGCGATCGATGCCGACTGTGCCCCCGAACGCGCCGCCTGGAACGCGATCGACTGCGCTGCCGATCGGTTCGACACGCCCCGGTCGACGTCACGTGCCAGCCAGACCATCCCGAGGAACGTGAACGCGAAGATCAGCACGATCCCCGCGACCAGTCCCGACCCCCGCTCGCCGCGGCACCGGCGGCGGTGGGCGGTCATGGTGCGGCCTGCGTGGCTCGGAGGGGATCGATCGCCGCAAACGCCGTCGCCGTCGTCGGGCCCGACGACGGCGGGTCGATGAGTTCCAGACCATCGGACGACACCGTGCACGACACCGTCACGGCCACCTGGCCTCCCGGTCCGAACGCAGACGTGTCGACGAACACCTGGGGCGACGAACACGACGAAGGGTCGACGAGCATCGCCGCTCCCACCTGCTGCGCCGCCGCCACCGCCGCGGCCGGGCTGCGTTCCTGCGCCGCTGCCTGCGCAGCCGCTTCGGCGGCACCCTGCACCGTGGCCCGGCTGTCGACACCGCGGCCGAGGAACACGATCACCAGCGCCAGGCCGATCGCAGCGGGAGCCAGCAGTGCGAGCCCGAGTGCATCAGCCGAACCCCGGTCACGGTGACTCACGGTGTGAGTTCCTCGATCGGCACGGCGGAGGTGACCGACACCGTGGTGGACGTTCCGCGGATGATGCCGGGTGCGTCGGCGGTGACCGTCACCGTCACGACGCCGGCCGCCGATGTCGCCGTCACGGCCACGTTGCTCAGATCGGTGTCGGCCTCGAGGATCGCGGTGGCCGATGCCTCGGCGTCGTCCGCCGCCACCGACGACCTGGCGACGAGTGCCGCAGTGTCACGGGCCACGACTCGCGCCTCGGTCTTCGCGTGGCTCCACATCGCGGCCTGGAACGCGGCGAACGCGAGGATCACGAACATCGGCGTGAGCAACGCCACCGACAACGACGTCGCGGCGCCGCCGTCGCCGCGCACACGCCGCGCCGTGCCGACGGCGTCCGTTCGCGGCAATCCGGCGACGTCGAGCACGGGGTCAGGGGGCGGAGGGTGACTGCACCGGTGTACTGGCCGTGTCGCGGATCTGACTCCAGATGATGGCGGCCACGACGGCGACGCTGATGGCGGCGGCCGCGTACCACAGCACCTGCTCGATCGAGACCGCCCCCCGATCTCGATCGGTGTCGGGAACCGGTCGGCCGACGACGCCGCTGACGGCGGCGACCATGCCGGTGAACATCGCGGTGACCATGCCGGTGAAGAGGAGCATCGGATCGGGCATTCTCGGTACCTCCAGAGGTGATCGGTGACGGGTCAGTTCAGATTGAGGGCGGGATAGATGATCAGGGCCATGAACAGCAGTGCCATGCCGACGAGTGGCGGCGTGATCTTGTCGTTGCGGACGCGGGCGGCAGCCTCCTGTTCGGCGGCGAGCGTCGAGCGCAACGTGGCGCACTTCGCGCTCAGGCTGCGCGCCACGGGAGCTCCCTCGCTCGCCGACAGCGTGGCCGTTGCCGCCACCTGTTCGAGTTCGACGATGCCGTAGTCGTCGGCGACGAGTTCGAGTGCTCGGACGAGGCTCTGGCCGGTCGCGGCGACTTCGCGCATGCGTCGCCGGAGTTCGCGGAACAGCAACCCGTCACCTGCCCGGGCAGCCTGGTCGAGCGCTCCCTCGTAACCGGTGTTGCCGGCCAGCAGCATCGTGACCATGTCGAGATAGGCGCCGAGCTGATGACGCAGATCGATCGCGACCTCGGCGCTGCGCGTCATCGCGTCGGAATGCACCACGAGGGGCAATAGCGCGGCCGCTGCCAGCGCCAGCGCGGCGGGGATCCACACGCCGATCGACACCACGCCGGCCACCTGGAGCACGCCGAGAACGAGCGTCGGCAGTGCCAACCCGACGAGAGCGGCCAGCACGAGGAGCCCGACGTGCACGTCGACCGATCGCCCCAGCAGGCGTAGCGGCCGCGCCCACGCATCGCTCCAGTCGGTGCGTCGTCGCACCGTTGCGCCGACGCGCTCGACGATTCCCGAGTCGGCGGGGGTTCGCTGGTCGGCACCGGAGCGGCGCAGGTGCTGCACCGCCTGCGACACGGTCGGACGCGGCTGGGCCCACCCCGATGCGATCAACCACACGCCGAGGCACACCATCGCGCTCGCGAGCACGAGCCAGCCGGTGACCCTCACCGCCGACTCCCGATCGGGGGATCGTGGTGCACCGGGGGTTCCGCGGTGGTCAGGAACCGGCTCGGACGTGGGAAGTGAGCCAGGCGCTGAACGCGCACGAGCAGCAGGGCGTAGACGGCGAGCACCGTGCCGAGGAACAACTGCCCGCCGGCGGTGTCGTACGGGGCGAGGTACTCGGCGCGCCCGAACACCAGCACGCCGACGATCAGCGAACCCATGATGAGCGTCAGCAGGGTCACTTCGCGCTGGATGGGTGCCCGCTCGGCCTCGACCAGTCGCCGCCGGTCGGCCTGACGGCGGGCCTGCTCGGCGAGCGAACCGAGTACCGCCGCGGTGCGGGCGCCACGTTGGACGGCGATCAGCAACCCGGCGGCGACGAGGTCACCCAGTGGGTCGTCGAGATCGTCGGCGAATCGTCGCAGGACGATGTCGGGGTCCTGGCGACCCAACCCGGCGGCGAGACGTCGAACCGCCGGCTTGATCGTCGGCGGGCACGTCGCCACCGTGGCGTTGATGGCCCCGATGGGCTGATCGCCCGCCACCAACACGTCACGTAGGTTCTCGATCCACGACGCCAGGGCATCGGTGCGTTCGACGTCGCTGATCGCCCGCCGGTCACGGCGTTGCCATCGGCCGACGGCGAACCAACATCCGATCGCCACGACCAGCGAGGCGATCAGCCATCCCGAGAACGTCAGCACCGACGCGCCGACGCCCACCGACGCGAGGAATCGGGGAACGACGTCGGGGTCGAACGGCCGAGCCGGCCGAGGAGGTCGGTCGGGTCCGAACAGGATCACCACCGCGACGATCCCCGCGACCGTCGAGACGACGAGGACAGCCGCCTCGACGTTCACCGGGAGCCGCCCACCGCGAACAGATCGGGCCGGTAACCGGCGAGGCGCAGGCGACTCAGATGTCGCTGCGAGAGCGGCGCCGCCTGGACGAGTTCATCGGTGTCGTCGATCGCCCACACCTCGGTGCTCGACACCCCGCCGGTCTCGCCGAGCCCACCCACCTCGATGATCGAGGTCACCCGCCGAACCGCTGCCTGCTCTGCCACGGCGTTGCGCACGAGGTCGATGTGTACGACGAAATCGACGGTCTGGGCGATCAGGCTCCACACGGCGAACTCGGGCAGACTCGTGTTCGACTTCGACACGTAGTACGCCAAGCGCTGCAGGACGATGTCGGCGGTGTGGGCGTGAATGGTGGCGAGCGACCCGCGTTTGCACATCGAGGCCACGTCGAGCATGTCGAGCGCCTCGTCCTCCACGAGTTCGCCCACCACCACCCGATCGGGGTTGAGGCGTCGGGTCAGTTCCACCAGTTGACGCGTCGTGATCTCACCCTCACCCTCGGAGTTGGGGTGACGGGTGAACAGTGCGGGTGCGTCCGGGTGCCGCGGATCGTCCTCGAGCCGCAGCTCGAGCAGGTTCTTCTCCACGGTGATGATGCGCTCGAGAGGCGAGACCTCACCCAGGAGTTCGGTGAGCAGCGTGGTCTTGCCGGCACCGGGCGGGCCCGAGACGAGGATCGTGAAACCGCACCGCACGAGCGCTCGCAGCTGCTCGACCATCGCGTGCGGGAACAGGCCCAGATCGGCGAGCCCGGCGAGACCCACCTGGCGGACCACGAACCTCCGGATCGCGAGGCGGGGATGGGTCGACACGCCGTGCTCGCCCGAGCCACCCAACACCATCACGATGCGCGCTCCGTCACGCGACTGCAGTGTGAGCATCGGCGACGACGTGTCCAGGCGTCCCTCGCCGGTGCCCGTCATCCGCAGCGCCATCCGCTTCTGGAACGCGGTCAGCTCGGCCGCCGAGGTCCACAACGCACCGACGTCGACCTTGCGGCCGTCGGTGTAGGTGATCCAGGTGGAGTCCGGCCCGTTGACGTCGATCTCCTCGACGTCGGGGTCGCTGATGAACGGCTCGAGGGGCCCGGCGCCGGTCAGTTCCGCCACCACTCTGGCTCGAACCTGTTGTTCGCGGCTGATCGACAGCGGTCGCTCACCGCGCTGGAGCCGTTCCTCGTTCAGCGTGGCGATCTCGTCGCCGATCCACGCACCGACCAGGAGCTGCTGGCGTCGTTCGTCGGCGGCGAGCGACGGGCCCGACGTACGCCGCTCGGAGCGCTGCGCGTCGTCCTGTTCGATGGCCTCGATCAACCGGCTCGCAACACGATCGGTCAGGAGGCTGACCGTCGCGCGCAAGTCGTCGACGTCTCCGAGGTCGGGCATTGCTCCGTGCACCGTCAGGCTCATGGCGACGTCCCGGGAAGCGAGGGGACCGACCCGAGCGCCAGTCGCGACGCGACGCTCGCTGCCGAGCGCATGAGTGGGAGGCGTCGGAGGCGACTGGCCGACACGCCGGCGCGTCCCGCCAGTACGGCTGCCGCGAGTGGATCGTCGGCGAGCGTGACGACCTCGGCAACCGCTCCCGGTGCCGACGCCTCGACGTGCTGGGCGATGTCGGCGGGGTGGAAGGGGTCGCTGCCGACGACGGCGATCACGACGATTCGAGCGTGCGCGGTGAGGTGTTCGACCAGCTCCACCAGCCGTTCGAGCCGCACCGCCTCCGCTGCTGCCGAGGCGGCGTGTTGGCGGTGTACGACGAGTGTCGCCGCAGCTGTCGCGACGATGTCCACCGGGAGGTTGGCCGGGTCGCGACGTCCGAGGTCGGCGAGCGTGACGATGTCGCTCGCGGCCAGCGCGGGAAACACGATGGCAGCGGCCTCCTCGATCGCCCGGCGCGCCGGCAACGTGCGCAGCGGCGCCGCGATGAACCGCACTCCGGAGGCGCTGCGCTGGGTCATGGCCGACACCGTCGACATCGCTCTGCCGTCTGATGCCTCCCGGACTCCGATGTTGGCCACGATCGTGGCGAGTGACGGCGAACTCGGCGTGTCGAGCCAACCGGCGAGTGATCCGCCCGACGGGTCGGCCTCCAGCACGATGACGTCGTCGTCGGCCCAATTGGCGGCCAACGCCACGCACGTGGTCGTGGTGCAGTCGCCGACGACGGCGATGACGGTCACGGCTCGTCGTCCGCTCGGGCGGCGGGATCATCGCTCGGCTCCACCAGGACCACGCGGACGTCGTCGGCCGCCGCCACCGTGGCGGCATCGTCCGCGTCGACCTCGACGGAGAGCGATTCGACGCCGAGCACCGAACCCGTTGCCACGGGCAGCCCGACGACCCGGGCGTCGATCGAGGTCGGCCCGGTGTCGCCGGGAATCACCAAGGTGATCGCCGCCCGCTCCCGCACGCCGATCGGCAGTGTCCCTTCGCCGACCTGGATGGCCACGACCGAACTGCCGGCGCTGACGAGGGGGCTCGGCTGGAGTGATTCGGCGGTGACGAGGGACCCCGAGACGAGTCGGACCTTCGCGTAGGAGCCCACCAGCGAGTCGAGCCGTTCGCCGGCCACGAGGTTGACCGTGGAGTCGGCATCGACATCGACGGTTCGCAGCATGTCGGCCGTCAGCTGTTCGCCGGCCGGTACGTCACGGACCACCTGGATCGCCGGCTCCGAACCGTCGATAGCGCCATAGATGAAGAGATTTCCGCCGATGGCAATCGCGGCGAGGAGCACGCCGAGCGCTATGCGATTGCGGCGGCGTGACACCGGCTGGAATCCGCGCCCTGCCGAACCGGGGGCCGGCGGCACCCGGGCGTCCGTCATGATGCTGTTCCCGTGAACGTGCCGGCCGCCAGAGCGGTCGCCGAGCCCAGCACCAGGAACGGTCCGAGCGGGATCGTTCGCATGCGACCGACGATGCCGATTGCTGCGGCGAGTCCCGTTGCCAAGGTCAGAGCGACGACCGCCAGCTGCCAGTCGACGGCACCGACGGCAGCGCCCAGGACGAGCGGCTGCCTTGACGTCACCGAATCCCATCGACCCGGGTGACACGAGGTGCAGTGCGAGGATCGGACCGCCCATGACCGCTGCTCCCAGGAACAAGGAGGACACGTCGACGGAGTGGCCGGAGATCCACACGGCCCAGGTGGTGGTTGCGAAGACGCCGGCGGAGAACGCGACCCACCGGTCGGGGAGCCGACGCTCACGGATGTCGATGATGGCTGCGGGCGTCATCGCCGCCACTCCCAATGCCGCCGCACTCTGCCATGCGTCGCGGGAGACGAACACCGCCGTGAGCGCGACGGTCACGGTGACCAGAATCGCCCCGGGCGCGAACTGCGCGCCGAGCGGTCCGCCCCGGATCCGCAACGATCGAGCGCTCGCCCGATCGGGAACTCGAACCGCAACCCCCACCCGCTTCCCCTTCCCGCCGCCATGTGGAATGCGAAGTCCGGACAATAGTGCGCCTCGGAGTGTCGATTTCACAGCGGAACTCGCGGCCGTCGGCCGGCGGTCGGATCCCATGCCCGGCAGTGGGCGCCCCGATCGCCCGAGCGGAACACGACCGATGAGTTTCGGCGCGACCCGTGCGCGCCCGGACTCATTGCAGGGAGTGGTTCAGTGCCGAGTGGCTCAGTCGGGGGAGAGGGACCGAACGGTCCACTCGAGGATCCAGCTGAGGAAGTCGTACAGCTGGTGCTCGGGCGTGTGGCCGTCGTCGGCGTCGTCGGCCGACTCGTCGTCGGTGATGCCGAGCATGGTGCCCAACACCAGGCGAATCGCGTTGGTCGACTGCAGGAAGGCGATGGTCTCACCCTCCGAGAGCAGCTCGGTCCGTTCCGGTGCGAGCGCTGCTCTCACCGACTCGAGTGCCGAGAGACGGCTCGTCACCAACTCCTCACGCATGAGGCGCTGGTACTCGGCCTCCTTCTCGTCGTCCTCGGGGTACGCCACGGGGAAGAGCCGCAGGAGCAGCGCGTTGTCGTCGGCGCCGGTCAGCAACGCCTCGAGTTCGTCCATCAGCCGGACGAGCAACTCGCGTTCTTCGACGTCGAGATTGATCCGCCAACCGTCCTTGACCGCCTGCACCGGCGGGACGAACTTACGACGGAGTGCCATCTTGTTCCATGGTGGCCCACAGGCTGTGCTCGTGGAGCCGGAACACGTGCATCTCGGCCTCTTCGCGTCCGCACGACGCCACCACGGCCCGGCCCTTCTCGTGCACGTCGAGCATCAGCTCGGTCGCCTTCTCCTTGGAGTACCCGAACAGCTTCTGGAAGACGTAGGTGACGTAGCTCATGAGGTTCACCGGGTCGTTCCACACCAGCACGATCCACGGACGATCGATCATCACGAGGTCGTCGAGGTCGGGATCGATCACCTCCGTGGGCTCCAGCTTCGTCGGCACGGCACCAGTCTGCCGTCTCCAACCCGCAAGCGATGAGCGAAGCGCCCCGTATCCGGTCGCTTCGCTCATCGCTTCGGGGCGGGAGGTGAGGTCGGTCTGTGATCCTGCGTTGGCCACTCGGGACCCGCCGCCCTACGATGAGTCGGTCATGGCCGTCGGCAGTCGCCCCCTCGTCCCGTCCCGGCTGGCGCCGGGCGGTATCGCACACGGCAGCCGTCGCACCCCGACCACCGTGATCGGTGCGTACGTCGCGCTGACCAAGCCGCGGATCATCGAACTGCTGCTCATCACGACCGTCCCCACGATGGTGCTCGCCGAACAGGGGTGGCCCGCATGGTCGCTCGTGGCGGTCACGCTCCTCGGTGGCACGCTCGCCGCGGGCAGCGCCAATGCGATCAACATGTACGTCGATCGCGACATCGACGCCCTGATGCAGCGCACGGCCGGCCGGCCGCTCGTCACCGGGATCATCTCCGCACGCAACGCGCTCGTGTTCGCCCTGGCACTGCAGGTGTTGGCCTTCGCCGTGCTCTGGGCCGGGGCCAACCTGCTCTCGGCAGTGCTCGCGTTCAGCGCCGCGGCGTTCTACGTCGGGGTCTACACGCTCTGGCTCAAGCGCACGAGCCGCCAGAACATCGTGATCGGCGGAGCTGCCGGCGCCGTTCCCGTACTCGTCGGCTGGGCCGCCGTGCAGGATTCGTTGTCGTGGACACCGGTGGTGCTCTTCGTCGCGATGTTCCTGTGGACGCCCCCGCACTTCTGGGCGCTCGCCGTGAAGTACGCCGACGACTACCGCGCCGCCGATGTGCCCATGCTGCCGTCCGTGGCGCCCATCGAAGACGTCGTGCGCCAGATGATCTGGTACACGGTGGCCCTCGCGGTCACCACGCTCGTGCTGATCCCGGTCGCCGAACTCGGTTGGATCTACGGCGTCACGGCAGCCGTGCTCGGCGCCATGTTCATCGGCGGGACGATCCTGTTGCGCCGAAACCCCACCCCGGCGGCCAGTATGCGGTTGTTCGGCTTCTCCATCACGTATGTGACCGTGCTGTTCGGCTCGATGATGCTCGACGTGTTCGTGCAGTACGGCTGGTGATCGATCCGCGATCACCCAGGTGCACCCTGCGAGGATTTCCGGCGCATGGGTCGGTTGCAAGTAGTCTCGGCCGTCGTGCCGTGCCACGTTTCGAAGTCAGACAAGTGAGTACCCACCCCGTATGACCACCATCGAATCCAGTCCAGACGTCGTCGCAGCCGTGTCGAGCGCGTCCGTCGACGCCGACAGCCCCAGCTGGCTCGACCGATTCGTCGGCGTCTTCACCTCCACCGACCACAAGGTGATCGGTCGGCACTACTTCTTCTCCGGGCTCGTGGGGCTCCTGGCGATCGTCGTGGTCAACGTGCTGGTGGCGATCGAACGACTCGACGGCGCCGACACGACCCTCGATGTCGAGATCATTCCGCAGCTGCTCGATGCGCAGCGCGTCGGACTGGTGTTCGCCGTGCTGCTGCCGCTGGCGATGGCCATGGGCGTCGCGTTCGTCCCGTTGCAGGTCGGCGCACGTTCGATCGCCTTCCCCCGCCTCGCGTTCGCAGGCTTCTGGATGTGGCTCGGCGGTGCGATCATCACCGTCGTCGCCCTCGTGAACAACGGCGGCACGCTGGGTGGCGACAGCGACATGGTCGACCTCTTCATCGTCGGCCTCGGCCTCATGGCCATCGGACTCATCTCGTCGGCGGGCTCGGTCGTCACGACGATCCTGACCACACGTGCCCCTGGCATGACCATGCGGCGCATCTCGCCATCGAGCTGGTCGGCGCTCGTGTTCAACCTCGGCATCGTCCTCGTGATGCCGGTCCTGGTCGGGACCCTGGTGTACCTCTTCATCGACCATCGCAATGCCCGTACCGGGTTCGGCGGCAACGAGGGCATCCTCGACTGGGTCGGCTGGATCTTCACGCAGCCGGCGACGTTCCTGTTCGCGATCCCGGCGATCGGCATGCTGGTCGAGATCTTCCCGATCACGTTCGGCAAACGCACCCCGGCTCGTGGCGTCATGTTCACCGGCCTGGCGCTGGTCGGTGTCGCCGCCCTCGGCGCGATCACCCAGCAGAACATCCAGAACCTGCCGTGGGCAGGCAGCCAGCTGAGCACCGACAACCTCGACGAGAAGGCCCGCGATCTGGTGCCGTACGTCATCTTCAACGGGCTGCCGATCCTCGGGGTCCTGCTCGTCCTGCTCGTCGCACTGCAGATCGCCCGGCCCACGGAGGGCATGAGGGTCAAGATCAGCCCCGCGGTGTTCTTCGGCTTCTTCGCGTTCGGCATGGTGTTCGTCGGCATGCTCGGCAACATGCTCTACGCCATCGACGACGCAGGCGTCCAGGGCACCGTGTTCGAAGAGGCCTCGCTCGTCTACGTCGTCTACGGGGCTGCCCTCGGCGCGATGGGAGCGCTCGTGCACTGGGCGCCCAAGCTGTGGGGCCGCAAACTCCACGACACCGGTGCGATCGCCCTGGCATTCCTCGGAGTCGCCGCCACGATCCTCGCCACCTTCCCGCTCTACATCGCCGGACTTCTCGACCAACCGGCGGGTGTCGCCTACGACGACAGCGACCTGCAGATCTGGAACATCCTCAGCCTCGTCGGCCACGGGCTGATGGTCGTCACCGCGCTGGCCTTCGTCCTGCTGATGCTCACTTCGCTCGTCGGACGACACGACGAGGTGGGCGACGACCCGTGGGACGGCCAGACGATCGAATGGGCCACCACGTCACCGGCACCCCGTGACAATTTCGTCGACGTGCCGATCATCCACTCCGCCGAGCCGATGCTCGACCTGCGAGCCGCCACTGCGGCCCCGACCAACGGGAGCGACTCCTGATGTACGCCCTGCCAGCTGCCGCCCCGCCGGCCCCCCAACGGCAGATCCTCGTCGGCGTGGCACTCGCCGTGACGGCCGCCGTCATGATGACCGGCAGCATGCTCGCCGTCTGGGCGGTGCAGCGTCGAGAGGCCATCGACATGCAGGGCTCGTGGCTGCCCGACGGCGTCACCGTTCCCGAAGTGCCCACGAACGTCATGCTGCTGGCCTTCATCGGCATCTGCGTGTTCGGCCAGTGGGCTGTCTACAGCGCCAGACACGACGACCGTGGCCACACGATCCTCGCGCTCGGCTGCACGTTCCTGGTCGGCCTGCTCGTGATCAACGCACAGGCATTCGTCTACACGCAGATGGAGCTCGGCATCGCCGACGGCACGTACGCGGCGATGTTCTACGCCATCACCGGCTTCTTCATGGTCCTGATGATCGTCGGGCTGCTGTTCACGACGGTTGCCGCATTCCGGTTCATCGGCGGTCGCAGCGCCGACCGCGAACTCCTGACCGCCCACGCCCTGTACTGGTACGCCATGTCGGCGATCTACGCCGGTATCTGGTTCCTCGTCTACGTCACCAAGTGAGCCGCTGAATGTTCACCACCGGATCGAAATTCCTCATCGGCGCCGCCGTTCTCGCCACGCTCTCGGCGATCGCCTACGGCGTCACGCAAGACGGCATCATGGGAACGATCGGCCTCGGCTCGGCGGCGGTCGCGTTGTGGTTCCTCGCCGGCGTCAACCTGTTCACCCGCGACAACAACTACTGGGCCGACGAGATCGCCTCGATCGACACGGCACCTGCTGCGGTTCCGGCACCGGCGAACAGTGTGTGGCCCTTCGCCTTCGCCTTCGGCGCTGCCGTCCTGGCGGTCGGTCTGGTCACCTATCAGGCCGTGTTCATCATCGGCATCGTGCTGCTCCTCGTCTCCGGCGCCGAGTGGACTGCCGAGGCGTGGGCGCAGCGAGCTTCGGCCGACCCGCACCACAATGCCGAGGTACGCGACCGGATCGCCAATCCCCTGGAGTTCCCGCTGGCCGCCGCGATCGGCATCGGTGTGGTCATCTACGCCTTCAGCCGAGTGATGCTCTTCCTGTCGAAGACGAACACGGTCATCGCGTTCGCAGTGCTGGGCTCGATCATCATCGCCCTGGCGTTCTTCTTCGCCTACCGCCCGCGTGTCCCCTCGAAGGCGGCAGCAGTCGTGATCGGCGTGGGGGCGCTCGGTCTGATCGCCGGCGGAGCTGCCGCCGGACTCAGCGGAGAGCGAGACATCCACCCGCACGAGACCACGTCTGGTCTCAACGAGGAGGGCGTCGACATCTGCACCAGTCCGGAGGAGTTCGAAGCCGACGAGAACGCATCACAGTCGGTTGCGGCCGCCGCGGCAGTCGCGGCCACGATCACGCTCGGCGCCGATGGAGAGCTCACCTACGACCTGAACGGGCCCAGCCCGACAGGGGCGCAGGGCATCACCCTGCCCCGTTCGAACCCGAACAACATCCTCTTCCGGAACGAGTCGGCTGAAGCCCGTCGCTTGTCCGTCAGCCTCGGAACAGTGGTCGAGGAGGGCACGAGCGAAGAGGTGCCGGTGCTGGCGTGCACCACGCTCGTCGACGACGGCGGCACCCAGAACATCACGGTGAACGTGGCACTCCCCAGCATCACGTCGCCCGACGGGTACTCCTTCTTCGTGCCCGGTGTCGAGTCGGCCCGACTGAATCTGATTGTGCCGTGAGTAACCCCCGATCGAAAAGGACTGCGTTGGAATCCTCGGCTACCGTCAGCCCAATGAATCGTCGTGTCCGAATCGCCGCTGCGCTCGGCCTCGCTCTCGTCGTTGCGGGCTGCGCCGAGGACGCCCCGCAGGACATGTTCCAGCCGGCCGGACCCGAACGCCCAGTCGATCTACGACCTGTCGGTGCCGGTGTTCATCATCGCCGGTGTCATCGGCGTGATCGTGATGGTCTTCATCGCCATCATCGTGGTGAAGTTCCGCGACCGCGGCCAGGCCATTCCCGATCAGGTGCACGGCAAGCCGACGCTCGAGATCATCCTCACGATCATCCCCGCACTCATCCTGATCGGTGTCGCCATTCCCACGGTCGGCACGATCATGGCGCTGAACGACACGTCCGACACCGAGTGCGTGATCAACGTCACCGGCCAGCAGTGGTGGTGGGAGATCGACTACCCCACACAGGAGGGCTGCGGCGCCGGCATCGACGAACCGATCGTCACGTCCGGCCAGATGGTCATCCCGATCGGCACGCCGGTGCTCGTTCGTGGCACGAGCCGCGACGTCATCCACTCGTGGTGGATCCCCCGACTGAACGGCAAGCGCGACATGGTGCCCGGGCGCGTGCACACCAACCGCATCGAGGCCGACGAGCCCGGCATCTACGCCGGTCAGTGCACCGAGTTCTGTGGCCTGTCGCACGCCAACATGCGCATGGAGGTCATCGCCCTGACCCCCGAGGACTTCGAGGCGTGGAAGCTCAACCAGATCAAGCCCTACGAGTCACCTGCCGCGGGCACCCTCGCCGCGGCCGGCGAGCAGACGTACATCTCCCAGTGCGCCCGGTGCCACCAGGTGAACGGTCTCGAGGATGCCGATGGCGCTCCGATCGTCTCACGACCGGATCTCTCGGTGTATTCGGGTGCCGCACCGAACCTGACGCACCTCATGACCCGCAACACCTTCGCGGGTGCGGCGTTCAACCTGCTGTCACCCGAGTGCCGCCCCAGGGTCTGGGACGCTCCGCCCGAGACGGTCGGCGAGGAGTATCTGAAGGGTGTCACCCCCGACTGCCTCAACTCGGTGGAACTGCGCGAGTGGTTGCGAAATGCGCCGGCCAAGAAGCCGATGTACGCTGATCCGACGAAGCTCGAAGCGACCGACGGCTTGATCACGCGGTATGCCGAACCTCGCCCTCAGTGAAGACCAGATCGACGAACTCGTCGCCTACCTGCTCGAACGCCAGTGATGGGAGCCCGATAAATCATGGCCATCATCGAACGACCAACCGACACCCCGGCACTGGCCGGAGCTCCCGCGTCGGTCACCGCGTCGAGTTCGTACGGCAACTTCCGCCGTCCGGTGGAGACCACCGGGTGGAAGTCGTGGGCCTTCACGGTCGACCACAAGAAGATCGGCATCATGTACGGCGTCGTCGCCATGGTGTTCTTCTTCGTGGGTGGCATCGAAGCGTTGCTGATCCGTGCGCAGCTCGCGCAGCCCGACGGCACCATCCTGTCCGCCGACAAGTACAACCAGATGTTCACGATGCACGCCACCACGATGGTGTTCCTCTTCGTGATGCCGATGGCGGCGGCGTTCGCCAACTACATGATGCCGCTGCAGATCGGTGCCCGTGACGTCGCCTTCCCGCGACTCAACGCGCTCAGCCTGTGGCTGTTCGTGTTCGGCGGCATCTTCATCAACTCGTCGTGGATCCTCGGCGGCGCAGCCGACGGCGGCTGGTTCATGTACGCCCCGAACAGCTCCGTCCCGTTCTCGCCGACCAACGGTGTCGACTTCTGGACGCTCGGCCTCCTGATCACGGGTGTCGCCTCCCAGGTCGGCGCCATCAACCTGATCGTCACGGCGCTGAACATGCGGGCGCCTGGCATGAATCTGATGCGAATGCCGATCTTCACGTGGATGGCGCTCGTCGTGCAGTTCCTGCTGCTGTTCTCGATCCCCGTGATCACCGTGGCGTTGTTCCTCCTGATGTTCCAGCGGAACTTCGGTGCCAACTTCTTCTCCGTCGAGGCCGGTGCCGACCCGCTGCTGTGGCAGCACCTGTTCTGGCTCTTCGGACACCCGGAGGTCTACATCCTCGTCTTGCCTTCCTTCGGCATCATCTCCGAGGTGTTGCCGACCTTCTCCCGCAAGCCGCTGTTCGGCTACCCGTTCGTCGTCTTCTCGGGCGCTGCGATCGGCTTCGTGGGGTTCGGCGTGTGGGCCCACCACATGTTCGCCGCCGGTCTCGGGCCGATCTCGGTCGCCGTCTTCTCCGTGGCGACCATGGCGATCGCCGTGCCCACCGGCGTGAAGATCATCAACTGGACGCTCACGATGTGGGGCGGCAAGTTGTGGTTCACCACGTCGATGCTCTTCGCCATCGGCCTCATCGTGCAGTTCACCATCGGTGGGCTCTCGGGCGTGACGCACGCCGTTGCTCCGTCGGACACGCAGCAGACCGACACCTACTACATCGTGGCCCACTTCCACTACGTGATCTTCGGTGGCGCCGTGCTCGGTCTGTTCGCCGGCATCTACTACTGGTGGCCGAAGATCTTCGGCAAGATGCTGAGCGAGAAGATCGGCCGCTGGAACTTCTGGTTGATGATCATCGGGATGAACATGACCTTCGGGCCCATGCACATCCTCGGTCTGCAGGGCCAGCCACGGCGCATGTACGTCTGGACGGGTGATCGTGCCGGCGACGGGTTCTTCGACCTCGGGTTCTGGAACCTCGTGTCGTCGATCGGCTCCGCCGTCCTCGGTATCGGCGCCTTCCTCTTCCTCGTCAACGTCTGGGTCAGCCGCAAGCACCCGCCGGCCCCCGCCGACCCGTGGGACGCCCGCAGCCTCGAGTGGATCACGACGAGCCCGCCGAAGGAGCACAACTTCGACCGCATCCCGACCGTGCACACGCTCGACGAGTTCTTCCATCGCAAGTACGAAGATGTCGGCGAGGGCGACCAGCACGACTACAAGCAGGTGGCCACCGGTGCCGAAGTGATCTCCCTCGAGGAGAAGTACGCCGACGCCCACATCCATCTGCCGTCACCCTCGTACTGGCCGATGGTGCTCGCACTGGCGTTCCCGATCCTCGCCTACGGCGTGATCTACAGCACGCTGTTGATCGTCGCCGGCGCGGCCGTTGCAGTGCTGGCCCTCTTCGGTTGGGCACTCGAGCCTCCGACCGCTGACGAGTCCGACTTCGATCCGCCACCACCCGGCGGCGATCAGCCGAGCAAGGAGTTGGCAGTCAGTGTCTGACGCAACGATCACCGAATCGGGCCACGAGGCCGTGATCCCGGCCGGACTCGACGACGGCCAGGACCACATCGGTCTGCCACACCACACGTCGACGGGACTTTCGAACACGAAGCTCGCCATGTGGCTGTTCCTCGGATCCGAGTGCCTGCTGTTCGGCGGGCTCATCTCCACCTACATGCTCTACCGGAACCGGCAGTCCGGCCAGATCGGTCCCGACCAGTTGTGGGACATCCCGTTCACGTCCGCAACCAGCTTTGTGCTGTTGATGTCGTCGCTCACGATGGTGATGTCGGTGTCGGCGGCAAAGCGCAAGGACGAGCAACGCACGAAGATGTGGCTGACCGTCACGGCACTGCTCGGCGGTCTGTTCGTCGCCGGTCAGGTCTACGAGTTCACGACCTTCTACCGCGAAGGGCTGGGCTACTCGACGAGCCTGTTCTCCTCGAGCTTCTACACGCTCACCGGCTTCCACGGTGTCCACGTCGCGGTCGGCATCATCATGCTGCTGTCACTGGTCGCCATGCTCGCGAAGGGCAAGCTGGCCGGCGACAACTCCGAGACCGTCGAGATGATCGGCCTGTACTGGCACTTCGTCGACATCGTCTGGATCCTCATCTTCACCCTCGTCTACCTGATCCCGGCCTGACATGAGCAGCGAAACCGAACATCACCGACACCGATCTCCCCCACACCGAGCACGAAGCCCTGATCGGACCCGACCAGCTCGCCGACGAGACTCCTCCTGCCTATCCGCCATCGGAACCGATCCACGAGGGTGGGCACGGTCACAAGGAGCCGAGCGATCGGCAGTACATCTGGATCGCGATCATCCTCGCAGTCCTCACGGCGCTCGAGATCCTGGCGACCGAGGCGGGTCCGGATGGGCCGTGGCTGGTTCCCACGCTCATCGCGTTGATGGTCGTCAAGTTCTGGGTGGTTGCCAGCTTCTTCATGCACCTTCGCTTCGACAGCCGCTTGTTCAGCTTCCTCTTCTACCTGGGGCTCGGCTTCGCCGTGGTGCTGTATTCCGCCGTGCTGGCGACGTTCCACTTCTGGACCGGCTGAACTCGAACGAGCGCCCCTGACATGCTCGCCCTACTGACCGCAGCGGACCCCTGGAGATTCCAGTGGCACCCCGAAGTCTGGATCCTCGTCGGGTTCCTCACGGGCGCGTACATCTACATGGTGCGAGTCATCGGACCGAAGGCCGTACCTGCGGGCCAGCCTGCCGTCACCCGTTTCAACATCGGGTGCTTCATCGGTGCGATGGTGATGCTGTGGGTGGCCAGTGACTGGCCCGTCCACGACCTCGGCGAGGAGTACCTGTACTCGGTGCACATGGCCCAGCACATGATGCTGAGCTACTTCCTGCCCCCACTCGTGCTCATGGCGACCCCCGAGTGGTTGCTGCGGGTGCTCGTCGGCAACGGCCGGTTCTACCGGGTGGTGGTGTTCTTCACCAAGCCGGTCATCGCCGCGGTGCTGTTCAACGCAGTGATCATCATCACGCACATTCCGGGCGTCGTTGCGGCCTCGGTCGACAACGGCCCGCTGCACTATTCGCTGCACTTCGCCGTCGTGTTGTTCTCGCTGTTGATGTGGATGCCGGTCGTCGGCCCGTTGCCGGAACTGCAGATCTCACCGATCGGCAAGTGCATCTACCTCTTCATCCAGTCGCTCGTCCCGACGGTCCCGGCTGCGTGGCTGACCTTCGCCGACGGGGCGGTGTACAAGACCTACGACCAGCCCGTGCGAGTGTGGGGGCTCTCGGTCGTGTTCGACCAGCAGCTCGCCGGGGCGATCATGAAGACGGGTGGCGGCATCTTCCTGTGGGCGATCATCGTCTTCATCTTCTTCAAGCGCTTCGCGTCCGGCTTCGAGTACGGCAACACCTACCGACGGCCACACCCGATGCCGGATGCCGAACTCACCGGCGATTCGCTCGTCGACTCGCAATCACCGTTGACGACCGGTGACGTGGAGCGCGAGTTCGCCCAGGTGCCACCCCGCTCCGCCGGCTGAGTATCGCCCCGGTCCGTTCGCATCGCGACCGGTAGTCTCGCGCTCGTGATCGATCAGCGGCTGTTGCGCACCGACCTCGATGGCGTCAGGGCTGCACTCGGGCGACGGGGGAGCAGCGCAGTGCTCGCCGACGTCGATGCCGCCGCCGCACTCGATGCCAGGCTGATCGACATCACCGGTCGCCGTGATGCGATCCGTGCCCGAGTGAACGCGATCTCCAAGGAGGTCGGACAGCTTCGCCGTGACGGCAAGGCCGACCTCGCGGAGCAGCTCCAAGCGGAGAGTCGTGCGCTGGGCGACGACGAGCGTTCGCTCGCAGCCGAACACGACCAGCTCGCCGGGGCGCTCCGGCAGCTACTGCTGGGAATCCCGAACCTGCCACACCCCGATGCCCCCGACGGCACCGGCGACTCCGACAACCCCGTCGTCAAGGGCCCGATCGGGCCGACCGAGGCCGCCGAGTACAAGCGCGTGCCGCACTGGGAAACGGCAACGCAACTGGGGGTGCTCGACAACGAGCGCGCCGTGAAGATCTCCGGCGCGATGTTCACCATGCAGCGCGGGGCAGGTGCCACGCTCGCTCGGGCACTGTGCCAGTACGGCCTCGACCTGAACGCCGATGTCCACGAGGAGGTGCGGCCGCCGTCGCTCGTGACCTCGGCGACCCTCACCGCGACCGGCCAGCTGCCGAAGTTCGCCGACGATGCGTTTGCCATCGAGCGCGACGACCTGTGGTGCATCCCGACCGCCGAAGTGCCGCTCACGTCGATCTACGCCGACGAGACGCTCGACGACACGCAGCTCCCGATCCGGATGATGGCGCACAGCGCGTCGTATCGCCGCGAGGCCGGCTCGGCGGGGCGTGACACCCGCGGCATGCTGCGCGCCCACGAGTTCGACAAGGTCGAGATCCTGGCGCTCGCTGCCCCCGAGCAGGCACCGTCGTTGCTCGACGACATGGTGGCACGTGCCGAGCGGGCGATCGCCGGCCTCGGCCTCACGTATCGGATCATCGAGATCTGCACCGGCGACATGGGTCAGAGCCACCACCGCAGCTTCGACATCGAGGTGTACGCCCCCGGCGTCGACTCGTGGCTCGAGGTGTCGTCGATCAGCTGGTTCAGCGACTACCAGGCGCGGCGGGCGAACATCCGGTTCCGTCGCCACGACGCCGATGGCAAGCTGCTCAAGGGAACTGAGTTCGTGCACACCTTGAACGGTTCGGCGCTCGCCGTGCCGCGCGTGTGGGCGGCGATCATCGAGACCTATCGCGACGCCGACGGATCGGTCACCGTGCCCGAGGCGCTCCGGCCGTACATGCGTGGCATCGAGCGGATCGGGGTCACCTCGTGACCGACTGGGCCGCACCCGATCGTCGCGCCGAACTGTGGGGCCGGCGCCGCCAGTACGAGACCGAGGGGCTCGACGTCACCGATGTCGACCCTGACCCGGTCGTGCAGTGGAACCGCTGGCACGACGATGCCCTCGACGGCGGGGTCGCGGAGCCGAACGCGATGACGGTGGCCACGATCGGTGCCGACGGGATCCCCGACGCCCGCATCGTGCTCGTCCGGGAGGCCGATCAGCGCGGCCTCGTCTTCTACACCAACTACGCCAGCGCCAAGAGTCGACAGCTCGACCAGGCACCCGTTGCGGCCGCCGTGTTCTCCTGGCTCGACCTCCATCGTCAGGTTCGCGTCCGTGGGCGGGTCGAGCGCGTCAGCGATGGCGAGAGCGACGCGTACTTCGCGTCGCGCCCGCGTGAGAGCCAGCTCGGGGCGTGGGCATCGCCGCAGAGCGAGGTCATCGAGGATCGCTCCACTCTCGAAGCGCTCGTCATCGCGTGCGACGAGGAGTTCGCCGACGTCGTCGTTCCGCGCCCGCCGCACTGGGGCGGCTGGCGGCTCGTGCCCGAGGAGTGGGAGTTCTGGCAGGGCCGTCCCAGCCGCCTCCACGATCGCCTCCGCTATCGACGCGCCGACGGTTCCTGGCACATCACCCGCCTCGCCCCCTGACCGCTCCGCCAACCCCTGTGTTTCCGATCCGCCAACCCTTGTGTGCGTGAGCGCGTGAGCGTCAACCGACGGGCCAACTGGTGGCCGCATCGACGAGACCGTCGATGAGCGATTCGGTGTGCGGGGTGAGGCCAGGGCCCTCCCAGTCCCACCACATCGGGCTCGATCCCCGCACACGCGGTGGAAGTTCGATCTGGACCCCGCCGTCACGGGGGAGGTTGACCGGGTTGCGGTCGTGGAGCCCTCGGAGCGGTTCGGGGATCGCGTCGACGTCGGTCACGATGTCGTACGCGGGGAGCGAGCGCCGCAACGACGCGCCGACGTGGTCGGCGAAGATCCGATTCCCGCCGCCGAGCAGCAGGGAGCTGAAGAAGCCACGTCGACCGAATCCGTGCACGGTGACCACGATGTCGACGTGGTCGATGAAGGCGCGGAGGCGCGGCGACTCCTCCGGCCGGATCTGGATCGAGGGGAGATGTTCACGCATCCCGTCGGGTTGGATCACGGCATAGAGCGATGCCGAGGCCCGATCCGCTGCCCGCGTGGCGATCACGTCGGTCATCGCCTCGAGGGCCCCGCCGTGAAATGCCATGAAGCCCACACGGCCGCGGAGTTCGCTGACCTCTTCGACCCCCGGCGCTCCGAGGAGGGCAGCGAAGGCGGTCATCGCACACATGATCGCAGCAGATCCCGGCAGTTGGGCACCTTCGCAGCAAGTGGGCTCTACAGTGACGTCGATGCTCGTGTGGATGGACCTGGAGATGACCGGACTCGACCACACGTCGGAGGTGATCGTCGAGATCGCGACGATCATCACCGACGACGATCTCCAGATCATCGCGGAAGGTCCCGACCTCGTCGTCCACCAGCCCGACGAGGTATTGGCGCGCATGGACCCGTTCGTGGTCGACATGCACACCAAGTCGGGACTTCTCGAGCAGATCAAGACGTCGACCGTCAGTTTGGAGGATGCCGGCGCCGCAACGCTGGAGTTCATCAAGCAGCACGTCCCCGAGGCCGCGACCGTGCCACTGTGCGGCAACTCCATCGGCACGGACCGTCGATTCCTCGCCGCCTACCTCCCCGCCATCGAGGAGTACCTCCACTATCGCTCGATCGACGTGTCGAGTGTGAAGGAACTCGTCAAGCGGTGGTATCCGGACGTCGACGCGAGCCGGCCCCGCGGGCACGGTTCGCATCGGGCACTCGACGACATCCGCGAGTCGATTCGTGAGATGGCGTACTACCGCGAGCACGTGTTCGTCACTCGGGCACCCGTGTCTGCGGCCGCTCCTGCGGCTGCACCCGCGCCGGACTGATCGACTGTCCGATCGGACCCGGTAGGTTCCGGCCATGCGTGCAGTCGTGCTCCGATCCCACGGTGGACCCGAAGTTCTCACGATCGAGGAGGTCGACGATCCCACCGCGGGTCGTGACGAACTCGTCGTCGACGTCGAGCACACGGCCGTCAACCGTGCCGATGTCCTGCAGCGCCTGGGGATGTATCCCGACCCGCGGCGCCCGGCGATCGAGATCCCGGGCCTCGAGTATTCGGGCCGGGTCGCCGCGGTCGGCGTTGATGTCGTCGGCTGGGCGGTCGGCGACCGGGTGATGGGCATCGAAGCAGGTGGCTGCTACGCCGACAAGGTCGTCACGCACGCTCGTCAGGCACTCCCCGTGCCGTCCACCGTCGCATCGGCTGACGCTGCCGCGATACCCGAGGTGTTCCTCACCGCATGGGACGCGCTCGTCGTGCAGGGTGGACTCACGTCCGGCCGTTGGGCGCTCGTCCATGCCGGCGCGTCCGGGGTCGGCACCGCCGCGATCCAGATCGCCAGGGCGATCGGCGCCCGGATCGCGGTGACCTGCTCGGCCGGCAAGGCCGACGCCTGCCGCGCCCTCGGCGCCGATGTGGTGCTCGAACGCAGCCCCGCCGATTGGCTCGGCGAGCTTCGTTCGGCGATTCCCGGCGGTGTCGACGTGGTGCTCGACGTGATCGGCGGCGACGAGGTCGATCGGAACATGCAGGCCGCGCGCATGGACGCCACGATCGTCCAGGTCGGGTTGATGGGCGGGGGATCTGCAGCGGTCAATGTCGGTCTGATCCTGTCGAAGCGACTCACGTGGATCGGCACGACGTTGCGCGCCCGGCCACTCGAGCGCAAGTTGGCCCTCAGTCAACGCTTCATCGACGAGATGCTCCCGTTGTTCGACGCCGGGAGCCTGAAGCCGGTGGTCGATTCGCGCTATCCGTTCGAGCAGATCGCCGACGCACATCGTCACATGGAAGCCAACGCGAACATCGGCAAGATCGTCGTCGATCTCTGAGATTCGCGAAACCCTCTTGACCCGACCCCGGTCGACATGGTTGTCTGACAACTCGGGCCCAGCCCGATCATGACCAACGACACCGCGAGACGAAAGGACGAACGATGAGCATGTCACCCATTTCCGCACCGTCGGTCGTCTTTGCGCGTCCGCACGTCGGTTCGCTCGGCGCCGCCTCGTGGCCGATGAACGTCGTCCAGGGATGCAACGGACACATGTCCGTGAATCACGGCGACACGACCGGCACCACCGAGACCAAGCGACTCGTCCCCGGCCACCTCATGGGAGTACTGACGTAAGACCGACGTCAGATCACCTCTCACGAGGCCGCCGGGTTCCGACCCGGCGGCCTCTTGCGTTTTTCGGTCCCGAACCCATCAACGAAAGCACTGCACATGACACTCCTCGACATCAGCCCATCGGCCGTCACCTCCACCGTCACACCCACCCGCACATCCACCGCACACTTCCGTCGACTTCAACGAACAGGACCCCATCATGAACAGCCACGCCGTCATCAGACGCTCGGTGCTCGTCGAGCCACGAGAACCCGACAGTCCGCGGCCGCCCGGTGCCGCGCCGGCCCGGACACCGGTGGCTCGATGCGCCGACGGCCACGGCACGATGACGGGGTTGTTCTTCTCGGACAACGTCGTCGACATCGCCAGGGCCAAGGCCATGTGCGGGCTGTGCCCGCTGCAGACACCGTGCCTGGAGGGCGCCCTCGAGCGCCAGGAGCCGTGGGGCGTGTGGGGCGGCGAGTTGCTCTCCGGCGGCCGCATCATCGCCAACAAGCGCCCGTGTGGCCGCCCGCCCAAGCACCCGAGGCCGGCCGCCGCCATCGACGAACTCGGCCCCGTGGAGGTGCCGGTTGCCGTCGCCTGACCCGGCGGCCGCCGCCTGAAACCGGTTTGCGTCACGCTTTCGTTGACCCCCCGCTTCGAAAGCGTGACGCAAACGGATTGGGGGGGATTGGGTGAACAAACACGAAGATCCGGTTGGCCGACCTGGCCTGCAGAAGTGCCCTCGGTAGCCTCGGGGAGGTGAAGATTCGTCCGCGACTCCTCGTCGGCTCGCTCGTTGCAGCGGTCGCGGTGGTCGGCGTGTTCGCCTGGACCCAACGTCCCGACGACGGTTCCGGCGACCTCGATGCGCAGCTCAGCGATCCGGGGGCCGTGGTGACGTACCCGAACGACGGGCTCGGCAACCAGGCCGTGGAGGGCACACCGTTGCCCGACGTGACGCTGGAGGATGCCGAAGGGAGTGACGTCACCACCGCCGACCTGATCGGCGAACCGCTGGTCGTCAATCTCTGGTTCTCCACCTGTCCGCCGTGCGCCAAGGAACTCCCGGCCTTCGCCGAGGTCGACGCCGAACGCGACGACGTGAGATTCGTCGGTGTCAACACGATCGACTCGGTCGAGGTGATGGAACGTTTCGCGGGCGAGCGCGGCGTTCAGTACGACCTCTATCGGGACAATCTCGCCGAGCTGGCCGATGGCGTGGGCGCCGTTGCGTTTCCCGTGACGCTCTTCGTCACCTCCGACGGCACGATCGTCGAGCAGTCGGGCGCACTCGACGCCGACGAACTCCGGGCCAAGATCGACCAGTTGATGGTCGAGGAGAGCAAGCTGGCATGAGCCTGTCGTTCATCCGTGGGATGGTCGCAGCAGTCAATCCGTGCGGCTTCATCCTGCTGCCGACATATCTCATGTACTTCCTCGGCATGCAGGGATCGCTGCCCGGCACCCAACGCGCCACGATGCGGCGGGCGCTGTTCGTCAGCGCTGCCGTCTCGGCCGGCTTCCTCTCGGTGTTCCTCGTTGCGGGCGTGGTCTCCTACAACTTCACCAACTGGATCAACGAGAACGCCAAGTACGCCACCGGCGCAATCGGGGTGGCGCTCGTCGTGCTCGGCGTGGCCATGCTGTTCGGCTACAAGATTCCCCTCATGACGCCGACCCTCAACACCGGAGGTGACACCCCGCAACGCACGATGCGGGCGATGTTCCTGTTCGGTATCGCCTACGCGGTTGCGTCGATCGGCTGCACCATCGGGTTGTTCATCGCCACGGTGTTCAGCACGACAGCGCGTGAGGGCGTCGTGGCAGGTGTCGGCAACGTACTGGCCTATGGCGCGGGAATGGCCCTGCTCGTCAGCGCCCTCACCATCGCGTTGGCGTCGGCCAACACGAGCCTGCTCAAATTCCTCCGTGGCGGCATGCGTCACGTCGACAGGATCGCCGCCGGCTTCGTCGTGCTGTCGGGGGTGTACCTGCTCTGGTACTTCTACTGGGTCGACATCAAGGAGGAGGGTGACCCGGTCACCGACTGGGCCCTCGAACGCCAGGTTCAGGCCACCACGTTCCTGAACGACCACTGGCAGATCGTCGGCATCGTGATGGCCGTCGTCGTCGGCGGTGCGGTCGCCTACGTGACGACCCGGCCGGCACCCGTCGAGCCACCGAGTTCGTCTCAGTCGTAGAGATCGAACCCGCTCAGTGCGACGAGGGCGGCGTTGACGATGCTGCCCGTCGAGATGCCGGTGATCTCGTGCAGGTCGGCGATGGTCCCCGATTCGCCGAAACGGTCGACGCCGAGCGTGTACTGCGGTGTGCCGAGCGCCGAACCCAGCCATGCCAGGCTGTGGCTCGCTGCGTCGTGCACGCTGATGATCGGTCTCGATCGTTCGGGAGCCGGCACCAGACGGTGCAGATGGCTCGGAGAGCTGACCCGACGGGCCGTCGCCGTCGACCGTGCGAAACCGTGGCGCCAGCTGCGGTACACCCGATCAGGACTGGTGAGGTGGATCACGGTCGCCCGGACACCCTCGGTGTCGAGTGCGGCCGCAGCAGCGATGGCCTCGGGCGCCATCACGCCGGTGGTCACGATCGTGACGGCCGGTCGCCCGTCGTCGGCACCGTCGACGAGCCGGTAACCGCCGAGCAGCACCTGCTCGCGGAGTCGTTGCTCGCCCAGCACCGACAGGACTGACGCGAACGGCGCCTGGTCGATCGGTCGTGTCGACAGCCTGAGATATGCGCTGGTGCCGCCGGGTCGGGAGAGCTGGTCGAGCGCGTCGCACAACAGCCAGTCGACCTCGGTGGCGTAGGCGGGTTCGGAGTAGGTGAGGTTGGGGAGTTCGGCACCGACCGAGGCCGTGATCGTCGACTGGTGGGCTCCGCCTTCGGGTGCCAGCGTGACGCCGGCCGGCGTGCCGGCCACGACGAACTTGGCATCGTTGTAGATCCCGTAGATGAACGCATCGAGGCCCCGCAGGACGAAGGGGTCGTAGACGGTGCCGATCGGGAGGAGGTGCTCGCCGTGGTGTTCGTGGCTCAATCCGAGTTGACCGAGGAGCATGAACAGGTTCATCTCGCTGATGCCGAGTTCGATGTGCTGGCCCGACGGCCCGGGCGCCCACCGCAGCAGACGAGCGCTGCCGCCGTGGTCGGCGCGCTCGGCGTGGGAGTAGACACCGCGCTTGTTGATCCAGCCGCCGAGGTTGGTGGAGATCGACACGTCGGGGGCCGCGGTGACGATTCGTTCACCGACGCCGTCCACGTCGGCGAGGCTCGCCAGCACCCGACCGAAGGCCTCCTGGGTCGACACGGCGCCATTGGT
Source organism: Ilumatobacteraceae bacterium (assembly GCA_963829585.1). Lineage (GTDB taxonomy): Bacteria > Actinomycetota > Acidimicrobiia > Acidimicrobiales > Ilumatobacteraceae > Sva-07. The sequence continues at coordinate 395,865 of CAWHJD010000021.1, read as the reverse complement.
GACGACCGGTCGTGCCGATGCCGGGACAGCCAGGATCGGCCGGGGCGCCGGCGGCGTGTTGTTGATGGCGTTGCCGACTGCCAGACACAGCCGACCCGCCGCCGAGTCCGGATCGAAGCGGTCCCACTCGGTCGTCTCGTCGAGGCCGACCTCGGCTCTGAACGCGTCGATCTGTTCCGGGCTGAGCAGTGCCGCATGGTTCATCGGGTCGCCCGCCATCGCAAGGCCGTGGCCCTTGATCGTGTAGGCGAACACGACCGACGGCTGATCGACCGCCCCGTCGCACTCGCGGAACGTGTCGATCAGGAGTCCGAGGTCGTGGCCGCCCAGATCCGTGATCAACTTCGCGAACGCGTCGTCGTCGTAGCCGTCCGCCAGGCGGATGACAGCGGGATCTGCACCCAGAAGGAACGTGCGCCGCAGGTCCGGCGGCGACAGGGTGAACAGCTCCTGGTAGGCCTCGTTCGTGAGCGAGTCGATGTGCGCCGCGAGAGCGTCCCCGCCCGGCTCGGCGAACGCCGCGGTCAGGTGGGCGCCGTACTTGGCTTCGGCCACATGCCAGCCGGCGTCGGCGAAGAACCGTTTCAGTCGGATCGCCGCGATGTCGGGAATCACCCGATCGAGGCTCTGGCGGTTCAGGTCGACGACCATGGTGAAGTTGCCGAGTTCCTGCGTGGCCGGGTCGGCGATGGCCTCCCACACGTTCCCCTCGTCGAGCTCGGCGTCACCGACGAGGGCGATGAATCGCGCCGAGGCCTGTGCTCCGAAGTGGGAGTCGGTGTAGCGGCGCGTCAACGCGGAGAAGAGCGGCGCGACCGCGCCGAGCCCGACCGAACCGGTCGAGAAGTCGGCCACGTCCGGATCCTTCGTACGCGACGGGTACGCCTGGAGGCCGCCGCGCTGGCGCAACGTCGTGAGATACGAGCGGTCGAGTTCGCCGGTGAGGTACTTGATGGCGTGGTACACCGGCGATGCGTGGGGCTTGACGGCGACCTTGTCGTCGCCTCCGATGTGCCCGAACCAGAGTGCCGTCATGATCGACACCATCGACGCACACGACGCCTGGTGTCCGCCGACCTTGATCTCGGTGTCGCCGCGCCGATTGGCGTGGTCGATCATGCGCGTGGCGAGCCACAGGACCCGACGTTCGATCTCGCGCAGCGTGGTGAGATCGACATCCGAGGTGGACATGGTCCGCGGTCCGTTCCGGTGCTCAGATGTAGTGGAGGCCGTGGGCCGCGGCTGTCAGTTCGTCGCGGTGGTCGGGATGGGCAGATGGCGATCAACGCCTCGGCGCGTTCCTTGATCGACTTGCCGCGCAGTTCGGCGACGCCGTACTCCGTGACGATCTTGTCGATCGTGTTCTTCGGGGTCGTGACCACGTCGCCCGCAGCGAGCTGCGGCACGATGCGCGACGTGCCGTGCGAGGTCGTCGAGTGGAGCACCACGAAGCCCTGACCGCCGTCGGAGTACATCGCACCGCGGGCGAAGTCGTTCTGGCCACCCGACGACGAGTAGTACAGGCCGCCGATGGTCTCGGACGCGCACTGCCCGATGAAGTCCACCGTCAGCGTCGCGTTGATCGACACGAAGTTGTTCTCGTTGGCGATGATGCGCGGGTCGTTGACGTATCGCACCGCGTGCAGCTCGATCGCGGTGTTCTCGTGCAGGAACTGGTGGAGGCGCTCGGTTCCGAGTGCGAACGTCCCCACTGCCTTGGTGCGGTTGAGTCGCTTCTTGACGCCGTTGACCACGCCCGACTCGATGAGGTCGACCACGCCGTCCGACACGAGCTCGGTGTGGATCCCGAGATCCTTGTGGTCCGACAGTGAGGCCATGATGGCGTTGGGGATCGCCCCGATCCCGGTCTGGATGGTGGCGCCGTCGGGGATCCGCTCGGCGACGAATGCGGCGATGCGCAGGTCGGTGTCGCCGCACTTCGCGGGCGGGATCTCGACCAGCTTGCGATCGCTGCGGCACCACCCGACGACCTGCGAGACGTGGATCTGGTTGCGGCCGAACGTGCGCGGCATGTCGTCGGTGACCTCGAGGAAGATCCGGCCGCGCCCGATGAAGCTGGAGGTGTAGTCGGCCGAGACACCGAGCGAGAAGTACCCGTGGCGGTCGAGCGGCGATGCCGCGGCGATCACGAGCGGATCGTCGGTGCGCATCCGCATGAGGTTGTACACCTCGGAGAAGTGCGCAGGTACGAGTCCGATGTGGCCGGCGGCGAACTGAGGGCGCGTGACGTGCGACAGGAAGTACGAGATGTGCTTGAGGCGGGTGCCGTACTCGCCACGCAGGTACGGCCGGTCGTGGATGGCGTGCATCTGATGCACGCGGACCTCGTCGATGCGAGGGTCACCGGCTGCCGCAGCCGCTTCGATCGCGTCCATCACAGCCGTTGGTTCCCCGTTGCCGAGCGGCACGATGATCTGGGTTCCGGACCCGATGTGTTCGAGCACATCGCCGGGTTGGTTCGGAGCCGTGGTCGGGGGCGTGTACATTCCCACACCGTAGAACCTGGGGCCTCGGGCTCGGGCTGTCTGCACGGAATCTCCGAATCTCGTCGATGCACCCGGGTTGGGTACCTTCGAGACGCCATGACCGAACGACACACCGATCTCATCGATCCTGCCGACGTCCCGATCCGACCTGCTGCCACGGTGATGCTCGTGCGCGACGCCGTCGACGGCGAACCGGGGATCGAGGTGTTCATGATGCGTCGCACCACGAACGCAGTCTTCGGTGCGGGGATGTACGTCTTTCCCGGTGGTCGGGTGGATCTCGTCGACGCTGCCGACGAGATCGCACCGTTCTGCGAGGGTCTCGACGATCCGACCGCATCGGAGAAGCTCGGCGTGGATCACGGCGGTCTCGCGTACTGGGTGGCCGCGGTCCGAGAGTGCTTCGAGGAGGCGGGTGTGTTGCTCGCCAAGCCACGCAGTGGCGGTGCGCTGCGCCTTCGCAACGAGGATCGTCACGAGGTGCACGACAGCTCGCTGTCGCTCGTCGAGTTGTGTCGCCGAGACGACCTCGTTCTCGATCTGTCGACGACGCACTACGTCGATCACTGGATCACGCCGGTCGGCGAGCAGCGTCGGTTCGACACCCGGTTCTTCCTCAGCGAGATGCCGAGCGATCAGGAGCCGTTGCACGACGACAAGGAGACCGTCGACAGCCTGTGGGTACGTCCGGTCGACGCGCTGCGCATGCAGGCCGACGGCGAGCTGACCATGATGCCGCCGACGATGGCCAACCTGCGTTTCCTGATGCCCCACTCCTCCGCCGCCGCGGCACTGGCCGCCGGTGCCGCCGTCGAGCATCCGCCGTGCACGTTGCCCAAGCTCCGCCGTGACGAGTCCGGCCGGATCATCGGGATCGCCATGCCGGCCGACGCCGACTACGACACACTCGACTGATCGCATCGGCCGATGAACGATGCTCGGTGGCCGGGCGAGCGCGCCGGCCCACGCGCACAGCTCCAGCGGGTCGGCCTCAGCGCACATCTCGAGCACCCTCGCCTCATGGCCTGTGCGCACGGGGAAGACGCCGCCGATGATCTGGTGCGACGCGCCGTCGGGCACCACCCGTGCGCAGTAGCGCTCACCGACCTGTGCGGTGCGCGACAAGTTCCGCTCGCGAACGTCGGCGACGTCGGCCGTGGCGAGGTCGCGCAGCGTCATCCCCACGCCCCGTTCGACGGACACCACCTCGTGCACACTGCGATCGACCGTCAGCCACGCTGCGGCGAGAAGACGTTCGTCGTCGGGCAGCAGGTCACCGCGTTCACGCAGGAAGTCGGTGAACAGGCCGCCTTCGTGAAGCGCCGCGTCGAACAGGATCGGGTCGGCGAACGCCCGGACCATGTCCGTCTGCATCCCGGTCTCGTCGTCGTCCATCACGTCGGATGCGTCGGGGTCCCCGGCCACCCACGCGACCTCGTCCTCCGGCTCGAGGCGGGCAGGGATCAGGATGTCGGCCAGCACGTCGAGCGTTTCGGGTTTCGCGCACTCGTCGAGTGAGGCGCGGATGTCGTCGATCGGCGCCTCGGGATCGTCGAGCACCTCCAGCGCGCGGCCGAGCACCTCGCGCCACTTCCGCTCGGGCACGAGATCCATCAACATGTAATGACGTCGGCGCAGAAGGTCGAGGCGCCACACCGATGCGTCATGGGCGACCATGCTCCCGTCGAGTTCGAGCCCGGCTGCATCGAACCAGTCCGACAGCGGCGGGAGTGGGGCCGAAAGAACTCCGGGTGATGGTGGCACAGCCAGACGATCAGGTTCTCGGCGCTGACCGGCAGGCCGTGCTCGTGCTGCTCGTCGTCGTAGGCGGCGCGCACGGCGGCGGCCAGAGCATCGGTCATGGCCGGCTCGTCGTCCACGACGGTGATCGTGATCGCCGCCTCGACCGGCTCGTCACCGGCCGGCGAGCATTGACTGAATCGACTGCGACCGAGTCGCCCGACCTGAAACGCTGGGATCGGACCCCAGCCTTTCAGGTGAGTGTGACTGCGTCAGGCTTTGGCGTCGAGGTCCGCGAAGGCGGCGTTGACCGTGTCGAACAGGCGGGCGGAGCAGCCGGCCATGTCGACGGCGTCGGGGTCGGCGGGTGGCGCGACGTCGGTCAGTATCCGTTCGGCGATCGCCCGGAAGGCGTCGGCGGCAGCTCCGAAGCCGGCGAGTGCGACGGGCTCGCCGGTGTCGCCGCCCGCTGCGACGGCCGCCTCGAGCGGCACCTGGCCGAGCAGCGGCGCACCGATCGCCTCTGCCAACGCCTGCCCGCCGCCGGAGCCGAACAGTGCATAGGTGTCGCCGTGGTCGCACGTGAACGCGCTCATGTTCTCGATCACACCGACGACCTTCAGGAAGCTGCGCTGCGCCATGTCGGCAGCGCGTTGGGCGACCTTCTGTGCAGCGAGCGCCGGTGTGGTGACCACGATGAGGTCGGTGCTCGGCAGCATGCGAGCGAGGCCCATCTGGACATCGCCGGTGCCGGGGGGCATGTCGATGAGCAGGTAGTCGAGTTCGCCCCACCGGACATCTCGCAGGAACTGTTCGACGGCTTTGGTGAGCATCAGGCCGCGCCACATCAGCGCTGTGTCCTCGGCGACCAGGAAGCCCGTCGAGACCACCTTGAGCAGTCCCTCGCCGACGACGCGCTCGTTGGGGATGATCTTCGGCTTGTCGGACCCGTCGGCCTTCGATGCCTCCATGCGATCGGAGATGCCGAGCAGGCGGGGCACCGAGAAGCCCCAGATGTCGGCATCGAGCACCCCGACGGTGTGGCCGGCCGATGCAAGTGCGGCCGCCAGATTGACGGTGACCGAACTCTTTCCCACGCCACCCTTCCCACTGGCGATCGCGAGCACCCTGCACGACAGAGGGACCTCGGTGTCGGGGGCGTTCTGCCGGGCGTTCCACCGCGCCTTGGTCATCACCTGGCTGCGTTCCTCGGAGTTCATCTCACCCCACGAGATCTTCACGTCGGAAACCCCGGGGTGCACGGATACCCGGGTCTCGACCTCCTTCTTGATCTCGGCGCGCAGCGGACAGCCGCCGATCGTGAGCTTGATGCCGACGGTGACGAGGCCATCGGGTGCGACCTCGACCGACGGCACCATGCCGAGCGACACGATGTCGGCACCCAGTTCGGGATCGATGACGGTGCCGAGCACCGCCATCACGTCGTCGACCGTCGGGGGCGCCGTCGTGCTCGATGGGGCGCTCGATGGGCTGCTCGATGGGCTGCTCGGTCGGCTGACGGTCATGCGCGGTATTTTACCGGTGGATTCCGTGTAATCTCCGGATGTGGATCGAGACCGGAACACCGCTGACTCGGGGGCCCCACTGTCGGGGACGCCACAGCTCGACCTGCTCAAGGCGCTGGGCGACAACACGAGGTACGCGATCTACCTGGAACTCGCCCGCTCGCCGCGGCCGCTCGCCACGGCCGACATCTCCGAGTCGCTCGGTCTGCACCCCAACACGGTGCGTCCGCACATGGAGCGCATGCGCGAGGCCGGCCTGCTCGATGTCGAGGTCGGCGGACGCGGCGACGTCGGCCGCCCGCAGCACCGGTACTCGATCGCCCAGGACGCCCCGTCGCTCGGTCTCGAACCACCCACGATGCCCGTGCTGGCCCGGATGGTGCTCGCGATGGCGGCGCGGCTCCAGGCGAGTGCCGACGATGCCGAAGCGGTCGGTCGCGTGGAGGGTGCCACTCGTGCGCACCCGTATCAGCAGGCACCGTCCACGCTCGAAGCGCTCGTGTCCGATCTCGACCGGCTCGGCTTCGACCCGCTCGTCACCGACAGTCCCGAAGATGCCGACGCCGCCGTCATCGCCTTCGCGCACTGTCCGTTCGCCGATCTCGCCGCACAGCATCCCGACCTCGTGTGCGGCCTGCACCGGGGGCTCGTCGCTGGATTCGTCGCCGAGATGGGCGACGCCGAGGTCAGCGAGTTCTGCACACTCACGAGTCGCACGCCGTGTCGGGTCACGGTGGCTTCCCGCTAAATTGAAGTAACTGCCACAGGAGGTTCCATGATCACTCTCACCGATTCCGCCACCGTCAAGGTCCGTCAGCTGCTCAGCGACGAGGGTGCCGAAGATCTGGCACTGCGCGTCGCTGTTCGTCCCGGGGGCTGCAGCGGCTTCTCCTACGAGATGTTCTTCGACGGCGACATCGCCGCCGACGACACCCAGGTGACCTATGGCGACGACGGTTTCGTCAAGGTCGTCGTCGATCCGGCGTCGAAGCAGTTGCTCGAAGGTGCGACGCTCGACTACAAGGACGGTCTCGACCAGTCCGGTTTCGCCATCACCAACCCGAACGCGTCACGCACCTGCGGGTGCGGCCAGAGCTTCTCCTGATCTGACCGACGGTCAGCTCGGCGAGAGACCGTCGAGCACTTCGAGGAGTTCCTCCTCGTTCCACACGGCGTCGAGGCGCTCCAGCACGGTGCCCGTGGCGTCGGTGATGAAGAGTGCCGGCTCGTAGGTCAGTCCGGCGGCGTCGACGGCGGGTGCCGGAGTCGTCGCCGTGTTGTCGGTGTACACCTCGGCGTGGACGAACACGTACTGATCGGCGAAGTCCTCGTGGATGTCGATGATCGACTCGAGTGCCGGTGCGCACGATCCGGTCTGGCAGAACGCCGGCGTGCCGACGAGGTACACCACGCCCTTGCCCGATTCGAGTGCCTCGGTGAGCGTGATCTCGTGGAACGGGCAGGGTTCCGGCTCGCGTGTGCACACCGGGTCGACCCCACGTGCGTCGGCGAAGGTCGGTGTGTCGAACGGAGGCAGCGGCCGGCCGGGGCCGGGCACCGTGACCGTGCCGGGCTCCATCACCTGGAACGCAGCGCCCTGCGACGGGCCGCCGTCGACGACGAGGTAGTACACCCCGGCCTCGGCGACGTCGGTGCGGAAGTCGTAGTACGGGCCCGGCGACACGTCGCGTCGATTGGCCGAGATGCGCTCGCCGAGCGGTTTGCCGTCGATGTCGGTCACCTGGGCGCCCAACGTCGCAGGACCGTCCTGGATCAGTGCACCACTGCTCGACGCGAGGCTGATCGGCAGGCGCAGGGCTCCGGGTTCCTGCACGTTCGGCGGGAAGCGCTGAGCGATGGTGTAGGTCCCCGGCTCGGTCTGGTCGGAGACCTCGGGTACCTGCGAACCTTGCGGTGACGACGTCGCACTCTCGGATCCGCACGCGGCGAGGACACCGGTGGCTGCCACGCCGAGGAGGAAACCCCGCCGCGAGAGGCGATCGGTGAGCTGGTGGACGGTCGGTACGGATGTCATGGTGGCTCTCGTTCGGGGATCGACGCGCCCGACGCTACCGCGGTGGTCCGGCTGGACGACTGCAGCCCACAACGGTGCCGGTGACAGTGCCCGGTGGGTCCGCCGGCGGGGCTAGCTTGACCACATGAGCAAGCCTCTCGGTCCCTACAGCCCGGTCGTTCGTGCCGGCGACTTCGTCATCGTGTCGGGCCAAGGCGGCATGGCCGACGGCAAGATCGTCGACGGTGGCGTCAGCGCCGAGACCACCCAGACCATGAAGAACGTGGCAGCGCAGCTCGCCACGGTCGGGGCGTCGCTGAGCGACATCGTCAAGACCACCTGCTTCCTCACCGACATGGAGAACTTCACCGCGTTCAACGAGGCCTACGCGGCAGCGCTCGGCAATCACCGGCCCGCTCGATCGACGGTCGCCGTCGCCGGGCTGCCGGCGGGTTTCCTCGTCGAGGTCGAGGCCTGGGCGTACCTTCCGCAGGCGTGAACACCGACGAACGGTGCGCATGGTCGCTCGGCGGCGGACCCGCCATCGGCCACGCCTACATCGACTATCACGACAACGTGTGGGGAGTGCCCGAGCGTGACCCGATGGTGCTGTTCGAGTTCCTCGTCCTCGAAGGTGCCCAGGCAGGGTTGTCGTGGTCGACGATCCTGCGCAAGCTCGACACCTATCGCGCCGCGTACCGGGGGTTCGATCCCGAGGTCGTGGCGGCGTTCGACGAGCACGACGTCGCCCGTCTGCTGGGCGACGAGGGGATCGTGCGCAACCGGGCGAAGGTCGATGCATCGATCCGCAATGCCAGGGCCTGGCTCGAACTCGACGATCCCGTCTCGTACCTGTGGGGATTCGTCGACGGCGCTCCGATCCAGAACATGTGGTCGGCGATGCATGCCCTCCCGGCCGAGACCGACCGGTCGCGGGCGATGAGCAAGGATCTCAAGCGACGTGGCTTCGGATTCGTGGGGCCGACGATCTGTTACGCCTTCATGCAGGCCACCGGCATGGTGAACGACCACGTGACCACCTGCTTTCGCCATGCCGAGTGCCTGGCACTAGCCTGAGGTCATGCCCGGCGCCATTGCCCTCGTCATCGTGCTGCTGCTGTTCCCGGTGCTCGTGATCATGAGCGGCGCCATCGCCTCGGCGATCATCGGCGAGGTCGAATACCGCGACGGTCGCGCCCGCAACGAGGGCAGCGAACTCCTCGACCTCCCCGACTGACGCAATGACTCGGCGCGATCGGGGTCAGACCCCAATCGCGCCGCACAGCGATCGGTGGCTTCGTGCGGCTGGCACACTTGCGCCCATGCACACGCACGACCACTCGACCGAGGTGCTCGCCGAGGCGGTCATTCGCTATGCGCTCGACCGGATGCGGATGGATCCGCCGCCGCTCGACCGGTCCGTGCCCCCCGGTGAGATCCGGGAGGCGGCGGGCATCACGATCACGCCGACAGGTATCGGCGGACTCGAGGCACTCCGGTTGTTCGGGGAGGTCCTCGCGCCGGCCTGCATCTCCGTCGACCATCCGATGTTCCTGTCATTCGTGCCCAACGCCCCGACCGAGGCCTCGATCCTGTTCGACCTCGTCGTCGGTGCCTCGAATGTCTACGGCGGTTCGTGGCTGGAGGGCGCGGGGGCGATCTTCGCCGAGAACGAGGCGCTGCGATGGATCGCTGACCTCGCCGGACTGCCTGCTTCGGCCGGCGGCGTGTTCGTCAGTGGTGGCACCGCGGGAAACCTCAGCGCGCTGGTCGCAGCTCGCTGGCGCTGGCGACACCGTGCCGGCGGTTCCCACGATCGCACTCGCGGTCTGATGGTCGCGTCGGCGGGTGCACACTCGTCGGTCGGACAGGCTGCCCGTGTCATGGACGCCGATGTCGTGCTGGTGCCCGACGGCGCTCGCGGTGAGATGAGCGGCGAGAGCCTACGCGCCACGCTCGACTCGCTCGACCGCGAGGACCGCGATCGATTGTTCGCCATCGTCGCGACCTCGGGGACCACGAACGTCGGCGTCGTCGACGACATCGCTGCAGCTGCCGATGCAGCCGAGGAACTGCAGACGTGGTTGCACGTCGACGGCGCGTACGGCGGCGCAGCGCTCGCGGCACCGAGCGTCCGTCACCGATTCGAGGGCGTCGAACGCGCCGACAGCTTCATCGTCGATCCCCACAAGTGGTTGTTCGCCCCGTTCGACTCCTGTGCACTGCTGTATCGGGATCCGAATGTCGCGCGTGCCGCGCACACGCAGCACGCGGAGTACCTCGACGTGCTCCACGACACGACGGACGAGCCGTGGAATGCCAGCGACTACGCACATCACCTGTCGCGACGCGCCCGCGGCCTGCCGCTGTGGTTCAGCCTCGCCACGTACGGGACCGACGCCTACACCGAAGCCGTCGAGACCACGTTGCGGACCGCCCGGGAATCCGCGCGCCTGATCGAGCAGTGTCCCGTGACCGAGCTGCTCATGGAGCCCGAGTTGTCGATCGTGGTGTTCCGGCGCATCGGCTGGACCGCCATCGACTACCAGGTCTGGAGTGATGCCGAACTCGCCGCCGGTCGGGCGTTCGTCGTGCCGACCACCTGGCAGGGTGAGATCGTCCTGCGGATCTGCATCGTCAACCCGCGCACGACGTCAGGCGACATCGCATCGATCCTCGCAAGCCTGGGAGACTTCCAGCCGTGAACCCATCGCCGACCGTCGCCGATCTCGTGGTCGTCAATGCTCGATGCGTCGCCACGGTCGATGCCGACCGACGCGAACTCGAGGGCGGGTGGGTGGCCGTCACCGACGGTCTGGTGAGCGGTGTCGGCACGGGCGACCCACCCCGTGGTGTCACGGTGCTCGACGCCACGGACTGTCTCGTCACGCCGGGCCTCGTCAACGCGCACCACCACCTGTTCCAGAACCTCACGCGGGCCTTCCCGCCCATGACGGACAAGCCGCTGTTCGGGTGGCTGCAGTCGCTGTACCCGCTGTGGAGCGCGCTCGACACGGAGTCCGCGTATGTGTCGGCGTGGGTGGGCCTCGCCGAGTTGGCGCTCGCCGGCTGCACCACGTCGTCCGATCATCTCTACCTCCATCCGAAGGCGGCCGGTGATCTTCTCGGCGCGGAGATCGACGCCGCGCGTGACCTCGGGATGCGGTTCCATCCGACCCGCGGCTCGATGTCGCTGTCGGTGAAGGACGGTGGTCTGCCGCCCGACGACGTGGTCGGCGACGACGACGAGATCCTCGCGGCGTGTTCCGACGCCGTGGATCGGCACCACGATCGGTCGCACGGCGCGATGACCCGGGTGGCGCTGGCGCCGTGTTCACCGTTCAGCGTGACCGAGGATCTGATGGTGCGGACCGCCGAACTCGCCGCACGGCTCGACGTGCGACTCCACACGCACTTCGCCGAGAATGCCGAGGACGACGAGTTCAGCTCGGCCACGTTCGGATGCCGTCCGATGGAGTATCTCGAACGGACCGGTTGGTGCACCGAGCGCACGTGGGTCGCGCACTGCGTGATGCCGAACGACGACGAGATCCGGCGGTTGGGCGCGGCCGGTGTCGGCGTCGCCCACTGCCCCTCGAGCAACATGATCCTGTCGTCGGGGATCGCACCCGTCGTTGCCCTGCGCACTGCGGGCGTGCACGTCGGGCTGGGTGTCGACGGCTCGTCGTCGGCTGATTCCGGATCGTTGTGGCTCGAGGCCCGTCAGGCGATGCTGCTCGCCAAGCTGCGTGACGGGGCCGCCGCCGGCACGGCTCGCATGGCGTTGGAGATGGCGACCATCGGCGGCGCCGGCTGCCTGGGTCGCCTCGGCGAGATCGGCACACTCACCGTCGGCGCGGTCGGCGACATCGCGGTCTGGCCACTCACCGGACCGTCGTTCGCAGGTGCGCTGGCCGACCCGGTCGAGGCGTGGCTGCGATGCGGGCCCGTCGCTGCGCGCCACACGGTGGTGCACGGTCGAGCGGTGGTACGCGACGGATCGCTGGTGTCGACCCGCGTGCCGGAGATGCTCGCCGCCCACGAACGCCTCGCATCCGCGATGCAGCGTCGATGAACCGAGGGCGTCGCCGCCACCCCTCCCTCGACCCCGACATGGTGACACGTGACACCGTGAACGTTCGACGGGGTGACGTCGTCGCGGTCGGCGCGCTGACCAGACTGTGCGGGTGAGAAGGGTCTCGATGTCCGTGCCGCGCCGCGGTGTGCTGGCGCTCGCCGGTGTCGCACTGTTCGCCGGCTGCGGTCCGGCCGACGCGGCACCTTCTGGCACCGTCGGTGGTGGACTCCGGATCGAGGGCGACCCCGGTGAGCTCGGCACGCACGGATCGGTTGCAGCGACCGCGTCGGCCATCGACTCGGTCGTGATGATCGGCGACTCGATCACGAAGGGGTCGACACCGGCGCTGGAGGAACGCTTCGACCTGCTCGACCTCGACATCGACATCGAGGCGCAGAACGGTAAACGCATGGCCGTGTCGTCGGGCGACAATCCGAGCGGATCGTCGGTAGCCGAGTTCATCGCCGGCAGCTCCGACGACCACTCGGACGAGCTGTGGGTCGTGGCACTCGGCACGAACGACATCGGCCAGTACTCCAGCCCCGATGAGATCGCAGCGGCCGTGAACGAGGTGCTCGACGCCGTTCCCGAGGAGTCACCACTCGTCTGGGTCGACGCCTACTTCCGGGATCGGCCCGAACAGCAGGAAGTCGTCAACACGATCATCCGCGACCGTGTCACGCGACGCGGGAACAGCGTCGTGGCGCCGTGGACCGAGTTCGCCACCGGCGACGGCGTGCTGTCGTCGGACGGTATCCACCCGAGCGACGACGGCACCGAGGTCTTCGCGTTCGTCGTCACCGACACCACGAGCGCCTTTCTCGGTCGCTGACGTCAGCTGTCCCAGCGCGACTGACCGAAGCGATATCCGACCGAACGCACGGTCTGGATCAGGTTGGCGTACTCCTCGCCGAGCTTGGCTCGCAAACGGCGGACGTGGACGTCGACCGTGCGGGCGCCGCCGTAGTACTCGTAGCCCCACACACGGCTCAGGAGCATCTCGCGGGTGAACACCTTGCCGGGGTTCTGGGCGAGGAACTTGAGCAGCTCGTACTCCATGTAGGTCATGTCGAGTGGCCGGCCCGCGATCGATGCCTGGTACGTCTCGAGGTTGAGGGTCAGTTCGCCGTACTCCACGAGGTCGGCGCGGTGCAGATCGATGTCGGCGGCGAGGAGGTGACGCAGGCGCGCCTCGAGTTCCGCGGGGTGGAACGGAGCGAGACAGAAGTCGTCGAACAGCTCGTCGCGGTGCTCGAGGTCGGAGAGCTGCCCACCACCCACGAGGATCATCACCGGGATCGCCCGGTCGCCCTGCTTGCGGATGCTGCGCAGGAATGCCCACCCGCCGTCGGCGTCGGCGCTCACATCGACGATCGCACCGGCCCACCCTCCGGCCGGCTCGTGGTCCGCCGCGGGCTCGGCGGCCGACACCGCCTTCCACGAGTAGCCGGCCATGTCGAGCGTGCGCGCGAGTTCGGGCGAGGCCGGATCGGGAACGACAGCGAGCATCGAGTCTCGTGCGGCCATGGTGTCCTAGAGCACCCCGAGGTAGCGATCGCGTTCGAAGGGTGTCACCTGGGTCTTGTAGGCGCGCCACTCGCTGCGCTTGTTGCGCAGGAACCACTCGAAGATGTGTTCACCGAGGGCTTCTCGGACGAGTGAGGACTGCTCCATCACGGCGAGGGCATCGTTGAGCGATTGCGGGAGCTGCTGGATGCCGAGCTTCGACAGGACGTCGTCACCGATCTCGAAGAGGTTCGCGTCGGCCTCGTCGGGCAACTCGTATCCCTCCCGCACGCCGCGCATGCCCGCGGCGAGCATCAGGCTGAAGGCAAGGTACGGATTGCAGGCCGGGTCGGCCGAGCGGTATTCGATTCGTGTCGCGACCGGGTTGCCGCGTTTGGGGATCGGCACCCGGATGAGGCCACTGCGGTTGTTGCGCGCCCAGCTGATGTGCACCGGCGCTTCGAATCCGGGAACGAGCCGCTTGTAGCTGTTGACGGTCTGGTTCGTGACGGCCGTGATCTCCGCGGCGTGACGGAGCATGCCGGCCATGAACGACTTGGCGGTGGCCGACAGGTGGTAGGCGTCGTCGGAGTCGTAGAACGCGTTGTCGTCACCTCGGAACAACGAGAGGTGGACGTGCATGCCCGAGCCCTGTACGCCTTCGAGTGGCTTGGGCATGAACGTCGCGTGGACGCCGTGATGCGACGCCACCTCGCGCACCGCGAGTCGGAAGGTCATCATGCTGTCGGCCATCGTGAGGGCGTCGGTGTGGCGCAGGTCGATCTCCTGCTGGCCGGGGGCGTCCTCGTGGAAGCTGTACTCGACGGGGATGCCGAGTGCTTCGAGTGTGCGGATGGTCTGCTTGCGCAGCTCGCCGGTGATGTCGCTGGTGGTCAGGTCGAAGTAGCCGCCCTGGTCGATCGGGACCGGAGGCCGACCGGCGACGAGCGGCTCGAAATAGAAGAACTCCACGTCGGGGGCGACGTAGAAGGTGAGGCCCGCGTCGTGGGCTTCCTTCACGTGGCGACGCAGCACCTGGCGCGGGTCGCCCTCGAACGGTGTTCCGTCGAGATTGTGGATGTCACAGAAGATGCGCGCTTCGGGCACCTTGGGGTCGCCCCACGGCAGCAGTTCGAACGTGTCGGGATCGGGCACCGCCAGGACGTCGGCCTCCTGCACACGCGAGAACCCGTCGATCGACGACCCGTCGAAGGTCATGCCGTCTTCGAGGGCGTTCTCGAGTTCGGCCGGTGAGATCGCCAGGCTCTTCAGATTGCCGAGCACATCGGTGAACCACAGCCGGACGAGTCGGACGCCACGTTCCTCCACACTGCGAAGGACGTAGTCACGCTGTTGGTCCAGCATTTCGGTCATTCCTCGATTCTCTCGTGGATCCGTCAGGAAAGCGACAGGGCGGGAGCCGAAGCCCCCGCCCTGGTGTCGTGTCGTGTGAGCAGAGTTGCTCAGCGACTCACTTCATCGCGCCGCAGACGGTCTCCACCATCAGGCGGGCGACGACGTAGGGGTCGATGTTGGCGTTCGGGCGGCGGTCCTCGAGGTAGCCCCGCTTCTCGACAGCGACCTGCCACGGAATGCGGATCGAGGCGCCACGGTCGGAGACGCCGTAGCTGAACTGGTCGTGGCGCTGGGTCTCGTGGGCGCCGGTCAGGCGGTCCTCGATCCCCGTGCCGTAGTTGGCGATGTGCAGCGCAGCCTTCTCGCCCAGCGCCTTGCAGCCGGCCTCGATGTACTTGTAGCCGCCTTCCTCGCGCATCTCCTTGGTCGAGAAGTTGGTGTGCGCACCGGCGCCGTTCCAGTCACCCTTGGCCGGCTTGGCATCGAGTGTCGCCGCGATGCCGTAGTCCTCACCGATCCGGTAGAGCAGCCAGCGCGCGACCCACAGCTGGTCGGCCACGTCGAGCAGACCGAGCGGGCCGACCTGGAACTCCCACTGGCCGGGCATGACCTCGGCGTTGATGCCCGAGATCGACAGGCCGGCTTCGAGGCAGGCCTCCATGTGATCCTCCACGAGCGGGCGGCCGTGGATCTCGTCCTCGCCGACGCCGCAGTAGTAGCCACCCTGGGGCTCGGGGTAACCGGCCGGCGGGAAACCGTACGGTCGGCCGTTCTTCATGAGCGTGAACTCCTGCTCGATGCCGAACAGGGGCTCGTGCTTCTTGTACTTCTTCTCGGTCTTGGCGGCGAGGTGGCG
This sequence comes from Ilumatobacteraceae bacterium, assembly GCA_963829585.1. GTDB lineage: Bacteria > Actinomycetota > Acidimicrobiia > Acidimicrobiales > Ilumatobacteraceae > Sva-07. The sequence goes on along the minus strand of CAWHJD010000021.1, from coordinate 380,282 downwards.
GGTGTTGGTCGGATGCGGCTTGCCGTCGACCAGCATCACCTCGCACATGACGAGCACGTCGTCACCACCGCGGATCGGATCCGGGTAGCTGGCGACCGGCTTCAGCACACAGTCACTCTTGTCGCCGGTTGCCTGGTTCGTGCTCGACCCGTCGAAGCCCCACAGGGGGAGCTCGGCGCCGTCGTCGATGATCTTCGTCTTGGAACGAAGCTTCGACGTCGGCATCGTGCCGTCGATCCAGATGTATTCGGCCTTGTAAACCACAGTTGTCCTCAATTCGTCCACATGAGTAGGGGTGCAGCGATCAACCTACGGTGTCGCCCGATTGCAGGCGGAATCGTCGCAGCGTCTGGTTGCCGAGTCGTTGCCTCATTGTGAACGCAGTGTGAACTGGCCCGGTCGACAGCCGAGGTCACCGGCTGGCACACTGGCTCCGGGCGAGAGGGGACGGCATGCAGACGACGACACTGGTCGAGGGGCGATGGTTCTGTGAAGGGCCACGCTGGCACGACGGGCGGTTCTGGTTCAGCGACTTCTACGCCCACGAGATCTGCAGCGTCGGACTCGATGGTGATGTACGCACCGAGGTCGCGCTCGATGGCGACGAGCGGCCCTCGGGCCTCGGTTGGCTGCCCGACGGTCGTTTGTTGTTCGTTGCGATGCTCGCCCGCCGTGTGATGCGCCGTGAGCACGACGGCAGCATCGCCGTGCACGCCGACCTGAGCGACGTGGCCACCTTCCACTGCAACGACATGCTCGTGGACGCCGACGGCCGCGCCTACGTCGGCAACTTCGGTTTCGATCTCGACGCGACCGTCGAGGCGATCGGTCCCGACGGGTTGTTCACGGCCATCGCCACCGATCGCAGCTCGTACACCGCTGTGCTGGCCAGGGTCGATCCGGATGGTTCGGTCAGCGTCGTCGCCGACGACCTGGCGTTCCCGAACGGCGTCGTCACGGTCGACGGCGGCTCGACGCTCGTCGTCGCCCAGACGCTCGGGCTCGAACTCACGGCCTTCGACAAGGCGGCCGACGGCTCGCTGTCGAATCGGCGGACGTGGGCATCGCTCGTGGGAAGCGACGGGTCGTTCGTCGCCCCGGACGGAACCTGCGCCGACGGTGAGGGTGGTATCTGGGTGGCCAACGCACTCGGGGCCGAGGTGGTCCGCGTGGAGGAGGGTGGCGTCGTCACGCAACGTGTCACGACGTCGCAGCTCGCGTTCGCGTGCGCCGTCGGAGGGCCCGAGGGTCGACACCTGCTCGTCTGCACGGCCGAGTCGGGCACTTCCGAGATCGCGGCCGCCGCACCCAAGGGTCGCCTGGAGATCGTCGAACTCTGACCAACTCGCGATTGGGGTCAGACCCCAATCGCCGAGTCAGCGACCGATGACGGTGTAGGTGTCGAGTTCTGGGTCGGCTTCGATCTGGGCATCGGTGAAGGCGACCTGGCGCCAGACCTTGTTGCTGAACTCCTCGGTCTGCACGTCGAACAGTGGCGAGGTCCGATCGCCGGTCTGGCCGTAGACGAGCAGCGCCCAGGCGGCGGGTGTTGCCCCGGTGTAGTCGACCGTCATCACGAAGCTGGTTCCGGCGTTGATCCGGTACCCCTCGCCGCGCAGCGAACTCCCTGCCGCAACCGGTTCGCCACGCTCGGGCGTCGGTTCGGTGGATGTCGACGAGTCGGTCCACGTGACCACGTTCGTCACACCCTCGCGGCCGTTTCCGCCGTGGATCGGGATGCGCGTCTCGGAGCGTTCGGTGAACTGAGCCGCACCCAACGTCGAGTCGAGTGCGAATCCCGCCTCGGTGATGATCTGGACGGCGCGGGCCATGGCCTGGAGCATCGGCGTCGGATCGGCAGCGGGCACCGACGGTGTGGCTGTCGGATTCGGCCGGGTCGAAGGCGTCGTCGAAGAGTGGGCCGGCCCGCTCGAAGTCGGTGTCGGCGAACCGGCCCATCGTCTCGCGCCAGATCATCGGCCCCGAACGATCGAGGTCGTACACGCCGTCCCACGCTGCGAGGACCGCACACGCTGCCGTGAGGTCGACGGTCGCGGCGGGCAGATCGACCGTGCCATCGGCGGCGAGCAGTTCGGTGACCTCGACGATCGGAGACGCGGTGCACGCTGCCACGGCCGAGTCGCGCAGGAGCACTGCGGTCCTCGCCGTGTTGTCGAACGCGGCCGTTCGCACCTCGTCGGCGTCGAACAGCCCGTCGGTGCCCGCCGAACCCGTCGAATTCGCGTTGGCCAGCACCGCGGCGTTCTGTCGGGTGCGCATCGTCAGCGCAGTGCCCTGTTCCCCGTTCATGATCGAGTACGGCCCGGTCAGCGTGAACTCGGCACTCGGCACCCAGAAGCTGTCGTTGGCGTTGAACACGTAGTCGCTGCGTTCGACCTGCGGCAGCTCGGGGAACGCCACGAGCCCGGGGTCTCGGGCGCCAGGCTGGATCTCCCATCGGAATCGACTGTCGGATCCGTCGAGCAGGACGAATCCCTGTTCGTAGGCGATCTGGGTGAGGGGGTCGCCGAACAGCTTGCCGAGGTACAGCTGCTCGGCCTCCGTCGACAGGTTGGGGGTGGCGGCAGTGTCCGCGTACCAGACGTTGCCCTGCGAGTCCGTCGCCACGGTGTTGAACAGCGGGACGCCCTGGTATTCGGCGTTGAGGGCGATGAGGTCGTCGATGCTCTTCGACCGCCGGCAGGCGGGCGTACTGCTCGACGAATTCGCCGTTGTCGATGTTGGCGTCGCGGAAGGTCAGGACATTCGTGTCCGTCCATCCGATGCCCGGGAAGTCGATGATCGGGCCGTACTCGCTGCGCCACATGGTGCGCGTCTCGGTGTCGACGGTGCCGTCGGCGCGCAGGATGTCGATGGTGGTGGGAGTTGCCGTCATCGGCACCGGGACACCATCGACGAGGTACGAGGTCGGTGATGCGGGATCGAGGGTGAGGCTGTACCCGGTCATCCGCTTGCCTGCGGACACGGTGTGCGTCCAGGCGACGCCGTCGGTGAAGCCGATACCGATGCCCGGGAGGCCGAGCAGGTTCGCGCCGTAGACGTCGTACTCGCCCGGCACCGTCAGTTGCACCTCGGCGAAGCGCAGCTCGCCCTCCCACGGGAAGTGCGGATTGGCCAGGAGAAGACCGCCCTGGCCGCCGGCGACACGGTCGCGTCCGATCGCCCAACCGTTGCTCCCGAGGCCGGAGGCGTCGTTCAGACCGAGTTCGGCGGCCGCCCGCTCGAATCTCGCCAGATCGGACGCGGCCGGATCGGACGAATGCAGAGCTGATGTCGTGGCAGCGCGCCGGAGCGCGGCGGGTTCGGCAGGAGGTTGCGCGGACGCGATGAAGTCGACCAGCGTGGCGCTGCTCGCCAACAGCGCCACCGATCTGGCGTAGATGTAGACCTCGACGGGCTCGAGCGGTCGGACCCAGTCGGCGCCGGCGCACCAACCGACGACATGTTCGCCACCGGTGTCGGCGAGTTGGTCGTTCCAGCCGGCCGTGTACGCCTCGAACACCGCGACGACCTCGTCGGAGACGGCGTTGTCGAAGTCGGCGCGCGCGATCGTGGCGATGTCGATGGCGCGCCACGCGAAGTCGCTCTCGACGTTCTCGCCATCGGTGCCGGGACCGAGTGTCGCGGCCCGTTGTCCCAACACCTTGACGACCTGGTCGCTCAGAGTGCAGCCGTGGTCCTCGCCGCTCACCCAACCCTGTCCGTAGGCGACGTCTTCGATGGTCGCGCCGGTGATGTGGGGAACACCGTCGGTGGTGCGACGGATCGTCGACACGTAGCGCGGCGGCACCAACGTGGTGGTCGTCGTCGTGGTCGTCGTCGTGGTGGTGGTGTCGGCCGACGTCGGCAGGGGTATCGATTCGGGACCCTCACCGGGCGAACAGGACGCGGCGATCACTGCTCCCGCGATCAGCACCCGCATCCAGCGCACGCAGCCATCGTGCCAGATCGCGGGCGCTGGGCAGCATCGACGGCGCGGAGCGGGGCCGAGCTAGCCTGCACCTCCGTGACGGTGTTGCGAGTGGCGCTCGCCCAGCTCAACCCGACCGTGGGCGACCTCGACGGGAACCTGACGAAACTGATCGACGCCTACGACCGCGCCGAGGCCGCCGGATGCGACATCGTGGCCTTCCCCGAACTCTCCACCACGGGGTACCCGCCCGAGGATCTCGTCCTCAAGCCGGGCTTCGTCGCGGACAATCTCGAAGCGCTGTCGAAGTTGGCCGCACGCACCGGACGCTGCGCAGCGGTCGTGGGGTTCGTCGACCAGGATCGTGACCTCTACAACGCCGCTGCCGTCTGTGCGAACGGCAAGATCATCGGCCGGTACCACAAGCGTCTGCTCCCCAACACCACCGTCTTCGACGAGGCCCGGTACTTCACGCCCGGCCACCTGTCCGACCCGCTCGAGCTCTACGTGATCGGTGGCGTCAAGGTGGGCATCTCGGTCTGCGAGGACATCTGGAGCCCGTTCGGGCCGGTCGCGGAACAGGCAGCAGCCGGTGCCGAGCTGAGCATCAACATCAACGCGTCGCCGTTCCACACCGGCAAGTCGCTCGAGCGTGAACGCATGCTCGCCACACGTGCCTCGGACTCGCACGCTGCCATCGTGTACGTCAACCAGGTCGGCGGTCAGGACGAGTTGGTGTTCGACGGGGCATCGGTGGTCTTCGACCACGAGGGGACCCTGTTGGCCCGTGCGCCGCAGTTCGAGGAATCGCTCCTGATCGTCGACGTTCCCGTACCGCCGGTGTACCGCAAGCGTCTGCTCGACCCGCGCGGCCGGATCACCGAGTCGCTGCTCCCGACCGTGGTCGTGTCGGACTCGCCGGCCGCGCACACCCGACCGGCAGCGGTGGTGGTGGCCGAACTGCTCGATCCCGATCGGGAGCTCTACGACGCGCTCGTACTCGGTACACGCGACTACTGCGCCAAGAACGGCTTCCACGACGTCGTCATCGCGCTGTCGGGTGGCATCGACTCGACGATCGTGGCGTGCGTGGCGGTCGACGCCCTGGGAGCCGACCACGTGCACGGCGTGTCGATGCCGTCGCGGTATTCGAGCGACCACTCGAGGAGCGACGCGCAGCTGCTGGCGGACAATCTCGGAATCGACTTCCGGACGATCTCGATCGAGCCGGCATTCCAGGCCTACCTCGACATGCTGGCACCGTCGTTCGAGGGACGCGAGCCCGGCCTGACCTACGAGAACATCCAGAGCCGCTGTCGGGGTCTCCTGCTGATGGCGTTGTCCAACGAGTTCGGCTGGATGGCGCTCACCACGGGGAACAAGAGTGAGGTGGCCGTCGGATACTTCACCATCTACGGCGACTCGGTCGGCGGCTTCGGCGTCATCAAGGACGTGCTCAAGACCCGGGTCTACGACCTCTGTCGGTACGTCAACCGCACGGCCGGCCGGGAGATCGTGCCGGAAGCGGTGATCACGAAGCCGCCGTCGGCCGAGTTGCGCCCCGACCAGCGCGACGACCAGAGCCTGCCGCCGTACGAGGTGCTCGATCCGATCCTGCAGCTGTACGTCGAGGACGATCGCACCGCCGCGGAGATCATCGAACTCGGCCACGACGAGGCGATGGTGCGTCGGGTCACCCGCCTCGTCGACATCGCCGAGTACAAGCGACGCCAGTCACCGCCCGGGGTCCGGGTGAGCCGCAAGGCGTTCGGCAAGGATCGCCGGCTGCCCATCACCAGCGGGTACCGCGGCTGAGCGGGCGATCGATGTCGCCCGCCCACGCCGAGATCCACCGCACGGTTCGTGATCGCCTCGACCAGAACGACCAGCGCTACACGACCGGCCGACGCTCGCTCGTCGACGCACTGGCCGACACCGACGGCCCGGTCACACTGCCGGAGTTGATCGACCTGGCCCCGACGATCGCTCAGAGCTCGGCGTATCGCAACCTCGCGGTGCTGGAGGAGGTCGGTGTGGTGCGGCGTCTCGTGCACAGCAGCGACCACGCCCGCTACGAGCTCGCCGAGCACTTGACCGAGCACCACCATCACCTGATCTGCGAGCAGTGCGGGTCGGTTCGTGACGTGACCCTCACGCCTGAGCTCGAACGGCGTCTCGACGCCGCGTTCGCCACATTGTCGAGCGCCGAGGGGTTCACCCCGACACATCACACGATCGACCTCTACGGTCGTTGCGCCGACTGTCGCTCCTGAACGGATTCGGGCGCCCATCGAGGCAGGTTCCGTGACACGGCCGACACGGCCAGGACGACGAAGAACAGCACGACCGAACACAACGCCATCGTTGCGCTCGTGGCACTGTCGAAGTGATAGCTGATCAGGATGCCGACCACGGTCGCGAAGCTTCCGAGCGCCACGGAGACGACCATGATGACGGGAACGCGTCGGGCGATGAGTGTGGCCGCCGCCGGCGGCGCGATCAGGAACGCGAACACCAGCAGGTTGCCGACCGACTCGAACGACGACACGATCGACACGGCCAGCAGTACGAGCAGCGCCCACTGCGCGAACGCCGGGCGCAGGCCCAGCATGCGGGCGAGCGATGCGTCGAAGGTCATCACGAGGAACGCTCGGTAGAGCACCACGACGCCGACGAGCGCCACCAACGCGGCGATCGCCTGACGGACGAGGTCGGCATCGTCGACCCCGGTGATCGACCCGAACAGGAAACGGTTGAGGTCGCCGACGTACGACGCCTGTTGTGTCGACATGATCACCACGGCGAGTGCGAGGAATCCGACGAAGAGCACACCGATCGACGTGTCGTCGGGCAGTGGTGAATGGCGACGGATCACGCTGATGCCGAGCACCATCGCTCCGGCGGCCACGAACGCCCCGATCGAGGTGTTGACACCGATGATGAAGGCCACAGCGATGCCCGGCAACACGCCGTGGGCCAGCGCATCGCCCAGAAAACTCATCCCCCGCAACACCACCCAGGTACCCACGAGCGAGGTGGTGATCACGGTGAGGATGCCGGCGAGCAGCGCGTCGCGCATGAACTGGTTGTCGGCGAACGGCGTGATCCACCACCCCCACGGATCGGTCAGGAACTCCATCACGCGTTCGTTCGGAGAGCGTCCACGATCGTCTGCGCGGTCGTGCTGAGCCAGGTGACATAGGTGGCGGTGTCGCTCCCGGGCTCACCGAGGGTGTCGGTCTGGAGGGTGACCACCTCGACGTCGCCGACCCGATCGGCCAGGGCCTGCGTGTCGGTCGACGAGTGCTGTGTCTCGGCGAAGATGGCCGGAACGCCGGTCTGTTCGATGACGGCGGCAAGTGCCTCGAGTTCGGCCGGATTCGTGGCACTCAGCGAACTCGGCGACGGAATGACCGTGCCGAGGATCTCGAAGTCGTACCGGTCGGCGAGGTAGCTCAAGGAGTCGTGGTTGGTGACGAGCAGTCGCTGCTCGACCGGGATCGATTCGACGGTCGCCGCGATGTCGGTGTCGAGCGCGGCCAGTTGCTCGGTGAAATCGGAGACACACGCGTCGAGCGCAGTGCGGTCGACTCCGGCCGTGGCGAGTGCGTCGGCAATGGCCGGAAGCGTCGCCGCGACTCTGGTCGGATCGAACCAGATGTGCGGGTCGTCGGTGCCGTGGCCCTCTTCGCCTGACTCGTCGGAGTGGTCATCGGTTGACTGTTCGGAGTGGTCGTCATCGGCTGACTCCTCGGAGTGGTCGTCCGCGCCGGCAGGAAGCGAGTCGACGAATTCGCCGACCCGTACGACGGGCACCCCGTCGGACTCCACGGCGCTCACGATGTCGGCCATGGACTCCTCGAGGCCGAGTCCGTTGGCGACGACGAGGGCAGCGCCACTCATCGTTTCGCGGTCTCGGAGCGACGGCTCGAACGAGTGTGGGTCGCCGCCGGCCGGGACGATGGTCTCGACATCGGCGAGCCCGTCGCAGGCAACGTTGCGGACCACGTCGGCCCAGATCGTGGTGGTGGCGACCACGGTCGGCCGCTCGTTCTCCTGCCCGGACGTCGCCGGGTCGTCGGAGCCGCACGCGGCGGCGACCAACATGAGCGCAACCAGCGGTGCCAAGGCGTTGCGTGACCACATCCTCATGATGATAGTGAGAACTATTCTCAACTCCACGCGCTAGCGTGATGCCGTGGAATCCCTCGTTGCGCGATTCGATGACGCCTCCGTCCGCTACGCGGATGTCATCGCGCTCGATCGCACCACGACGTCGTTCGAGGCGGGGCGATCGGTGGCGCTCGTCGGCGCCAATGGAAGCGGCAAGAGCACCCTGCTGCTCATGCTCGCCGGACTCCTGTCGCCGACGTCGGGGGCGGTCGTGCGCTCCGAGGGTGTGGAGGCGGCGTTCGTCGCACAGCAGCACGGCCATCACGACTGGATGCCGCTGCCGGTCGAGGAGGTGCTCAGGATGGGGTGCTATCGACGGCGTGGACTGCTCGGGCGGATCACCCGGGGCGATCGTGAGGAGGTCTCCCGGGTCGGCGAACGTCTGGAGGTCGTCGACCTCATGGGCCGTTCGTTCGGCGAACTGTCGGGCGGTCAGCGCCAACGCGTGCTGGTCGCTCAGGCGTTGATCGGCGCGCCAGGGCTGCTGCTGCTCGACGAGCCGATCACCGGCCTCGACCTGCCCAGCCAGGAGACCATCCTGCGGATCATCGACGAGGAGGTCACGCGTGGTGCCGCCGTCGTGTTCTCGACGCACCACCTCGAGGAGGCCAAGCGTGCCGACCGGGTGATGCTGCTGGCCGGGTGCGTCATCGCCGACGGGGTCGCCGCCGACGTTCTGCGTCCCGAGTTCCTGGAGCTGGCCTTCGGCGGTCGTCTGCTCAAGGTGGGCGCAGAGGCACTGCTCGTCGACGACCACGGCCACGGTCACGGCGACGACCACCATCACGACGACGTCGGCCATCGCCATCTGCACCAGCCCGAACACGCAGCCGAGCACAGCCACACCGACCCCTGAAGCACTCCGCCGCGAACGCCTGACGCGTCGCGTGGCCGGGATGCCGCGGCCGGCCGCGCGCGGGAGTGACACTGTGCTGATGGGTCAGGGTCATTCTCATCATCTGGACGGCGCCGAGTCGCTGGACGATCAAGTCGATCCCCGCGTCCGCCGTCGTCTCTGGATCGCTGTCGGTCTGTGTGCCGTCGTCGTCGCCGTCGGTCTCGTCGCGCTGTGGCCCGGTGGAGGAGGTGATCGTCGCGATCCGCTCGGCCTCGGGGGTGATCCGGTTGCCGCCTCGGTGCGATCGGTCGAGGAGGTGCCGTGTTCCTTCGATCCGCTCCTGGCGTGCAAGCTCGTCGAGGCGGTCGTCGCCGAGGGCGAACGTGGCGGTGAGATCTTCGAGTTGGAGCAACCGCTCGGCAGCACCATCTCGGAGGGGGATCGCATTCTCGTCGACCTCGTCGAGGTCGGTGACGGCTCGGTGCAGGCCGTCTTCTACGACTTCGAGCGCAGCACGCCCATGCTGCTCCTCGTCATCGTCTTCGTGACGTCGATCGTCGTCCTCGGTCGGTGGCGAGGGGTGGGTGCGTTGGCCGGGCTCGCCATGAGCTTCGTCGTGATCATCATGTTCGCGCTGCCGGCGTTGCTCGAAGGCACGAACGCGGTCGCCGTCGCGATCGTGACCGCGGGAGCCATCGCGTTCGTCGCACTGTTCCTCGCGCACGGACGGGGCCTGGCCACGGCGACGGCGCTGCTGGCGACGTTCGCCAGCCTGGCGATCACGGCCGTGCTCGCCGCGGTGTTCCTGGCGATGTCGAACTTCACGGGGTTCGGCGACGAGAACGTCGGTTTCCTCGATGCGCTGGGTTCCCCGATCGACCCGCGGGGGCTACTGCTGGCCGGCATCGTGATCGGATCGCTCGGGGTGCTCGACGACGTGACGGTCACCCAGGTGTCGGCGGTGTGGGAGTTGAAGCGGGCCACGCCCGATGCGACGTTCCCCGAGCTGTACGGGCGGGCGCTGCGCATCGGCCGTGACCACATCTCCTCGACCGTGAACACGCTGTTCCTCGCCTACGCGGGTGCGTCCCTGCCGCTGCTGTTGCTGTTCAGCGAGGCCAACGAGAGCCTCGGCTCGGTGGCCACCCGTGAGATCGTGGCGGTCGAGATCGTTCGGGCGCTCGTCGGGTCGGTGGGCCTGGTCGCTTCGGTCCCGATCAGCACCGCGCTTGCTGCCAAGGTGTTGGCATCGACACACCAGCCCCTCCCCACGGCCGAACCGGCGATCGACGCATGATCGAGTTCGACGACGAGTTGCGGGCGCGGATCGGATCGAACCTCGCTCGTCACGAACGACTCGAGTTGCCGCTCGAGGGTCGACGCCACGCCGCGGTCGCCATCATGGTCGTCGACTCGGTGTTCGGTGCCGACGCCGACGATCCGTACGGGGCATCCCAGGAGGAGATGTCGGTGGTCCCCTCCGACACCTCGGATCTCGATGGTCGCATGGCCGGTGTGGCGGGCGGCGCCGCGTTCGTACTCTGCCGCCGCAGCGCCCGACTCAACACACACGCCTCGCAGTGGGCGCTTCCGGGTGGGCGCCTCGACGCGGGTGAGACCGCGGTCGACGCAGCGCTGCGTGAGACCGACGAGGAGATCGGGGTCCGGCTCGACGAGTCCGCGGTGCTCGGACTGCTCGACGACTACCCGACCCGTTCGGGGTACGTGATCACACCGGTCGTCCTGTGGGGTGGCCCGTCGGTCGTGCTGGCGCCCCATCCGGACGAAGTGCTCGCCGTCTACCGCATCGGCCTGCACGAACTCGGTCGCGACGACTCACCGCGCTTCGTCAGCATCCCGGAGAGCGACCGACCGGTGGTGCAGGTCCCGCTCGGTGGTGATCTGATCCACGCACCGACCGGCGCGCTGCTGGTCCAGTTCCGCTGGGTGGCCCTCGACGGCCGGATCAACGAGCGCGTCGTCGACTTCGAACAGCCGGTGTTCGCCTGGGGCTGAACTCGGGGGATTCAGCGGCCGGAGTGACCGAAGCCGCCGCCGCGGTCGACGCCGTCGAGTGACTCGACCACCTGCCACGCGACGGACTCGACACGCTGGACCACGAGCTGGGCGATGCGGTCGCCGCGGTGCACGTCGTAGTCGTGATCGGGATCGGTGTTGATCAACACGACCTTGATCTCGCCGCGATAGGCGGCGTCGATCAGCCCCGGGCCGTTGACGACGCTGATGCCGTGCTTCACCGCCATGCCACTGCGCGGCAAGACGAAGCCGCCATGGCCCATCGGGATCGCGATGGCAATGCCCGTCGGCACGAGTGCCCGGCCGCCGCCGGCTGCCAGTGTCGCCGGTTCACGGGCGTACAGGTCGAGGCCGGCGTCACCCTCGTGGGCATACTCCGGCAGCGGGAGGTCAGGGTCGAGTTGAACGATCGGTACCGGGAGGCTCACGCCGTGGATCGTAGGCGTCGCGATCGGGGTCTGACCCCAATCGCGACGAGGGTCGTAGGATCGCCTCGATGAGCGCACCGACGCCCGAGCCGCAGCGCCCACCGTCGGTCGACGCACTCGCCCGATCGATCGCGCGGGCCGGACTGCCGCATCCGATCCTCGTCGACATCGCCCGCGCCGCGATCGAGGCCGGCGCTCCCGACACGGCGTTCGATCGAGCCCAGGCGTTCCGGCGCACGCTGTTGACGCCGGTCGTCAATGCCACTGGCGTGCTGTTGCACACGAACCTCGGCCGCGCCCCGCTCGGGCACCATCAGGAGGCCAGCGCGCAGACCGTCGAGTTCGACCTCGCATCAGGTGGGCGCGGGTCGCGACAGGCCGCCGTCGGTCAGCTGTTCGCGCGCCTGTGTGGAGCCGAAGCGGCGATGGTCGTCAACAACAACGCGGCAGCGGTGCTGCTCGTGCTGGCGGCGCTCGGCGCCGGACGCGACGTACCGGTGAGCCGGGGCGAGAGCGTGGAGATCGGCGGATCGTTCCGCGTTCCCGACGTGATGGAACAGTCCGGTGCCCGACTCGTCGACGTGGGCACCACCAACCGCACGCGCCTCGACGACTACCGACGTGCCATCGACAAGCCGGGGGTCGACGCGGCGATGGTGCTCAAGGTGCATCCGAGCAACTATCGGGTCGAGGGCTTCGTCGAGGAGACCTCGGTACGAGAACTCTCGACTCTCGGTGTGCCCGTGGTCGCCGACATCGGCAGCGGGCTCATCGACGCCAACTGTCCGTGGCTGCCCGGTGCACCACCCGCATGGCTCGCCGGTGAACCGGCGGCCGTGCAGACCATCGCCGATGGCGCCGCGCTCGTCACGTTCAGCGGCGACAAGCTGTTCGGAGGGGCGCAGGCAGGCATCATCGCCGGACGCGCCGACCTCGTCGAGCAGTGCATGCGTCACCCCCTGGCTCGGGCGCTCCGCCCCGGTGGCCTGGTGCTCGTATCGCTGCAGGAGACTGCGCTCGCCTATCTCGACAAGCGGGTGGCGACCGACGTGCCGTTCTGGGCGATGGTCGCGACGCCGGTCGAGGATCTGCGTCGACGGGCCGAGGCGATTGCCGGCGTCGTGGTCGAGCTGCATCCGACGATCACCCCGGTCGCGACGGATGCGCTCCCGGGAGCGGGTTCGGCGCCGGGCGTCACGATGCCGTCGTACGGTCTCGATCTCGCCGGCGACCATCTGGAAGTCCTCCGCAACCACGAGATGCCGGTGATCGCCCGCACGCGTGACGATCGCACGTTGCTCGACCTCCGCTCGGTGCGGCCCGACGACGACGCCGTCATCGTCGACGCGCTGCGAGCCGCCGCGTCGTCGTGACCGTCATCGCCACCGCCGGGCACGTCGACCACGGCAAGTCGTCGCTGGTGCTCGCGCTGACCGGAACCGACCCGGATCGGTTCGAGGAGGAGAAGCGACGCGGGCTCACCATCGATCTCGGGTTCGCGCACACGACGTTGCCGTCGGGTGCCGAGGTGAGCTTCGTCGATGTCCCCGGCCACGTGCGGTTCCTGCGCAACATGCTCGCCGGCGTCGGAGGGGTGACCGCCTGCGTGTTCGTCGTGGCCGCCACCGAGGGTTGGAAGCCCCAGTCGGAGGAGCATCTGCGGATCCTCGAGCTGCTCGGCGTCGCGGCGGGCATCGTCGTGCTCACCAAGTCCGATCTCGTCGACGCCGAACTCGCCGAACTCGCTGCGATGGACGTGGCCGATCACGTCGCCGGCACGTTCCTCGCGGACGCGCCCGTGGTCGCGGTGTCGTCGACGACCGGTGCGGGCCTCGACGAACTCCGCGTGTCGCTCGACGAACTGGTCGCCACCGCTCCCGGCGCTGTCGACGTCGGGCGCCCTCGTCTCTGGATCGACCGTGTCTTCGCCGCCAAGGGCAGCGGCACGATCGCCACGGGCACGCTCGTCGGCGGTGCCCTCGCCACTGATCAGCAGGTGGTGATCGAACCCGGCTCACGTCCGGCGCGGATCCGAGGGATCCAGACGGCGGGACGTTCCGTCGACTCGATCGGGCCGGGCAACCGGGTCGCCGTCAACCTCGCCGGCGTCGATCACCACCTGCTCGCACGGGGTCACGCGGTGATCGAACCCGAGCGCTGGCGTCTCACCGATCGGTTCGATGCGTCGCTGCACGTCCTCGAATCACTCGACCACGACGTGTCGCGACGCGGTGCGTTCGTGGCGTACGTCGGCGCCGGTGAGCACCCGGTGAAGCTGCGGGTGCTCGGAACCGAGACGCTGCCTCCCGGCAGCGACGGCGCCATCCGCCTCTTCCTCGACGATGTGCTCCCACTGCTCCCTGGTGATCGCTTCGTGCTGCGTGAGTCGGGTCGCGACGAAACGGTCGGCGGTGGAGAGGTGCTCGACATCGATCCGATCCTGCGGGCCTCTCGCGCGCGGCCGGATCGATCGATCGAACGGCTCGTACGCGAGCGTGGTTGGGTGCGGGCCCGGGAGATCGAGCAGCTCACCGGTCAGGTCGTCGAACCCGTCGTCGGTGAGTGGCTCACGACGAGCGAGTCACTCGACGCGATGCGCGGCGACCTCGTCGCACGGGTCATGGATGCCGGCCCGGCGGGGCTGGACATCGCCGGATTCGACGATCGCGAGCGGGCAGTCCTGGCAACGATCGACGAGGTGGCGGTGGATGCGACGACGGTGCGGCAGGCGGACGTCGTCGACCCGTTCGCCGACCATCCGTATCTGCGCGAGCTCCTGGACGGTGGCTTCACTCCGCCGCCCCCCGACGGTGTCGACAAGGGCGAGTTGCGCGAGTTGGTGCGACGCGGCCATGTGGTGGTCCGTGACGGCGTGCACTTCCACGAGGCCACGATCACCGCTGCAGCGCTGGTCGCCGCGGATCTGCTCGCTGCGGATCCCGATGGATTCACCGTTGCCCAGTTCCGTGACGCCACCGGCGCGAGTCGCAAGTTCGTCCTTCCGCTGGTGGCCGAACTCGACGCCCGCGGCGTCACCCGGCGCCGCGACGACGTGCGCATCGCCGGTCCCCGCCTCCCCGAGCGCTGAGCGACGACCCGATCAGGACTCAGCGTCGGCAGAGACGTCGAGTTCGGGCGTTGTCGCTGACCCAGAAGCGGCCGACGTGTCGTCGACCGGCGTCTTGTTGCGCATCTCGCGGTAGTCGCGCGCCGCACCTTCGAGCGGTTCGACGTCGAGGGTGACACCGTCGATCGCCGCCACACGGAGCGCCTCACCTGCCGCGATCGGCGTGGCGCGGTTCGTGCGGGCCCGCCAGCGAGCGCCCTCGACCTCGACGGTGCCTTCGGGATCGATGGGGCCGACGGCGATTCCCTGCTGGCCGATCATCCACTCACGACCGATCGTCGGCGTGGCGAACCGGGTTCGCACCATCGAGGGCATCCCGACGATGAAGGTCAACGTGATGCCGCCGATCCCGGCGATCAGTGCGAGCCACGACGGCCGCATCGACGACCCGGGCACCGGTTCGAACAGGAACCAGCTCGCGATGATGGTCATCACGATGCCGACACCGGTCCAGAATCTCGGTATCCCGACCTGGACGTCGACGGCGAACGCCAGCATGGCGAGCATGATCAGCGCCACCGCCCAGGGTTGGGTGGGCAGGACCGCCAGACCGGTGAAGGCGAGCACGGTCGAGATCGCACCGATGCCACCGGCGAGGCCGACGCCGGCGGTGAAGAACTCGAAGACGAGCAGTGCCAGCCCGGTCAGCAGCAGCAGGTAGGCGACCGGTGGGCTGGCGACGGTGTGGAACAACTGGTCGAGCAGGGAAAGCTTCGAGAAGCGCACGACCGCGACCGTGTCGAACCGGGTCGAGCCGTCGTCGAGCACGACGAGCTTGGTCGTGACGACCACGACGCCGTTCTCCTCGTAGCCGTCCATCGCCTGCAACATGTTGCTGATGGTGGGGATGCCCTCGTCGTCGACGCGCTGCTTGAACACGTCGAGCGATCGTGCGTCGGACAGCCCGACCGAGCCGTTGCGGAGCCGTTCCTCGGCGATGCCGAAGTCGACGCTCGTCCCCTCGGGGAGCCCCGCCGGGTCGAGCGGGACACCGATGTAGCCGACCCGGGACCCCGGGGCCATGCCGGTGACGTCGGCAACGGCGAGGAGTTGGGCCGCGGTCCCGTAGAAGTGCGCCCCGCTGGGGCCGACCCAGATGCCGATCGGAATCGGTGCGTTGGCGACACGGACGAGCAGATCTTCGACCACGTCGTCGTCGACGACCGTGGCGTCGCTGTTCACCTGGAGGACGAGGGCCTGCGATCCGTCGGCGTCCGCGCGATCGATCGCCTCGCCGATCGCGTCGACGAGAATCGGGTCGATGAACCCGCTGACCTGCAGCACGTCGACGCGGCCGACCGCGTCGGACGTGGCGTCGGCCTCGACCGTCACGTCGTCGGGCGCGACCGTGTCGTCGCTCTGCGCCTGGGCGGACGGGCCGAAGAGTATGAGCCCGGCCATCAGCGTGAGGGTGCTGATCGCTAGTCTGCGCAAAGGTGCCTCCGGAGAGCGAATATCCGCTGCAATCGTTGACCGCCGCGCGGGTCGTCATCGTGGCGGGCAAGGGGGGTGTGGGGAAGACCACGGTAACGGCTGTGATCGCCCGTGCCGCATCGAACGCGGGCGTCCGCGTGCTCGTCGTCGAACTCGACGGCAAGCCGACGCTCGCCGAACTGGTGCCGGACCTCGACGTCATGGCGATCTCGGCGCCCGATGCGCTCGACGAGTACCTGCGTGACAACGGTTTCGCCCGCATCGCCAAGCGGTTGAACCGCACCGGGGTCATCGACATGATCGGCACCGCCGCGCCGGGAATCGACGACATCGTCGTACTCGGCAAGATCAAACAGCTCGAACGATCGGGGGAGTACGACCTCGTCGTCGTCGACGGCCCGGCAGCCGGCCACGCCATCACGTTCCTCACCGCGGCCGCCGGCCTGGCCGATTCGGTCAGGTCGGGTCCGGTTCGGGCGCAGGCCGATGCAGTGCTCGAACTGTTGCACGATGCGCAGCGTTGCCAGGTGGTGCTCGTGACGCTGGCGGAGACCACGCCGGTCAACGAGGTCATCGAGACCGCCTTCGCACTGGAGGACCAGGTCGGCGTACAGCTGGGGCCGATCGTGGTGAACGGCGTCGATGTCGGCGTCGACCTGCCCGACGAGGCAGCGACCGCTGCCTGTGTGGCCGCCCTGGATCCGTCGACTGCCGCGGCACTCATCGAAGCGGCCGCGTTCCGACGCTCCCGCCGCTCGATGGAGTTGCAGGAGATCGGCCGCCTCACGGATCGGATTCCACTTGCCCAGGTGCTGCTGCCCGCCAAGCTCGTTGCCGGGCTCTCGCCGAGCGACATCGACGAACTCGCCGGCGTCCTCGGCCCGCGCGAGGAGGATCCGACATGACCGTTCGCGCGGCCGACGACCTGATCGACACCTCGTCGGTGATCGTGTGCTGTGGCTCGGGTGGCGTCGGCAAGACCACCACCGCCGCAGTGATCGGGCTCGAGGCAGCCCGCCGGGGGCGTCGAGCGGTCGTCGTCACCATCGACCCGGCCCGTCGACTCGCCGACGCCCTCGGCCTCGTCGACGGACTCGCGTCGGTGCCGCAGCGCATCGACCTCGGCTCGGATCCGGCTGACGGGGAGCAGGCCGGCGAGCTCTGGGCGATGATGCTCGACACCGCCGCGACGTTCGACGGGATCGTGCGGGCGAACGCCGAGAGCGAGGAGCAGATCGAACGGATCCTGACCAACCGCTTCTACCGCAACATCGCCGGCGCCCTCAGCGGCACGCAGGAGTACATGGCCGCCGAGACGTTGCACGCGCTCCACAGCGACGTGCGGTTCGACCTCGTGGTCGTCGACACGCCGCCGAGCCGCAACGCCCTCGACTTCCTCGACGCCCCGGGGGTCCTGTCACGGTTCCTCGACCACAAGCTGTTCAAGCTGTTGATGCTGCCCGCGAGGGGCGGCCTCAAGGTGATCGGCACGGCGACGCAGCCCATCCTGCGGCTCATCGGCAGGGTGGTCGGCTCCGACGTGCTCGCCGACTCCGTGGCGTTCTTCCAGGCATTCGCCGGCATGGAGACCGGGTTCCGCGAGCGCGCCGACGATGTGATCGCGCTCATCCGGGCGCGGGAGACCTCGTTCGTGGTGGTGGCGTCCGCGCGTCACGACACGATCGCCGAGGCCGTCTGGTTCGTCGATCAGCTCGTCGATCAGGGCGTCGAGGTCACCTCGGCGATCGTCAACCGGGCCCATCCGGCATTCGGCGACGGCACCTCGGACGACGCGTCGGCCGCTTCGCACGAGGCAGCTGCGGCGGGCGAGGCCGACCTGGCTGCGCTCTGGCAGAACGTGGCCGACCTGCGTATGTTGCGCGAACGCGAGCTCGACGTGATCGCACCGCTCGGTGACGTGGCGGGTGACGACCGCGTGGTGGTGCTGCCACTGCTCGACCGTGACGTTCACGATCTGGCCGGCCTGCGCACGATCGCCGGCCATCTCTTCGACCATCCGACCGCCGAGCGGTAGCGTCTGGCCCGTGCACATCCTGCTTGCCACCGATGCCGACTGGATCGTCGACGAAATCGTTGCCGCGCTCGGCGACGACGATGTCCACTTCACCGTGTGCCGCGACGGTCGTGCCGTCGCCCGCGAGGTGAAGAAGCAGACGCCCGACCTGGCGATCCTCGACCTGCAGATCGGCTCGATGGGGGGCATGGCCGTGACCATGGCGCTGCGTCTGGACGAGTCGTCCGGAGCGGTCGAACACGTGCGTGTCCTGATGCTGCTCGACCGGTCCGCCGACATCCACCTGGCTCGTCGCAGCGGTGCCGAAGGGTGGCTCGTCAAGCCGCTCGACCCGCTCCGTCTGCGCCGTGCCGCCGACGCGCTGGCAGCCGGTGGTCGCTACACCGAAGGGCTCCCGGCCGATGCCGCCGAGGTCGAGCCCATGATCCCGCTTCCCGATTCCGGCGACGGATCCACTGACGCAGCGGTCGGGGAATCGACCGAGGAAGTACCTGCGACCGCTGGATAGCATGGCCAGCCGCTACGGGGTGTAGCGCAGCTTGGTTAGCGCGCCACGTTCGGGACGTGGAGGCCGGAGGTTCAAATCCTCTCACCCCGACACTGGAAGCCCTTGGTCAGACGACGAGTCCGACCGAGGGCTTCGTCGCGTCCGGGTGCCGGACCCTCGATGGCGACTGTTCGTCGCTCAACGTTTGCGAACGCACGGAGCAACGTTGGTCACACCGGGCCTTTCAGCCCTACGGAGCCGGTGAATCCGGTCGCAGTCTGAGAAGGCAAGTTGTTTCCCGTCACGTCGGTTCGATCGCCTGAGTGCGATCCCGGAGAGGAGGAGTCATGCGCAAGTCAACTCTGGTCGGAGGCCTCGCCGCGGCGTTGGCCTCGATGGTGCTGGTACTCCCACCGCCGGCATCGGCTGTCAGCCGGCAGGTCCGGTGGCGGTGGCGGTGGCGGTACCGGTGACATCTATGCCGACCTCTTCGTCGCCTTGCGCGACGTCGACGGCGTTCCGATCCTCTCCGACACGTTCTGTGAAGAAGGTCCCGTCTGAAGTGACCTGTATCCAGCCGATCTCGTACGACAGAGATTCCCGGCATCCCTTCCACGACGAATCCGGCCGACGGACGAGAGGTGTCTCTCGTCCCGCTGCAGTGGGGAGGGTTCCACCGAGCGGACGCCGGTCGCGGCCGACACGGCCTGCGACCCGCAGGCGGCTGTTCTCGCACTTCGCTTCGGAGGTCGACCTCGAGCGGCTGAACCTCGTTCGTACGTCGACGAGCCGTGCTCTGGAAGAAGCTCATCGACGTCGGGGCCCGGCTCGCGGTGCGGGCGACGATCACGCTCGACGGTGCCGGACGGATCACCACCGACGGCGTGCCAATCGACGCATCCCCCGATCAGGCCGCCATCTACGCAGCGACATTAAGGAGACCACCCTGACGCCCCCTGCGGGCGGCAGACGGGCGCCTCGTGACGGGGGAACCAGGTGGCCTGATGGATACCGGGACCATTCGGTACTGGGCCCCTGGAGCCGACTCGATCCCGTGTATCCGATTGGGCAACCCGGCGCAGATCCTTCAGGGCACGAGGGAGGATTCGACAACTGGGACTTGGCCGCCGCCGCCATCGGCACCGCGACGAGCAAGTCGGTTCCGGTCACGATCGACACGATCCAGTACTACAACCGCATCGCCGCCCCCGACGGACGTCGTCGAAGCTGGGACTACGCCCCGACGCTCCCTCGGCAACGACCGCCAACGGTGAGACAGTTCGTCGACTACAGGGACTTCAGCTACACCCGCTCCGAGGTGTTCCAGGGCTGCACCACATGGCTCGACGTGCCGACGCTGAGGTGGAAGTTCGACGACATCCTCGACCGTGTCGACTTCGCTGACCTGCCGCCCGTCGCCTCTGGCGGCACGGTGACCAACGTCGCCGGATTCGCCCAGCTGGCCGACGACGTCCGCGCCGTGATCGACTACCTCCACAACAACGAGGTCGTGGTGAATCCCGGTGACCGGTGAAGGGTTCTTCATCGATCCGGTCTTCACCCAATCGTGCGACGAGCAGGCGGCCATGGTCCAGAAGCTGAACACGGCTGTGGACCCCTCGCCTCCCACGGTGACGATCACCGCCGCACCGGACGCGGTCACGACGGCGACCGATGCGACGTTCGAATTCACCGCCAACGCTGACGCCGCGAGCGTCCTGTGCGTTCTCGACGGTGGCGCGATCGAGTTGTGCAAGAGCCCGAAGACCTACACCGGTCTGGAGGTGGGAGAGCACACCTTCACGGTCATTGCAGGGTCAGCTGCCGGCAACTACGTGTCGGACACGCACACGTGGCGGATCATCCGGCCCGGTGAGGACACGATGGTCACTTCGTTCACGCCGGTGAGGTTGGCCGACACCCGGCCCGGCTTTGTTGCCGCTGACGGTTTGTTCGTCGGTACCGGACCGGTGCCGGGTGGACAGTTCGTGCAGGTGTCCGTCGCCAACCGCGGCGGGGTTCCTGCCGATGCGCAGGCGGCGGTCCTCAACGTGACGGTGGTCGGCCCTGCCGCCAACGGCTACGCGACGGTGTATCCGTGCGGGACGGTTCCCTCCACGTCGAGCTTGAACTACTCGGCGGGTGAGGACGTCGCCAACGAGGTGATCACGAAGTTGTCGCCGACCGGCACCATCTGCGTGTTCACCTACGCCACGGCCAACATCATCGTCGACGTCGCCGGGTACGTCCCGGCGCCGTCGGACTATGTGCCGATGAGCCCGGTGCGGTTGGCCGACACCCGCGCCGGTTGGGTTGCTGCTGACGGTCTGTTCACGGGCACCGGACCGGTGGCCGGCGGACAGTTCGTCCAGGTTCCCGTTGCGGGTCGTGCCGGTGTTCCTGCCGACGCGAAGGCCGTCGTCGCCAACGTGACGTCGGTGAGCCCCGCAGGTGGCGGGTATCTGACGGTGTTCCCGTGTGGAACGCTTCCGTACACGTCGAGCCTGAACTACGCGGCCGGTGAGGACGTGGCGAGCGAAGTGATCGCGAAGTTGTCGCCGACCGGCGCCATCTGCGTGTTCACCTATGCCACGGCCAACATCATCGTCGACATCGCCGGGTACGTCCCGGCCGGGTCCGACTACGTCGGGCTCGATCCGGTTCGGGTGGCCGACACCCGCGCCGGTTGGGTTGCCGCTGACGGTCTGTTCAAGGGCACCGGACCGGTGGCCGGTGGACAGTTCGTCCAGGTTCCCGTTGCGGGTCGTGGTGGTGTGCCGGCGGGCGCGAGGTCCGTTGTCGCCAACGTCACCATCGCCGATCCGGTGGCCGATGGATATGCGACGGTGTACCCGTGTGGCACGCTGCCGTACACGTCGGTGCTGAACTACTCGGCCGGTGAGGCGGTCGCCAACGAGGTGATCGCGAAGTTGTCGCCGACCGGCTCCATCTGCGTGTTCACCTACTCGACGGCCAACATCATCGTGGACGTCGCCGGGTACATGTGACGGTTCCCAGCAGGTGACTCATCGACGGGAGCTTCACCTCCCGTCGATGAGCCACCGACGAGAGCGACACCCTCGGGTGTCGCTCTCGTCGCGTCCGGGCGGTCGTCGAGGCGAGCACTCCTTCGAAGTTCGGGTCAAGCCTGGTCGGCGACGTGCCGATGACGCTGTGTCCGCGAGATTCAGGGAGCCCCTTTGGCCACGTTCCAGCCGTCATTCGACCATCTCGACGAACTCCTCGACCCACTCGACGACGATGCCCTCGGCGTCGCTCGCAACTTCGCGCTGCTCGATGACGAGTGGACGATCCACAGCCGACCGCTGGTCGGTCAGGATGCGCCCGATTTCGTGCTGGTCCACGATCGCCACGGCGTGGTCGTGGTCGACGTCTGGACGGGTTCGGACACCGTGGTCGGAGTCGCCCGCCGGCACCGCAACACCATCGTCAACCAGTTCTTCTCGCTCCCCGGTGACGGCATCGACCCGGGTCCTGCAGTGCGGGTCGCGGTGGCCGTGCCCGACCGCTCCACCGCGGAGGCCAACTGCCTGCTCTCGGTCCCTGCGGCATCACCCGATCGAACCCTGGTCGTGTGGGGCGCCGACGCATTGACCAAGCACCTGAACGCGGTCGTGATGGCACCGCCCGGAGCGCGCGTGTCGGCGGAGTCGATTCGCCGGTTGCGTCACCAACTGGTCGTCGACGGCGTGTCACCCGCAACGGTGGTCGCCGGTGCAGCTCAGCGCCGATGCCGCGAATGGTGGCGTTGAATCCGAACCATTCGACGATCCGGGGTGTCACCGGTCCTCCTGGCTGCGGCAAGTCGTTCGCGCTCACCGCCCGAGCGGCCCGGCTCGCCGCCGAGGGCAAGAGCGTGCTGGTGCTGTGCTTCAACCTGACCTTGGCCCATCGGCTGCGGAACCTCGTCGTCGAACGTTGCGCCGAGTACGGCGCCAATCCGGCTCGTGTCACGTGTACGAGCTTCCACACCTTCTGCGCCCGGGTGGTCGACGACGCGGCCGCCGTGGGCGTCGTGGCCGACGAACCCACACGCGGGACCTGGCCCGACAAGATCGTGGTGAAGACGAGTGATGTGCTGGCTCACGGTTTCGACCGTCGATACGACGCGGTGTTGGTCGACGAAGGCCAGGACTTCCGACTGCAGTGGTGGAACCTGTTGCGCGAGCGGGTCATCCGACCGGGTGGTGAGATGCTCCTGGTCACCGACCCGACCGTCGACCTGTACGGCAAGTCGAGTTGGGCGACCCCGAGCACGCGGGAGTCGGCCGGGTTCACCGAGCCGTGGATCGAGATGAGCGGTTCGTTCCGGATGGCTCCGGAGTTGATCGAGTCGACGAACCTCTTCGCCCGGCAGTACGTGTCCGCAGACGCCACCGTGCCCGTGGTTCCCGACGATCAGTCGGCAGTCGTGGGGCGGGTGTCGTCGGGACAGCGGTCGTGGCGCAACGTCGAACGGGTCGCCGATCTCGGGCTCGAGATCGGACGCGAAGTGGTCCGACTGCTGGCCGAGAATCCGGGGCTCGAGCCCCGCGACGTCGTGTACCTGTGCGAGTACCACCACGACGGCCTTGCCGCCGCCGACGTCATCGAGGCAGCCGGATTTCCGGTGCATCACCTGTACAGCAGGGATCCCGACGAACGTCAGCGACGCAAGTCCAGGTTCTGGCCCGACGCCGACGCCGTGAAGGGCTGCACCGTGCATGCGTTCAAGGGCTGGGAGAGCCCGGCGGTCGTGCTGGGTATCGGGATGGAGGAGCGTTCTCGTCGCCTCGCCTACGCGGCGATGACCCGGGTCACCTCGACCCGGGGCCTCGACTCGTCGTATCTCGCCGTGCTCAACGCCGACCCTCGGATGGTCGGGTTCCGCGAGACGTTCGTGCGCGGTCTGCCCGTCGGCGCCGGCCCCTGATCCGCACCAGCCGTTCGTGCCGAGCGAACTACCGTCGGCGACATGGACTTCGCCGAGCTGCAGGACGTGATCGAACGAACCTACGGCGACCGTGACCGCGAGCGTGGCGTGTCCGCATCAGTGGCCTGGCTGACCGAGGAGATCGGCGAACTCGCCCAGGCGGTCCGCAAGGGAACCCACGAGCAACGGGTCCACGAGTTCGGTGATGTCGTCGCGTGGGTGGCAACGATCGCCAATCAGCAGGGTGTCGACCTGAACGAGGCGATCGCCCGGTATGCGAACGGCTGCCCCAAGTGCAGCTCGATCCCGTGCGGTTGCCGACCCGGGTGAGCTACCGGATCAGAGGAGGAGTTCGGCGATCTGGATGGCGTTGAGTGCGGCGCCCTTGCGGAGATTGTCGTTGCTCACGAACAGCGCGAGTCCCCGGCCACCGGGTGCGCCCTCGTCGCTGCGGATGCGTCCCACGTAGGTCGGATCCTGCCCGGCGGCTTCGAGCGGTGTGGGAATGTCGGACAGCACCACGCCCGGCGCGTCGGCCAGCAACTCGGTGGCCCGCTCGACCGAGATCGGTCGTTCGAACTCGGCGTTGATCGACAACGAGTGACCCGTGAACACGGGGACCCGGACGCAGGTGCCCGACACGAGGAGGTCGGGAATGCCGAGGATCTTGCGACTCTCGTTGCGCAGCTTCTGTTCCTCGTCGGTCTCGAACGAACCGTCGTCGACGAGCGATCCTGCGAACGGCAACACGTTGAAGGCGATCGGCTTGACGAACTTCTCGGGTGTCGGGAACGTGACCGCGGCGCCGTCGTGGGTGAGTGCGGCGGCCTGGTCGACGACCTGACGGACCTGCTTGTCGAGTTCGTCGACGCCGGCAAGACCGCCACCGGACACCGCCTGGTACGTGGACGTGATGATGCGGACCAGACCGGCCTCGTCGTGGAGGGGCTTGAGCACCGGCATGAACGCCATGGTGGTGCAGTTCGGGTTGGCGATGATCCCCTTCGGTGTGTTGCGGGCCTCCTGCCCGTTGACCTCCGCGACGATCAACGGCACCTCGGGATCCATCCGGAATGCCGAGGAGTTGTCGATGACGATCGCTCCCGCCGCGGCGAACTTCGCGGCGTAGGCACGCGACGAAGAGGCGCCGGCCGAGAACAGGGCGATGTCGAGCCCGCTCGGGTCGGCCGTTTCGGCATCTTCGACGACGATGTCGGCGCCCTTCCAGGGAAGGGTGGTGCCGGCCGAGCGGGCCGACGCGAAGTAGCGGATCTCGGCGACCGGGAAATTGCGCTCGTCGAGCAGGCGGCGCATGACGCTGCCGACCTGTCCGGTGGCGCCGACCACACCGATGCGGATGCCGGGGAGTGCTGCAGACATGGTCGGAACGATAACGCCCGCGTCGGTGATGGCCGCTGAAGGTTTCGCGAGCGCGCTGAGCGGTTACGCGGTGGCTCTGGCACAATCGTCCCCATGCGCCGTCGACCCCAGCTCGTGCCGTGGAAGGCCGCGGGCCAGACCAGCGAGCGTCAGTCCAGCGGCGACGACGTCGTGCGCACCACCGGCTGGGTGTTCAACAACGAGACCGGCAGCGAACTCACGCTCGAGCAGTTCGTCGCAACGGGCGACTCCGAGGTGCCGGCGTATCTCACGGTGTTCGGTCTGCGGACGCCGGATGCCGACGGTCGGGTCAACGAGGACAAGACGCTCGTCGAGATCGGTTGTGGCATCGGGCGGATGACGTGTGCCTTCACCCGCGAGTACGGAACCGTCGTGGCGTGCGATCTCGACGCCGGCTTCCTCGAACGGTGCATCGAGACCGTCGGGCGGTTCGGCAAGGTCGATCGCCTGCGCACGAGCCATGTCGTCGACGGGCACACGCTCGATCTCCCACCCGATTCGACCGACGTCGCGTTCAGCTACATCACCCTGCAGCACTGCGAGACCGACGACGCTCTCGAACTGACCTCCGAGGCGGTTCGGATCACGCGTCCGGGGGGCAAGATCGTGTTGAACTATCGAGCACGCGGCGCCCAGGACATCGTCCTGATCCCGCTGGGGACGCTGGTGCGCGCCATGTTCCGGATCCCGAAGTTCGGCCCGTGGCTGTCGCAGCGCCGATGGGCGGCGCGGCTCGGCTGGCAGGCGAACCGTCTGCAACCCGATGAGCTGATCGGGCCGCTGGCGTCGCAGCTCACCGACATCGAGATCTGGCGGAACCCGAAGAGCAAGATCACGGGGAGCGGCGCCGCCGAGCGGGAATTCGACGGCATCAACCGCCACCACTACTGGCTGATCGCCACCGTCCGCTGAAAATCGCGATCGGGGTCAGACCCCGATCGCGATGCGATCGGCGTGCTGCTGGATGCGAGCTGCGGCTCGGGCGACGTCGAGCACGTCCTCCCTCTCGGCGAGCAGCAGCCGATGCTGCAACCACACGGTCGATGCCGCGGCGTGTTCGGCGTTCGGGAGATGCAGCGACGAGTAGTCGTGAGAGGGTGCGCTGTCGCGAAGTCGTGGCCCGAAGTTGCCGTTGCGGAACAGCGCGAGGTCGCTGAGCGACGGGTACGACACACCCATCGGAATGCCCTCGGCTGCCAGCGCACGTTCGAACTCGACGAGCGGCAATCCGGCGAACGCGTCGCGGTCGTAATGGAACACGAAGCAGTAGTTGCCCTGCGTGTCCATGCGCGGGTCGCGCCGTGGTGCGCGCAGCCCGGGGATCTCGTCGAGTGCGCGGTTCAGCGCCACGGCGTTGGCGTTGCGGATGGCGTTCTGGGCCGGGAACCGCGCCAGCTGCGCACGCAGCACGGCGCCCTGCCACTCGGTCATCCGCAGGTTCGAGCCGTAGGTGGCGTGGTGGTAGAACCACTCACCCTTCGTGCGGCCGCAGTCGGCGTAGGCCCAGGCGCGGTCGCGGAGCTCCTCGTCGTTGCAGATCAGTGCGCCACCCTCGCCGGCGGTCATCAGCTTCGACCGCTGCATCGAGAAGCTGCCGAAGTCGCCCCACGAGCCGACACCCCGACCCCGCCAGAACGTGCCGTGGGCGTGGGCGCAGTCCTCGATCAGCCGCAGGTCACGCTCGGCGCACAGCGCAACGAGCGCATCGAGGTCCGCGGCGGCTCCGGCGACGTGGACCGCGATGATCGCCTTCGTGCGTGGCGTGATCGCCGCCCGGGCCGCCTCGACGTCGATGCAGAGCGTGTCGGGATCGACATCGACGAGGATCGGCGTGGCGTTGACGGCCAGTGCCGCGGACGCCGACGCGACGAAGGTCATGGCGGGCACGATCACCTCGTCGCCCTCCCCGACGTCACAGGCCGCGAGTGCTGCCTCGATGGTGTGCGTGCCGTTGGTGAACGCCATGCCGTACGTCGCGCCGTGGTACGTGGCGAACTCCTGAGCGAACGTGGCGGCCTCGGTCCCGTCGCCCTGCCACCATCCTCCGGCGTCGAGCACACCCAGCAGGCCCTCGCGTTCGTGCTCGTCCCACACCGGCCACGACGGGTAGTCGGCGTGGCGGATCGGCGTGCCACCGAGGACTGCAGGCAGATCGACGATCGAGCTCATCGGCGACCCACGCTAGGCCCACCGGCGGGCACCGACCAGAGCGTCACGGCTGCTCGATGCGACGGACCGCAACCTGCTCGATCCGGTGACGGTGGATCGCCCGGATCTCGATCTGCCAGCCCTCGACCTCGATGGTCTCGCCCGACGGTCGGGAACCGACCGAGATCCTCGAGCACCAGACCGGAGATCGTCGTGTAGTCGCCCTCGGGCAGCTCGACGTCGAGATCGACGAGGTCGTGCACCGGAAACGCCCCGGGCATCACCAACGTGCCGTCGGGTTCGTGGGCGACGGTCGCGAGATCGGGGTCGGTCTCGTCGTAGATCTCACCGACCAGCTCCTCGACGAGGTCCTCGACGGTGACGATCCCCAACGCCTGGCCGTGCTCGCCGATGACGAGCGCCATCTGTGTGCGGTGCGTCTGGAACTGACGCAGTGCGGTGAGGACGCGAGCGGCGTCCGGGAACGCCGGTATGTCGCGCATCACTGCGGTGACCGGTTCAGCCTCGCGCCCGATGAGACTGCGGAGTCTCACCATTCCGACGGTTCGATCGAGGTTCCGTTTCTCGGCGACCGGGGCGCGCGAGTGGCCGGATTCCAACATCGCGGTCAGCGCTTCTGCGCAGGTCATCTCGGCGTCGATGACCATGACATCGTTGCGCGGCACCATGACCTGGTCGAGTTGGCGTTCCGCGATCTCGAACGCACCATCGATGACCTGTCGCTGTTCGGGCGGGAAGTCCTCGTGGATGGCGACCATGTCGCGGAGTTCCTCGCCGCTGACCTCTTCGCGCTGCAACGTCGGGTCGCCGCCCAGCACGCGCACCGCGATGTCGGTCGACCGTGACAGCAGCCAGACGACGGGCTTCGTGAGCGTCGAGAGCAGGTCGAGGGGCCGGGCCATCACGAGCCCCCACTTCTCGGCGCGTTGCATGGCGAGCCGTTTCGGGGCGAGTTCGCCGAACACCAGCGTGAAGTAGGCGAGGATCAACGTGACGACGACGACGGAGGTCGGCCCCGCGGCTCCGCCGAGGAAGCTGAGCGGTTCCTCGAGGGGTTCGGCGAGGGAGACGGCAGCGGCAGCCGACGCGAGGAATCCGGCGAGTGTGATCCCGATCTGGATCGTGGCGAGGAACTGGTTCGGCTGGCGCGCGAGGCGGGCCAGAATGGCGCCGGTCGCCGATTGTCCTTCGAGTCGCTGGAGCTGACTCTCGCGGAGCGCCACCAGCGCCAGCTCGGTCCCGGCAAACGCTGCGTTGACGACGACGAGCATCCCGACAAGCAACAACTGTGGCCACACGTCGGACATCGCCCCCATTCAATCGTGCGGCGGTCCCGCCCGACCGGTCTTTCCGGACCCGACCCCGACAGACCGACGGTCTTTCCGGACCCGACCCCGAAAGACCGGTTACCGGCGTTCGGGGAGCGGGGCGGAGTAGTCGGCGCCCGAATCGAGACCGAACGCGGTGTGCAAGGCGCGTGCGGCGCGCTCCATGTCGCCGCCGGCACACACCACCGAGACGCGGATGGTCGAGGTGGAGATCATCTCGATGTTGACGCCCTCGTCGGCGAGCACCCGGAACATCTTCGCGGCGATGCCGGGCGACGATTTCATGCCGGCACCGACCAGCGACACCTTGGCGATGTCGTTGTCGTGGGACACTCCGGTGGCGCCGATCTCGGCGGCGACTCGCGACACGATCTGCTCGGCGTCGGCCATGTCGGCCATCGGCATCGTGAAGCTGATGTCGGTCGTTCCCTGCGTCGACGTGTTCTGCACGATCATGTCGACGTTCACGTTGGCATCGGCGAGCGGTTCGAACAGCGCCGCCGAGATGCCCGGCCGGTCGGGGACCCCGAACACGGTGACCTTTGCCTCGGTCATGTCGGTGACCACACCGGAGATGATCGGATCTTCCATCGAAGCCTCCTCGTTGGTGACCCACGTGCCAGGTTCCCAGGTGAATGCGGAACGCACGTGGAGCGGAACGTCGTGATTGCGGGCGAACTCGACCGAGCGGAGTGCGAGCACCTTGGAACCGGCGCCGGCCATCTCGAGCATCTCGTCGAAGTGGACCTTGGCGAGTTTGCGGGCCTGGGGCACGATGCGCGGGTCGGCGGTGAAGACGCCGGTCACGTCCGTGTAGATCTCGCAGGCGTCGGCGTTCATGGCCTGGGCCAGGGCCGACGCGGTGAGGTCGGAGGCGCCGCGACCCATGGTGGTGATCTCCCTGTCCGTGCTCACCCCCTGGAAGCCGGCGATCACGCAGACCTTGCCGGCGGCCATCGCCTCGCGGACACGGTCGCCTCTCACCTCGACGATCTTGGCCTTGCGGTGGGCGGTGTCGGTGATGATGCCGACCTGGCTGCCGGTGAAGCTCACGGCGTCGATGCCGCGGTCGGCGAGCGCCATGGTGACCAGTGCGGCGGTGACGCGCTCACCGGTGGTGAGCAGCATGTCCATCTCCCGCCCGGGCTGGGTGCGCGAGACCGAGTCGGCGAGGCTGATCAGGTTGTCGGTGGCCTTGCCCATCGCCGACACGACGACGATGACGTCGTTGCCACGCTTCTTCGTGAAGGCGACGTTGTCCGCGACGGCACGGATGCGGTCGGGATCGGCGACGGACGTGCCGCCGTACTTCTGGACGATCAGTGCCACGGGAACCGGAGGCTACATCTCGTTCCCGTGAACTGGTTGCGCACTATTTGCGCAACCAGTTCACGAGAAGGGTCATGAGCCCTTGACGACGTGTTCGACGACCTCGAACGACATCAGGTCGGCGCCCTGGGCGACCGGCTTCGGGGCCGCGCCACCCGGGTGACCGCCCTCGGCCTGGCCGCTGGCATGACCGCGCTCGAAGTCCTGGCTGTTCATCCAGGCCTGGAAGTCCTCCTCGGACGCCCAACGGGTGTAGACGAAGTAGCGACTCTCGCCCTCCGTCGGACGCAGGAGCTGGAAGTCCTCGAACCCGTCGAACTGCTCGACCATCTTCGCTCGACCGGCGAACCGGGCCTCCAGCTGCGGGCCCATGCCCTCGGGGATCGTGATGGCATTGATCTTGACGACACTCATGGCCCCAGCATGCCCTGGTCAGACCGTTCTCACCAGTCGGCGTCCACCAGTCGGGCGAGGATCGACATCGCGTCGAAGACGTCGGTGAATCGAGTGGTGAGCGGGGAGAGTCCGAATCGCAGGACGTCGGGGTCGCGGTAGTCGACCACCACCTTGCGATCGGCGAGCTGTCCGTGAAGGCGTCGCGCGTCGTGTCGGCGGATGGCGACATGCCCACCCCGTCGAGTCGGGTCCCGTGGGGTGGTGGTCTCCAACCCGTACTGGTCCGCCAGCTCGATGGCGAGTCCGGTCAAGCGACGCGCCTTGTCGGCCACCGCACCGATGCCCGCCTCGACGGTGAGTGCGATGCCCTCGCGCGCGGCGGTCAGACCGAGGACCGGCGGCGTGCCGTTCAGCATCCGCCCGATGCCGGGCCGAGGGTCGAACGGCCGCTCCATCGCGAACTGGTCGGTCTGGGCGAACCATCCCCAGATCGGCTGGACCACCCGTTGCTGCACGTCCTTCGACACGAAGACGAACGCCGGGGCGCCCGGGCCACCGTTGAGGAACTTGTAGGTGCATCCCACGGCAAGCTCCACGTTCGCCGCGGGGAGGTCGAGCTCGAGCACGCCGGCCGCGTGCGAGAGATCCCAGACCGTGGTGGCACCCTGCGGACGCCGCCCGCGCCGTTTCGCCCGCCAGGTCGGCAACCGCGGCGGTGCGGTAGTCGACCAGCGAACGGACGACCACGTCGACACCGTGCAGGTCCTCGAGGCCGCGACGGATCTCGCAGCCGCGGAGGCGGGCGACTCCCTCGACGGCGTAGCGGTCGGTCGGGAAGTCGCCATCGTCGACGGCGATCACACGGCGGCCGGCGACGAGATCGAGCGCCACGTTGACCTGCTGGAAGATTCCCACCGTCGTCGATTCGTGGACGGCGACCTCGCCCCGCCGCGCGCCGAGCAGCGGCGCGAGCTCGTCGCCGACGGTGAGCGTGAGGTTCAGCCAGTCGTGCTCCCACCACGATGCGATCAGGTCACCCGCCCACTGCTCGACCACCCGGTGCAGCGCCGCCACGGTGCGCTTCGGGGTGCGTCCGAGCGAGTTCCCGTCGAGGTAGATCAGCTCCGGGTCCGGGATCACGAACTCGTCGCGCCAGTGCCCGAGGGGGTCGCCCGCATCGAGCGCCAGCGCGTCGTCACGTCGGATCATGCCCGCCCACTCTCCCAGCCCGGATCCCCACAACCCGAAAGATGGCGTGGAATCAGGGGAGGAGGTCGACGAAGCTGGCGTGGCGGACGAGGCCGTCGTTGGTGAACTCGGCGAGCTCGACGGACGCGCGCATCACCGGCTCGACCCAGGTCGCCGTTCGGGAGACGCTGGTGGGGGGCGGCGGGTCGAACGGACAGTCGTCGACGACGAGGGCGTCGAGACGCGACCGCAGCGATGCCAGCGTGGCCTGGTCGAAGCCGGTGCCGACACCACCGGCGAAGCGCAGGCCGTCGTCGGTCGCCCGGCCGACGAGCAGTGCGCCGAACGTGCCGGAGCGGTTGCCCGTCCCGGCCGTGAACCCGCCGATGGTCAATTCGACCCGGATCCGATTCTTGATCTTGCGCCAGTCCTTCGACCTCGTGCCCGGCCGGTAGGTCGAGTCGAGGCGTTTCGCGATCACGCCCTCCAGACCCTGCGCCGCCGTCGCCTCCACCAGGTCGGTGCCGCCACCGACGCCCGCCGACGGGACGGTCCAGTTCGGCCCGGGCTCGACCAGCTGTTCGAGCAGCCGGCGTCGTGCGCGCGTAGGGGAGGTCGATCACGTCGGTCCCGTCCACCTGCAACACGTCGAAGAACTGCAGAACGGCTTCACGGGTCGAGCCGACACCGGACTGCTGTACGAGCTCGAACCTCGGCCGTCCGTCGTCGTCGAACACGACCAGCTCGCCGTCGAGGATCGCCGAGGACGCGTTCACCGAGCCGGCGAGATCGCCGAACTCGGGCCATCGCGCCGTGACGTCGTGGCCGGCCGTGCTCTGCAGGCGGATCGTGCCGGCGTCGACGTGGACGATCGTCCGGTACCCGTCCCACTTGATCTCGAACGCCCAGTCGTCGCCCTCGGGCACCGCGGACGTCGATCCCATCGTGGCCTTCATCGGTGCGACCGGGAAACGGAGAGTCACGGCCCGATCGTGTCAGACGTCGGGGAGGCGACTCGACAGCACGCCCGAGGCCTCCAGCGCGTCGAGTCGCGCCTCGTCGTAGCCGAGCAGTTCGGCGAGCAGCTCACGGTTGTCCTCCCCCCGGTACTTCGGGATCCCGGACACGCCGACATCGGGTGACGCACTGAAACGCCACGGCACGTTCGGCACCCTGATCGTGCCGCCGCCGCGGTCGTCGACGGCGACAACGGCCCGTCGTTCACGCGCCCAGTCGGTGTCGGTCAGCTCGCCGGGTTGGCGGACCCGTCCGACGGCCAGCTGGTGCTTCGAGAACTGTTCCTCGAATGCCTCCGCGTCGGGGATGGTGGCGGCGAAGTCTCGGATGATGTCGCGCAGTGCGTCGA
The DNA here is from genome assembly GCA_963829585.1 of Ilumatobacteraceae bacterium. Taxonomy (GTDB): domain Bacteria; phylum Actinomycetota; class Acidimicrobiia; order Acidimicrobiales; family Ilumatobacteraceae; genus Sva-07. The sequence goes on along the minus strand of CAWHJD010000021.1, from coordinate 347,682 downwards.
AGTTGGCGAGTCGGCTCGCCACGTCGGCGAAACGCGCGTCGTCGGCCAGATCGCGGCGGTCCATCGCGGCGATGAAGAAATCGAACGTGCCGCGCTCGGCCGGATGGCCGCTGACCACGAGCGACTCGCCGTTGGCGACGGTGAGCACGAGATAGTCGCCGGGTCGGAAGCTGCGGATCCACTGCGGATCGTCGTGGCCCTCCCACAGCGCGTCGTGCAGGTGCTCGTTCACGTAGAGCATCGTCTCGGCCATCGACACGTCGATCCACTGGCCGACGCCGGTGTGCTCGCGCTGGTACAGCGCGGCGAGGATCGCGGAGGCGGTCTCGAGCGACGTGTAGACGTCGGCGTGGCTGTGCGGATCCTTGGCCAGTTCGCCGCCGCGGGCGTTGCCCTGCGAGGCGACGATGCCCGACTCGGCTTCGACGACGGGCGCGTACGCGCGGCGTTTCACCCATGGTCCCGTCTGGCCGTATCCGGAGATCGATGCGTAGATCAGGCGCGGGTTGCGGGCGCGCATCGTGTCGGCCCCGAGCCCCAGCCGAGCCATCACACCGGGGCGGTAGTTCTCCACCAGCACGTCGGCGTGCTCGGCCAGCGCCAGCAGGATCTCGGCACCCTCCGGTGTTGCCAGGTCGAGGCTGAGGTTGCGTTTGCCGACGTTCTGCTGCACGAAGTAGCTCGACAGGCCGTGGCGCCGGGGCGTGGCGAAACGTGTGAGATCGCCGGCCGGTGGCTCGATCTTGACCACGTCGGCACCCATGTCGGCGAGCATGCGCGTGCAGTGCGGACCCGACAGCACCCGACTCAGGTCGAGCACGCGTACACCCGAGAGCGGGCGAGGAGACGAAGAGATGGCGGATGTCACGCCCGCCATCGTGCCCGATCCGCCGGCTGGTTTTTCACCCGTTCTGGATGGCGACATTCGCCGTCAGCGTGTAGAAACTCTCTTCAACACGAATCACCTCCCATCGCAGGAAGCGCAACCGGAAGCGACAAGATGATGAATGACACGACCGTCCATGGCCCCATCGACTTCGTCCTGCTCGAGTTCACGGGCGGGCACGATCTCTCGAGACCGCCGCCGCGCATCCTCGGCCTCGTCGAGCGTGGCGTCGTGCGGCTCTACGATCTCGTCGCGATCCAGAAGGCCGACGACGGAACGTTCTCGATGCTCGAACTCGACGCGCTCGGCGACGAGGTGGTCGTCATCGCCGGTGCCCGGTCCGGGCTGCTTGGCGACGACGACATGCAGGCCGCAGCCGACACCATGCTGCCGGGCACGACGGGCGTGCTGCTCATGTACGAGAACACCTGGGCGATCCCCTTCGTGCAGGCCGCGCTCGATGCCGGCGGCACGATGATCGCGACACAACGCATCCCCGCCGAAGACGTCATCGCGGCACTCGACGAACTCGAGGCGGCCGACTGACGTCCTGTCGAGTCGGACGTCGCACACACCACATCGAGCACGCACACAACATCGAAAGGAACGGACACATGCCTGGTTTGCTTCGAGGAGTCGCCCGCACCGCCGTCGTCGCCGGCACTGCCACCGCCGTGTCGGGACGCGTCGCGCGTCGTCAGGCGGAGAAGTACACCGAACGGGATGCGCAGATCGCCGCAGACCGCACGACCGCCTACCAGCAGGACGTGGCCTACAGTCAGCCCGCGCCCCAGCAGTACGCACCGGCGCCACCTCCCCCCGCGGCGGCACCGAGCCAGGCTGACGTGATCGAGCAGCTCAAGCAGCTCGGTGAACTCCACGCCAGCGGCATCCTCACCGACGACGAATTCGCGGCCCAGAAGGCCAAGCTCCTCGGCTGAGCCGACGACCCGGGTGCCGCTGCGCCCGGCGTCACACCGCATCGCGCCGACTTCCCGATAGCGTGCCAAGCGCTCTGGTCGAATTCACGACCGGTGAGCGCACTCGGATAACTCTCTGCTCCGGTCCTGCGCTGTGTGAGCAACATAGAGGAGTCCCCCCAATGACCATCATCGACGACGCGCCACGCGTCACGTCCCCCGACACCCCCGACGAGGAAACCGTCGCCTTTCGTGATCTCGGCCTGCCCGACGCGATCGTGCGCCGCCTCGAGAGCCAGGGCAAGCACAATGCCTTTGCCATCCAGGCCGCCGTCATCCCCGACGCCCTCGCCGGCCGCGACGTTGCCGGCCGCGCCCCGACCGGTTCGGGCAAGACGCTCGGCTTCGGCCTGCCCCTCGTCGCCCGCCTGGTCGATGCGCGGCCGAAGCGCCCCGTCGCCCTCGTGCTCGCCCCCACCCGTGAACTCGCCGAGCAGATCATGGCCGAACTCACGCCGTTCGCGAAGGCTGCCGGGCACGACGCCGCGTCGGTGTACGGCGGTGTCGGCTACGGCGGACAGCGCAAGGCGCTCGACCGCGGTGTCGAACTCGTCGTGGCATGCCCCGGCCGGCTCGAAGACCTGATGCAGATGCGAGCGATCGACCTGCGTGATGTCGCGACCGTCGTCATCGACGAAGCCGACCAGATGGCCGACATGGGCTTCCTGCCCGCCGTCCGCCGCATCGTCGAGCAGACCTCCAAGGATCGCCAGGTCCTGCTGTTCTCGGCCACGCTCGACGGTCCTGTCGCCAAGCTCGTCGCCGACTTCCAGCACAATCCGGTGCGTCACGAGGTCGGCCCGAAGGGCCCCGACGTCCACGCCGCGCAGCACCACTTCTGGGTGGTCGACCGCGAGGAGCGCGTCAACACCACTGCCGACGTGATCCAGCGTCTCGGCGCCACCATCGTGTTCACCCGCACACGTCACGGGGCCGATCGTCTCGCCAAGCAGCTCGGCCGCAACGGTGTGACCGCCGAGCCGATCCACGGCGGCCGCAGCCAGGGTCAGCGTGACCGTGCACTCGCCTCGTTCAAGAAGGGGCAGGCATCGGCGCTGATCGCCACCGACGTCGCCGCTCGCGGCATCCACGTCAACGGCGTCAATGCCGTCGTCCACTACGACCCGCCGGCCGAGGACGCCACCTATCTGCACCGTTCGGGCCGTACGGCGCGCGCCGGTGCCATGGGCACCGTGGTCTCGCTGCTCGACCAGAGCCAGAAGAAGGACGCCATGAAGATGCAGCGTGGCATCGGCATCAGCGAACCGCTGACCTCGGCTCGGGTCAGCGACCTCGTGATCCACGCAGCACCGGCAGTCGCCAAGCAGGCGCACACCGCCGACCTCGACGTCGAGCATCGCCAGACCCGGATCAGCCGTGACGCGGCGCCGGCGCGTGAAGCGTCGGCGAAGGCTGACACCAGCCGCCCGGTCCCGACGGGCGACGCGGCCGACGCGAAGGGCACGGTCAAGTTCTTCAACTCGGGCCGCGGCTACGGGTTCATCACGCCCGACGACGGTGCCAAGGATCTCTTCGTCCACTTCTCGGTCATCGTCAACGACGGCTTCAAGACGCTCGACAACGGCGCACGCGTCGATTACGAGGTCCGCGAGGGCCGCAACGGTTACGAAGCCTTCGACGTCCGCGTCGTGCCGTTCGGCTGATCGGTCACCACCGCTTCCGATGAGTTCCGGCGCGCACAGGTCGCGCCGAAACTCATCGGAATAGGGTCGGATCGTGCACAACGATCGCGACCTCGTCGAAAAGCGCATCCAGCGGGAGCTGTGGGAGCGGGTGCTCCCACTCGTCCACCCGGACCGGCGACCGCTGACGATCGAAGCGGGTCCCGATCTCGGGCATCTCCAACCGTTCGAACCACGCACGAAGTGGGGGGCGCCCTGGGCCACGACGTGGTTCCGCTTCAGTGGATCGATCCCCGCCGAATGGGCTGACCGCCGCGTCGAGGCCGTCATCGACCTCGGTTTCCATCCCGACGCCGCCGGCTTCCAGTGCGAGGGTCTGCTGGTCCACGTCGCCGACGACGGCTCCTGGAAGCCACTCCAGGGCATCCACCCGCGTCGAACCGGCTACGCCCTCGACCCCTCGCCCGGGCCGGTCGTGCTCCACCTCGAAGCGGCGTCCAATCCGTCCTTTCCCGGATACCGGTCCTCGCCGCTCGGTTCCCTCGACACCGCCGGCGACCGGCCGCTGTACACGTTCCGTCAGGCTGCGCTGGTCGTCGTGGACCCGGATGCCGAGGCGCTCGCCTACGACATCGAGGTGCTCGACGGTGTGATGCGATCGCTGCATTCCGACGACCCGCGCCGGGCCCGTCTGCAGCGCACGCTCGCCGACACGCTCGATCGGATCCCGGACATCGCCGCCGCACAACGCGTGATCGCACCGGCGATGGCCGAGGACTTCGGCGACGCCGTGCGCCACCGTGCCGTGGCCATCGGCCACGCGCACATCGACACGGCGTGGCTCTGGCCGATGCGTGAAACTCAGCGCAAGGTCACGCGGACGTTCTCCTCCGCCGTCGGCCTCATGGACGACTACCCCGAGTACAAGTTCTGTGCGTCGTCGGCCCAGCACTACGCGTGGATCGAGGAGCGTCATCCCGAACTCTTCGGGAAGATCGGCGAACGCGTCGAGCGGGGCCAGTGGGTCCCGGTCGGTGGGATGTGGGTCGAGGCCGACATGAACCTTCCGTCGGGTGAGAGCCTGGTGCGCCAGATCGTGTTCGGACAGCGCTACTTCGAGGAGAAGTTCGGCGTCCGCTGCGCCGAGGTGTGGATCCCCGACGTGTTCGGTTATCCCGCCGGACTGCCGCAGGTGTTCGCAGCCGGCGGCATGAACCGGTTCGTCACCCAGAAGCTCAGTTGGAACAAGCAGAACAAGTTCCCGCACAGCACCTTCTGGTGGGAGGGCCTCGACGGCACGAGGGTGCTCACCCACTTCCCGCCCGTCGACACGTACAACGCGGAGATCACACCGGCGGAGTTCGGGTTCTCGGTCACCAACTTCCGTGACCATGCATGGAGCACGGATTCGCTGATGCCGTTCGGTCACGGTGACGGTGGTGGCGGCCCCACGCGCGAGATGCTCGAGCGCGCTCGGCGGCTGGCGCACATCGACGCCCGAGCCACGCTGGAGGTCGACACGCCGGCCGCGATGTTCGACCGGATCGAACGTGATGACGAGCGCGGCGCGCCGACGCCGGTGTGGCGCGGCGAGCTGTACTTCGAGATGCATCGGGGCACGCTCACGAGTCAGTTGGGCACGAAGACGGGGAACCGGCGGTGCGAACGCCGGCTGGTCGAGGCCGAACTCTGGGCCGCCACCCTCGGTCGCTCTGCCGAGGTGGATCACCTGTGGAAGCAGGTGCTCACCCAGCAGTTCCACGACATCCTGCCGGGCTCGTCGATCGCCTGGGTCCACCAGGACGCCGAACGGATCCTCGGCGAGGTGGAGGCCGAACTCGAGGAGCGGATCGCCGGGCTCGTGAGCGAACTCGGCGCGGGGGTCGTCATCGCGAACCCCTCGGACGTCGCCGTCGATGACGTCGTCGTGCTCGACGCAGGGCTCGACGCACGGCTTGACGCACGGCTCGACGCGGGGCTCGACGGGCAGCAACTCGCCGACGGAACCACCGCGGTCCGGCTCGCCGTTCCGGCGATGGGTGTCGCCGCATTCGCACCTCTGCCCGTCGACGACCGGGTCGTACTGTCCGACACGTCGATGACCAACCGTCACCTCGCCGTGCGTTGGGACACGTCCGGGAACATCACGTCGATCATCGATCTCGCCCACGCCCGCGAGATCGTCCCGAGCGGTGAGTTGGCAGCGGTGCTCGAACTGGCCCCTGATCATCCCGTCGAGTACGACGCTTGGGATCTCGAATCGTGGACGCGTGCCGGTGCGCGATCGCTCACCGACTCCGCCGAGGTGACGATCCTCGACTCCGGGCCGCTCGTGGGTCGCGTGCGCGTCGAGCGCTCGTTCGGCCCGTCGAGAGCGGCGGTCACGTACGAGCTCCGTGCCGACAGCCCACAGCTGCTCGTGCACGTCGGATCTCGACTGGCAGCACGACGAGCACCTGTTGTCGATGGCGTTCCCGGTCGACGTACGCGCCGACGTCGCGATGTGCGACATCCAGTTCGGTGTGGTCGCGCGTCCGACCCACCCGTCGAGTCCGTGGGACGCGGCCAAGTTCGAGGTGTGTGCGCATCGCTACGTCGACGTTGCCGAACCCGACTTCGGTGTGGCGATCCTCAACACCGGTCGCTACGGGCACAGCGTTTTCGGCGGCGCCGTCAGGGTGAGCCTCGCGAGGGCAGCGAACTACCCCGACCCCCGCGCCGATCGCGGACACCACGAGGTGACGCTGGCGATCCGTCCACACGGTGCGGGGCTGGCCGACGTGCGCGCTGCAGCGGCGCGCCTCAACTCACCGTTGCGTGTCGTGAACGGCACGGGTGAGTCCGCGGGCCACGCCGGTCGTCGTGGTCAGCGGCCCCGACGGCGGTGCCGCTGACGGCGTGGAGGTCGACGCCGTCAAACTGGCCGACGACGGCACCGGAGATCTGGTCGTGCGGCTCCACGAGGCCTGCGGCAATCGAATCCGGATCTCGGTGGCGACACCACAGCGGATCACATCAGCCTGGCGGTGCAATCTGCTCGAGGAGCCTCAGACTGGCGAAGAGGTCGGTGACGGGATCGTCGCCATCACGCTGCGTCCCTTCCAGATCGTCACCCTGCGCCTTCGCCGCTCCGCTACGGCCGACGGGCGCGCCCTCACCGTCTGATCAGGTGGGGGCGAGGTGGCGCAGCGCGGCGGTCGCGTACAGCGCGGTGCCGACTGCCATCGCCGACTCGTCGAACATCACGCGGTTGGAGTGATTGGGTGCCGCAGTCGCCGGATTGATGCCGTCGGGGGTGCCGCCGAGGAACATCATCGCGCCGGGCACGTTCTGCAGTACGTAGCTGAAGTCCTCCGCACCCATCACCGGATGGGGAAGCCGGACGACGCTGTCCGCGCCGACGACATCTCGCGCCATCTCGAGCGAGAATTCGGCGAACTGGTTGTCGTTGCTCGTCACCGGGTAGCCGCGGACGATCTCGATGTTGCAGTCACACCCGTGGGCCGCCGCGACGCCCTCGGCCACCCGACGGATGCCGTCGTGGACCTTGGCGCGGGTGCGTTCGCTCGTGGCCCGGATCGTGCCTTCGATCTCGGCGACCTCGGGGATCACGTTGTTGGTCGTTCCCGCGGAGATCCGCCCGACGGTGACGACCGCTGGATCGAACACGTCGATCGACCTGGTGATCATCGTCTGGAGCGCCTGGACGATCTCGCAGGCCACCGGGATGGGGTCGAGTGCACGGTGCGGCTCGCTCGCGTGCCCGCCACGGCCGACGACGCGGATGATCATCGAGTCGGCCGAGGCCATCACCGGACCGCCCCGACCGCTGACCCAACCGCTCGGCAGCGATGACGTGATGTGCAGTGCGAAGGCAGCATCGACGGGCGACGGCGTGCCGTCGGAGAGCGCCGGCACGTCGAGCAGGCCCTCGTCGAGCATGAATCTCGCCCCGTGGTGGCCTTCCTCGCCCGGCTGGAACATGAACAACACGCGTCCGGCAAGGTCGTCGCGTCGGGCACTGAGGACCCGCGCGGCGCTCGACAACATCGCCGTATGGGTGTCGTGCCCGCACGCATGCATGCAGCCGTCGACGTGCGACGCGAAGTCGAGGCCCGTGTCCTCCGGCATCGGCAGCGCATCCATGTCGCCGCGCAGCAAGATCGTCGGTCCGGGCTTCGAGCCTTCGAGCAGTGCGACGATGCCGCTCGTCGACTCGTGTGTGGTGACCGACAGCGGTAGCCCCTCGAGCGATTCGAGTACCCGGTCGCGGGTGATCGGAAGTTCGTTGCCCAGTTCCGGCCACTCGTGCAGCGTGCGTCGCAGTGCGATCGTGTCGCCGAGCAGATCGTCGGCCTGCGCCCGCACCGATCTGATCATCTCGTTGTCGCGGGCCTCCGTCGGGTCGGTCATCGTCGCATGGTAGGCGTTCCGCACCAGCGGTGTCACCGCCCACTGGCGCCGTGCCGACGAACCCGTCGTCGACGACAGGAGGAACCACCATGACGATGTACGGAGCGAATCCCGAGCAGCTGACGACGCTGGGGACCACCCTCACCCGCCAGATCGACACCATCGCGCAGGTGATGTCGACCGTCGACGGTGTGCTCGCCGGCACCACCTGGCAGGGCCCGGCGAGGGAGCGGTTCGTGGAGGATTGGAACGGCAGCTTCAAGCAGGCGCTCGGCAAGCTCAACGACGCGTTCGGTCTCGCCGGACGTGACTGTGTCGCGAGGTCGGAGGAGTTGCGGCGCATCATGGGCGTCGGCGTCTGACGGGCGCCGACACCGACGCTCTACGCTGGCGGGCGTGGCATACGTCGAGTTCACCATCGAGCCGTTCGTGGAGGGCCGGCCCGGCCCTCACGTGACAGCGGCGATCGACGCGGCCCGTGAGCACGATGTCGACGTCGAGATCGGCCCGTTCGGTTCGTCGTGTGCCGTCGCGATCGAGGGTGTCGGAGCGCTCGTCGCGGCCGTGTCCGATGCCGCGTTCGCGAACGGCGCCACCCATGTCACCGTGCACGTGGCCCGCGAGGCGCCGACGGCCCCGCCGGCCTTCCCGATCCCGAAGGGAATGGTCGAGTGAGCGAACAGGCGCCGGCGCGGCCGACGGTGCACCCGCTCATCCGAGCAGTGAAGCCGGTGGTCGACGCGGTGGGAGCCTCGTTCGTCGCTGTCGGCGACATGGAGGCCAGCGACGTTCCGCTCGTGTGGGAGGGCCGGACGATCGCCGCGGTCCGTATGCCGCCGCTGCACGGGGCCCTCGATCGGCTGATCGACGCCGTCGAGGCCGAACTGGGTGGTCGTCTGCCGCTGCTGTCGCGCGAGGACAAGCAGCGCGCCGTCCGGCTGCTCGACGAGCGCGGTGCGTTCATCCTGCGGCGAGCGGTCGAAGACGTCGCCGACGCGATGGGCGTCAGTCGCATCACGGTCTACAACTACCTGAACGCCATTCATCGGTGAGCCGCTCGGACAGCTCCGGCCGGCGTATCGACGCGTTCGACGTCGTGGCGTTCGATGCCGACGACACGCTCTGGCGCAGCGAGGACTCGTTCGCTCACGCCGAGCAACGCTTCAGCGAACTCGTCGGTCCGTACGTCCCGGCAGGCGTCGATCTGGACGCAGCCCTGCGGGCGATCGAGAAAGCCGACCTGTCGATCTCGGGCTATGGCGTGAAGGCGTTCACGCTGTCGATGGTCCGCGCCGCGATCGACGTCACCGAGGGGGCCGTGCCCAGCTCGGTGATCGGCGAACTCGTCGACCTCGGCCGAGCGATGCTGACCGAGCCCGTCCATCTGCTGCCTCACGTGCCCGAGGTGCTCGCCGCAGTGTCGCCGCACACCCGCGTGGCCTTGATCACGAAGGGCGACCTCGTGCACCAGACCCGCAAGGTCACCACGTCGGGCATCGAACACCACTTCGCCGACATCGAGATCGTCCTGGAGAAGGACCCGGACACGTACCTCAAGATTCTGCGTCGGCTCGATGTGGCACCGGAGCGGTTCTGCATGGTCGGCAACTCGGTGCGCAGTGACGTTCTCCCCGTGATGGCGATCGGTGGCCACGCCGTGCACGTGCCGTACCACATCACCTGGGACCTCGAACGCGTCGACCATCACGACGAGGACGTCATCGAGCTCGCCTCGATCGCCGACGTTCCGATCTGGCTGGGGATCACCGAGTTCTGATCGCCGCTCAGGCGGCGGAGCGTCGGTTGGGTGGTCCCGTGTTGTGGATGGTTCCGTCGGGGAGTCGGAGTGTGAGTTCACGGTCGGGTCCGAGGTCGATGACCCAGCCGTCGTTGTGGATCTTGGCGTGATGTCTGGTGCAGGTCGGGATCAGGTTGTCGAGATCGGTCCGGCCGCCGTGGCGCCACCAGATGATGTGGTGCAGGTCGCAGCGGTCGTAGGCGACGGTGCAGCCGGGGATGGCGCAGCTGCGGTAGAGGCCGCGCAGGGCCCGCCGTTGGGCCCGGTTGGCGAGCCGGGTGGTGCGCCCGAGGCTCAACTCGCCGGGCGCATACAGCACGACACCGTTGCGCACGACGACGGCGTGGATGTCGGCGTCGCCGGCGAGATCGGCGAGCACCCGGGCAGGGATTTCGACGGGGATCGGCCACTCGGCGACCGGGCCGGGCCCGTGGCCGGCGGGGTCCGCGTCGGCGTCGACGACCACGACGAACTCGGGGCGTCCGGCACGGGCGACACCGGCGGTGCCTTCGACGAGTGCGATCACGGCGTGGCCGGCCAGGAACTTCTGTTTCTCGATCGGATCGTCGGGGCAGCCGTCGGGCACTTTCTCGGCGAACAGGGCTTCCACTGTTGCTGCCAGCTTCGTGGCGAGTCGGACCCCGGTGACCGGATCGAATCGTCCGCGCAGGTTCCACATCCCGTCGGCGTCGACCCAGGTCGAGACCCGAACGTCGCGGCGTTGACGGGCGAGACGGTCGATGCCGTCGTCGGCCTGGATTCGTTTGACCTCCATCGCGACTCGGCGAGCGAATTGCTCCGGGGTCGATGCTGCCGCCACTGCCGCGAGAGCATCGGCTCGCTCGAACAACTCGCCGCGCTGGGCCGTGGGCAGCTGGTTGGCGGCGCGGGTGACGACGTCGATGTGCGCAGCGGTGGTTGCGCCGTCACCCAACGCCCCGGCCAGTTCGGGTGTCGCGGCGAGTGTCCTGGAGCGTTGCGTCACCTTTGCGGCAGCACCGAGCGACGACTTCGAGGCGTTCGCGACGCGAGCCTCGGTGAAGCCACCCGACGACAACTTGGCGATCAAAGCCGCATGTTGGGCGTCGGCCCACGCCTGCACTTCGCGCACCGCCACCAGACCCGACTCGACCAGATCATCGGATGCCGACACGTCGTCGCAGACCGCAACGATGCGGTGCACACGCTCGGCGACGGCGGCTGGATCCATACGTCGAACAGTACGCAGGGGGTGTCACAGGGTTGACCGGACTACCCGGACCGCCCTGCCAACCGGTTCGTCACAGGGCGACGACGATGACGCCGCTGCGAGCGTTGCGCAGGACGTGCTCGGTGGTCTGGCCGAGAAACGCCTGTCCACCCATGTTCTGCGCGTCGACGCCGAGCACGGTCAGTTCCGAGCCGAACTGCTGCCCCGCTGCAACGATCGCGGCGCCGCGGGAATCGTGCGCGACCGAGATCCGTTCGACCCGTACGTCGCTCTCGCCCGCAGCTTCCTCGACCTCGGTGAGGAGTCGATCGGTGAGGCTCCCGGCGAACGACGCAATGGTTCGCTCGCTGCTGCGCACCGTCGCTCGCCACATCCGTCGTCCCGGGCCCGCCGGATCACCGGCACCGACATGGAGCAGCAGCAGGGTGGCGCCCGTTGCGGCGGCGAGCGCGATGGCAACCTCGCCGGCCGCTCGTGACGCACGCGTCGCCGACACGGGCAGGAGGATGCGGTGGATCTCGGCCGCACCGTTCGGACCCGGTTGCAGCAGGAGCGCCGGCAGCGGCGAGTCCACGATCATGGCGTCGACCACCGCAGGAAGTCCTCCCGAACCGCGCACGTCGATTCCCGCCGCCGTCAGCTCGTAGCCGAGAGCCGCCTGGGTCAGCACTCGGCGGGTGGCGTCATCGTTGGCCGGGATGTGTTCCAGCTCGCGATCGCCGAACAGTTCCAGTACTGCGTCGTCGGAGTCGGGACCGACGATCGTGACCGGCGACTCGGGAGGCAGCGCGAGTGCGACGAGTCGCGCTGCGAATTCCGAGCGCGCCTCGCCATCAGAGGCGAAGAGGGCGCGCCCGGGATGCAGGAGCACCTTGCCTGCCAGCTGCTGCTCGCGTCGGATCCGTTCCTGTTCCTCCGCCGAGCCGCCCCAGTTCCTGGTGAGTGCCCGCAGCATCGGTGGGGCCATGACCGACGTGGCGATCGCCATGATCACCACGATCGTGTACGACGCGTCGTTGAGGACGCCGAGCGACAGTCCGACGGTGGCGATCACGATCTCGAGGGCACCCCGAGCGTTGAGCGCCGTGCCGAGTGCCATGCCCTCACGTGAGGACAGCCCCGACAGCCGTGCGCCGATGAGCGATCCGGCGAACTTCGACACCGACGCGATGACGATGACGATGACGGTCCACATCGCGACCTCGGGATCTCTGAGCAGCGACAGGTCGACCCGCAACCCCGCCGTTGCGAAGAAGATCGGCGCGACGAACGCCACGGTCACGGTTTCGAGCTGCTCCTCGACCTCGTGTTTGGCGTAGCGGGATCGCCCGAGCAGGATGCCGGCGATGAACGCGCCGAGCACCGCCTCGACGCCGAGTGCCTGCGTCACGGCACCCAGCCCGAGCGCGATGCCGATTGCCATGGTGACCCAACCACCCACACCCACGTCGCGTCGGCGCATCTGCTGGAGCACGGCGTCGACGACTCGCTGACCCACCGCGGCGGCGAGCGCGAGGAACACCACGAGCCCGACGATCGTCCTCGTCAGGTCACCCAGATCGAGCTTCCCCGAGCCCGCGAGACCGGCGATCAAGCCCAGCAGCACCCAACCGATGACATCGTTGGCCATCGCAACCGCCAGTGTCAGTTGGCCGAAGTTGCGGCGCAGCAGTTGGAGTTCCGACAGCACCTTCGCGATGACCGGCAGCGACGAGATCGTCAGCGCCGCGGCGAGGAACAGGGCGAACACCGACCGTTCCGCGGCGTCACCCAACAGTGACTCGGGAGCGACGAACCCGCCGGCCAGTCCGAACGCGAACGGCACCAGCAAGCTCCCCGCCGTCACGAACACCGCGGCCTTGCCGAGGCGGCTGATCAGCGCGAGATCGGTTTCGAATCCGGTCACCACCAGCAGCAGGATGACCCCGAGCCATCCGACGGCGAACAACATCCCCGACTGCACCGCGTCAGGAGGAAAGACCCAGTCGAACACGCCGGGCGCAACACGACCGAGTACCGAGGGCCCGAGCAGCACACCCGCTGCCAACTCGCCGACGACGGCCGGCTGACCGACTCGTCGGCACAGCTGACCGAGCAGACGCGCCACGACGAGCAAGAGCGCGATCTGGACGATGAAGACCAGGACCTGGTGTTCATCGGGCTGCACGAAGCGCATCATCGACTCCTACGAAGCGAGGCTGGTCTGCGCGCTCCGATCAGGACCGCGACGTCTACGTCGTCGCAGGAACCTAGCCGAGACGAGGCGCCGCCGACCACCGTCGCGTGCCCCTCAGACGAGGGGTGCGAGAAGCTCGTCGAGCGCGACCGCGATGGCCGGGTGGATGACGCCGTCATCGACCCACACGACGAGTTTGCTCCGCAGATCCTCGGCTGCCCTGCGCTGCTTGACACCCTTGCGCTCGATCACGTCGCGCAGGTCGTCGGCGAGCGCTTCGCCCGACGTACCGACGAGTCCGGGGTCACGCTCCACCTGGGCGAGGAAGACCTCGATGTCGTCGGTCGCCGGGAACCCGGGGATCACCTCGACCACGGGCGGTTCTGTCACGGGCGGTTCCGTCACGGGCGGTTCGGTGGCGGGCGGCTCGGTGACGGGCGGCTCGGCATCGGTGGTGGCCGCTGCCGCAGAATCCGGTGGGAGGGTGACGACAGCACCGTCGACGCTCGGGTCCCCCGAGTCGCCGAGTGTTGCCGCCGCGACGACTCCACCCAGCACGACCAACAGGACGGCGAACACGGCAACTGCTGTCCGGCCGGTGGACCGCGCCGGTGAGTCCCTCGGTGCGACAGGGAGCACCTCGGTGGCATCCGCGCCGGCACTCGTCGCCGAGACCATCAGGCGGGTCGCGTCGTCCGTGGACGAGTTCCGCGGTCGGCGACGAGGTGGCGTCGAGCAGGGCGAGCAGCTCGGCGGCCGTCGGGGGACGGTCACCGGGATCGGTCGCCAGTGCAGACCCGATCGCCGCTGCGAGCGCTGCGGGAACGTCAGGGCGCACCGACCTGACGTCGGGCGCCGTTCTGGCGGGTGCGGCCGGCTGATCACCCTCGAATGGGAGTCGGCCCGTGAGCATCTCGAACATCACGAGGCCGGTTGCGTACACGTCGGTGGCAGGTGTGGCGGGCAGGCCGCGCGCCTGCTCGGGCGCCAGGTAACGGGGCGTGCCGATCACCATGCCTGCGGATGTGACCGAGGCATCGAGTTCGTCGAAGCGTTTGGCGATGCCGAAGTCGGCCAACCTCGTTTCGCCGTCGGCTCCGATCAGGATGTTGGCGGGCTTCACGTCGCGGTGCACGATCCCGGCAGCATGAGCGGCGGCCAGAACCGACAGCACTTGACCGGCCAGACGGACCGTCTCGTCGACCGCGAGCGGACCGGTTCTCGCAAGGTGTTCGGCCAACGACGGCCCGTCGACGAGCTCCATGACGATGAAGAGGTCACCGTCGTCCTCGCCGGCGTCGAACACGGTCACCGCGTATCGATGGTTGAATCCGGCGGTGGTCCGACCCTCGCGCAGGAACCGTTCGCGTCCGGCGGGATCGGCCGCGGCGACGATGCGGGCGTCGAGGAGTTTGACCGCCACCCGGCGACCGAGCCGCTCGTCGACAGCGGCGTGCACGCGAGACGTACCGCCTGCGCCGAGTTGCTCACCGAGCACGTACCGCCCGGCCAATCGTCGCGTCATGACGATGACCGTACCCACCTGACGCGATCTTGCGCCTCGGGTGGCGCTGGTCGTCACAGGCGCAGGAGCTGCACGTGGTCGACGCGGTGGTGGGCGGTCTTGTGCACCACGAGTGATGCACGGTCACGCGTGGGGGCGATGTTCTCGCGCAGGTTCAAGCCGTTGATGTCGCGCCAGATACGTCGAGCGGTCTCGATCGCTTCGTCGTCGGTCAGATCGGCGTAGAACCGGAAGAACGAGTTCGGATCCTGGAACACCGACGCTCGCAGCGCGAGGAACCGTTCGACGTACCACTGCTCGATGTCGGGCTCGTCCGCATCGATGTAGATCGAGAAGTCGAAGTAGTCGCTCACGAACTCCGGTGCCCCGCTGCGGGTCTGCAGCACGTTGAGGCCCTCGATGATGACGATGTCGGGGCTGCGCACCACGACGTGCTCGCCGGGCACGATGTCGTAGACGACATGTGAGTAGACGGGGGCTTCGACGGCGCCGTCGCCGCTCTTGATCCGCCGGAGCACGTCGAGCAGCGCACGGGTGTCGTACGACTCGGGGAACCCTTTGCGGTTCATGAGTCCTCGTTCGTCGAGCACTCGGTTCGGGTACAGGAAGCCGTCGGTGGTGATCAGGTCGACCTTGGGATGGTCGGGCCACTGGGCCAGCAACGCCTGCAGGATGCGGGCGAACGTGCTCTTGCCGACGGCCACGCTCCCCGCGATGCCGATGATGTACGGCACCTTCGGCGCGATGGTGCCGAGGAACGTCGCCGTCACCTTGTGCAGATCCTGGGTGGCGCTGACGTACAGGTTCAAGAGGCGGCTCAGCGGGAGGTAGACGGTGGCCACCTCGTCCATGTCGATGCGCTCGTTGATGCCGCGCAGCCGCTCGAGCTCGGGCTGCTCGATCGTCAACGGGGTGGCCGCCCGCAGGTGTGACCACGCTGCCCGATCGAACTCGAGATAGCGACTGGGGGCGGCCGGCTCGGTCACGTCGGCGACTGTAGATCGCCCCGCTCCCGGCCACCCCAGTGGGTCCCGTCCGATGCCTCCGGGCGACGCGGCCACGTAGTCTGCGGTCGTGACCGCCCGGGCCGACGCCAAGTTGCTCGGCTCGTTCTACACCCCTGACGGACTCGTCCGAGCGGTTGTCGACGCGGTGGTGACGGTCGAGTTCGTCGCGTCACGATCTGGTCGACCGATCTCCGTGCTCGATCCGGCCTGCGGCGACGGGCGGTTCCTCGCC
Source organism: Ilumatobacteraceae bacterium (assembly GCA_963829585.1). Classification (GTDB taxonomy): domain Bacteria; phylum Actinomycetota; class Acidimicrobiia; order Acidimicrobiales; family Ilumatobacteraceae; genus Sva-07. The sequence continues at coordinate 331,812 of CAWHJD010000021.1, read as the reverse complement.
GCGGTGGCCGATCGTGTCAGATCGTTGGACGGTGAGGTGTTGGTCCACGGCGTCGACATCGATCCGACGGCTGTCGGCGCCGCGCGAGCGGCTCTTCCGGGCGCCAGGATCGAACTCGCCGACACACTCGCGCGCACCTGGCCGGCGACCCACTACGACCTCGTCATCGGCAATCCACCGTTCCTGTCGCAACTCGCCGAGGCGACCACGCGCGGTGGGGCGAGCACGCGAGGAGGCGGGCCCTACGCCGACGCGGCCGCGGAGTTCCTCGCACTCGGCGCCGAGCTCGTCGACCCGGACGGTGGTCGACTCGCATTCGTCCTGCCGCAATCGCTCCTGGCCTCACGTGACGCGGCGGCAATTCGCGCCCGCATCGACGAGCGGGCGGCCCTCGTCTGGTCGTGGTGGAGCGCCGAGCGGGTCTTCGACGCCCAGGTGCACACCTGTGTGGTCGCCTTCGAGTTCGGTCGACGCGGAGCAGGAACTTCGGCGTGGTCGCAGGTGATCACCCGGCGACGCGGCGTTCCCGATCTCCCGAACGACGGCGCGTACGACGGACAGCTCGGCGATCGCGCTCGGCTCAACGCCAACTTCCGCGACGAGTACTACGGGTTGATCCCCGCAGTCGGTGACGATCTCGACGGCCCGCCGTTGGTGACCAGTGGCCTGATCGATCCGGGCGTGTCGCTGTGGGGGCGACAGCCGATCACGTTCGCCCGGCGACGCTGGCAGCGGCCGCGCGTCGACGTCGATCGGCTCGACCCGAAGATGCAGGAGTGGGCCAGGCGGCGCCTCGTGCCGAAGGTGCTCGTGGCGAACCAGACCCAGATCGTCGAGGCGGTCTGCGACGCGCACGGGGACTGGTTGCCCGGCGTCCCCGTGATCGGTGTCTACCCGCGGGGCGCGCACTGGGACGACGAGGACCGCAGGTCGCCGGGCGAACTCGCCGCGGCGGCCTGGGAGATCGCAGCCGTGCTCACGTCGGGGTTCGCCTCGGCGTGGCTGTGGCACCGCGGAGCCGGTACCGGGTTGTCGGCCGACAGCGTGCGGCTCTCGCCCGTCGTGCTCGCTGCCCTACCGTGGCCGGCAGGAGACCTCGGGCCCGCGGTCGATGCCCTGCAACGCGCCGATCTTCGGTGTTGTGCTGCATCCGTCGACCTGGCCTACGGGCTGGCGCAGCCGCTGACCGCCTGGTGGGAACCGCTACTGGAGCGGATCGAGGCGCGACGGGCCGCGCTGGACGAACCGTGACCAGCCGCCCCAACCGGGGGACCCGGCGATCACCCAGAGCAGGGTGAGGCCGACCACTTCGGAGACGTGGAGCAGTTCGGCCACCGGTGTGCGGGTGCCCCCGACGACGTCGGCGAGGAGGCTGACCAGCGTGGTGACGACGAGCGCCGCAGTGAACGGCAGCATCCCGAAGGCCCGGTGGGGCTTCCACGCGGCGTAGGCGAACCCGACGGCCAGCGCGGTCCCGAAGGCGCCCAGGTGGCGAGCGTTGTGGGCGTCCGTGCCCGCCATGTTGCCGAGCAGCAGGACCGGCACGCTCTGGAGGAACATCACGACGGCGACCCAGGCGAGGGCGGGCCGGACCCATCCACCGCGCCCGAGGCGCGCCGGTCGGGCCCTGGCGGTGACGGCGGCCACCAGGTCGGGAACCGGTTCGGCAGGGCGGATCCTGACCTGGCGATCGAGCATCGACACCGCGGTCGAGAACTGTCGACACGAGGCACATGTGCCGAGGTGGAGTTCGACGACGTTGCGGTCGTCGGCGCTCGCTTCGTCGTCGGCGATCGACGAGATCAGCTCGCGGGCTCGAGTGCAGTCCATGAGGTGTCAGGTCGTTCCCGAGCGGCTCTCGGTTCCGGCCGATTTCCGACTTTGGTCACGGCGGAATTCCAGGCAGACGCGGTGACAATGTGCCCGTGGACCACCTGACCAAGCTGCTGGTCGCGGCTCGCGACGGAGATCGGGATGCCCTCGAGCGCTTCGTGAGCGAGACACAGGGCGACGTGTGGCGTCTCTGCCGCTACCTCGGTGACGCGCAGTACGCCGACGACCTCGCGCAGGAGTCGTACGAGCGCGCCATCGGCTCGCTGCACCGTTATCGGGCGGAGGGTCCGGCTCGAGGTTGGTTGCTGACGATTGCGCGACGTACGTGCGTCGATCACACGCGCCGAGCGACGCGCCGTCGCCGGCTCGACGAACGGGTCCGGCGCACCATGACCACGGGTTCGCCCGAGGGTTGGAGCGACCCCACCGGCCGAGTCGATCTCGACGACCTGCTCGGCGCCCTCGACGCCGACCGTCGCAGCGCGTTCGTGCTGACCCAGGTGCTCGGGCTCCACTACGACGAGGCGGCCGAGGTGCTGGAGATTCCGGTCGGCACCGTCCGCTCGCGGGTGTCGCGGGCGCGTGGCGACCTGATCGAGATGATGGACGACAGCGCAACCGGGAACGGTGCGGTCGGATGAATCCCGGGAACCAGATCGACGCGGCGGTCGACCAGTTCGGCGTGCGCTCCACGCGTCGGGCCAACCGATCGAGATTCCTTCTTGCTGCAGGGGCCGCCGTGCTCATGGCGGTCGGTGGAGTTGCCTGCGGGAGCGACGACGGCACGTCCGACGCCGTCCCGGCCGACCTCTCGCCTGCAGCGCAACGTGGTGAACAGCTCTCGCGCAGCATGGGCTGTGCGGGCTGTCACGGCCCGGACTTCGGCGGCGGCGCGGGCCCGAGCTGGGTCGGACTGGCCGGCTCGGAGGTCACGCTCGTCGACGGCACCACCGTCGTCGCCGACGACACGTACCTGACCACGGCGATCGCGGAGCCCTCCCGGGACCTCGTCGACGGTTACACGCTGAAGATGCCCGCCAACAACCTGACCGACGCGGAGATCTCCGACATCGTCGCCTACATCGAGACGCTCGCCGATGAGTGACCGACGGCGAGCACATCGTGGCGGCATCGCGGCCGTTGCCGCGGTGGCTGCTCTTGCCGTCATGGCCGCCGCGGGGTCGGCGTGCGGCAACGACGAGACGTCGTCGAGCGGCGCGTCCGGCGCCACGACGGCGGTCGACAGCACCGATGAGCGCACGCTCGCCGGCATCGTGCGCGACCCCGCGCCGGCGGTCGACGGCACCACCTTGCCGTCGCTCACGAACGAGGGGACCGACGTCGAGTTCCGCGGCGAGCCCGGCGGCCTGAAGGCCGTGTACTTCGGCTACACCAACTGCCCCGACGTCTGTCCCACGACGATGTCCGACTGGACCGTTGCGCTGCGTCGCCTCCCCGAGGAGATCGCGAGTCGGGTCGACACGCTGATGGTCACCGTCGATCCCGAACGTGACAACGATCTGCTCACCGGGTACGTCCAGAGTTTCGTCCCCGACGCCGAGGCGGCCGGAACGCTCGACGCCGATCGGCTCGCTGCCGCCGCGGAGCCGTTCGGAGTGAGCTACGACGTCACGACGAATACCGACGGCGAGATCGAGGTCGCGCACAGCGGGTTCCTGTACCTGGTCGGCGACGACGGCAAGCTGCTCGTCACGTGGCCGTTCGGCACGCCGTCGGAGGACATCGCCGCGGATGTCGAACAGCTCTACGAAGCCCAGGCGGCAGCCCGATGAAGGTGGCACGTGCGTTCGCGGCTGCCACGCTTGCGCTCGTCGGCCTGGCCGGTTGCGGCCGCGACACCACGTCGGACCCGGCAACCGAAGTCGTGGACTCGGTCGACGCAGCGACGTACGAGTACGTCATTCCGCTCGGAGCCGGCGAGGCGCTCGACGCGGGCACGCCGCTCGAGATCCTGCCGGCCGAACTCGACGTGCGGGTTGGCGAGACCATCCGCATCGTGAACGAGGACGATCGCGGTCACAGCGTGGGGCCGTTCTTCGTGGGCGCCGACGAGACGCTCACGCAGCGATTCTCGTCGCCGGGGGAGTTCGTCGGCATCTGCACCGTGCACCCGAGCGGGGAGTTCGTGCTCGTGGTGCGCGCGTGAGTGCACTGCACCGACATCGTCGGTACCGGGTCGTCGTCAGCCTCGTCGCCGGCCTGTTCGGTTCGGCGATGCTGACGTCACCGGCATTCGCGGACCCGCCCGGGCCGACGGACTACCAGTCCGAGATCGTGTCGGTGGAACCGCCGACACCGACGATCGAGACGTCGATCATCGGCGGTGACTCCTTCTTCGAACTGACCGTGGCCCCCGGTACCGAGGCGATGGTCATCGGTTATCAGGGCGAGGACATGCTCTGGTTCCGGACCGATGGCACCGTCTGGGAGAACCGGAACTCGCCGAGTACCTACCTCAACGCGGATCGGCTCGGCGGTGGGGGCATCCCCGACACCGCCACTCCCGACGCGGAACCCGATTGGACGCAGGTGGCTGCCGACGGGAACTACTCCTGGCACGACCACCGCGCGCACTGGATGCAGGAGGCCCGCCCGTTCGGATCGGGGCCAGGTGATCAGATCCTCGAGTCGGTGATCCCACTGGTCGTCGATGGCACCGACGTCGAGGTCACCGTGATCAGTACCTGGCAGCCCGCCCCGTCGGCGCTCCCGGTGGTCGCCGGGTTCGCGGTGGGTCTCGGCCTGGCGGTCGCGGCGTGGTTCCTGCACCGGGCGCGTCGATACGCGGCTGCTGTGGCCGTGGCGATGCCGGTGGCGCTGCTGGCACTGATCGTCGGTGTCTGGCAGTTCCGTTCGCTGCCTCCCGAGACCGGCCCGAAACTCGTGTGGTGGGTGTTGCCCATGGTGGCCGTGGCGTGTGCCGCGTTCGGGGTCCTGGCCGCGAAGCGCTCGAAGGTCTTTGCGGCCGATGCTGCGATGTTGCTCGTCGGCGTCGAGCTCGCCATCTGGGGATTCGTCAAGCGTGACGGGTTCAGCGCCGCCATCATCCCGACCGACGCACCCGGCACCCTCGATCGGTTCGCGACAGCGTCGACCCTCAGCAGTGGTGTGGGCTTCGCCGTGCTCGCGCTGTGGTGGCTGTTCGCGGTCAGCGGGTCCAGGGAGCCGACGGGCTCACCGCTCCCGGCCCGCCCGTGAGCACGTCGTACCCGTCGTCGGTGACGAGGATCGTGTGCTCGAACTGCGCCGTGCGCTTGCCGTCGCCGGTCACGGCGGTCCAGTCGTCGTCCCAGATCTTGTAGTTGACCGTTCCGAGCGTGATCATCGGCTCGATCGTGAAGGTCATGCCCGGTCGCATGATCGTGGCGGCGCGCGAGTCGTAGTAGTGCAGCACCTGGATGTCGGTGTGGAACTGCTCGCCGATGCCGTGGCCGACGAACGCCCGCACGACGCCGTACCGGTACTTCTTGGCGTGGTCCTCGATCGCGCGGCCGATGTCGCTGATCGGTCGTCCCGGCTTGACGGCTTCGATGCCGTGCCACGTGCACTCCTCGGTGACCCGCACGAGCTGCCGGCTCTCGGGGTCGACGTCGCCGACGAGGAACGTGGCGTTGGTGTCGCCGTGGACGCCGCCGATGTAACCGGTGACGTCGATGTTGCAGATGTCGCCGTCCTGGAGCACGGTCGTGTCGGGGATGCCGTGGCAGATGACCTCGTTGATCGAGGTGCAGCACGCCTTCGGGTAGCCGTGGTAGTTGATCGTCGAGGGGTACGCGCCCCGCTCGACGAACAGGTCGTGGACGTAGATGTCGAGCTCCTCGGTGGTGACCCCGGGAGCGACCATGTCGCCCGCCAGGCGCAGCACCTCGGCGGCCACCTTGCCGGCGTGACGCATCCGCTCGATGATCTCGGGGGACTTGATCCGTGGCTCGTCCCACGGTTCGACCTCGCCCGTGTCGGCGTACGGCGGCCGCTCGATGTCGGCCGGGACCTCGCGCATCGGTGACACGACACCGGGCACGACGCGACCCTCGGACTTCTTGTGGCAGCGTTTGTACTTGCGCCCGCTCCCGCACCAACACGGCTCGTTGGCCTTGGGCAGGGTGGAGGGAACCGTCGCCGTCATGGACATCCCACTCAGGTTACGGGGTGTCTCGCGCAGCGACGAGTGGTGCGTACGTTCGTGCGTCCTCCCTCAGGCGCGCCTAGCCTGTCCGACGTGTCCCAGGAAGAGGTGCTGGCTCCGAGCGTCACATCGCCGCTGTTGGCTCTCGCGTCGATGGATTCCGACCGCGAACGGATCGAGGCGGCGATGCACGCTGCCGTCGTCACACCCGACTCGTACCTCAACGAGATCGCGTCGCATCTGATCGTGGCCGGGGGCAAGCGACTGCGTCCCGTCCTGGCCATCGCGGGCGCCCAGGTGCTCGGCGACGCGGCGTCGCACGACGTGGTGCGAGGCGGTGTGGCCTGCGAACTCGTCCACCTCGGGTCGCTCTACCACGACGACGTGATGGATGAGGCCGAGACCCGTCGCGGCGTCGAGACCGTCAACGCGAAGTGGGGCAACCTCCAGGCCATCCTCGCCGGCGACTTCCTGCTGTCCCGAGCATCCGAGATCGCAGCATCGCTCGGCACCGAGGTCGCGGGGCTGCTGGCGCGCACCATCGGCTGGCTCTGCGAGGGTCAGATCGAGGAGTTGCGCCACACCTACGACATCTCGCGCACCGAGGCGAGCTACCTCGCATCGATCCACGGCAAGACGGCGTCGCTGTACGGCACCGCGGCGCGGATCGGCGGTATCGCTGCCGGGCACGACCGCCCGCTGATCGACGCCCTCACCGAATACGGCAACAGTTACGGCATGGTGTTCCAGATCGTCGACGACATCTTGGACATCGTCTCCACCGACGAGCAGCTCGGCAAACCCGCCGGTCACGACATCGTCGAGGGCGTCTACACGCTGCCGGTACTACGCACCTTGGCGCTCGGGTCACCGGCAGCGGACGAACTCGCCAGCCTGCTCGGCTCGCCGCTCGACGCCGCCAGCCAGGACAAGGCGTTGGCGATCCTGCGTTCGAACGAGGGCCTGGCGGCGTCGATCGAGACGGCTCAGGCCTACGTCGACCGGGCCGTCGCTGCCTGCGACGACTTCCCGGACTCACCTGCGACGGACGCCCTGCGCGCAGCACCCGGCGCGCTGATCGCCTCGGTGTCGGTCGCCGCCTGACCGCCCTCGAGAGCGGAACTGGTCACCAGTTGGGAGCGAACTTCGAGATCGCGTTGGCGATCGCGTACGCCCGCTCGGCCCCACCCGGTCGCTGATCGCGTAGTTCGTTCGCGGCGATCCGCAAGACGGCGCCCATGGCACGATCGCTGTGCAGGCCCAGTCGGAGGGCCGGACGCAACACGATCGGACGCCCGAGGAAGCGCGCGCTCAACCGGCCGACCTTGTGGAACTGACCGACGGCGTCGTTGAGGATCGTGGGGTACCGCTGCAGGGTCGTCGAGTTCCCGGTCGTGAGCGCCTCGTCGAGAACCTCGGCAGCCAGGCGACCGGTCATCAGGGCGGCGTCGACACCGTCGCCGTTGAACGGATTGGCCATGCCGGCGGCGTCACCCGCCACGAGGAACGTCGGCCCCATCTTCGGTCCGACGGACCCGCCGAGCGGGATTCGGAACCGCGTCGGCGCCTTCAGTCCCGCGGACGGGTCGATCTCCCACCGCTCGGCGATGCGGTGCGCGAACGCATCGAGCAGTTTCAACGCGTTCACCCCCCGTACGTCGCGATAGGTCGACAGCACGGCCACGCCGACGTTCAACGTCCCGTCGCCGAGCGGGATCACCCAGCCGTACCCGGCGACGGGGTTTCCGGCGGCGTCCGGAATCCCGAGCGTCGACTCGATCCACGACTCCGAGCTGCGTTCGCTGGCGAAGTACGTCCGGGTCGCGATGCCGTACGGCCAGTTGCGGTGCCGGGTGGTGCCCAGAGCACGCCCGAAGCTGCTGTTGGCGCCATCGGCCACGACCACGAATCGTGAGCGAACGGAGTCGAGCCGGGGCAGGTCGGCGGCGAGTTCGGTGTCCGCGGCGAGCGCAGCGCCGCGGACGAAACCACGCTCGACGATCGGCCCGGTGGCCTCGTGGCCCATGACGAGGTGCGCTCCGGCCTCGGCAGCGTGGCGTCGGAGTTCGGTGTCGAGCACGTCACGTCGCAGGGCGACCGCGTGGTCGGGGAGTCCGGCATGCTCCGGCCACGGCACGTTGGCCTCGTTGCGCCCGTGGACCATGCGCACACCGTTGAGGCGGTGGCCGTTCATTCCGAGCGCGTCGACGTCGAGCAGCGCCAACTCGTGCAGCGCGCGGGGCGTCAGCGCGTCGCCGCACGCCTTGTGACGAGGAACGGGACGCTTCTCGACGACCGTGACGTCGTGGCCCGCTCGGGCCAGCCAGTATCCGACCGACGCTCCGGCGGGGCCACCGCCGACGACGAGGACGTCGGTGTCCAGCAGAATCCGCTCAGCCGGCGGGCGAGCCGGCGACGGCGTCGGGCCCGACGGGGATGATCTCGACGTCGCCGATCGGCTCGGCCTCGGGACTCGTGTAGTCGTACTCGCCGGTCTCGACCGCGTCGTACACGGGGGCTCCGGGAGAACACCAGGCCTCGAACTCCGCGGCCCATTCCTCGCTCGTCGGGTCGGCGCCACCGAGCGTGTAGCGCTCGTGACAGACCACGGCGATGATCTCGTACTGGGTCAGCTGTGAAGCGAACGCCGGCATCACACCGCGTCCACCGGTGATGTGCGGGCCACCGGGACGGTCGGGGTTGCCGTAGATCTCGACGCCGGCGGCGTTGAAGCCCTCGGTGCCGTAGTACACGTAGCGGATCTGGTCCTCGATGTGCGGGAACGTCTGCAGGACCGACTGGCCCTCGAACGGGTAGCCGACACCGCCACCGCCGGCCGCGCCGTGGCAGCTCGCACAGTTGCTGTAGACCTCGGCGCCGATGCCGAGTGGTCCTTCGACGACCTCGGGGGGCTGCGTCACCGCGCGCACGTACATGAACGCCCACAGCGGCATCAGGCTGAGTGTCGCCATGGCCCAGAACGGGATCTTCTTGCGTTGCTTGGCGGCCTGCACGTACACGGGCTCGGGCGCCGGAGGGGGAGGAGCGGCAGGCGCGGGCGCCGCAGTGCGTGGCGCCGGGCCGGTGGCCGCGGGGGGCGCAGCGGCAGCCGTGGTCGCCGGTGCAGAACTCGCCGTCGTCGCCGGGCTGCTCGACGGCGCACTGTCGCTCGTCGCCGCGTCGTCGCCCTGGCCGATCGCGGAGCGTCGCTCGCGCGACCGCTTGAGGAGATGTTCGGGAATCTCGGTCACTGGGGGGATGATAGATGGATCGCGCCGGGATCTGGGAATCTGTCGCGCCGAAACGCCGATCGTCACGTCGGGAACTAATGCACAACCATGTGAAGTGGTCAGACTTGCGTGCCAAACTTCGTATCTCGCACGCCGAGGACTACAGTTCGTCACCAATGTCCCGATTGCGGCCGCCGGCCGTTTCCCGGGGATCGAACGCACGCACAGATCCACCACGACAGGAACACATCGCACATGATCGGAATCGCCGTACTCGAATGGCCCCTGATGAATCAGGCGTTCCTCGTGTCATTCTTCGCGACCATGGCCCTGTCGTTGGCGATCATCCCCTACGGCAAACGTCGCGCCGTCGACCGACCGCTCCTGTGGGGCGAGGCGCTGCTCGCGTCCGTGTACGTCTTCGGTGTGCTGTTCCTGGCGTTCGGCGTGGTTCCCCACCAGTTCATCGACCATGCCGACAAGGACCTCGGCTGGTCGCGTGACAAGTTGCTGTTCGGGCCCGGCGGCATCCTCAAGCCCGAGTCGGCCGGCGGCTGGAACCCCATCACACTGCAGTACCAGGCCGTTCGTGACATCGGCGTGGTCATCCTCCATCTCATCTTCTTCGGGGTCTTCATCTTCCTCGCCGTCTGGTGGCAGAAGCGCGGCGAGGTCAAGCCGAAGGAACTGCCCACCTCCACCTACGGTCGTCCGCTGGTGAAGAAGGCCTGATCGATGGCACGCACCGACGCCAACCCCCCGATGATGCCGTTCACCGACGCGTACACGTTGGTGGAGGTCGACGCGGACTACCTGTCCAAGGCGGTCAAGCCGAAGCAGTTCATCCACATCGACCAGACCGAGTGCATCGCGTGCGAAGGGTGCGTCGACATCTGTCCGTGGAAGTGCATCCACATGGTGTCCGTCGACGCCGTGGTCGAGGCCGAAGGTACCGAGCAGCCCGGCACCGATCCGTCCGATGCGTTCATGTTCACCATCGACGACGACATCTGCACGCGTTGTGCGTTGTGCGTCGACCGCTGCCCCACGGGGGTCATCATCCTCGGCAAGGCGGGCACCGCCACGGCCGCAGGCAACTCCCACGTCCGCACCAACAACCATGGCTACGGCTATGGCATGAGGCTCTGAAAATGAAGTCATCAACCGTACGAGCGAGCGCAACGCCAGTGAGCGAGCGCCCAGACGCGGCCTACGTGGCCGGGGAACGCTGAGACATGGCAAAGATCATCGACGACAAACCCCGCCCGACCATCAAGGATCGCATGACGTCCGCGGTCGACGGCGTGCAGGGCAGCCAGGCGTGGAGTTCGATCTTCCGGCCCGGTTCGATCTTCCGCAAGGGCTACACCGACAGCCCGCGCAACCGCAGCTACGTCATCATGAACTCGGTGCTCTACCACCTGCACCCGGTGAAGGTGAAGCGCCACGCCGTCAAGGTCAGCTACACGCTCTGCCTGGGCGGGCTCAGCTTCTTCCTGTTCATCCTGTTGACGGTCACCGGCATCTTCCTGATGTTCTTCTACCGACCCGAGGCGACCGCGGCGTGGAACGACATCCAGAACCTGCAGACCTCGGTCACGTTCGGGCTGCTGGTCAGGAACATGCACCGGTGGGGCGCGCACCTGATGGTGCTGGCAGTGTTCCTCCACATGGCACGCGTCTTCTACCACGGCGCCTACAAGCCGCCTCGCGAGTTCAACTGGGTCATCGGCGTCATCCTGTTGACGCTGACCCTGCTGCTGTCGTTCACGGGCTATCTGTTGCCGTGGGACCAGTTGGCGCTGTGGGCCGTGACCGTCGGCACGAACATGATGGGCTACACCCCGGTGTTCGGCCAGGAGGTCAGGTTCGTCCTGCTGGGCGGTGCCGAGATCGGCTCCGAGACCCTGCTGCGATGGTACGTGTTGCACGTGTTGTTCCTGCCGTTCGTGATCGTGATCTTCATGGCGATCCACTTCTGGCGTGTCCGCAAGGACGGCGGAATCTCGGGTCCGTTGTGATTTCGATCGTTGATGTGAGTTCGACTGTTGACTGGCCGATTCGACTGGATGGTGAGGTGAACGATGACTGAGATCCCGGAGCATCTCCTCAAGCGAGCCGCTGCCGCGCGGGAGAAGTCCGCCGAGGCTGCACCCGCCGAGGCGACTGCCGCCGAAGCTCCCGTCGAGGCTGCAGCCCCGTCCGATTCGCGTATCCCCGACCACCTGCTGCAGCGCAGCAAGGCGGCCAAGGCTGCCAAGGCCGGTGGCGAGACCGAGGCCCCCGCAGCTGGTGGTGCCGTCGCGGTTGCCGAGAAGGTCGGTGCGGTCGTCGCAGCAGCACCCGCCGGCGGTGGCGTGCCGGTCGGCGCGGGTCCGGGCGGCCACACCCAGCGTCTCTTGACCGTCGTCAAGTCGGGCTCGATCCAAGACGTGAAGGCGACCCCGGTCGACAAGGTCCACACCTGGCCTCACCTGCTCGCCGCCGAGTTCGTCGCCGCCCTGGCGATGACGGCGTTCGTGTTCATCTTCTCCGTCTTCGTGCATGCGCCGCTGTTGCAGTTGGCCAACACGAACCTGACGCCGAACCCCTCGAAGGCACCGTGGTACTTCCTGGGTCTGCAGGAGCTGCTCACCACCTTCCACCCGATGGTGGCAGGTGTCACACTTCCCGGAGTTGGGCTCATTGCACTCGTCCTCGCGCCCTATCTGGACCGTAATCCTTCCAACAAGCCCGAGGATCGCAAGTTCCTCTACGGCTTGATGACCGTCCATCTGATGTTCTGGGCGGTGCTCGTGATCATCGGGTCGTTCTTCCGTGGGCCCGGCTTCAACTTCGTCCTGCCCTGGGTCGAAGGTCTGTTCTTCGAACTGTGACTCTGCGAAAGGAGACCCCCCAGTCATGAGTACTGCAGCAGTCATCGCCATCGCCATCGGCGTCGTCGTCGTTCTCGGTGCCGTCGCGTTCTTCACCCTGGCGCGTCGCAGCGACGTGCGCGGCGCAGGCGCGCTGTCCGGCGAGACCGTGCAACGGGATCGTGCGGCTCGCAGGCAGACCGAACCGGTCGTCGACACGCCGACAGCCGCCGAGGTCGAAGCTGCCGGTCTGGCATCGCGCAGCACCGAGGTGGCGGTGCGCCCGCAGGCCGAGATCGTCGAGTGGACACCGCCCGACCCCGAGATGATCGGCGTCACACGTCGACAGTTCTTCAACCGGGCCACGGTGTCGCTGATGGGCGTCGGTCTCGGCGCCTTTGCCGCGGCGGCCTTCGTGGCGTTCCTCTGGCCGAGTGGAACCGGCGGCTTCGGTGGCGTCGTGTCGGTCGGCAAGATCGACGGGATCAAGGCCGGCATCAAGCAGGGCAACGGCTTCTTCTACGTCCCCGAGGCCCGTTCGTGGATCACCGAGTACCCGCCCGAGGCACTGCCGCTCGCCGAGACGGTGTATCCCGAGTCGTTGCTCGTCGACCATGAGTGCCGGACTGACCATCTTGAGCCAGAAGTGTCCGCACCTCGGCTGCCGTATTCCCGAGTGCAACACCAGCCAGTGGTTCGAGTGCCAGTGCCACGGGTCGCAGTACAACCGCAACGGTGAGAAGAAGGCCGGCCCCGCCCCGCGAGGCATGGACCGCTACCCGGCCACGATCTCGGCGACGGGCGAGGTCTCGATCAACACCGGCCAGCTCGTGCCCGGACCCCCGATCGGCACGAACACGACCGGTCAGGAAGCCGAAGGGCCGCACTGCACCGGCGGGGGTGAGCACTGATGGCTCTCGTGGCGCTCACGACCACGACCATCGGCATCATCGGTCTCGTCGTCATCATCGCCGGCTGGGTCATCTACGGTCTGTTCAACGTCGCGGCGGGCCGCAAGGAGGTCGGCTCGGAGATCGAGCTCGCACCCAACCGCAAGCCGTACTACGACGACGAGACCCTGGAGGGCCCCCGACTCGAGCGCGTCCAGCTCTGGGGTGTCGTTCTGCTCGTCGTGATCGTCGTGGCCCTGCCGCTGTACTGGGTGTTCGAACCGAGCCGCCAGGCCGGTGCCGAGGAGGGCTGGGACAACCGCTTCGCCAGTTGGGGATCACAGCTGTTCGCGCCGACTGCCGAGGGCGGGTTCAACTGCGCCGGCTGCCACGGTGGCATGCAGGCCGTCGGTGGCGAGGCGCCGTTCACCGTGACCGACCCGGTCACCCAGGAGGTCCAGGCCGTCAACTGGAAGGCCCCGGCGCTGAACACTGCGCTGTACCGGTTCGACGAGAGCGAGATCCGGTTCATCCTGGTCTACGGCCGACCCTTCTCGCCGATGTCGCCCTGGGGTCTCGCCGGGGGCGGCCCGATGAACAGCCAGCAGATCGACAACCTGATCGCCTACATCAAGAGCATCCAGATCCCGCGCGAGAACTGCGCCGAGGGTGAAGACCCGCTGATCTGTGCGGACGGCAACCTGCCCGCCGAGATGCAGGCCGAGATCCAGACGGCAGCGGAGAAGGCCGTTGCCGACGGCAAGGCCGAGACGGTGGGCGAGGCGCTGTTCAATCTCGATCTCGCCAGTGGCGCCTACAGCTGCGCCCGCTGCCACACGCTCGGTTGGAGCTATGGACAGCCGGGCGTGTCGGGTCAGGGCGCCTTCGGCTGGAACCTCACCGGGGGTTCGGTGAACAGCCATTTCGCCAGCGAGTCGGATCTGGTGCAGTTCGTCAAGAACGGTTCGGTGTACGGCAAGCTGTACGGTCGCAACGGGCAAGGTTCCGGCCGCATGCCCGGATTCGGAAACCTGCTCACCGACGAGCAGCTCGATTCCATCCTCGAGTACGTACGGAGCTTGTGACACATGTCGTTGTTGGCAATCGGATGGGAGCCTGAGCTTCGCGGCCTGCTCACCGTCATCATCGCCGTCGTCATCCTGATCGGCAGCATCTACGGCATCATGGCGACCAACCTCGGTTCGCGCCTGGCGTTCCTCGTCACGATCGCCGGCCTCGCGGGCTGGATGATGTTGATGGGTGCCGTCTGGATGATCTACGGCATCGGCCTGCGCGGACCCGACCCGACCTGGCAGCCGGTTGCAGGGTCCGCGGTGCTGCAGGACGTGAATGCGCTGGGCTCGGCGGGGGTTCTCGATCCCAACGCCGATGTTCCCGAGGGCGTGAATGCCACCGAATCCGCCGAGATCGTCCGCGACACCTTCCTCGAGCAGGACTGGGTGGTGCTCGACAAGGCATCACCGGCGTTCGGCCAGGCCCAGGCGGCCGCCACCGAGATCCTGATCGAGGAGGAGGCGTTCACGGCCGGCCAGTTCGAGATCGTCGAGGTCTTCGACACCGGCGGCGAGAGCTATCCCAAGATCAACGACACGCTCGACTTCCTCGCCTTCCGGCACACGCCGCACTACGTCGTTGCCGAGGCGGCGTCGTTCGTGCCCGTGCGTACCGAGCCGGGCCGTGCGCCCGTGCGGCCCGAGGTCGACGAGAGCCGCCAGCGCGTCTACGTGTACATGATCCGTGATCTCGGTGCGCGCCGTCAGCCACCGGCGGTGCTGATGATCGGTGCCGGCGCGATCTTCTTCGCCCTGTGCTACCTGCTGAACCGTCGTGACCGCATCCGACGGGCGAACCTCGCCCAGCCGCTGCCGGCCGTCAAGGTCGAGGCCTCCGTCGCGGCACCCGAACGAGACAAGGTCGACGCCGGCGTCTGATCATGGCTCAGTACCTCCCCATCGTCGTGCTGTTCGGCCTCGCCGTGGTGTTCGGCGTGTTGAGCTTCGCGGCGTCACGGTTGTTGGCGCCGCGGCGCCCGTCGATCGCGAAGGAGGCGCCGTACGAATGCGGCATCGTGCCGAGTCGTGAGCCGCCCGAACGGTTCCCCGTGAGCTTCTACGTGGTGGCCATGCTGTTCATCATGTTCGACATCGAGATCATCTTCCTGTATCCGTACGCGGTGTCGCATTCGACGCTGGGAACGTACGGATTCTGGGCTGTCCTGGCGTTCTCGGTGGTGTTCTTCGCGACGTTCGTCTACGAGGTCGCCCGTGGCGGTCTCGAGTGGGGCCCACTGCAACGCGGCAGGTTGCTGACGACGGACGCGGCGATGGTGTCACCCGAACGTACGATGGCCACCACGGTCCGACGCGTCGGGGCCGAAGGCCGCCTGACGTCGCCGGGCACCGAAGAAGCCGCATAGCGAGACCGCGAAGGAGTCATCAGCATGGGCATCGTCAACGATGTGCGCGACGACGGCCTCGGTGGCCTGTCGCACAACGTCATCACCGGAAAACTCGAAGACCTCGTCAACTGGTCACGCGCGCGCTCGTCGTGGCCCGCGTCGTTCGGCCTGGCCTGCTGCGCCATCGAGATGATGGCGACGGGTGGGGCCCACTACGACATCTCCCGCTTCGGCATGGAGGTGTTCCGTGCATCTCCGCGCCAGGCCGACATCATGATCGTCGCCGGTCGGGTCAGCCAGAAGATGGCCCCCGTGCTGCGTCAGGTGTACGACCAGATGATGGAGCCCAAGTGGGTCATCTCGATGGGTGTCTGCGCCTCCTCGGGCGGCATGTTCAACAACTACGCCATCGTCCAGGGCGTCGACCAGATCGTGCCGGTCGACGTCTATGCGCCCGGGTGCCCGCCCACGCCGGAGACCCTGATCCATGCGATCGAGACGTTGCACGGACTGATCGAGACCAACCAGATCATGAAGCGGCGCGACGAGTCCGGCGCCGGCGCCAACGTCCACGTGGAGTACATCGAACCGACGGGTGTGCCCGTCCTGCTCGGAGCCTCGAAGCCATGAGCGATCAGGTCGTCCTCCACGTCGCTCGTGACGAGTACCTCGACACCGTCAAGCGCCTCGTCGACGACGGGTACACCATGTGCGTGGATCTGACCGGCGTCGACTATCTCGAGCGGCCCGGCCGTGAGTTGCCCGACGGCATGGTCGCCGAACGGTTCGAGGTCGTGGTCAACCTGCTCGACATGCGTGGGCGACGCCGCATCCGCCTGCGTGTCCAGGTGCCCGAGGCCGACGCCGTCCTGCCGACACTGTTCGACGTGTATCCCGGCACGGAGGCGATGGAACGTGAGGTGTTCGACATGTTCGGTGTGGAGTTCACCGACCATCCCGACCTCACCCGCATCCTGATGCCGGAGGACTGGATCGGCCACCCGCTGCGCAAGGATTTCGCCGTGGGTCGCATCCCGGTGCAGTTCAAGGAGGCGAACGCATGAGCGAAGCGACCACCCAGACCGGCGAAGCGACCACCCAGACCGGCGAAGCGACCACCCAGACCGGCGAAGCGACCACCCAGACCGGCGACGCGTTCTACGAGCGCTCGGTTGCGGGCACCGACGAGGGGGAGCAGCAGCTCAAGCCGCGCAGCGAACTCAGCGCGAAGGAGCTGTTGCGCGAGGTGGGTTCGGTCCTGCGCATGTCCGAGGCAGAGGCTGCGCTGCTGGGTGATCTGCCCGACGACCCCGACGACGACCAGACCATGATCATCAACATGGGGCCGCAGCACCCGTCGACGCACGGCGTGTTGCGTCTCATGCTCGAACTCCAGGGTGAAACCGTGCTGCGCTGCAAGCCGATCATCGGCTACCTGCACACCGGCATGGAGAAGACCGGTGAACAGCTCACCTACGCGCAGGGCGGCACGAACGTCACGCGGATGGACTACCTGAGTCCGATCGCCAACGAGCTCGTCTTCTCGATGGCGACCGAGAAGCTCCTCGGCATCGACGGTGAGATTCCCGAACGGGCCGTGTGGACCCGGATGCTCCTCGCCGAGATGAGTCGCATCGCGAGCCACCTGCTCTTCATGGCCACCAACGGCATGGACCTCGGCGCGGTGTCGATGATGATCTACGGCTGGCGCGAGCGCGAAGAGGTGCTGCGGTTCTTCCAGGAGGTCACCGGCCTGCGGATGAACCACAACTTCGTCCGCCCCGGTGGGCTCGCCGCCGATCTCCCGGCGGGATGGCGCGACGGTGTCCTGTCGATCCTCGACATGCTCCCCGACCGTCTCGACGAGTACGACATCTTGATGACCGGCCAGCCGATCTGGCGCGAGCGGCTCCAGGGTGTCGGCGTCATCACACCCACCGAGGCGATGGCGCTCGGCGCGACCGGCCCGATCCTGCGTTCGACGGGTGTCGAATGGGACCTGCGCCGCGACCAGCCCTACATGCACTACGACGAGATGGAGTTCGACGTGATCGTCGGCTCGTACGGCGACGCCTTCGACCGGTTCGCGATCCGTCTGGCCGAGATTCGCGAGTCGATGAAGATCGTCCGCCAGATCCTCGACAAGATGCCCGCAGGTGACTATCGCATCCAGGACAAGAAGGTGACGCCGCCGCCGCGCGCCCGCATCGACGAGTCGATGGAGGCGTTGATCCACCACTTCAAGATCTTCACCGAGGGCTTCAAGGTGCCCGAGGGTGAAGTGTACGTGGGCATCGAGAGCCCACGCGGCGAGATCGGGTGCTACATCGTGAGCGACGGCTCGGCCAGCCCGTACCGCATGCACATGCGTGACCCGAGCTTCGTGAACATCCAGTGCCTGCCGCACATGATGCGCGGCGGGCTCGTCGCCGACGCGGTCGCCGTGATCTCGAGCGTCGACCCGGTGCTCGGCGGGGTCGACCGATGAACGGAGTGGATCGATGAGCCGTCTGAGTGACCACAACGTGATCGTGGCGAAGGAGATCATCGCCCGCTACCCGAAGAAGAAGTCGGCGCTCATCCCGCTCGTGCACCTGAGCCAGGAGCAGAACGGCTACGTCACCGAGGACGCCATGCGCCACGTCGCCGAGTTGATCGACGTCACGCCGGCCGAGGTGTACGGCACCGCGTCGTTCTACGAGATGTTCCGGTTCGAGCCGACCGGCAAGTACCTCATCAACATCTGCGGCACCCTGTCGTGCCAACTCATGGGCGCCGAGTCGCTGATGCACCACGCCGAACACACCCTCGGTGTCAAGGCCGGCTCCACCACGTCCGACGGCCTCATCACACTGCAGCACGCCGAGTGTCAGGCGGCCTGCACCGAAGCGCCGACGCTCCAGGTCAACTACCGGCACCGCTACCGCGTGACCCCCGAGGCATTCGACGATCTGGTCGCCGACCTGCGTTCGGGCGCGCTCGACGCCGAGATCCCACCGCACGGCACGCTCGGTCGCAACCGTCAGCAGATTCCTGCCGACCGCACCCTCGGCGCTTTCGATCCCGACGACGTCACGGAAGGACCCACCTGGATCCAGGTGACCCCCGCATGAGCAACAGCCCCTATCCCTGGGCGCCGGGCTTCTACCCGGGTGACCGCCCCCAGATCGTCACCTCGCGTTTCCGGTACGACGATGCCCACACCCTCGAGCGGTACCACGCCACCGGCGGCTACGAGGGCCTGCGAGCGGCGCTCGCCAAGACGCCCACCGAGGTGTCCGACGAGGTCAAGAACTCCACGCTGCTCGGCCGCGGCGGTGCCGGCTTCCCGGCGGGTACCAAATGGGGCTTCACCCCCCAGGGCGTCTGGCCCCGCTACCTCGTCGTCAACGGCGACGAATCCGAACCCGGCACCTACAAGGACCGCCTCCTCATGGAGTGCGACCCGCACCAGCTGATCGAGGGGTGTCTGATCGCGTGCTACGCCGCCGGTCTGTCGCAGTGCTTCTTGTACGTCCGCGGTGAGATGGCAGTGGCGCACGAGCGCGTGGCTGCGGCGCTCGACGAGGCGTACGCCGCGGGCTACGTCGGCAAGAACATTCTCGGCACCGACTTCGGTGTCGACATCGTGCTGCACACCGGCGCGGGCGCCTACGTGGTGGGTGAGGAGACCGCTCTGATCGAGTCGCTCGAGGGCGAGCGCGGCATGCCGCGACTCAAGCCGCCGTACTTCCCCGCAGCGGTCGGCTTGTACGGCCAGCCGACGATCGTCAACAACGTCGAAACGTTGGCCAACCTCCCGTTCATCGCCAAGGAGGGCTCGGCGGCGTACACCGCGGTCGGCACGGCGACCTCGCCCGGCACGCGCATGATCGCGGTGTCGGGCCACGTCGCTCGCCCGGGCGTGTACGAGATCGTCAACGGATCGACCACCTTCCGAGATCTGATCTACGGCGAGGAGTTCGCGCAGGGCATCCGCGACGGCAACGACCTCAAGGCGTTCGTGCCGGGCGGCGGTTCGGCTCCGTGGTTCACCGCCGACCAACTCGACGTCCCGTTCGAGGGCCCCCAGGCAAGTGCCGCCGGATCGATGCTCGGCTCGGGTGCGGTCATGGTGATGGACTCCACGACCGACATCCCCGCAGCCGCGTTGTCGCTCGTACGTTTCTACGCCCACGAATCGTGCGGCAAGTGTGTCCCCTGTCGGGAGGGTGGAACGTGGTTGTATCGACTCGTGCAGCGCATCGTCGACGGCCACGGCACCGATGCCGACCTGCAGACGATCCTCGACGTCGGCCAGACGATCTGTCCGGGTGACATGCCCCACGCGTCGAGTGAGCGCCTCGGCCTCGACGCCGTGCCGTTCCCGTACAAGATGACGACGATCTGCTTCGTCGGGCCCTCGGCCTACGTGCCGATCCATTCCGCCATGACACTGTTCCCCGAGGACTTCGCGGCGCTGGTGACCAAGCGGACCGAACGGCGCAGCATCCCGGTGATGTCAGGAGTCGGCGAGTGAGCGCTGACACACCGACACCCGATGTCGACCCGGTCACCGACGAGGTCGTCGCCGACGTCGAGATGGCTCACGACGACCTCGCCGAGGCCACCGAGAGTGCGGCGATCGATGCCGAGCCGGAACCGGAGCCCGACCCGAACGCGGTCACACTCACGATCAACGGACGTGAGGTCGCGGCCCGCAAGGGCGACATGGTGATCGCTGCGGCACTCGGCGCCGACGAGTACGTGCCGCACTTCTGCTACCACCCGCGCATGACACCGGTCGGCATGTGTCGCCAGTGCATGGTCGAGGTCGAAGGACCGCGCGGTCCGATGATGGTGGTGTCGTGCATGACCCCGGTCGCCGACGGCCAGGTCGTCCACACCGACACCGATCAGGTCAAGCGCGCGCAGGAGGGCATGCTCGAACTGCTGCTCGCCAACCACCCGCTCGACTGCCCGGTGTGCGACAAGGGCGGCGAGTGTCCGCTGCAGGACCAGGCCTTCAGCCACGGCCCGGGCGAGAGTCGGTACGTCGAGTCCAAGCGTCACTACGAGAAGCCGATCCCGATCTCCGATCTCGTGTACCTCGACCGCGAGCGCTGCATCCTGTGCGACCGCTGTACGCGGTTCGCCGACGAGGTCGCCGGCGACAGGCTCATCCACTTCATCAGCCGCGGCAACGACACCCAGGTGATGACGTTCCCCGACGAACCGTTCGTCTCCTACTTCTCGGGCAACACCGTGCAGATCTGCCCGGTCGGTGCCCTCACCGCGAAGCCCTACCGGTTCAAGGCCCGACCGTGGGACCTCGACCAGCAGGAGTCGACCTGCACCACGTGTTCGGTCGGTTGTCGCACCCTCGTGCAGTCGAGCCGCGACGAGTTGCTGCGCTACCAGGGCGTCGACTCCGACCCGGTGAACTGGGGTTGGCTCTGCGACCGCGGTCGCTTCAACTTCGAGGCCGTCAATGCCGACAACCGCCTCGGCGCACCCATGGTGAAGCTCGACAACGGCCTCGTCGAGACGTCGTGGAACACGGCGCTGCGTGCGGCTGCCACCATGATCTCCGACGCGCTCGCAGCGGGCGGGCCCGACAGCGTGGCCCTGCTCGGCGGAGCGCGTGGCACGAACGAGGATGCCTACGCCTGGGCGCAGCTCGCCGATGCGATCGGGATCACCCACCGTGATGCTCAGCTCGGAGATGGCCTCCCCGCCGAGATCCTCGGCCTCGACCGAGCCACGATCGACGACGCCGCCAACGCGGCGACGATCCTGCTCCTCGGTCCGGATCTCAAGGAAGAACTGCCGGTGCTCCACCTCCGGCTGCGCGATGCCGCCGAGAAGCGCCGCAGTCGCATCATCGAGTTCTCGACCCTCGACACGGGGATGACCCCGTCTGCATGGAAGTCGATTCGCTACGAGCCCGGCACCCAACGCGATGCGGTGGCCAAGGCCCTCGCGGACCCGGACGTCGCGGCCCAGATCGCGTCGGGCGATGTCGTCGTGGTCGTCGGCCGCGCGAATCTCGCAGAATCGGCCGAGGCGACCGTCGCCGCGCTGCAGGCCGTTCTCGAGGGCGTCCCGACTGCCAAGGTGCTCCCGGCGCTTCGCCGGGGCAACGTCGTGGGTGCCCTGACGCTCGGCCTCGCGCCCGTCGACGCCGAGCACGATGCGATCGCGACGCTCACGGCTGCGGCCGAGGGGCGTATCGAGCTGCTCGTGCTGCTCGGTGCCGATCCGCTCAACGACTGCCCCGACGCCGACCTGGCCCGTCGGGCGATCGCCGGCGCCCGCCGGATCGTGTCGATCGACACGTTCGCCTGTGAGTCGACCCAGTACGCCGACGTCGTGCTCGCCGCGTCTGCGTACGGCGAGAAGGCGGGCACGACGACGAACCTCGAAGGACGCGTCACCACGCTCGCCCAGCAGGTGACGCCCACCGGCACGAGCCGACCCGACTGGATGATCGCCGTCGAACTCGGGCTGATGATCGGCGACCGATCGTTCGGGGCCGACCATTCGCTGCGCGGTGTGTCCACCGTCGGCGACGTCACTGCGCTCATCGCAGCCGAGGTCGCATCGTTCGCCGACGTGTCGCCCGCGGCCCTCGTCGGGGCTCCCGACGGGGTGCTGACCCGCACCGTCGACACGGTGCTCGATCCCGTTGTCTTCTCCGCGCCAGGTCGGAACCGCTATGACTATCGGTTGGTGGTGAGTCGCAAGTTGTACGACCGAGCAGTTGGGACGCAGATGTCACGCTCGCTCGTGAACCTGGCACCGGGACCGGCCGTCCACGTGCACCCGCTCGACCTCGACGTCATCGGGGTCGCCGACGGCAGCGACGTGAAGATCATCAGTGCCAAGGCCGGCACTGTCCTGCCGATCGTCGCGAACGCGCGGGTGCCCCGCGGTGTGGTGTGGTCGCCCTTCAATCAGGGCGCCGGCAAGATCGAAGACATCGTCGACGCCGCGACGGCGACCACCGATGTGAGGATCGAGCGGATCTGATGTTCGCGCTCGACCCGATCGTCGAGGGGCCGCTGCTGTGGACCCCGCTGCTCATCGTCCTGGGCAAGGTCCTCTTCATCTTCGTCATCGGCCTCGTGTCGACGATGTTCATGGTCTGGTACGAGCGCAAGGTCGTGTCGGGCATGCAGAACCGGATCGGCCCGAACAAGGCCGGTCCCTTCGGCATGCTGCAGACCCTCGCCGACGGCATCAAGGCGTTCTTCAAGGAAGACCTGCTGCCGAGCCGCGCCGACCGCTTCGTGTTCCGGCTCGCACCGTTCCTGGCCTTCGTCCCCGCGTTCCTGCTGTGGGCGGTCATCCCGTTGGGCGGCGACTTCTCCGACGGCGGTGACGGCACCGTCACGTGGTTCGGCGAAGTCACCCGCGTGCAGCTGGCCGATCCGCCCGTCGGCATCCTGTGGGTGCTGGCCATGTCGTCGATCGGCGTCTACGGCATCATGCTCGCCGGCTGGTCGAGCGGCTCGAAGTACCCGCTGCTCGGCTCGGTGCGGGCCTCGGCGCAGATGATCTCCTACGAGGCGGCGCTGGGGCTGAGTCTCGCCGCCGTCCTGCTGTCGTCGGGCACGCTGTCGACCGCAGGCATCGTCGGTCAGCAGAACAGCTTCGTCGACTGGAACGTCATCTCCACCGGGATCGTGCCGTTCGTGATCTTCCTCATCGCAGTGACCGCCGAGCTCAACCGGCCGCCGTTCGACCTCGTCGAGGCCGAGCAGGAGCTGGTCGGCGGCTTCAACACCGAGTACTCCGGCATCCGGTTCGCACTGTTCTTCCTGTCGGAGTTCATGAACGTCGTCACGATGTCGGCGATCATGGTCACGCTGTTCCTCGGTGGGCCACAACCGCTGTTCGACATCCCGGTGATCCCCGGTGCCATCGAGGGCACCCTGTGGTTCCTGCTGAAGCTCTTCGCCTTCCTCTACCTGTTCGTGTGGCTGCGGGCAACGCTGCCACGGCTGCGTTACGACCAACTCATGGATCTCGGCTGGAAGGTGCTCATCCCGATCGCGCTCGGCTGGTTCCTGCTGCTCGCAGCGCTGCGCGAGTTCTCACCCGACGGTGACGCAGCCGACAGCCTTCGCGTGGTCGTGATCAGTTTCGTCGTGGCGATCGTCGCCACGGGTCTCTTCGGCGCAGCGCTCAAGGTGAGCGCCCGCAATCGAGCAGCGGCGAACGACGACCGTGCCAACCGACAACACAGGAGCGACCGTCTGATGGGGTATCTCGAGGGTTTCGGCGTCACGATCCGCCAGCACCGTCTCTTCGGCGGCCAGCGGGTCACGACCGAGTACTCCGGTGGTCGTCGGGCCAAGAAGCGCAACGACGACGCTCGCGACGTCGACCACGACGAGAAGCTGGCGCGCCCCGAGCGTCTGCACGGACGACACGTGCTGAACCGCTACGAGGACGGGATGGAGAAGTGCATCGGTTGCGAACTGTGCGCCGGCGTCTGCCCTGCCGACTGCATCTACGTGCGTGGTGCCGACAACGACCCGGAGAACCCGACGTCGCCGGGCGAGCGTTTCGGGTTCGTGTACGAGATCAACTACCTGCGCTGCATCCACTGCGACATGTGTGTCGAGGCGTGCCCGACCGAGGCGATCACCGAGTCGAAGCTGTTCGAGTTCTCGTTCACCAATCGCAACGACGCCATCTACACCAAGGCCGAACTGGTCGTCGACGACGAGGGCATGCCGAAGAAGCTGCCGTGGGAGGACTGGCGCGCCGGTGACGACCTCCTCACGAGCGGATGGATGCGGGCCACGTCGCCGTCGGGCGACGCGACGTTCGAGGGTGAAGTCGGCTGGAGCGGAGAACTCGGCTACGGCGTGCGAGCCCCCGAGCCGGCGCAGCCCGAGCGCGACAAGACGGTCAGGGTGATCGAACGGTGAGCGACGCGACCTTCCTCGAATACGTGGTGTTCTTCTCCGCCGCGGTGATGATCCTCGGCGGCGCGATCGGCGTGATCACGATGAAGAGCCCTGTCCATGCCGCGCTCGGCCTGGTTCTCACGCTGTTCGGCGTCGCCGTGCAGTTCGTCGCCATGGACGCGCAGTTCCTCGCCGCGGTCCAGGTGATCGTCTACGCCGGGGCGATCGTCGTGCTGTTCCTGTTCGTCATCATGCTGCTCGGCGTCGACGAGTCGATGGACCTGTCGATCGAGCCGATCCCGATCCAGCGGCCCCTCGCTGCGGTGATGGCCGTCGGCCTCGTCGGTCTGGTCGGCGCCGCAGTGATCCGAGCCCACGATGCGCTGGTCATCAACCCCGGCGACGGCATCGCAAGTGCCACCGACACCGGCAACAACGACGCCAACATCCAGCAGCTCGCCACGAACCTGTACGGCGACCACGTCTTCGCATTCCAGCTCACCTCGGTGCTGCTGGTCGTCGCCGTCGCCGGCACGGTCCTGCTGACGCGCAAGTGGCCGAAGAACGCGGCGGAGACCGAGAGCAGCGACTCGTGATCGCCGTCATCGAACCGACGTGGTACCTGCTGCTCGCCGCAATGCTCTTCGGCATCGGCGCGTTCGGGCTGATGGTGCGGCGCAATCCACTGATCATGTTCATGTGCATCGAGCTGATGCTCAATGCCGCCAACCTCACCTTCGTGGCGCTGGCCACACAGTTGGGTGACATCAACGGGCAGACGGCCGTGTTCTTCGTGATGGTCGTCGCGGCCGCGGAAGTCGTGGTCGGTCTCGGCATCATCGTGTCGATCCTGCGCAGGCGCCCCGGCGCGACTGCCGACGATCTCGCGGAACTGAAGGGCTGACAGCGCCATGGCCGATCTCGTCTGGTTGATTCCCGCGTTCCCGCTCGCCGGGTTCCTCACGATCCTGCTCTTCGGTCGCCGTCTCGGCGACCCCAAGGCGGGCTATCTCGCGACCGCTGCGGTCTTCGCCTCGTTCGCCGTCGCCGTCGCCGTCTACTTCGACCTGCTGAGCCGGCCGGAGGAGGACCGCCAGACCGTCGTCACGCTGTTCTCCTGGGTGCCCGTCGGGACCTTGCAGGTCGACCTGGCGTTCCTGGCCGACCCGCTGTCGATCCTGATGTGTCTGTTCGTCACGTTCATCGCCGGATGGATCCACCTGTTCGCGGTCGGGTACATGCACGGCGACGCCAAGTTCTCGAAGTTCTTCCTGTACATGAACCTGTTCGTCCTCTCGATGACGATCCTGGTACTCGGCGAGAACATGCTCGTCACGTTCCTCGGCTGGGAAGGCGTCGGGACGTGTTCGTACCTCCTCATCGCCTTCTGGCACACCCGTGAGTCGGCTGCGACTGCGGGCAAGAAGGCTTTCGTCACCAACCGTGTCGGCGACTGGGGCGTCATGTTGGCGATGTTCCTCGCCTTCTCCGCCGTCGGGTCGCTGTCGTACACCGTGCTCAACGAGAGCGCCGAGACCGGGACGCTCGCCGCGTCGACGGCGTCGGCCATCGCGATCCTGCTGCTCATCGGTGCCACCGGCAAGAGCGCGCAGCTGCCGCTGTACCTCTGGCTCCCCGACGCGATGGAGGGCCCGACACCCGTCTCGGCCCTCATCCACGCGGCAACGATGGTGACGAGTGGCGTCTTCCTGCTCACCCGCATCAACCCGGTGATCCAGGCGTCGTACGACTGGGTGCCGACCACGATCGCGTGGATCGGTGGTCTCACCGCACTGTTCGCAGCGACCATCGCCCTGGCGCAGAACGACATCAAGAAGGTGCTGGCCTACTCGACCGTGTCGCAGATCGGCTACATGATGCTCGCCGTCGGCAGCGGCGCCTATGTGGCGGGCATCTTCCACATGGTGACGCACGCCGGATTCAAGGCGCTGCTGTTCCTCGGCGCCGGCTCGGTCATCCACGGCATGCACCACGAACAGGACATGCGGGTCATGGGCGCGCTGCGCAAGTTCATGCCGATCACCGCTGCGACCTTCATCATCGGGTGGTTGGCGATCGCCGGCGTGCCGCCGTTCTCGGGATTCTGGTCGAAGGACGAGATCCTCCTGTACACGCTGGCCGACAACACGCCGTTGTACATCGTCGGAATCGTCACCGCGGTGTTGACGGCGTTCTACATGACCCGTCAGATCATCATGGTCTTCTTCGGTGAGGCCCGCTGGACGAGCCTCGCGAACGCCGACGAGGCACCCGAGGTCGCCGAGGGCGAGCCACCCGTCGAGACGCACAACGCGCACGGCGAGTTCAAGCCCCACGAGTCGCCCCCGATCATGTGGATTCCGCTCGTCGTGCTCGCGGGTGTCGCCGCGCTCGGCGGCATCATCAACATGCCGAGGCTCTTCGGCATCCCCGGTGGTCTGGCCTACAAGCTCGAGGAGTGGCTGCACCCGGTGGTGGAGTTCGGTGAGGCCGACATCTCCGGCACGTGGGCGTACGACAACAAGTACATCCTGGTCGCCATCGCGGTGGCCTGTGCGTTGATCGGGATCGCGCTCGCCTGGCTCGTGTACGAACGCAAGCGCATCAAGCCCTGGGAGCCGTCACTGTTCGCGAACGCCTGGTACTACGACTTCGCGGTGACCTGGTTCATGGGCAAACCGGGTCGTGAAGGATTCCAGGCGGTGGCGGACTTCGATGCCACCATCGTCGATGGCGCCGTGACGGGAACCGGCGTCGCCGTCAGGGCGACCGCCGGAGAGGTACGCAAGGGCCAGACCGGTTATGTGCGCCAGTACGCCGCTCTGATCGCGGTCGGTGTGGTGTTGCTCCTCGGCTGGTTCGTGGTGATTCGAGGGATCCTGTGATGCTGGCCGCCGAAACGGGACCCATCGCGTTCCCCATCCTGAGTGCGTTGATCTTCGTGCCGATCATCGGCGCGATCTTCGTCGCACTCCTGCCGAAGAGCCGTCCGGAGTATCCGAAGGTGGTCGCCCTGATGGCGTCGGTCGCCACGGCGGCGATGTCGATCTGGCTGATGGCATCGTTCGAGACGTCCGACGCCGGGTTCCAGTTCGTGTCGAAGCACACCTGGATCGAGGCGTGGGGAATCTCCTGGCACCTCGGTGTCGACGGGATCTCGCTGTTCCTCGTGGTGCTCACCGGCATCCTGTTCCCGTTGGCGATCCTGGCGGTCGACGCGCACCACGACGAGAAGCCGTACCTGGCGTGGCTGCTCATGCTGCAGGCCGGAGTCATGGGGAGTTTCCTCAGCCTCGACCTCTTCGTGTTCTTCGTCTTCTTCGAGATCGTGCTCGTGCCGATGTACTTCCTCATCGCCGGCTGGGGGTACGAGAAGCGGATCTACGCCGCCACCAAGTTCTTCCTCTACACGATGTTCGGCTCGGCGTTCATGCTCGTCGGTCTCATCGCCACGGTCGCCATCGCGAGCCGTGAGATCGGCTACACCACGTTCGACCTCGTGGTCATCGCCGAGCAGGCGAACTTCGCGGCATCGACCGGGCGCTGGCTGTTCTTCGCGTTCGCCATCGCCTTCGCCGTGAAGGTGCCGATCTTCCCGCTGCACACGTGGCTGCCCGACGCCCACACGCAGGCGCCGACCGCCGGCTCGGTCGTCCTGGCCGGCGTGATGCTGAAACTCGGCACGTACGGCCTCCTGCGGTTCGGCGTCTACCTGTTCCCCGAGGCGTCGTACTGGAGCCGCAACCTGTGGCTGACGCTCGCCGTCATCGGCATCATCTACGGGGCGATCGCCGCCACGATGCAGACCGACCTCAAGCGACTGGTGGCCTACTCGTCGGTCGCCCACCTCGGCTTCATCGTGCTCGGCATCTTCGCGTTCACCACGCAGTCGATGGCGGGTTCGACCATCCAGATGGTCAACCACGGTGTGTCGACCGGCGCGCTGTTCCTCTTCGTCGGCTGGATCTACGAGCGTCGCAAGACCCGTCAGATCTCCGAGCTGAAGGGGCTCCAGAAGGTGGCGCCGATCTTCGCCGCGGCATTCATGCTGGTGATGCTGTCGTCGGTCGGAGTCCCCGGGCTCAACGGCTTCGTCGGCGAGTTCCTGATCCTCACGGGCTCGTTCCTCACGGCTCGCTGGTGGACCGTGGTTGCCGCACTCGGTGTGATCCTCGCGGCCGTCTACCTCCTGTGGGCGTACCAGCGTGTGTTCCACGGCGAGCCCGACGAGGACAACAAGAAGTTCCCCGAGCTCAGAGTCAAAGAAGGCCTGGTGCTGTTGCCGTTCATCGGCCTCATCGTGTTCATGGGCATCTACCCCAAGCCGGTCCTCGACCGGATCGAACCGAGCCTCGACGCCCTGATCACCCGGGTCGAGGCGTACACCGACTATCGAGAACCCGAGCCCACCATCGAACTGCGAGAACAACCGGCTGAACCTGCCGACGAGGAGGGCGAGGGATGATGCTCGCTCAGCTCGACATCTTCGTCGGACCCGAGATCCAGTGGTTCGCGCTCTCGCCGCTCCTGATCCTGCTCGGCGGTGCACTCGGCCTGCTGCTGGTCGGTGCTCTCACGCCGCCATGGCCGAAGCGACTGTACGCAATCGTCTCGGCCACCACCGCCGGGGCGGCCGGCGTCATGGCGATGGTCCTCTGGGACGACATCACCGACAACGGACCCATGACGCTCGTCGGCGGTGCTCTCGCGTTCGACAAGCTGGCGATGTTCATGACCATCACGATCTGCGCCGGTGCGCTGCTCGTGAGCATCCTCAGCGACGACTACCTGCAGGACACCCCGAACCGCGGTCCGGAGATCTACGCGCTCTATCTCGTCGCAGCGATCGGCGGCATCGTGATGGCGTCGGCGAACGACCTCATCGTGCTGTTCCTCGGCCTCGAGACGCTGTCGCTCGCCCTCTACGTGCTCGCCGCCAGCAATCGGCGCAGCACCGAGAGCGCCGAGGCCGGCATCAAGTACTTCGTGCTCGGCGGGTTCGCGTCGGCGTTCTTCCTCTACGGCATCGCGCTGGTCTACGGCGGTACGGGTTCGACCAACATCAGCGAGATGGTCGTCGCACTGCAGACGTCGATCGACCCGTTCGGCGACGACACGCTCGTCCTCGCCGGCATCGCCCTGTTGATCGTCGGCCTCGCCTTCAAGGTGGCGGCCGTGCCGTTCCACGTGTGGGCGCCCGACGTGTACCAGGGTGCGCCGACCCCGGTGACGTCGTTCATGGCCTCGGTCGGCAAGGCCGCGGCCTTCGCCGCGATGATTCGCGTGCTCGTGGTGGCGCTCCCGTTCTACAAGGACGACTGGCGCCCGATCATCTGGGTGCTGGCGCTCGTGACGCTCCTCGGCGGCTCGATCCTCGCGGTCGTACAGGACAACGTGAAGCGGATGCTGGCGTACTCGTCGATCAGCCACGCCGGATTCATCCTGGTCGGTGTCGAGGCGGCCGGCCACGGCGCCGGCGATCCTGACCCCGGCCCGGGCGTGCCCGCGGTGGTGCTGTACCTGATCCTGTATTCCGTGCTCGTGATCGGGTCGTTCGCCGTGGTGACCATCGTGTCGCGCAGCAACGATGGCAACACCAGCCTCGACTCGTTCAAGGGTCTCGCGAAGCGCCGTCCGGCGTTGGCGCTCGGGTTCACGGTGCTCCTGCTGGCACAGGCCGGTGTGCCGCTCACGAGCGGGTTCGTCGCCAAGTTCGGCGTGATCCAGGCGGCTGTCGACGTCGAGAGTTACGCCATTGCGGTCATCGCCATGGTGTGTGCCGTGATCGCAGCGTTCATCTATCTGCGGATCATGGTGTCGATGTGGGTCGGCGAGTCGACCGACGAGAGCACCGTGCGCATCCCGTTCTCGATGGGTGTCGTGGTGGCGTTGACGGTGGCGTTCACGATTGCCCTCGGCGTGTTCCCCGGCTGGCTCATCGACGCGGCAGATCAGGTGACGCAATACGCCCGTTGAGGTGGCAGGCTTGAGGCGTCATGAAGTGGCCGACGTGGAGCCAGGCGCTGCTTGCGGCGACGATCGCCGGTCTCGTCGCGTTGGCGTTGCGCAGGTCGCGGCCGACTCGCCTCGGTGACCGCTTCGGCCAGGTCGTGGGCCCGGCCGCCCTCGAGTTCGCCTTCGTCGCGTCGCTGTACGCCATCTGGCGGATGGCCAAGAACCTGCCGCTCACCCAGGCGGACGGCGCCATCGAGCGGGCCCGCGACATCGTGCGGGTGCAGGAGTTCCTGCGCCTGCCCGACGAGCTGGCGCTGCAGCACTTCGTGCTCGACCACGAGTGGCTCGCCCGGTTCTCCGCAGCGTTCTATGCCACCGCACACGTGCCGGGAATCGTCATCTTCCTCGTCTGGCTGTATGCGCGCCATCGCGACGTGTACCCGCACTGGCGCAACGCATTGGCGATCGTCACGGCGTTCTGCCTGTTCATCCGCTTCGTCAAGGTGGCCCCGCCGCGGTACCTGCCCGATCTGGGATTCGTCGACGTCTCGGAGATCTACAACATGTCGGTCTACGGCGAGGCCGGCACGGGTGTGTCGTCGCAGTTCGCGGCGATGCCGTCGCTCCACGTCGCGTGGGCAGCGGTCGTCGCGTTCGGCGCGTTGTCGGCGAGCACCAGCAAGTGGCGGTGGATCGGCATGGTGCATCTGGTGACCACGACGCTCGTCGTCTCGGCGACCGGGCATCACTGGTGGCTCGACGGCATCGTCGCGTTGGCGCTGCTGTGGGTCGCCCTGCAGCTCGACACGCTCGGGCGCCGGTGGGTGCGCGCGATGCGCGACGAACCGCTCGCGGTGACGACCGACGTCGCCGTCGTCGAGGCTGCCGAGTCGGAGGTCGTGTGACCGCTCACCCGAACGTGATCGCCGATCTCGACCGGTTGGGCCTCGCCTACGAGGTGATGGACTGCGATCCTGATCTCGCCGACACCGCACAGTTCTGCGAGGCCTACGGCGTGCCACTCGAGGAGTCGGCCAACGCCATCCTGGTCGCATCGAAGAAGCCGGAGGGTCACCATGCCGTGTGTGTCGTGCTCGCTCACACCCGGCTCGACGTCAACGGCACCGTGCGGCGCAAGCTCGGGGTCCGCAAGCTCAGCTTCGCCCCGGCCGATCTCACGCGGGAGTTGACCGGCCAGGAGATCGGTGGGGTCACGATCTTCGGCCTGCCGCAGCACGTGCCGGTGTGGCTCGACAGCCGGATCCTCGACTGCGCCCGGATCATCGTCGGCGCGGGTTCGCGCTCGGCGAAGATCAGCCTCGACCCGGCGCAACTCGTCGGCGTCGACGGCTACGAGTTCGTCGCGGACCTGGCCGTCGAGCTCGCGGGCGACGTCGCCTGAGCGTCAGCCCGACCTTCGGGTCGGGTCGGGTCGGGTCGGGGAGGACCGACCGATCTCGTCGAGGCGGGCCCGGACCAGCTTGCGCACCAACGTCTTCGGCAGTGGCCGATCGACGGGGAACTGCAAGGTGCCCTTCGAAGCCACGGTGCACCAGGCTGGGATCCCACTGACCTGTCCGACGACGTTGCCGCTGTGCGGGAAGTACGAGCAGTGCCGTTTGAAGCCGTCGAAGCCCGCTACCGCCACCCCGTCCACCTTGAAGCACGGCATGTTGTAGCTGAGGCACTCCTCGGCATCGGGAAGCAGGTCGCGCAGCGTTGCCCGCAGTGCAGCCAACGTGTCTCGTTGGGGCTGCGGAAGCGTTGCCAGGTGCGCACCGATCGCGTCGTCGGGACCGTTCATTCGCCTGTTCTACTCCGACGCCGGCCGGTCGGCGCTCATGGGGCGTGTGGGGTCAGGCTGCGGGTGCGACGGTCGGTGCCGTCTCGGGGCGGGGTCGACTTCGTCGGTGGGTGGTGCCGTCGGGGAGAGTGACCGTCAGTTCCCGCGTTGTCGGGTCCAGTTCGAGGTGCCAGCCGCCTTCGTGGGCGAGGTGATGGTGGCGGCTGCAGGCAGGAATGAGCCGGTCGAGGTTCGTTTCGCCGTGGTGGGCATCCCATTCGTCGAGGTGGTGGATCTCGCAGCGATCGAACGGCACATCGCAGTGGCCGACTCCGCAGGTGCGGTACATGGTGCGCAACGCCCGCCGCTGGTCGTCCGTGGCAAGTCGTCGACCGCGGCCGACGTCCAGCGGCACGCCGTCGCCGTTGAGCACGACGGGGATGATGTGGGCCTCACAGGCGAGTCGTCGCATGGTCGCCACGGAGACCTCGGTACCGTCGTGGAGTTCGCACACGGACGCCTCCCGCAGGCCCGTGCTGAGGGTGTCGAGATCGACGAGCGCGAGCAGTTCGACTCGCCCTGGCCGTTTCGACCGGTTGGTGGACGTCGCCAGCATGACGAGAGCACGGGCGGCGAGCTGTTGACGGTCCGCGGGGTCGTCGGGTGTCTGCTGTTTGGCGAGCGCCGCGACCTCGGCGTCGACAGCTCGAAACAGGCGGGCACCGGTTTCGGGGTCGAACTCGCCGCGTAGCCAGTACATGCCGGTGTCGTCGTTGATCCCTTTGGACAGGGTCATCGCGGTGCGTTGCCGCACTGCTCGTTCCACACCTCGGTCCGCGGCGAGTTGGTCGGCGAGGCGCCCCATGAACCGGCGGAACTGGGCTGGTGTGGACGCTGCCGCGGTCCGGGCGAGGTCGTCATCCAACGACAGCAGTGTCGTGCGGTCGGTGTCGTCGAGGCGACCGGCGACTGCGGCGACGGCGTCGGCGTGTTCGGCACCGATGCGGCCCTTGCCGAGTTGTGCCGACATCGACGGCAACGATCCCAGGACCTCGGCGCGGCGAGAGGTTCGTTGGGCTTCGCGGGGCGAGCAGTGCCCGGCGCGTTCGATCAGATCACCCGCCGGTGCCCCCGAACCGACCGCAGCGAGCACGTTGGCGCGGCGCGCCAGGGCGTGTTCGGTCTCAGCGACGAATCCCTTGAGTCGTTCGAGTTCACGGAACCCGGCCGCGACCCCGCCCGCGTCGAGGCGCGCCGGGTCCAGCTGCTCCAACCGCTCCACGAGTGCCCGCAACGACATACCCACATCA
Organism: Ilumatobacteraceae bacterium; assembly: GCA_963829585.1. GTDB lineage: Bacteria > Actinomycetota > Acidimicrobiia > Acidimicrobiales > Ilumatobacteraceae > Sva-07. Next base: position 298,490 of record CAWHJD010000021.1, on the reverse strand, counting down.
TGACAAGGGGGTCTCACACACTTGGAAGAATGCTGTCGTCCGAATCGGTGAGAGCGGCGTGGCGGACGTCAGGCGGGGCGGAGCCAGACGACGACGGCGTCGCGGACTCGCTCGTCGAGCGTGTTGCCGTCGAGCGACTTCGCGACCTTGGGGAACCGGATGGCGTACGACCGCAGCAGCGGTTCGACCGCATCCGGCTCGTCGGCGCCGCGCAGGGCATGCGCCGTCATCGGCACCCATGTTCCCTTCAGGAGCACCTTCATCTGGCCCATCTCGGTGAAGTTGCGCCACCACGTCTTCGTCTCCGGCTTGCCGACCAGCACGACGAGGCCGACGGCGGCATCGGCGTACTGCACCGGGGTGGTGTACTCCTTGCCGGAGCGCCGGCCGTGGTAGCGGATCAGCACCGTCGACCCCGACAGGATCCGGTGCGCCGGTGACGTGAGGATCTTCTCGACGACCGAGTTCGCGAGGGCCATGACAGCGATGCTATTGCGTCGTGCCGACGCACGGGTCCGTGGCGTTCGATCCTTGCGCGGTGTCAAGATGTCGGCATGGCACGGCAGATCCAGATCACGTTCGACGCCGCACGACCTCGGGCGCTGGCGGAATTCTGGTGCGAGGTGCTCGGCTACGTCGAACAGCCACCTCCGCCGGGCTTCGACACCTGGGAAGACGCGCTCACCGCATTCGGGATCGACCAGTCCGATCCCGATCGGGCGTTCGCGATCGTCGACCCGGACGGCATCGGCCCCCGGGTGTTCTTCCTCAAGGTGCCGGAGGCCAAGACCGCCAAGAATCGGATGCACCTCGACGTCCATGTCGAGCCGAGCGAACTGCACGCCCGCGCCGCCGAACTCGTCGCGCTCGGTGCCACCTACGTCGCCGAGTTCGACGAGCCGGAAGGCCACTGGATCACGATGCTCGACCCCGAGGGCAACGAGTTCTGCCTTCAATGACCATCCGAACGCCCCGTCGTTCCGTCGCGAGAACAGGGTCACCTGCGATGAGCCGCCAGACGATCGGCGAGGGTGAGCATCTGACGGCCGACCGGCTGGAGATCGATCTTCGTGGCCGACAGCCCGGTCGACACACGCTCGACGACACCCCATTCGAAGATCGCCGTGGCATCGAGACCGCATCGTTGGGCCATCCAACGTGAGGTCGCCTCGGGATCAGCGGCGAGTGGTTCGTCGGGGTCTTCGCGCAGGATCACGCCGAGGTCGTACTCGGGTTCGGCGAGCAGGCCGTCGGGGTCGACCAGCTTGAAGCCGTCGCCGGCCCGGAGCGCGTTCCACTGCTGTACGTCGCCGTGCACGAGCACCGCCCGCTCGTCGTCGTGGGCGTCGAGGCGACGCTGTGCGCAGGCCAGGGCGTGCTCGATCGTGCGTTCACGGCAGGGCTCGTCGAGTTCGTTCCACGTCTCGGCGATGAAGTCGATCAGCCAGGCGGCCTTCTCGGCGCCGGTCGGCAGTCCACTGTCGCTCGCCGGGCGCCAGATCGTCGAGGCCGCATCGCACAGGATCGGCAGGCGCTGCTCGTACGGCAGACCGAGCCGGAACAGCGACGGACCCAGCCGCTCCATCAGCAGCGCACTTCGGTCGGGGTCGTCGCGGTAGAGCAGTGGGCAGCCGACACCGGCGGCGAAGCGCAGCACCGTCGCCTCGTGGTCCGCCACCCCCGCCGATCGTGGGACCAGCACCTTCAGGATCGCGGGGGTCCCATCGGCCATCACCGCCTCGGTCACCAGCGCCTCGGTGCCCTCGTCGAACTGCGCGCCGAGCTCGATCTCCCAGTCCCGAGCGAGCGAGGCGACGAGATCGGGCAGATCCTCGATCCAGCGTTCCTCCCCGGCCGCCAGCGCCCGATTCCGCACCACCTCCGGGAGCTGGATCATGTCGGGGTGACCACCACGGGCAACTCGTCAGACGTTGGAGGTGCGGCCGGCCCAGTAGGGCTGGCGCAGCTCGCGTTTGAGGATCTTGCCCGACCCCGTCTTCGGCAGCTCGTCGAGCCACGAGATCGAGCGCGGGATCTTGTAGCTGGCGAGGTGCTCGCGGGCGAACTCCTTCACCCCGTCCTCGTCGAGGTCGGACCCTTCGCGCTTGACCACGACGGCGTGCACCAGCTCACCCCAGTCGTCGCTCGGGATCCCGAACACGGCGGCCTCGTAGATGTCGGGGTGCGCTTCCAGCGCCGCCTCGATCTCGGCGGGATAGATGTTCATCCCGCCGGAGATGATCATGTCCTTCTTGCGGTCGCAGATGTAGATGAACCCCTCGTCGTCGCGGTACGCGATGTCGCCGACCGTCTGGAACCCGTCTCGGTGGTCCTCCTCGAACTTGTCGTGCTGCTTGTAGTAGTCGGCGAACACGGCCGCCGACCGCACGTACACCTCGCCGGTCGCGTCGGGCCCCGTCCCCTCGACGATGTTGCCGAGCTCGTCGTACAGGCGGATCTCGACCATCGGCGCCTCCTTGCCGCACGACCCCGGCTTGCGCAGCTGGTCCTCGGGCCGCAGCACCGTGTTCACGCCGAGCTCGGTCGAGCCGTAGATCTCGAACAGCGACTCCGCGGGGAAGTCGGCGAGGTACTGCTGCTTGAGCGCGAAGCTCCACGGCGCCGCGTTGGCGATCATGACCCGCATCGACGACCGGTCGTACTTCGCCCTGATCTCCTCCGGCAGGTTGCAGATCATCCGGATCGGCGTCGGCGCGGAGAACGTCGACGTCGCCCGATAGGTCTCGAGCAGGCGCAGCCAGTCCTGCGGGTCGAACTTGCGCTGCAGCACCACCGTGTGGCCCATCGCGATCGCACTCGACATGAACCCGCCGGGTCCCGAGTGATAGAGCGGACCGGTCGTCAGGTAGATGTCGTCCGGGCGGTACCCGATGTGCGCGAGCAGCGCCGCCCCTTGCCGGGGGTCAGCCGGGTTCCGACGGAACGCCCCCTTCGGCTTGCCGGTGGTGCCCGACGTGTAGATCATCGTGGCGCCGCCCTCGTCGATCTCCGGACGTTCCCACACGTCGGTCGATGCGGCGGCGACCAGCGGATCGATCGCCAGCATGCCGTCGGGCGCCTCGCCGTCGAACACCACGACGTTGGTCACCTTCGGGATCTCCGCGCGGATCCGCTCGAACGTCGACGCGTACTCGGCGTCGACGTACACCGTGGTCGCGTCGCAGTGGTCGACCACGTACGCCGCCTCCTCGTCGGAGAGCCGGTAGTTGAGCGGCACCGCGGTCGCTCCGATCTTGCGGGCGGCGTTCATCATCTCGACGATGCCCGTCGAGTTCTGACCGCACCACACGATCTTGTCGCCCGGTCGCACCCCGAGGTCGACGAGCGCCCACACCAGCTGGTTGGCCCGCGCCTCCAACTCGGCGTAGGTCAGCGTGCGGACATCACCACCCGTGCGGTCGTCGATGAGTGCGGTCTTGTCCGGCTGAGTCGCGGCATACGCGGTGAGCAGATCCCCCATGGCGTATTCGTAGCACCCGATCGCCGGACCGATCGATGCAGGACGCCGAGCCGTCACTCGGGCTTGAGTGCGGTCACCTCGATCTCGATGCGCATGCGGGGATCGGACAGCCCGACGACCATCATCGTCGCCGCCGGTCGGGCCTCGGCGAAGTACTCGCGCAGGGCCGGCCAGCACGCCTCGAAATCGGCGGCATCGGGCAGGAGGTACCGCACCCGCACGACGTCGGCAGCGCCCGAGCCGGCTCTCGTCAGCGCGTCGTCGATGTTGCGCAGCGTCTGTTCCACTTGGGCGACCACGTCGTCGGCGATGGTCATCGTCTCGTAGTCGAAGCCGGTCGTTCCCGCCACGAACACCCACCGTCCGTCGACGATCGCACGCGAGTATCCGACCTGGCGCTCGAACTCGCTGCCCTGGGAGATGCGTCGGCGTTCGGGGTGCATCCGGTCAGGATTCCACATCGATCGATCAGCAGGTCGGCCAGGTTTCGACGGTCTCGTAGACCGATCCACCCTCGGCGAGGGTGCTCGCGACCAGCGCGATCTCGTCGACCTCGAACGACGCCTCGAACCTCTGGCCGACACTCCGCTGCGGCCGAGCCCGCTTCGCGAGCCGCGCGAGCGTCAGGTGCCCGACGAACCGCCGACGCTCGTTCGCCGTTCCGACGCCCCGCATCGCCTGCTCGACGACCTCGGCGAGATCGTCCACGCCGGCGACCGGCAGCATGATCGACCGTTCGGCCCGCAGATCGAGCGCCGGTCCGAGTACGGCCGTGGCCTTCGGCAGGAACACGTCGTCGAGGCGCGCGATCGCCTCGTCGACGTCGGCATCACCGAGGAATCGAAGCGTGATGTGCAGGTTCTCCGGCCTCACCCATTTCACGCCCGGGTCCTTCGGCCGCTCCATGTCGGCCAGCCGATCCAGCAGTTCCTCGGGCGGCCAGATGGCGACGAACAGCCGGGTCACGAACGCAGTCTGGCCCGGCTCGCCATCTCAGCCACGCCCGATGAGCGAAACGACCGAGGGCTGGTCGCCTGGCTCATCGCGAGGCGTTGGAGGGACCGCTCACGCCGAGACGAGGGCGGCTTCGCGCTTCTCGGCGAAGCGGCGGGCGACCTTCTCGCTGGTGGCGAGGCGCTTCATCAGCTTCTCCTGAGCGATGGCGCCGTCACCGGAGAGCCCGCCGACGTTCGCAGCGTCCCACTGGCGGATGACCACCGGCACGAGGATCTGCTCGTAGTGCACCTGCAGGTCGTAGATGCCCGCCTTCGCGATCAGTGCGGCGTGGCGATCGAAGTCGGGGATGCCGGTACCGGGCATCGAGAAGTTGCGCACCTGCTTCTCCATGGCGATCATCATCGTGTTCGGATCGGTCTCGATCGCAGCGGCCGCGAGGTCGCGATAGAAGAGCTGGTGCAGGTTCTCGTCGCTCCCGACGCGCTTCATCACCTCGTACCCGACCGGATCGCCGAGCAAGGCCCCGGTGTTGCGGTGGGAGATGCGGGTGGCCAACTCCTGGAGCGCCAGGTAGATGAGGCCCTCGAAGAGCGGCGGATCGGGTGTCTGTCCCCCCGAGACCTGCGCCATGCGTGACCGCTCGAGTTCCACGGGGTCGATCGCCCGCGTGGTCATGAGGTACCCGTAGATCGCCATCGAGTGACGGCCCTCTTCGGCCGTCCACCGCCTGACCCAGGTGCCCCAGGCCCCGTCCTTGCCGAACATCTGCTCGACGGTTCGGAAGTAGTACGGCAGGTTGTCCTCGGTCAACAGGTTCACCAGCAGTGCGCTGCGGACCTCGGGCCCGATCTCGTGGCCCGCCAGATCGGCATCGTCGGTGGTCCACTGGTGACCCCTGACGTGGTCGCGGCCACGGCTGTAGGGCACGTAATCGTGGGGGAACCACTCCTTCGACGTGGCGAGGTGCCGTTCGAGGAGGCTCTCGGCCACAGGAGTGAGTTCGTGGAGGAGGTCGGACTCGTTCACGAGGACCAGCCTACCGACCAGTAGGTAGAAGATCCAGTCAGACGCTTCAGAACCCGCTCTCGACGATCCCGTAGCCGGCATCCCGAGCCGAATCGAGGAGTCGGCGTGAATGCTCGACGCCACGTACCTCGAACGTGGCGTGGATGCCCGTCTCGCGGACGTGGAGGTCGAGGCCCTCGCGGATGTGTTCGACCTCGATCAGGTTGGCGCCGCCGTCGGCGAACACCGAGAGCAACGTGGCGAGCCCGCCGGGTCGGTCGTCGATGCGAGCCGCGATCGACAACCGGCGACCCGCCTGGTTCTCGTGGCGGCGGATCAGGCTCGGTACCACCCCGAGGTCGACGTTGCCGCCCGAGATCAGGACACAGGTCGTGCCGGTCTCGGCGGGAGTCACCACCCTGCTCAGCAACGCCGCGACGCCCACCGCGCCGGCCCCTTCGACATACAGCTTGGCCCGATCCATCAGCAGCACCATCGCGTCGGCGATCGAGTCCTCGTCGACGGTGACGATCTCGTCGACCCAGCGTTGCACCAGTGGCTCGGTGACCAGGCCGGGATACTTGACGGCGATGCCGTCGGCCAGGGTCAGCACCGGACCCCCGCCGACCGCTCCGCCCGCGTAGGGCGCGCACACTGCTGCTTGGACACCGACCACCCGAACGCTCGGTCGTGCCGACTTCACCGCGATCGCCACACCGCTGATCAGGCCGCCGCCGCCGAGCGGCACGATCACCGTGGCGAGGTCGTCGATGTCGTCCAGCAACTCCAGCCCGAGCGTCCCCTGGCCGGCGACGACGGCGGGGTCGTCGAACGGCGAGCAGAACGCCATCCCCGTCGTGGCCGCGTGCTCCTCGGCGGCGGCGACGGCGGCCTTCAGGTCGGCGCCGATCTCGGTCACCACGGCGCCGCGCCGCCGCGACGCCTCGACCTTGGTGATCGGAGCGCCGATCGGCAGGAAGATCCGGCACGGCACGCCGAAATGTGCTGCCGCGAACGCCAATGCCTGGGCGTGGTTGCCGGCACTCCCCGTCGTGACGCCACGTCCGGCGTCGGCGCCGAGCGCCGCCAGCTTGTTCATCGCCCCGCGGATCTTGAACGATCCGGTTCGTTGCAGGTTCTCGGCCTTGAGCACGATCGTGCCGCCGATGGCCTCCGACAGCGTCACCGAGCTGATCACCGGGGTGTGCCTGGCCACGGGCGCGACCACCGCGCGGGCCGCCTCGATCTCGCCGGGTTCGACGCTCACCGCCGCACCGTACCGCGCCGTCTCGGGTGGCGCTGTCTCCGTGGCTCGGCTGGGCTCGCGTCGTCTCCGCTCGAGTCGGCTAGCCCGCGTCTTCGGGGAGCGGATGCTGGGGCAGCTTGCGGACGCGGGCCCGGCGTCGCCGCCGCGCCGGGATCATCTCGCGCATCGACTCGAGGTTCCCGAAACACAACAGCCGGTCGTTGGCCTCCAACACCCGTGACTCTCGCGGATTGGGGATCACGTCGGTGTCACGATGCAGAGTGAGCACGGTGATGTCGCGATCGCGCAGCCCTGCGTCGCCGATCGACTTGCCGACGAAGTCGCCGTCGGCGCGCACCAGCAACTCGGCGACCCCGTAGCCCGTGCTGACGGTGAGGCGCTGACGCACGTCGAGTTCGGGGAAGGCGACCTGGTTGGCCACGTAGTCGATGATCGCGCCGGCGACGTCGAGGCCCGTCGCCCGCTCGATGCCTTCGAGACCCGGCGACGAGTTGACCTCCATCACCAGCGGACCGTCGTTGCCCTCCAACATGTCGACGCCCGCAACCCGCAGCCCCATGATCTGGGCCGCGCGCACGGCCGTCCTCTCGTAGGCAGGCTCGAGTGAGACACCCTCGACCGTGCCGCCCCGGTGCACGTTCGACCGGAACTCGTCGCCCTGTGCGGTTCGCCGCATCGACGCCACGACCCGATCGCCGACCACGAGTGCACGGATGTCGCGACCCTTGCTCTCGGCGATGAACTCCTGGATCAGGACGTTCTGGTTGGTGTTGTGGAGCGTCTCGATGATTGCCTCGGCGACCTTGCGATCCGGGGCGAGGATCACTCCGATCCCCTGCGTACCTTCGAGCAGCTTGATGACGACCGGCGCGCCACCCACACGGTCGATCGCGGGGAGCACGTCCCGGCGGTTGCGCACGAACGCCGTCTTCGGCATCCCGATGTCGTGGCGCGACAGGATCTGGATGGCGCGCAGCTTGTCGCGCGAGTTCGTGATGCCGTTGGCGGTGATCGGCGTGTACACGTCCATCTGTTCGAACTGGCGGACCACGGCGGAGCCGAAGTACGTGATCGACGCACCCACGCGCGGCACGATCGCGTCGTAGTCCGACAACTGTTTGCCGCGGTACTGGAGGTCGGGTTCCGAACTCGACAGGTCGATGGCGAAGCGCAGCGTGTCGAGGACTCTGCAATCGTGTCCGCGGTCGGTGGCGGCCAGCTTGAGGCGTTGGGTGCTGTACGCGCGGGGGCGCGGGACAACAGGGCGAGCTTCACGGGTCTTCCTGACTGAGCGGTTGTGTGGAGATGTATCGGCCGAGCGTCGGCAGGACGTCGGGGTGGATCTCGGCGATGTGGACGAGTGCGTCACCCTGGTTGACGAGGGGCTGTTGCACGCGACCGATCACGGTCCCCACGCCCGGGGCCGTCACTCGGCCGAGTCGCTTGCCGACCGAGTCGTGGATCACGCCGAGCAGTTGGCCGCGTTGCACGACCTCTCCGAGTTCGACGTCGAGGAGAGCGATGCCGCTCCGCCTCGCCCTGACCCACGAGCTGCGGCGACTCTCCAGGGGCACCGGGCGGGCGGCCGCAGAATCGGAGTCGATCATGTCGAGTTCGGCCAGCACCCGATGGATGCCATCGACGCCGGTCGAGAGCGATTCGTCGTCGAAGCGCAACGCCTCGCCGCCTTCGTAGAGCAGCACGGTCGCCCCGCGTTCGGTCGCCGCGCCACGCAGGGAGCCGTCGCGCGTCTTGGAGTGCAGCATCAGCGGTGCGCCGAATGCCTCGGCCAGCTTGCGGGTCGCGGGGTCGTCGAGATCGGCGCGCACGTGGGGAAGGTTGGTGCGATGGTCGGAACCGGTGTGCAGGTCGATGCCGACGTCGCATCGCCTGACGATCTCCGACATGAACAGGTCGGCGATGCGTGCCGCGAGCGAACCCGTCGGTGAACCCGGGAAGGATCGATTGAGGTCGCGGCGGTCCGGGAGGTAGCGGTCGCCGTTGAGGAACCCGTGCACGTTGACGATGGGCACGGCGATGACCGTGCCCGACATCTTGCGCGCATCGGTGCTGCGTGTCACCCGGCGGATGATCTCCACGCCGTTGATCTCGTCGCCGTGCACGGCGGCGCTGAGCCAGACGGTCGGACCGTCGGTCCGCCCGTGGAGTACCTGCACCGGCAGCGAGATGCGAGTGCCCGTGACGAGGCGGGCGATCGGGAGTTCCCCGGTTGCCGCGCGCCCGGGCGCGACCTCGAGTTCACCGATGCGGAAGGGGGAGCGCCGCGCCCGCGTCACGTGCGCCCCCGGTTCTTCAGCCGGACGTCCTTCGGGGGTCGTCCACCGAGGTACGACACGCCAGGGTCGACGAGGAATCTGTTGCGGATCGCTTCTCGTCCGACGAGCATCCGGAAGCCCATCTCGTCGCGGCGTGTCAGTGTGATCTCGGCATCGACGGAGCACCCTGCGATGACGAGGCTCGTGCGCACCACCGGTCGGTGGTCGACCAGACCGGACGAACTCTTGATGTCGCGTGTCGACACCACCGGTGCTTCGGCGACGATCGCGTCAGAGGTCGAGCGCTGCCACGGGTGGATCTCGAAGCGCACCCATGGGGCGTCGCCCAACTGGAACCACTCGAGATCGAAGGCGTGCAGCGACGAGGTGCGTGCTCCGGTGTCGACCTTGGCCTTGAGGTGCGAGACGTTCCAGTCGCTGAGCGTCACCCATTCGCGCCACCCGAGCACGGGGCGATCAGGGCGCCGAGGGGGTGACACCCTGCGCACGGTACTCGGTCGATCCGCGACTCGTTGCCGGACCTGTGAGCGATGTCACCCCTGCCGAAGGGTGGACTGCCGTGTATCCGCGTCGGCACCCTGGCATCATGCATCCGTAACGCAAATGTAACAATTCGGCCACCACCGATGAAGGAAGTCCCCCACCCATGTTGTCCTGGTTCACCTCCGCCTCCGAAGCCATCCTGCTGCTGCCGATCGCGATCGTCGCGTCATGGGTTGCCCGCACCCTCGTTCGGACCCTGACGCGACGCGCCGTGCGTCGGGCCCAGCGGTCGGAGGGTTCGTGGCGGGTGCGACTCGATCGCCTCGGCGACGACGGCCAGGCCGACGCCCGCAAGCGTCAGCGGGCGGACTCGGTGGCCAAGATGATCGGCCGCTTCATGACGGTGCTGATCTTCACGTTCGCGGCCTTCGGTGCGCTCGAGGTGATGGGCGTCAACCTGGCGTTCGCCATCTCCAGCGCCGGATTCATCGGCCTGGCGCTGGCGCTCAGCGGCCAGGACCTGGTGAAGGACTTCCTCGCCGGAACGCGTGCACTGCTCGAGGATCGCTACGCGGTCGGCGACGACGTGATCCTGCGCGTCGGCGGGTCGGAGGTACGCGGCACCGTCGACCTGATCGGGAGCGCATCGGTGCGGTTGCGCACACCCGAGGGCGCGACGTGGCACGCCGGTCACCACGCCGTCGAGTCGGTCACCAACCTGTCGCAGCTGCCGGCGGTGAGCGACATCGAGGTGCCGATCGCTGAGTGGGCGGCGGCCCGTGAGGCCGAGGTCGTGGGGCGACTCGCGGACGCATCGAACGATGTCGGCCTGACCGGCGTCGTGTTCCTGCGCGACATCGAGACCCACGAGCCCGAGACCGATCCCGACCGCGAGACGGATGCCGGCACCATCACCGTGCGAGTCAAGACCAACCGTCCACTCAGCTCCACCGAGACCGAGATCGTCCGCGCCCGGCTCCTCGAAGCCTGACCCCCGGCGTCAACGACCAGCTCCGATTCGTGTGAGCGACGATCGCCGATTCGGCGTCGCCGCTCACGCAAACGACGAAGTCAGCGCGTACCGAACTCGGTGGTGATCACTCGACCGTCGCGATCGGCGGCGCTCGGTGCGAGGTCCGTGACCACGAACGAACGCTGCAGCCACCGGTCGGTGCCGTCGAAGCGGGCACTGAACGGCGAGCGACCGTGGACGGCCACGTTGTTGTCGACGACGAGCAGGTCGCCGGGTTCGAGCACGACCGAGGTCTCGACGTCGGCGATCGCCGCACGAACGGCGATCAGCACGTCGTCGGCGACCGTGTCGGTTCCCACTGTCAGATCGGCGTCGAACACGAACGTCGGCTCGTCGCGCGTCCCGGTCACGAGCGGTCGGGCCGGGCCCAGTTCGTTCGTGCGTCCTGCGAGGAAGCTGGCGTCGACCGCGGTGCGGAACCTCGGCTGGAACATCACCTCGACCACGTCGTCGGGCAGGCGATCCATGATGTCGTGCACCGACGCGAGCGTGGTGTGGGCCGACGGGTCGCCGCGCAGACACAACAGCAGGAGGTACCTCGGACGGTGCGGGTGGAAGGCCGTCTCGGTGTGGAACATGAGGTTCGAACGCGACGACGTCGACGTCTGGCTGTCGGTGTCGCTCCGGGTCGGCACGATGTTCTGCACGATGCGACCGCCGTGCTCGGGAACGTAGCCGACGGGCTGGCCGAGGCGGCGTGCGACGGTGAGCAGGGTGAGTTCGGTCGAGAGATCCTTGGCGACGGGAGCCTCGGGAGTCGGGGGAGTGGGTGGGAGGTCGCCGATGGGGGCGTTGCGGATGAGCAGCGCGCCGGAGCGAGGCGGTGCCACCGTGAATCGCAGCAGCGCGTCGTCGACCTCGAACGGCAGGTGGCGTGCACCCAGCGCTGCGGCGTGCACGAGTTCCTCGCTGAGTTCGTCGACGTGTGCAGGAGCGCCGGCCCAACCCGAGGCGTCGACGACCGGAAGTGCGACGAGGGTGTCGGTGGCGGTGTTGGCGGCGTGGTTCATGGTGAGCACCTCCTGAGCTGCGGTGGCCGGGTCGGCATGGAACGGATGTTTCAATCTAGCACATCAATGGAACAACGTCGATCAGTTCTCGGGAGGCTGCCCCGGTACCGTGCCTTCGCATGGATCTCGAGCGACGACTGGGCGAGCAGGCCACCGCCCTGACACCGTCAGAACGACGCATCGGCGAGACGATCCTCGCGAACCCCCAACTCGTCGCCTTCGGCACGGTTGCCGACGTGGCTGAAGCAGCGCGGGTCGGCACTGCGACCGTCGTGCGCTTCGCGGTGAAGCTCGGCTTCGACGGCTACTCCCAGCTCCAGGCCTCGGTTCAGGGAGACGTGAGCGGCCAGCTCCGTCCCGCTGTGGAGCGGATCCGCGATCAACGGGTGGGCGACGACACGCTCGCTGCTCGTCATGCCGAGATCGAGGCCGCCAACGTCCGTGCCACGCTGGACGCGATCAGCGCAGGTGACGGCCGGTCGGTGGTCCACCGTCTCGCCGACGACGCCGCAGACGTGCTCGTCCTCTCCGGCGTTGCGTCCCGGGGAGTGGCCCTGCAGTTCGTCGGCGATCTCGAACAGCTGCGTCCGGGCGTCCGACTCCTCGACGGCAACCAGATCGACGTCGTGCGCCATCTGGCGCTCACGGATCCCGGCGCGACGCTCGTGGTGCTCGACCTTCGTCGCTACGAGCGCTGGCTCGTCGATGCACTGTCGTTGGCGCGCGACAGGGGCGTGTGGACCGTTGCGGTCACCGACAGTGTCCTGTCGCCACTCGCTTCGGTCGCGGAGCGGTCGTTCGTCGTCTCGGCCGCGTCGACCGGGCCGTTCGACAGCCATGTCGGCACGCTGGCCCTCCTGAACCTGTTCGTCGTCGAGGTGGCAGCGGCGCGGCGTGAACACGCCGCGGAGCGTCTCGACGCGATCGAGAAGGCGTGGGGCGACGCCGACGCCCTCACCGACGACGGCAAGTAGCGTCGCGACGATGAGCGAACTCAGCGTTGCCGCACTGCAGATGGCGATGACCGACGACATCGCGGCGAACATCGCAACAGCCGAGCGACTCGTGCGTGACGCGGCATCGCAGGGCGCCAGGATCATCCTGATCCCCGAACTGTTCGAGGGCCCGTACTTCTGCAAGGACCAACTTCCCGAGCATCTCGATCGCGCACGTCCGCTCGACGGGCATCCGACGATCGAACACTTCGCGTCCCTCGCCGCCGAGCTCGGTGTGGTTCTCCCACTGAGCCTCTACGAGCGCGCCGGTCAGGCGCTGTTCAACACGGTCGTGATCGTCGACGCCGACGGAACCGTGCTCGGCCACTACCGCAAGAGCCACATCCCCGACGGGCCCGGCTACACCGAGAAGTACTACTTCTCGCCGGGCGACACGGGCTTCCGGGTCTGGCACACCGTGCACGGCACGATCGGTGTGGGCATCTGCTGGGACCAGTGGTTCCCGGAGACGGCTCGGTCGATGGCACTGCTGGGCGCCGAGGTGCTGCTCTATCCGACCGCCATCGGGAGCGAACCGCCCGACCCGACCTGGGATTCGAGCGGCCACTGGCAGCGGGTGATGCAGGGCCACGCCGGCGCGAACCTGATGCCGGTCGTGGCCGCCAATCGCATCGGTCGCGAGGTCGGCCGCACGTGCGAGATCACGTTCTACGGATCGTCGTTCATCGCCGACAACACGGGCGCCAAGGTTGCCGAGGCGGGCCGCGACACCGAGGCCGTGCTCGTGGCGTCGTTCGATCGTGAGCGGCTGCGCACCCAACGGGCCGCATGGGGTCTGTTCCGCGATCGTCGCCCCGAGCTGTACGGCCCGATCGTGACGCTCGACGGGCGGACGGGCATCGGCTCGGTGGATCCCACGTGACCCGGTTCCCGGCGGAGTGGGAGCCGCACGCGGGCACCGCGATGTGCTGGCCGGCGCGCGAGGCCATGTGGGGCGACCTGTTCGCCGATGCCGAAGCCGCCCACGCCGAGGTGGCGAACGCGATCGCCCGATTCGAGCCCGTCACGATGTTGGCGCCGGCGCGCGCGGTCGAGCGGGCAGCGGCGCGGTGCGGGCCCGGCGTGGAGGTGGTCGAGCTCGCGATCGACGACTCCTGGTTCCGGGATTCCGGGCCGATCTACGTGGTCGACGACGCCGGCTCGACGGTGGCGACCGACTGGCGGTTCAACTCGTGGGGCGACAAGTTCCTGCCCTACGACGACGATGCCGCGGCAGCTGCCCGATTCGCCGAACGGCGAGGCGACCCTGTCCGGTCGATCGACATGGTGTTCGAGGGTGGTTCGATCACGGGCGACGGTGACGGCACGCTCGTGACGACCACGCAGTGCCTCATGCACCCGAATCGCAATCCGACGATGACGCAGGTGGAGATCGAAGCGACCTTGCGGACGGAGCTCGGTGCGCAACGGACGATCTGGTTGCCGCACGGCCTCGCGCTCGACGACGACACCGACGGCCACGTCGACAACATCGCCGCCTTCGCGGCACCCGGACGGCTGGTCCTTCAGGGGTGCGACGATCCCGACGAGGCCGACTGGCTGCGACTCGACGTCGATCGTCGTGTTGCCCACGGTGCACTCGATGCTCGCGGTCGGGCACTCGATGTCGTCACCATCCCGGTGCTCCCGTTCGCCGAGATCGACCGCGGTGAGGGCCCCGAGCGCGTGGTCGTGCCGTACCTCAACTACTACCTCGGCAACGGCTTCGTGCTGATCCCGACGTGCGGCCACGCCGCCGACGGCGACATGGTCGCCCTGATCGCCGAGCAGTACCCCGGCCGCGAGGCGATCGCCCTCGACGTCGGGGCGATCCTCGCCGCCGGCGGCGGCGGCATCCACTGCATCACCCAACAACTCCCCGCCTGACCCGCACCCAACTCCCCGCCCCACCCCCGAAATTCTCCTGGCAGTGCGCGCTCAGCGCGCACGCACAGGAGAATTTCGGAGGTTGTGGGGGGTGGGGGTGTGGGAGGATTGGCGGCATCGAGTCGGCTCGGGTGGATCAGTGGTTGTGGTCGGTGCGGATGACCAAGACGCGTAGTGACGCGGCGGCGGCGTGTCGCGGCGGACACGTGAAGGTGAACGGCAAGGCGGCCAAACCGGCCACGGCCGTGAAGGTCGGTGATCGCGTCGAGGCCTACCTGCACGACCGAGAGCGAGTGCTGGAGGTGACCAGGCTCATCGTGAAGCGTGTCGGCGCGACCGTCGCTGTCGACTGCTTCGTCGACCACAGTCCGCCCCCTCCGGAGCGCGAGGAAGTCGGCGCCAACTTCGAACGTGATCGCGGTGCGGGCCGGCCGACCAAGCGTGATCGCCGCCAGCTCGATCGTCTCCGCGGACGCGGCTGAGCATCGCTAGCGTTCGGCGCGCGTGTCCGTGACCGAACCTCTCCCCGCCACCGGAACCACGCACGAGCACCCGACCGTGCGCGGTGGCGTGGCGCTGTGGACGTTGTTCGTGGGGTTCGCGATGTTGATGATCGGCAACGGGCTGAACCTCGCCGTGCTCGGTGTGCGCATGGTCGACGAAGGATTCGGCGTGCGTACGAGCGGCGTGGTGATGGCCTGCTACTTCGCCGGCTTCCTGCTCGGGCCGGTGATGGTGGTCAGATGGCTGTCGGGCGTCGGCCACATCCGGGTGTTCGCCAGCCTGGCGTCGGTTGCGTCCTGTGTCGTGCTGTTGCAGTTCGTCTGGATCTCGCCGCCGAGCTGGGCGCTGATGCGGCTCGTCTTCGGGTTCTGCATGGCGGGGTTGTACGTGATCGTCGAATCGTGGCTCAACGATGCCTCGACGCCGCGCAACCGCGGTCGCACGCTCGCTGTCTACATGATCGTGTCGATGGGCGGCCTCGGGCTGGGTCAGCTCCTGATCGCGGCGGGCGATCCGAGTGGCGACGGACTCTTCGTCGTGGCATCGATCCTCGTCTCGATGTCGTTCGTGCCGATTGCGCTGGCGGCCACGACCGACGCGCCGCCCGTGCGCGTGTCGCCCCACCTGCGCCTGCGCGAGTTGGCACACATCGCCCCGACCGGTCTGGTCGGGATGGTGTTCACCGGTGCATCACACGGGATCCTGTTCGGCTTGAGCGCCGTGTACGCCACCCGCGCCGGGTTCGGTCCGGGCGAGACGGCGTTGTTCCTGGCGCTCCCGTCGATCGGGGCGCTGGTGTTCCAGTGGCCGGTCGGCTGGACGTCGGACCGGCTGCCACGGCGCGGTCGTGATCTTCGTGGTCGCGGTCGCTGCAGCGGCCATGAGCGCGGCACTCGCGTTCACGCCCGAGGGCAATCTCGTGATGTTGCCGATGATGTTCGTGCTCGGCGGGTTGACCTTTCCGCTCTACTCGTTGCTGCTGTCGCACACACTCGACCGGTCGCCACCCGGCGCGGCGATGGGAGCGAGTGGGGCGTCGTTGCGTGTCAATGGTGTCGGCGCAGTCCTCGGGCCGATCGTCGCCGGCTCGATCATGGCGGTACTCGGTGAGACGTCGTTCTTCTGGTGCCTGGTGGCCACCCACGGCATGATCGCTCTGTACGTCGCCTACCGGCTCGTCGCCGAAGACGCCCTGCCGGTGAACCGACAGGGCCCGTTCGTCCCGATGCCTGCTCGCGCCACGGACTTCGCCATCCGGCTCACGTCACGCCCCTTGCGAGTGTCCCGCTCCCGCCTCCGCCGCAAATGAGTCGCACGGTCTGAGACGCAGGGTCGAGACACGGCGTCAGACCCAGCGTCTCATTCGATTCTGATGTCCACGACCATCTCGTCGGCGTTCCAGCTGAGATGCGTCTCGGTGCCGATCGGCGTGCGCTGGTGCGCGATGTCGTCGGGAGCGATCTCGAAGTCGATCTCGACGGGGCCGAGCGTCACCCGGTCGGCGCCGACGAGCGGCTCGGATCCGGTGACGATCCGCAGGCCGACCCGACCATCGCGTCCTGCTGCCCGGAGTTCGAAGGAGAGGTCGCCCACCTGGTGGACGTCGATCCACGCCGTTTCGTCGGGCACCATGATGCCGATCGACGATGGCCGGCCGTCGACGTCGAAGTGGGCGGTGAACGGCACGTACTGGTCGAGCGAGGCCGTGTGGCGGCGCCCGTACTCCCACCCCACGGCGAGGTCCGAACGGAGACGACTCTCGGCGCAGACGTCACCGAATCGTTGAACGTGCCGTCGTGGCGCGGTCACCGCCTCGAAGTGGAGGTGACCGAGAACCGCTGGCGCGAGTCGCAGCATCACCGGCAGGAAGTACAGGTCGTGGACGTGCACCGTGTCCTGGTCGAGCGTCGTCGGCAGGATCGACGTGGGCGGCTCCCCGGCGATGTGGAGCCAGAGCCCTACGAGCGACACGTAGCGCTGCAGATCGAGCCCGTACGCGCGGATGTACGGTCCGCACATCGCTCCCAGCCGGCGGTGGTGGAGGGTGGAGATCCGAGCGCCGAGGTGCGCGAGCAGCGCGGTCCCCGATCGTCCGTACGTCGGCGTCGGTGGGTGGGCGACCCACAGCGCCAGGGCGAACAGGTCGATGCCGTCGTAGGTCGGCGAGTTGTACTCGTCGACATCGCCGTACCGCTCGAAGCGGGCCATGATCCGACGCAGCCGTAGCTCGCCGGATCCGGTCATGGCGGCGTCGTTCGTCGTCCGCCCGACGTGGCCGAGGAGCCAGGCATGCATCAGATCGGGATTCGTGTACCACGCAGCGATGCGCGTGTCGGGCTCGCCGCGCACGCAACGCGAGAGTGCGCCGTCGATGCCGCTGCGGACGTCGTCCGGAAGTGCCGCACCGTGGTGGATGACGATCAGCGCGAGGATGCAGCCGAGGAACTGGCGCCAGTTCGGGTCGTAGTGGACCCACTCGATCGCGTCGGCTCCCGGTGGATCGTGTTGCTCGGCCGTGACCGGGAACGTACCGCTCCACGGCCAGTCGGAGGCCGGGTACTGCAGTGCGAGCACGTTGCGGATCGCCGTGACGGCACGATGGATGTTGCCGTCCTCCAGATCGAGGAACGCGCCCAGCGCAGTTTCGCGGACCGAGTGCAGGTCGAGCGACGACAGGTCGACGCCCGGCACGACGCCGCGAGCGAACCGGTCCATCCCGCGCTCGGCATCCCAGAGCTCCTCGTGGATCGCACGCAGCGCATCGAGAGGCCCAACCTGAAACGCCGGGGTCTGACCCCAGCGTTTCATGTTCAGCTGAGGCCGACGATGTTGCCGTCGGCGTCGATGTCGATGCGTTGCAGCGCGGGCGACGCGCCGAGGCCGGGCATCGTGCTCATCGCTCCGCAGATCGGGTAGACGAATCCGGCGCCGACCGAGGCGCGCACCTCGCGGACCGGCAGCCTCCATCCCGTCGGCGCGCCGTGCAGCGCCGGGTCCGAGGAGATCGACAGGTGGGTCTTGGCGATGCACACGGGCAGGTTCCCGAAGCCGTTGCGTTCGAAGTTGTCGATCTGGCGGGCCGCGGCCGGTGTGTAGTCGACCCCGTCGGCGCCGTACACCTTGGTGGCCACGGTGTGGATCTTGTCGCGCAACGACATGTCGTCGGGGTACAGCACGGCGAACTCGCTCGGCTCCTCGGCGGCTTCGGCGACGACCTGCGCCAACTCCTTCGCGCCGGTCCCACCGTCGACGAAGTGTGTCGACACAGCGGAGCGGGCGCCGAACTCGGCGGCGATCTCCTCGATGGCGCGGATGTCGGCCGGATGATCCCCGGGGAACACGTTGATGGCCACCACCGGCGTGCAACCGTGGATGCGCATGTTCTCCAGCTGCTTGCGCAGGTTGGCCCCGCCCTCGTGCACTTCGTCGGGGTTGGCCTGCAGGATGGCCTCGGGCAGGGGTCGACCGGCGACGATCGTGTGCTTGCCGCTGTGCGCCTTCAACCCGCGAACCGTGGCGACGAGCACCGCCGCGTCGGGCGCGAGGCCCGACACGCGGCACTTGATGTTGAAGAACCGCTCGGCGCCCATGTCGGCGCCGAAGCCCGCCTCGGTCACGAGGTAGTCGCCCATGTGGATACCGATGAGGTCGGCGACGATCGACGAGTTGCCCGTGGCGATGTTGCCGAACGGGCCGGCGTGGACGAGCACCGGTGTGTTCTCGAGGGTCTGCATGAGATTCGGCTTGATGGCCTCGCGCAGGATGACCGCCATCGCCCCGGCGACCTCGACGTCGTCGGCGGTCACCGGATCGCCTTGCTTCGTGTACCCGACCACGATGCGTCCGAGGCGGCGACGGAGATCCTGGAGGTCGGTGCACAACGCGAGTGTCGCCATGACCTCGGATGCGGCGGTGATGTCGAAGCCGGTCTCGCGGGGGACGCCGTCGAGGCGCGTTCCCAGCCCGGTCACGACGTTGCGCAGCGAGCGGTCGTTGACGTCGATCGATCGCCGCCACGTGATCGCATGGGGGTCGAGCCCGCTGGCGTTGCCGTGGAAGACGTGCGCGTCGACCGCAGCGGCACACATGTTGGTGGCCGCGGTGACGGCGTGGACGTCGCCGGTGAGGTGCAGGTTGAGCATCTCCATCGGCACCACCTGGCTGTAACCGCCGCCCGCCGCGCCACCCTTGATGCCGAATGTCGGACCCATCGACGGTTGGCGGATCGCCAACGTCGCATTCTTGCCGATGTGGCTGAATCCCTGGCCCAACCCGACGGCGACCGTGGTCTTCCCTTCACCGAGCGGCGTCGGGGTGATCGCCGACACCACGACGTACTTCGCACGTGGCCGGTCGGCCATCGACTCGACGGCGCGCAGGTCGATCTTCGCCGCGCCGGTCCCGTACGGCTCGAGGCAGTCGAGTGGAATTCCCGCGTCGGCAGCGATGTCGGTCAAGGGGCGAAGCGTCGCCTGTCGAGCGATGT
This sequence comes from Ilumatobacteraceae bacterium, assembly GCA_963829585.1. Classification (GTDB taxonomy): domain Bacteria; phylum Actinomycetota; class Acidimicrobiia; order Acidimicrobiales; family Ilumatobacteraceae; genus Sva-07. Next base: position 279,085 of record CAWHJD010000021.1, on the reverse strand, counting down.
CGAGATCGGATGGAAACGTCTCAGCGGCCATGAGCCGCAACTTTCGCACATCATCTGGTGCATCACCCGCCCGACGGGCTGATGGACCAAGATGGAGTCGATGCCCACGGGCGGTGCCGACCACGGGAGTGAGACGCCGACCGGCGAACGCGTGCCGTTCCACGTCCGGTTCCGCCGCACGCTGATCGGTCGGGGAGCGCTGGTGCCCTTGGCGACGGCGCAGGCGCTGGCCGCCGCCGCCGATGCGTTCGTGTCGGTCAGCCTCGCCGGATCGTTGTTCTTCAACGTCAGCCCCAACGCCTCGCGGGAACAGGTCCTGCTCTACCTGCTCATCACGATGGCGCCGCTCGCTGTGCTCTCACCGCTCATCGGGCCGGCGGTCGATCGCTTCCGACGATCCCAGCGCTACGTCGCGTCGTCCTTCTTCGTCGCCCGCGCCGTGTTCTGCCTCCTCCTCGCGGTGACGTTGTTGCAGGTCGCGTTCTATCCGATCGTCCTCTGTCTGCTCATCGCCAGCAAGGCATCGGGCATCGTCAAGCAGACGCTGGTGCAGACGCTGGTCGACGATCCGGAAGAGCTCGTCGCGACGAACGCTCGACTGGCGCGTTTCTCGAGCATCACGGCTGCGCTCGGTGTGGCGGCAGCCGCAGGACTGTTCGCGTGGGCCGGTGCGGAGTGGTCGTTGCGTGGCGCGGCGGTGCTGTTCGCCTTCGCCGGCGGCGCGGTGCTCTGGGCCCGCCCCCGATCGACCGCACCCATCACGTCCGACGACGTGGAGTACGCCGAAACCCATCTGCCGACCGTCGTCGTGTCGTCGATCGGCATGCTCGCCATCCGTGCCGCCGTCGGCTTCTTCATCTTCACGCTCGCATTCACGTTGCGGCGCTCGAGTGAGCCCGCCTACGTCTACGGTGCCGCGGCGGCGTGCTACGGCATCGGGGCGTTCCTGGGTCACACTGCCGCCACGATCCTGCGGCGTTGGTTCAGGGAGGAGCAGCTGATCGGTCTCGCGATCGCGCTCCCGGCAGCGTTCACCGCGGTCGGCATCCTCGGCGCCTCCGTGCCCCTCCTGATGGTCATCTCCACGCTCGTCGGACTCTCGACGACGCTCGGGCGCAACTCGTTCGACGGTCTCCTGCAGCGGCGTGCGCCCGAGGCACTGCTCGGGCGAGCCGGGGCGCGCTACGAGACGTGGTTCCAGCTCGCATGGGTGTTCGGCGGCATTCTCGCAACGCCGATCGCGTTCCCGGTGGAGGTGAGCATGACCGTGCTCACCGCGATCTACGTGCCGGCACTCGTCATCTTCATGCGTGGGGTGAGGGAGGCCCACCGTTTCGAGGGCCCACCGGAGGAGCATCTGGGCGGCGCGCATGCCCGGCTCGCGATGGCCCATCAGGCGTGGGAGGCGGGCTCGTTGCGCGTGGCGATCGTCGAGGCGTCGGCGGCGGTCGACCTCGCTCAGAGCGTCGTCGGGTCGGCGATCGGCCGGGAGCACCGGTGTGAACTCGACGACCTCCGCCGCCGCGCCATCGATGTCGAACAGGTGGTCGGCGACCGCGATGTCGAGCTAGGCGCTGGAGCTGGCCGACGTGATGATCAGGGCTGCGTCACCGACGTGACCGTGGCGTTGCCGACGCCGCTGGAGGTCGTGTCGTCGGCGGTGATCTGCAGTCGGAACGGTGACGACGTTGCCACGCTGAGGTAGCGCAGGAGGTCGACGTCGATGATCGGGGCCGGGTCGGGCAGCGCTCCGACCAGCAGCATCACGCCGTGGTCGATCACCGGTTCGACGTCGAGGTCGGTGTCGAATGCCTCGCCCGGCTCGTCGGCGAACCGAACGTCGGCGATGTCGACGGTCGCACCGGCGACGTCGGCCTGGATGCCGACGTCGATGGTGTCGCCGTCGGCAGCGACGATGTAGATGACCGGCAGTCGCTCGGTGCCGTCGTCGTTCAGGACCGGCTCCTGCTCACCGGCCTGCCACTCGACGATCGCGGTGTACGCGCTCGCCGGGCCGACCTCTCCCGATGGGGCGGGGTCGTCGTTGCTGCAGGCCACCCCGAGCGCGATCGCCACGACCACGAAGCCCGTCACGCGAGCGATCGCGGCCGTCGCCGCGCGATTCCCTCCCACGCCGAGACGTTACGCCATGCAGCCATGAGCGCAGCGCGACGCGTCGGCGAACTGCGCGATACTCGTTCGTGACGTCTGGTGATCGCTTCACACCTGGGAGGGGCATCGATCGGCTCTCGACGCCGACGATCGCGGCGGCAGCGGCCTTGGCGCCCGAGCAGGTGCTGGCGGCGCTCGGAAGCCGGATGTCCGGACTCACCGCGCTCGAGGTATCCGAACGAGCAGACAGCTTCGGCCCGAATGCAGTGCGCTCCCACCACGCCAGTGCCTGGTCGGTCCTCAGCCGGCAGCTGCGAAGCCCCCTGTTGTGGCTGTTGCTCGCCGCTGCGCTGGTGTCGGCATTCGTGGGCCAAGGGATCGACGCAGTGATCATCGGCGTGATCGTCGCGGCGTCGGTGAGTCTCGGGTTCGTGAACGAGTACCGAGCCGAGCGCGCCGCCGAAGCGATGCATTCGGAGATCCGCCACGACGTCGCCGTGACCCGCGATGACACGCCGGTGAGCGTCGAAGTCACCCACCTGGTGCCCGGGGACATCGTGCACGTCGGCGTGGGTTCGATCATCCCCGCCGATCTCCGGATTCTCGCGGCCAGCAATCTCGAATGCGACGAGTCGCTGCTCACCGGCGAGCCGATCCCGGCGGAGAAGTCGCCTGCGGCAGTGGCACCTGACGCGGTGCTGGCCGAACTGTCGTCGTGCCTGTTCATGGGATCGGTCGTGCACGAAGGCTCGGCCGATGCCGTCGTCGTCGCGATCGGCGCCTCCACCCAGTTCGGGCGAATCGCGGTGGGCCTGGGCGACGAACATCCCCAGACCGAGTTCCAACTCGGGCTCGCCCGATTCTCGGGGCTGTTGGCCAAGGTCGGCGGGGCACTCAGCGCCGCGATCTTCGTCGTCAACGTGGCGATCGGTCGCCCGGTCATCGATGCGGTCCTCTTCTCGCTCGCGGTCGCCGTCGGTATCACCCCGCAGCTCCTGCCTGCCGTGGTCTCGACCAGCCTTGCAACCGGTTCACGTCGCCTGGCAGCGAAGAAGGTGCTCGTCAAGCGCCTCGTGTGTATCGAGGACCTGGGCGACATCGACGTGTTGTTCACCGACAAGACCGGCACGCTCACCGACGGCCACATCGGCTTCGAGCGTTCGATCACCCCGACCGGCGACGACAACGCGGATGTCCTCACCCTCGGGCTCGTGTGCAACGAGGCGACCCGCTCGGGAAGTACGGCGATCGGCGGTAACGCCTTGGACGTTGCGCTCTGGGAGGCACCCGCGTCGGCCACGACCAGCATCGAGCACTTCCATCGCGTCGCCATCGCTCCGTTCGATCACGAGCGCCGTTGCGTCTCGGTACTCGTCGACCACGACGATCAACGACTCCTGATCACCAAGGGCGCTCCCGAGTCGATCCTGGATCGCTGTAACGAAGTCACGAACGAAGCGCGTCGGGTGCTCGACAACGAATTCAGCGCCGGCAATCGCGTCGTGGCGATCGGTACGCGCGTCGCCCCCGAATTGACCACGTTGACCGTCGATGACGAACGCGATCTCAGTCTCGCCGGCTTCATCGTGTTCCTCGACAGGCCCAAGCCCAGCGCGGCTGGATCGATCGCCCGCCTCGGAGAACTCGGCATCGCAGTGAAGGTCGTGACCGGCGACAACGCGCTCGTCGCCGAGACGGTGTGCCGGACGCTCGGACTTCCTTCCGGCGCGACGCTCACCGGCGCCGACCTGGACGTTCTCGACGACGACCGACTGATGAGTGCCGTTGGCGGCACCACGGTCTTCGCTCGTGTCAGTCCCGAGCAGAAGGCCCGCATCGTGCGCGCACAACGGGCCGCAGGCTCGGCAGTCGCGTTCCTCGGCGACGGGGTCAACGATGCGCTGGCTCTCCACCACGCTGACGTCGGGATCTCGGTCGACTCGGCGACCGACGTGGCAAAGGACGCTGCCGACATCATCTTGCTCGAGCGCGACCTCGACGTGCTCGCCGACGGTGTGGCCGAGGGTCGGCGCATCTTCGCCAACACGATCAAGTACGTACTCATGGGAACGTCGTCGAACTTCGGGAACATGTTCAGCGTGACGATCGCCGCGGCGTTCCTCCCGTTCCTCCCGATGCTCCCGTTCCAGATCCTGCTCAACAACCTGCTCTACGACACCAGCCAGATGGCGATTCCCACGGATCACGTCGACGAGGAACAACTGGTTCGGCCGTCCCACTGGGACATCGGGTTCATCCGCCGGTTCATGGTCCGGTTCGGACCGATCAGTTCGGTCTTCGACTTCGCCACCTTCGCTGTGATGCTCTGGGTCTTCGACGCCTCCGCACCCGAGTTCCGCTCGGGGTGGTTCGTCGAGTCGCTGGCCACCCAGGCGCTCATCGTGTTCGTGATCCGAACCCGGAGGGTCCCGTTCTTCCGGAGTCGCCCGTCGCGAGCGCTGTTGATCTCGGTGGTCACGGTGGTCACCATCGGCGCGTTGATCCCGCAGAGCCCGTTGAACGACACACTCGGATTCGCCCCGCTGCCGCCGGCGTTCTTCGTCGTGCTCGTCGCGTTCGTGATCGCCTACCTGGCCTGCGTGGAGGTAGCCAAGTACCTCTTCTACCGAGTTCAGACCGTGACGGTGGCCGAGCCGCTCGAGCGTGGCCGTGCCCATCGCATCCATCGCATCGCTGCTCGATGGAGCCACCATGGGCCATTGGCGCACTGAGTTGATCAGGGCGTGGGGGCTTCAGCGGGCGAACGCGGGTTTCACGCCACGAGGCGACGCGCTGCTTCGACGGCGACGGCGACGGTCGTCGATTCGATGCGTCTGGCGGTCTCCTCGTCGGGCATCTCCTGCTGGGTGCGGTTGACGAGAACACCTGCCACGCATCCGGCGCGTAGGCCCTGGCTCGCACACATCGTGAACAGCGCGGCCGACTCCATCTCGTAGTTGAGGACTCCCATCGACTGCCATTCCACGAGGCTGCCGACGAACCGGCGCGTGACGTGCCCCGAGTACGTGTCGTAGCGCTCCTGGCCCGGGTAGAAGGTGTCGGACGACGCGGTGATGCCGACGTGGGGTTCGATGCCGAGCGACGTGGCGGCCTCGACGAGCGCCGTCGTGCAGGCGAAGTCCGCCACGGCGGGGAACTCCATCGGCGCGAAGTGCAGGCTGGTTCCGTCGAGGCGGACAGCGCCGGTCGTGACGATGACGTCACCCGGCTGCAGATCGGGTTGGATTCCTCCGGTCGTGCCGACGCGCAGGAAGGTGCGGACCCCGAGCTGAGCGAGTTCCTCGACGGCGATCGCCGTCGACGGCCCGCCGATGCCCGAGGAGCACACCACGACCGGCGTGTCGCCGAGCCAGCCGAGCCACGACGTGAACTCGCGGTGCGCGGCGAGGAACTCGTGGCGGTCCATCGTGGCGGCGATGCGCTCGACCCGGCCCGGGTCGCCCGGTACCAGCGCCAGCGTGGCCCCCTGCAACATGTCTGCCGTCAATCCCAGATGGAACACCGCTGCCATGCCCTGCACGGTACCCCACCTCCGAAACTTGCATCGCTGTGCGCGCTGGGCGCGCATGTCGATGCAAGTTTCGCAACGTTCGGGGGCGGGAAGGTTCAGAGGGTGCCGCCGCTTGAAGACATGCACATGTCTTTATATACTCCGGGGATGTTGATGGACGGGACGCTCGATGCGCTGCGGGCGATGGCCGAGGGGACCCGGCTGCGGATGTTGGCCCTGCTGCGCCACGGGGAGCTCACCGTCACCGACCTCACCGAGATCCTCGGACAGTCGCAACCGCGCGTGTCGCGCCACCTCCGGCTCCTCGTCGACGCCGGTCTCGTCACCAAGCACCGCGAAGGCACGTGGGCCTTCTTCCGGATCGTCGACACCGGCGGACACTTCGCGCTCCTCACCTCTGCGCTCGCGACCGTCGACGCAACGGATCCTGTGATCGCCACCGACCTCGAACGGCTGAGCATCGTGCGCGGCCGCAGGGCTGCCGCGGCGAACGAGTACTTCGAACGCATCGCCCCGATCTGGGACGAGGAACGGTCGCTGCACGCCGCCGCGGCCACGGTCGAAGGAGTGATCCTCGACGTGATCGGCGATCGCCCGCTGGGGCGCGTGCTCGACGTCGGCACGGGCACCGGGCGGATGCTGCAGCTGCTCGCCGACCGCGCCGATCGTGCTGTCGGTCTCGACGCCAGCCACTCGATGCTGTCGGTCGCACGCGCCAACCTCGAACGCCTGGGCGTGCAGGGGTGGGAACTCCGCCAGGGCGATGTGCACAGCCCGCCGCTCGAGCGCGCGTCGTTCGATCTCGTCGTCGTCCACCAGGTGCTCCACTACCTCGACGACCCCGCTCGCGCACTCGCCGAGGTGGGCGGGCTCGTCGCGCCGAGCGGGCGTCTGCTCGTCGTCGACTTCGCCCCGCACCGCCACGACTTCCTCCGGGCCGCCGCTCACCGGCGCCTCGGTTTCACCCACGATCAGCTCCGCGACTGGTTCGACCAGGTCGGGTTCGACTGTTCGACCGTCGTCGACGTCGATCCCCCCGCAGGCGACGGCGGACTCACGGTCACCGTCTGGCTCGCACGCAACCGCAGCACCATCAACGAAAATCGCATGAGGAAAGAAGTCGCCTGAGATGAACAGCGCCGCCGGTCACCCGTTCCACGACCACCCGATCGCCCGACTCGCCCGGGAGCGCATCGTCGTGCTCGACGGCGCGATGGGCACCGAGATCCAGACCCTCGGGCTGTCCGACGAGGCATTCCGAGGCGATCGCTTCTGCGACCACGGCTGTGACCTCGCGGGGAACAACGAACTGCTCACGCTCACGCAGCCCGAGGCCATGCGCGACATCCACCTGCGCTATCTCCTCGCCGGCGCCGACATCGTCGAGACCAACACGTTCTCGGCCAACCGCGTGTCGCAGGGTGATTACGGCACCGTCGAACAGGTCGTCGAACTCAACGAGGTGGCCGCGCGTCTCGCTCGCGAAGCAGCCGAGGAGGCCCACGGCATCGACGGTCGCCGTCGCTTCGTCGCGGGCGCGGTCGGCCCGACCAACATGACGCTGTCGCTGTCGCCGAAGGTCGAGGATCCGGGTTACCGGGCCATCACCTTCACCGGCCTCGCCGACGCCTATCAGGAACAGATCGAGGCGCTCCTGCGCGGTGGCGTCGACGCCATCCTGATCGAGACGATCTTCGACACGCTCAACGCCAAGGCGGCGATCGTGGCCGCCCGTCGGGCGATGGCCGCCCACGGCACGCGTCTGCCGTTGATGATCTCCGGCACGATCACCGACCGCTCCGGACGCACACTGTCGGGCCAGACCCCCGCGGCGTTCTGGCAGTCGATCCGTCACGCCCAGCCCCTGACCGTCGGCCTCAACTGTGCGCTCGGGGCCGAGGAGATGCGCCCGCACCTGCAGGAGCTCGCCACGGTGGCCGACACGCTGATCTGCGCGTACCCGAATGCCGGGCTGCCCAACGCGCTCGGTGGCTACGACGAGAGCCCGGAAGAAACGGCTGCGTTCGTCGGCGAGTTCGCCGAGGCCGGGCTCCTCAACGTCGTCGGCGGCTGTTGCGGCACGACGCCCGCCCACATCGAAGCCATCGCCGGGGCCGTGGAGGGCAAGTCGCCGCGCGTGGTGCCGACGCGCACTCCTCGTCTCGAACTCTCGGGGCTCGAACCGTTCGCTCTCACCGACGACATCCCGTTCGTCAACGTCGGCGAACGCACCAACATCACCGGCTCGGCCAAGTTCCGTCGGCTGATCAAGGACAACGAGTACGGCGAAGCGCTCGTCGTCGCGCTCCAGCAGGTGGAGAGCGGCGCCCAGATCATCGACGTCAACATGGACGACGGGCTCATCGACGGCGTGCAGGCGATGACCACCTTCCTCCACCTCATCGCCTCCGAGCCCGACATCGCCCGCGTGCCGATCATGATCGACTCGTCGAAGTTCGAGGTGATCGAAGCCGGGCTCCAGTGTGTGCAGGGCAAGCCGATCGTCAACTCGATCTCGATGAAGGAGGGCGAGGAGGCGTTCCTCGCCCAGGCTCGCACCTGCCTCGACTACGGCGCCGCCGTGATCGTGATGGCCTTCGACGAGGTCGGCCAGGCCGACACGGTCGACCGCAAAGTGTCGATCGCCCGCAGGGCGTACCACCTGTTGGTCGACGAGGTCGGTTTCCCGCCCGACGACATCATCATCGACCCGAACATCTTCGCCATCGCCACCGGTATCGAGGAACACAACCGTTACGGACTCGACTTCCTCGAGGCGACGAAACAGATCACCGAGGAATTGCCGTACGTCAACGTCTCGGGCGGCGTCTCGAACCTGTCGTTCTCGTTCCGTGGCAACGAACCCGTCCGCGAGGCGATGCACTCGGTGTTCCTCCTGCGCGCCGTCGAGGCCGGCATGCGACTGGGCATCGTGAACGCCGGCCAGCTCGCGGTCTACGACCAGATCGACCCCGAACTGCGCGAGCTCTGCGAGGACGTCGTGCTCGCTCGTCGTGACGATGCCACCGAGCGCCTCCTCGACGCGGCCGCCCGCTTCGCAGGAACGGGCGAACAGGCTGCCGATCCCGCCGCCCAGGAGTGGCGCTCGTGGGACGTCGAGCGCCGCATCGACCATGCCCTCGTGAACGGCCTCACCGTGTTCATCGAGGACGACGTCGAGGAGGCCCGTGCCGGGTCGAGCCGGGCCGTCGACGTGATCGAAGGTCCGCTGATGAGCGGCATGAACACCGTCGGTGACCTGTTCGGCGCCGGCAAGATGTTCCTCCCCCAGGTGGTGAAGTCCGCTCGCGTGATGAAGCAGGCCGTCGCGTACCTCACCCCCTTCATCGAGGCCGAGGGCGAGGACGGCGCCGCGTCGAAGGCCGGCACCGTGCTGCTCGCCACCGTGAAGGGCGACGTGCACGACATCGGCAAGAACATCGTCGGCGTCGTGCTCGGCTGCTCCAACTACGAGGTCATCGACCTCGGTGTGATGGTGCCCGCCCAGACGATCCTCGAGACGGCCCGTGAGCGCAACGTCGACATCATCGGCCTGTCCGGCCTCATCACCCCATCGCTCGACGAGATGGTGCGCGTCGCCGCCGAGATGGAGCGCACCGGCTTCACGGTGCCGCTGCTCATCGGCGGCGCCACCACCAGCCGACTGCACACCAGCCTGCGGATCGACCCCGCCTATCACGGCCCGGTCGTCCATGTCGGCGACGCCAGCCGGGCGTCGGGAGTGATCTCCAGCCTCCTCTCGAGCACCCAGCGGGAGGGCTTCCTCGAAACGCTGCGAACCGACTACCAACGTGTCGTCGAGTCGCACGCGCGAGCAACGGTGGAGCGTGACCGCGTGTCGATCGACGTGGCACGCGCCAATCGCCTCGACGCCACCTTCGACGACACCACCGTGACTGCGCCGAGCTTCGTGGGCACCCGCGTGTTCGACGACTACGACGTCGCCGAGCTCGTGCCCTACATCGACTGGACACCGTTCTTCCGCACCTGGGGGATTCGCGGCAAGTTCCCCGAGGTGCTCACCGATCCCGAGTTCGCCGATGCCGCCCGTCCGCTCTACGACGACGCCCTGGCGATGCTCGACAAGATCGTCGCGGACCACTGGTTCCGTCCGAAGGCGGTCGTCGGGTTCTGGCCCGCCCACGCCGACGGCGACGACATCGTGGTGTACACCGACGAGACCCGCACCACCGAGCGGGCCCGTCTGTACGGCATCCGCCAGCAGGCCACGAAGACGGGTGGCCGCGCCAATCTCAGCCTGTCCGACTACGTGGCGCCCGTCGAGTCCGAGGTCGACGACTGGATCGGTGGGTTCGTCGTCACTGCCGGGCCGGAGGAGATCGAGATCGCCGCACGTTTCGAAGCCGCCAACGACGACTATTCGTCGATCCTGCTCAAGGCGCTCGCCGATCGCCTGGCCGAGGCGTTCGCCGAGCGCATGCACGAACGTGTTCGTACGGAGCTCTGGGGCTACGCGCCCGACGAGGCGTTCACCCCCACCGAGCTGATCCACGAGTCGTTCCAGGGCATCCGACCCGCACCCGGGTATCCGAGTCAGCCCGACCACACCGAGAAGGCCACGCTCTTCGAGCTCCTCGATGCCACTGCCTCGATCGGCGTCGAACTCACCGAGTCGTTCGCGATGTGGCCCGGCTCGTCGGTGTCGGGCCTCTACCTGGCCCATCCCGAGTCGAAGTACTTCGGTGTCGGCAAGATCAAGCGGGATCAGCTCGCCTCGTACGCCGAACGCAAGGGCTGGACGATCGAGGAGGCCGAGACCCATCTCGCGCCGATCCTCGACTCGGGCGCCTGAACGTCAGGCGTTCGCGGTCTGGACACGACGCGACGCTCGAGGAGCGAACGCGAAGAGCACGGCGAGGGCGATCGCCAGTGCCGCGCCGACCTCGACGGCCAGGAACGTCGAGGTCGCACCGAACAGCGCTGCGGCGCCGAGCGGACCGATGGTCTGGCCGAGTCGGGCGGCGCCGACGTAGACCGCGACCACGGCGCCGCGATGTTCGGGCGGCGACAACTCCACCGCTTGGTCCTGCATCGTGGGGATCATCGCCCCCTCGCCCATGCCGTAGACGACGCAGCCGAGGATCACGACGCCGATGGCCTCGGTGGCACCGATGAGCGCGAAGCCGGCGGCGAACGTCAACGAACACACGACGAGGAGATGCCGAGCATCGATGTGTTCGCGAATGCGTTGCAGGTTGAACGCAACGATCGTCGACGGCACCGCCGGCAGCGCGAGGAACAGGCCGCGAAGCGACGCTCCGTAGCCGAACTCGTTCTCCAGGTGGATCGGCAGCGTCGACAGGAACACCCCGAAGATCATCGTGAACGAGATCACCGCGCCGATCATCACCACCAGCACGGCGGGTCGACGCAGCACGTCGCCGACACCACCGAGTTGGGCTCGCACCGACACCGTCGTGTCGGGCCGATCGGCGGGAAGCATGCGGTGCGCCGCAACCGCGGTCACGATGCCGAGGCCGCACGGCGCCAGGGCGAGCCGCCAACTCGCGACATCGGTCAGAATCCCGCCGATCGGCGGCATCAGGGCCAGGCACACGGTGAGGAACGCCGCGTTGCGACCGATCAGACGTGTCCGGTCGTCACCGCTCCAGTGATCACCGATCAGGACGATGGCGAGGTTGATCAGGCCCGCGGCGCCGATGCCCATCCCGAAGCGGGCGACGAGGAGCAGTGCGAACGTGGGCGCGAGCGCGGCCATGGTGCCGAAGATCCCGAAGGTCGCCAGACACGGCACGAGCACACGTCGACGACCGAGTCGATCGGACAGCACACCGATGATCGGCGCCATGAAGATCCCGGGGAACGACGTCGCTGCAATCAGGAGTCCGGCGCCGCTGTTGCTCACGCCGAAGTCGTCGAGGATGTCGGGGACCGCTGGTGCGAGCAGTGTGTTGCCCATGATCCCGGTCGCCGTCACCGCCAGGATCAGGAGGAGCAGCGAGCGACGATCGGCCACCGACGTCAACGTAGCCAGTGATCCTCGACCGGTCGAGCCGACGGATCTACGCTGCGGGGGCGACCGACCGCCGGTGAGACGGAACACGACGAAGGGACACCGTCATGAACGACGACATCAGAATTCCGATCGCCGAGGCGTTCGGCACCGCCGTCCTGGTCATCGGCGGCCCGGGCACGGCGATCTTCGCCACGGGCGCCTTCAACGACGGCTTGAACGTCGGGGCGCTCGGCGTGTCACTCGCGTTCGGGTTCAGCCTGCTCTGCATGGCCTACCTGATCGGCCGCATCTCCGGGTGCCACATCAACCCCGCCGTCACGATCGGCATGGTGATGGCGAAGAAGCTCGAGCCCGTCAAGGCGGTGCCCTACTTCGTGGCGCAGTTCGTCGGCGGCATCGTGGGCGCGGGCATCCTGGCCCTCATCCTCGGTGGAACCGAGGGATACATGTCGGCCGCCCAGGACGCCGGCTTCGCCTCGAACGGGTACGGCACACACTCGCCCGGCGGGTTCGACCTGCTCTCGGTGGCGGTCGTCGAGATCGTCCTGACGGCGGTCTTCGTCCTGATCGTGCTCGGGACCACCAGCACCAAGGGCGTGCCGACGGGCTTCGGACCGATTGCCGCGGGGCTCGGGCTGACGCTCGTGCACCTGATCTCGATTCCGGTGTCGAACACCTCGGTCAATCCGGCGCGCTCGCTGGCGACGGCCGTGTTCCAGGGTGACTGGGCGCTCGGCCAGGTCTGGGCCTTCATCGTGTTCCCGGCGATCGGTGCGGTGCTGGCAGGTGGGCTGTGGATGGTGCTCGGTGAACCGGAAGCCCGCGAGAACGAAGCGCTCTGATCCGGCGTCGGGGCGGACGCCACGGGTCGGCGACCACATTTGGGTGGGATTTCCCGGCCCCTGATAACTTCTCGCTCCGATGTCGGTGTTCCTCCGTGATTACTTGACCGTTGTCTGGTTCGGCATTGCCGCGCTGGCGATCGGTGGCCTGCTCCTCGGCCTCGCCTCGCTCGTGCGGCCGTCGAAGCCCAACTACGACAAGGGCGTCGCCTACGAGTCGGGTGTCGACCCGGTGGGCATCGGTTGGTCGCAGAGTCAGATCCGGTACTACGTGTTCGCCCTGTTGTTCGTGATCTTCGACGTCGAAGCCGTCTTCCTGTTCCCGTGGGCGGCCAACGTCGAGCGCTACGGCACCTTCGGTCTGGTCACCATGCTCATCTTCATCGTGCTGTTGCTCGACGGCCTGGTGTACGCCTGGAAACGAGGACTGCTGCGATGGGTCTAGTCGAAAAGGGCCGGATGCCGGCCTCGCTCACGAAGCTGTTCAACATGAGCCGCTCGTATTCGCTGTGGGTGTACCAGTGGGGTCTCGCCTGTTGCGCCATCGAGATGGGTGCCGCCTTCGGTTCCCCCCGTTACGACGTCATGCGCCTCGGCGTCATCCCGCTGCCCGCCAGCCCGCGTCAGGCCGACTTCGTGTGCATCTCCGGCACCGTGACCGACAAGATGGCACCGGCCATCAGGCGGCTCTGGGAGCAGATGCCCGAGCCCAAGTACGCCATCTCGATGGGCTCGTGCGCCAACTGCGGTGGCCCGTACTGGGACAGCTACTCGGTCACCAAAGGCGTCGATCAGATCATCCCGATCGACGTGTACATCCCCGGATGCCCGCCGCGTCCCGAGGCACTGCTCGAAGGTGTCGTGCTGCTCCAGCAGCGCATCAAGAACGAGGACATGGCAGCCAAGTGGCGTGGAGACGAGGGGTTCACGTCGTTGCAGACCACGCGTGAACGCGAACGGGTCGCCAAGATTCCCGCCGCCACGCCCACCGTCCAGCCCGAGCGCGAACCGATCGTGGTGGGTGGTGGACCCATTGAGTGACGGCGGCACGACCGAGACGCAGGAAGCACCGGCCCTGCCGGGGGACGGGCTCCGCGAAGGGATCATCGACGACCTGCGCCGACGGATCGGCGATGCCATCGTCGACACCCACATCTCGCCGAACGACGACCTGTGGATCCGTGTCCGCACCGATGCCTGGCGTGCGACCGCCGAGGCCCTGAAGGCGGCAGGCTTCACGTGGTTCTCGTTCATCTCCGGTCTCGACTGGTTGCCGTCGCCGTACGGCAAGGGTGAGGAAGACCCCACCGCCGAGCCCGTCCAACCCGACACCGAGATCCGCCAGGGCATCACCGGCGGTGACACCCGGTTCCAGGTGTTCGCCCGCCTCAACGACCTCGATCGCCACGTCGGTGTCACGATCAAGGCCGACGTTCCCGACGACCATTTCGCCGTCGACTCGTGGACCACCGTGTTCGCCGGCGCCAACTGGCACGAGCGCGAGTGCCACGAGATGTTCGGGATCGGTTTCAACGGTCATCCTGACCTCCGCAACATGTACCTGCCGACCGACTTCGAGGGCCACCCGCTGCGCAAGGACTTCCCCCTGCTCGCCCGCATGATCAAGCCGTGGCCCGGCATCGTCGACGTCGAACCGATGCCCGATGTCACAGGCCGGCGAGGGAAGCGCCAGCGACGAGCCGGAAGCGGCGCGAGGAGAAAGCGCAGCGGACGACGAGCCCGCCACGGGTGAGTGACGAGTCATGACCGTACTGAGCGATCGCCAGCAGTTGAGTTACATCGCCGGCCAGGCGGCCGACGCACGTCTGAACGTCGAGCTGGAAACCGAGGGCATGACCCTCAACATCGGCCCGCAGCACCCGGCCACCCACGGCACCCTGCGCATCATCTGCCGTCTCGACGGCGAGCAGGTCGTCTGGGCCGAACCGTCGGCGGGCTACATGCACCGCGGCTACGAGAAGCTGACCGAGGTCCGCACCTTCCCGCAGGTCACCGCCCTCGTCAACCGCATCGACTGGCTCGGCAGCTTCGCCAACGAGGTGCCGTTCATCCTCGCCGCCGAGAAGCTGATGCAGATCGAGGCGCCACCACGGGCGCAGGTCATCCGCACCATCCTGTTCGAGTTGTCGCGCATCGCCAACGTGTCGCTGTTCCTCGGCGATCTCGGCGTGCAGATGGGTGCGATCACCCCGGTGTTCCTCGCCTTCCGTGACCGCGAGTACGTCCTCAACCTGATCGAGGGCGCCACCGGCGGCCGGTTCCACCCGAACTTCGACCGCATCGGCGGCCTCAAGGAGGACCTGCCGGCCGGCTGGATCAACGAGACCCGCCAGGTCATGGTCAAGCTGCGCGAGTTCTGCGACATCATCGAGGACCTCTTGTTCGGCAACGAGATCCTCCAGAGCCGCATGCGTGGCGTGGGCATCATCCCCGCCGACGTCGCCAAGGACTACGGCCTGTCGGGTGCCAACCTGCGCGCCAGTGGCGTCGACTACGACCTGCGCCGTGACCAGCAGCTCCCCATGGCATGGGACAAGGCCGACTGGAAGGTCTGGACGCATCCCGACGGCGACAGTTTCGCCCGCTGCTGGGTTCGTCTCCAGGAGACCCGCGAGTCGTGCAAGATCGTCGAGCAGCTGCTCGACCAGATCCCCGCCGGGCCGATCATGACCAAGGTGCCGCGGATCATCAAGGTGCCCGAGGGTGAAGCCTGGGTGGAGACCGAGAACCCGCTCGGCGTGATGGGTTACTACGTCGTCTCCAAGGGTGATCTCGGCCCGTTCCGCGTCAAGATCCGCTCCGCGAGCTTCAACAACATCTCGATCGTGCCATGGGCGCTCAAGGGCGTGTACGTGCCCGACATCATCACGATCCTCGCCAGCCTCTACTTCATCCTGGGTGACATCGACCGATGATCCAGTTCGCCATCGAGATCCCCTACTGGGGACAGTCGCTGCTGCGCGTGCTCGGCGGCCTCGTCGCGGTGCTGCTGCCGGCCGGCACCATCGTCTACCTGTTCCTGTTCAAGATGATGTCGTTCATGCAGAGCCGTCTCGGCCCGATGGAAGCCGGCCCGTACGGCTCGCTCCAGCTCGTGGCCGAGGTCGGCAAGTGGATGCAGAAGGAGGACCTCGCACCGGAGGCCGCCGACCACCGCATCTTCAAGATGGCTCCGCTCATCGTGCTGCTGTCGACGTTCCTGCTCGTCGTCATCGTGCCGTTCGGACCCGACGCCTACTTCACCAACTTCTCCGTCGGGATCTTCCTCGGCCTGGCCGTGGCTTCGGTGAGCGTGCTCGGCATCCTCATCGCCGGCTGGGCGAGCGCCAACAAGTACTCCCTCCTCGGCGGTCTTCGTGCCGCCGGTCAGCTCATCGCGTACGAGTTGCCGATGGTGCTCGCCGTCCTCGGCGTCGTCATCCAGGCCGGCTCGATGAACATGCAGGAGATCACGGTCGCCCAGAACACCGGCAGCTGGTTCGGCATCGGATGGTTCGGCAGCCCGTTCATCGTCACCCAGTTCGTCGGGTTCATGATCTTCATGATCGCCGTGCAGGCCGAACTCACCCAGGCTCCGTTCGACATGCCGATCGCCGAATCCGAACTCGTGTCGGGCTACATGACCGAGTACTCGGGCTTCCGGTTCCTCATCTTCTTCATCGCCGAGTTCGCCACGGCGGGCGTGTTCGCATTCATCGCGTCGGTGCTCTTCCTCGGCGGCTGGGGCATCCCGTTCGACTGGTTCGGTTGGGACAACATCGACGACGTCGCCGACTGGATGAACCTGGTCGGGCCGCTGATCATGTTCACCAAGATGTTGGTCCTGACCTTCGTCATCATGTGGGTCCGTTTCAGCTTCCCCCGTTTCCGTGAAGATCAACTGCAGACCTTCGCCTGGAAGGTGCTCATCCCACTCGCCCTGGCGAACACCGCAATCACAGCAATCTTGAAGGTGGCCTTCTGATGTCCCGGGTCCAGGAACGGACGTCACAGGTCAGAACGGCGGCGACTCCCGTCGCTGAGCCGTCTGCGTCGAAAGGGGCGTTCTGATGCCAGACAAGCCCAAGCTCCCCGGCCTGTTCAAGGGTCTCGGCATCACGTTGGGGATCCTCAAGGACACCGTCGTCGACGGCGCCAACACGGTGCAGTACCCGCACGAGAAGGAAGCGCCACCGACTCGCGCTCGCGGGGTCATCGCGCTCCACGAGGGCAACTGCACCGCCTGCATGCTGTGTGCGCGCTCGTGCCCGGACTGGTGCATCTACATCGAGGGACACAAGCAGCTCGCTCCGCCGCGCCGAGCCGGCGGCAAGCCGCGTCAGGTCAACCATCTCGACCGGTTCGACATCGACTACGCGCTCTGCATGTACTGCGGCATCTGTGTCGAGGTGTGCCCGTTCGACGCACTGTTCTGGAGCCCCGAGTACGAGTACTCCGAACCGAAGATCGCCGACCTGCTCCACGACAAGGAGAAGCTCGGCGAGTGGATGGAGACCGTGCCAGAGGCGCCGGCGCTCGAAGCGGGAGCCCAGAAGAAATGAGTGGGCAGAAGTGAACGCGCTGATCCTCGCCACCGACAACGTCAACGTCGCCCAGAACGTGGCGTTCGGCATCATCGCTGCGGCGATGATCTTCGCCGCGCTCAGCGTCGTGACGACGAAGAACGTCGTGCACGCAGCGCTGTGGCTGGTCGTGGTGCTCGCCGGTGTCGCCGCGCAGTACATCCTCGCCGCCGCCGAGTTCGTGGCGGTGTCGCAGGTGCTCGTGTACATCGGCGCCGTGATGGTGCTGTTCCTCTTCGGCATCATGCTCACGCGCGCCCAGATCGGCAGGGAGTCGGGGCTCAACAACAAGGGGTGGGCGGTCGGCATTCCGATCGCCCTGCTGATGTTCGGACTCCTCGCCTGGGTGATCGTCGACGCGTTCGGCGACGACGTGCTGCCCGACCGTGGCCCCACGCCGACGGCGCTGTTGAGCGATCAGTTCCTGTCGATCTATCTCCTGCCGTTCATCGCCATCTCCTTCGTCCTGCTCGCGGCCGCCATCGGCGCCATCGTCCTGGCCAGGAAGGACTGACCGGCGATGCTCGCGGTCAACTTCCTCCTCCTCGGCGCTGCGCTCTTCTGTATCGGCGTGTACGGCGTCATCGCACGCCGCAACGCGGTCATGGTGCTGATGTCGATCGAACTGATCCTCAATGCCGTCAGCTTGAACTTCGTGGCCTTCGCGCTCATGACGGGAGCCGTCGACGGTCAGGTGTTCGCCCTCTACGTGATCGCAATCGCGGCTGCCGAAGTCGGCGTCGGATTGGCGATGGTGCTCATGATCTACCGCAACCGCAAGTCGATCGCCCTCGACGAACTCTCGGAAATGAAGGGCTGAGATGCTTGCTGCAGAAGCCGCCGAACTGAGTTCGGGGTGGTTCCTCGAGAACATCTGGTTGATCGGCCTCGTCCCCGTCCTCGCGTTCGCCGTCATCATCGCCGTCGGCAAGCACCTTCCGATGAAGGGCTCCGAGATCGGGTTGCTGTCGATGTTCGCCTCGCTGGTGCTCGCCACCGGCGCGGCGGTCCAGTGGGTGCAGCGAACCAACTCGGCGTCGGGTGGCGAAGAGTCGCTCGGGATGCTGCAGGCCTTCGGCCGCTCGATGCCTCGCGCCACCGAGGGCGAGGCGGAGCCGTTCATCGAGCCGGTCGTGCACACGTGGGTGTGGTGGTCGAACGGTCCGCTCGAGTTCGGCATCGGGTCGAGTGCGAGCGGTCTCTCGGTCCTCCTGCTCTGGCTGGTGGCCTTCATCTCATTGCTGGTGCAGGTGTTCAGCCTCGACTACGTCCGCGGCGACCGTCGTTACACGCACTTCTTCGCAGCGATCACCCTCTTCTCGGGCGGCATGCTCGTGATGCTGATGGCGCCCAACATGGTCCAGCTGATCCTCGGCTGGGAGATCATGGGCCTGACGTCGTTCATGCTCATCGGCCACTGGTGGGAGGAGGAGGCCAACAGTCGGGCCGCGCTCAAGGCGTTCTTCACGGTTCGTGTCGGCGACGTCGGACTCCTCGTCGGTACGGCGATCATCTTCTTCGGCGCCAACGCCTGGGCAGTCGACAACCTCGACAGCAACGGCTTCGACATCGCTGCGATCCAGGCCTGGGCACTGTCGGGCGAGGCCGGCAGCCAGTTCCTCGTGCCCGGCGCGATCGCGTTGTTCATCGCCTGTATCGGCAAGTCCGGTCAGTTCCCGCTGCACACCTGGCTGCCCGATGCCATGGCCGGGCCCACGCCGGTGTCGTCGCTGCTGCACAGCTCGACCATGGTCGTGGCCGGCGTGTTCCTCGTCGCCCAGCTGTACCCGGTGTTCTGGCAGGCCTTCGACATCGGCCAGGGCTCACTGACGTTCATCGCGATCATCGGGGCCATCACGATCGTGATCGCCGCGCTCCTCGCCTTCGTGCAGGACGACATCAAGAAGGTGCTCGCCTACTCCACGGTCTCACAGCTCGGATACATGATGCTCGGCCTCGGTACCGGGGCGTGGCTGCCTGCGGTGTTCCACATCTTCACCCACGCCTTCTTCAAGTGCTGTCTGTTCCTCTGCGCGGGCTCGGTCAGCCATTCGGGCTCCCACCACTCCTTCGACATGAAGAAGGACATGGGCGGACTGCGCAAGAAGATGCCGATCACGTTCGCGGCGTGGATCGTGTCGACGCTCGCCCTCACCGGCATCTTCCCGTTCGCCGGCTTCTGGTCGAAGGACGAGATCATCGACAACGTCGGCAACAACGGCTACACGGTCCTGATGTGGGTGGCGCTGGGTGGAGCCGTGCTCACGGCGATGTACATGACCAGGGCGACCTACCTCGTCTTCTTCGGTGAGCCCCGCGGTGCGGCCGCCGGCGAGCATCACGGCGACGACGAGCACGCCGAGGAGCACGAGATGGAGCAGATCTCCGTCGGCGCTCCCGAGCCCCGATCGCTCGGCGCCGCGGCGAACGCGCACGGTGACGGCGATCACCACGACGCCCACGACGATCACCATGCGTCCGACGGGCCACACGAGTCGGGCCCGCTGCTGCTGATCCCGATCGTGATCCTCGCGTTCCTCGCACTGTTCGCCGGGCTGGCCAACCCGACGCCGTTGGCCTCGCGTTTCGGTGAGGGCGTCGAGGCGCTCAAGAAGTACGTCGAACCGCGCTCGACGCCCGTGCCGTTCGAGGACGTCATCGCCACGGGCCCCGGTCAGTCGATCACGCTCGTCGACGGTCGCCCCACCGCCGCGCCGGGTGCCGAAGGCGAAGGCGAGGAGGGTGCGAAGAAGTCGGGCTGTGGCTTCGACGCCCCCGAGTCGGGCACTGCGTGCTTCTTCCCCTCCGTCACCCATGCCGAGCCCACCTTCGCCAAGATCCTGCTCTCGCTCGGTGTCGTCGCCGCCGGCTACGCCGTCGCGATTGCGTTCAACGTGGCGTTCTACGGGCGCCGGAACAAGCATCTCGTGGGTCTCACCGAGCGGTCGAGGATCATGCGCGGCGGCTTCGTGTTCCTGAAGAACAAGTACTACCTGGACGTTCTCTACGAGAACGTCATCGTCCGGGCCGTCGCCCATCCGATTGCCAAGGGTGCCAACTGGTTCAACCAGCAGGTGCTCGACGCAGCGGTCGACGCAGCGGGCGACGGTGCGCGCCGAACCGGCGTGTGGGTCTACGACAACATCGACCAGAAGATCGTCGACGGGGCTGTCGACGGCGCCGGCTGGATCGCCGAGGAGACCGGTCACGGCCTCCAACCCACCCAATCGGGCAAGGTCAGTCAGTACGGCGCGCTGCTCTTCGGCGCCGCCGCTGTCGGTGCCATCGTCCTCGTCCTCGTCAACGTGAGCTGAAAGCAACTCAACCATGGAACCACTCACTGATCAGAACTGGCTGCTGAGCGTCGGCACCTTCCTGCCCCTCCTCGGCGTGCTCGTGATGATGTTCATTCCGCGCAGCGAGGAGGCGACGCACAAGCTCATCGGCATCTTCACCGCGGGTGCCACGCTGGCGGTCGGCATCGTCACGCTCTTCGCCTTCGACTACAGCGAAGCCGGCAGGCTGCAGTTCTTCGTCGACGCCGAGTGGATCCCGGTGATCAACGCCAGCTATGCGGTCGGCATCGACGGCATCAGCCTGCCGCTCTACATCCTGTCGATGGCGGTCACGTTCCTCGTGATGATCTACTCCTGGGACAACATGCCCGACGCGGGGAACCCGAAGGCGTTCTTCATCCTGATGTTGATCCTGCAGGTCGGCATGGCGGGCACGTTCATGGCCCAGGACCTGATCCTGTTCTTCGTCTTCTTCGAACTCGTGCTGCTGCCGATGTTCTTCATGATCGGCGTGTGGGGCGGCGAGCAGCGCAAGTACGCCTCGCTCAAGTTCTTCCTCTACACCATGTTCGGGTCGGCGTTCATGCTCGTCGCATTCGTCGTGCTGTACTTCCAGACCGGTGCCGAGAGCTTCGGCTTCCAGCACCTGATCGAGGCCGGTGCGGGCATCGACCACGACGTCCAGGTCTGGATCTTCGCCGGCATGTTCCTCGGCTTCGCCGTCAAGGTCCCGATGTTCCCGTTCCACACCTGGTTGCCCGACGCCCACACGCAAGCCCCGACGCAGGGTTCGGTCATCCTCGCGGCCATCCTGCTGAAGCTCGGCACGTACGGATTCGTACGTATCGCCATTCCGATGCTCCCCGAGGGCGCGGTCGAGTGGGCGCCGGTGATCGGCATCCTCGCCGTGATCGGCATCATCTACGGTGCGCTCGGATGCCTGGCACAGACCGACATGAAGCGATTGATCGCCTTCTCGTCGGTCGCCCACATGGGCTTCGTGATGCTCGGCATCTCGACGCTCACCACGTTCGGCATCAACGCCGCGATGTTCGGCATGGTCGCCCACGGCCTCATCACCGGCATGCTCTTCTTCGTCGCCGGCTCGGTGAAGCATCGCTACCACACGCTCGAGATCAAGCGGCTCTCGGGCATGCTCATCCAGGCACCGCGCCTCGGCTGGATTCTCGGGTTCGCTGCCATGGCCTCGCTCGGCCTGCCCGGGCTGGCCGGCTTCTGGGGCGAGTTCCCGGCGATCCTGTCGGCGTACAACCCGAACTTCGGGCTCAGTACGGCGTTGTTCCGCACACTGATGGTCATCGCCGCGATCGGCACCGTTCTCGCCGCCGGCTACCTGCTCTGGTTGTACCAGCGCACCGCCTTCGGTGAGCCGAGTGAGGAGTTCAGCTCGCACGGCGGGACGCACGGCGGTGTCGCCCACTCGTTGAGCTCGGCTGCCAACGACGACGAGCATGCCCACGACGAGATCTACGACGTCACGCCGATCGAGTGGATCGCCTGGACGCCGTTCCTGATCGGCATCGTCGTGCTCGGCGTGTACCCGCAGCTGCTCTTCAAGGTGCTCAACCCGGCAGTCACCGAACTCGTGGCGCGCCTCGGAGAGACGCTGGGCTGATGCTCGCCACGCTCCTTGCCCAACTCGGCGACTGGTCGTCGCCCTCGATCGACTGGGCCGCGCTCGCCCCCGAGATCGTGCTGGCGATCGGTGTCAACATCATCCTGCTGCTCGATCTGCAGCTGGCGGAGACGAAGAAGTGGGCGATCGCCACGATCACCGGCTTCGTACTGCTGGGCAGCTTCATCGCGGTGGTGGTCCTCGCTGTCACGGGCGACGGCGCGCGATCGATGTTCGACGGGCGATACGTGGTCGACGACTACGCGTTGATCCTCAAGGCGCTGTTCGTGCTGGCCGCGTACGTGGTGGTGTTGCTGAGTCAGACCGAACTCGAGGAGGGTGGCTACTACCAGGGCGAGTTCTACGTGTTGCTGCTGTGCAGCGTGCTCGGCATGGTGATGATGGCCTCGGCCCGCGACCTCGTCAGCATCTTCGTGGCGCTCGAGCTGCTGTCGATCCCCGCCTACATGTTGGCCGCGTGGAACAAGCGCAACCGCAGGTCGAACGAGGCAGGTGTCAAGTACTACCTGTTGGGCGTGTTCGCCTCGGCCGTGCTGCTGTACGGCATGAGCCTGTTGTTCGGTGCCACCGGCTCGACGAAGCTCACCGACATCGGGGCGGCGTTGCTCGACGGCGACCTGATCGGCCTCGATGTCGTGGCGGTCGTTTTCGTGATCTGCGGCTTCGCCTTCAAGATCTCCGCCGTGCCGTTCCACCAGTGGGCGCCCGACACCTACGAGGGCGCGCCGACACCGGTCACCGCGTTCTTCTCCGTGGCGACCAAGGCGGCCGGATTCGTCGCCCTGATGTCGCTGGTGTTCATCGCCTTCCCCGGAGCCGACGGTGTGTACCAGCCGCTGATCTGGGTGATGGCCGTGCTCACGATGACCTTCGGCAACGTGCTCGCGCTGCGCCAGACCAACATCGTGCGAATGCTCGCCTACTCCTCGGTCAGCCAGGGCGGCTTCATCCTCATGCCGCTGGCGTTCGCCGGAGAGCCGGGAGTCGGCGCAGCGGCACTCAACGCGATGGTGGTCTACCTGGTCGCCTATGCGTTCATGAACCTCGGTGCGTTCGCCGTCGTCATCGCCGTGAGCCGCAAGACCCGCAGTGGCGAGATCTCGTCCTTCGGCGGTCTGTTCTCCTATGCGCCCGGCCTGGCCGTTGCCATGACGATCTTCTTCGCCTCCCTCGCCGGCATCCCGCCGCTCGCCGGTTGGTTCGCCAAGTTCAACTCGTTCAAGGCCGTCCTCGACGCCGGCACGACCTCGGCCTACGTGATGGCGGCGATCGCTGCGGTCAACACGGTGATCGCGGCGGGGTACTACATGCGGGTGCTGCGCGTCGTGTGGATGGACGAGGTGCCCGACGGCGACACCAGCGCGGTCAGGCCGCCCGCGCCGGTTGTGGCGGCCCTCGCCATCACCGTCCTGGGCACGATCGTGCTCGGCGTGCTGCCCAACCTCATTGCCCGGGCCGGCGCACTCGACGCCCTCACCGGCGCGTTTTCTGGGTAGCCGATCCCGGCTGGCCCTTGAATGACTGAAGAGATTCGCGACGAGATTTCTCGGCACGGAGCGATTCCGTTCGAGCGGTTCATGGAGTTGGCGCTCTATGGCGCCGAGGGGTTCTACACGAAGCGTGATGGGGGCTCGGCGGGCCGGCGGGGCGACTTCATCACCTCTCCCGAGGTCGGACCGCTGTTCGGCGCCGTCGTCGCCCGGTACCTCGACGCCGAATGGGAACGCATCGGTCGACCTGATCGGTTCACCGTGCTCGACGCGGGTGCCGGACCCGGCACGCTCGCCCGGGCGATACTCGCCGCCGTTCCGCTCTGTCGTGACGCGCTGCGGTACATCGCGGTGGAGGTGTCCGAACCGCAACGAGCCCGGCACCCCGACGGCGTGGTATCGCTCGCCGAGCTGCCGGAGGCCCCGTTCGACGGTGTCGTCATCGCCAACGAACTGCTCGACAATCTGCCGTTCCGTCTCGCCGTGTTCGACAACGGGTGGCGTGAGGCCTTCGTCGATGTCGGTACCGATGGTCGGTTCGTCGAACGCCTGTCGGCGCCCTTCGACCCCGTACCGGGCTGCCTGCCGGCTTCCGGCGCCTTCGGCGCACGGGCCCCCCTGATCGACCGGGCCGCTGCGTTCATCGAAGACGCCCGCCGCCTCGTGCGGGCCGGATCCGTGCTGGCGATCGACTACGGCACGCCGCTCACGGCCATGCTCGCCGGTCGCCCGTGGCGCGACTGGTTACGCACCTATCGAGGCAACGAACGTGGCGACCACTACCTCGTCGGGCCCGGCACGCAGGACATCACGATCGAGGTGCCGATCGATCAGCTCCCCGAACCCGACGCGGTGCGCACGCAGTCGCAGTTCCTGCAGTTGTGGGGTATCGCCGACCTCGTGGACGAGGGCAGGCGCGTCTGGACCGAGCAGGCGTCGCGGCCCGGTCTCGAAGCGATGAAGATGCGCAGCAGGATCAGCGAAGCCGAGGCGTTGCTCGACCCTGCCGGCCTGGGCGGTTTCCTCGTCGCGGAATGGCGATCCACCCCGACTCGAGTAGGCGGCAGGCCCGGAGGCAATGGGGAGCGGCCGACGTCGAGGGCCTCACGACAATCGGCAGGATGTCGGCGTCGCAGCACATGCGGCGAACCGTCTCCACCGGCAGTGCGACGCCGTCCTCGGTCTCGCAGATGCTGAGGTCGTGCCAGCCCGA
The DNA here is from genome assembly GCA_963829585.1 of Ilumatobacteraceae bacterium. Taxonomy (GTDB): domain Bacteria; phylum Actinomycetota; class Acidimicrobiia; order Acidimicrobiales; family Ilumatobacteraceae; genus Sva-07. The sequence goes on along the minus strand of CAWHJD010000021.1, from coordinate 254,341 downwards.
CACCATGGTGTCGTGGTCGACGAGCACGCTGACCTCCGTCACCCGCTCGGCGCCGGGCCCGCCCGAGGTCGCAGCGATCACGGCGTCGACGTGCAGCTGGGCCCACGGGGTGCGGGCGTTGCCGTCGACCCCACGCAGGCGGCGGATCTGGGCATCGATGGCGCTGTGCAGGGTGGCGTCACGGACAGGATCGAGTTCCAGATGGGTGTGATGCATCCCGGTGGTCTGGTCGATCCACCGCTTCACACAGGATCGTGCCCGCTGCGCCTCCAACTCGGCGACGTCGCTACCTGGTCGGGCGGCCACGAGATAGCGGGACAGCTCCCGGCATTGCCGCTCGAAGGAGTCGACGCTCGAGTTGGCGGCGGCCTCCAGCAACAGGTTCTCGTGGGAGAAGAACTCGTCGCGAAGTTCCTCGTCCAATCGGCGGGTCGCGTTGGCGAGCGCATCGAGATGACCGCCCGAGACCGCACCGTTGGCCAGCGCGTCCTCGAAGTCGCGCGTGGCTCCGCACACCCGATCACGCTCGGTCACGGCGGCAGCGTCCTTGCCGGATCGTCGCCCGGCGGTGCCGAGCAACGACTCCGGTGGCGGTGCCCAACCGGCGGCAGTCAACTCACGACTGCGGCGAGCGCAGCGCACCTCGAACGCATCCAGCCAACTTCGTACTGCGCTGGATGCAGCGACCACTGCCGTCAACTCACCCCCGTCGAGGCAGCCAGGATCAGTGACGAGCAATGCCTCAACAGCGGCTCGCAACCGGTCGGTGTCCATCATGTTCAACCTCCACATCAACGGGCGGACAAGGAGGGGAGTCGGTCAGCACATCATGCGCACGGGGGTGTCACGGAGTTCCGTCAGCGCTCCGGTCCGGCGGCGCGAACCTCAGTCGGCGGCGTTGCGGGCGCGGGCGGCGGGGGAGACGAAGCGGGCCCAGACGTACCAGCAGATGGCCACGAGGATCATGAGGATCACGGCGTACTGCGCCCACTTGAGGACAGGCTCGACCTCGTCCCACTGCGAGCGCAGCCCGTATCCAGCGCCGATCAGTGCACTGTTCCAGACCAATGAACCGAGCGTCGTGTAGAGCACGAACCGCCCGAGCGGCATCCGCCGAAAGCCGGCCGGGATCGAGATCAGCGAACGTACGAGAGGGATGCACCGACAGATGAGCACGGCGCTGTTGCTGTGGCGGTCGAACCACGCCTCGCTCTTGGTGACGTCGGCGGATGTCAGACGGAACCACTTGCCGTACCTGATGAGGAAATGATCGAGACGGTCGGGCCCGATCCACGCCGCGAAGCCGTACAACACGAGAGCACCGACCAGCGAACCGATCGTGGCGGCGATGATCATCCCGATCAGCGTGGCCCCACCGTCACTGGCGACGAAGCCGGCGAACGGCAGCACGATCTCCGACGGGATGGGCGGAAAGAGGTTCTCGAGGGCGACCAGGAACGCCACCCCGAGATACCCGAGTCGATCGATGACATCGGTGACCCAGTCCGCGAGGTTCGAAAACACTGCGAGAGCCTACCGGCGGCCATTCCGGCGTTCGTCGGCAGCTCACCCCGAGATGGAACCCGCACGGTGATCTACCATCGCCGGCATGGCTGAACAGGGGAACGGCGAGCACCACGAGACCATCGACGCACTGAGCGCGGAGAACCGCAGGTTTCCACCGTCGGAGGAGTTCAAGGCGAACTCACTCGTGACGGGCACGTTTCTGTACGACCAGGCGGCCGAGGACGACGAGGCCTTCTGGGCACGCCAGGCGTCCGGCCTCCTCGACTGGGCGAAGCCGTGGCACACGGTGCTCGAGTGGGACCTCCCCGACGCCAAGTGGTTCGTGGGTGGCGAGCTGAACGTGGCCTACAACTGCCTCGACCGTCACGTACTCGGCGGCAAGGGTGACAAGGTCGCCATCCACTGGGAAGGCGAACCCGGCGACACGCGCACCATCACGTACCAGCAGCTGCTCGACGAGGTCAGCCGGTTCGCCAACGTCCTGAAGGGTCTGGGCGTGCAGCGTGGCGACCGGGTGAACATCTACCTCCCCATGGTGCCGGAGGCCGTGGTGGCGATGCTCGCCTGTGCCCGCATCGGCGCCGCCCACAGTGTCGTCTTCGGCGGGTTCTCGGCCCAGTCGCTCTCCGATCGGATCAACGACGCCGAGGCCAAGGTCCTGATCACCGCCGACGGCGGTTACCGGCGCGGAACCGTGTTCCCGCTGAAGCCCGCCGCCGACGAGGCGTGCGCCGACACCCCGACGATCGAGCACGTCGTGGTCGTGAAGCGTGGCGGCAACGACGTCGACATGGTCGAGGGGCGTGACCACTGGTACCACGAGCTCATGGAGGGCGCGTCCGCCGACTGCCCCGCCGAGCCGATGGATTCCGAGCAGCTCCTCTTCCTGCTGTACACGTCGGGTACCACCGGCAAGCCCAAGGGCATCATGCACACGAGCGGTGGCTACCTCACGCAGGTCGCCTACACCCACAAGTACGTCTTCGACCTGCACCCCGACACCGACGTGTTCTGGTGCACCGCCGACGTCGGCTGGGTGACCGGGCACAGCTACATCGTGTACGGCCCACTGTCCAACGGCGCCACCCAGGTGATGTACGAAGGCGTGCCGAACCACCCGGGCAACGACCGGTTCTGGGAGATCATCGAGAAGTACGGCGTGACGATCTTCTACACCGCGCCCACGGCGATCCGCACGTTCATGAAGTGGGGCGCCACCGAGCCTGCCAAGCACGACCTGTCGTCGCTGCGCGTACTCGGCACGGTCGGCGAGCCGATCAACCCCGAGGCGTGGATGTGGTACCACGAGCACATCGGTGGCGAGCGCTGTCCGATCGTCGACACCTGGTGGCAGACCGAGACCGGCGGCATCATGATCAGCCCGTTGCCGGGTGCGACCACCACGAAGCCGGGTTCGGCGACGTTCCCGTTGCCGGGTGTGTCGGCCGAGTTGATCGACGACGAAGGCCACCGGGTCGACGTCGGCGGCGGCTACCTCACCCTCACGCGGCCGTGGCCCGGGATGCTGCGCGGCATCTGGGGCGACCCGGAACGCTTCCGCGAGACCTACTGGTCGCGGTTCGAGGGCCGGTACTTCGCAGGCGACGGCGCCAAACTCGACGAGGAGGGGTACCTCTGGTTGCTCGGTCGGGTCGACGACGTCATGAACGTGTCGGGTCACCGAATCTCCACCACCGAGGTCGAGTCGGCGCTCGTCTCGCATCCGGCCGTGGCCGAAGCTGCAGTGGTCGGGGCGACCGACGCCACCACCGGTCAGGCGATCATCGCCTACGTGATCCTGCGCCAGGGCGAAGACGTCGACGCCGAAGTGCTGCGGGCGCACGTCGCCGACGAGATCGGTGCGATCGCCAAGCCCAAACAGATCTACATCACCCCTGATCTCCCCAAGACCCGCTCGGGCAAGATCATGCGTCGGCTGTTGCGTGACGTCGCCGAGGGCCGCAACATCGGTGACACGACGACGCTCGCCGATGCGTCGATCGTCGACGAATTGCAGGCGCGAGCCGCCGCCAGCGCCGACGACTGACCGCCGGTGCGTCGGTGCGCAACGAGGCGACAACTGCTCAAGGAATCGCCTGAACGTGCCGATAGCCACGTCATGGTTCCGCCTGATGGAGTGCGTAGCAGACGTCTCCCCACGATGTCCTGGGAGTCGGTCGTCGATGATGCCGTGAGGTCCGTCGACGACGCTGCGGACGCATCGCTCGCGGCAACACCCGATGCGACCACGCCGCTGACGCAGCCCACTCCGCTCGGCCTGTCGATCAGTCTCGGGTCGACGGCATCGCGCGATCCGTCGCTGTCGGAGGACTCCGACGAGCGGCCCATCGAACCCATTTCGTTCGCGCCGCTCACCCTCGATCCCTCACCGGGGACCTCGACACCCGAGCCCCCAGCCGTGCGGTTCGCCCCCATCAGCCCGATCGTGACGGCGATCGCCGAACCGGAACCCGCGGCGATCGTCGAACCCGGGACCGTGGATGCCGCGGTATCGCCATCGGCCTCCGCCGATCCCGACGTGGTGGAAGCGCCCACCGTTGCGGGAACCGACGTCCCATCGACCGAACTTCCCCGCATCGTCGAGGCGACTCCGGTCCCCGACGGGACTTCCTTCGCCGGCGTCGCCGGCTCCGAACCCCGAGTGGCGTCCGGACCTCGGATCCCCGAGGGCGTCCAGGCTGCACGCCTGCCCGCAGTGGCCGTTGCCCAGGAGATGCCGGTCGCCTACGCCCACTTCGCCCCGACGTCGGTCGCGCCGGCCCATCGCGGACGGAGCACTTCGCGCCGAGGACTCAAGTTGTTGTTGACGTTGGCGATCCTGGGTGGCCTCGTCGCTGCCGCCATCGTGTACGGCCGGCCCTATCTGTTCCCCGACGGCTGGGACGAAGCGACGAAACCGTATGCGGAGGCCGTCGAGACGGTGAGAGGGGTCGAGTACACCGAGCCCGTTGCAGTCATCGTCGAGCCCACTGCCGACTACACGACGCGGCTCGGTGCGGAGCTGGTCGGCGACTGGTCTGCCGACGAGGCCGCGTTGCGGGCGCTCGGCCTGCTGAACGGACCGACCACCGAGGAGAGCGTGACCGAGCTGCTCGCCGATTGGCAGGACGCCGTGTACTCCACCGCTGACGGCATGGTCTACACCGACCTCGGTGTCACCGGCGCGCAGGTCGACGCCGAGATCACCGAGGAGATGACCGCCGCGTCGCTCGATCAGGAGTTCTCCTGGTCGGTCGAACAGCCGAATCGCACGCTGGACGATCAGGTCCTGACGCTCGCAGAGGTGCAGCGTCAGGCATCGGCCGTCCTGGCACAGTCACCGTTCGCTGTCGCCGTCGACCAGCCGTCGCCGCGCGTCTTGGCGTTCGTGCCGCCGATCGTCGGCTATCGGGCACTCGCCTCGGCGACGTACGCCGAGTTCGAGAACCCGACCACCGACGCGGAGAATCCGCTGTCGCTGATCGGAACGTCAGGACCCGGCCCTCTTGCCTCGGAGGTACCTGTCGCCGCCGTCGAGCCGATGTTGATCGGCGCCGACACCGTCGTGGGGTCACCTCGGTCGCTCGACCGGTCGTTCTGGTTCCTGGTGTTCGCGGGGTACCTCGACTCCCGCACCGCGTACCAGGCGAGCGAGTCGGTCGTCGAGAATTCCCTGGCGACCGCCGATCGGGCGGGAACGTCGTGCGTGTACGCGACGTTCTCCGGTGGTGACGTCTTCCAGACGGCGACGCTCCGTTCCACGCTCGAAGCCTGGTCGGCCTCCGCGCCCGTCGAGTTCGGCTCGAGTTTCACCGTTCTCGGCGACGGCACGCTGCAGCTCGTCACGTGTGATCCCGGCGTCGGATTCGAGAACCCGAACCGACTCGGAGTGGCGCGTGAGCTCGTGGGTTGGCGCACGGCGGAACTCGCGACGCTCGAGGCGGTCCGGGCGGCCAATGGCACCGAGGCCGATGCCGCAGCTGCATGGGCGGCCGTCGAAGCCTCCAACGTCGGCGTCGACCTCGGAGCGCTGCCCGGCGACACGACTGCGGCAGAGTCAGCGGCCGCAGCGCGCGCTGCCGTCGCTGCGGTGCTCGCGCCTGCCGGCTGATCAGTCGCGGAAGTTCTGGAACTGCAGTGGGATACCGAGGTCTTCTGCCTTGAGTGTGGCGATGACGGCCTGGAGGTCGTCGCGCTTCTTCGCCGTCACCCGGATCGACTCGCCCTGGGTCTGGCTCGACACGCCCTTCGGACCCTTCTCCTTGATGACCTTGTTGACTTCCTTGGCCTTGTCGGAGGAGATTCCGACCTTGATCGTGACGACCTGACGGACGGTGTTCTGTGTGGCGTCCTGCACGTCGCCGTAGTCGACGCCCTTCAGTGAGACGCCCCGCTTGACGAGCTTCTCCTCGAGCACGGTCCGCAGCGCATCGAGGCGGTCACGACTCACCGTGTGCAGCGTGATGACCATGTCGGACTGTTCGATCGTGGAGTTGGTGTTCTTGAAGTCGAAGCGGTTGGCGATCTCCCGCTGGGCCTGGTCGACCGCGTTGCGGACTTCCTGAGCGTCGACTTCGGACACGACATCGAACGTTGGCATGTCCTCCAGGGTAGCGAGCGTGCTCGGCCGGGCGTGGCGCCGGCCGTGTCGACCGGTACGCTCAGGCCGCCCTGTTCTTCGCTCGTTCGGGGTACGCACATACAAGTCATGGGTCGGTGCCCGAGCGGCCAAAGGGAGCAGACTGTAAATCTGCCGGCACTGCCTACGAAGGTTCGAATCCTTCCCGGCCCACCACTCGAGACCGTGACGGCGCCCGTCGCCGCCGGGCTCCGGTCCGATGTCGAGCGCGTTCTGGTTCAATGTCGACCGTGCGTTCGCAGTCGGCCCCGGAGGCGGAGCGGGGGTCCCGCCTCGTCTACCTTCCGGGCCTCGACGGACTCCGCGCCGTGGCCGTCGGAGCGGTCTTCCTGTTCCATGCGGGGGTGATGTCGGGCGGGTTCATCGGCGTCGACGTGTTCTTCGTGATCTCGGGGTTCCTCATCACGGGTCTCGCCGTGGCGGAAGTCGAGCGCACCGATCGCCTGTCACTCGGGCACTTCTGGGCCCGTCGTGCGAGACGCCTCCTTCCGGCGTTGATGGTGGTCATCGGTGCGGTGTTGGCGTACTCGATCGCGGAGGGTGGGGCGGCGGCTCGTCGCGTCGGGCGAGATGTGGCGTCGACGATCCTGTACGTGGCGAACTGGGCACAGATCGGCGAGGGACGCGACTACTTCGCGACGTACGAGGCACCGCCCTTGCTGGAACATGCATGGTCGTTGGCGGTCGAGGAGCAGTTCTACATCGTGTGGCCGATCGTGATCGCGTTCCTGGCGTGGATCTGTCGGGGGCGGACGATCCGGTTCCGCTCGATCGTCGCCTCGGTGGGTGTGGCCGTTGCGACGGCATCGCTGGTCACCACGCTCGTGCTGCGCAGCGACGACGGTGTCTCGCTCAGCCGCCTGTACTACGGCACCGACACCCGCGCGGTCGCCCTGGCCATCGGTGCGATCGCCGGCGCGTTGACGACCCACGAGCACGTGATGTCATTGCAGCGACGCAGTGTCGTTCGCGACGTGACGGGCGTCGCCGCGGCAGTCGGGTTGGTCGTCGTTGCCGTGACCATCGACGGCAGCGAGCGCTGGCTGTACGGGCCGGGGTTCCTGCTGATCGCCGTGCTCTCGCTGGTGGTCATGTACGCGGCCATGGGTGCCGGGAAGCTCGGCTCGGCGCTGTCGTTGCGCTGGCTCGTGGTGGCCGGCACCGTGTCGTACGGCATCTACCTGTGGCACTGGCCGGTCATCGTGGTGCTCGACAGCAGTCGCACCGGACTCAGCGGTCCGGCGCTCGGCGCGCTCTGGGTGCTCGCCACCGCAGTGTTGGCCGCGGCGTCGTGGTTCGTCGTCGAGCGTCGCGCTCCGCTCCCGACTCGGCGTCGACCGCAGCGGGCGCTCGCCTACACCACGCTGGCCATGGGTCTCGCGGTCGGAGCCGTGGTTGTCGCCAACCAGGCCCAGACGACCGTCGAGGCCGCCGCTTACTCCGTGCCGCCACCCGTGGCGCCGCCTGCGACCCCGCCTTCGACGCAGCTGTCGGCGGCGCCCCCGACACAGCCCGGGTCCACGGATCCGTCGGCGACCACACCGGCGCCGACCGCGCCGGCGCCGACGCGATCGTTCCCGTCGGATCGTGCACTCAGACTGTTGATCGTCGGCGATTCGGTGGCCGACTCGTTGAGGGGCGACAGCGACATCGAGCAGTACGACGTGGACGCGTTCGGCCGGGTCGAGGTCATGAACGTCGGGGGGATCGCCTGCTCGGTCATCCACGAAGGAGTGTGGTGGCTCGGTGACGGGACCAATCTCGTCGACAACCCTGGCTGCGACGGTCCGGAACGCTACGACCAGGTGATCGCCGACTGGGAACCCGACGTGGTGCTGACGCTGTTCGGCTGGCCCGGTGTGGGAGCGGGTCAGCAGCTCGACGACGGATCTGTCGTGCAGCCGTGCGAACCGGGGTTCGACGAGCGGTGGTTGCGCGACTACCGCGCCATGGTCGAGCGCATCGGTGCGAGCGCGGTCGCGGTGGTGTCGTCGGTCGCTCCGCCCACGTTGCCGGTCGCCGAACAGGGCCCCGGCACGGCGTGCCTGAACACGCTGATCGACCAGATCGATGCGCCGCGGTTCGAGTACCAGGAGTGGCTCTGTCCCGGTTACGACTGCGGCTCGTCCACGCTTCGCACCGACGGGATCCACTTCCGCAACACGGGCCAACTGCAGCGCGACGTGATGGAGGCGATCGTCCCGCAGGTGATCACCGCCGCCGGATACTGATCGACGCGGGCGGCCGTCAGAGCATCAACTGCATGATGGCGACGTCGAGCCAACGATTGAACTTGCGGCCGACCTCGCGTTCGATGCCGACCAGTTCGAATCCACATGCCTCGTGCAGTGCTCGCGAGGCGGTGCCGCTCGCCTCGATCCGGGCGATGACCGAATGGAAACCGGAGTCACGGGCAATGCCGATCACGTGCTCCATCAGCGTGCGACCGATGCCCGACCTCGGGTGCTCGCGTGACACGTAGACGGAGTCCTCCACGGTCGTGCGATAGGCGGCACGTTCCTTGTACGGAGACAGGGAGGCGAAGCCGACCACCTCGTCGTCGAGGACCGCCACGACAGCGGAGAACGCACCGGATCGTTGCGCCAGCCAGCGACGCTGCTCGTCGAGTGTCCGGGCGACGAGATCGAACGTACTGACGTGGTTCTCGACCTCGGCGTTGTAGATCGCCATGACGGCCGGGGCATCGTCGAGGTTCGCGAGGCGAACGCTGATCGGGCCGGCCACGTCCGTCGAGGTGTTGGATCCCGTGGTCGACACGACCTCGCAGAGTACTGCCGCACGGGTGAATTCCCGCGGTGGTTGTCCTCGCTCGGCCGGTACACTCCCCTGCTTGGTCGCGGCGGTGCCGCGCCCCGAAGGGTGCCCCGGTACCGCTACAAAAGGTGCTGTGCACCTGTCAGAACGCCCTCTTAGCTCAGTCGGTAGAGCACAGCCATGGTAAGGCTGGTGTCGTGGGTTCGATTCCCACAGAGGGCTCGACCAAGTGGTCGGGCAACCGTCCGGTCGCGAGCAAAACCCTGGCGGCGTAGCTCAGTTGGTCAGAGCATCCGGCTCATAATCGGAAGGTCATCGGTTCAAGTCCGATCGCCGCTACTACATATCCAGTCAGAAACCCCGATCCGTTTCGGAATCACCTCAGGAGTCAGAGGACAGCAATGAGCAAGCAGAAGTTCGAGCGCAACAAGCCGCATGTGAATATTGGGACGATGGGTCATATCGACCATGGGAAGACGACGTTGACGGCGGCGATTTCGAAGACGTTGTCGGAGCGTGGGTTGGCTGAGTTCCAGGCGTTCGACACGATCGACAAGGCGCCGGAGGAGAAGGCTCGTGGTATCACGATCTCGATTGCGCATATCGAGTACGAGACGGAGAATCGTCATTATGCGCATGTGGACATGCCGGGTCATGCTGACTACATCAAGAACATGATCACGGGTGCGGCGCAGGTGGATGGCGCGATTTTGGTGGTTGCGGCGACGGATGGTCCGATGCCGCAGACGCGTGAGCATGTGTTGTTGGCCCGTCAGGTGGGTGTGCCGTACATCGTGGTGGCGTTGAACAAGGCTGACATGGTCGATGACGAGGAGCTGTTGGAGTTGGTGGAGCTCGAGGTTCGTGAGCTGTTGAACGAGTACGAGTTCCCTGGTGATGATGCTCCGGTGGTGCAGGTGTCGGCGTTGAAGGCGTTGGAGGGTGACCCGGTGTGGCAGGAGAAGATCATGGAGCTGATGAATGCTTGTGATGAGTTCATTCCGTTGCCGGTGCGTGAGTTGGACAAGCCGTTCTTGATGCCGATCGAGGATGTGTTCACGATCACGGGTCGTGGCACGGTGGTGACGGGCAAGGTGGAGCAGGGGATCATCCATACGGGTGATGAGATCGAGATCGTCGGGTTGCGTGATACGCAGAAGACGACGTGTACGGGTGTGGAGATGTTCCGTAAGTTGCTCGATGAGGGTCAGGCGGGTGACAACATCGGTGCGTTGTTGCGTGGGACGGCGAAGGAGGATGTGGAGCGGGGGCAGGTGTTGTGCAAGCCGGGTTCAGCATCACGCCGCACACGAATTTCGAGGGTCAGGTGTATGTGTTGAACAAGGATGAGGGTGGGCGTCACAAGCCGTTCTTCAACAATTATCGTCCGCAGTTCTTTTTCCGTACGACTGATGTGACGGGCACGATCGAGTTGCCGGCTGGTACGGAGATGGTGATGCCTGGTGACAATGTGGAGATCACGGTGGAGTTGGGCAAGCCGATCGCGATGGATGAGGGTTTGCGTTTCGCCATTCGTGAGGGTGGTCGTACTGTCGGCGCTGGCCGTGTCACCAAGATCCTGAAGTGACCCTGAATACTTTCGAAGTCTGAACAGAGAAGAGAACCGACATGGCCAAGAGTGACAAGCGGGTCAAGGTGACCCTCGAGTGCACCGAGTGCAAGCGGCGTAACTACATCACGATGAAGTCCAAGGTCAACGACCGTGAACGCCTCGAGATGAAGAAGTACTGCGCCAACGAGCGTCAGCACACCCTCCACAAGGAGACCCGCTGACCAGGAGGAGATGAACGGGCAGCGAGTGCGGCCGCCAACGGCCGCAGTCAGCCTTCGTGGATGCGCTGGTACCCTCGACAGGTACTCGGCGTGTCCCGCCCCGAGGGCAGTAGCTCAGCTGGTAGAGCATCGGTCTCCAAAACCGACGGTCGGGGGTTCGAGTCCCTCCTGCCCTGCCCACCACCGAACGAGAAATCATGTCACTGGACGATCTGAACCGCGAGCAGAAGCGACAGCTTCGCAAGATGGGTGCCCTCGACGAGCAGGGCAAGCCGACGCGCGCCCAGCCGACTGCGAAGAAGAAGAACGAGCGGGTGGGCATCCGCCAGTACCTGCGAGAAGTTCGCGACGAGATGCGCAAGGTCGCCTGGCCGGATCGGCCGGAGGTCAAGCGCTACTCCATCATCGTGATCATCACCGTCGTGGTGTACACGGCGCTGGTCGGTGGACTCGACTTCGTCTTCTCCGAATTCTCCCAGTGGTTCTACTCCTCCTGACATGACCAACGACACCGAGACGACGAGCGACGACATGACCGACAACGACGAGACCACGAACCCGCTCGACCTGCTCCCCGTCGGCGACACCGATGTGTTCGCAGAGACGGCCGAGAACGACGACGACACCAACCACGGCACCGACGTCGCCGAAGAAGTCGAAGCCATGCACATCGAGACCGGTGCCGACGACGCTGCCTCCGACGACGAAGCGGAGGCTCCCGACGACGACGCCGAGGTGGAGGCCGACGAAGAGGTCGAACTCGACGACGAACTCGGCGAGCCGGAGCCCGAGCCGGTGGATGATCCGACGATGCGCCCCGGCCAGTGGTACGTGGTGCACACGCAGTCGGGCTACGAGAAGAAGGTCACGGCCAACCTCGAGGCCCGCATCCAGTCGATGAACATGGAAGACAAGATCTACGAGATCGTCATCCCCATGGAAGAGGTCGACGAATTCAAGAACGGCAAGAAGCAGACCGTTCAGCGCAAGGTCTTCCCCGGCTACCTGCTGGTGCGCTGCATCATGGACGACGAGTCCTGGTACTGCGTGCGCAACACTCCCGGCATCACCGGCTTCGTCGGCCAGAGCCGTCAGGGACAGAAGCCGACCCCGCTGTCGCGCCGCGAGGTCAAGACATTCCTCACGCCGAAGACCGAAGGCGTCGATGCAGCACCTCGTCGCAAGGCGAAGCTCGACTACGAAGAAGGCGAGAGCGTTCGCGTGAAGGAAGGCCCGTTCGCCGACTTCACCGGCCAGATCGCCGAGATCAATGCAGACCACATGAAGCTGAAGGTCCTCGTCAACATCTTCGGTCGCGAGACCCTGGTGGAGATGGACTTCAGCCAGGTCGCCAAACTCTGATTCGCCACTGGCGACGGACAACAACAAAGGAACATCACCATGGCGAAGAAGAAGATCCTCACGGTCGTCAAGATCCAGATCGAAGCCGGCAAGGCCAGCCCCGCACCGCCCGTCGGTACGGCACTGGGCCCGCACGGGATCGCGATCATGGACTTCGTGAAGGCGTACAACGCCCGAACCGAGGCCCAGGCCGGCACGGTCATCCCGACCGAGATCACCATCTACGAAGATCGCACGTTCGAGTTCGTGCTCAAGACACCGCCCACGGCGGTGCTCGTGCGTGAGAAGGCCGGCCTCGCGAAGGCGGCGAACAACCCGGGCTCGGAGATCGCTGGTTCGATCACCGAGGCGCAACTCGAGGAGATCGCCACCATCAAGCTGCCCGACCTCAACGCGTACGACATGGAAGCTGCCAAACAGCAGGTCCGTGGCACCGCCCGCTCGATGGGCATCGAAGTCAAGTAGTTCACTCTTGCATCAGGGGTCAGACCCCTGTTGCACGATCCACCACAGCCACGACCGGGACAACCTCGCCCGGCGGGCTTTCCACTGAGGGAGACACACAATGTCAGGCAAGAAGTACGCAAACGCGCTCAAGCAGTTCGATCGGGACCAGTTCTACGGCCCGGTCGAAGCGGTCGGGCTCGTCAAGACGATGGCGTCGGCGAAGTTCGACGAAGGCGTCGACATCTCGATCCGCCTCGGCGTCGACCCCCGCAAGGCCGACCAGATGGTCCGCGGCACCGTCGCGCTGCCGGCGGGCACCGGCAAGGACATTCGCGTCGCCGTGTTCGCCACCGGCGAAGCTGCCGACGAGGCCCGCGCCGCCGGCGCCGACATCGTCGGTGCCGACGACCTCGCGTCCGACGTCGAGAGCGGCAAGATGGATTTCGATCTCGTCATCGCCACCCCCGACATGATGCCGGTCGTCGGTCGCCTCGGCCGCGTGCTCGGCCCGCGTGGGCTCATGCCCAACCCGAAGACCGGCACGGTCACGACCGACGTGGGCAAGGCCGTCGAGGACTTCAAGGGTGGCAAGGTCGAGTACCGGACCGACCGCTACGGCAACGTGCACGTGCCGCTCGGCAAGGCCAGCTTCGAGCTGTCGGCGCTGGAGCAGAACTTCCGTGCCGTGATCGACGAGATCCAGCGAGCCAAGCCGTCCTCGGCCAAGGGCAAGTACCTCAAGAAGATCACCGTCTCGTCCACGATGGGTCCCGGGGTCCATGTCGACACCGGCCGTCTCAAGCCCGAAAACTGATCGGCAGCGGTAGTCTTCTGCCGATCACATATTGAACGGTCGCTCGCCTGAGACCGTTGGCCCCCGTCAGGGGATAATGGGTCCGCCCACCAACCGAGGTGCATATCGCCGGAGAACCACGCCCGCCGGATCCGTCCGGCGTGCCTGCGCTCCTCGTCGGTGTTCGCATCTGATGCGAGCACCACGAGTTGCAGCGAAAGGAGGTATGCACACATGACAACGACGACCACACCACGACCCGAGAAGGTCGCGATCGTCGAGGAGATCGTCGCCAAGCTCAACGAGAGCGTGGCGGTGTTCGTGTCCGAGTACCGCGGGATGAAGGTCGGCCAGATGGCCAACCTGCGCTCGCCGCTCCGGGCCGCCGGAGCCGAGCACAAGGTGTACAAGAACACCCTGGCACGTCTGGCTGCGGCTGACGCGGGCTACGAGAGCCTCAACGAGTATCTGCTCGGTCCGACCGCCCTCACGTTCGTCACCGGTGACTCGGTGGCGGCCGCCAAGGCGCTGCTCGATCAGTCCCGGACGAATCCATCGCTCGTCATCAAGGGCGGGGTCCTCGGCGACACGCCGATGACCGCCGATGATGTCAAGGCACTGGCGAGTCTGCCCTCGCGCGAAGTACTGCTGGCCCAGTTGGCCGGCGCGTTCCAGGCGCCCCTGGTCAAGACCGCTGGTCTTCTCCAGGCGCTCCCGCGCAACTTCGCGTACGGACTGTCCGCACTCATCGATCAAAAGGCAGCCGCCGAGGCCGCCTGACCACGAACACCACACCCAATTCCGAAGATCTGAAACAAGGAGACGCCCACATGGCAACGAAGGAAGAAGTACTCGACGCGATCGGCAACATGACCGTCATCGAGCTCAAGGAACTGCTCGACGCGTTCGAAGAGAAGTTCGAAGTGACTGCAGCCGCGCCTGTCGCGGTTGCCGCGGCGGCCCCGGCCGGCGGTGGCGGCGACGCCGCTGCCGAAGAGGAGAAGGACGAGTTCGACGTCGTCCTCGAGAGCTCCGGCGCGCAGAAGATCCAGGTCGTGAAGGTCGTCAAGGACCTCCTCGGCGTGGGCCTGAAGGACGCGAAGGACCTCGTCGATGCGGCCCCGAAGGCGCTCATGGAGAAGGTCAGCAAGGCCGAGGCCGACGTCGCCAAGGCCAAGCTCGAAGAAGTCGGCGCGACGGTCAAGCTCGCCTGATCCGCTTGCCGCGCTCCCGGCGAGCGGGTCCTGTCACCGGCACGATCTCGGGGCGTGCGGCCTTCGGCCGTTCCCCGAAATCGCCCCGGCGCCACCCGCTCGCCTACGCAGGCACAGCAACAGACAAGCTTGCCCCTCGCTTGGGGTGAGCAGATGAAGAACCCCGGGGGCCTTCCCCCGGGGTTCTTCAATATGCCCCCTCCCTCCAAGTGGTGAGTTGTACTCCGACTGGTGCTGCGAGACAGCGAACGGGTGGCGCCGGGGGAGTGGCGGGGACCGGCCGGAGGCCGCAGCCCCGACGCTTCGCCGGTGACAGGACCCGTGAGCGGGCCCACGGACCCGTGAGCGGGGCCACCGGACCGTGAGCCGGACCGGGACCTTCGTCACGAGAAGATGTCAGTTCTCCGACGATGCTTGACATTCGCGACCGACTTCTTTACGTTGTCCCGCAATTCAGCGGTTACCCACGTCCCGTTCGGCGATTTACCCGCCGACAGCGGTTGACGTTGTGCGTCCCCTCTGGATAGCATCGAACGTTGCCGTGCGTCTGCTGTCCCCTACCGTCCCTTCGGTCTTGGTCAAGCGCGCCCGACATCACGTCGCAGCATTCTGCGTCGTCCACCCTCGATTTTCTGGAGAGTGATCCGTGGCGACTCGTCCCGTGTCCCGTGAACGCTATTCGTTCGGCAACCTCAAGGAGCCGCTCGAACTCCCCGACCTGATCGCGATCCAGCGGGAAAGTTTCGAATGGTTCCTCAACGAGGGCCTGGCGAACACCTTCCGCGACATCAGCCCGATCAAGGACTTCTCCGAGTCGCTCCAGCTCGAGCTCGAGTTCGATCCGTTCGACGAGGACCTGCGCCCGCCACCGAAGTTCACGGTGGAGGAGTGCAAGGAGAAGGACATGACCTACAGCGCGCCGGTCTTCGTGCGCGCCCGGTTCATGAACCGCAACACCGGTGAGATCAAGGAACAGACCGTCTTCATGGGCGACTTCCCGATCATGACCGACAAGGGCACGTTCATCGTCAACGGCACCGAGCGCGTCGTCGTGTCGCAGCTCGTGCGCAGCCCCGGCGTCATCTTCGAGCCCGGTGAGCGCTTCCGTCTCCGTAATCTCACCAAGCACCAGCTCGTCAAGGGAACGATCCACCCGTACCGCGGTGAGTGGATGGAGTTCGACGTCGAGCACAAGCCGGGCAAGGACGTCACGGCAGGCACCCGCGTGGCCCGCAAGCGTCGCCTCGGCATCTTCACGATGCTGCGGGCGCTCGGCTACGACGAGGAGAACGCTCCCGGCTTCCTCGATCGGTTCGTCAACCACTTCGACTTCCTCGAGGGCCAGTGGGACAAGGAGCGCGACATCGCGCCGACCCAGGACGAGGCGCTCGTCGAGATCTACAAGCGGGCCCGCCCGGGCGAGCCGCCCACGGTCGAGTCCGCCAAGGCGTACTTCCGCAACGCGTTCTTCGAGAGCCGTCGCTACGACCTCAGCCGTGTCGGTCGCTACAAGCTCAATCGCAAGCTCGGCAACGAAGTCGCCCAACTCGGTGCGCTCTTCGGCCTCGACGGCGCCGTCAACTCCGAGGGCGAGCCGTTGCTCGACTACCCCGACGAGAACCAGAACGTGCTCAGCCGCTGCGAGGTGCTCGCGTCGATCACCTACATGCTGCACCTCGTCAAGCAGGAGCCCGGCTACCGCCTCGACGACCAGGACCACTTCGCCAACCGTCGTATCCGATCGGTCGGCGAACTCATCCAGAACCAGGTCCGTATCGGTCTGAGCCGCATGGAGCGCGTCGTCCGTGAGCGCATGACCACCCAGGACGTCGAGGCGATCACGCCCCAGACGTTGATCAACATCCGTCCGGTGGTCGCCGCGATCAAGGAGTTCTTCGGAACCTCCCAGCTGTCGCAGTTCATGGACCAGGTCAACCCGCTGTCCGGCCTCACGCACCGTCGTCGCCTGTCGGCGCTCGGCCCGGGTGGTCTGTCACGCGAGCGCGCCGGATTCGAGGTCCGCGACGTCCACTTCAGCCACTACGGCCGCATGTGCCCGATCGAGACCCCGGAGGGCCCGAACATCGGCCTCATCGGTGGGCTGTCGACCTACGCCCGCGTCAACGAGTTCGGCTTCATCGAGAGCCCGTACCGCGAGGTCAAGAACGGCAAGGTCACCGGCAAGATCGTCTACATGGCCGCCGACGAGGAAGAGAACTACGTCGTCGCCCAGGCGAACACGCCCCTGAACGACGACGGCACCATCCGCGACGAGCGCACGCTCGTGCGTCGTTCACCACAGGCCGCGAGCCTCGAGGATCTGCGCAAGATGCTCGAAGCGGAGAGCTTCTTCGGTGCCACCACCGACATCGGCTACGTGCCGCCGGAAGAAGTCGACTTCATCGACGTGTCGCCGAAGCAGATCGTGTCGGTCGCCACCGCCCTGATCCCGTTCCTCGAGCACGACGACGCCAACCGCGCCCTGATGGGTGCCAACATGCAGCGCCAGGCCGTACCGCTGGTACGCGCCGAGGCTCCGTACATCGGCACCGGCATCGAGAACCGTGCGGCCCGTGACGCGGCCGACCTGATCCAGGCGATCGACGACGGCGAGGTCACCGAGGTCACCGGCGACCTGATCGCCGTCCAGTACAAGAACGAGGGCAAGAAGGTCTACCGCCTCGCCAAGTTCCGTCGGTCGAACCAGGACACCTGCATCAACCAGCGGCCCCGCGTGGTCGAGGGCGACAAGGTGTCCAAGGGCTCGATCCTGGCCGATGGACCGTCGACCGATCATGGCGAGCTGGCACTCGGCAAGAACCTGCTCGTCGCGTTCATGCCGTGGGAGGGCTACAACTTCGAGGACGCGATCATCCTCTCCGAGCGCTTGGTGAAGGACGACGTGCTGACGTCGATCCACATCAAGGAGCACGAGGTCGATGCCCGTGACACCAAGCTCGGTCCGGAGGAGATCTCACGTGACATCCCGAACCTGAGCGACGACATCCTCGCCGACCTGGACGATCGCGGCATCATCCGCGTGGGCGCCGAAGTCGGCCCTGGCGACGTGCTCGTCGGCAAGGTGACCCCGAAGGGTGAAACCGAGCTGACCCCCGAAGAGCGCCTGTTGCGCGCCATCTTCGGCGAGAAGGCCCGCGAGGTCCGCGACACCAGCTTGAAGGTCCCGCACGGTGAGGTCGGCAAGGTCATCGACGTCAAGGTGTTCAACCGTGACGACGGCGACGAACTGCCGCCCGGTGTCAACCAGCTCGTGCGGGTGTACGTCGCCCAGAAGCGCAAGATCAGCGTCGGCGACAAGCTCGCCGGTCGCCACGGCAACAAGGGCGTCATCTCCCGCATCCTGCCGATCGAGGACATGCCGTACACGGCCGATGGCCAGCCCGTCGACATCATCCTCAACCCGCTCGGCGTGCCGAGCCGGATGAACGTGGGCCAGGTACTCGAAGCACACCTCGGTTACTGCGCCCGCTGGGGTTGGACGAACCCCGACGGCACCAAGGTCGGCGACGAGCCGATCCGCGGCACCGAGACCAAGACGCGACCGAGCACCAAGCCGTCCACGTTCGTGGCGACGCCGGTCTTCGACGGTGCGAAGTGGGACGAGAAGGAGAAGTCGGGCGAGCATCCGACCATCCAGGAGATCCTGGAGGGGCTCAATCCGGAGTCCGCCAACGGCGATCGCCTGGTGGGCACCAACGGCAAGCTCGACCTCTACAACGGTCGCACCGGCGAGATGTACGACAACCAGATCACCTGTGGCTACATGTACATCCTGAAGCTGGCCCACCTGGTCGACGACAAGATCCACGCTCGGTCGACCGGCCCGTACTCGATGATCACCCAGCAGCCGCTCGGTGGCAAGGCGCAGTTCGGTGGCCAGCGATTCGGCGAGATGGAAGTGTGGGCCCTCGAGGCCTACGGCGCGGCCTACTGCCTGCAGGAGCTGCTCACCATCAAGTCCGATGACGTGCTCGGCCGTGTCCGTGTGTACGAAGCGATCGTCAAGGGCGACAACATCCCCGAACCGGGTGTGCCCGAGAGCTTCAAGGTGCTGATGAAGGAGATGCAGGCGCTCTGCATCAACGTCGAGGTGCTCACCGAAGACGGCCACGAGATCGAGATGCGCGACCTGGACGACGAGGTCTACCGCGCCGCCGAGGAACTCGGCATCGACATCTCACGCCCCGAGCGTGGCACCGACGAGGACGACGCCCGCCGCGAACGCGAAAAGCGCGAACGCACCGCCTACTGACCTGCTGGGGAGGGACTGGTCTCCGCTTCGCTTTGACCGCTCCCTCCCTGCGGCTCGTCGCTGGCGCTTCCCCCGCCGCCGACAAGCCGATCGACCCCACGAGACACCTAGAACGAACACCCAGCGCGAACCCGAGGAACCCACATGCTCGACGTCAACATGTTCGACCAATTGAAGATCCGTCTGGCCACGGCGGATCAGATCCGCACCTGGTCACACGGTGAGGTGAAGAAGCCCGAGACGATCAACTACCGCACGCTGCGTCCCGAGAAGGACGGCCTGTTCTGCGAGAAGATCTTCGGCCCGACCCGTGACTGGGAGTGCTACTGCGGCAAGTACAAGCGCGTCCGCTTCAAGGGCATCATCTGCGAGCGCTGCGGCGTCGAGGTCACCCGCTCGAAGGTTCGTCGCGACCGCATGGGCCACATCGAACTCGCTGCTCCGGCCGTTCACATCTGGTACCTCCGCGGCACCCGGTCGTGGCTCGCCTATCTCCTCGCCGGCATCGAGCCGAAGGAGGAGCTCAAGGCCAAGATGCTCGAGAAGGTCATCTACTTCGCCGCGCACCTCGTCAGCTGGGTCGACGAAGAGGGCCGCCACGAGAACCTGGCCAACCTCGAGGCCGAGTACCTCGAAGAGCGTGACGCCATCCAGAAGGAGATGGAACTCGCCATCGATCGTCGCTTCAAGGAGCTCGAGGAGACCGCCGCCGAGGCCGAGAAGGAAGACGCCAAGGCCGCCGACCTGAAGAAGATCCAGAAGGAAGCCGACAAGGAGGTCGAGGGCATCCGCGAGCGCTACGAGATCGAACTCGACCTCATCGCTCGTACCTGGGACGAGTTCCGGACGCTCCACGCCCGCAAGATCATCGAAGACGAGATGTTGTGGCGCGAGATGCGCGACAAGTACGGCGAGTACTTCGAGGGTGGGACCGGCGCCGAGGCGATCAAGTCGCTCATCGACCGGATCGACTTCGACGAAGAGGAGATCAAGCTCCGCAACGCCATCGATCCGCAGGAGGGCCAGAAGCCGCTCAGCGCCCAGCGCAAGCAGAAGGCGATCAAGCGCCTCAAGATCGTCGCGTCGTTCAACCGCCGTGACGAGCACGGCCGTCGCACCAACGACCCGAAGGCCATGATCCTCGACGCCGTGCCGGTGATCCCGCCGGAACTGCGCCCGATGGTCCAGCTCGACGGTGGCCGGTTCGCCACGTCCGACCTCAACGACCTCTACCGCCGGGTCATCAACCGCAACAACCGGTTGGAGCGCCTGCTCAATCTCGGTGCGCCGGAAATCATCATCAACAACGAGAAGCGCATGCTGCAGGAGGCCGTCGACGCACTGTTCGACAACGGTCGCCGCGGCCGCCCGGTGACCGGGCCGGGCAACCGTCCGCTCAAGTCGTTGTCCGACATGCTCAAGGGCAAGCAGGGCCGGTTCCGTCAGAACCTGCTCGGCAAGCGCGTCGACTACTCGGGCCGTTCGGTCATCGTGGCCGGCCCGACGCTGCGTCTGCACCAGTGCGGTCTCCCCAAGCTGATGGCGCTCGAGCTGTTCAAGCCGTTCGTCATGAAGCGTCTCGTCGACCTCGAGCTGGCGCAGAACATCAAGACCGCCAAGCGCATGGTCGAGCGTCGCCGCCCGCAGGTGTGGGACGTCCTCGAAGACGTCATCAAGGAGCACCCGGTGCTCCTCAACCGTGCACCGACGCTGCACCGCCTCGGCATCCAGGCCTTCGAGCCCGTCCTGGTCGAGGGCAAGGCACTGCAGATCCATCCGCTCGTCTGCACGGCGTTCAATGCCGACTTCGACGGCGACCAGATGGCCATCCACGTGCCGCTGTCGGCCGAGGCGCAGGCCGAGGCCCGCGTGCTGATGCTCAGCGCCAACAACATCCTGTCGCCGGCATCGGGTCGCCCGATCGTGACCCCGTCGCAGGACCTCATCATCGGCGGGTACTACCTGACCGAGCAGGTGCCCGGCGTCGCCGGCGAAGGCCGCGTGTTCCGCCACCTGTGGGAGGCGCTGCGCGCGTACGACGAAGGCACGCTCGCACTGCACGCCAAGATCACGATGTGCCCTCCCGGCAAGGATCGCTTCGAGACGACCGTCGGTCGCGTGCTGTTCGAAGAGGCGCTGCCCGCGGACTACCCCGACCAGTTCGGCCACTTCGACGAGACCGTCAAGAAGAAGGAGATGGGTGTCATCGTCGAACGCCTCTCCGACAACTACGACAAGTCGGTCGTGGCCGAGTCGCTCGACAAGCTGAAGAACCTCTGTTACCGGTTCGCCACGCAGTCGGGCCTCACGGTGTCGATCGACGACGTCCGGACCCCGAAGGCCAAGCGCGCCCTGCTCGACAACTACGAAGAGCAGGCCGACAAGGTCGAGAAGCAGTTCCGTCGGGGCATCATCACCGACGGCGAGCGCCGTCAGCAGGAAGTGCGTATCTGGACCGATGCCACCGCCGAGGTGCAGGCCGCGATGGTTGCCGAGTTCGAGCAACAGCGCTTCAACCCGATCCAGATGATGGTCGACTCGGGTGCCCGAGGAAACATGACGCAGATGCGTCAGATCGGCGCCATGCGCGGGTTGGTGGCCAACCCTCGTGGTGACATGATTCCTCGCCCCATCAAGTCGAACTTCCGCGAGGGTCTCGAGACCCTCGAGTACTTCATCGCCACGCCGGGCGCCCGCAAGGGTCTCGTCGACACGGCGCTGCGTACCGCCGACTCGGGGTACCTCACCCGTCGTCTCGTCGACGTCGCCCAGGAACTGATCGTCCGCGAGCCGGACTGCGGTTCGACACTCGGCGTGTGGATCGAGAACGTGTCGCCCGACACCGCGAACCGTCGTTCGTACATCGAGACGAAGCTGTACGGCCGTGCGCTGCTGCAGGACACCGAACTGTCGACACCGATGGTGAAGGACGGCGAGGAGATCTCGCTGCTGCCGCGCAACACCATCGTCGGCGACGAGGAGATGGAGGCGCTGCGCGACGATCCGAAGATCGAGCGTCTGCGGGTCCGTTCCGTACTCACGTGCGACGCCGAACTCGGCGTGTGCGCCATGTGCTACGGCCGTTCACTGGCGACGGGCAAGATGATCGAACTCGGCGAGGCCGTCGGCGTCATCGCCGCCCAGTCGATCGGCGAGCCCGGCACCCAGCTGACGATGCGTACCTTCCACACCGGTGGTGTGGCCGGCAAGGACATCGCCGGCGGTCTTCCCCGCGTCGTCGAGCTGTTCGAGGCTCGTACCCCGAAGGGCTCGGCCCGTCTCGCCAAGGCGACCGGCGTGTTGCGTCTGCGCGAGGACGAGGGCAAGGGCATCCCGGTCGTGGTGGTCGACGATGCCGGCGACGAGCACGAAGTCGTGCTGCCGCTCGGTGCTCGTCCGATCGTCGAAGACGGCCAGGACGTCAAGGCCGGCGACCCCCTCACCGATGGTCCCTTCGATCCGAAGGAGATCATGGAGATCAAGGGCATCCGCGAGACGCAGCTCTACCTCGTCGAGGAAGTGCAGCGGGTGTACCGCGACCAGGGCGTGTCGATCCACGACAAGCACATCGAGCTGATCGTGCGCCAGATGACGCGGCGTGTCGGCGTGCAGGAGCCGGGTGGGACTTCGTTCCTGCCGGGCGAGCGCGTCGACTCGAAGCGCTTCCGCGACACGAACCGTCGGATGGTCGAAGAAGGTGCTCGCCCGGCCGAGGGCCGCCCGGAACTGATGGGCATCACCAAGGCGTCGCTGGCCACCGAGTCGTGGTTGTCGGCTGCGTCGTTCCAGGAGACCACCCGGGTGCTCACCGAGGCCGCCATCGACGGCCGCGCCGACCACCTCATCGGCCTCAAGGAGAACATCATCATCGGCAAGCTCATCCCGGCCGGCACGGGCATGATGAAGTACCGCGAGTTCGGCATCGAAGCGCCGGACTACGAGCCGATGTCGTTCTACTCGAGCGACGGCGAAGAAGAGGATCCGGCAGCATTCCTGGCCGGCCTCAGCGGCACCTACGACGCCGAAGCGGCAACCGCCGAACCGATCGGCTGACCACCCGGTCGGTAACTCGGTCCGAACCCCGGTCTGAACCCCGGTTTGCGTGACAATTCGGTTGGCCCGTGCCAACCGAATTGCAGCGCAAACCGGGGTTCTTCGCGTCGTGGCTCAGATGAGCAGCTGGACGACGATCAGCTTGAGGATCATGGCGAGCGGGAACACGAGGGCGTAGCCGGTGTCGACGCGCTCGTCGCCGTCGGCTCGTTCGGCGGCGAACGCCAACACCGCCGGTTGTGTCTGGATGCCGGCGATCATCCCGGCACCGTCGACCGGATCGCGCCGAAGGGCACGGATCATGATCGTCGCCAGTCCGGCTGTGGCAGCCGTGACGATCACCCCGGCCACGGCGAGTTGCAGGCCGACACCGGTCCCCACCGACTCGGCGAACGTCGCTCCCGATCGGATGCCCACGCCGCCGAGGAACAACGACACACCGAGCTGGCGGATGGTCAGGTTCGCGGCGTACGGGATCTGCCACGTGAAGGGGCCGCTCCGCCCGAGGGTACCGAGGACGAGCGCGACGATCAGTGGTCCGCCCCCGACGCCCAGCTCGATCTCGCCGCCGCCGGGCAGGGGAATCGTCAGCTGAGCGAGGAGCAGGCCGAGCGCGAGGCCGGTGGCGAATCCCAGCGCGTCGACCTCGCTGAGCTTGCGGTCGGAGTCGCCGAGCGCAGCAGCGATCTCGCCCATCTTGCCGGTCGGACCGACGACGCGCACCCGGTCGCCGAGACGCAGGACGAAGTCACGATCGACGAGCAGGTCGGCATCGCCCCGCCGGACGCGGGTCGCCATCGCGCCGAAACGTCCCTCCAGGTCGACGTCGCGCAGGCGCACTCCGGCCAACTCCCGCTTCGACACCGAGATGCGGCGGAAGTCGAGCTTCTTGCGGTCGAGCGCGAGGTGGCGTTCGCTGCGGTAACCGGCCCACTCGACGAAGCGATCGACGGTGTCCGGCGTGCCGATGACGGTGCAGAGGTCGCCGGGGACGAGCACGACGTCGTTGGTGGCGAGGTCGACGTCGCCGCCGTGTTCGACCCGCGAGAAGGCGAGCCGTTCGCCCTGCCACGACCGCAACTCCCCGAGGCTCGGCAGGTCCGCGCGGGTGACGACCACGGTGGCGCTGGTGGCGTTGCCCTGACGAGGAGCACCGGAGTCTCGCGAGGGGTCGGCATGGCGGCCCGGATGTCGCACCCGGCGAAGCGACCATCCGGAGGCGGCGATCATCGCCACGACCCCGAGCGGGTACGCGAGCGAGTAGCCGACGACCGGATCGGTGACCTCGCCCGACGCGATCTGGGGAGCGAGCTGCTCGAGGGCGGCCGACAGTGCCGGGGTGTTCGTCTGCGATCCGGCGAACAGCCCGGCACGGGCACCGGCATCGAAGTCGAAGAGTGCGCTGACGCCGCCGACGGTGAGCCCGATCGCTGCCAGCAGCACGGCGACCGCGATGCTCACGCGCATGCCGTCCTGGCGCAGGCCGCCGAAGAACGCGGGGCCCGACGCCAGCCCGACGGTGTAGATGAACAACGCCAGCCCGAACAGCGGGATGATGGCCGGGAGTTCGGCCAGGTCGGGATTGGCCGCCGACACCGCCAGCCCGGCGAACAGCGCCGCGGCCGGGCCGAGTCCGACGCCCTTGATCCGCACCCTGGCGAGCGCCGCCCCGAGGGCGACCACGACGAACAACACGAGGAGCGGATCAGAGGTGAGCACTCCCACGCTCTCGGTCTATCACTCCGCCGGTCTGTCGGGGTCGGGTCCGGAAAGACCGGCGGTCTGTCGGGGTCGTCCGGAAGACCGGCGGTTGCGCGATCGATCGGGCGCCCATAGCCTTGCAGGGTCCTCTCATCGGGTCCGTTCGAGCAACGGCGCCGGTGTATGGCGGGCGGGTCGCAACCCGTGATTCGTCCAACCAACCACATTTCGCAGGCTTCAGCCCACGAAACGACCTGAACGAACGAGGTTCAATCAGTGCCAACCATTCAGCAGCTCGTCCGTCAAGGTCGGAGCTCGAAAGTCACCAAGAGCAAGACGCCGGCGCTCAAGGGTTCGCCCCAGCGTCGCGGCGTGTGCACCCGCGTGTACACGACCACCCCGAAGAAGCCGAACTCGGCACTTCGCAAGGTCGCTCGTGTCCGCCTCAACTCGGGCATCGAAGTCACCGCCTACATCCCGGGTGAGGGCCACAATCTGCAGGAGCACTCGATCGTGCTCGTGCGTGGAGGCCGCGTCCGCGACCTTCCCGGTGTCCGTTACAAGATCATCCGAGGGGCGCTCGACGCCGTCGGTGTGAAGAACCGCAAGCAGTCCCGCAGCCGCTACGGCGCCAAGAAGGAGAAGTGACCCGAGATGCCACGTAAAGGTCCTGCTCCCCGCCGCGAACTCGTCGCGGATCCCATCCACAAGTCGCAGCTCGTCACGCAGATCACCAACAAGGTGATGTTGCACGGCAAGCGCACCGTCGCCGAGAAGATCGTCTACGACGCGATGGAGATCATCCAGTCGCGTCTCGAAGGCGACGACATGGCGATCGACACGGTCAAGCGAGCCATCGAGAACGTCAAGCCGCCACTCGAAGTGCGCAGCCGCCGCGTCGGTGGTGCCACCTACCAGGTCCCCGTCGAAGTTCGCCCTCGTCGTGCGACGACGCTGGCGATCCGCTGGACGGTCGACTACGCCCGGGCTCGTCGTGAGAAGACGATGGCCGAGTGCCTGGCCAACGAACTCATGGACGCCGCCAACGGACTGGGCGCCGCGATGAAGAAGCGCGACGACATCCAGAAGATGGCCGAGTCGAACAAGGCGTTCGCCCACTACCGCTGGTGAACCCCTGCCGGCGTCGTCGGCGATTCGAACGATCTGCACGGAACCCGGGGCCTCGGCCCCGGGTTCTGTCGTTCCGGGGGCCTCGTTGCCGCGGCCTTTCACGAATGCACTAACGTTCGGCGAGGGAGGACTCACGAAGCGATCCGTTCGCACGATCGAGAGGGGAACTCGATGCACGTCCACAACATTCTGAAGGTCAAGGGAACTGCCGTGGCCACCATCGACCCGGACGATTCGCTCGCCGAGGCGACCGCGGCGCTACGCGACCACGGCGTGGGTGCGCTCGTCGTCAGCCGCGACGGGCACGCCATCGACGGCATCGTGTCCGAGCGCGACATCGTGCGGGCGCTGGCTGCTCACGGCAGCTCGACGCTCGGGCGCTCCGTGGCCTCGGCGATGTCGACCAGCGTCACCACGTGCCACGGCCACGACACGGTTGATCAGATGATGGGCATGATGACCGAGCGTCGGATCCGGCACCTGCCGGTGGTCGACGACGACGGACAGCTCGCCGGGATCATCTCGATCGGCGACGTGGTCAAGGCCCGGGTGGGCCAACTGGAGATCGAGAACAACCAGTTGCACGACTACATCCAGGCGCGCTGAGCGGCCTCGTCGCGCTGCGCTCCTGCAGCCGGTCGACGCAGGTGTCACACGCAGTGGGGGCGGCGATTCGGCCGATACACTCGAAGTTCGTGCCTGCGCCCTGTGCGGTACGGCAACCCCCCAGTCGCCCCTTGACACGGAAGTGAAGTAGAAGATGGCCAAGCGAGAGTTCCCCCTGGAGCGCACCCGGAACATCGGGATCATGGCGCACATCGATGCCGGCAAGACCACCACCACCGAGCGCATCCTCTACTACACCGGCAAGAGCTACAAGATCGGCGAAGTGCACGACGGCGCCGCGACCATGGACCACATGGCGCAGGAACAGGAGCGCGGCATCACGATCACGTCCGCCGCCACCACGTGCGTGTGGGACGGCCACCGGATCAACATCATCGACACCCCGGGCCACGTCGACTTCACGATCGAGGTCGAGCGGTCGCTGCGGGTCCTCGACGGCGCCGTCACCGTGTTCGACTCCGTTGCCGGCGTCGAGCCGCAGACCGAGACCGTGTGGCGCCAGGCCAACACCTACAAGGTGCCGCGCATGTGCTTCGTCAACAAGATGGACCGCATCGGCGCCGACTTCTACCGCACCGTCGACATGGTCCGTGATCGCCTCCAGGCCGTTCCCCTCGTCATCCAGCTGCCTGTCGGCGCGGGTGGCCCCGAGGCGATCAAGCCGTTCGTCGGCCTCGTCGACATCGTGAAGATGAAGGCGCTCATCTGGAACGACGAGGAACTCGGCGCCACCTGGGACGAGACCGACATCCCCGACGACATGGTCGATCAGGCCAATGAGTACCGCGAAGCCATGATGGAGACCATCGCGACCCAGGACGAGGCGTTGATGGACGCCTACCTCGGAGGCGAGGAGATCTCCGTGGCCGACATCAAGAAGGCCATCCGCAAGGGAACCCTCGCGTTCGACTTCGTGCCGATCCTGTGCGGCTCGGCCTTCAAGAACAAGGGTGTCCAGCCGATGCTCGACGCCGTGGTCGACTACCTGCCGAGCCCGCTCGACATCCCGCCGGCCCAGGGTCTGAGCATGAAGGGCGACGAGGTTCTCTACCGCGGCCCGAACGACAAGGAGTTCGCCGCGCTGGCGTTCAAGATCGTCGCCGACCCCTTCGGCAAGCTCACCTACTTCCGTGTGTACTCGGGTGAGATCGGCAAGGGCGAAGAGGTCTTCAACTCGGTCAAGGAAGACCGCGAGCGTCTCGGTCGCATCCTGCTGATGCACGCCAACCAGCGCGAGGACGTCGACGTCGCGATGGCAGGTGACATCGTCGCCGGTCTCGGCTTCAAGAACGTCACCACCGGTGACACCCTGTGCGATCGCGATCACCCCATCGTGCTGGAGCGCATGGAGTTCCCCGAGCCGGTCATCCACGTCGCCATCGAGCCGAAGACGAAGTCCGACCAGGAGAAGCTGGGCAAGGCGCTGAAGTCGCTGTCCGACGAGGATCCGACCTTCCGCATCCGCTCCGACGAGGAGACCGGCCAGACGGTCATCTCGGGCATGGGCGAGCTGCACCTCGAGGTGCTGGTCGACCGCATGCAGCGCGAGTTCGGCGTCGAAGCCACCGTCGGCAAGCCGCAGGTGGCCTACCGCGAGACGATCACCAAGGAAGTCAACAACGTCGAGTACCGCCACATCAAGCAGTCGGGTGGCTCCGGCCAGTTCGCCGTGGTGAAGATCAACATGCTGCCCAACCCGGGCGGCGGCTACGAGTTCGAGGACAAGATCTCGGGCGGCAAGATCCCGCGCGAGTACATCAACCCGACCAACCAGGGCTTGCAGAGCTCGCTCGACAACGGCGTGCTCGCGGGCTACCCGACCGTCGACGTCAAGGTGCAGCTGGTCGACGGCCAGTACCACGACGTCGACTCCTCGGAGATGGCCTTCAAGATCGCCGGTCAGATGGCGTTCCGCAAGGCCGCCGAGATGGCCCGTCCCGTCCTCATGGAACCGATCATGGCCGTCGAGGTCGTGACGCCCGAGGAGTACATGGGCGACGTCATGGGCGACCTGTCCAGCCGTCGTGGACGCATCGGCAGCATGGAGGCCCGCGGCAACACGCAGGTCGTCAACGCCACCGTGCCGCTGTCGGAGATGTTCGGATACAGTACCGATCTTCGTTCGCGCACCCAGGGGCGGGCGACCTACACGATGCAGTTCTCCGAGTACTCCCAGGTACCCGAGGCCATCGCCCAGGAAATCGTGAAGCGGGTCCGCGGCGAGTGAACGCCGCTGACGTCACGTCACGAGCAGTGCAATCAAGTTCTTTGACAACCCACCTCTAACAACAACAGAAACGACATTGGAGTCGCAGCGATGAGCAAGCAGAAGTTCGAGCGCAACAAGCCGCATGTGAATATTGGGACGATGGGTCATATCGACCATGGGAAGACGACGTTGACGGCGGCGATTTCGAAGACGTTGTCGGAGCGTGGGTTGGCCGAGTTCCAGGCGTTCGACACGATCGACAAGGCGCCGGAGGAGAAGGCTCGTGGTATCACGATCTCGATTGCGCATATCGAGTACGAGACGGAGAATCGTCATTATGCGCATGTGGACATGCCGGGTCATGCTGACTACATCAAGAACATGATCACGGGTGCGGCGCAGGTGGATGGCGCGATTTTGGTGGTTGCGGCGACGGATGGTCCGATGCCGCAGACGCGTGAGCATGTGTTGTTGGCCCGTCAGGTGGGTGTGCCGTACATCGTGGTGGCGTTGAACAAGGCTGACATGGTCGATGACGAGGAGCTGTTGGAGTTGGTGGAGCTCGAGGTTCGTGAGCTGCTCAACGAGTACGAGTTCCCTGGTGATGATGCTCCGGTGGTGCAGGTGTCGGCGTTGAAGGCGTTGGAGGGCGACCCGGTGTGGCAGGAGAAGATCATGGAGCTGATGAATGCTTGTGATGAGTTCGTTCCGTTGCCGGTGCGTGAGTTGGACAAGCCGTTCTTGATGCCGATCGAGGATGTGTTCACGATCACGGGTCGTGGCACGGTGGTGACGGGCAAGGTGGAGCAGGGGATCATCCATACGGGTGATGAGATCGAGATCGTCGGGTTGCGTGATACGCAGAAGACGACGTGTACGGGTGTGGAGATGTTCCGTAAGTTGCTCGATGAGGGTCAGGCGGGTGACAACATCGGTGCGTTGTTGCGTGGGACGGCGAAGGAGGATGTGGAGCGGGGGCAGGTGTTGTGCAAGCCGGGTTCAGCATCACGCCGCACACGAATTTCGAGGGTCAGGTGTATGTGTTGAACAAGGATGAGGGTGGGCGTCACAAGCCGTTCTTCAACAATTATCGTCCGCAGTTCTTTTTCCGTACGACTGATGTGACGGGCACGATCGAGTTGCCGGCTGGTACGGAGATGGTGATGCCTGGTGACAATGTGGAGATCACGGTGGAGTTGGGCAAGCCGATCGCGATGGATGAGGGTTTGCGTTTCGCCATTCGTGAGGGTGGTCGTACTGTCGGCGCTGGCCGTGTCACCAAGATCCTGAAGTGACCCGGACGACCTGAGACAGAAGAGACACTGACATGGCACAGAGCATCAGAATCCGCCTGAAGGCGTTCGACCACGAGATCATCGACCAATCGACGAAGAAGATCGTCGAGACGGTGACTCGCACCGACGCCACCGTGCGCGGACCCATCCCGCTGCCCACCGACAAGCACCGCTACACGGTCATCCGTGGACCGCACGTCGACAAGGACAGCCGGGAGCACTTCGAGATGCGGGTGCACAAGCGCCTCATCGACATCGTGAACCCGAACGGCAAGACCATCGACAGCCTGCAGCGCATCGAACTGCCCGCCGGTGTCGACATCGAGATCAAGATCCAGAACGCCTGAACGAAACGCGGGTTCCGATCCGCGTCTCACCTGGTTGTGAAGAAGTTGAGAACTGCGACCCCGACGGGGGTCGCAGTTCGCGTTCGGGGATAGACAGAGATCCATGACTTCGCTGCCACCGCCGGCGCCGGGCGTGAACGCCGTGCCGCCGGCACCATCGCCACGCCACGCCAAACGGCGCGGCGTGCTGCTCGTCGGCGTGGTCGCCGCGGTTGCCTGGGTCGCAGGTCTCACCGGTGCGCTGCTCGGCAGTCAGGTCTCCGACTGGCTCGACTCGCCGCCCAGGAGCGCCAGCGACGAGCCGATCGACGTGTCCGACGCGAGTGGGCCGATCGAGGGTCGCCTCGACGTCGGCCAGGTGATCGACCACATCGCTCCGTCGGTGGTCACCATCAGCGCCGACCTCGACGGTGGCCAGTCGGTCGGTACCGGTGTGATCGTCTCGTCGGACGGCGAGATCATCACCAACGGTCACGTCGTGAACGGCGCGACCGACATCCGGGTGCGGCTGGCCGGCGAAACCGAACCGCGCGAGGCGCGGCTGCTCGCCGTCGATCCCGGCAACGACCTCGCGCTCCTGCGGATGAACGGCGACGACTTCGACGCCGCCGTCTTCGCCGACCCCGACAGCGTCGAACTCGGCGACGAGGTCGTGGCGATCGGATTCGCGCTGGGCCTCGACGGCGACCCGTCGGTGACACTCGGCATCGTGTCGGCACTGGATCGCACCATCGGGACCGACGGCGCATTCCTCGACGGGCTCATCCAGACGGACGCAGCGATCTCGTCGGGCAATTCCGGCGGGCCGCTCGTGAATGCCCGCGGGGAGGTCGTGGGCATCAACACTGCGGTGGCTCGTGACACGGCGACCTCGGCAGCCACGAACATCGGATTCGCGATCGGCGTCGGGGAAGCGCTCCCGGTGATCGAGCAACTCCGTGCGCAGGCCGAAGGAGAGCTCCGCGCCGAGGGTTACCTCGGCGTCGAGTTGGACGATCGCCGCGACGGTGGGCAGGGTGCCGTCATCACCAGCGTGCAGGACGCGACGCCCGCCTCGGATGCGGGTGTCCGAGCCGGCGACCTCGTCGTGGCCGTCGATGGCACCACCATCGACGGAGCCACGGGTCTGATCGCCGCCATCCGTGATCTGCAACCCGGCGATGCCACCACGATCACCATCGTGCGCGACGGCGAACGCCTGGATCTCACGGTCACGCTCACCGACCGCCCGGAGGACTGATGCGATGCGGATGACGCCGTGAGCGACCTCGACACCATGCTCGGAGGTGCCCGACCGTTCGGGCTCGGCTACTGGCCGTTGGCCGAGGACGATCCGGGTGTCGCGGTGCAGCGCGAGGCGATCCGCTTGGTGACGCACGACGGTGCGCTCGTGCGTGGCGTGTTGTGGACGCCTCCGCTCGGGAGACCCTGGAAGACGGCCGTGATCCTGTCGCACCCGCGCGGCGATTTCAGCGTGCACTATGCATGCCCGTTGCTCGCCGCGGCCGGTTATGCGGTGTTCGGTTTCGGAACCCGCTACATGAACAACGACACCGACTGTCTGCACGAGGCGTGCATCACCGACGTGCAGACGGCGCACGACGAGATGATCCGGCGTGGTGGCGGAGGCAGGTGTGGTGTTCGCTCGGCAACAGCGGGGGCGGATCACTCATGGCGATGGCGAATGCCGAACTCGGCATCGGTCGACGGCTGGGTCGGGATGGCGGCCCACCCGGGCGAGGGCGTGTTCATGCTGCAGGTGATCGATCCGTCGGTGGCCGACGAGGGCGATCCGTTCTCGACGGTTCCCGAACTCGACATGTATCACCCGGACAACGGATGGCGTCCGTGGCCCGAACCGTGCTCGTACGACCCCGACTGGTTGGCGAGGTATCGGGCCGCGCAGGTGGAGCGGGTCGCCCGGATCGACGCCATCGCGAAGGCATCGATCCAGGACGCACTCGACGTCGTGCCCGGCCTGAAGGCTGTCGACAAGGCGAACGACCCGGAGCGGTGGCGCGAGTTGCGCCGGCGGGCGGTTTTCACCAGGTACCTGACCATCTATCGAACCCTGGCCGATCCGGCCTACCTCGACCTCTCGATCGACCCCGACGATCGCCCGATGGGTTCGCTGTTCGCGTTCCCCGACCCCTTCGACGCCAACTACGGGCGTGGCGGGCTCGCTCGTACGATGACGGCGCGCGGCTGGCTGAGCACGTGGTCGGGACTGTCGAGCAACGCGAAGCTGGCCGACACGATGCCGCAGGTGACGGTGCCGACGCTGTTGGTGCATCCGACCGCGGACACCGAGATCCGTGTGTGGCAGGCGAAGGAGATCGTCGACGCCGCCGGCGCCGCGGATGTCACCTACATCGAGATGAAGGGTGCACCGCACTACCTCGAGGGGCATCGCCCGCAGGCCGTCGCGCATGTCGCCGAGTGGATCGGCGCGAGGTTCCCCTGATCGTCACCGGGCTCACTCCCGCCGGCTGACGGCGAGGCGCACGCCCAGGGCCGCGATCGCGATACCGCCGGCTCCGCCCAGTCGTTCGAGTCGTCGGGGTGAGCGGGCAAACCAGGCGCGAGCCGTCCCCGCAGCGATGCCCCACACGCTGTCCGACGCGAGAGCCACGGCCACGAAGATCAGGCCGAGCACCGCCATCTGGAGCGCAGCCGGGGCGCCGTCTGAGCGGACGTACTGGGGGAGCACGGCGGCGAAGAAGACGATCGTCTTGGGGTTGGCGACCCCGACGACGAATCCGTCGAGGAGGATCGAACCATGCGGCTGGAGTTCGGTGGCGTCGTCGACCTGCGCGAGTTCGCGCCGTCGACGGAAGGTCTGGATGCCCAGCCACACGAGGTAGAGCGCGCCGACGAACTTGACGGTGTTGTACGCGACGATCGATCGCTCGAGGAGTGCGCCGAGTCCGAACGCCACGAGCACCACTTGTGCGTAGAAGCCGGCCGAGTTGCCGACCACCGTGAGGAGTGCGGCCCGCCTCCCGTAGGCGAGCGCACGGCTGATCACGAACATCACGCTCGGCCCCGGAATGACGATGATGGCGAACGCCAGCACGGCGAAGGCGATGAGCGAGTTCGGTGGCGCCACCGGCGAAGCATGTCGGTTGGAACCAGCCGGTGTCCAGCCGGTTCCACGGGCCTATCGGAGGGCCGGGCTCATGCGGTTGCGCCGCCGTCGACGACGAGGACCTGGCCGGTGATGAACTCGGCGAGGCCGGAGCAGAGGAAGAGCGCGGCGCGCGCGATGTGGTCGGGTCGGCCGCCGATGCGAAGTGGGTTGGCGGCGATGGTCTTGTCGATGTCGAGGCCACCGGCTCGGAGCGGGGCCATCTGCTCCTGGACGCCCGGTGTGTCGATGATGCCGGGCGCGATCGCGTTGACGCGGATGCCGCGTGGTCCGAGTTCACCCGCGAAGGCACGGGTCATGCCGACGACGGCGGCCTTCGACACGGTGTACGCGCTGATGTTGGCGCCTCCTCGGATCGCGGCGATCGAGGCGAGGTTGACGATGCTGCCGCCGCGGGTCATGAGGCGGGCGGCGTCGCGGGCTGCGGAGTACTGGGCTCGGACGTTGACGTCGAGCATGTGCTCGACGAAGGCGTCGGTCACTGCGTCGATCGGGCCGGTCGTGGGAAAGATGCCGGCGTTGTTCACGAGGATGTCGAGGGCGTCGTCACCGGCTGCGACGGCGACAGCGTCGGCGAGCTGGGTCGGGTCGGTGACGTCGCAGTGGACAGAGCTCGCCGAGTGGCCGCGCGCGGTCAGCCCGTCGGCGGTTGCTCGGCCGGCGAGGTCGTCGAGGTCGGCAATGGTGACATGGGCACCGGCGGCGGCGAGGCGTGCGGCGATGGCTGCGCCGATTCCCTTCGCTGCTCCGGTGACGAGCGCACGGCGCCCGGTGAGGTCGATGAGCTCTTCGTTCGTGTCGTCGTCCGTCATGTTTGCGACATTAATGAACGATCGTTAACATATTCAACGTGGATGTCTTCGAGGCGATGGGGACATGCCGGGCGATGCGGTTGCTGAAGCCCGACCCAGTGCCGCCGGAACTCATCGACCAGGTGCTGTGGGCGGCGACGCGTGCGCCGAGTCCGGGCAACAGCCAGGGTTGGGACTTCATCGTGGTCGACGATGCCGAGCCGAAGACCCGGATCGCCGACGCGATCCGAGTGGCCATGGCGGAGCGGGTGGCGTCGATGCCCCGTCCCGACCGGACGACACGCCTGATGTTGGATGGCACGGCGGCGCTGATCGACACACTCCACCGAGCGCCGGTGATCGTGTTCGTCGCCGGACCGGTCATCTACCCGCCCGCAGCGCCACACGAGCGGTTCACGTGGTCGGCGTTGTATCCGGCCGCGCAGAACATCGTCCTCGCGGCGCGGGCGCTGGAGTTGGGCAGTGTGTTCACGACGCTGCACCTGACCGCCGAGCCGACCGTGCGCGAGGTGCTGGCGATCCCGGAGCCCATCCGCATCGCTGCCATGATTCCGATCGGTTGGCCGGTCGGACGGTTCGGGCCGGTGAATCGCCGTCCGGTCGAGGACTTCGTTCATCGAAACGGGTGGGAGGGCGACAAGCGTGGCGTCGGTTGCTGAGCGCCGTGTCGGTCGTCCGCCGAAGCTCGACGACGATGGTGTCGCAACTCGGGACCGCCTGCTCCGTGCCGCAGTTGCGTCGTGCGTCGAGTTCGGCTTCGACGGCGCGACGGTGGCGGACATCGCGGCCAGAGCCGACGTGTCGGCCCCGGCGATCTACAACCACTTCGGAGGGAAGGTGGAGCTGCTCGTGGCGGCGGCCCGGTGGGAGCTCGCGCGACTTGCACCTCGAGACACGATGGCATCGGCGGTTGATGTCGTGGGGGCGTTCCTGTCACCGGATTTCTTCTCCACGCGCCGCCTCCTGGCCGAGATCCACGTTGCCGCCGCCAGGTATCCCGAGGTCGCTGCGCTGCTCGCCGAGTGGCATGCGGAACAGGCGGCCAAGTGGGTCTCGACGTCCGGGTCGGACGGCGACGCAGTGGTGAAGACGTTCTTCGCCCTGCTCCTGGGTCTCTGTCACATCGAGTCGCTCTCTGCGCTGCCGGCTTCTCCATCGTCACTGGAGCGGTGCGCCGGAACGCTCGCCGCCGTTCTCTACCCGTGAGGAGCACTGCATGACCGGCGATCCGCATGCCGTCGAGTTCAACCTGTTGTCCGAGGAGTTCCAGCTCGATCCGGCCTCCACGTTCGCCGCGCTGCGCGAGCGCTGTCCGGTGCACCACACCAACGTGCCCGCCGAGCACTACACGCTGGCACGCAACGCTGACGTGTTCGCTGCGCTGCGCGACGACGACACGTGGTCGTCGAAGTACGGCCCCGGTCTGGCGTACGGCGAGATCGGCGCAGGGGTCCTCGTGTCGAGCGATCCGCCGCGTCACACCGCAGAGCGACTCGCGATCTCGCGCGCGTTCAAGCCGTCGGTGCTGGAGGCCATGGGACCCGACGTCCGGGTGCTGGTGAACGAGCTGATGGACGAAGTCGTCGACGAGGGTCGGGGCGACATCGTCCGAGACCTGGCGATGCCGCTCCCGCTCGTCGTGATGTGCTGGATGCTCGGGATGCCCCGCGAGGACATCGCGATGTTCCGCTCCTGGGTGTTGCCGATGGCGGAAGCGGTTGCGCTCGAAGGGGGACGTGCTGCCAACGACGAGGTCGTGAACGCGTATCGGCAGTACCACGCCTACTTCGGTCCCCACATCCAGCGTCGTGCCGACGCCCTCGACGCCGGCGATGTGGTGCCGGCAGACCTGCTGACGCGATTGCTCACCGTCGAGCGCGACGGCGAGAAGCTGACCCAACAGCAGGTCATCGGCTTCTGCCAGTTCCTGCTCGTCGCCGGCTCCGCGACCACGACGCTGCTCATCGGCAACGTCGTCAATCGGCTCATGCGGCATGCGGACCAGATGGCGCTGGTCCGAGCCGACCGGACGCTGGTCCCCAGCGCGATCGAGGAGAGCCTGCGAATCGACGCACCCGTGCACGGCCTGTTCCGTACGAACAACTGCCCGGTCACGCTCCACGGCGTCGAGATTCCCGAGGACTCCAAGGTGTACATGCTGTTCGGTTCGGCCAACCGCGACCCGGAATCGTGGGACGACCCCGACCACTTCGACATCACGCGCGATCTCACCGACCTCCGCAAGCGCCATGGTGCGTTCGGTGCAGGGATCCACTACTGCCTGGGTGCGCCGTTGTCGCGACTCGAAGGAGCCGTGGCGTTGGAGGCGGTGCTCGACCGCCTGCCTCGCATCCGCCCGGACGGCGACCCCGTTCGGGTCAGGGCCAGCGTGCTCAACGGGTTCGAATCG
Organism: Ilumatobacteraceae bacterium; assembly: GCA_963829585.1. Lineage (GTDB taxonomy): Bacteria > Actinomycetota > Acidimicrobiia > Acidimicrobiales > Ilumatobacteraceae > Sva-07. The sequence goes on along the minus strand of CAWHJD010000021.1, from coordinate 217,784 downwards.
CTCCCCGTGCGTTGGGACTGAGCCCACCTGAAATCAGGGGTGATCGCTCATCGACCGAGTGCCGGTCAGATCTCGCGTCGACGTGTTGGAACCATGCGCCAGCGCCCATAGCATTGCATGGCCGTGGCCGGAAGGCATTCCGATCACCACCCCATTCAGCAACTGATGTCTGTGTAGGCCACCCGCAGCGATCGGGACCGGAACCGCCCAGCAACTTCATGATCTCGTGCTCCGCACGCTCGTCCTGCCACGAACCGTGGTAGCCGCAGCGGCGGAGCATTTGCGTGGATAGCCGTTCGTCACCAGACGAGCGGCTCGATCAACACAAAGGAAAATGCCGCCATGGCACAACAATCGATCGTCGGCGAGAAGGTCGGCATGACACAGACGTGGGTGGACGACAAGGTCGTTCCCGTCACGGTCCTGCGCGTCGAGCCGATGCGAATCGTCCAGATCAAGACCAACGAACGCGACGGCTACACCGCGCTGCAGGTGACCTACGGGCACCGTAAGGCGAACAAGCTCACCAAGCCGGCGCTCGGCCACTTCGAGAAGGCCGGCGTCGAGCCCGGCAAGCGCCTCGTGGAACTGCGCCTCGACTCCGTCGACGGCTTCGAGGTCGGCCAGGAGCTGACCGTCGAACAGATCCCCGCCGGCACGATGGTCGACGTCACGGGCACCAGCCGGGGCAAGGGCTTCGCCGGTGTCATGAAGCGTCACAACTTCAAGGGCCAGCCTGCGTCGCACGGTAACAACAAGAGCCACCGCAAGCCTGGTGCCATCGGCTCGTGTGCCTTCCCGGCACGCGTGTTCAAGGGTCAGCGCATGGCGGGTCACATGGGCCACGAGCAGGTCACCACGCAGAACCTCGTGGTCGTCGAGTCCGACGCCGAGCGCAATCTGCTGCTGATCCGTGGTTCGGTCCCCGGCCCCGCCGGCGGCGTCGTCCTCGTGCGCAACGCCGTCAAGAAGTCCGGACAGTTCGCAGGAAAGGCAGGCTGACCATGGCCGATCTCACCCTCAAGACCGCAGCCGGCAAGGACAGCGGCACGATCGTGCTCGACGACGAGGTCTTCGGCCTCCAGCCGAACGTCCCGGTCATGCACCAGGTCGTCACGGCGCAGCTCGCTGCCCGACGCTCCGGCACCCAGAGCACCAAGACCCGCGCCGACGTGCGCGGTGGTGGTCGCAAGCCGTACGCCCAGAAGGGCACCGGCAACGCCCGCCAGGGCTCGATCCGGGCACCTCACTTCTCCGGTGGTGGCGTGGCCCTCGGCCCGAAGCCCCGCAAGTACGACCAGAAGACCCCCAAGAAGATGGTGAGGTTGGCACTGCGCTCGGCGCTGTCCGACCGTGCCGCCGAAGGCAAGGTCGTCGTCGTCGACAGCTGGGACTTCGAAACCCCCAAGACCAAGGATGCCAAAGCTGCGCTCGACGCGCTCGGCATCACCGGCACCGCACTGGTGGTCGTCGGTCGTGACGACGCTGCTGCGGCGCTGAGCTTCCGCAACCTGCCCAAGGTCCAGATCATCGGTCCGGGTGAACTCAACGCCTACGACGTCCTCTGCAACGAGTGGGTCGTCTTCACCAAGGACGTCCTGCCCGCCGGCACCCCGGTCACGGCCGCCGAGCCGGTGAAGTCGGCCGAAGCGCCCAAGGCCGCCAAGTCATCCGCCGACGAGGCCAAAGCCGCCACGTCATCCGCCGACGAGGCCACAGCCGCGAAGTCAGCCGCGGCCGCCGAGGAAAGCGCCAGCGACGAGGCTGGCGACTCGGCCGACCAAGAGAGTGCAGCACCGACGTCCGGTGAGGCCGAGACAAAGGATGAACAGTCATGAAAGATCCCCGCGACATCATCATTGCTCCGGTCGTGTCGGAGAAGAGCTACGCCCTCATCGAGACCGGCGTCTACACCTTCAAGGTGAGCCCCAGGGCCTCCAAGCCCGAGATCCGCGACGCCGTCGAGGCGATCTGGGGCGTCGAGGTGCTCAAGGTCAACACGTTGAACCGCAACGGCAAGCGCAAGCGCACCCGTGGCACCAACCGCATCGGTACCCGGCCCGACACGAAGCGGGCCATCGTCACCCTGGCAGCGGGCGAAATCCCGCTGTTCGAGAACTGAGCGCATCATGGCCATTCGTTCCCGCAAGCCCACCAGCCCCGGCCGTCGTTTCCAGACGAGCTCCGACTTCAGCGAGATCACCAAGACCACGCCCGAGAAGTCGCTCCTCGTCAAGAAGTCGAAGACCGGCGGCCGCAACAGCTACGGCCGCAAGACGTCACGTCACCGTGGTGGCGGCCACAAGCAGCAGTACCGCATCATCGACTTCAAGCGGGTCAAGGACGGTGTGACCGCAAAGGTCGCCGCCATCGAATACGACCCCAACCGCACGTGCCGCATCGCGCTGCTCCACTACAACGACGGCGTCAAGGCCTACATCCTCGCCCCGCGTGGACTCAACGTCGGTGACACCGTCGAGAGCGGCCAGGGCGCCGACATCAAGCCGGGCAACGCCCTGCCGTTGCGCTACATCCCGGTCGGCACCACCGTCCACAACGTCGAGCTGCGGCCCGGCCAGGGCGGCAAGATCGGCCGTTCGGCCGGCATCGCGGTGCAGCTCGTCGCCAAGGAGGGCGACTACGCCACGCTGCGTATGCCCTCCACCGAGATGCGACGGGTGATGATCGACTGTCGTGCAACCGTCGGCGAGGTCGGCAACAGCCAGCACGAACTCGTGAAGATCGGCAAGGCCGGCCGCAATCGCTGGAAGGGCAAGAAGCCCCAGACACGTGGCGTGGCCATGAACCCGGTCGACCACCCACTCGGTGGTGGCGAAGGTCGCACATCCGGTGGACGGCCCGCCGTGTCGCCGTGGGGCAAGCCCGAGGGCCGCACCCGCAACAAGAAGAAGGCGAGCCAGCAGTTGATCATCCGTCGCCGCCGTACGAGCAAGGGTCGCCGCTGACGCGGCAAGGAAGGTAACTCCGCATGTCTCGCAGTCTCAAGAAGGGCCCGTTCGTGGACGACCATCTTCTCAAGAAGATCGACGCCCAGAACGCAGCCGGAGAACGCAAGGTCGTCAAGACCTGGTCGCGTCGCTCCACCATCATCCCCGACATGGTCGGCCACACGATCGCCGTCCACGACGGCCGCAAGCACGTCCCGGTCTACGTGACCGAGTCGATGGTCGGCCACAAGCTCGGTGAGTTCAGCCCCACCCGCACGTTCAAGTTCCACGCGGGCATGGAGCGCAACTCGAAGGGTCGCCGCTGATGACCGGACCGAAGCTCAACGAGAAGTCGTTCGTCGCCGGCGAGCGCTCCGGCACGAAGGCGACCGCGAAGTACGTGCGGGCGTCGGCATCCAAGGCCCGCGTCGTGCTCGACCTGATCCGCGGACTCGATGTGCGCAGCGCCGACGAGGTGCTGCAGTTCACCGATCGCCACATCGCCCGTGACATCCGCAAGGTGCTCGCCAGCGCCGTTGCCAACGCCGTCAACAACGACGACCAGGACGCCGACGAGCTCTACGTCGTGGCGTGCTTCGCCGACGAGGGCCCGACGCTCAAGCGGTTCCGCCCCCGTGCCCGTGGCCGTGCGACCCGGATCAACAAGCGCAGCTGTCACATCACGGTCATCGTCGCTCGCATGAGTGACGACCGCATCGCCATCATCCAGGCGCGCCAGGAGCGTGCCGGTGGCAGCGTCGGCCGTGGCCGGCCGCAGTCGAGCGCCGCCAGCCGCCGTGCCCGCGTCGAGCGCAGCCGCAAGCAGGCCACCGAAACGACCGACACCAGCGACACCAGCCAAGACGTCGTCGACGCCGAGATCGTCGACGAGGAAGTCGACGAAATCGAGGAGTCGACCGACATCACCGAAGTGTCCGACACCACCGAAGTGTCCGACACCTCGGTGACCGACGAGGCAGTCGAAGAGGTTGCCGAAGTCGTCGAAGCAACAGAAGACGAAAGTGAGAACGTGAACGACAGCCGCCGAGGGAAGCGCCAGCGACGAGGCGGAGGCCGACCGAGGAGAACCAGCGGGCCGACGAGAAGGGCCAGGAAAGTAATGGGTCAGAAGATCAATCCGTACGGCTTCCGTCTGGGAGTGACCACCGACTGGAAGTCGCGTTGGTTCTCCGAGCGGGACTACAAGCAGTACCTCACCGAGGACTGGACGATCCGCCGCGAGATCATGACTCGTCTCGAGTCCGCGGCGATCAGCCGGATCGAGGTCGAGCGCACCCGTGACAAGCTCCGCGTCGACGTGCACACGGCTCGTCCCGGCATCGTCATCGGTCGCCGTGGTGCCCAGGCCGACGAACTCCGTCAGCTCATCACGAAGATCACCGGCAACCCGAAGGTCCAGCTCAACATCGTCGAGATCAAGAACCCCGAACTCGACGCCGCCCTGATCGCTCAGGGGGTTGCCGACCAGCTCGTCAACCGCATCGCCTTCCGTCGGGCCATGAAGCGTGCCGTGCAGAACGCACAGCGTGCCGGAGCCCTCGGTATCAAGGTGCAGTGCTCGGGTCGTCTCGGCGGCGCCGAGATGAGCCGCACCGAGTGGTACCGCGAAGGTCGGGTGCCGTTGCACACGTTGCGTGCCGACATCGACTACGGCATGCGTGAGGCCAAGACGACCAGCGGTCGGGTCGGCGTCAAGGTGTGGATCTACAAGGGCGACATCCTGCCCTACAAGAAGCTGAACGAGGACAAGATCGCCCGCGAGGCCGCCATGGCGGTCGGCGAGACGTCCGGCCAGGGTGGACCGCGCAGGGTCGTGTCGTCGGGTGGACCCCGCGATGCTGCTCTCGTCGCCGAGACCCAGCCGCTCGTCCGGGAAGCCGATCCGGAACTCGAGAAACTGCTCGACGAAGAAGAGGCGATCGCCAAGCGCACAGCGCAGGGCGAGGGCCACGACACGCCGCACTTCCGCGGCGAGGACTGAAAGGGGACCGAACCATGCTGATGCCACGCAAGGTCGCCCATCGCAAGCACCACCGCGGCCGCACCAAGGGCCTCACGAAGGGTGGCTCCGGCCTGAACTTCGGTGAATACGGGATCCAGGCGCTCGAGCCGGGCTGGCTCACCGCCCGCCAGATCGAAGCTGCCCGTATCGCCATGACCCGCTCGATCAAGCGCGGCGGCAAGGTCTGGATCAACGTGTTCCCGGACAAGCCGGTCACGAAGAAGCCGGCCGAGACCCGCATGGGCTCCGGCAAGGGCAACCCCGAATTCTGGGTCGCTGTCGTCAAGCCGGGCCGCACGCTCTTCGAGCTGTCGTACCCGAACGAAGAACTCGCCAAGGAAGCCCTCAACAAGGCGATCCAGAAGCTCCCCATCAAGGCCCGCATCATCACTCGTGAGGAGGAGATCTGACATGGCCAACAAGACCGACCTCGTCGAACTCAGCCTCGGCGAACTGATCGACGAACTCAGGGCCACCAAGCAGGAAGCGCTCAATCTGCGTTTCCGCAACGCGACCGGCCAGCTCGAGAACACCGCCGAAATCGGCAAGGTGCGCAAGCAGGTCGCTCGTATCAACACCCTCATCCGTCAGCGTGAGATCGCTGCGGCCGAGGCCGGACAGTGACGGTGACTGACATGCCTGACGCAACACCAACGACAACCGAGACTCCCGAGCGCGCAGCGCGCAAGGTTCGTGAGGGAACGGTCGTGTCGAACGCGATGGACAAGACGGTCGTCGTGGCCGTCGTCGATCGTGTGCGCCACGCCAAGTACAACAAGTTCATCGTGCGTACCAAGAAGCTCTACGTCCACGACGAGACCAACGACGCCAATGTCGGCGACAAGGTCCGCGTGATGGAGACCCGTCCGCTCAGCAAGAACAAGCGCTGGCGCATCACCGACATCCTGGAGCGTGCCAAGTGATTCAGCAGGAGTCACGCCTTCGCGTCGCCGACAACTCGGGCGCCAAAGAAGTGTTGTGCATCAAAGTCCTCGGCGGTACCCGTCGTCGTTACGCCTCGATCGGCGACATCTTCGTCGCCACGGTCAAGGACGCGATCCCGGGTGCAGCCGTCAAGAAGGGCGAAGTCGTCAAGTGCGTCGTCGTTCGAGTGAAGAAGGAGAAGCGTCGTCCCGACGGCAGCTACATCCGCTTCGACGAGAACGCAGCCGTGCTCATCAAGGACGACCTCACGCCCCGCGGCACCCGCATCTTCGGCCCGGTCGGGCGCGAACTGCGCGACCGCAAGTTCATGCGAATCGTGTCGCTGGCACCGGAGGTGTTGTGAGATGAAGCTCAAGAAGGGTGACACCGTCGAGGTGATCACCGGCAAGGACAAGGGCAAGCAGGGCGAGATCGCCTTCGTCTTCCCGAAGACCAACAAGATCATCGTCAACGGTGTGAACGTGGCCTCGAAGCATCAGAAGGCCCGGCGCGCCAACGACCCGGGCGGCATCATCGAGAAGGACATGCCGCTCGACGCCAGCAACGTGATGCTGGTGCACAAGGGACGCAAGGTCCGTGTCGGCTATCAGACCAAGGACGACGGCACGAAGGTGCGCATCGCCCGCCCGAGCGGAGAGGTCATCGGATGAGCGCTGCAACTGCGACTGACATCCCGCGCTTGAAGGCGCGCTACAACGACGAGATCAAGGCCAAGCTGCAGGAGGATCTGGGAATCCGGAACGTCATGCAGGTGCCCAACCTCGAGAAGATCGTGATCAACATGGGTGTCGGCCGTGCCGCCGGTCAGCCGTCGCTCATCGAGGGCTGCGTCGCCGACCTCACGCTGATCTCGGGCCAGAAGCCCGTCGTGACCAAGGCCCGCACGTCCATCGCGAACTTCAAACTTCGTGAGGGTCAGGCCATCGGTGTGAAGGTCACACTCCGCGGTGACCGCATGTGGGAGTTCCTCGACCGCTTGATCTCGGTCGCCATCCCCCGCATCCGCGACTTCCGCGGCCTGCCGGCGAACTCCTGGGACGGCCACGGCAACTACACGTTCGGGCTCAACGAGCAGACGATGTTCGCCGAGATCGACCCGGACCGCGCCGACCAACCTCGTGGCATGGACATCACGATCGTGACGACCGCGCATGACAACGACACGGGCAAGGCTCTCCTCGAGGCATACGGCTTCCCCTTCAAGAAGGGCGCCGACGCCGAGAACGAGCCTCGCAAGAAGAAGAACCGTGGCCCCCGCTACGGCGGCCGGAAGTGAACTGAGGCGACGACATGGCAAAGAAAGCACTGATCAACAAGGCCAACGCGAAGCCGAAGTTCAAGGTTCGCGGTTACACACGCTGCCGCCGCTGCGGCCGTGCCCGTTCGGTCTACCGCAAGTTCGGCCTCTGCCGCCTGTGCCTGCGAGAGCTCGCACATGCCGGCGAGATTCCCGGTCTGACGAAGTCGAGCTGGTGAGGAGACAACCATCATGATGACCGATCCCATCGCCGACATGCTCACGCGTGTTCGCAACGCGAACACCGCCAAGCACGACGAGGTGCGCATGCCCTCGTCCAAGCAGAAGGTCGCGCTCGCCGAGGTCCTCCGCAAGGAGGGCTACATCGAGAGCTTCGAGACCGCGCCGTCACCCAAGGGTGTCGGTGAGGTGCTCACGATCCAGATGAAGTACTCGCCCGATCGTGAACGCACGATCATGGGCCTGCGTCGGATCTCGACGCCGGGTCTGCGCGTGTACCGCAACGCCGGCACCGTCCCCCGAGTTCTCGGTGGCCTCGGTGTTGCTGTCCTGTCCACCTCCCACGGCCTCATGACCGACCGCGAGGCGCGCAAGCGCCACGTCGGCGGCGAGGTCATGTGTTACGTCTGGTGATCAGGCCGGAGAAGGAGAAGTAGGAACGACATGTCCCGCATCGGTAAGGCACCCATCACGGTGCCAGCAGGCGTCGACGTCACAGTCGACGGCCGAAACATCTCGGTCAAGGGGCCCAAGGGCACCCTCGAGCGTGTGATCCCCGGCACCATCACCATCACCCAGGACGGCGACACGCTCCTGTGCGAGCGTCCGAACGACGAGAACAAGACCAAGGCGATGCACGGGCTCACCCGCAGCCTCGTCAACAACATGGTCATCGGCGTCACCGACGGTTTCAAGAAGCAGCTCGACATCGTCGGCGTCGGCTACCGCGCCGAGGCCCAGGGTCCGAACGCGCTGCGTCTGAACCTCGGGTTCAGCCACTCGGTCGACGTGAAGGCGCCCGAGGGCATCTCCTTCGAAGTACCTGTGCAGACCCAGGTGGTCGTCGTGGGTATCGACAAAGAAGTGGTCGGCCAGGTGGCCGCCAACATCCGCAGTATCCGCAAGCCCGAGCCGTACAAGGGCAAGGGAGTCCGCTACGCGGGCGAGCGAGTGCTGCGCAAGGCCGGCAAGGCCGGAAAGAAGTAACGGAGCGTCTCATGACCAAGATCGCCGAAGCCCGTCGCAGTGGCCGTATCCGCCGCCACCGTCGCGTCCGCAAGAAGATCCACGGCACCGCCTCGCGTCCGCGCATGGCCGTGTTCCGCTCGAACAAGCATCTGTCCGTACAGGTGATCGACGACGATGCCGGCACCACGCTCGCCGCGGCGTCGACCAACGAAGCCGACCTGCGTTCAGCGGGCTCGGGTTCGAGTGTCGAGGCAGCTGCCCGGGTGGGTCAGCTCATCGCCGAGCGTGCCAAGGCCGCAGGTGTCGACAAGGTCGTGTTCGACCGTGGTGGCTTCGCCTACCACGGCCGTATCGCTGCCGTTGCATCTGCCGCTCGTGAAGCAGGACTGGAGTTCTGATGTCGTTTCCCATGAACACTGACAACCGTGGCGGTGGCCGCGACAGCCGTGGCGGAGGCCGCGACGGTGGCCGCGACGGTCGTGACGGCGACGACAGCGGTCTGCGCGAGTCGCGGGTCATCACGATCAACCGCGTGGCCAAGGTGGTCAAGGGTGGTCGTCGGTTCTCCTTCACCGCTCTCGTGGTGATCGGCGACGGCAATGGCCGCGTCGGGCTCGGCTACGGCAAGGCCAAGGAAGTCCCGCTCGCCATCCAGAAGGGCACCGAGGAAGCCAAGCGCAATCTCTTCGAGGTCCCGATGGCCGGCAGCACGATCATCCATCCCGTCCTCGGCACGACCGGTGGCGGCAAGGTCATGATGAAGCCGGCGGCGCCGGGTACCGGCGTGATCGCCGGTGGTGCTGCCCGGGTCATCCTCGAAGAGGCCGGCGTGCACGACGTGCTCTGCAAGTCGCTCGGTTCGGCCAACCACATCAACGTCGCCCGGGCCACCGTTGCCGGGCTCAAGTCGCTCCAGCGCCCCGACCAGATCGCGGCCCGCCGCGGCCTGGCGGCCGAGGAGTTCGTGCCCAAGGGCCTGCTCAACGCCTACAACGAGCGTCAGAAGACCCATTCGGGTGCCGGCGCCAGCACGTCCAGGAGCGCAGAATGAGCCAGTCCACCACCAATGCGGCCACCATCACCGTCACGCAGGTCAAGTCGTCGATCGGCACCAAGCCCAAGCACCGCGGCACGCTGCGCGCGCTGGGTCTGGGCAAGATCGGCCGATCGAACACGCTGCCCGACCGGCCGGAGATCCGCGGCATGATCGCCCGGGTTCCGCACCTCATCGACGTCCACGACAACGCTGCCACAGCCGACTCGGCCCCGCAGAAAGAGAGCTGACCATGCAGGTCCACGATCTCGCGCCGTCGCCCGGCGCCACGAAGAACGCCAAGCGCGTCGGTCGCGGTACCGGCGGCAAGGGCGGCAAGACTGCCGGCCGCGGCAGCAAGGGCCAGCGCGCCCGCAACACCGTCGCCCGAGGCTTCGAAGGCGGACAGACACCGCTCAAGCAGCGCGTCCCGAAGCTGAAGGGGTTCAACAACCCGTTCCGCGTCGAGTACCAGGCCGTCAACCTGCACACGCTCGGCGACCTCGTCGAGAAGACCGGCAACTCCAAGGTCGATCCCGAGGTGCTCGTCGCCAACGGTGTCGTCCGCAAGAAGTCGTTCGTCAAGGTGCTCGCCCGCGGTGAGATCTCGACCAAGGTCGACCTCCACGTCCACGCGATCTCCTCGACTGCTGAAGCGGCCGTGAAGGCCGCAGGCGGTACGGTCACCCTGATCGAACTTCCCTTCCGTGAAGAAGGAAAGGCCGGGCGACCGGCGGTCAAGGGCAACCAGTTCGCCAACCGCTGATTCCGATCGGCACCCAACCGCAGCACGACGTGAAGAAGGACCTCCCCGCGTGATCTCGAGCCTGTTGAACATCTTCAAGGTCCACGACCTGAGGAACAAGATCCTGTTCGTCATCGCGATGGTCGCCGTCTATCGGTTCGGTGTCGCCATCCGTGTTCCCGGTGTCGACCCGATCGCGATCGAGCAGTTGCGTGAATCGGCCGGCCAGCAGGGAGCTCTCGGCTTCTTGAACCTGTTCTCGGGTGGCGCGTTCGAGAGTTTCTCGATCTTCGCGCTCGGCATCATGCCGTACATCACCGCGAGCATCATCATGCAGGTGCTCGGCGTCGTGATCCCGAAGCTGGAGGAACTCCAGAACGAAGGCGCGGTCGGCCAACGCAAGATCACCCAGTACACGCGATACCTCACGATCGGTCTGGCCACGCTGCAGGCAACGGGTCTGGTGTTCATCTTCGGTACCGGCCGTGGCACGGCATTCTTCTCGGCCGCGAGTGCGGCACCGACGGTACCGCTGCTGCCCGACGGCGTCTGGCCTCGTGGCTATCTGATCATTCCGACGCTGGTCGCCGGTACCGCCGTGTTGATGTGGATGGCCGAGATGATCTCGCAGCGCGGCATCGGCAACGGCATGTCGATGATCATCTTCGCCTCGGTCGTCTCCTCGCTCCCGGGGGGCTTCTGGAGCATTCTCGTGCTCAACGGCACGTTCTGGTTCGTCGCCATGGTGCTGCTGACCTTGTTCATCATCGTGGCCGTCGTCTACGTCGAGCTCGGGCAACGAAGAATCCCGGTGCAGTTCGCAAAACGTGTGGTCGGTCGCCGCATGATGGGTGGACAGAACACCTACATCCCGTTGAAGGTCAACCAGTCGGGCGTGATCCCGATCATCTTCGCCAGCTCGATCCTGCTGCTGCCCGTGATCATGACGCAGTTCCTCGGATCCGGTGAGGGATGGCGTGGTGAGATCGCGAGCTTCGTCGACAAGTACATCGTGAACCCGCAGAACTTCGTGTACATCACGATCTTCGCCATGCTCATCATCGCCTTCGCCTACTTCTACAACTCGATCGCGTTCGACCCGATCCGCCAGGCCGACCAGCTGCGCCGCCAGGGAGGTTTCATCCCCGGCATCCGCCCCGGTCCGCAGACCGAGCGATACCTCGCCAAGGCCGTCAACCGCATCACGCTGCCCGGCGCCGTGTTCATCGCCGTCATCGCGATCCTGCCGTACATCCTGCTCATCATCGCCGGTGTCAGTACCTTCGCCTTCGCCGGTACCGCGGTGCTCATCTCGGTGGGTGTGGCACTCGAGTTGATGCGCCAGATCGACAGCCAACTGACGCTGCGCAACTACGAGGGATTCCTCAAGTAGGTCGTCGTGATCCCCGGCGCCCGGCTCATCATCCTCGGGCGACAGGGTGCCGGCAAGGGCACGCAGTGCGTGCGACTGTCACGGCACTTCGTCGTTCCGCACATCTCCACCGGTGACATGCTGCGCGCCGCGACTCGCGAGAGGACCGAACTCGGCCTGATGGCCAAGCAGGTCATGGACGCCGGCGGTCTCGTGGGCGACGACATCATGATCGCTCTCGTCGAGCACCGCTTGTCGGCCGCCGACGCATCCACGCGTGGCTACATCCTCGACGGTTTCCCCCGCACGATCGAGCAGGCCGATGCGCTCGATCGCATCGCCGGTGAGCGACCCATCGATGTCGTGCTCGACCTCAACGTGCCGCGCGAGATCGTGCTCGACCGGATCTCGGCGCGCCGGGTCTGCCGCGACTGTGGCACGAACTACACCGCGACCGGCAACGATCCGGACCCGTGGATCTGCGACGTGTGTGGCGGCGACGTGAAGCAGCGCGCCGACGACACGCCCGAGTCGGTCAATCGCCGGCTCGACCTGTACGAGGAGCAGACCTTTCCGTTGATCAAGCACTACGGCGACCAGAACCGCCTGGTCGTGGTGAACGGGATCGGACATCCCGACGACGTGTTCGTCCGTCTGGTCAAGGCCGTCGAAGCCAACCGCAACTGACCACCCTCCCGCGTTCTCGTGAACGCCGCAGCCGAATTCGTGCGAGAGAACCTCCGGTGGGAGTGTGGGCCGCGCCGAGAGTGATACTGACTGGATGGTGGATGTGGCAGGCGAACGGACACGTCGTCGTGGGCGGCCGCCGGCGACCGATTCGGCCGACACCAGACAGGCGATCCTCGACAATGCCCGCCGTCTGTTCGCCGAGCGGGGCTACGGGGCGGTCACCAACAAGGACGTCGCGGAGGCGGCCGGCATCACCACCGGAGCGCTGTACCACTACGTCGACTCGAAGCTCGACCTCTACGTGGCCGTGCATCGTGACATGCAGCGGAGGGTCTACGGTCGATTCATCGATGCGGTCGAGACCGCTGTGACGTTCCTGGGTCAGTTCGACGCCGTGTTGGAGGCCGCGCACGAGTTGAACCTCGAGGATCCGACGTTGGCCCTGTTCGTCGGGACCGTGCGTACCGACATGCGCCGATTCCCGGAGGTCGCCGACCGTCTGGAGCGCAGCGTCGTCGCGCGTGACGAGTTCTTCATGAGGATGGTCGGCGCCGGTGTGGCCTCGGGTGAGATTCGTCCTGAGGACCGTGATCTCGTCATCGAGTTCGTGCGCATCGTCCTCATCGGCCTCACCGAGGGCTCCGAGTCGCCCGAACGGCATCGTCGGGCGATCGACTCGATTCGGGCGCTGCTGCGCGGAAAACTGATCGTCGAGGTCTCAGAACCGGCCCGCCGGCATCGCGATACCGAACCCGGCGAAGAGCACGGCTGACGCCACGTCGGCGACGAACACCACGCCGAACGACGTGACGATCGCGGCGATGATGTCGACCACGGGACGCGGTCAGCTACGGCCGCGTTGGAGACGCCCGGGACGAGCGCCGGTGAGTTCGCCGTGCTCGGCGATGACCTGCCCGCGCTTGATCGTGGCGACGTAGCCGTCGGCGGTCTGCATCAGGCGGGTGCCGCCGGCAGGGAGGTCGGCGACGAGGTGCGGCGGATGCAGCGTGAGGCGCTCGAGGTCGATCACGTTCAGATCGGCGAGGTGGCCGGGAGCGACGACGCCTCGATCGGTCCAGCCGACGTGACGGGCGGTGCGCTGGGTCTGCTGGTGCACGACCTGCTCGAGCGCCAGCAGGTCGCCGCGGGTGCGGTCGCGCGTCCAGTGGGTGATCGCGGTGGTCGGGAACGTGCCGTCGCAGATCGAGTTGCAGTGGGCGCCGGCGTCGGACAGCCCGAACATCGCGTTCGGTGAGGTGAGCATCTCGCGGACGTCGTCGAGGCTGCCGTGGGCGTAGTTCATCAGCGGGATGTAGAGCAGGCGGCTGCCGTCGTCGTCGAGCAGCAGGTCGTAGAGCAGCTCGTCGGGCCGGGTGCCGGCTGCCGCGGCGCGGCCGGCGACGCTGTCGGCGGGTGTCGGCTCGTAGTCGGGTGGGTCGGCGAGCGGGTACATGCGGTCGTAGCCGGAGTGCAGGATCCCGACGAAGCCGGCAGGGGTCGACGGCGGCGTGCTCGTCGAGCAGCCTGCGGCGCATCTCGGGGTCGCGGAGGCGGGCGAGCCGCTCGTCGGGCGGTGAGGGTGTGCAGCTGCCGGTACGACGGGCAGAACATGAACGGGTTGGCGGTTGCCTGCAGCCCGATGAGTACGCCGATCGGCCGAACCGCCACCTGGGCCTTGACGTCGGCACCGGCCGCGTTCCAGCGGTCGATCGCCGCCAGCAACTCACGGAACCGGTCGGGCGCGTCGTCGTTCTGTTGCACGGTGAAGCTGAGCGGACGGCCGACCTCGGTGGCGATGCGCCCGAGCAGCTCGATCTCGTTGGCGACGAGTTCGTCGTCGGTCGACTGGTACGCGTCGGAGATCAACTGGATGACGCCGGCTCCGGCGCGGCGCAGCGCAGCGGCGATCCCGAGCACCTCGTCGGTTCCGGCGCGCGAGCGTGCCGATCTGCTGGCCGCGCGAGGTGCGGTGCACGTACGTGCGCGACGTGGTGAACCCGAGCGCACCGGCGTGGATCGCCTCCTCGCACAGTCGCCGACATCGTCGGCGATCTCGTCGGGCGACGCGACGGCTTCGACGTCGGCGCCGCGCTCGCCCATGACGTAGGTGCGCAGGGCGGCGTGGGGCACCTGGGTTCCCACGTCGATGCTCCAGCGCAACGTGTCGAGCAGGTCGAGGTACTCGGGGAACGTCTCCCAGCCCCACGTCATCCCCTCGGTCAGGGCGGTGCCGGGGATGTCCTCGACGCCTTCGAGCAGCTCGATCAGGAACTGGTGGCGATCGGGGGCGACCGGCGCGAACCCGACGCCGCAGTTGCCCACGAGGATCGAGGTGACGCCGTTGACCGACGACGGCGCCAGTTCGGGGTCCCAGGTGATCTGGCCGTCGTAGTGGGTGTGGATGTCGACCCAACCGGGGGTGACGATCAGCCCGTCGGCGTCGATCTCCCGCCGGCCCGGTCCGATCGGTTCGCCGTCGGGTCGCGACACGGCGACGATCTGCTCGCCGTCGACCGCCACGTCGGCGCGGAAGCGGTCGGCGCCGGTGCCGTCGACCACCACGCCGCCTCGAATCACCAGATCGTGCATGTTCGAACGGTACCAAGTGCTCGAGCTGCGTCCTGTCCTGTGCGGAATGTGTCGCAGCATCCGAGACCCATTCCGCAGAGAATCGGGTGAGGGTCGGGGGTTCTCGGGCGGGAGCGGAGCGAGCGGTGGGTAACGCGGGCGACATAGCACACGGCCGCAGAATTCAGGCGGACCACCCATTGGTTCTCCGAAAAGGCGCCGCTAGCATGACACGCCGGTCTGTTCGCAGACCTCGATGTCCGCATCGGCGCCTGCGCCGGAGCAGATTTCGATGAGCATTGTTGTCATCTCGGTGCCGTCAGCTGTGTGCTGTCGTGCCCGGGTCCGGTTCCAGAGTCCGAGAACGAGTAAGGAGAAGCCCCTGCCAAAGCCAAAGGAAGACGCGATCGTGCTGGAAGGCAAGATCCTCGAATCTCTTCCGAACGCCATGTTCAAGGTCGCGCTCGACAACGGCCATGAAGTCCTGGCGCACATCTCCGGCAAGATGCGGATGCACTACATCCGAATCCTCCCCGGAGACAAGGTGCAGGTGGAACTCACCCCCTACGACCTCACCCGGGGTCGCATCACGTACAGATACAAATAAGGCACGAGTAGAGAGCAACCATGAAAGTACGACCCAGCGTCAAGCCGATGTGCGACAACTGCAAGGTGATTCGTCGCCATCGCCGCATCATGGTCATCTGCACCAACCCTCGCCACAAGCAGCGTCAGGGCTGACAGGAGCATCAACATGGCACGTATCGCCGGCGTCGACATTCCCCGCGAAAAGCGGTTGGAGATCTCGCTCACCTACATCTTCGGAATCGGTCTTCCCACGTCGCAGAAGATCTGCGCCGAACTGGAACTCGATCCCGACACCAAGGTCTCCAATCTGACCGAGGACGAGGTCAACCGGATCCGTTCGTACATCGATCAGAACCTCAAGATCGAGGGCGACCTGCGCCGTGACGTGCAGGGCGACATCAAGCGCAAGATCGAGATCGGCTGCCTCCAGGGCGTCCGACACCGCAAGGGCCTGCCAGTTCGCGGCCAGCGCACCCACACCAACGCTCGTACCCGCAAGGGCCCGAAGCGCACGGTGGCCAACAAGAAGAAGGCAGTGAGGAAGTAATGGCCAAGCCAACCGCGAGCCGTCGTCCGCGCAAGCGCGACCGCAAGAACGTGAGCACGGGCATCGTGCACATCAAGAGCTCGTTCAACAACACGATCGTCTCGATCACCGACACCGAGGGCAACGTCATCTCGTGGGCCTCGTCCGGTGCCGTCGGCTTCAAGGGCAGCCGCAAGAGCACGCCCTATGCCGCTCAGCAGGCCGCCGAGAAGGCCGGCAAGGCCGCCATCGAGCACGGCATGCGCCGTGCCGAAGTCCAGGTGAAGGGCCCGGGTTCGGGCCGCGACACCGCCGTGCGCTCGATCCAGCAGACGGGTATCGAGGTCACCTCGATCAAAGACGTCACACCGGTTCCCCACAACGGGTGCCGCCAGCCGAAGCGTCGGCGCGGGTAAGGAAGAGGACTGACATGGCTCGTTACACCGGACCCAAGGTGCGCATCTCGCGCCGCCTCTCGGTCAACATCTTCGAGAACGAAAAGGGTCGCCAGGCGCTCGAGCGTCGCCCCTTCCCGCCAGGCCAGCACGGCCGCACACGTCGCCGCAACGCCGGCAGCGAGTACCTCGCCCAGATGCAGGAGAAGCAGAAGGCGAAGTACATCTACGGTGTGCTCGAGAAGCAGTTCCACAAGACCTACGTGGAGGCCATCCGTCTCCAGGGTCCGACGGGTGAGATCCTGCTGCGCCTGCTCGAACAGCGCCTCGACAACGTCGTCTACCGCGCCGGCTGGGCGTCCAGTCGTCCGCAGGCCCGTCAGTTCGTGAATCACGGCCTGATCCAGGTCGACGGCAAGCGCGTCGACATCGCCAGCTTCCGCTGCAAGAAGGGCCAGGTCATCTCGCTGTCGCCGAAGGCACAGAAGATGATCGTGATCCAGCACAACATCGACACGCTCGACCGCTCGCTCGTCGCCTGGCTCGAAGCCGGCGACGGTGGCAAGGCCGTGACGGTCCGTAGCCTTCCCGAGCGCGAGCACATCGACGTGCCCGTTCGTGAGTCGCTCATCGTCGAGCTCTACTCCAAGTAATCCGCTTACTTCATTCGCATTCTCGTTTCGAATCCCCTGTCGTTGAAAGGTCCTGGCACAAATGCTCGTCATGCAGCGCCCCACCATCGAAGCTCTCGGTGAGGAGTCCGACAATCGCCAGCGTTTCGCCGTCGGTCCGCTCGAACCCGGTTTCGGTCACACACTCGGCAACTCCCTGCGCCGCACCCTGCTCTCGTCGATTCCCGGTGCAGCGATCACCACGGCACGTTTCGACGACTCGCTCCATGAGTTCGACACCGTCGCCGGCGTCGCCGAGGACCTCACCGACATCATTCTGAACCTCAAGGACATCGTCGTCACGTCGGTGTCCGACGAGCCCGTCACGATGCGTCTCGACGCTCGTGGCCCCGGCGCTGTGACTGCCGGCGACATCGAGTGCCCGGCCGACGTGGAGGTGCTCAACAAGGACCTGCACATCGCCACGCTCAACGCCAAGGGCCGTCTCGCGATCGACCTGACGGTCGAGCAGGGCCGTGGTTACCTGTCGAGCAATCGTGAGGACGACAACCGGATCATCGGTGTCATTCCGATCGATGCGATCTTCAGCCCGATTCGCCGGGTGTCGTTCCAGGTCGAGCCGACTCGTGTCGAGCAGTCCACGAACTACGACCGCCTCGTGATCGAGATCGAGACCGACGGTTCGATCACGGCCTCCGACGCGCTCGCCTCGGCCGGCGCCACCCTGCGTTCGCTCGTCGATCTCGTCGCCACGATGGCCGACGAGCCGCGCGGCCTCGAACTGGGTGAACTCATCGACGCCACCGTCAGCTCGCCCGACCTCGACCTCCCGATCGAAGACCTCGATCTGTCGGAGCGTCCGAACAACTGTCTCAAGCGGGCGCAGGTCAACACGGTCGGCGAACTGCTGACCAAGACCGAGGACGACCTGTTGAACATCACCAACTTCGGCCAGAAGAGCCTCGACGAAGTGAAGGCCAAGCTCGACGAGCGCGGCTTGACACTGCGCGGCTGATCGAACGCACGGACACGAAAGACGGACTGAACAATGCCTACGCCACGCCGCTCACGCCGATTCGGAAGCTCTGCTTCCCACCAGCGCCTCATGATGGCCAACCTCGCCGCGTCGTTGTTCGCCGCCGAGGCGATCACCACCTCGGAGGCCAAGGCCAAGCACCTGCGCCCCATCGCCGAGAAGCTCATCACCAAGGCCAAGAAGGCTCAGGAGGAGGGACCGATGCAGGTCCACCGGATCCGCCAGATCCAGTCGTTCCTCGGTGACAAGGAAATGACCTACAAGCTCGTTCACGACGTAGCGCCGCGCTACGCCGAGCGCAACGGCGGCTACACCCGGATCCTCAAGATGGGTCCCCGCGCCGGCGACAACGCCCAGATGGCGCGCATCGAACTCGTCTGAGTCGACGCTCGGTGTGGCCGACACGCGCAACGTCCGGTTGACGCTCGCGTACGACGGCACCGACTTCCACGGCTTCGCCGAGAGCGACGGTGTGCGCACCGTGATGGGCGAGCTGCGTGGTCTCGTCGAAACCATCGTGCGAATCCCCGTCGACCTGGTCGGCGCGGGTCGTACCGATGCCGGCGTCCACGCCTGGGGCCAAGTGGTGTCGGGGATGATCCCGGCCGACACCGATCTGCGTCGCCTGACGCGCAGTGTCAACGCGATGGGAGCCCCCGCGCTCGCGGTGCGCGACGCCGAATGGGTCGACGCCGACTTCTCCGCACGATTCTCCGCGACGGCACGTACCTATCGGTACGCGGTGTGGAACGACCCGTCGCCCCATCCGCTGCTCGCACGTTCGTCATGGCACGTCCCTCAGCCGCTCGACGTCGATGCCATGAACAGCGCCGCTCCGAGTCTGCTCGGCGAGCACGACTTCTCGTCGTTCTGTCGGCGCCCACGACCGGCCGAGGGCATGGCCGAACCGAGCCTCGTGCGTCGGTTGCACGTGGCCAGGTGGGTTCGGGTGGATGAGGCGACCTGGGGCCGCGGCCTCCTGCAGTTCGAGATCGGCGCGACCTCGTTCTGTCACCAGATGGTGCGCAGCATCGTCGGCACGCTCGTGGACGTCGGACGAGGGAGGCGCGCCGTCGACTCGATCCCGGCAACGTTGGCGGCCCTCGACCGCAACGCGGCCGGGCCGGTCGCACCTCCGACCGGGCTCGTGTTGTTCGCGGTCGACTACAGCGGTGAGCGCTGGGACAGCTGAACCGACTGGTCGACCAGCGTCGGTGTCGTCGATTGCAGCACAGCCAGGATCTCGTCGCGGGCCACAGCGGCCGAGAACAACCATCCCTGGAATGAACGGCACCCCAACTCGGCGAGTCGATCACGCTGGTAGGGCTGCTCCACGCCTTCGGCCACGCAGGTCAACTTCAGGCTCTGACTGAGGCTGATGATCGCCGTGGTCAGGTTCGTCGCGGCCGGATCGACGTCGATGCCGGCAACGAAACGCCGGTCGATCTTCACGCCGTCGACGGGCAGTTCGAGGAGATGGGCGAGGCTGGAGTAACCGGTGCCGAAGTCGTCGATCGAGACGTGGATGCCGGCGAAACGCAGCTTCTGCATGTTGGCCAGCGACGCGGCACCGGGCGAGAGCAGGTCGGTCTCGGTGATCTCGATGACCAACTGCGTCGGATCGGCCCCCCGCCGATGGCAACGGTCGAGGAACGACACTCCGAAGGCAGGTCGGGCGATCACCTTCGGGTCGATGTTGACGTGCACCTCGATGTCGCTGCGGCCGAGATCGGCCAGCGTGACGGCGAACTCCAGGGCCTGATCGAGGACGCAGTCGTCGACCGCTTCGGCGAGGCCCGCCAACTGGGCGAGCGGCAGGATCTCGCCGGCGCCGAGGACGCCGCGGAGCGGGTGGACCCACCGCACGAGCGCCTCGACAGCGGTGATCTCGCCATGGCTCGTACAGATGGGCTGGTAGAACGGCTGGATCTCGCCGGCGTTCAGGGCCTGGCGCAGGTGATCGACCTGACGCCGGCGCTGGTTGATCGCATCGACGGAGATGCCACCGGAATCAGGGTCGGCGAACCGCTTGGCCGACATGAGGTCGTTGCTCGCCGTGACCAGCAGCGCGTCGAGCACCTGTGGCTTGGGTTCGTAGGCGATCGCCGTTCGGATCTCGAAGTTCACTTCCTGGCCGTCGACGACGACCGATCGGGCCATGTCGCGTCGTACCCGTTCTCGGAGCATCTCGACGGTGCTCGCGTTCGGGCCCCGCACGGCGAGCACGAACTCGTCGCCGCCGAACCGGGCCGTGATGAGGTCCGGCCACCGGATCTTGTCGATCCGATCGGCGATCGCGGACAGGACCGAGTCGCCGACCGGCTCGCCGTAGAGCTCGTTGACCGACCGGAAATGGACGATGTCGACGATGAGGATGCCGAGGCCGCCGCCGGACTTCATCATCGCCGTCGCTGCCCGCATGAATCCGTCACGATTGAGCAACCCCGTGCGCCCGTCGTGCAGCGCCAGGAATTCGGCGCGTTCGCGTGCGTCGGCGAGAGCGGTGGCGTTCTGCGCGCTGATCAGGTAGCCGCTGACCACGGGATCGTCGAGCAGGTTGGTGACCGTGAACTCGCACACCAGCGGTTCGGTGTCGGTCTTCAGCAGCCGTGCATCGAGCGTGACCGACTCCTGGGGAGCGAGCGATCGAGCGGCGTCGAGCACCTGGTCGCGGTCGTCAGGGTGGAGATGCTCGAGGATCGACGTGCCGCGAACCAGTTCGGGATCATGGCCGAGGAACCTGGTGACCGCTCCGTTGATGGAACGGACCAGACCGTTGGAGTCGGCCAGCACGACCATGCCGTGCATGTTGGCCATGACCGCACGAAGCACTTGGACGTCGCCCTGGTCGAATTCGAGACGGTGCCGCTCGCTGACGTCGCGGGCCACGATGACGATCAGCCCGGCGAACGGGTCGTCGGCGACGTCGGCGCGAAGGGTGCCGTGCAGCTCCAGCGAGCACCACGTGCCGCGGCCGGTGCGAAGACGGAGTGCGATGAGACCACCGACGGACTTGGTGACGATGGTCTGCAATGCCCCGGCAGCGAGGTTGAGGTCGTCGGGATGGACCAACTCCAGCACGGACGTGCCGAGCAGTTCGGCCGTCTCCCAGCCGAGTACCTCAGCGGCGGTGTCGTTGGCGTAGCGCAGCACGCCGTCGGGATCGATCGCGACCACGGGATCGGCGAGTCCGTCGACGGACATCCGAGGCTCCTCGATGTCGGCAGGACCGGGCCCACCGAGATACGAATCGGCGGACCCCACGTTGTTGCCCGGGTCGGTTCCGTCTGGCACTTGAGTCATTCCTCGCTGCTGTCGGGTCGTGCTCGCTGCTGTCGGGTCGTCGTCGTCCCGGACTCGCCGCCGACGCGGCCGGCCCGCACACGATAGCCCTCGCAGCACGGGGAATACCCCGTGGCCGGGCTGCGTTCTTCACGTGGGTGCAACGTCTCCGCGTCGTCATCGTGTCGACTCCCGTGGGACCACTGGGTTCCGGGATCGGTGGTGGCGTCGAGTTGACGCTCCACAGTCTCGTCTACGGGCTGAGCGGTCTGGGTCATTCGGTGGAGGTCGTCGCGCCGGCCGGCTCACTGCACGTCGGCGATCGAGTCCATCAGATCGAGGGAGTGCTCCAACCCAGCAGCCAGCTGGCCGATCGAGACGCACCGGTGGAACTCCCGACCGGGTCGGTGCTCGCGGCGATGTGGCAGCGGGTCGCCGATCTGCAGGACGACATCGACGTGGTCGTCAACCTGGCCTACGACTGGCTGCCGTTGTACCTCACCTCGTTCCTCGCCGTCCCCGTGGTGCACTTCATCTCGATGGGATCGCTCAACGATGCGATGGACGCCGCGGTCCACGACCTCGCGCGTCGTCGTCCCGATTGCCTCGGCGCCCACTCACGCGCGCAGGCCGCGACCTTCGACCGCGTCGTCGGTGGAGCGGTCGACGGCGTCGTCGAGACGGTGCCGTTCCGGGTCCTGGGCAGCGGCGTGATCACCGATCGCTACGACGTGCGCCTGACGCCCGACGTCGATCCGGCCCATCTCGGAGCCGTGGGTCGCATCTCGCGTGAGAAGGGCTTGGAGGATGTCGCGGAGTTGTCCGCGCGCAGCGGATGGCCCGTCAAGGTCTGGGGCATGATGCAGGATCCGGGCTACTGGCAGCAGGTGTGTGACGAACATCCCGACGCTCGACTCGAGTACTGCGGATTCCTCGCGACCGATGACCTCCAGGCGGCGATCGGCCGGTGCACCGCTGTGGTGATGACGCCGAAGTGGGTCGAGGCGTTCGGCAACGTCGCCATCGAGGCCATGGCAACCGGCGTCCCGGTGATCACCTACGACCGGGGCGGGCCTGCCGAGATCGTCGTCGACGGCCAGACCGGCTTCGTGGTGCCGGCCGACGATGTCGACGCACTGGTCGCGGCAGTGGAGCGGATCGACAGCATCGACCGCACCATGTGTCGCCGACGCGTGGAAGAGGAGTTCTCCACCGACGCGCTCGCGCGACGCGTCGACGATTGGCTTCGCGAGGTGGTCGCCGCCTCCGACCGCGTTCCTGCTCATCGCCACTGATCGGTGCTGCGTTGTGGCGCGGGTTGGATGCCGGGGCGGCGGACCGTATCATTTCACGGTTCCCTGTCGAGCGACCCTCGAAGGATTCGACCGACCGAAGATGAGCGTCCGGTTCATCCACAGACTGAGCAGAGATTGCGGCATGCCTACGTACACCCCGAAAGCCAGTGAGATCCAGCGTGAGTGGCACGTTGTCGACGCCGATGGGCTCGTACTCGGTCGCCTCTGCACCGAGGTCGCCCGAGTGCTGCGCGGCAAGCACAAGCCCACCTTCGCCCCACACATCGACACCGGTGACCATGTCATCATCGTCAACGCCGACAAGATCGTGATGACGGCCGGAAAGGCCGACCGCACCATGGTGTACCGCCACAGCGGCTACCCGGGCGGTATCAAGTCCGAGACCTACGCCCACCTGCACGCCCGCAAGCCCGAAGAGGCACTGCGCAAGTCGATCCGCGGCATGCTGCCCAAGGGCCCGCTCGGCCGCCAGCAGATCCTCAAGCTGCAGGTCTACGCCGGCCCGACCCATCCCCACGCTGCCCAGACACCCAAGGCGCTGGAGATCCCCGGCGCCAAGGCCCGTTGAACGTTCCGTACGCAGAATCGCTGAGAGAAGACACCGACATCATGGGAACCGTACCGCTCACCCAGACCACCGGCCGCCGCAAGGAAGCCGTCGCCCGTGCCCAGGTTCGTCCCGGCACCGGCCAGTTCCTGATCAACGGCAAGACGCTCGAGGCGTACTTCCCGACGGCCGTCTCCCAGATGGTGGTCGCAGAGGCCCTCACGCTGACCGAGACCACCGAGAACTACGACGTGACCGCGTCGATCCACGGCGGCGGCGTCAGCGGTCAGGCCGGAGCGCTTCGCCTGGCGATTGCCCGCTCGCTGGTGGAGATCGATCCCGAGAGCCGCGGTGCCCTCAAGAAGGCCGGCCTGCTCACGCGTGACTCGCGTAAGAAGGAAAGCAAGAAGTACGGCCTCAAGAAGGCTCGTAAGGCACCGCAGTTCACCAAGCGCTGATCGCGCTGGTCTCGTGCCGCTCCGAGAGTTCTGCGGCAGATGAAGTTCGGCACCGACGGCGTTCGTGGCGTCGCAGGGACCGAACTCACCACTGAATTCGCGTTCCGCCTCGCACGGGCGGCGGCCCGTGTCCTCACGCCGTCGAACGGCGATCACCGCGTCGTCATCGGTGGTGACACGCGTGAGTCGACCGAACTGCTCGCTCGTGCACTCGCAGTCGGGTTCCGTGCCGAAGGCGTCGACGTGGTGTCGCTCGGCGTCGCTCCCACCCCGATGGTCGCCTTCGAGGCGCAGCGTCTCGGGGCGCTCGGAGCGGTCGTCTCGGCCTCCCACAACCCGTATCAGGACAACGGGATCAAGTTGTTCGCGCTCGGTGGGCTCAAGCTCACCGACGACGTCGAGCAACGCATCGAGACCGAACTCGACTCCGTCCCTGCTCCCGCCGACCTCGTCCTTGCGGCTCCGATGCGCGACGACGGAGACCACCGACCCTACGTGGACCACGTGTTGCGCTATCTCGAGGGCCGCCGGCTGGACGGGCTGCGCGTCGTGCTCGACGCGGCAAACGGCGCTGCATCGGTGGTGGGGCCCGAAGTACTGCGCGCCGCCGGCGCCGACGTGATCGTGATCGCGGATTCACCGGATGGACGCAACATCAACGACGGATGTGGTGCGACGGTTCCGTCCTACGTGGCCGCGGCCGTGCTGGAGCACGGAGCCGACGTCGGCGTGGCACTCGATGGTGACGCCGACCGCCTGATCGCCGTCGACCACACCGGCTCGGTCGTCGACGGCGACCACATCATCGCGATCGTCGCGGCGGATCTGCTCGCCAAGGGTGAACTCCGCGACGACACCGTCGTCGTGACGGTGATGACCAATCTGGGTTTCCACCTCGCAATGCGTGAGGCCGGGATCAAGGTGGTCCAGACCGGAGTCGGCGACCGTTACGTCCTCGAAGCGTTGGCGGCCGGCGGCTATTCGCTCGGGGGTGAGCAGTCGGGGCACGTCATCTTCGCCGACCATGCCACGACCGGTGACGGCGTACTGACGGCGCTCGCGCTCCTCGACGCGGTCATGCGGTCGGGCAGACCGCTCGCCGAAGTTTCGAATGCCGCAATGACGCCGTTGCCGCAGGTGCTGGTGAACGTCGTGGTCGCACGTCGGGCGCCGGATGTCGCCGAGGTGCTCGCCGACGACATCGCGCGGGTCGAGCGATCGCTCGGCGGCGACGGTCGTGTGCTCGTTCGAGCGAGCGGCACGGAGCCGCTCGTTCGTGTGATGGTCGAGGCGCCGACACACGATGCCGCGCGAGTTGCCGCAGACGACCTCGCTGCGGTGGCACACCGACACTTCGGCTGAACGGCCGCTGCACGAACGGCTGGGTAGCCTTGCGCACCATGTGTGGCATCATCGGGATCGTCAGCCGTCCGCCGACCAGGCCCACACCCGAAGCGGGTGAGCTGATCGCCGGGCTGGACGCAGCGCTCGCCGAGATTCCGCACGTGGTCGGCGTGACCGAGACCGTTCGTGGCGTGGACAGGAGCCTCCGCGGATTGCCCGGGGTCCTGGCGCTCGCCGGTCGGATCGACACGGTGGCTGCGATCGAATCCCGGCTCGACCGACTCGAAGCGTTCAGCGCCGCGATCGAACACGAACTCGACGCCAATGCCGCCGGTCTGGGCGCCGAGGCGCTGGAGGTCGCCAACGCCGAGTTGATCGATCTCAAGGACGTGCTGTGGGCAGTGCGACACGACCGATTGCGTTCGATCGCCGCGGTCGAGTCGCTGGCCGGACGCGACGCGTCCCCGGCCGAGCTGGCCGGCTACCTGGCGGTGCAGCAGGCACTCGGCGGGATCGATCGTCTCGAGGTGCGCGGGCGCGACTCGGCGGGCCTCCACGTGTTCGTGTGGGGCCACGACATCGACTCAGCAGCGTTGCGTACGCTGCTCGACGAGCGCGGCACCGACCCGTTGTTCCAATCGGGGGCTGTCGTCGAGGCGGATCAGTGCCTGTCGTTCGTCTACAAGGCTGCCGCGGAGATCGGTGAGCTCGGTGACAACACCGCAGCGCTTCGTGCGGCGCTGTCGGCTGATCCGCTCCTGCGCCGGGCACTGCAGTCACCCGAGGTGCGCGTCGCGATCCTCGGCCACACGCGCTGGGCGAGCGTCGGCATCATCAGCGAGCCGAACACCCATCCGCTGAACTCCTACGAACTCGAGCAGTCGGCCGGCGCCGCACCGCCGTACGTCGTGGCCGCGTTGAACGGTGACGTCGACAACCATGCCGACCTGCGGGTGACGCACGGTCTGCGGATCTCGTCGACGATCACGACCGACGCGAAGGTCATTCCCACCCTGATTGCACGACGTGCCGCCACCACGCCGTTCGCCGAGGCGTTCCGGCGCACCGTGTCGGAATTCGAGGGATCGGTCGCGATCGGCGTTGCCAGCGCGCGAAGCACCGTCGAAGCTCTTCCTCGCGCTGCGCGGGAGCGGCCAGGGGCTGTACGTCGGGCTCGCCGACGACTGCTACGTCGTGGCGAGCGAGCCGTACGGCGTGGTCGAGGAGACGTCGCAGTACGTCCGACTCGACGGTGAACACGGCGGCGAGATCGTCGTCCTCGACGGCGATCGGGCCGGAGACCTCGCCGGCATCCTGCGGTTGGGGTACGACGGTGCCGAGCACCCGGTCACCGACGCCGACGTCGTCACCGCCGAAGTCACGACGCGCGACATCAATCGCGGTGCTGCCGCGCACTTCCTGCTCAAGGAGATCACGGAGGCGCCGCTGAGCTTCGCCAAGACCCTGCGCGGCAAGATCGTCGAGCGC
Source organism: Ilumatobacteraceae bacterium (assembly GCA_963829585.1). Lineage (GTDB taxonomy): Bacteria > Actinomycetota > Acidimicrobiia > Acidimicrobiales > Ilumatobacteraceae > Sva-07. The sequence goes on along the minus strand of CAWHJD010000021.1, from coordinate 191,402 downwards.
GACGGTCGGCTCAGCGTCGACATCGGCGAACGGGCTCTCCCGCGTGACGTGGTCGATCGCTTGGCTGCCGGCACGATCACCCGGGTGCGTGTGATCGGCCAGGGGACGGCGGCCGTCGCGGGCCAGAGCACCGCAGCGATCCTCGACGAACTCACCGACGCCGGGTTGGATGTCGACGCCATCACGGCCACCGAGTTGTCCGGCTTCGGTATGCGCCTCGACATGTCCGACACGCTGGCGATCGCCGTCAGCCAGTCCGGCACCACGACCGACACCAATCGCACCGTCGATCTGCTGAGGTCGCGGGGCGCAGCGGTGATCGGCATCGTGAACAGGCGCGGGAGCGATCTCACCGACAAGTCCGACGGTGTGCTCTACACGTCCGACGGCCGCGACGTGGAGATGAGTGTTGCCTCGACGAAGGCGTTCTACGCCCAGGTGGCCGCCGGCGCGCTGCTGTCGTGTGCCATCGCCGAGGCCGCCGGGATGGGCGACGCCGATCGTCGTCACGCGTTGCTCACGTCGCTGCGGGAAATGCCCGACGCCATGCGTGTCGTGCTGTCCCGTCGCGACGTCGTCGCCGACGCGGCCCGTCTTGCCCCATCGAAGCGGTACTGGGCCGTCGTCGGCAACGGCCCCAACAAGGTGGCGGCCGAGGAGGTGAGGATCAAGCTCAGCGAGTTGTGCTACAAGTCGATGGCCTGCGACTCGACCGAGGACAAGAAGCACATCGACCTGTCGTCGGAACCGCTGATCCTCGTGTGTGCCGCGGGCCTCGTCGGCTCGACCGCCGACGACGTCGCCAAGGAGGTGGCGATCTTCACCGCGCACAAGGCCACCCCGATCGTCATCGCCAGCGACGGTGAGACCCGCTACCACGCCGCGGCGACCATCGAGGTCCCCGTCGTCGACCCTGCGCTCGGATTCGTCCTGTCGGCCATGGCTGGGCATCTGTTCGGATACGAGGCGGCACTCGCGATCGACGCATCCGCACGCCCGCTGCGCGAAGCGCGCGAGGCGATCGAGCGGCTCGTTGCAGCGCACCTGTCGGGAGATCAAGTGGTGGCCCGACTGCGCACCGAGCTGCGTGCGTCGTCCGAGCGGTTCGACGACGGTCTGCGCTCCGGCATCTACGACGGCCAACTCGAGGCGTCGACGGCCACCCGCTTGCACGGTCTGCTGCGCGATGTCCTGTCGGACCGACCCGTCGAGCAGTACCAGCACGCATCGGGGAAGGTCGGTACTCCGGCCGCACTGATCGACGACCTGGTGATGGCCCTGACGCGGGCGATCGACGAGCTCACCAGGCCGATCGACACCATCAAGCACCAGGCCAAGACGGTCACCGTCGGCATCTCGCGCAGTGACGAGGGAGTCGTCGACCGGGCGCTCGTCCAAGCCGTCCTCGCGGCCGGCGCCGGGCGCGACGTGCTCAGCTACCGCACCCTCAAGGTGCTCGCCGACCTGGACCCGGCGGTCGCGGCGGTCGTCGGCTTCACCCGGTACCGGATCGAGGGCGAGACGATCTCGATCATCGATCGGGGTGGCATCTCGCGTGACCTCCCGAGCCGGGTGGAGCGCAACGCAGAGCTGCGTGGCACCAAGCGTCGTGTCGCATCCGAGCGCGAGGTGCTGCTGGGCATCGGCAGGAGTGACGGGCGGACCCTCCTGTTCGTCCCCGAGGTCAAGAGCGGCGAGACGACCGGCATCACGCTGCTCCACCTCGCCTTCCACGACCGCCTGCCCGGCGACGTGATGCGCGGCGTGATGCAGGGCTACGACCGCCGCTACGACCGACTCGTCGACTGGGTCACCGAGACCGAGGGCAGTTTCGACGAGTCGTTGCTCGGCGAGTTGCCCGTCGCCGAGCTGCTCATCGGCCCGATCTCCGACACCGCCGACCACTGGCGCCGATGACTCGGTCGGGGGTCCGGCGATGATCGGCATCGGCATCGACCTGGTCGACATCGACAGGTTCCGTCGATCCCTCGAACGGACGCCGTCGATGCGGACGCGGTTGTTCACCGAGGTCGAGCTCGCCTACGTGGCCCCGCAGTCCGATCCCGTGCCGTCGCTCGCCGCGCGTTTCGCTGCCCGCGAAGCCGTCATGAAGGCCCTGGGCGTGGGCCTCGGTGCATTCGGATTCCACGACGTGTGGGTGGAACGGTCGCCGTCCGGAAAGCCGTGGCTGGCATTCGCGGGTCGGGCCGCCGAGTTGTCGGCCGAGGCGGGCGTCGTCACCTGGCATCTGTCGCTCACCCACACCGGCCTGACAGCGGCGGCCTACGTCATCGCCGACTAGGAGAATGAGCGCGAGCGCTGCCAACATGCCCGCCATGATCGAAGAGTTCCAAGAGGCGTGGGAAGAACTGACGGCACCGGGCGCGCAGTTCGCGACGACGACGATCGACGTACGAGGCGTTCCGATCAAGGTGTTCGAATCGGCGTTGCCGAGCATGCGAACCGTGTGGGAACTCGCCCGCGGGTACGGCGATCGTGACTACATCGTGTACGAGGACGAGCGCTACACCTATGCCGAGTCCGACGCGATCATCCGCGCGCTGGCTGGCCGGCTCGTCGACGAGTACGGCGTACAGCCCGGCGACCGGGTGGCGATCGCCATGCGCAACTATCCCGAGTGGGTGTTCGGTTACTGGGCGATCGTGTCGATCGGTGCGGCGTGCGTCGGCATGAACGCGTGGTGGACCTCCGACGAGATGGAGTACGGCCTCGCCGACTCGCGGCCGAAGGTGCTCATCGCCGACGCCGAGCGCGTCGCGCGCGTGCTTCCCGTCCTCGATGCGCTGCGCGCCGAGGCGCCGCTGCACCTGATGACCGTGCGCTTCGACGGTGAACTCCCCGCCGACGCCGACCGGTGGGAGGACGTCATCGACGCGGCGAACGCGCCGACCGACCTGCCGGCGGCCGACATCGATCCCGACGACGACGCCTGCATCTTCTACACGTCCGGGACCACCGGGTTCCCGAAGGGGGCCCAGCTCACCCATCGCGGGTCGGTCCACAACCTCTTGAACCTCGCGTTCATGGCGGCGGTCGCCGGTCTCGCCGCGGCGAAGGCCGGCGCGGCGCCGACCCCGGCGGTGGGTGCCGACGGTCAACCGAAGCAGAACGTGTTCATGGCGCCGACTCCGTTGTTCCACGTCACGGCGAACAACTGTCTGCTGCACCCGGCCACGATCTCGGGCTCGCGCATCGTGTTCACCTACAAGTGGGATGCGGGCCGGGCCCTCGAACTGATCGAGCGTGAAGGTGTCACGAACTTCTCCGGCGTGCCGACGATGAGCCGTGAGCTGCTCATGCACCCCGACTGGGAGCGCCGCAACACGTCGTCGCTGGCCGGGATGGGCGGCGGTGGTGCTCCGTTGCAGCCGGACCTGGTCGACAAGATCGACAAGTCGCTGGCGGGCGGGGCCCCGAGCACCGGATACGGCCTCACCGAGACCCACGGCATCGTCACCGCCAACTCCGGCAGCCTGTACGTCGCGAAACCGTTGTCGTGCGGGCGCGTCGTGCCGACACTGGAAGCGAAGCTGGTCGACGAGTTCGACAACGAGGTGGCGCCAGGGGCGACAGGTGAACTGTGTGTTCGTGGCGCGATCGTCATCAAGGGCTACCTGAACCGGCCGGAGGCGACCGCCGACGCGATCCGTGACGGCTGGTTCCACACCGGCGACGTCGCGTTCATCGACGAGGACGGCTTCGTGTTCATCGTCGACCGCATCAAGGACATGGTGTTGCGCGGGGGCGAGAACGTGTACTGCTCCGAGGTGGAAGCGGCGATCTACGAACTCGACGGCGTCGCCGAAGTCGCGGTGTTCGGCGTGCCAGATGATCGCCTGGGCGAGATCGTCGGTGCTGCGATCGTGCTGTCGCCGGGTGCGAGCATGACCGAGGACGTCCTCCGCGATGAACTGGCCGAGCGTCTTGCGAAGTTCAAGATCCCCGAGCGTGTGTGGTTCCTCAGTGAGTCCCTGCCGCGCAACGCGAACGGAAAGTTCGTCAAGCGTGATCTCAAGGAGTCACTGCTCGGCTCCTGAGCCCGCCATGTCGTTACGCTCGACGCGGTGATCCCGATCGTCACACCCGAGCAGATGGGCGCGATCGACGCCGCGGCGCCCGAACCCGTCGAAGAACTGATCGATCGAGCGGGCCGAGCGGTGGCGCGTCAGGCGCTGTCGATGCTCGGCGGGGCCTACGGACGCACGGTCGTCGTCATCGCGGGCACCGGCAACAACGGGGCCGACGGTCGCACGGCGGGCGAGTACCTGGCCCGCCGTGGCGTCAAGGCTCGTGTCGTCGACGCCGTGACGTGCGCACCGATTCTCCCGCCGTGTGACCTCGTCATCGACGCCGCCTTCGGCACCGGGTTCCGTGGCGAGTGGACCGCTCCCGAGGTCGTCGGCGTCGGCGGTCGACGGCCCTTGGTGTTGGCCGTCGACATCCCGAGCGGGGTGAATGCGCTGACGGGGCGCGCCGGCGCAGGCGTGCTGCGAGCTGATCGGACGGTCACGTTCCAGGCGCTCAAACCGGGGCTCGTCTTCGGGGCCGGACGTCATCTGGCCGGCGAGGTCGTCGTGGCCGACATCGGGCTCGACGTGACGAGTGCCGACCTGTATCTCGTCCAAGCCACCGATGTCGCCGACTGGTGGCCGCGTCGGGCGACCGACGCCCACAAGTGGAAGGGCGCCGTGCGCGTCGTGGCGGGGAGCATCGGCATGCTCGGAGCCGGCCAACTCTGCGCGGCGGCTGCGCTGCGGTCAGGTGCCGGTCTGGTGACACTGTCGAGCCCCGGCGCGGATCCCCACGCACGTAGCGAGATCATCCAGCGACCGATTCCCGGCGTCGGATTCGCGGTCCACGTGCTCGACGACCTGAATCGTTTCGGATCGCTCGTCGTCGGCCCCGGGCTCGGGCGCGAGGAAGGAACCGTTGCCGGGATCCGCGAACTGATCGCCGATGCCATGGTTCCGGTCGTCGTCGACGGCGACGGCATCTTCGCGGCGGCATGGAGTGCCGATGGAGCCGCCCCGTTGCTGCAGTCGCGTGGGCTGGCGACGGTCGTCACGCCACACGACGGCGAGTACGCACTGCTGCGCGGTGCCGCACCGGGAGCGGACCGGGTCGCTGCAGCCCGCGAATTGGCCGGCGAGCTCGACTGCACGGTGCTCCTCAAGGGCCCGACGACGGTGGTCGCCGGGCCCGACGGTCCGAGCTTCGTCATCGACCACGGTGACCAACGGTTGGCGACCGCCGGGTCGGGGGACGTGCTGGCCGGAATGATCGGCGCCCTGCTCGCTGCGGGTGTGGACCCCGGACCCGCCGCGGCCGCTGCGGCCTGGCTCCATGCCGAGGCTGCCTCCCTCGGGCCCGAGCGGGGCCTGCTCGCCGGTGACATCGTCGAGCTGATCCCCGGCCCAGCGCTGTCGTCAGCGCTGTCGTGAGCGCAGTCGTCATGATGACGGAGCCGCAACGCTGGGCATGGGCCGACGTCGACCTCGACGCGATCCGTCACAACGTCAACGTCCTGCGATCCGCCGTTGCCCCGAGCGAGGTCTGGGTGGTGGTCAAGGCGAACGCGTACGGCCATGGTGCCGTCGCGGTCGCACGTGCAGCGCTCGATGCGGGAGCCGGTGGGCTCTGCGTGGCGCTGGTTCAGGAGGGCGTCGAACTCCGGCGTGCCGGCATCGACGCGCCGATCCTGGTGCTCAGCGAGCAGCCGCTCGAAGCGGCCACCGCCCTCGTGGCCGACGACCTGACACCGACGGTGTACACCGAGGACTTCGTCGATGCGCTCGCCGCCGAGGCGCTCGCCGCGGGTCGCTACGGACCTACCGGTTCACGTCAAGATCGACACCGGGATGCAGCGCGTGGGAGCGGAGTCCGACGCGGTGGCGGCACTCGTCGAACGAATCATCGAGTACTCGCCGACGCTGCGGCTCGGCGGTGTGTTCACCCACCTCGCCGTGGCCGACGATCCCGACGACGAGTTCACGGCGCTCCAGCTGGACCGATTCGACGACGTCCTGACGAGGATCGGTCTGGCCGACGATGTCGCCGTTCACGCCGCGAACTCTGCGGGAGCGCTCGCTCATCGCGCAGCGCGGCGGTCGTTCGTCCGCGCAGGCATCGCCGTGTACGGGATCTCCCCGGGCCGGGGTGTCGACGATCTGTGCCACGACCTGCGCCCGGCGCTCTCGCTGCGTGCGCGAGTCTCCTTCGTCAAGACCGTTCGGGCCGGTTCGCGGATCTCCTACGGTCTCCGGCACACGTTCGAGCGTGACACGACGGTCGCGACCGTGCCGATCGGGTACGCGGACGGTGTGCCCCGACGACTGTCGTCGACAGGGGGCGAGGTGCTGATCGGGGGTCGGCGCCGCCCGATCGTCGGAGTGGTGACCATGGACCAGCTGATGGTCGACTGCGGGCCGGACGACCCGGTCGCTGTGGGTGACGAGGTGGTTCTCATCGGCACCCAGGAGGGCCCCGAGGGCCCGCAGCAGATCCGGGCCGAGGAGTGGGCCGACCGGCTCGGGACCATCGGCTACGAAATCGTCTGTGGTATCGCCACTCGCGTGCCGCGTCGCCCGGGCCCTAACATCGCTCCCGGAATGGTGGAGCGCTGAGATGTTGGAGCTGCGAGTGCACTCGGTCGTCGAGACCCATGTGGTCGCGGGCGCGCTGGCCGGACTGTCGCGCGGCGGTGATCTGATCGTGCTGTCGGGGGACATGGGCGCCGGCAAGACCGCGTTCGCGCAGGGTTTCGGCGTGGCGCTGGGTGTCACCGAGCCCATCACGTCACCGACGTTCACCCTCGTGCACAGCTACGACCTGCCGAGTGCCGTCCGTGGCGCCGAGGTGCTCCATCACGCCGACCTGTACCGTCTCGAGCGGACGACCGAGGTGACCGATCTGGCGCTCGAGGAACTGGCCGACGGTGACGGCATCGTCCTCGTCGAGTGGGGCGACGTGGTCGAGACCCTCTTCGGTGATCATCTCGACGTTCACCTCGAAGTCGAGTTCGACGACGGTGACACCGTCGACGACGACGTGATGTCGACGGTCCGCCTCATCGAGATCTCCGCCGTCGGACCATCGTGGGCGGCACGGTGGAGCCGTGTGGTCGAGGCCTGTGAGGCGTTCGCGTGCTGATCCTCGGTATCGAGACCGCGACCGAACGGGTGAGCGTGGCCGTCGGTGGTCACGAGGGTGTCATCGGGTTGTTCGAGGTCACCAAGGGACGCCGTCACGTCGAGACGTTGGTACCCGCCATCGACTTCATGCTGAAGCAGGCGGGGATCGGCCTCGAGGAGATCAGCGTGGTCGCCGTCGATGTCGGGCCGGGCCTGTTCACCGGCATGCGCGTCGGGCTCGCCGCTGCCAAGGCCATTGCACAGGCGCTGCGGATTCCGATGATCGGGATCTCGTCGCTCGACCTGTTGGCGTTCCCGTGCCGTCACACGGACCGCGTCGTGGTGCCGGTGATCGACGCCCGCAAGGGTGAGGTCTTCTACGCCATGTACCGACAGGTGCCGGGTGGTCTCCAGCAGGTCGCCGAACCCATGGTCGGGCCTGTCGACGACCTCGTCGCCGATCTGCTCGCCCGCAGCCAGGACGTGCTCTGCGTGGGTGACGGCGCACTGCGCTATCGCCAGGAGATCCTCGACGGATACCGCTGTGAGCTCGGCGGTGACGCACATCCCTCGGCAGCGCCACTCGTGCAACTCGCCCACGCGAGGGCGCTGCGTGAGGACTGGGTCAACCCGCGGGAGATCGAGCCGGTCTACCTGCGTGCCCCTGATGCCCTGATCAACTGGTCGACGCGGGCGGGTCGATGAGCGTCATCGAACGACTCCTGCGGCGCGACGGTGAGGCTCCCACGCCGATGTTCGGCGACCTCGCGATCGAACCGATGCGTCGACGCGACCTGCGCGGGGGCGTCATGGCCATCGAGTCGGTCAGCTACCCGCGTCCGTGGTCGCAGGGCGTCTTCGAGAGCGAGATCGCCCAGATGCGCTCGGGAACTCGACGGTATCTGGTGGCCCGTCGCCAGTCGGCTGATGCCGGGCGACGAGCCCCCGTGATCGGCTACGCCGGACTCTGGTTCGCCGCCGGCGAAGGTCACGTCACCAACGTGGCGGTGGCGCCCGCCGAACAGCGTCGGGGCGTCGCCACGGCGCTCCTGCTCGGGTTGGCCGACGAGGCGATCCGGCACGGTTGCACCGCCTGGACGCTCGAGGTGCGCGTGTCGAGTACCGGTGCGCAGGAGCTGTACCGCCGATTCGGCTTTGCGCCCGCCGGCGTGCGCACCCGTTACTACGAGAACACCGAGGACGCCATCGTCATGTGGTGCAACGACATCCAGGAAGCGGACTACGCCGGACTCCTCGACTCGATCCGTCGGCAGGTGGCCACATGAGCGGGCAGACGCCGACGGTCGACGAGTCCACGCTGGTGCTCGGCATCGAGACCAGCTGCGACGAAACGGCTGCCGCGCTGGTGCTCGGTGGCTACGACGTGGTGTCGAACGTCGTGTCGACGCAAGTCGACCTGCACAGCGACTTCGGCGGGGTGGTGCCCGAGATCGCGTCGCGTGCGCACCTCGACGTGCTCAATCCGGTGATCGCCAGGGCGATCGTCGAGGCGGGCGTCGACGAGGAGCGGATCGACGCGGTGGCGTGCACGGTCGGGCCCGGGCTGATCGGTGCGTTGCTGGTCGGGGTGTCGGCGGCAAAGGCCCTGGCGATGGCGTGGGACGTGCCGTTCGTCGGCGTCAATCACATGGAGGCGCACCTGTACGCCGCGTCGTTGGAGGATCCGACACTCGAGTTCCCGTTGCTGGTGCTGCTCGTGTCGGGCGGTCACACGATGCTCGTCGAGATGCAGGATCACGGCCGCTACCGCCTGGTGGGCCAGACGATCGACGACGCGGCCGGCGAGGCGTTCGACAAGGTGGCGCGGTTCCTCGACCTCGGGTACCCGGGCGGTCCGGCGATCGATGCGGCGGCGCTCGAGGGGGATCCCGAAGCCATCCGGTTCCCGCGGGCGATGATGGACGAGGGCTACGACTTCTCGTTCAGTGGGTTGAAGACGTCGGTCATGAACTACGTGCGCAAACATCCCGACGTGTCGTCGCAGGACGTCGCGGCGTCCTTCCAGGCGGCCGTGGTCGACGTGCTCGTGACCAAGGCCCGCCGGGCCGCGGCCGAGGTGGGGGCGACGGGCATCGTGCTCGGCGGCGGCGTGGCGGCCAACTCGCTGCTGCGCGAGCAGGTCCTCGACGCCTGCGAGCGAGACGGCATCCAGGGGTTCCTGCCGAGTCGATCGATGTGCACCGACAACGCGGCGATGATTGCTGCGACCGGATGGCACCGGCTGCGGTCCGACGGCCCGACCCCCCTCGACGTGGGCGCCACACCCAACCTCCGCCTCCCCTTCGTCGACTGACCGACCGCCCCGGTCTTTCCGGACCCGACCCCGAAAGACCGGCTGGGGGGCCAGATACCGTGGTGGGGTCATGTCGTTCAGGATCGGCCCGTTCGAGCTCTCCGCTCCCGTCGTGCTCGCCCCCATGGCGGGCGTCACGAACGCGCCGTTCCGCACGATGTGTCGGAGGTTCGCGCCGGGGCTCGTGTACGTCAACGAGATGGTCATGGCCACGCCGGTGGTGCATGCCAATGCGAAGACCGACCGGATGATCAGCTTCGCTCCCGACGAGCATCCGCGCAGCCTGCAGCTCTACGGCAGCGACCCCGAGGTGATGGGCCGGGCGGTCGCCAAGCTCTGCGACGCCGGTCGCGTCGATCACATCGACATCAACTTCGGGTGCCCGGCCGCCAAGGTCACGCGGCGTGGTGGGGGAGCAGCAGTGCCGGCTCGGCCCGAGCTGTTGCGCGCGATCCTGCGAGCCGCCGTGTCGAACGCTTCCCCCTTCGGTGTGCCCGTGACCGCGAAGTTCCGCATGGGCCTGTTCGACGACTGGCTCACCCACATCCGTACGGGCGAGGTGTGTGCCGAGGAGGGCGTCGCGTCGATTGCGCTGCACGCGCGAACCGTGCAGCAGCACTACTCGGGCGACGCCCGATGGGATGCGATCGGTGAGCTGAAGCAGGCGGTCGGCTCGATCCCCGTACTCGGCAACGGCGACATCTGGGAGGCATCCGACGCGGTGCGGATGATGGCCGAGACCGGCTGCGACGGCGTCGTCATCGGTCGGGGCTGTCTCGGTCGTCCGTGGCTGTTCTCGGATCTCGTCGAGGCGCTCGCCGGCCGTCCCGTGCCGCCGAGCCGCTTGCTCGGCGAGGTGTGCGAGGTGATGGTCGAGCACGCCCGGCTGCTGGTGGACCATCTGGGTGAGAATCACGCGATGCGTGACTTCCGCAAGCACACCGGCTGGTACATGAGCGGCTATCCCGTCGGGCCGGAGGTGAGGCGCCGGTTCTCGATGGTCAAGTCCCTGATGGAACTGGACGACATCGTCGCCGGACTCGACCCGGCGGCGCGGATCGTCGACGGAGGCGAGCGGATCAAGCGCGGCCACACGAACGGCCCGATCAAGGTCAGCCTGCCGGACGGTTGGCTCGACGGGCATCGCCGCGACGAGTTGCTCCACGACGTCACGGTGCCCGACGACGATCAGGTGATGGCCCTGTCGGGCGGCTGATGATCGAGATTCCCGCCGGGATGCGGTTGGTGGTCGCCTCGGCGTCACCACGTCGGTCGGAGCTGTTGCGATTGGTCGACCTGGAGTTCGACGTGATCCCCGCGGAGATCGACGAATCGGTCCTGGCGGGCGAGATGCCCGCCGACTACGTGGCGCGGCTGTCCGTCGAGAAGGCCTCGGTCGTCGCCGGGCGCGTCGGTCCCGATGCGATCGTCGTTGCCGCCGACACGACGGTCGACGTCGACGGCCAGATCCTCGAGAAGCCCTCGGACGGCGCCGACGCACGACGCATGCTCGAGCTGTTGTCCGGCCGGACCCATCTCGTGCACACCGGAGTGACCGTCCTGTCGACCAGCCGGTGCTCGACGGTGGTCGCCGAGACGGCGGTGGAGTTCGTCGACCTCACGCCGGCAATGGTCGAGTGGTACGTCGGGACCGGAGAACCCTTCGGCAAGGCCGGCGGCTATGCGATCCAAGGGGCGGGTGGAGCATTCGTGCGGCGTCTCGACGGCAGCGTCACCAACGTCATCGGGCTCCCCCTCGCGGAGACCCTCGACCTGATCAGGCGTCACCTCACCCCCTGAAATTCTCCTCCTGGCGCGCGCATGGCGCGCATCACCAGGAGAATTTCAGAGGTTTCAGGGGTTTGGGGGATTGGCACTCTCGGGGGGCGGTTGCCAACGGCGGGGTGATGCGCCTAGCATTGGCACTCGCCGGGTGCGAGTGCTAACTCGTTCCGGCAGTCAGAACCCATCGGGACTCGAGCCCGCGTGAGCAAGCCAATGGAGGCTTACACCATGAACCTGAAGCCGCTGGATGATCGCATCGTGGTCCGGCCGAACGAGGCCGAGACGCAGACCGCATCCGGTCTCGTCATCCCCGATACCGCCAAGGAGAAGCCGCAGCAGGGCAAAGTGCTCGCCGTCGGCCCGGGCAAGCGCTCCGACACCACGGGCGACCTGATCCCCGTCGACATCAAGGTCGGCGACACGGTCCTGTACTCGAAGTACGGCGGCACGGAAGTCGCCGTCGACGGCGAAGACCTGCTCGTGCTCAACAGCCGTGACGTGCTCGCCATCGTCGAGAGCTGAATCGTCGCACCTGCGACGTCAGATCTGATCAACCATTCGTAAGCCGGAGAGGAACCCCCAATGGCAAAAGTACTGAAGTTCGACGACGAGGCGCGCCGCGCACTCGAAGCCGGAGTCAACAAGCTCGCTGACGCGGTCCGCGTGACGATCGGCCCCAAGGGCCGCAACGTCGTGCTCGACAAGAAGTTCGGCGCCCCGACGATCACCAACGACGGCGTGTCCATCGCCAAGGAGATCGAGCTCGAGGACCCGTTCGAGAACATGGGCGCCCAGCTCGTCAAGGAAGTCGCCACCAAGACCGACGACATCGCCGGTGACGGCACCACCACCGCCACCGTGCTCGCACAGGCGATGGTGCACGTCGGCATGAGGAACGTCGCCGCCGGCGCCAATCCGATGGCCGTCAAGAAGGGCATCGAGAAGGCCGTCGCCGCGGCAGTCGAATCGATCGCCGCTCAGGCGAAGGAAGTCGACGACAAGTCCGACATCGCCAGTGTCGCCACCATCTCGGCGGCTGACGCGTCGATCGGCGAGGTCATCGCCGACGCCATCGACAAGGTCGGCAAGGACGGTGTGGTCACGGTCGAGGAGTCGAACACGTTCGGCACCGAGCTGGACTTCACCGAGGGCATGCAGTTCGACAAGGGCTACCTGTCGCCGTACTTCGTGACCGATGCCGAGCGTCAGGAAGTCGTCCTCGAGGACGCCTACGTGCTGCTCAACAGCGCCAAGATCTCGACGGTGCAGGCCATGTTGCCGACCCTCGAGGCCGTCATGCAGACCGGCAAGCCGCTCGTGATCATCGCCGAGGACATCGAGGGCGAAGCCCTCGCCACCCTCGTGGTGAACAAGATCCGTGGCACGTTCAATGCCGCCGCCGTCAAGGCGCCCGGCTTCGGCGACCGCCGCAAGGCCATGCTGCAGGACATCGCCGTCCTCACCGGCGGCCAGGTCATCAGCGAGGAAGTCGGTCTCAAGCTCGAGAACGTCACCCTCGACCTGCTCGGCACCGCCAAGCGCGTCGTGATCACCAAGGACAACACCACCATCGTCGATGGTGGCGGATCCAAGGACGACATCGACGGCCGCATCAACCAGATCAAGGCCGAGATCGAGAACACCGACTCCGACTGGGACCGCGAGAAGCTCCAGGAGCGCCTCGCGAAGATGGCCGGAGGTGTTGCGCTGATCAAGGTCGGCGCGGCCACCGAGGTCGAACTCAAGGAGAAGAAGCACCGCATCGAGGACGCCGTGTCGTCGGTTCGTGCAGCCATCGAGGAAGGCGTGGTCGCCGGTGGCGGCACCGCCCTCATTCGTGCACGGCCCGCCGTGCAGGCAGTCGTCGACTCGCTGGAAGGCGACGAGAAGACCGGCGCCAAGACGGTGTGGGAAGCGCTCACGGCGCCGGCTCGCAACATCGCCAACAACGCCGGGCTCGAAGGCTCGGTCGTCGTTCGCGAGATCGAGGCCGCGGAAGGCCCGATCGGCATGAACGCCGCGACCGGCGAGATGATGGACCTCATCGCTGCCGGCATCATCGACCCGGCCAAGGTGACCCGTGCGGGTCTCCAGAACGCCGCATCGATCGCCGCGATGGTGCTCACCACCGAGTGCCTCATTGCCGACGAGCCCGAAGACGAGCCCGCCATGCCAGGCGGTGGCATGGGAGGCATGGGCGGCATGATGTGATTGCGTGACGGCTCTGCCGTCACGCAATCTCCTCGCCGCCGTTTCACGGCGGCAGGCCGGCTCTGCCGGCCATCCCGCTTCTTCGCCCGGGATCGACATCGAGTCGATCCCGGGCGAGGCCCGTTTTCGGGCCGACCGAACGGTTCCTCAACGGAGTTGGGGGGTACCCTCACTCGCGATGGTGGAGATCGAGCGAGAGCGGCGACCGTTCTGGATCCATCAGATGATCGAGTACATCATCGGGATCGCACTGATCAGCTCGTCGGTCCAGTTGCCCGACCCGGCGGTTCCTGCACTGCTCGGGTTGCTGATCATCCTCAACGCCGCCATCGCCAAGGGGTCCGCCGGCGCGTTCCGACTCGTGGGCCGGCGCCTGCATCGAACGCTCGACCTGGTGGTGATCGGGATCCTCGTCTTCTTCGCCTTCCAGCCGTGGCTGTCGATCGACATCACGAGTCGGATGCTGATCGGCGCGATTGCATTCATCCTGGGCTTCGTGTGGTTCTACACCGACTTCGCCGAGCAGCGCACCCGGAGCGAACGCAAGGCTCAGCGGGCGGCCGATCGCGCCGCCCGAGGCCCGACCGACAGCACCGAGATCGGTCGCCGCGCCGGACGGCTCGTGGGCGGTACGGTCCACGTCGCCAGACGCTGGAAGGACGGCCTCGGCGACGACACCGCACCCGAGACGCCGCCGCCCGCCCCGTGGGATCCACCGACGACTCCTCCGAGGTAGCCGCCGTAGGATGACCCCATGACCTTCGAGCAGCCCGCACCAGATCTCGCGAAGATCATCGCCGCCCTCGACGAGTGGGAGAAGGGCGACGAATCGCCCGGACGGGCGCTGGCCAACATGAAGACGGCAGGGTTGGCCCGGGTCCTCGCCCAGCTGGCTGCCGAGGGTTGGACGCCCTCCGAGTGACTCCGCGTCGGCGCGGCGGGAATCAACAGATTCCGCGGCCCGACGTCTGGTCCGAGCACCACGAGGCACCGTGGCCGGCCGGTGTGGCGTGGTCGGTCGACGACCTCGTGCGATCCGTCCCCGAACACTCGGCGCCGCTGCTGCCGTCATTCCCTGATGCGCGCGTGTCCGCGGTGCTCATCGCGCTCGTCGAGGGCGACGACGGTGCCGAGGTGTTGCTCACCCGTCGGTCGATGGACATGCGTACCCATCGGGGCGAGATCAGCTTCCCCGGTGGGCGCCTCGACGCAGGTGAGACGCCGATCGAGGCTGCCCTCCGAGAAGCGCACGAGGAGGTCGGACTCGACCCGTCGGTGCCGGTGGTCGTCGGCGAGCTCGCCCATCTCAACACCATCGTCAGCCGTAGCTACATCGTCCCGGTCGTCTCCGTGATCGACCGGCGCCCTGATCTCGCACCGCAGACCGCTGAGGTCGACCGCGTGCTGTGGACGCCGGTGAGCGAACTCACCCGGCCGGGCACCTATCGCGAGGAACGATGGGGGACCGCTCCCATGGACCGGCCGTTGCACTTCTTCGAGCTCGACGACGAGACCGTGTGGGGTGCCACCGCCCACATGCTCGTCGACCTGCTCACGTACTCCAGCCGCCGCTGAAGCTGAAGAACTGCCCGGTCTGGAACCGGTTCGTGCCGTCGAGGAGCACGGACGTGAACGACGCCAGTTCTTCCATCGTGCCGAGCCTGCGCATCGGTACCTGTGCCTCGATGGCGGCTCGTCGTTCGGGATCGGTGTCGGCGCGGGATGCCTTCAGGAAGCCGGGAAAGTCCATGTAGTTCGTGCCGACCGCGTTGACCTGGACGCCGGCACGGGCGTACTCCAACCCGACGGCCCGGACGAGTCCGTTCGCGCCGGCCCGCGTGGCGCCGTAGATCGACGTGATCGGATCGGGTCGGGCGCCGGTGGCCGAGGTGAACACGACCACCTGGCCGCTGTGCGCGTCGATCATCGGCGGCAGTACCGCTTGGAGACCGTGGAAGACCATGTCGAGGTTCATCCGCTTGACGCGTTCCCACTGGTCGACCCTCATGTCGAGGAACTTGCCGACGACGATCAAGCCGGTCACGAGACACGCCGAGTCGAGCCGGCCGAACCGGGCGAGCGTCTGTGCCACGAGCGACTGGTTGCCCTCGGCCGTGGCCAGATCGACGTCGGTGACGGTCAGCACCGATGCGCCCAACGCCTCGAGTTCGGGGACCAGGGTGTCGAACGGCACTTCGACGCCCACCATCGCGTCGTCTCCACCGGTGCCCTGCAGGGCGATGTCGAACCCTCGGCGCGCCAACGACCGGGCGAGCGCCGGCCCGACGTATCCGCTGGCCATCGTGATCAGTGCGACGGGACGTGGGTCGGTCATGCCGGTCATGTCGGTCATGGCGGTCATCCTGCCAGCAGCGTCCGACTTCATCCGAACTCGTGAACAACTGCGCGGTCAGGCCGCGTCGTTCACGAGATGGCGAGGGTGGTGAGGAGGTTCCAGGCCGCCTCGACGTGGTGTCGCTCGGTCGCTCGGGCGCCGATCGAGATGCGCAGGACCGAACGGCCGTCGAGGACCGTGCGCGTGAACAGCGCGTTGCCCGATGCGTTCGCTGCCTCGATCAGGCGATCGGTCGCGATGTTGGCTGCTTCGACGTCGTCGGCTCGGATGGCGATGCACAGCAGGTTCAACGGGTGAGGCGCGACGATGTCGAACCGATCGTCGGCGGCGGCGACGGCCGCGAGTTCCTGCGTGAGCAACACGTGCCGTCGGATCATCGACTGGAACGCACCGACGCCGTCACAGCGGATGGCGAACCACAGCTTGAGTGCCCGGAAACGGCGACCGAGGGGGATCTGCCAGTCGCGGTAGTCGATGACCGCTCCCGCCTCCGCCGCCTGGGAACGCAGGTACTCGGGCAGGATGCTCAGCGCGCCGAGCAGCGACGCACGGTCGCCGGTCCAGTACAGATCGCAGTCGAAGTTGACCCCCATCCACTTGTGGGGGTTCGTGCAGTACGAATCGGCGTACTCCACGCCGGCGTTGACCCACCGGTGCTCCGGTGCGAGGGCGGCGATACCCGACATCGCCGCGTCGACGTGGAGCCAGATGCCCTCGCGCTCGCAGATCGGGCCGAGCGCTGTCGTCGGGTCGAACGCCATCGACGACGTGGTCCCATGGGTCGAACACACGAAGAACGGGACCAGCCCTGCCGCTCGGTCCGCCGAGATCATCTCGTCGAGTGCGTCTGCGCGCATCGCGAACGATGCGTCGTGCGCCACGATCCGGATGCGGTCGGTGCCGACGCCGGCGATCCGCAGACCCTTCTCGACGCTGGAGTGCGCTTGCGACGTGGCATAGGCAACGAGCCTCGTCGTGTCGCCGTCCGCGTTGACGGCGCCGCCGGTCGCTCGCCAACGGGCCGACAGGATCGCCACCAGCGTCGCCTCGCTCGCCGTTCCCTGGATCACCCCGCCGCCGTTGTCGCTGCGCGAGTCGAACCGCTCGGGCAGGTCGAGCAGCTCGCGCATCCAGTCGAGCATCAGCGTCTCGACCTCGGTGCACGCTGGCGACGTGACCCAGCTCATCCCCTGCACGCCGAGTCCCGCCGACAGCAGCTCACCGAGGATCGACGGGTACGACGTGTTCGACGGGAAGTAGGCGAAGAACCCGGGGTGCTGCCATTGCGTGAGACCTGGAACGACGATTCGATCGACGTCGGCCATCACGGCATCGAACGACTCGGGTTCGGTCGGCGGATGTTCGGGGAGCTGCGACCGTACGTCGCCGGGTTCCACCATCGCGGCAACGGGTCGTTCCTCGACGCCGTCGACGTAGTCGGCGATCCAGTCGATGAGCGCGTGTCCGTGGATTCTGAACTCGTCGGGGGTCACGGCGTGGAGGCTATGTCACCGTCACGATCGTGCCGGTGCCTGGCCACGCCCCACGCGACGCGGCCGAAGATGATCAGCAGCCCGCCGATCATGGCGATCGCGACGAGGTTCTGATGCCAGCCGCCGCGTGCGCTGCTCCCGCAGCCGGGTCGCTGCAATGTGCCGACGCACGTCGTGAGGTCGGCCTCCTCGGGAAGGAACGGATTGGCCGTGTCGACCGGGATGTCGGTGGCGACCGGCGGCGGGTCGTTGTCGGCCGCGACGCCGGCCGACGCGTGGGCCGAGTGCCAGAGCGCCCAGGATCAGCATGGCAGCGGTCAGGATGCGGAGCACCGACGAGGCTGATCTACGATTCACCTCCTTGAGTCAACCTGCGCATCACGACCGCCCCACCGTCCTCGTCGTCGACTTCGGCGCCCAGTACGCCCAGTTGATCGCCCGCCGGGTGCGCGAATTGAAGGTGTACTCCGAGATCGTTCCTCATCGGATCACCGCCGCCGAGGTCGCCGAACGTTCACCGGCGGCGATCGTGCTGTCGGGCGGGCCGAAGAGCGTGCACGTCGACGGCGCGCCGTCGCTCGATCCGGCCATCTACGACCTCGGGGTGCCGATTCTCGGGATCTGTTACGGGGCCCAGCTCATCGGTCAGCAACTCGGGGGCATCGTCGGACGCGGCATGCAGGGCGAGTACGGCCGCGCCCGCATGACCCGAACGGGTCCGTCGCTGCTGCTGCCCGACGAGGCTCCCGAGGTCCACGACGTCTGGATGAGCCACTTCGACGGCATCACCGACGCGCCCCCCGGTTTCGTGGTGACGGCCAGCACGCCGGGCGCGCCCGTGGCGGTGCTCGAGAACGACGAACGACGCATCTACGGCGTCCAGTTCCACCCGGAGGTCGTGCACTCACCGCACGGGATGGCAGTGCTCGCCCGATTCCTGCACGAACGCGCCGGTATCGGAGCCGACTGGGAGATGTCGTCGGTCATCGACGAGCAGGTCGAGTCGATCCGCGAGCGGGTCGGGTCCGGCCGGGTGATCTGCGGGCTGTCGGGCGGCGTCGACTCGTCGGTGGCCGCGGCGCTCGTGCACAAGGCGATCGGTCATCAGCTCACGTGCATCTACGTCGACACCGGGTTGATGCGCAAGGGCGAGAGCGGTCAGGTGGTCGAGACGTTCCGGCGGAATCTCGGCATCGAGTTGATCCACGTCGACGCCGGGTGGCGGTTCTTCGCGGCGCTGGAGGGCATCACCGAACCCGAGGCGAAGCGCAAGGCGATCGGCGAGCAGTTCATCCGCGTCTTCGAGGAGAACACCGGGGGACTCACCGACGCCCGTTTTCTCGTGCAGGGCACGCTCTACCCCGATCTGATCGAGAGTGGCGGGACCGACGGGACGGCGTCGGTGATCAAGAGCCACCACAACGTGGGGGGCCTGCCGGAGGACATGACGCTCGAGCTGATCGAGCCGTTGCGGGAGCTCTTCAAGGACGAGGTGCGCCGACTCGGTACCGAACTCGGCCTGCCCGACGAGATGGTGTGGCGCCAGCCCTTCCCGGGTCCCGGTCTCGGGGTGCGCATCATCGGAGAGGTGACGCCCGAGCGCGTCGCACTGCTGCAGGAGGCCGACGCGATCGTGCGCGAGGAGCTCCGCCTCGCCGGACTCGAACGGGAGATCTGGCAGTCGTTCGCCGTGCTCGCCGACATCCGCTCGGTCGGTGTGATGGGCGACGAGCGCACGTATGGCCACCCGATCATCATCCGGGCCGTGACGAGTGACGATGCGATGACGGCCGACTGGGCACGGATCCCGTACGACGTCCTCGAGACCATGTCGCAGCGGATCATCAACGAGGTGCCGGGTATCAATCGTGTCGCCTACGACATCACCTCCAAGCCGCCCGGCACCATCGAGTGGGAGTGACCTGAAACGCCGGGGTCTGACCCCAGCGTTTCGGGTGTGACGAGGGTCGCAGAGATTTCGTCAGGCTTTCGCAACACATTCGTCACATTCGCTAGGCTGTCGAACCGTAGCTATGAGGCAACTTCTCCGTGTCGTCCCGATCGCCATTGCCGTGGCGTTCCTCGTTCCCGCCATGACTCCGGCAGTCGTGCAGGCGCAGTCGGTGGATCAGCAGAAGCAGAAGGTCGAAGACATCGTCGACGAACTGGAGCGGCTCGAGGAGCAGGCGCTGCAGCTCGGTGAGCAGTACACCGACGCGATCGACACCAAGACCGCACTCGATGCCGAGATCGCCGACGCCGAAGCGCGTATCGGGGAGAAGGAAGCCGAGCTGGCGACGCTGCGAGGCAATCTCAGCGAGATGGCATTGCGCTCGTTCGTCGGTGGCGGTGCTGCCCCCCTCGGCCCGCTGTTCGAGGACTCGGACAATTTCAACGATGCGCTCCAACGCGAGGAACTCGCCAAGGTTGCGCTGAGCACGGGCGATGTCACCACCGATGAACTCGACGCGCTGGTCGCCGACATCGAGGACGAACGTCGAGCGCTCGACGACAAGCGTGAACAGGCCGAACAGCTCGCCGCATCGCTCACTGACGCGCAGGCGCAGACCGAGTCGCTCACGACCCAGTACACCGAGGCCCGCGCCGATGCGGAGGCCGAACTCGGCCGGCTCGTCCAGGAGGAAGAGGCGCGGCGCGCAGCGGAGTCGCTGCGGAGGATCCAGGCGGACGCCGAAGCCAGTCGGAGCGCCGCGACGTCGAACTCCGGTGGCGGCGACAGTGGTGGCAGTGACAGCGGTGGCGGCAACAGCACCAGTTCGACCGACTCGACCACGAGCAGCGACTCGTCGGGTTCGGGCGGCGGATTCAGCGCCCCGTCGGTGTCGTCGAGATCCGGTCTGGCCGTGCAGTCCGCGCTCGCCCAGCAGGGCGTGCCGTACCGATACGCCACGTCGAGCCCTGGCGTCGGCTTCGACTGTTCCGGGCTGACCGCCTATGCCTGGGGCCAGGCCGGCGTCGGCCTGCCGCACCAGTCGGCTGCGCAGTACGCCTCCACACCGCATGTTCCGATCGACCAGGCCCAGCCCGGCGACCTGCTCTTCTTCTACAGCCCGATCAGCCACGTGAGCATCTACCTCGGCAACGGCATGCAGGTACACGCTCCGAACACGGGCAAGACCGTCACCGTCGGTGCGGTCAACTGGGGCAAGGTCGTCGGCGTCGGTCGACCCGGCTGAACGACCCACGGTGCGGCTACGGTCGGCGACCGTGATCCACGGCATCGATTCCGACCGCGTCACGGCGTGGCTCACCGACCACATCGAGGGCGCGACCGCTCCGTTCGAGTTCTCGCTGATCACCGGAGGACGCTCGAACCTGACGTTCACCGTCACCGATGCGAACGGGTCGAAGTACGTGCTCCGTCGTCCACCGACCGGAGCGGTGCTCGCGACCGCGCACGACATGGCGCGTGAGCACAAGATCATCTCCGCCGTGGGCAAGACGGCGGTGCCGGTCCCGCCCGCGCTCGGCGTGTGCACCGACGACTCCGTGAACGGCGCTCCGTTCTACGTCATGGGCTACGTCGACGGCGTCGTACTCGACAGTGCCGCCAAGGGCGAGGCCATGACACCCGAGCACCGGCGTAGCGCCGGTCTGCATCTCATCGACGTGCTCGCCGACCTGCACGACGTCGACGTCGATGAGGTGGGGTTGGGCGATCTGGCCAAGCGTGAGGGCTACGTCGAGCGCCAGGTCAAGCGCTGGAGCACCCAGTGGGAGAAGTCGAAGACCCGTGAACTGCCTGCCGTCGACGAGGTCGCCCGTCGGCTCGCCGAGCGCATGCCGGTGCAGCAGGGCGTGTCGATCGCCCACGGCGACTACCGGTTCGGCAACGTGCTGACCGACATCGAGCACGGTCGTATCGCCGCGGTCCTCGACTGGGAACTGTGCACGTTGGGCGACCCCTTGGCCGATGTCGGCTACATCGGCGTCTACTGGGCCGACCCGGGCACGCAGCAGCTCCGTCCGAACGATCCCACCGGCATCGAGGGGTTCCCGGCCTACGCCGAGTTGCTCGAGCGGTACGCGACCCGGACGGGGCGCGATCTCTCGGAGATCGACTACTACATCGCGTTCGGCTCGTGGCGGCTCGCCGTGATCTCCGAGGGGGTCTATGCCCGCTACCTCCACGGGGCAATGGGTGACCAGGGCATCACGGACGAACAACTGAACGCATTCAAGGTGGGTACCGAGGTGCTCGCCGAGTCGGCGCTCGACGCAATGGGGCGACTGTGAACCCGAACGACGAGGAGCGACATGACGAAGCCTGAGTACGCGGCGGTGCTGGAGGGGTGGGAGCTGGGTGAGTTCTCTGCCGCCGGCATGACCTTCCCGACCTACCGGCGCGGCACCGGGCCGGGGGTCGTCGTGATCCACGAGGTGCCCAACATCACCCCGCTCGTCACGAGGTTCGCCGACGAGGTGGTGGATCGTGGCTTCACCGTCGTGATGCCATCGCTGTTCGGTACCCCCGGCAAGCCGCCATCGAACGCCGTGGCACTCGCCGCAGTGGTCAAGGTGTGCATCGCCAAGGAATTCGCGGCACTGGCGCTCAACCAGACATCGCCGGTCATCGCGTGGTTGCGAGCGTTGGCGCGCAATCTCCATCAGGACGTCGGTGGCCCCGGGGTCGGCGCGGTGGGCATGTGCTTCTCGGGTGGGTTCGCGCTCGGGATGATGGTCGACGACATCATGGTGGCCCCCGTGCTCTCCCAGCCGTCGATGCCGTTCCCCTTCGGCAAGGCTCGTGCCGCGGATGTGAACCTGTCGCCCGACGACGCTGCGACGGTCGCCGAGCGCGCGGCGCAGGGTTGCCAGGTGCTCGGCCTTCGCTACACCGAGGACTTCTCGGTGGGCGACCGGTTCTCGACGCTGCGCGACCTGCTCGGCGACGCGTTCATCGCCGTCGAACTCCCGAGTCGTTCGAAGCGTGACCACTCCGTGCTCACCGAGCAACGGGACGACTCCAGCGTCGAACGCGTCCTCGATTTCTTCGCCGAGAAACTGCTCTAGCCCGTTCTCGTGAACAAGAGCGCGGTCAGGTCGCGCAGTTGTTCACGAGAACGGTCAGGCGGGGGTGGCTGCGGATTCGGCGTGCTCCTTGGCCAGGCGGTAATCGGCCTTGCCGTTGGGGGCGCGGGGGACATGCGGGACGAAGACCACCGACTTGGGTGCCTTGTAGCCGGCCAGATCGTGCTTCACCGAGGCGATGATCGACGCCGAATCGACGGTGGCGTCGTCGTCGAGCGAGACGACCGCAGTGACCGCCTGGCCGAACTTCTCGTTCTCCAGACCGACCACCAGGCAGTCACGGACGCCCGGCACCCGCTTGACTGCTTCCTCGACCTCCTCGGGGAAGACCTTCTCGCCGCCCGTGTTGATCACCTGGCTGCCGCGCCCCAACAGGATCAGTGAGCCGTCGGCTGCGACCTTGGCGAAGTCGCCGGGGAACGAGTAGCGGACCCCGTCGATGACCCGGAACGTCTTGGCCGACTTCACCTCGTCCTTGTAGTACCCGATCGGCACGTTGCCACCGGCGGCAACCATGCCCACGTCATCGGAACCCGGCTCGACCTCACGGTCGTCGTCGGTGAACACCTTGGTCTCGGGCGTCTTGGTGAACTTGGCGGTCTCGGTCGGCACGCCCTTCATCGTGATCTGCGTGCCCATCGACCCCTCCGACGATCCGATGGCGTCGACGAGGACGGCCTGCTCGATGCGATCGAGCAGCTGCTGCTTGACCTCGGAGGTCCACATCACGCCCGACGAGATGAACATGCCGATCGACGACGTGTCGTACGGGCCGTCGCCGGGCTTGCCCTCGTCGAGTGCCCGGATGATCGGCTTGGCGAAGCTGTCGCCCACGATCGTGATCGACGTCACGCGGTGCCGCTCGACGGTGGCCAACAGTTCGTGGGCGTCGAGGCTCCGGCTCTCGAGCGTGACGACGTGGCCGCCCGCGAGGTGGGGAATGAACCAGCCGAGCCAGCACCCGGTGCCGTGCATCAGGGGCGCCGCCGGGATCGACGTGAGGGTCGGGCCGTTGGCCGAAGCGCCCTTGATCATCCCGGCGACCTCCGCGGCGTCGGATGGTGCGGCCAGACC
Organism: Ilumatobacteraceae bacterium; assembly: GCA_963829585.1. Lineage (GTDB taxonomy): Bacteria > Actinomycetota > Acidimicrobiia > Acidimicrobiales > Ilumatobacteraceae > Sva-07. Next base: position 167,966 of record CAWHJD010000021.1, on the reverse strand, counting down.
CAGCATGGGGAGCCCCAGTGTGACGAATCCGCGGGTGAGGCCGCCCATGTCGTACATCACGCCCTTGGGCATGCCGGTGGTTCCACCGGTGTAGAGCATGTACAGGTCGTCCTCCGACCGTTCGAGGCGCGCCATCGGCTCCGTCGTCGCGACCACCTCGTCGTACGCGACGGCATCGGGCACCTGGCCGGCTCCGCCGTCGTCGACTTCGATGAGCAGCTTCAACTTCGGGAGGCGGTCGGCCACGCGCGCCACTCGGTCGCCGAGCGACGAGTGGAAGATGATCGCCTCGGAGTCGGAATTGTCGAGCAGGTACCACAGCTCGTCGTCCAGATAGCGGTAGTTGACGTTGATCGGCACCCCGCGCATCTTGAACACACCGAACTGCGACTCCATGTACTCGTTGGAGTTGTACATGAACAACGAGACCTTCGAGTCGGGTCGCAACCCGGCGGCGTCGAGCGCCCCGGCGATGCGGGCCGCACGTTCGTCGTATTCCCCCCACGTTCGTGTGACGTCGCCGTGCGTCACCGCCGGCAGCTCGGGGATCGCGTCGGCGATCGACTCCCAGACAGTCGCGAAGTGCATTTCCATGCGGTCACAGTAGCGATGCTGCCGTGGCCGCGATCACGTGGACCCGTGACGTACGGCAGTCCGATTCAGCGCGGTCCACCGTCGACGTCGATCACGGCGCCGGTCGTGTACGACGATGCGTCGCTCGCGAGGTAGAGCGCGGTGCCCACGATCTCGCGAGGTTCGCCGCCCCGGCCCAACGCGAACCCGGCCTTGGCCGACCGTTCGAACGCGTCGAGGTCCCACGCCTTGGAGATGTCGGTGAGGAAGGGGCCCGGTGCAATGCAGTTCACGCGCACCGTCGGCCCGAGTGTGCGGGCGAGACCGTACGTCAGATTGTTGATGCCCGCCTTCGCAGCGCCGTAGACGAGTTCGTTCGGGCTCGGACGATGCGAGGCGATCGACGAGACGAAGATGATCGAACCGCCGTTGCTCCCTCCGTGGTCGGGCCCCGCCATCCGGGTACCGATCAGCGCCGACAGTCGGAACGGCCCCTTGAGGTTGACGTCCATCACCTTGTCGTAGAGCGCCTCGTTGATCGCGTCGACGCTCGGGTACAGCGGTGACATGCCGGCGTTGTTGACCAGGACGTCGCAGCGCCCGAACTCGCGGTAGACCGCGTCGTGGAGGTGTTGGCTGTCGTCCCAACTGCCGGCGTGATACGCCATCGGGAGCGCCCGACGGCCCATCGTCTCGACCTCCCGAGCGACGGATTCGCAGGCGTCGAGTTTGCGGCTGGCGATCACGACGTCGGCGCCCCGTTCGGCGAACGCGAGCACCATTTCACGGCCGAGACCCCGAGAGCCACCGGTCACCACCGCCACACGCCCCGAGAGGTCGAACAGGTCATTGCCCATGGGTCCCGAGTGTGGCAGGACGCGTACTGTCGGCCCGTATGGGGGAACCATCGAACGAAGCCGACGTCGCGAACCACGATCTCCAGCCCGAGCGTCTGCTGGCGCCGAGCGATCCGAGCACGCTCGCCGTCGTCGGGCCCGAACGATCGCTGACCTGGGACCAGCTGGAGCTGCGGGCCCGACAACTCGCTCGGGCTCTCGACCGCGCCGACATCGGGATCGGCGACGTGTGGGGTGTCCTCGCGCGGAACCGGTGCGAGTGGGCGGAGTTCCAGCTCGGCAACGCGCGGGCGGGGAGTCGCGTCGTGCCGCTCAACTGGCACCTGACCCCCGTCGAGCTCGCCGCCTTGATCGACGGACAGCGGGTGCCGACTGATCGTCGTCGAACCGGAGCTGCGGGCGGTGGTGGAGGAAGCTGCCGCGGGGACGACCGTGACCACGATCCTCGAGCTCGGCGGCGAGTACGAGGCCTGGCTGGCCGGGGCGGGTGACGGCCTGCTCACACAGCGCGCGGCGGGGACGGCACTGATGTTCACCGGCGGCACGACCGGCAAGTCCAAGGGCGTCACTCGACCGGAGCTCGGTGCGCCCGTCGACCGTTTCGCCGCGGTGTGGTCCGGTTGGGGATCCCTCGTCAGGATGCCCCGACACGGGGCGACGCTCATCACGACGCCGCTGTACCACGCGCTCGGCAGCGCAGTGATGGGAGCCTCGCTGTCGGTCGGGGTGCCGGTGGTCGTCGCGGCCCGGTTCGATCCGAACGAGACCCTCGCGCTCGTCGAACGGCATCGCATCACGGCGGCGCCGATGGTGCCCACCCAGTTCCTGCGCCTGCTCAAACTCGACGAGCGGGAACGTGGCGCCCACGACCTGTCGTCGCTGGAGTGGATCCTGCACACCGCGGCACCGTGCCCGTCGTGGGCGAAGGTGGCGATGATCGAGTGGCTCGGGCCGGTGATCTACGAGATGTACGGCTCGTCGGAGGGAACGGGTCCGGCGATCTGCGACAGCCACGAGTGGCTGGCGCACCCGGGCACGGTCGGCAAGGCGTCGGCGCGCATCGAGTACTCGATCGTCGACGACGAGGGCAATGACCTCCCGCCCGGCGAGGTCGGCACGATCTACTGCCGGCGCTCCGACGGGGCTCCGGAGTACTACGGCGATCCCGACAAGACTGCGTCGATCCGACTCCCCGACGGCCGATTCACCGTCGGCGACGTCGGCTGGCTCGATGACGACGGCTTCCTCTACCTGGCCGACCGCCGGGTCGATCTCATCCTGATCGCCGGCTCGAACGTCTATCCCGCCGAGATCGAAGCGGTGCTGAGCGAGCACCCATCAGTGGCCGACGTGGCTGTGTTCGGGATCCCCGATCCGGAATGGGGCCAGCAGGTGAAGGCCGTGATCGAGCCGTCGGGCGACGTCGATCTCGACGACGTGCGCGCCTTCGCGGCGCAGCGGCTCGCGGCGTACAAGTTGCCCAAGTCCTACGACGTCGTCGACCAGCTGCCGAGGGAGGCGCACGGCAAGCTCAAGAAGCGACTGCTACGCGATCCCTACTGGGCGGATCCAGCCGGGTAGACGCGCGGTGTGCGTCAGATCGAGTGGGCAACCCGCCGGGCCTCGAGCACCGCTTCGTGGATCGTCCGCGGCGCGACAGCGTCGCCGATCCGGTTGGCGCCGTCGATGGGTTCGGTCGGCACGCGGAATCCACAGTCGACGAGCGCGACGCCCGCGATCGTGCGTCGCGCGCCGGTGTAGCGGTCCTCGACGTCGACCTCGCCGGGCCGGACCGCACGCAGCAGGGTGCGGCGTTCGATCGTGACGCCCCGCTGCGCGAGGCGGGAGTTCGCCGGGGCCAGGTCACCGGTTCGGGCGAGTTCGTTGCCGGCGATGTTGTCCTGCGTGACGAGTACGGCCCGCTCTCCGAGGTCTTCGGCGAGCGCGACCGCGATCGGCCCACCGATCGGGTCGAACAGCACGATCGGTCCGTCGTCGGGCAGCTCGGCCACACCTCGGCGGAGGTCCGCGATGTCGATCACCGTGGCGTCGTCAGCGGTCTCGTACGCCCGCGGCCCGGCGAGCGATCCCGTTGCCTGGATCACCACGGTGCGCTCGTCGGTCTCCCAGGTGTCGGATCCGAGACGGAGGTCGATGCCGAGTCGATCGAGCTCGCGCTCCCACCAGTCGACGAGCACCCCGTTCGGGCCGGCGGCGCGGGCGAGGCCCCCCACACGATCGGTGCGTTCCACGACGGTCACCCGATGACCGCGGAGCGCGGCGACCCGGGCTGCCTCGAGTCCTGCCGGCCCGGCACCGACGACGACCACGTCGCGGGGGTGTGTCGCCGGGACGTACCAGTCGGGATCCTCGGTTTCGCGGCCACTCGTCGGTTCGGCGATGCACGTCACGATCGGGTTGCGCGGCGTCGCGCACCTGGCAGGTCTGGTTGCAGCGCGTGCACGGGCGGATCTGATCGGCGAGGTCGGCGGTGAGCTTCGCGACGAGGTCGGGATCGGCGATCTGGGCGCGAGTCATCTCGACGGCGTCGCAGCCCGACGGATCGTCGTAGCCACCGAGGGCCCACTCGGCCTGGCCGACATCGACGACGGATCCCTGCAGGACGACCGGCACGTCGGGATGCGCCTGGTGGACGGCCGCACGTACTGCTCGGCACACGTCGATGTTGAACCCGGTCGGTTCGTGGAAGTCCGGTCGGGTCTTCTCGACCGTGTAGATCGAGCCCCGGGTGACCACGAGGTAGTCGAGCCCTGTGGCGACCAATGCGACGGCGATGTCAGGTGCCATCTCGGGGGTGATGCCGGCCCACGGTGCGAGCTCGTCGCACGACAGCCGCAGCCCGACGATCCGACCATCCGACGACGCGCGCACGGCCTCGATCACCTGGCGGGCGAAAAGTAGACGGTCGTGGCCCCAGGCATCGTCGCGCTGGTTGGTGAGGCCCGAGAGGAACTGGCGTACCAGGCTGTGTTGGCCGGCGTTGATCTCCACGCCGTCGACGTCGGCCTCGACGGCGATCCGGGTCGCGGCCGCGAATCCGTCGATCACCGCGTCGACGTCGTCGGCCTCCATCCACTTCGGGACTTCGCGACTGTTGACCTCGGGCACCCGAGACGGCGCCCAGAGCGGGGCCTGACTGTAGGCCGACGATCCCTGGCCGCCGGCGTGATCGAGCGAGGCGATCACGAGCGAGCCGTGGGGTCGACATGCGGCCACGACGTCGGCCCAACCCGGGCCGCACCGCTCGGCGAGCGGGGCGCGTTCGTACGGCCAGTCGGACGGGTGAACGGAAGCACCCTCGACCACGATCGTCCCGCACCCGCCACGCGCACGGCGCTCGTAGTACGCCACCTGCCGGGCGGGGATCGAGCGGTCGTCGGCGCCGAGATTGGTCACGTGCGGACCGAACACGACGCGGTTCGGCGCGGTTCGCGACGCGAGGGTGATGGGCGACAGCAGCTGCATCAGGGGGTCAATTCTGGCTGAGCGAGTGCTCTTCCCGTCGAATCATCCGCTTGATGTTGCTCGTGTGCTTCAGCAGGATGAGCGCACAGACCCCGGCGACGGCGATGAGTTCCCATCGTGGTTGGTCCATCACGATGATCCCGATCGGCACCAGTGCGACGGCGATCACCGATCCGAGCGCGGCCTTTCCCGTCACCTTGGTCACGACCCACCAGATTCCGACGGCCAGCGGTGCGAGGATCGGCTGGACGACCAGCAGCGCTCCGGATCCGGTGGCGACGCCCTTGCCGCCCTTGAAGTGTCGGAACACGGGGAACATGTGGCCGACGATGGCCGCGGCGGCGCACCAGTAGGCGGCCGGCCGGCCGTCGACGGCGAGACCCAGGCCCGTGGCCAGCGCCCCCTTGCCGGCGTCGAGGAGGTACACCCACACCCCCTTGCGCCATCCGAGCGCCCGGGTCACGTTCGACGCGCCCGGGTTCCCGGAGCCGAACGTGGAGATGTCCACGCCGTTCGCCCGAGCGATCAGGATCGCGCTCGGGAACGTGCCGATGACGTAGGCGACCAACACGAGGACGAACACGAACGTCGATCCTTGCAGCATCCGGTCGCTAACGGACACAGCGACCGTCCGCGAGGCGGCTAACTTGGCGACCCCTGTGAACGCCGACCTGTTCCCCGAGCTCGGTGCCGAGCGTGGCCGCCTCGCGTTCGCGCGGTCGTCGCGCGATCGGATGATCGCCCGACTCGAGGCCGTCGACCCCGGTGCAGCGGCGGACGAGATCACCACGGAGTACATCGAGGTCACGGTCGCCGACGCGCTGGAGGACCTTCGGGGACCCGGCTCCGGTGACTTCTTCGGCCGGATCGACGAGTGGTACATCGGGCGCCGGCACATCGAGGACGACCGTCACGATCCCGTCGTCGTCGACTGGCGCGCACCGATCGCGGCGCCGTTCTACCGCGCGACGTCGGTCGACCCGCTCGGGGTGGCGTTGCGCCGGCGGTTCACCCTCGACGACGGCGACATCATCGCCTACCTCGACGAGCACCTCGACGACCCCGACGAAGGGGAGGTGGCGGGCGGCATCCCCGACCCCGTGCTCGCCGAGATCGGCGCCGAACGTTCCGGCGAGATGCGTGAGATCGTGTCGACGATCCAGGCCGAGCAGGACATCGTCATCCGCGCGCCCATCGACCAGGTACTCGTCGTGCAGGGTGGTCCGGGCACCGGCAAGACCGCCGTTGCGCTCCACCGGGCGGCGTACCTGCTGTTCGAACACCGTGGTCGGCTGGCGCGTGACGGCGTGTTGGTGGTGGGACCGAACAAGGCGTTCCTCGACTACATCGGCAACGTCCTGCCATCGCTCGGCGAGCGGTCGGTTCGTCAGGCGACGGTCGACGAGCTCTGCATCCCGCGGGTGGAGGTGACCGGCGTCGACGATGTCCGGTCGGCGCGCTGGAAGGGTGATGCAGCGCGACTCGACGACCTGTCGGACCTGGCGCTGGCGGCGATCCGGCCACCCGTCGACGACATCCGCGTTCCCGTCGGTGCTCGGACCCACGTGATCGACCGCGACCAGTTCGCCGAATGGTTGGAGATCGCGAAGTCGGGCACCAGCCCGTTGAACCAGCGACGTGAGCGGATGCGGTCGTTGGCGCAGCGCGAACTGCTCCGACGGACCGGGTCGGAGGACACCTGGCGGCAGGCGGCGTCGCTCAAGGCGGCGATCAACACCGCGTGGCCGACGCAGAAGCCGGTCCGGCTCGTCGATCGGCTGTTGCCGGGACCATCGGGGAAGCGTCGCGCGTGGACCCGTGCCGACCAACTGCTCGTCGACGAGGCGAACTCGATGCTCGACGGGTCGCCGTTCACGTACGGCCACGTGATCGTCGACGAGGCCCAGGACCACTCCGCCGTCGCGCTGCGGGTGATCGCACGACGCAGCCCGACCGGATCCATGACCCTGGTCGGCGACGTCGCCCAGTCGACCACCCCTGCCGGCCAGGAGCGGTGGTCGGCAGTGTTCGACCATCTCACGGTGCGCGACCGGCCCGCCGGCACCGTCGCGGACCTGACGATCGGCTATCGCGTGCCCGAGCCGATCCTGGCGGTGGCCAACCGGCTGCTGGCGCACACCGGCGTCGACGCGACCGAGAGTCGCAGCGTGCGTCGTACGGGGGCGCCGCCGAGCTGGCTGCGGGCCACGTCGTCGGGACTGGCCGACGCGGTCGCCGACCTCGCGGTGGCGACGAAGCAACGCCGGCGGATCAGCGCCGTGGTCGCGCCACCGGTGCTCCACGACTCGATCTCCGCCGCGCTCGAGTCGCACGGACTCGTCGCGGTCGATCACGTCCACGAACTCGACGGCTCGGAGATCCCGTTGTTCGGCCCGGAGGCCGTGAAGGGCCTCGAATTCGACGGTGTCATCGTCGTGAACCCCCACGAGATCCTCGGTGAGGGGACCGATCAGGACGTCACCGAACGCGGCGCCCGCCTCCTGTACGTGGCGATGACCCGAGCCGTGCAGGAACTCCACTTCGTCACCGACGCCGACCCGCCGGCCGTGCTCGACGCGGTCGAACGACTTCCTCACTGAACTCCCACCCGTTCAGCGTCAGCGCAAACACACGCGACGGCGGTAGGCGCTGACGCTGAAGCGCTCGGACCAGTCGTTCAGCGGCGGCCGAGGGTGACCGGGACGCGCTCGGGCGTGGCGACCCTGACCGGCTTGGAGTGGTCCATCATCGGACGGGGGCGCTCGGCCGACGCCGCGAGCATCGCGGCCTCGCCGTGTCCGGCGACGCACTCGGGATCGGGCCCGTCGAGGGGGATCCCGACGAAGAACTTCGCGGCCATGCAGCCGCCCTGGCATGCGTCGTAGCTGCCGCACGAGGCGCACGCACCGGCGGACTGCGGCTCGCGGAGTTCGGCGAAGAGCTCGCTGTGCTTCCAGACCTGAGCGAAGCCGCCCGCATCGCGGACCGAACCCGCCTTGAACTCGTCGTGGATCACGAACGGACAGGCGTACACGTCGCCGATCGGGTCGATCAGGCACACCACGCGACCGGCGCCGCACATGTTCAATCCCGGCAACGGCGTTTCACCGAGGGCGTTGAGGTGGAAGAACGAGTCACCGGTGAGCACGTTGTCGCCGTGGGCGAGCAGCCACTCGTAGATCTGGCGCTGTTGGGCCTGCGTCGGGTGCAGGTCGTGCCATGAATCGGCGCCGCGGCCGGACGGACGCAGCCGGGTGATGCGCAGCTGGGCGCCGAACGAATCGGCGAGTGCCTTGAACTCGTCGAGCTGGTCGACGTTGTGGCGCGTGACCACCACCGAGATCTTGAACTCGCCGAATCCGGCGTCGCGCAGGTGGTTCATCGCCCGGATGGCGGTGTCGTACGAACCCTCGCCGCGCACGGCGTCGTTGGTGACGGCGTCGGTGCCGTCGAGGCTGATCTGGATGTCGAGGTACTCCATCGACGCGAGGCGGCGGGCCTTCTCGGCGTCGATGAACGCCCCGTTGGTCGAGAACTTCACACCGATACCACGGCCGATCGAATACTCGAGCAGCTCGAAGAAGTCGCGTCGGATCATCGGTTCGCCGCCGCCGATGTTGATGTAGAACACCTGCAGGTCGTGCAGTTCGTCGAGGACGGCCTTCGCCTCGTCGGTGGTCAGCTCGCGAGGGTCACGGCGGCCGGACGACGACAGGCAGTGCACGCACTCGAGGTTGCAGGCGTAGGTGAGTTCCCACGTGAGACAGATGGGGGCGTCGAGACCGCCCTTGAGTTGTTCAACCAGCTGTGACGGGTTGGCGCTCATGGAGCATCTCCGATTCGGTGAGGGCGAGCAGGGCCGACTCGAACGACGGCCAGCGGGCCTCGTCGATCTCGCACGAACGCAGGGCGTCGGCCAGGGTGTCGTGATCGCCGAGCGCCTGCACGACACGGACCATGTCGGGGTGCTTGAGGAAGATCAGCTTGCGATTGCCGTAGTGATAGGCGAGGGCCCCGAACGGCTCGGGTCGCAGGGCCACCTGCGGATCGAGTTCGAGGCGGCGGTCGAGCATCGTCACGGCGTCAGTAGACGCCGCACATCCCGTCGATCGAGATCTCTTCGACGAGGAGTTCCTCGACGAGCTCGTTCTCGACGACTTCCGTGTCGGTGTCAATGGCAACGGCGGTTTCTTCCATGCGCCGAGACTACCCACCCCTCGGCCCGGCGACCATCGCGAGGCGGTCAGCGTGTGCTGGAGCCGACGCCGAGCGGTGTCACCGATTCGTGGAGGAACTCGAAGGCCGCCACAGCGCCGATGACGATGACAGCGGGGGAGTGGACGTCGGCGTCGGCCAGCTCGCCGAGGGTCCAGCGACCGACGATCTGGGCGTCGGTGGTCGCCGACTCGATGGCGGCGACCGGCGTGGTCGCAGCGAGGCCGCCCGCGAGCAGTTCGTCGGCGATCAGTGCGCGCTGCGACACGCCCATCAGCACCACGATCGTGCCGCCCACGGCCGCGAGCGAGCGCCAGTCGACGTCGGGTTCGCCGTCGCGGCGGTGACCGGTGACGACCGTGAAGGCTGCGGCGACGCCGCGGTGGGTGACGGGGATCCCGGCGGCAGCCGGTGCGGCGATCGACGAGGAGATGCCGGGAACCACCTCGAACGGCACGCCGGCTTCGGCGAGCGCCACTGCTTCTTCGCCGCCGCGACCGAACACGAACGGGTCGCCGCCCTTGAGCCGCACGACCCGTTTGCCCTGGCGCCCGAGCTCGACGAGGAGTGTCGAGATCATCTCCTGGGGAGTCGGTCTCCCCGGGCGCTTGCCGACGTCGATGCGTTCTGCCGAGTCGGCGATCAACGCGAGCACGCCGTCGCCCACGAGCGCGTCGTGCACCACGACCTCGGCCTCGGCGAGGAGCCGGGCGGCCTTCACCGTCAGCAGGTCCGGATCGCCCGGCCCGGCCCCGACCAGTGACACCGTCATCGCCGCCCCCGATCCCCGTCCCCCGGTGTTTGCGTTGCGGTTCTGTTGGGGCGGGCCAACCGAACTGTCACGCAAACAGGTTTGTGGGGGACGGGGAGGTGGGTGTGGGTGTCGGTGTCAGCGGGCACGGCGGCGGCCCGTCGGTCGGGGGAGGAGCGCCTCGAGCGCCGACCAGTCCTGGGCGACGCACCAGTCGCCGAAGCTCGTGGCGTCGTCGGAACGGCCGAACGCCTCGAGCAGCGGTCGCAACAACTCCGGCACGTCGGTGAGCGGTACGTCAGCGCGCAGGAGTCGGGCGAGGCGATCGCCGGCCGGAGAGCCGCCGACCAAGATGTCGTAGTTCTTCTTCGTGCGGCCCACGATGCCGAGTTCGGCCGCGTAGGGCCGCGAACACCCGTTGGGGCAACCGGTCATGTTGAGACGCAGCGGCAGACCCGTGTTGCCGGTGTCGGCGAGCACCTTCTCGAGCCGGTCGACCACATCGGGCAGCACCCGTTCCGCCTCGCCGAGGGCTTTGCTGCACGTCGGCAGCGCCGGACACGCGATCGCCAGGTTGCGGGTCGGGCTCTGGTCGTCGGCGAGCCGCACACCGTTGGCGCGCAGGACGTTCTCGACGGCGTCGGTGTCGCTCACGCCGAGCAGCAGGAGGTCCTGTCGCGCGGTCACCCGCAGCCCTCGAACGGTGCCGTCGGCGATCAACCGACGCAGCGCGAGCCGCAGCCCACCGGCGACCTTGCCGGACGGGACCGGGAGCCCGAGTGCCCGGTGGCGGCCCTCGGGTTCATCAGCCGGCCCGTCGATGTCGTGCCAGCCGTGGTGCGCGCCGACCTCCCAGTCGGGCAACTCGACCGGCGGCGCGAGCGGTCGACCGGTCCGCTCCTCGATCTGCGCCCGCAGCCACTCGATGCCACGCTCCTCCAGCAGGTACTTGAGGCGGGCGCGTGAGCGATCGTCACGGTTGCCGTGGTCGCGCTGCGTCGTGACGATCGCCTCGACGACGTCGCCGATCTCACCCGGCGGCACCCACGCCACGGGTTGGGCGAGGAGCGGATACGTGTCGTCGGGGCGGTTGTGGGCCATGCCCATGCCTCCCCCGGCGAGCACGACGTAGCCGGTGAGTTCGCCGGTCGTTCCCTCGGAGAGCGTCGGCACGATCCCGACGTCGTTGGTGTAGATGTCGACGCAGTTGTCGCCGGGCCAGGCGATGGCGATCTTGAACTTGCGCGGGAGGTAGGCCGCGCCGTAGATCGGTTCCACGTCGTCGATCGCGTCGAGGACATCGGGTCGCGGTTCGGCCGACACGGCGCGCTCGCCGTCGACCCACAGCTCCCAGTAGCTCTCCGTCTGAGGGCGGAATCGCGCCACCATCTCGGCGACCAGGGGCTCGATCACAGCGCGTCGTTCCGCGTGGGGCAGCGGGCAGCCCATCACGTTGCGCACCACGTCGCCGCACGCGCCGAGGGTGGTGAGCAACGACGCGTTGATGCCCGCCACGAGTTCACGCAGCTCGCCCTTGTGGACCACGTGGTACTGCACCCCCTGCCGCGTCGTGAGCCGCAGTTTCTGGTCGGCGAGGGCTGCCACCCGATCGAGGGCGAGCCACTGCTCGTTGGTGATCGCGCCTCCGGGGACCGACGCACGCACCATGCACGAGTAGTCCAGGGGCAGCCGCAGCTGTGTACGGGCGCGCCGGACGTCGCGGTCGTCCTGCTGGTAGATCCCGTGGAACTTGAGGAGCAACTCGGCGTCGTGTTCGAAGTGGTCGCCGTCGTCGACCAGTTCGGTGCCGATCGTGCCTCCGAGGTAGTTGCTCTCGATCTTGACGGTCTCGGCGCTCACTGGTGCAGCCCGCATTCGGTCTTGTCGGAGTCGGCCCAGCGGCCGGCTCGCTGATCGTCGCCGATGCTCACGGGACGAGTGCACGGCCAGCAACCGATCGACGGGAATCCGCGATCGGCGAGCGGATGGTCGGGAATGCCGTATGCAGCGACGTAGGTGACGACGTGGGCATCGGTCCAGGCGGCCAACGGATTGATCTTGGCGACACCCCGCAGGAGGTCCTGGTGGACGAAGGGAGCCGTACGGCGCGACGGTGAGTCGGACCGTCGAAGCCCGGTGACCCACGCGTCGCGTCCGCGCAGCGCGCGGTTGAGCGGTTCCACCTTGCGGGCCGCGCAACATGCGTCGGTGTCGGTCTTCCAGACGTTCGTCGGCACGTCGGCGTCGGGCCGCACGATCCGCAGGTTGATCCCGAATCGTTCCCGGAGTTCTCCGGCGAACCACTCCGTTTCCGCGAACAGGTAGCCCGTGTCGAGCAGCGTGATCTCCACGCCGGGGATGGCCTCGTTCGCCACATGGGCGAGCACCGCGTCACCGAAGCTCGCCGTCACGCACAGCCGGGTGTCGAACCGTCGGTGAGCCCACTGCAGGACGCGGTGTGCGTCGGCGATGGGGTCGTCCGTCTCGGCCGGCCGATCATGGAACGCGGACGGCGCTGGGAGGGTGATGGAGTCGGTCACGGGGGACATTCAATCAAATCCCGACCAATTAGATCAACTTTGTAGGGAATTAGGTCCGTACACTCGGGGTATGCGTCCGCCTTCGCTGTCCGGTGGGGTGACCGGGCCCGCTCCTCGGTTCGCCTATCCCGTGATCCTCGACCTCCACGACGTACCCGTGCTCGTCGTGGGGGGAGGACGAATCGGCGCACGCAAGGCCGAGGGGCTCGCTGCCGCCGGAGCACGGGTGCGACTCGTGGCGACGGACGTGACCGGGTACGTCGACGACGTCGAGGTGGCCGAGATCCGGAACCGGCCGTTCGAGGCGGCCGATCTCGACGGTGTGCGACTCGTGGTCACGGCGACCGGCGACCCCGACGTCGACGCGGAGGTCTCACGGCTGGCGCGGGATCGCGGCATCTGGGCGAACGCTGCCGACCAACCCGTCGATTGTGAGTTCATCCTGCCGGCGATCGCCCGCACGGGCCGCGTGACGGTGGCGGTCAGCACCGACGGCGCGAGCCCCGCGCTCGCACGCGAGCTCCGCAACGTGCTCGCCGAAGTCCTGACCGACGACCTCGCCGCGCTGGCGGAGCGACTGGCCGAGGAACGAGCGGCGGTGAAGGCGACGGGCGAATCGACCGAGGACATCGACTGGACCGAACGGGTACGAGCTGGCATCGCGGAGGCCGTCAGGGGTCGTAGTCTCGCTCCGTGAACAACCTCGGGCGGGCGCGACGCCTTCGACGTCGGGCCGCTGTGGTCCTGGTGTCGGGAGTCGTCCTTGCGGGGCTCGTGGGCGCATCGTGTTCCTCGGCTTCCGACGTCGACGAGGTCGAGTCGAACACCGGTCCGGATGCATCGGCCGCGCCGGACACGACGCTCGCGTCGACGACGGTCGACGGGTCGACGCCGATCATGGCACCTGATCCGAACGGGCTGCCATCCGTGTCCGAACCCGACCCGGCGATCGTGATCGGCGAACTCGACAACGGCCTGCGCTATCTGATCCGCGACAACGACAACCCCGGGGGACGCGTCGACATGCGACTCGTCGTCGACGCCGGATCGGCACTCGAAGACGAGACGCAGGTGGGCGGGGCGCACTTCCTCGAACACATGCTGTTCAACGGCACCGAACAGTTCCCCGAGAACGAACTGATCGACGTGTTGCGCAGCTTCGGTGCCGCCTTCGGTGCCGACATCAACGCGTCCACGAGCTACGACGAAACCGTCTACGAACTGACCATGCCGACGGCCGACGACGACGTGGTCGACACCGGACTCGACGTACTCCAGCAGTGGCTGTCGGCGGCCACGATCGACCAGGCTCAGGTCGAGGCCGAGCGCGGTGTGGTCCTCGACGAATGGCGGGGTTCGGAGGCGAGTTCCGACGGCCGCATCTTCGACGGTCTCGAGGAGCTCTTCCTGGTCGGGTCGCCGTACGAGGGGCACGACCCCATCGGCGACGAAGCCGCCATCACCGGCATGAACGCCGAGCCGCTCCGCGCGTTCTACGACGACTGGTATCGGCCCGACAATGCCGCTGTCGTCGTCGTCGGCGACATCGACCCGGAGGTGATCGAGCAAGGGGTGGTCGATCGCTTCGGACCGCTCGTGGCCCGCGGTGCATCGCCGGAACGCCCCGAACTCCTCGTTGAACCCTCGACCGAACCGCAGGTGGTCGTGGTGTCCGATCCCGACGTCGCCGAAGGGTTCGCCCAGGTGACACTTCCCGTCACCCCGGTCGACGACCTGTCGCCGGAGGCCGCGCTCCAGGCATCGATGCTCGACGCGATGGCCTTCGACATCATCGCCACCCGGCTCGGCGACGACGCGCTCCGCGGCGACGCGCCGTTCGACGACGCTCGGGTCGACTCGAGCGGGTTCGTGCGCGGACTGGAGGCGCCGGAGATCGTGGTGTCGGCCGACGGTGACTCGCTGGAGGCGTCGACGCAGGCGGTGTTCGACGAGTACGAGAGGGTCCGGCGCTTCGGATTCACGCAGGCCGAGGTCGATCGGGCGGTGTCGTCGATCCGCGCGTCGGCCGACACGTTCTACGACGGGCGCGACTCCCGCCAGGACGCCGACTTCGCGGACGAGTACGTCCGTCATGTCCTGACCGACGAACCGATCCCGACGGTGGAGGACAACTACGCCGCCGTCAATGCCATTCTCGAGCGGGCGACGCCCGAAACCGTTGCGTACGGATTCGTGAACCGGCTCGCCGACACCGGTGCTCATGTGATGGTGGTCGTTCCCGAGAACGAAGCCGACGCGCTGCCGGCGGAGGACGCCTGGCTCGCACAGGCGTCGGGCATGAGCGATCGCACACTCGAACCGCGCCCCGAGGCCGCAGCGATCGAGGGTGATCTCATGGTGGCGCCGGAACCGATCGAGGAGGTGTCCGCGGATCAGCTGTCCGATGGCGGATCCGTCTCGTTCGTCGCGCCCACGGTCCTCGAGTTCGGCAACGGTGTGCGCGTGTCGCTGAACACGACCGACATCGTCGACGGTCAGGTTGCCCTCGAGGCTCGGAGTCCGGGTGGGCTCGACACGCTCGTCGACGCCGACCTCCCCGCTGCCGATGCGGCCGGCACGGTGGTGGCGAACAGCGGCGTCGCCACGTACGACTCGGTGGCTCTCGACGCCTTCCTGGCCGACAAGGACGTCGGACTGCAGCTCGGGATCGAGCCGTTCACCGAGGGCATGTACGGTTCTGCCGCCACGTCGGATCTCGAGGTGTTGTTCCAGCTCGTGCATCTGTACATGACGCAGCCGCGCGTCGATCCCGTCGCAGTCGACCAGTACCTCGACGACGAACTCGCCTACGCCTCCGATCCGTCGATCGATCCGGGCTATGCCGAGTACGAGACGCTCCTGGATGCTCGCTACGACGATCCCGCGTTCCTCCTGCCGACGGTCGAGTCGCTGAACTCGGTGACCGCCGACGACATCAGTCGGGTCTTCCGCGACCGGTTCGGTGATGCATCCGACTTCTCCTTCGCCTTCAGTGGCGACTTCGATCTCGACGAAGCCGTCGACCTGGCCCGGCGATACCTCGGAACGCTGCCGTCCACGGGCCGCGCCGAGTCGGTCGACTACGTCGAGCCGCCGCCACCCGCTGGTGTGGTCGTCGAGCAGACGAACGCCGGTGAGGGTGAGCAGGCGAGCGTGTCCCTGCTCCACACCGCCCCGGCGACACCTGACCGCGCGGACGACGTTGCTGCACTCGTCGTGCAGGAGCTGATCACGAACCGGCTGACCGACACGATCCGCGAGGAGTTGGGCGACTCGTATTCGCCGTTCGCCGTGGTCGACGTCGGTTCGGGCGCAGCTCCGTACGCCCAGACCTACATCTCCAACACCACCGGCGCCGACCTGGTCGACGAGGTCGAGGCGGCCGTCCTCGCTCAGCTGGACGATCTGCGCGCCAACGGTCCGACGGTCGCCGAACTCGAGGCTGCGAACGAGACGGTCCTCCAGCAGCTCGACCTGTTCAGCAACGAACAGATCAACGACGAGGTGCTGAACGTGCTCACCGACCCGGTCGGCAACCCGTCGCTCGACGATTTCCTCGGTCAATCGCAGCTGGTCGAAGGCCTCGACATCGTCGGGTACCTCCGCGCCTGGCTCCCCGCCGACCAGTACATCGACGTCCGCGTCCTCCCCCGCTGACGCCGGCAATCCCGGCAACCACTCACCCCCGAATTTCTCCTCCAGGTGCGCGCTCAGCGCGCATCCGGAGGAGAAATTCGGGGATTCTCGGGGATTTCAGCGCTCAGCGCATGGCGGAGGGGGTGACGTTGCGCTGGCTGACCTCGACCAGTTCGCCGGCGCGCACCTCGTAGCTCACCACGTGGTCGACCGAGTGCTGGCCGCTGCGGGCCTTGCCGGTGACGACGTCGAGTTCGGTGCCGTCGACGAGCGGGACGAGAGCGATCGCCCGGAAACCCTCGTCGGTGCCCGGCGACGAGCGCTTGTCCTCCCGCAGCAGCAGTCCCGAGTCCCACACCCAGACGTCGTCGACGCTGATGAACCGGCAGCGGTGGCTCGTCCTCGACTTCGACACCATCGCGCCCGGGCACACGATGACGCTGCCCTCGACCCATGGGAGCGCGCCGAGTCCGTCGCGTCCGAAGCCCGATTCGAATCCGGCCGCGATGATCGCGTCGTGGTCGCCGTTGTCGATCGCCCGCTCGATCTGCACCTGACGGACGACTTCGGCGAGCTCGTGGAGGTCGTCGTCCGACATCGCCCGCACCGACGCCACGACGGTCTCCGGATCAGTCATCGCGCAAGTGTGTCCGATGCCGTCGCCGATCGACACCTGACGTAACGTTCGCGTCATGCAGACCAGAGCAGCAGTACTCAGGGAAATCGGTCAGGAATGGAGCGTCGAGGACATCGAACTCGATCCGCCGAAGGCCGGCGAAGTGCTCGTGCAGATGAAGGCATCCGGCATGTGTCACTCCGACGAACACCTCGTCACCGGCGATCTCGCCGGCGCCACGTCGCCCATGCCGCTGATCGGTGGCCACGAGGGTGCCGGCATCGTGATGGAGGTGGGCCCGAACGTCGTGGGCCTCGAGCCGGGCGACCACGTCGTGTTCGGCTTCATCCCGGCATGCGGTCGCTGCCCGAGCTGCGCATCGGGTCACTCGAACCTCTGCGACGTGGGCGGTGCCGCCTTTCCGACAGGGCGTCAGATCTCCGACGGCACCGCACGGCATCACACGGCGGCCGGCGAGGATCTCGGCCTGATGTGCCTGCTCGGCACGTTCGCCAACCACACGGTCGTGCACGAGTCGAGTTGCGTGAAGATCGACAAGGAGATCCCGCTCGACCGCGCCTGCCTGCTCGGCTGCGGCGTCGTCACCGGCTGGGGTTCGGCCGTGTACGCAGCCGAGGTCGGCCCCGGTGACTTCGTCGCTGTCGTCGGTGCCGGTGGCATCGGGGCGAACGCCGTGCAGGGTGCCAAGCTCGCCGGCGCCCGCGTGATCGCGGCCATCGATCCGGTCGAGTTCAAGCGCGAGACGGCGATGCAGCTCGGCGCCACACACACCTACGCCTCCGTCGCCGAGGCGATGGAGGGCCTGGGTGATTCCACGTGGGGCCGCGGATTCGACAAGGTCATCATGACGATGGGCGTCGGCAACGGCGATGCGCTCGGTGAGGCGTTCCACCTCGGCGGCAAGCGTTCCAAGATCGTCGTCACGAACATCCATCCCACCGCCGAGGGATCGATTGCGGTGCCCGGTGCGTTCCTCACGCTGTTCGAGAAGCAGCTCATCGGTTCGCTGTTCGGATCGGCCAACATCCGCAAGGACATCCCGCAGCTGCTCGAGCTCTACACGCAGGGTCAGCTCGATCTCGACACGCTCGTCACCAACACCTACACGCTCGACGAGATCAACCAGGGCTTCGAGGACATGCGCAACGGCACGAACATCCGCGGCGTCCTCATCTACGACTGACCCATCGCGGTTGGGGTCAGACCCCAATCGCGATTCGGAGCGACACCGAGCATTCACACAGGGGGACATCATGAAGAGCAGAGCAGCGGTACTCCACGGGACCGAACAGGAATGGCAGGTCGAGGAGATCGAGGTCGACGCCCCCAAGGCCGGTGAGGTGCTCGTCGAATGGAAGGCCGCCGGGCTGTGCCATTCCGACGAGCACATGGTCACCGGCGACATGGTGCCGCCGCAGGAGGCGTGGCCGTTGATGGGCATCGACGACCTGTGGCCGGTGGTCGGTGGGCACGAGGGCGCCGGCATCATCGCCGAGGTGGGCCCCGGTGTCACCAGCGTCGCCGTCGGCGATCATGTGTCCGCGTCGTTCGTGCCGTCCTGCGGCCGCTGCCGCTACTGCTCGACCGGCCGTCAGAACCTGTGCGATGCCGGCGCCGGCGCATTCCTCAAGGGGATGATCACCGACGGTACGAGCCGCCACCGGCTCGCCGCTGGAGGCCCCGAGCTCACACTCTTCGCCAAGCTCGGCACGTTCTCCCACTACTCGTGTGTGTCGCAGGATCAGGTCATCAAGGTCGACGCGGACCTCCCGCTGGACGCCGTCGCGCTCGTGTCGTGCGGGGTTGCCACCGGCTGGGGATCGGCCACCAATCGCGCCGCCGTGACGGTGGGTGACACCGTCGTCGTCGTGGGCATCGGCGGGATCGGGATCAATGCGGTGCAGGGCGCTGCGATGGCCGGCGCACGGCACGTGATCGCGGTCGACCCGATCGAGTTCAAGCGCGAGAAGGCGATGGAGTTCGGTGCGACGCACACGTTCGCGTCGATGGAAGAAGCGCTCGGGTCGGTGATGCAGATGACCGACGGGATGATGGCCGACAAGGTGATCATGACGCCGGGCGTGCTGTACGGCGAACTGATGGCGCTCGGCACCCAGCTCGCGGGCAAGGGCGGCACGATCGTGGTCACCGGTGTCGCGCCGATCACGCAGACCGAATCGTCGGTGAACCTGTTCGAGTTGGCGATGTGGAACAAGGAGATCAAGGGCACGATCTTCGGTTCGCTGAACCCGCGTGTCGACATCCCCCGACTGCTCAATCTGTACCGCGACGGCCAGCTCAAGCTCGACGAACTGATCACCAATCGGTACACCCTCGACGAGATCAACGATGGATATCAGGCGATGCGTGACGGGTCGAACATCCGCGGCGTCGTCGTCCACGACTGAGATCAGGATCTGATCGCTTCCACATCGGCGGCGGATCCGTCGGGATCGGGGGCCTCTGGCTAGGTTCGATCCGACGTGAACGCCATGACAGACACATCCAGCGCCCCGACCTCCCCCTCCGAACTCGTGGCAGCGATCGGCTCGACGGTCGTCGGCCGTCGCCGGGAGATCGAACTCGTCGTTGCTGCACTCGTGGCCGACCGCCACATCGTCATCGAGGGGCCCCCTGGTACTGGCAAGTCGACCCTGCTGCGAACGGTTGCCCACCAGTTGGGTGTCGGTTTCGAGTTCGTCGAGGGCAACGCCGAGCTCACGCCCTCGCGGCTCGTCGGCCACTTCGACCCGGCCCGCGTCCTCGCCGAAGGCTACGACGCCGACGTGTTCGTCGACGGCCCCTTGGCGGCGGCACTCCGCGAGGGTTCGCTGCTCTACGTCGAGGAGATCAACCGCGTGCCGGAGGAAACCCTCAATGTGCTGATCACGGTGATGAGCGAGGGTGAACTGCACGTTCCCCGACTCGGTCGGCTCTCCGCAGCTCCCGGCTTCCGGCTGGTCGCCGCGATGAATCCCTTCGATGCCATCGGCACGGCGCGCATCTCGGGAGCGGTCTACGACCGGGTGTGCCGCCTCGCCGTCGACTACCAGACCGCCACCGACGAACGACTGATCACCGAGCGCGCCAACGGCGCCACCGACCTCGATCCCGAGTGGGTCGCCAAGGTCGTCGAACTCGTCCGTCGCACCCGCACGCACGGTGACCTGCGTGTGGGCTCGTCGGTTCGGGGCGCCATCGACATGTGCGCCGTGGCGTCGTCGCTCGCGGCGGTTCGCAACTCGTCGGTCGCCGCGGGCGACGTGTCGCTCGATGCCGCGCTCGTCGCGCTGTCGGGGCGCATCCGTCTCCGCGAGGGCACGACCCGATCGACCGAGGACATCGTGCGCGAGCTGTGGCTCGACGTGTTCGGTCGCAAGGACGACGACGGGCCGAGCACGGGAAAAGTGGACGCCCCGAACGGGGCGACGACGGCCAACTGAACGCTCCGCCCCCCGTCAAGGAGGGCGACGAAGCCGACGACGAGGTCAGCAAGGCGCGTCGCAAGACCACCTC
This sequence comes from Ilumatobacteraceae bacterium, assembly GCA_963829585.1. Classification (GTDB taxonomy): domain Bacteria; phylum Actinomycetota; class Acidimicrobiia; order Acidimicrobiales; family Ilumatobacteraceae; genus Sva-07. The sequence continues at coordinate 147,755 of CAWHJD010000021.1, read as the reverse complement.
GCGCCGCTCGCTCGAGCGCCAACCCCACTTCGACGAGATCTCACCCGAGGTCGGCGAGCTCGACGACGCCGCTGTCGAATCGGCGATGGAGGAGAATCCGGACGACACCCTCGCACTGCTGGCGGATCTGACCGGGGCGACCGATCCGAAGCTTCGTGAGCTGGCGCGGCGCCTCGCCGGGCGACTCTTCCTCGACCTCTCACGGCGCGGGCCGGCGGCTCCCCGTGGCGTCGGCCAGCTCCGCACACAGCGGTACCGGCCCGATGGCGGCGACCTCGACGTCGATGCGAGCCTCGACGCGCTCGTCACCGCCCGGGCCGAACGCAGCGCCGTCGACCCCGACGACCTGCGGGTGCGGGCGTGGTCGACGCCGGGTACGGCGATCTGCCTGCTGGTGGATCGCAGCGGATCGATGACCGGTCGCCCGCTCGCCACCGCGGCCGTCAGTGCCGCCGCCGTCGCCTGGCGCAGTCCGAAGGACTACTCGGTGCTCTCGTTCGGCAAGGACGTCATAGCGGTCAAGTCGCAGGACGTCCCCAAGTCGAACGAGCGGGTCATCGATTCGGTCCTCGCGCTTCGTGGCTTCGGCACCACCGACGTGGCCGGCGCACTGATCGCCGCCGCGGATCAGCTGTCGCGCTCGCGAGCCGGCCGCAAGATCACCGTGTTGCTGTCGGACTGTCGCGCGACGGCCCCCGGCGACGTGGTGGGCGCGGCGCGACGCCTCGGTGAGTTGGTGATCGTGGCTCCCGAATCGGATGCCGCCGAGGCGCAGGAACTCGCCGAGCAGGTGGGCGCCCGATTCACCACCGTGTCGGGCCCGTCCGATGCCGCGGCAGCCCTCGCCCGCGTCCTCGACACCTGAATGATCCTGCAGAAGGTCAGCAGGAGATGTTCTTGTCGGGGACGACGCCGAAGATGTTCTGGTCGGCGATCACCGACGGCAACGTCGTGGCGGTCGGTGGCGCCGTCTCTCCGGGCGCAGCGGTGATCGGCGGCGACGTCGATGCGGGCGCGTCGGTCGAGGTCGGCGCCGAGGTCGGCGTCGAGGTCGGCTCAGTGGTGTCGAAGACCTGATCGGGGATCTCGGCGAGCGTGGTCTCGCCGCGGAACACCGACAGGATCGCCTGCATGTTGTCGCCCTCGATCGCGGGGACGAGTACCGCGTTGCCCTGGATGGTTCGGGGTGTCGCTTCGATCTGATACGTCGTGATGGCGGTCGGGTCGACGCCGCTCAGGACGCCGGCGAACTCGAGCATCTTGCGTGGTGTGAGGTCCTCGTCGGTGACGATGTACTCCGACACCGTCTGGATGAGCCCGCCTGCCACGTCGGGGTCGTACGCCCCCTTGTCGAGCAGGCGTGACACGGTGCGCTTCAGGAAGTCCTGCTGGCGCGAGATCCGCCCGAGATCGGAGGTCGGGTCCTTCTTCCAGTCGCCGTTGGCATCGAGGTACTCGAGCTTGCGTGAACGCACGTAGGCCAACGCATGGTCGCCGGTGAACGTGTAGCAGCCGGCCTCGGGGACGTCGAGGCCGGTGTTGGGATCTCGCACCGGGGTGGCGAACGGTACGGCAACGCCGTCGACCGCGTTGACCAGCGTCTGGAACGCACAGAAGTCGACCTGGACGAAGTGGTCGGTGCCGATCCCGAAGTTCTGATAGATCGTGTCGATCAGCTTCTGCGGGTTGTCACGTTCGTAGGCCTCGTTGATCCGGCCCTTGCGGGACGACCCGGCGATCTCGACGAAGAGATCGCGCGGGAAGGACAACACCGCGACCTGTGACGTGGCGGGATTGACGCGCCACATCATGATCGTGTCGCTGCGTTCGCCGAAGTTGGTGCGATCGCCGAACGCCGAGGAGTACGGGGAATCGGGGTCGACGCACGCGTTGTTGTCGGCGCCCGTGATCAGGAAGTTCTTGGCCTCGGGCTCTGCCGGCGGAAACGTCTCCGGAGGAGCGCTCGGCGTTGCCCCGGCCTCTGCCGTGACGGGAACGGCGACCTCCATGGTGTCCGCCCGGGTGGGATCGACGATGTTCGGCGCGATGTTGCGGTCCTCGATCACCCGCTGGCCGGCGTAGAGGGCACCGGCGGCGCCGAACGATCCGAGCGCGAGTGCGAATGCCGCCGCGATCGTGAGCCGTTGCGGCCAGGTTCGCTTCACCTTGGGTGAGGGCGGGGTTGGCTGCTCCGACATGACGGGTGGACGTTATCCGCCGTACCCCGGCCAGCGAGGTCGGTCGCTCACGGCGTGACGACGACGACGGTGCCGATCCCGGCCCAGTCCCACATCCAGATCGCATCGTCGGGGGCTTGGCGGACACAACCGCCCGACAGGGGCTGGCCGAGCTGTTCCAGTGTCTGCACGGGTCGGCCGTACTGGATCGGGATGTCGTGGAAGCCGATGTTGCCGCCGTTGCCGCCCGTGGCGAAGCGCACCATGTATCCCCACGTGATCGACGGGTTGTTGATGGCGAAGGTGTACCGACTGCGCGACCACACCCGGTACACGCCGGGTGACGGGTGGAGGGGGTCCTGGCGGCCCGAGACCCGGTGGGACTTGATGACCACCTCGTTGTCATCGATCGCCCACACCGTCTGCTGCGACTTCGAATAGACCACTCGTCGCCCTGAGCCGGTGTTGGCCGGGAGCAGGAACGGGTCCCATGGATTCGCCGGAATCGGCGGTGGCGGGGGGTGGATCTGGATCTGGGTGCCCCGTACCGGTGTCGGGCCGCCGGCGACGGCCGGGCCCAGCGTGATGGGCGCCGGCTCTGCGGGCGCCGGCGTGACCACCGCCGTCGTCGTGGTGTCGTCGGCTGCGGCGGTGGTGACGGTTGTGGTGGTGGATGACGAGTCGGTCGCCGCGTCCTGGGCGAACGCCGGCGCGCCGAACACGAGCATGCAGGCGCACACCACTGCCGACAGTCGCAACTTCCGTGGCACGGGCCGTGAGACTAATCACCCGGAGCCGCGACGGGGGTCACGCTCTCGGCGCGGGGCTCAGGGTTCGTCCGCGAGCATGACCTCGACGGCCAAGGCGTCGCCGTCGAGCACTGTCAGCGATCGGATCGATCCGGCGTCGAGCAGATCGGCACGACCCGAGTCGATCGCCGCACGGAGACCGTCCGGCGCCGTGACGACGAGATTGTCGACGACGGCACGTTGGCTGCGCTTTGCCTCGGTCTTGGCCCTGCGTACCTGGGTCAGCACGTCGATCGTGGCGTCGACGAGCGTCGGGTCACCGAACGACTCGCCGGCGCCGGCCGATCGTGTGGGCCACGGCGCCACGTGGATGCTCGACTCGTTCCACCAGCTCCACGCCTCCTCGCTCGCGAACGGCAGGATCGGTGCGAACAGACGCTGGATGGAACTCAGCGCCTCGCGGAGCGCGCGCTTGGCCGAGTCGGCAGCTTCGGGTCGGGCTTCGTCGTAGGTTCGGCCCTTGACGAGTTCGACGTAGTTGTCGCAGAACCACCAGAAGAACGCCTCGGTCCGTTCCAGTGCTCGCGCGTAGTCGAATGCCTCGAATGCCTCGGTGGCCTCGACGACCACGTCGTCGAGCTTGGCGAGCATCGATCGGTCGATCACGTCGGTGACGCCGTCGTCGAGTGAGCGATCACTTGTCGGAGCACCGAATTGCAGCACGAACTTGGTGACGTTGAGCAGCTTGTTGGCGAGCTTGCGGCCGACCTTCATCTGGTCTTCGCTGAACGCCGTGTCGACGCCCGGACGCGCGGATGCTGCCCAGTAGCGAACTGCGTCGGTGCCGTAGGTCTCGAAGAGATCCATCGGCGTGACCACGTTGCCCTTCGACTTCGACATCTTCTTGCGGTCGGGGTCGAGGATCCAGCCTGAGAGTGCAGCGTGGCTCCACGGTGCGCATCCGAACTCGTGGTGGCTGCGGGTGATCGTGGAGAAGAGCCAGGTCCGGATGATGTCGTGCGCCTGCGGCCGCATGTCCATCGGGAAGACGTGCTCGAACAGGTCGCCGTCCTCCTCCCAGCCTCCGGCGATCTGCGGTGTGAGCGACGACGTCGCCCAGGTGTCGAGAATGTCGGGGTCGCCGGCGAACCCGCCCGGCTCGCCACGCTGGCTCTCGGTGTAGCCCTCGGGCACGTCGGTCGACGGGTCGATCGGCAGGAGCGATTCGTGGGGGAACAACGGCTCGTCGTAGCGGGGTTCGCCGTGTTCGTCGAGTGCGTACCAGATGGGGATCGGCACGCCGAAGAACCGTTGACGGCTGACGAGCCAGTCACCGTTGAGTCCCTCGACCCAGTTGTCGTACCGGTGCTGCATGTGGGTGGGATGCCAGGTGACCTCGGCCCCGCGAGCGACGAGTGCGGCGCGTAGGTCGGCGTCGCGGCCACCGTTGCGGATGTACCACTGACGTGAGGTGACGATCTCGAGCGGGCGATCGCCGCGTTCGTAGAACTTCACCGGGTGCTGGATGTCGCGTGGCTCGCCGATCAGCAGGCCGGCCTCGAGGAGTTGCTCGACCACCTTGGTCTGGGCCTGCTTGACGGTGAGCCCGGCGATGGCGCTGTACGCGTCGGGATCGACATCGTGCGGAGCGTCGGCGAGGATGCGTCCGTCGCGCCCGACGATGGCACGCATCGGCAGGTTCAGCTCGCGCCACCACGTGACGTCGGTGGTGTCGCCGAACGTACAGATCATGGCGATGCCGGTGCCCTTGTCGGGCTGCGCGAGTTCGTGGGCGACGATCGGCACCTCGACGCCGTACAGGGGCGTGCGGACCGTGGTGCCGAAGTACGGCTTGTACCGCTCGTCGTCCGGGTGCGCGACGAGTGCGACGCACGCGGCGAGCAGCTCGGGCCGAGTGGTGTCGATCTCGATGACGCCGTTGCCGTCGGACCGCGCGAACGGGATCTTGTGGTAGGCGCCCGAGCGGTCGCGATCCTCCATCTCGGCCTGGGCGACGGCAGTTCGGAAGTCGATGTCCCACAGGGTGGGTGCTTCCTGGCTGTACGCCTCGCCGCGGGCGACGTTGCGGAGGAACGCGCGTTGGCTGGCGCGCCTGGACCGTTCGTCGATGGTGGCGTAGTGATGGTTCCAGTCGACCGACAGGCCGAGGCGCTTGAACAGGTCTTCGAAGATCTGCTCGTCGAGTTCGACCAGTTCGTCGCACAACTCGAGGAAGTTGGGCCGCGACACGGGCACGGCGTGATGGTTCTTCGGCGGGTCACCGCGGAACGGTGGCTCGAAGCCCTCGACATAGTGCTGGCTCGGATCGCATCGGACCCCGTAGTAGTTCTGCACGCGACGCTCGGTGGGCAGACCGTTGTCGTCCCAACCCATCGGGTAGAAGACGGCCTTGCCCGACATCCGCTGGAAGCGGGCGATCGCGTCGGTGTGCGTGTAGCTGAACACGTGGCCCATGTGGAGCGATCCGCTCACCGTCGGCGGCGGCGTGTCGATGGAGAAGACCCCCTCGCGCGGTACCGACGCGTCGAAGCGGTACGTGCCATCGGACTCCCACTGGGCGGCCCAGTGTGCCTCGATGCCGTCGAGCGTCGGCTTGTCGGGGATGTTCGCCATAGATCGCCGAGGCTACCGACGTCGCCCCACGGCCAGCCGCCCCGGTTTGCGTGACAGTTCGGTCGGCAACCCGGCTTGTGTGACAGTTCTGTTGGCCCGCCCCAACCGGATTGTCACGCAAACCGGGTTGGGGGGTCGATGAAACGGTGCCCGGGTGGCTCGGGGTGGCGCTCGTAGACTCGATCGCCGTGCTGCACCTCTACGACACCGCCACTCGAACGGTCCGCGAGCTGGCGCTCCGCGAGCCGGGCAAGGTGAGCATCTACCTGTGCGGACCCACGGTGTACGGACCGCCGCATCTCGGCCACGGACGCGCCACGCTCGTCTACGACATCCTGCGGCGCTACCTCGAGTGGACCGGGCTCGACGTCAGGCTGGTGTCGAACATCACCGACATCGAGGACAAGATCATCGAACGCGCCCAACGCGAGAACCGCCCGTGGCAGGAGATCACCACGAAGTGCGAGCACGTGTGGTTCGAGGCGATGGCGGGGATCAACGTCGAACGGCCGACCGACGTTCCCCATGCAACCGACTACGTCGAGGAGATGGTCGACATGATCGGTGAGCTCATCGCCACCGACCACGCCTACATCACCGACGACGGGGTCTACATGTCGGTCGAGTCGGTCGACGACTACGGGCTGCTCGCGCACCAGTCGGTCGACGACATGCGCTCGGGTGGCGGTGACCGCGAGGTCGTCGGCGCCGCGCAGAAGCGGCATCCCGCCGACTTCGTGCTGTGGAAGTTCTCCAAGCCCGACGAGCCCGCCTGGCCGTCGCCGTGGGGCGACGGACGACCCGGTTGGCACTCGGAGTGCGTCGTGATGAGTCTCGATCTGCTCGGCGAGGGCTTCGACCTCCACTGCGGTGGACAGGACCTGCGCTTCCCGCATCACGAGAACGAACGCGCGCAGGCCGTGGCGCTCGGCAGGACCTTCGCCAACCACTGGATGCACAACGGGTTCGTGGTCGACGCCGAGGGCGAGAAGATGTCCAAGAGCCTCGGCAACGTCTCGAACCTGCTCGACCTGATCGACCTCTACGATCCGCGCGCGTACCGGATGGTCCTGCTGCAGTCGCACTACCGCAGCCCGGTGAAGATCACCCAGGACAACATCGACGGGGCCGTCAAGGCGCTGGCCGGACTCGACGCGTTCGCGTCCCGAACCGCCGACCTCGTCGGCGCCGAGCCCGACCCGGCCGTGCTCGCCGAGTTCGGTCTGGCCATGGACGACGACCTCGACACACCGAAGGCCACGGCCCTGCTGTTCGACACGGTGCGGCGGGCCAATGCCGCCCTCGATGCCGGTTCGCACGATGCCGCCTCCCTCGCGGCGGCCGCGCACGTGATCGCCACGACGTTCGGGCTCGATCTGGCCGTGGCCTCCGAGGTCGACAGCGATGCGCAGGCACGTGCTCGAGAGCTCGACGACGCCCGTGCGGCGAAGGACTTCGCCAGGGCCGATGCGTTGCGCGCCGAGCTCCAGGCGGCGGGTTGGACGGTCGAGACCACCAGAGCCGGCACGTCGTTGCGAAGGTGACCACGGTCGTCGATTCCGTGGGTCCGTCGATGTCGGCGGACGGGAGCGCCGGGGTCGACCTCGCCGCCGCCGTCGAACTGCCGTCGCCCACGAACCCCCCGTCGTTCCCGGCGATGGGCTACCAGCCGTCGCTCGACGGGTTGCGTGCCCTGTCCGTCGCGGTGGTGTTGCTCTACCACGCCGGATTCTCGTGGATGCACGGTGGCTTCTTCGGCGTCGAGGTGTTCTTCGTCGTCTCGGGATTCCTCATCACCTCGTTGTTGATCGACGAGCGCGACCGCAACGGGCGCGTGGCGTTCGGCAAGTTCTGGAATCGGCGCGCCCGTCGCCTGTTCCCGGCGCTCTACGCGGTGTTGCTCTTCGTTGCCGTGTGGGCGGCGGTGGCGGGGAGCGCGGAACAGCAATCGCAGCTCCGCCGCGACATGGTGTGGTCGATCTTCTACGTCAACAACTGGGGCCAGATCCTCGGCGACATTCCGTACTTCGCCGGTGAGGTGCCGTTGCTGCGGCACCTGTGGAGCCTCGCCGTCGAAGAACAGTGGTACCTGATCTGGCCGTTGCTGTTCGTCGCGCTGATGCGGCTGCGTCTCCCACGTCGCGCGGTCGGCGCCCTCGTCGTTGCCGGCGCATTCGCGGTGTTCGTCTACATGTACTGGATGCAGTCGCGTGCGCCGACACCGCTGGGTGGGCCCCCGCCGATCCTCGACGGGGTCGATCGCACCAACTACCTCTACCTCTCCACGATCACGCGATCCGGCGGCCTCCTGCTCGGTGCCGGTGCGGCGTTCGTCTGGCGGCCCTGGCGCTGGAAGCACGCGGCGGATGCGCCCGCCGGGCGACTGCTCGATCCGCTCGGCGCTGCGGCCGTTGCGGCGATCGGCTGTGCGGCGGCGGTCGCCTCGATCACGGCCGGTTACGTCTACCAATGGTTGTTGCCGCTCGTCTCGATCCTGTCGCTCCTGGCCGTGATGGTCGCGGTCCACCCGGCGTCGGTCGGCTTCCGTCGGATCATGAGCTGGACCCCGCTGGTCGAGGTCGGCAAGCGGAGCTACGGCCTGTACCTGTGGAGCTGGCCGATCTTCGTGATCGTCGGTGCCACCACCGGTTCGGTGTCGGCGTTCGCGTGGGCGATGATCCTGACGGTCGTCGTCGCCGAGTTGTCGTACCGCTACCTGGAGTCACCGGTGCGCACGGGGATCATCGGGCGGTGGTGGAGCGATCGGGCGTCGATCACCTACTGGCCGATCGCGGGCGGAGTGATGCTCGTCGGCACGCTCGTGCTGTTCTACGTCAACGTCGATCAGTTCAGTCGGTTCGAAGGCGGCGAGGAGGCGGTGTTCGAACTCGACACCGCGCCCGTCGACCCCGCAGCGGATGCACCTGTCGAGGTCGCCGATCCGGCCGAGGTCACCGACGGATCCGTCACTGCAGCTTCGACCGCGCCTGCGATCACGACGCCGATCGTGCCCGCGACATCGGCACGGCTGGCGATCGTCGGTGACTCACAGGCCAACGCGCTGGCGATCAACCTGCCGGACGGGATCGACGCCGTCTTTCCGAACGTCGTCAACGGCAGCGTCGACGGGTGCAGCGTGTACGACTCGGGTTCGGTGCGCAGTTCGGTGCGTTTCGCCAACAACTTCTCCATCTGTGACGGATGGCAGGAGGAGTGGGCGCAGGCGGCCGCCGGCACCGACGTCGCGCTCGTCGTCGTCGGCGCGTGGGATGTGTTCGACGTCGTCGACGGCGACACCACGTACGGCTTCGCGACGCCGGCCGGTGACGAGCTGTTCGTCACCAATCTCGAATCCGGCATCGATGCGATGCTCGCCGAAGGAACCAACGTGGGCCTGCTCGAAGTTGCCTGCATGCGACCGCAGGACGTCGAGGGGGCCGGTGTCCCAGCGCTTCCCGAACGTGGTGACGATGCCCGCGTCGCCCACGTGAACGACCTGCTGCGCGAGACCGCGGCGGAGTACCAGGCCGCCGGCGTCGATCGGGTGCAGTTCGTCGAGGGCCCCACTGAATGGTGCACCGACGAGACGATCGCGTCCGACCTCGGCTATCGCTGGGACGGGGTGCACGTCTACAAGCCGGGCGCCAACCTCGTCTACACCACCGTCGCCCCCGACCTGCTGCGACTTGCCGCGATCTGATCCGGTCAGCCCGCGGCGGCGGTGCAGGCGAGGGCGTCGCACACGTCGATCAGTTCGCCCTCGAAGAGGAACGCCGCCTTCTGACGACGTACCTCGGGGTCGTTGCGGGGATCACCGTGGGGGTCGCGGCTCGTGCTCGGCGCCACCGCGTCGATCGGGATCGGGTCGGAGCCCGAGTCCCAGACGACCAGCGCCGATGTGGCGTCGGAGTAGTCCAGCGTCTCGATGCCCCAGCCGGGCTCGGTCTCACGGCTGCGCCCATCGGCGGTGACCGGCCGATGGATCGGGATCCCCATCGTTCGGGCGGCGACCATCGCGGTCAGCTCCGACACCTGCCAGTCACCGAACGCCACGTGCATCAGGACGTCCTTCGGTGGGGTGCCCGGCAGCGGATCCGACACCAGGTGACGGACGTAACCGGCGCCTTCGGCCGGATCCCACAGCATCTGGATGGCCGCGAGACCGATCGCGCGGTCGACGGGGTCGGGGTAGGCGGGCACCAGGATCGTCTCGAACTCGTCGAAATCGACGGAACGTGGCAGCAGGGTCGAGTAGTTCATGCCGACCACACCCAGCGTGGCGCGCCGTAGATCGGTCGAGATCGCGGCGAGTGCCATTCCCATGATGCCGCCCTGGGAGTTGCCGTCGAAGTACACCTCGCTGTTGTCGAGCATGGAGGATCCGTCCGCTCGGATGAACTCGGGTTCGATCACGAGCCCGTTGTCGGCGAGCATGAGACGGCCGAGCACGAGTTGGTTGATCAGACCCTGGCTCATCCGGTCGACGAACGTCGGGAAGGTCGAGAAGTCCTGCAGCGCGGCGACCGCAGTGGGGATGTCGTCCTCGCTGAACCCCGCCCACTTCGTCGCGCAGTAGAGCGCATCGTGCTCGTTCGACATCGCGACGATGTTCCCGGCGTCGACCTCGAGGTGCGATCCGAGCAAGCCGTGGCCGTACATCACGGCATGGGCCGGCTCGGTGCCGTTCCACACGCGGTCCGCGATCTCGCAGGCGAACGGTGCCTGCACCACGCCGTTGATCTCGGGGAATCCGTCGGCACCGCGGTTCAGGGCGGTTCCCGGCCCGCCGTCGCCGGTCATCCAGTTCGGGACCGAGTACGTGCCCTCCACCAGTCGAGCGAGGCCGGGTTCCGGGTTCTCGGTCACGGCGGTGATCTGGAACTCCGGTGCTGCGGTCCCCAGGCCGGCGAGTGTCTCGTCTCGCATGTGCAGGATGATGTCGGTGGTGTTGGCGACGCTCGCGGTGGTGAACGACCAGGCGAGCTGGAGTTCGTCGCGTCCGACACCGGCGGTCTCGAGCGCATCGAAGGTCGACTCGAACTCGTCGCGGCGTGCTTCGACCTCGGCGATGTCGGTGGCGAGCCGGTCGCGGTGGACCCGGAACAGCGGTGACGGCTCGACCGGTGTTCCGGCGGTCGTGACGAGGTTGCGGAGGCCCACCGCGTACGTGGTTGCCGCGGCGAGGCTGATCGCCGGACGGACCACCAGCAGTTGCCCGTCGTCGGCAGCCGAGTCGACGTCGACCTCGGCCCACAGCGGGATCCGCTCGCCCGACGTGGTGTCGACGAGCACGACGCTCGCGTCGGGATCCATCGACGACTCGAGATCGGTCCACGACGGGAGCTTCGACGCTGCCGGGTCGAGGCCAGTCGATCCAGGTGAGCAGCGGCGAGTTGGCGCTGAATCCGTCGTTGCGGTTCCATGCCGTCGGGTCGATGCCGGTGCCGGAGCTGTTCGTCGGCAGTTCACCCGCCGGGAATGCCACGCGGCGCTTCGTGGGTGAGGTGTCGTCGACGACGGTCAGGGCGTCGCTCGGAAAGGGGAGCAGACACTGCCGACCGTCGAGTGGGTCGCATCCGACGGGCGAGGCGGCCAGTTGGGCCTCGACGGCGTCGACAAGGTGAGTCGTCGGCGCCGCGGCGCCGACGTCGATGTCGGCGTCAGCGTCGACGTCGATGGTTCCGCCGATGCGATCGGGGCGGGTGAGGGGTCCGTCGAGCTGCACGATGCCACAGCCAGCGCGATGAGCAGCAGGCCCGCTGCCCGGCGAATCGTGATCATCGAGCGCGACGGTAGTTCCCCAGCTGGCCCCTGCGCGGCCTGGTGGTCGCAGTCGGAGCGGTCCGGCCCCGTCACGGCCAGTGAACATTCGCACGGGGCGAACACGGATCGTCGCAGAACTGTAAAGTTTCGGTAAGGGTCCCAACCTCGATGTCACACTGCGTCGTGTTGCCACCATGGAACGCAGCGAAGGTGGACGGAGGACCCTCGAGCAGGCCCTTGTCCATTGGCGATCGGTTGTACTCGTCGGCGCCTGCCTGGCCGGTGGACTGACCTTGACCGTCATGGTGATCGGCTCTGCTCCCACGATCGGTGGCCCTGTTGCGGCGGCGACCGAGGCGGTGATGGCGCAAGCGGCCGGCCCATCGACCACCCTCGCCGGCGAACCCGCCACGACCGAGGCCACACCCGACTCCACCGAGGTGTCCGTCGATTCGGTTCCAGAACTCCTTGCTGCTCCCGCAGGCGTCGACACGGTGGCTGTACCCGGCACCTCGTCGGCACCGGTCGCGTGGCCGACGCAACCGGTGGCTACCGGCCGCGCCGCGCCCCTCCAGCCGTCGGCCGCTCCGAGCCAGCCAGTCGCACCGGCACCGAATGCAGCCGCTCCGACACCCGACGCGCCGAGCGTTCCGGTGCCGACCACCGCCGCCCGCCGACGACCGCCGCGCCGACGACCGCCGCGCCGACGACCGCCGCGCCGACGACCGCCGCGCCGACGACCGCTGCGCCGACGACCGCTGCGCCGGTCGCCCTGTCGTATCCCACCTACACCGTGTCGGGTGTTTCGGGGGTGTCGCTCAAGTTCGACGGATCATCGATCTCCGTCGCCTCGGTGAGCCCTCAGGCCAACTGGGTGTACGAGATCGCGACGAACGGACCACGGACCGTCGAGATCAAGTTCTTCAACGTCGCCACCGGCAGTGATCGCGAGTTCCACGCGAGCGTCGAGGGTGGCCGGATCAAGGTCGAGACCTGAGTCGTCGATGAGAGGTAGATGAGAGGTAGTCGATGAGCGAACTCACCCCTGAAGACCGAATTGCACGGCTTCGCGCGAGCCGTGGCCAGACCCCGACGCCGGCGGGTCGGCCGTCCACCCGTACGTCGATGCCGGCTCCTGCGCCGGCGTCGCCGTTGCCCCCACCCACCATGGCCACCGCGATGGCCGGGCCCCCACCTCCCGCGCCCAGCGCTCAGGCGGACGATGCGACGTCGGCACCAGCGAGCACCGGCGGACGTACCCTGCTGCGCCGCAAGCCCCATCCGGCCCGTCGAGCTCGATGGGCAGTCGGGATCGCCGCGACCGCCGGGTTCGCCGCGATGCTCCCGGCAATGGGACCACTCAGCGCAACTGCGGAGGAGCCCGAACCGGACGAGGCACCTGATCCGACATCGGTCGGTGCTGTGCCCGAGAGCACCGTCGATGCAACGATCGAGTTGAATCCGACGACGACGGTGAGCAGCGACCCGACCACGAGTGACGCGCCTGTCGATTCCGCGGTTCCCGCGGCCGTGCCCGTACCGATCGATCCTGCAGCCGCCCCGGCGCCCGTCTCGGCGGTGCCAGCGTCGCCGCGAGGCACAGCGACCCCTGCTCCGGCATCGGGTGCGGTGGCGACACCCGTTCCCGCGACGCCGGCTCCGGCTCCGGCACCGGCGGAGGCGCCTACGCCTGCTCCCGCTGCAGCGCCTGCGCCCGTTGCAGCGCCTGCTCCCGATGCAGCACCCGCTCCTACTCCGGCTCCGGCTCCGGCTCCTGCTCCCGCGCTCCGGCGCCGGCTCCGGCTCCGGCGCCGGCTCCGGCTCCGGCTCCGGCTCCGGCTCCCGCCCCGCCCCCACCGGCCACGTCGGCATCTGGGTGATGAGCGCGATGGCTCCGTGGTCGATGGTCGTGTTCCAGGCGATGGCCAGCCCGTGCCGCATCGTCGCGCCGACTCGCGAGTTGGCCGAGCACGGACAACAGTTGGTTCACGAACTCGAACGTGCCTGGAGTCGCTTCGATCCCAACAGCGAGGTCAGTGCTGTCAACGAGGTGGCCGGCAAGCTGACGATCGTCTCGGAGGTGACGTACGAGCTGATCTCGCTCGCCGAGCAGGCGCGCATCGCCACGAGCGGTGCGTTCAACCCGCTCATGCTCGATCAGCTCGTCGCCCTGGGCTACGACCGCACCTGGGACGAGCTCGGTGACGACGAACGGCCGCTCCCCGAGCCGATGTCGGCGGTCGAGGCCCGAATCGAACTCCTTCCCGAGATCTCCGGCGTCCGTCTGCCGTCCGGGACCCGCTTCGACCCCGGCGGCATCGGCAAGGGACTGGCCGGTGACATGGTTGCCGCGGCGCTGCTCGAGGCGGGCGCCGAATCGGTACAGATCGAACTCGGTGGCGACGTGCGCGTCGCCGGGCCCGAATGGGCCGGCGGGTCGTGGCGCGTCGTCCTCGACGACAACGACCACGGCGCAGCTGATCCGGCGATCATCACGCTGCCGGAGGGCGGCGTGGCGACCAGCAGCATCATCCGTCGGCGGTGGCGTCGAGGTGGCATCGACGTACACCATCTCATCGATCCGCGGACGGGGTGGTCGGCGTCGACCGATCTCGATGCGGTCACCGTGGCGGCCCCCACCCTGTGGTGGGCCGAGGTCACGGCGAAGATCGCACTGATCGGCGGTGCGCAGCGGGCACGAACCATGCTGGCGCAGTACGGCATGAACGCGGTGTTGGTCGGGCGGAATCCGGATCACCGCTACGAGATCATCGCTCCGGGTACGGTCGCCGCATGAGCCCGCAGGTCTGGTGGTTCGTCTCACGGTCGTCGGGCATGATCGCCTGGGGTCTGCTCACGCTCTCGGTCTGTTGGGGGCTGTTCATCTCCACCAAGGCCGTCGCCAAGGCGTCGAACCCGGCATGGCTGCTCGACCTGCACCGGTACCTTGGCGGGACGGCGTTGATCTTCACCGCCATCCATCTCGTCGGGCTGGCCGCCGACAACTACGTCACGTTCGGGTGGGCAGAGACATTCGTCCCGATGGCCTCGTCGTGGAAGGCCGGCCCCGTGGCGTTCGGGATCGTCGGTTTCTATCTGCTGCTCGCCATCGAGATCACGTCGCTCGCCATGAAGCGACTACCGCGCAAGCTCTGGCGGTGGGTGCACCACACGAGCCTCCCGTTGTACTTCGTGGCGACCTATCACGCGATCGCGGCCGGGACCGACGCAGAGAACCAGTGGTTCAGGGTCGCTGCGCTCGCATCGATCAACATCGTGACGTTCCTGACGATCGTGCTGATCCTCGCGATTCGCAAGGCGAAGCTCAACCCCTCCCGGTCGCCGCGGGCACTGGTGAACGCCGGCAACGTCGAGGTCTGACGTCGAGGTCCGCTGCGGCGGCGAGACTCACCGCTCGATTTCGGAACTCTGCACCTCGACGTCGAGTTCGCCCGACTTCAACTCTGCGTGGACTTCGCACGTCACGTCGCCCTCGCCGCTGAACGTCATCTCGATCGAAATCGGACCATCGTCGGACACCGACTGAGCGAACCCGGGCCGGGCAGTGATCGTCACGATCTGCACCGTGCCGGCGTCGATCGAGACGACGACGTCACCGCATGCGCTCGTGATCGTCTGGAATCGGGCAGCCGGCGGCGACGACCGGGGCGGCAGGCGCCGCGGGGACGGGCACTGCCGGCGACGTGGTGACGGGCGGCGGCGTTTCCGCGGCGGGCACCAGGGGCTCGCCGCTGTCGGCCGGCTCGCTGCCACCGTCGTCGGGAGGAGTCGGGATGGGCGCTGCTGCGGGCGGCGGCTCGGTGACGGTACGCGGCTCGTCGTGCGCCAGCGACGCTCGTGGAGACGGTCGTGGATGACACCTCGAACTCGGTCGCGGTCGCTGGAGGCTGATCGGGCTGGTCGCTCGTGACGCTGCGCAAGGTGGTCTGGTCGCGGCTCGCCGTCAGTGCGAACACGCCGGCGCCGCCGCCGATGAGCAGAGCAGCAGCCGTGGCGCTCACCGCGACGCGGCGGCGCACGCGAGCGCGTTGCATCGAAGGGAGCGTCTCGCGAAGCGCAGCGTGAGCGGTGACACGCGGCGTGCCTGTCCGCAGTGCGCGACGTATCTGGTCGTCGTCGTCGCTCATGATTTCTCGCTGTCTTCGTCGAGCAGTCTGCGGAGGCCCTCTCGTGCATGCGAGAGGTGGTACTTGACGGTTCCCTCGTTGAGGCGCAGGATCATGGCGATCTCGGCCACGGTTCGGTCGTCGACATAGAAGAGCGTTGCAACCTCGCGCTGGCGGGTCGGGAGGGAGCGGAGCAGATCGGTCGCCCTGGTGTCAGAGGCGTAGCGATCGATGGTGGACGTCTCGACGTCGAGCGGCACCGCCTCTTCGCGCTTCTGGCGCCGGCGATCTGATCGGAAGCTGTCGTGGCTGGCATTGATGGCAACTCGCCGAACCCAGGCCGCCGGCGACTCGTAGTGCCGGATCTTCGACCACCTCGCGTAGGCCTTGATGAACGCTTCCTGGGTTGCGTCGGTGGCGCGCTCGCGGTCGCCGGTGGTCAGGACGAGCACCTGGAGCACCGCTTCGTACTGGGCGAGGAAGAACTGCTCGAACTCGTCGTCGGTCGACATCAGTGTGACCTCGCCGAGCCACCGGCAGGGCACATTCGAACCCTGTGCAACGAAGAGGGCATCCACCACGTCATGAACACGTTGCTGCGGCTGATTCTGGTTGGGTTACATGGGGCCGGAGCCTCTCCAACCCAACGGATGCATGGACCACGCTGGTCTGAACCGTAGCGGATCGTCGCCTTCGGATCGTGATGTTACCGGTGGGTAGACATCCCGATTACCGGTGGGTAACTTGTGGTCATGACCGACTTCTCGCTGAACCTCTCCGAAGATCAGATCCAGATCCAGAAGTGGGTCCACGACTTTGCCGAAGGCGTCATCCGGCCGGTGGCCCACGAGTGGGACGAGCGCGAGGAGTTCCCGTGGCCCGTCGTCGAGGAAGCGGCCCAGATCGGGTTGTACGGCGTGGACTTCCTCATGAACGCGATGGGCGACCCGACCGGGCTCACCTTGCCGGTCGCCATCGAGGAACTCTTCTGGGGTGACGCCGGCATCGGCATGGCGATCATGGGATCGGCCCTGGCCGCCGCGGGGATCGCCGGCAACGGCACGCCCGAACAGATCATGGAGTGGGTGCCCCAGTGCTACGGCACCGCCGACGACGTCAAGCTCGGGGCGTTCTGCGTGTCCGAACCCGACGCCGGCTCCGATGTCTCGAGCCTGCGCACTCGGGCCGTCTACGACGAGGCCAAGGACGAGTGGACCCTCAACGGCACCAAGGCATGGATCACCAACGGTGGCATCGCCGACGTGCACGTGGTGGTCGCCAGCGTCGACGCCGACCTGAAGTCGAAGGGCCAGGCGAGCTTCATCGTGCCGCCGGGCACGAAGGGCCTCTCGCAGGGACAGAAGTACAAGAAGCACGGAATCCGGGCGAGCCACACGGCCGAGGTCGTGCTCGACGACGTGAAGGTTCCCGGCTCGTGTCTGCTCGGCGGGAAGGACAAACTCGATGCCAAGCTGGCCCGCGCCCGTGAGAACGTCTCATCGGGCAAGCAGCCGGCCATGGCAACGTTCGAGGCGACTCGGCCGGCCGTGGGCGCCCAGGCGCTCGGCGTCGCTCGTGCCGCCTACGAGTACGCACTCGACTACGCGAAGGAACGCCATGCGTTCGGCAAGCCGATCATCATGAACCAGGCGATCGCGTTCAAGCTCGCCAACATGGCGACCGAGATCGACGCCAGCCGCCTGCTGATCTGGCGCGCCGCGTGGCTCGCCAAGAACGGCACGTTCAAGAACGGCGAAGGGTCGATGTCGAAGTGGAAGGCGTCGGAGACCGCCGTCCGCGTCACCGAGGACGCCATCCAGATCCTCGGCGGCTACGGCTACACCCGCGAGTACCCGGTCGAGCGCTGGCACCGTGACGCGAAGATCCACACGATCTTCGAAGGCACCAGCGAGATCCAGCAGCTGGTCATCAGCAGGGCCATCTCCGGCCTGCGGATCGAATAGGACTCCACCAGGGGTGACGCGCTGTAGCTGGTCTGCACCTCTGCTGCTTTCCCATTCGCGCGGAATGAGTTCCACCGTTCGAGACCACTTCCGCAAAGATCTGCGAACCGACGCCACCGTCTCGGCCTGCTGCGGGATCGACGCTCAAGACGTGGCCCAGGTGAACCGCGGATCGCGCTCGTAATCCTGACGCCGAAGGTCGAGCGCGGCTGCGACGTGGACTGGTGCGTCATCGCCGATCAACAGGCGAAGCGGTCCATCGGCGGAATCGACGTGATCGAGCAGTGCTGCTGCCGCGACGGAAGGCGCGGGCTCGGTCGACTCCGCCGAGCCGAAGTCCCATGGGACGGTCGGGGTGCCGAACAACGACATGCGCAGGTCGTCGTAAGCAGGATTGGGCGCCGCGAAGTGCATGCTCGAGGTCGCCCACGAGGTATTGAACCCACCGAGTTCGGCGATCGTGACCCGAATCCCGAATTCCGCCACCTCGGCCGCGAGCGCGGCACTGAATCCTTCGAGCGCCCACTTCGTGGCGTTGTACATGCCGAGCGTGGGCATCGTGCCCACTGCGCCGACGGTCGAGATCTGGACGATGTGCCCGGACCGTTGTGAGCGCAGCTGCGGCAGCACCGCTTGTGTCACCCACAGCGCTCCGAGGAAGTTCGTTTCGACAATCTCGGTCACCTCGGACTCGCTGACCTCCTCGATGGTGCCCACGAGCCCGAACCCGGCGTTGTTGACGACAACGTCAAGCCGTCCGAAGTGTGCGGTCGCTGCCGCCACTGCACTCTCGACTTGCTCGCGGAATCGGACATCCAACCGAACCAAACGCAGCGCATCCGGGTGCCGCTCCACCAGATCATCGAGGGCGTGCAGGTCCCTACTGACACGCGTTCTCGGAGTACGGCTGAGAATCGGCCGAGCACGCTTGACGACCACTGGACGGAGGAGGATGATGGATCCGCCCCCCTTGGATTCCAACAGCATCAAGGAGGTGACTCATGTTCATCCAGGTCATCGAAGGCAGGACGAACAACTGCGACGCACTCGACGAACGGCTCGACATCTGGGAGCGGGACCTGATGCCCGGAGCAATCGGATACCTCGGGTCGACCGGGGGTTGTGCGAGTTCCGGTGACTTCATCCTGGTCGCCCGGTTCGAGAGTCGGGACGCTGCGAAGCGCAACAGCGATCGCCCGGAGCAGAGCGCATGGTGGGCGGAGACGGAGAGGAACTTCGAGGGACCGGTCCGGTTCCACGAGTCCGACGACGTCCAACTCATGACGCACGGCAAGCTCGACGAAGCCCACTTCGTCCAGGTGATGGAAGGTCATTGCGCCGATCGCGAACGCCTCGTCGCACTCGAACAGGAAGCCGACCCGGTGCTCGCCCGGCTGCGGCCCGAACTCCTCGGGTCGGTGACGGTGTACTTCCCCGACGACGAGTTCACCGAGGTGGCCTACTTCACGTCGGAGGAGGAGGCCCGGCGCGGTGAGCGCGCGGAGATGCCGCCCGAGATCGCGTCCACGTTCGAGGAGTGGCAGAGACTGATGAAGGTCGAGCGGTACATCGACATCCCCGATCCGCGGTTGACCAGCGCCTGAACCGGCGACCGACAAGCTCTGCCCGGCGCCAGAACAATTCAGAACAATTCGTCGCCCGGCAGCGCTGTGGCTTGCCGGATCCAGTCACGGAGCTGCTCGTCGTCGATGACGTCGTCGGCGCCGATGTGCAGGTAGCGGACCTGCGCCTGCTTCGATGTCAGCGGTGGCGGGGGGTCGAGGAGCGAACCGTTGAGCCACGTCACCTTCACGTAGTTCGTGAAGCAGTGGTAGCTGAGGAACCAGCCGCTGCCGTCGATCCCGTAGAACGGCGAGTTCCAGCGAACGGCCTTGCGGACATGGGGGACGACATCGACGACGAGATCGTCGAGGTGCCGACCGATCCGGGCCTTCCACCCGGGCATGGCCGTGATGTACGCCTGGACCGGCTCGTCGCCGTCGCCTTTCGCGATCTGCGGATTGCCTCCGGCGAGCAGCTTCACGTCGGATGGTCCGTCGTGGTCGGTCATCGTCGGTCGTCACCTTTCGCGGATGTTGTCGGATGCGGGTCGGTCAGGCGACGACCTACTTCGAGGTCATGACCCAGACGCCGTCCCACGTCTCGGGCGGGTCAGCGCGCAGCTGCTCGCAACGCTCGACGTAGGTGGCCGACAGCACGTCGGTCGGGTGCGCACGAAGGCATCGCTGGAACGAACCGATCGCGGCGTCCCAGGCCCCGCGGCGGTAGTTGCTGATGCCGTCGCGGAAGTCGTTCACCACGTCCATCAGGTTCGGGAACGTCTCGTCGCTGTGGTAGTCGAGTACTTCGTGCACCGCCACGGGCTCCGTCTTTCCCTTCACGATCACGCGGTCGACCTCTCTGGTCCGATACACGCCCTTGAGCTGTCGAAGGGTGGAGTCGCTGATCAGGATCTGGGCGTTGTACTGCTTGCAGGCGCTCTCGAGCCGCGCTGCGAGGTTGACGCCGTCGCCGATCATCGTGAAGTCCATCCGCTTCGGTGAGCCGATGTTGCCGGCGACCACGGTGTCGGTGTTGACGCCGATGCGCATGCCGATGGGTGGCTTGCCCTCGGACAGCCGGACAGGGTTCCAGCCGTCGAGCGAGCGGATCATGGCGATGGCGGTGCGAACGGCTCGGTCCGCGTCGTCGGGTTCCGGTTGGGGGAGGCCGAAGGCCGCCATGATCGCGTCGCCGATGAACTTGTCGAGCATGCCGCCCTCGTGCTGGATGCAGTCGACCATCAGCGTGAAGTACTCGTTGAGCATGCTGACGGTCGCCTGCGGCCCGAGCTGCTCGGTCAGCGTGGTGAATCCACGAATGTCGGTGAACAGCAGTGTGACGACGGCGCTCGTTCCCCCAAGGATGTCCTCGCCGCCGCGCACGAGTCGATCGGCCAGTGCCGGGTCCATGTACCTGGCCATCGTCGATCGGACCCGCTTCTCGCTCGAGATGTTCTCCAGCAGGAGAATGGTCCCTTCGTCCTTGGTCTCGATGCGCAGTGGCACGCCGGTGACGTTCACGGAGACGGTCTGTCCGCCCTCCGTCGGTTCCCGGGTCCGTCCCGGTGTCGATGTCGACGTCCATGAGCGACACCGACTCGTTCGTCGCCATGACCTCCTCGACCAGCGTGAGGATCCCCGGGTTCGTGGCGAACAGGTCGTGGACCGAGCGACCGACGATCTGATCCTCGGCGTACCCGAGGATCTCGGCCCCTGCGGCGTTGCACGTCACGACCCTGCCCTCGTGGTCGAGGGTGACGACGCCGTTGGTCATCGACTCGAGCACGGCGTCGTTGTAGTTCTTCACGCGCTGGACGTCGTCGAACAGCTTGGCGTTCTCCAGCGCGATGGCGACCTGGGCGGTGAAGGCGCGGAGTCGCTGCTCGTCCTCGGCCGTGAACGGGCCACCGCGTTTGTTGAGCGCTTGGGTGACCCCGATGGTTTCACCGGCCTTGTTGACGAGCGGAACGCAGAGGATCGATCGGGTGAAGAAGCCGGTCTGGGTGTCGAACGACGGGTTGAAGCGCAGATCGGCATACGCGTGAGGGATGTTGATGGTCTCGCCACTGGTGAACACCGTGCCGGCGATGCCCACCGAGTCGGGGAAGCGGATCTCGTCGACGTCGTCGTTTCCTTGCGCGACGCGAGCGACCAGCTCGGACGAGCGGGTGTCGTGCAGGAAGAGCGTCGACCGTTCGGCGTCGAGCATGACGGTGGCCTCGGTCATGACGCGGAGCAACAATGCGTCGAGGTCGATCTCGGCGGTGATGTCGGCGACGAGATCGACGAACTCCATCTCCTTCGCGGCCTGCGCACGGCTTCGCTCGTCACGTTGACTGTTGGTGAGCGCCAGCGCCGCCTGGGTGGTCATTGCCTCGAGCAATTGCAGGTCGTCGTCGTCGAAGCGGCCGTCGACCCGATTCAGCACCTGGGCGACCCCGATCAGCTCGCCACGCCCGGTGCGGATCGGCGCGCACAGGACTTGACGGGTCTCGTACCCGGTCGTCTCATCGACCTCGGCGTTGAAGTCGGCATCGTCGTAGGCGTCGTTGACCACCTTGCCACGCCCGGTCTGGAAGACCTTGCCGGCGATGCCCTTGTCGTTGAGCATCCGGATTTCGCGTGGGCCGTGCTCGGTCATCGAGCGGGAGTAGAGCTCGTTGGTGGTGGGGTCGTTCAGGAACAGCGTCGCCCGCTCGGCACGCAGGGCGACCGCCGTCATGGCCACCAGGCTGGCAAGGATCTCGTCGAGGCTGTCGAGCGCGGAGGTGGTGCGTGAGACGTCCAGGAGCGTTTCGGCCAGATGCAGACGCTTGGCCTGGTCGAGGAGTGCATTCGTGTCGGCGGACATGTCGGTGATCCCGTCGGTGTTCATCGGTGGTCGCCCTGAGTCGTGATCTCGAGCCGGCGACGCAGTTCGGTGATGGTTGCCTGCAGCTCGCGACGCTCGGTCTCGAACCGCTGTGTCTGTTGGCTGAGGGTCAGATCATGTTGGCGTCGGAGGTCGTCGGCATGGTGTCGGGCGGCGACGACCGCCGCGCGCAACTGGGCGGCCTCGGTTGCGGCGTCGCGCTCGGCGGCTCGGAGCGCAGCAAGGAGCTCCTGGCGTTGGTGGATCATCTGCTCGCGGAGGCCGGTGATCGTGCCGTGCAGCTGGTCGATCTCGTCCTTGTGCTCCGCGTTCGCTCGCTGCATCGCGGCGTCGGCTGCCTGCTTGGCGGCCTCGAGCGCGGTCCGCAGGGCGCGAACGTCACCCCTCGTCGCCTCCAGTTCGAGTTCCTTCGCCTCCGCCATCTTCGCCCTCCTGGGGCCATCATGGTCTGTGGACGCGCTGGTTGGCTACTGCGCCAGAGACGGCGGTGGCGGGGTGTGGCGGATGATCCATCCGAGAACCCCGCTCGAGAGGCGCTGCATCGTGCGATCGGAGGTTCGGGTGACGATGCGGGCGATGTCGTGGCGCTGGAGTTCGGCGAGCAGCACGAGGATCTCGGAGATGCCATCGCGGGACACCACGTCGGTGATGTCCGGCGTCCTGAGTATTCGCCAGAGGTCGTCGGCAGGCAGTTCGAAGATTCCGCCGTCGATGTACGCCTGCGCATGAGTCGAGAACGCGAAGTCCTGAAATCCTCGATCATCGAGCTCGAGTTGCTCGAAGTCGGCTGGATCGTGTCGGAGTCGCTCCTCGATCGCTTCTTGGAGAAGCTGGAGTGTCGATTCGAGCCACTCCTGCCCGCCACCGCTCAGGAAGGGCGCGACAGCACGGAACTGGTGCAGGCACTTGTCGCCGTACTCGAGGTAGTAGGTCGGTTGCGGCCGGTCGGGGTGTCGCCGGGCGAAGTCGGTGCCTCGGGTTCGGTAGTACGTGTCGGTACCGGTCGGAACCGGCCGGGGCAGCGCGTCGACGATCGGCTGATGCTCGTCGTTCATGTGCGCCTGTGCCCCGTTCAGTCCTTCGTCGGTCGTCGACTGTGGGTGTACCCGCTGGGCCGACGACGGAAACGTCGATTCGGGTGATGGGCCGCATCCGACGTTTCCGATGTGCGGTGTCGGGCATGGTCACGCATGGCCACGACGACCCAGACATACCCCGTGTCGGCGAGCGACATGTTCGCCGCGCTGGCGAATCCTGACACGTACCCGCACTGGTTGCTGGGCGCCCGGCGTATTCGATCCGTCTCCGACGACTGGGCACGACCGGGGAGCTTCTTCGAACACACGGTGGGTTTCGGACCCGTCGTGATCTCGGATCGCACGACGGTACGGGCGATCGATCCGCCCCGGACACTGGTACTGCACGTGCGTGCCCGCCCTCTCCTGGAGGCTGTCGTCCGTTTCGAGGTGGAGGGTTCCGCCAGCGGTTCGAGCGTGGTGATGCAGGAGACTCCGGTGGGCGTCTACGGAACGATTTCGGCGATCGCACAACCGTTGATCCGTACTCGAAACGAACGTTCGCTACAACGCCTGAAGAAGTTCGTCATCGAGTCGGCTCGATCGGAATCGGCCGACGGAGCGCGCCGGGCGCCCAGGTGAAGAACGCCGCTGCGTGAAGGTTTGAGACGTCGATTCCCGGGTAAGGCCCGCAACGAATGTACGTACCGCCTACTTCTGAGGAGACATCATGACCGACCACGATTTGGGCATCAGGACCCGCGACCAGAACGATCTGGCGGCGAACGATCCGCGATTGATCGATCCCCCCGGCACGCAGGTGGCCGGGAGCCACGCGGCTGAAACCTACGCAACCGCTTCCCAGCCGACGGTCACGCCGGTACCCGGGGACTATGTGCAACGCGACGAAGACCGGTACGTGACCGTGCGCACCGATGCGCCCGCGCCTCGCCTGGACCGCATCCGCTGGTCGGCGATCTGGGCGGGACTCGCAGTGGCACTGGCGCTGTACCTCTTCCTGCAACTCGCACTCGTGGCGACCGGCATCGTGGACCTGTCCGAAGCAACGTCATCGGACGCGTGGTGGTCAGCGGGCGCTGCGCTCGTCGCCTTCCTCGTCGGAGGGATCGTCGCGGGTGCGAGTGCCGTGTGGCGTGACGCCGACGATGGACTGTTGCATGGCATCGTGATGTGGGCCGTCGGATTGGTCATCCTGATCGCACTCGCAGCGTTCGGTAGCAGCATCGCACTGGGAAGCTTCGACACCGCGAGTGTCTTCGACCAGTTCACGAACGCTGATCTCGACGCAGCCGCCGCGAGCAACGACGCCGAGGAGGCCGCCAGCTGGGCGATCATCGGGCTGACGAGTGCGCTCGTGGCCTCGGCGCTCGGCGCGACGATCGGGTCGAAGATGTGGCCGCGGCGCCAGACCCGCGTCACCGAAATCCGCAGCTGACGCATTCGCTGCTGTTCGCAGGGAACCTCGTACCTTGCGGGAGCCCGCCCGGTGGGCCCGGGCGGGCTCCGTCGCGTTCAACGTGGATGACATCGACACTCCGTGCCGACGGGGCGCCGTTTGGTCTCGAGATCAAGAGGGTAGTGCTGAGGTCGATCCGGCGGTTGCGCCGCGAAGAGAGTCATGGAGATACGACCGTGAAGCCGCCAGTTCAGGCCTCCATCGGGCTCGGGCCCCAACATCGTCCTGCACGCGTGGGCCTCGTGCTCGGCGGCGGAGGCGCTTCAGGGCTTGCGTTCCACGCCGGCGTGCTGTGGGCGCTGCAACACGATCTCGGATGGGACCCGCGTACGGCGGACATCATCGTGGGAACGTCGGCCGGCAGCATCGTGGGAGCCCTCCTTCGCTCGGACGTCACGCCCGAGGATCTGGCGGCGTGGACGACGGATGCCGACCCCAGCACGGACGGTCACATGTTCCGAGCAGTGATGGAGGCCACCGACAGCGTCGTTACACGCCGAGCAGTACCGCGGCCGACCATGCCCGGATGGAACCTGCTGAACGCTCTGAGGCATCCGTCGCAGATTCCGGGGGCGCTGGCGACTCTGCTGCCTCATGGGCTCCACGACCACTCGCCGCAGGTAGCCGTGCTCGAGCGTCTGGTCGAGACGTGGCCATCGAAGCCGCTGTGGATCTCCGCCGTGCGAGTCGGTGACGGCCGTCTGGAGTGGTTCGGCCGCGACTCCGAGCCCGAACGCGTGAAGCCGGCCGACGCCGTCACGGCGTCGTGTGCGGTTCCGGTCCTGGCACGGCCGGTGCGAATCGGCGGTCACCGGTATCTGGACGGCGGTGTGAGGTCCGCAACCCATGCCGACGTGCTGCTCGGCGCAGACCTCGACCTGGTCATCGTGCTGTCACCCATGGGGCATCAGGCGGGCCGCAACCCGGTGCGCGCGATGGCGCACCGCCGTGTGCGTCGCGAAGTCGCGCTGCTGGAGCAGGCGGGAATGGAGGTGCAGCTCATCAGCCCTGACCGTGACACCGTGAGCGCCATGGGCTTGAACATGATGGATCGGGCGCGCACCGGTGAAGTCATGCGTCACGCGTTCCTGGGTGCTGTGGCGCAACTGGATGCATCGGCCGCCGCCCTGCTGCGGCGCGCTGCGACGGCGGACGCTGCCGAGCGGATCTGATCGCGAGCGGAGCGTCTCGCCCGTCAGTCGTTCACATTCTCGTTGCCGACGAAACTGAACTTTCCGTCGTGCTCCAGCACGGCGAATCGAATGTCCTCGAGTGACGCGAAGCCATTCTCCCGCGCTGCGCTCAGGAGATCGTCGATCGTCAGCCGCTCGTTGCGAAGGCGAGCGAGGTCCGGCTCGCCATCGCGGAGCACGACGACCGCTTGGCCCTCCAGGATTCGCTCCCACCGCTTCGATCGGTGAGTGAGGAAATCGCTCGTCAGCATCCACGCCGCGAACGTCGAGATCACGATGACTCCTCCGGTCATCGACATGTCCTCGCCGGTGACTGCCTGCTGGACGAGATCGCCGATCACGAACGTGAAGATCAACTCGAGCGGTGTGAGTTCGGAGATGCTGCGCTTGCCGGTTCCACGGACGATCAGCCAGAGGAACCAGTAGATCAGCGTTGCGCGTACGACCAGTTCCATGTCAGTTCTCCCGCGTGATCCGGATCACGGCAGCACCCTCGTGCGGAAGTCGACGCGCACGGTGTCGTCGCCGCCGCTGATCTCGACCCACCCGTCGCGGCTGTCGTGGATGTTGGGCTGGAGGCGGGCATCGAGGTCGATCACGAGCTTGGGCTGGTCGTCGATCCGGAAGGTCCACACTTCGGTGATGCCATCGGACGAGATGGCATCGGCGGCAGGGTCGAGGCCGTTCTCGTCGAACATCGACAGGTAGTGGCGCGGAATCTCGACGTCGATCTCCGCCGGGAGCGTTGTTCCGTCGACCGTCTCGACGGCCACGACGAACGGTGTCGGAAGCCCGGGTCTCGTCGTGCTTGCGTAGGTGATCGTCGCGCGTAGCGTCCCCGATGTCGTCGAGGAGGTGGCTGTCGTCAAACCTGCACACCCGAACAACGCGTAGGCGACAACCCCGAAGGCGACGAACACGGCGAGCGCACGAAGCACCTTCTCGAACCGTTGCCAGCGAACCGGCGGGTTTCGGGGAAGCGTGAGTGCCGGCGACGTCACGGAATCCGCATCGAGGGGCTTCATCCGCCGGCTCTCGTTCGCGACGATCTCCGCATTGCTCCTGAGTGCCCAGATCGCCGCGAACGAAACCCTCGGTGTGGGTGTCCTGAGCCCGATGACGGGGACCTTCGGCCCTTCCTTCACGTCGACGAGGGGCGCGGAGAGTAGTCCATGGCCGTTCTGCTGGAGGCTCGAGATCTCGAGAAGTCATTCCGTACCGACGGTGTCCCACGCCCTGTGTTGCGTGGGCTGTCGCTCCAGGTCGACCAAGGCGAATGGGTGGCCGCGATGGGCCCGAGCGGGTGCGGCAAGTCGACGATGCTCCATCTGCTCGGCGGTCTCGATCTGCCGGACGCCGGTTCGATCCGCCTCGGTGACGACGAGGTCACGGCGCTCGGCGCTCCTGACAGGGCGCGGCTCCGCCGGCGACGCGTCGGCTACATCTTCCAGCAGTACAACCTGATCCCACATCTCGACGTGGCCGCCAACGTCGAGCTCCCCCAGCGGCTGGCCGGCATCTCGCGCCGCGAGGCGCGCAGGCGGTCGACGGAGCTGCTCGACGCGCTGGGTCTCGCCGATCGCGAACGAAACCTGCCGGGCACGCTCTCGGGGGGCGAGCAGCAGCGCGTCGCGATCGCGCGAGCGGTGGCCAACCATCCTGACCTCCTTCTCGCCGACGAGCCGACCGGCGCCCTCGACAGCGAGTCGGCGGCGCTCGTGCTCGATCTGCTGCGCACCCAGCACGACCGTGGTCAGACGATCGTGATGGTCACCCACGATCCCGACGTGGCGGCCGCGGCGGACCGGATCGTCCACGTTCTCGATGGGCAGATCGTCGGCTCCGAGGTCATGCACGAAACCGGTGTGCCGTGAGCAGCGGGATCGGGGTGCTGGTCGGTGCGGGCCTGCGGGGCCGCCGCCGTGCCGGCCTGATCGCAACGTTCGCTGTGCTCGTGCTCGCCGCCGTCGCGATCTCCGCCGGACTCGTGGTGAGCCGCCAGGGTGCACCGCTGCTCGACGCAGTTGCCGACGACGCAAACGTTGCGCACCTCGTTCTGTACGGAGACGGTGATGCGATCGCGGCGGCCGCCGACGATCCCGAGGTGGTCGCCTGGTCGGGTCCGTTCGACGCGGTGGGCGGAATCGAGCTGCCCCTGCCGGACGAGGCGGTGCCGATCGAGGCGACTGCGCTGGAATCGCCCGACATCGCCGTCAACGAGCCGCCGATCCGGTCCGGTCGGTGGGCTGCTGCACCGGACGAGATCGTGCTCGACCACAGCGTGTCGGTCGATCTCGCGATCGACGTCGGGGACCCGATCACTCTCCGTCTCGCCGGGCGTGATCTGAGGTTCACCGTCGTCGGCACGGCCGTCAACTTCACGGACTGCTTCTACCCGCAGTGCGAACCCGGTCGCACGTGGGTCACCGAAGCAGGTCTCGAGCGCCTCGCTCCGACCGACACCTACTCCGTGGGCTACCTCCGATTCGCCGACCCGGCTTCCGCCGACCCGTTCGTCGAACGTCAGGCAGCTGCCGGGGTCGAGGGGATCAGCGGTACGGATTCGTGGCTCGACACACGCGGCGACTTCCTCACGCTCGACCGGGTGTTCGGTTCGTTCGTTGCCGCTTTCGGAGTGTTCGTCCTCGTCGTGGCAGCCGTCATCATCGCCGGCTCGACTGCGATGCGGGTCGTGACCCAACGACGCGACATCGCCCTCATGGGAGCGATCGGGTCCACGCCGCGCCAGATCATGGCGGCCCTGCTGGTGGAGAACGTCGTCGTGGGACTGGCCGCCGGTGCACTTGGTTGGTTCCTCGCCGGATTCCTTGCTCCGTCGCTCCAAGTGGGCATCGGTCGAACACTCGGACCTCAGGATCCGAGCTGGTCGGTGTTCAGCCTCGTTGTCTGCGTGGTGGTGATCGCGGGGTTGTTGGCCGTGGCCACGATCGTGCCGGCCCATTCCGCAGCGAGTCGGCCGGTCACCGACGTGCTTCGCGACGTGCCGCCAGAACGTGTCAGCTGGATCAACCGCCACGCCGGTCGGCTACCAGGCAGGCTCTCACTGCTCGGCGCGCAGGAGGCTGTCAGCCAGCCGGCGAGAGGTGGGTTGGCCGCGCTCGCGATCGGCGTCGCCGTGATCGGGACGATCGTGTCGCTCGGGTTCATCTCGGCGATCGATCTGGTGACCACGGACGCGGCGAGAGCCGGCGACCCGTGGGACGTCGCGTTGATCCCGGGCGGCGCCGACCCTGCGATGGTGGAACAGGTGCTGGCCGACACCCCGGGCGTCGACCGGTGGTTCGACGACCTCGAGCGACGGAGCACGTATCGCGACGGAGCCTTCCTGTCGGTGGCGACCGGTGGGGACCCGGATGCGGCCGCCTACCAGATTGCTGAGGGGCGACCGCTGCGATCACCCGGCGAGGCGATCGTCGGATACGGATTCATGGAGCGGTTCGACGTGTCGGTCGGTGATCGCATCGAGTTCCTCGCCGGAACCACCCCGATCAGCGTCGAGGTCGTGGGGTGGTACCGCGACACCGAGGACAGCGGTGAGATCCTCCAGTATCGGCTCGAGGATCTTGCTGCCGTCGAACCGGGGGTCGTGCCAGAGGTCTACCGGGTGTCGCTCACGCCCGGATCGGACGCCGCCGCCGTGGCAGCGGCGCTGGCCGATCGAGTCGGCCCCGAGGCGCGTGCGGAGGTGCTGGACACCGGCAGGGCCGACATCGAGCCGCTGATGATGGTGCTCCGTTCGATCGCTGCCGTGCTGTTCCTCACTGCCGGCGTCAACCTGCTCTCCGCCCTGCTCACGTCGAGCCGCGAGTCGGCGCGGAGAACCGGCGTCGAACTCGCCATCGGGTTCACCCCCGGCCAGCTGATCGGGCAGGGAGCGGTGGCCGGCGCAGTGCTCGGCCTGGTCGCCGCGGTCATCGGCGTGCCCCTCGGGCTGATCGTGTTCCGGGTTCTCGCCGACACCGTGAGCACGGATATCGGCGTCGGCCCCGGCTGGATGCCGGCGCCCGGCATCGGCCTGGTGTTGACGATCGCCACGGCAGCAGTCGTGCTGGCGGCAGTGCTGGGATCGGTGGCCACGCGGCGGATCGCCGTCCGCCCCGCCGCCGACCTCGTGCGCGGCGAGTGACCCACCGGTGAGCTGACGCCAGGTCGTTCCCGCTCGACCCACCACTGACTGTGGCGCCCTCCACTGAACCGACGCGCTGCGCGCTCGACGCCCGGTTCTCGGTCGGGTTCGCGTGGTCGACCCTGTCCATCTCCATGGCAGATTCTCGCAATCGTCAAGGACGGTCGGCGGCTGAATCAATGGGATGTATCCCCGTCGGACCACGCAGCGTGACGGGTTCTCCCGCTCCGTGTTGACGTCAGGTGTTCGTCAAGATATATTCTGCTTCCTGTTAAGGATCCGACAGACGCCGGGCGGCGTTCGGACGATCGCCCAACGCTCCGCACGGAGCACCGACGAACGGAGTAATCAATGACCAACTCAACACTTTCCATCGAGGCCAAGGTTTGCTGGCGGGGCGCCACCTGGGGCTGACGTCCAACGCTCGCTCTTGATTGTTCAAGGTGGGCGTTCACGCGGTCGATAGATCCCGAGGAGCGCCGAGTGGCGTTCCTCCGTCGGGAGCGCCGCGTGACGACCACTCAATCAAAGTCGAGCACACTCCATAGTAGTGATCAAGCGGCGAGCACTTCGACGCGCTTCTCGGGGCAATTCAGTCCTGAGCGGCGGGTCGAAGTGCTCGCCGTCGTTTTGACCGCCCTGGCCGCTGCGTTGATCCTGACGGTTCCGGACGTCAGCGAGTCCACGAGACCCTCGCCGGCCATCGTGACAGTCGTGCTCGCGCTCGGCTTCGCGGCGACTGAGTTCTCCGTCTTCAAGTTCACGTTTCGCCGCGAGTCGATCAGATTCTCGGTCTCCGAGATCCCTTTGGCGTTCAGCCTTGTGTACCTCGCACCCGGGCCGGCGTTGGTGGTGCGAGTGCTGGGCTACATCGCTGTGGTGCTCTTCACGCTCCGGCTGCCGCTCTACAAGGTGGCGTTGAATGTCGCGATGCTCGCCTTCGAGGTGGCGCTCGGCTTCGTTGTGTTTCGGGGAATCGTCCGATCCGTCGGTTCTGGTGACACGCAGCTCGTTGTCGCCGCGATTGTCACGACTGCCATTTGCGGTCTCGTGTCGTCGATCATCGTGTCGTTGGCGATCTCGCAGTTCGAGGGCGGGCTCTGGAGCCGAATCGGCACGGAACTCCGAGTCGCCTGGTGGTTGTTCCTCGTCAATGCGACGCTCGCCGGCATGGTGCTGGGACTCGAACTGATCTCGCCGTACCTCGTGTTGATCGCACTGGTTCCGATTGGCCTGCTCTGGTACATCATCAAGGCCTACGGGGCGCTCGATCAGCGTCTCCGCGACCTCGATGCGGTCCATGGGTTCACCGGCGCAGTCGGTCAGTCTCTCGATCCCGACGAGATCATCAGCGCCGCTCTTGCCGAGACGGCCGAAGTGCTGCGCACCGACGCGGCCGCGGTCGTCCTCTTCAATGACAGCGACGGGGCGATTCTGAAGGTCCACGGCACCGTCGGACTGCACCTGCCCACCGACGCTGGGGATGGCAGCTGGCGTTCGTTGATCCTGTCGGAACGGGCGACGCTGGTGTCGGGCGCTCAACTCGGCCCCCTCAAGACCTCGGGGTCGACGATCGTCGAGATCATGGTCGCGCCCATCCGTGACGGGTCGGGCGTCATCGGTCTGCTGGTGGTCGCGGGGCGGACCGGTGCAGGTTCGCGGTTCGGCAGCGATGACGTCGTGCGCCTCCAGAACCTCACCGAACAACTCACGGCCAGTCTTCGGCGAGGCATGCTGCACCAGCGGATCGAGCGAGAGGCTCGTCACGACAGCCTGACCGGCCTCCCCAACCGGCTCTCCTTCGAGCATTCGGTCATCGACGCGGCCAGGGCACAGCCACGGGACGATCTCTTGTTCGTGATGATGATCGACCTCGACCGTTTCAAGGAGGTCAACGACACGCTCGGCCATCACGCCGGCGACGAACTGCTCGTCGAAGTCGGCGACCGGTTGACGGCGGTGCTCGGCCCCGACGACGTGTTGGCGCGGCTGGCCAGTGACGAATTCGCCATCGTGGGACATCGCCGAACGCACGCCGAGATGGTGGAGTTCGCGTGGCACTGTGTCCGCAACGTCGGCCGCCCGGTCACTCTCGACGGGCTCGAGATCGTGGTCACCGCCAGCGCCGGCGTCGCCGTCATCGACGACGACCACGAAGAGGGCGCCACGCTCCGGTACGCCGACATCGCCATGTACAACGCCAAGACGCAGCGCCTCGGCGTCGACGTGTACCGCGCCGAGATCGATCGACGCACACCCGCTCGCCTCTCGATGCTCGGCGACCTCCGGGCGGCGATCGAAGGAGACGGACTTCGCGTCCACCTGCAACCGAAGCTCGACCTCGCCTCCGGCACGGTGGTCGGTGCCGAGGCGCTCGTGCGTTGGACCCATCCCGTCCGGGGGGTCGTGCCACCGACCCAGTTCGTCAGGGTGGCCGAGGACACGGGGCTGATCAAGCAGCTCACCGATGTCATGCTCCACCTCGGCATCGGCCATCTTCGCGAGATCCACGACCGCGGCTACCACCTCGGGCTGGCCGTGAACCTGTCGACTCACGACCTCCTCGATTCGAAACTCGCCCAGCGCGTCGAGGAGCATCTCGGCGCGAACGGCGTCGATGCGTCGATGCTCACGCTCGAGATCACCGAGTCGTCACTCCTCATCGACGCACCGCGCGCCCGATCCACCATCAACGAGCTCCACGAAGTCGGCGTCCGCCTGTCGATCGACGACTTCGGGACCGGCTACTCGTCGCTGAGCTACCTGCGTCGACTGCCGGTGGCCGAACTGAAGATCGACCAGAGCTTCGTCGCGAATCTCCTGCTCGACGAGCAGGACGAGGTGATCGTGCGATCGACGATCGATCTCGGGCACAACCTCGGGTTGGTCGTCGTGGCCGAGGGCGTCGAGAACAACGAGGTGCTCGAACGGCTCCGGGTGTTCGGCTGCGACGTCGCCCAGGGCTACTGCATCTCGCGGCCGCTGGATCCGGGCCAGTTCAACTCATGGCTCGGGAGCACCAACCTGCCGAGCCTCAAGGTCGATCCGCTCGACTTCTCCCGCTGGGTCGACGCCGGCGAGCCGGCCGAACCCAGGCCGTTGCTCGACTGACGTCGATTGTCGTTGGGGCCGTTCGGCCCGTGTCCCTCGCTGTCGAGGGCGTGATACTGGAGTCGTGAGCAAGCGACTGCCTCTCCAACACGTCGTCATCCATGGCCATGAGGTCGGGTTCCGGCGCGGCGGTTCGGGAGAGCCGATCCTGTTGATCCATGGGCTGGCAGGGAGTTCGCGCACCTGGGACGACGTGATCCCGACGCTCGCCGACCGCCACGAGGTCATCGCCCCCGACCTCCTCGGCCACGGCGAGTCGGCCAAGCCGGTCGGCGACTACTCGCTCGGCGCGTTCGCGAGCGGGTTGCGCGACTTCCTCTCGGTGCTCGACATCCCCAGCGTCACCATCGTGGGTCACTCCTTCGGCGGCGGGGTGGCGATGCAGCTGGCATACCAGCATCCGCATCTCGTCGACCGGCTGGTGTTGGTCGGCAGCGGTGGACTCGGCCGTGAGGTGTCGTGGCTGTTGCGCCTGCTGACCCTGCCGGGATTCGAATACGTGATGCCGATCGCGTTCCCGAAGCCACTCGTCGATCGTGCGACCGATGTCGGTCGCCAGCTCGGTCGCCGGAACATCCGCTCGCCGAAGCTCGCCGAGATGTGGCGGGCCTACTCGTCGCTCGCCGGTGCGCCGAACCGATCGGCGTTCGTGCGGACGATGCGGGGCGTGATCGAACCGACGGGCCAGATGGTGAACGCCAGCGATCGGCTGTACCTGGCGGCCCACATCCCGACCCTCATCGTCTGGGGAGACCGTGACGGCATCATCCCGGTGTCGCACGCCTACGCCGCTCACGAACTGATCCCGACCAGCCGACTCGAGATCCTCGAAGGTGTGGGGCACTTCCCGCACGTCGAGGCCGCGGAACGGTTCTCCGAGGTGCTGCTCGACTTCATGGACACCACGTCGCCGGCGTCGACCCGTCACGAGGCCCTTCGCGACGTGCTCCTCGAACGAAGCGGCTGAACGGGCACTCAGCGCCGACGGGCCACGATCGTCGCCACGCCCTCGCCCTCGCTCGCGGCGAGGATGTCCAACGCGTCGAATGCCGCGGCGAGTTCACCCGGTGGGGCGTGGAACGGACCCGGTGAGACGGCGCCCACCTCGGACAGGACCGTGACGATGGCAATGCCGCCCACGACGAGTCGATCGGCGATCTGCGCATAGATCGACGGCTGGCGGAATCGTTGGCAGACGATCAGGTCCGCTGTGGGTGGATCGGCAGGAAGGCCGATGTCGAGGTCGGTGACTCGTGCGTCGATCCGGTCCGCGAGTCCGGCCGCATCGGCTGCTGCCCTGAGCACGTCGATCGCGATCGGCGACACGTCCAGTGCAACGACCTTCAGCCCGCGCTGCGCGAGCCACAGCGACTGGCTGCCGAGGCCGCACGCGATGTCGATCGCGACACCGGTGTCGGGCAGGAGTCCGAGGAGTTCGGGCCGTGCGTCCACTGCCTCGGGGGCGAGTGGGCCAGGAGGCGGCGCCGATCGGTAACGGTCATCCCAGCGTGTGGCGTCGTCGTGCATGTTCTCCATCTTCTCAGTGTCCGTGGAGTGTGCATGTGCCCGGTGCCACTGCCGCACCGGGCCGGGGAATGTGGTGCCAGCAGTGCGTCGCGTGGAATCATCGACGCTGTGACTGACATCGACGAAGGCTCCTCCACCCAGACCGCGACCGGCTGGCTGTCGCCGGAGGACCTCGAGCTGGTACGAGCCAACGTGCCGATCGTGTACGTCGATGCGGTGCCGGTACGGGTCGATTCGCTGGGCAACGTGACCGAGGTCGGCCTGCTGCTCCGTGTTGCCTCCGATGGATCCATCAGCCGCATGGTGGTCACGGGTCGCGTGCTGTTCGGCGAGCGTGTACGTGAGGCGCTGATGCGACATTGCGAGAAGGATCTGGGCCCGATGGCGCTGCCGCGGGTACCCGCCAATCCGACCCCGTTCACCGTCGTGGAGTACTTCCCCAACCCCCAGCGTTCGGGCTTCTACGACCCGCGCCACCACGCGGTGAGCCTGGCCTACGTCGTGCCGGTGGAGGGAGACTGCGAACCGACGCAGAAGGCCCTCGACCTCTCCTGGTTCACGCCCGAGGAGGCCGTCAGCGACGAGGTCATCGCCCAGATGACCAGCGGACACGACCGGCTGATCCGTCTCGCCCTCGCCCACGTCGGCAAGTTGCCCTGACGCTCGCTGGTGCCCCTCAGATGACCGACCCGATCACCCAGAGGGTGAGCATGCCGGCACCGAGGGCCGCGATCAGGTTGCGGGTGAACGAGGCGACGACGATGGCAACCGCGATCGCGGCGACCTCCGCGGCCTCGACCCCACTCGCGCCCTTGCCGCCCGCTATCAGGTTGACCGTGAGGGCGGAGAGGACCGCGGGGCCCACGTAGCGCAGTGCTCTGGTGACGTTCGCCGGGAGCGGACGATCGGCGAGGAACACGATGAGACCGGCACGTGAGGTGTACGTGATGAGTCCGATCGCGAGCACGGCCGACAGTGCGGCTGCGATGCTCACGACGCTGCCGCCCGTTCGGCGACCCGGCGGCTCTGCAGGACGTCGGCGAGATACCCCGCGGCAACCCCGCTGATCGCTCCGACGAGGATGCCGCCGTTGTTGGGGGCGTCGAGTGCGAGCAGGCAGACCCCTGCACCGGTGATCGCCGCCACGATGCCAGGTCGGTTCGTGAGGCCGAGGACGACCAGCCCGGAGAACATGATCGCCGGTGCAACGTCGAGTCGCCACTCCGTCGGAATCGCCGATCCGACGAGCATGCCGAGGGTGACCGTCAGCGTCCACGAGACGAAATAGAAGATTCCGGCGGTGAGGTAGAAGTGCCGCCAGTCCCGCGACGACAGCTCGACGCGCACGCTGGACAACGCGAACAGCTGGTCGATCAGGAAGAACGGACCGATCCATCGGAACCATTTCGGCTGGTCGTTGAATCGTGGCGAGAGGGCCGCGCTGTACATCACGTGGCGCAGGTTGATGACGGCAGCGGTGGCCACGAGCGTCACCCACGTGGCGGTGGCGGCCAGGCTCACGGTGGCGAGTTGCGAAGCGCCGGCGAAGAGGAAGAGGTTGGTCGACCAGGCCACAGCGGTGGGCATCGCCGATTCGGTGATCGCCACGCCGAGCACGAGGGCGAACGGGATCGCCGGAATGAACAGCGGCACGGCGTGTCGGAGGGCGTCGCCGATCAGCGGTTCGGTTCGGGTGCTCGGAAGGTCGGCTGGCATCGTCGTGCCAGGCTAAGTCCGACGGGTCGAGCATCCCGTGACCGACCCGGGTGCAGGGCGTACCATGTATGTCCGATGCCCGAAGGCGACACGATCCACCGATCGGCCAGCGCCATGCGTACCGCGCTGGCCGGCAAGGCGATGGTGCGGTTCGATGCGCCTCGTCTCATCGGTCCGGCGCCACGAGCAGGCCGGATCATCGAGACCGTCGAGAGTCACGGCAAGCATCTGATGATCGAGTGGGACGACGGGCTGGTGCTCGACACCCACATGCGGATGACCGGCTCGTGGCACCTGTATCGCGCCGGTGATCGTTGGCGGCGTCCGTACACGCAGATGCGGGCGGCGATCGAGGTCACCGACTGGGTGGCCGTCTGCTTCAATGCGCCGACCGTCGAGACCTATCGGCACATCGACAAGCGACGCCATCCCGGAATGGGTCGATTGGGACCTGACCTCTGCGCGGCCGACACCGATCTCGGTGCCGTCGTGAACCTGCTGCTCACCTATCCCGACCCGTCGGCCCGCCTGGGTGAGGTACTGCTCGACCAGCGGGTGATGTGCGGCATCGGCAACGTCTATCGCTGCGAAGTGCTCTGGGCGACCGGGCTGAGCCCGTACGCCAGAGTCGGCTCGATCAGCGAACACGACGCGATCCGGCTGGTCAACACGGCAGCCACGATGTTGCGCTCGAACCTGCATCACGCCAAGCGGGTGACCTCGGCAGGGGCGAAGGGCGGCCTCGCCGTGTACGGCCGAAACGGGCAACGTTGCGGGCGCTGTGGCGGAACGGTGGAGTGTCGCCGAATGGGCGAGCACAACCGGGTTCTGTACTGGTGCCCGGGTTGCCAGACACACCTCGATCCGAAGCTCGAACCGTCGAGCGACGACACCCCGATGGACCCGCACCCCGCTGCTCAGCGCTGGCTCGCCGAGCTCCCCTGGAACCGCGACGCCGGCTGACGGCTATCCACGGCCGAGCATGCGCTCGACCGCGATCTCGATGACCACCCGGTCGTCGTGTACCTTCGGCTCGCGGTACCTCGCGGCGTATCCCTCGACGCCGGCGCGTACGCCGTGCGGATCCGTGACGAGTCGCACCGGGCCCTCGAGGCTCAGCCACCGTCCACCATCGACCTGGCACACGGCCGCCCGCCGGCCGGCGGCCTGCATGCGCTCGGCATTGCGGGCCTTCTGCGATCCGGCCCACGTGATCACGCGCGCCACTCGCGCATCGACGTCGTAGCTGAATCCGACGGCGACGACATGCGGAGAGAGGTCCTCGCGGAGCGTCGTCAGCGTCGCCAGGTGGTATTCACGCAGGAACGTCAGGACCTCGTCGGACAGGTCGGTCGGGTCGAGGGCCATCGCCCCGTTGTAGCCCGTCCACGATGTGCCGGACACATTCGTGCGCGGGCTATTCGGTGGCGATGGCTTCGAGGACGTTCATGTTGGAGGCCTTGTACGAGGGGTAGAGCGCTGCGAACAACCCCGCGATGACCGCGCCGACGAGGATGACGACGATGATCGTCGGGTTGAACGCCAGCTTGCTGATCACGTCGTTCGGGACGGCCAGCGACAGGACCACGCCGAGGAACGTGCCCACGACGATGCCGACGGTCGCACCGAAGGTCGAGACGATCACCGCCTCCCACCGCACGGACCGTCGCGTCTGGCGTTTGTTCATTCCGACGGCGCGCAGCAGCCCGATCTCACGGGTCCGCTCGAACACGCCGAGTGCCAGGGTGATCGAGATGCCGAGGATCGCGATGAGGATCGCGAACGCCAGCAGCAGCGTGATGATCAGCAGGAGCTGGTTGATCTGTGCTTCCTGTGCATCGAGGAACTCGGCGTTGGTCTGCACGTTCGCCTGTGGGAACTGCTCCATCGCGGCCTCGACGGCAGCGTCGCCGGTCGCCGGGTCGACGCCGTCGGCCAGTTTGGCGATCACGAAGAAATCCCGTGCCGGCGCGTCGCTCACCTCGGCCAGGGTGTCGAGACCGATCAACCAGTTGCCGAATGTTGCGTCGCCGTAGATGCCGGCCACCGTCAGCGTCTCCTGCACCCCGTTCTGGAACGTGACGTCGACGGTCGAGCCGACGGTGACACCCAGGTCGTTCGCAGGGTCCTGCTGGAGGAGGAGTTCGTTCGGCCCGAGCTCGGCGATGGTGCCGTCGATCAGATCCGGATCGACGAGCTTGTCGAATGCCACCGGGTCGACCGCACCGAAGTTCTTGGTCTCGCCGTCGACCTGACCGGTGATGCCGCGGATCGGGGTGACCGCATCCAGTTCGGGCACCGCGGCCAGCGTTTCGCTGACGACCGGCGACAGGCCCTGGAAGCTCTCGTCGGTGACGATGTAGTCCGCGGAGATGGCGTTCTCGAGCGTGTCGACGAGGCTTGCTCGCAGCGACGAGGCGAAGACCGCCGTGCTGCTGACGAGCGCCACACCGATCATCAGTGCCGACGCGCTCGACGAGGTTCGCCGCGGAGCGCGGGCCACGTTCTGACGGGCGAGCGCACCGGGCACCTTGAACCACTTCTCGATCGGCCAGCCGATCACCCTCGTCACCGGGGTGGCGATGGTCGACGACAGGCTGGCGACCCCGAGGAACAGCAGGAGGGCCCCACCGCCCGCGAGGACGACGAGGCCGGTCGTGCCACCGGGCTGGACGAACAGCCCCACCACGAACAGCGTGACACCGACGAGGGTGGTGATCACTCCGGCGACGAGGCGACGGGTACGCATCGCCACGAATCCCAGCTCGGGACGCAGTGCGGCCACGGGTGGGATCCGTGAGGCGCGTCGTGACGGCACGATGACCGACGCCATCGTGATGCCGATTCCGACCAGTGCGGCCACGACGAGGGTACGGGGGCCCAACACGGTCGCCGTGTCGGGGAAGCCGGCACCCGCGGCATCGAACGCAGCGATGAGACCGCGTGCCACCAGGAGGCCGCCGAAGACGCCGAGCACGGTCGAGACGACACCGAGGCCGAAGGCCTCGAGTGTGATCATGCGGCGCACCTGGCGACCGGATGCGCCGACCGCACGCAGGAGGGCCAGTTCGCGGAGCCGCTGGCCGATCGTGATCTGGAAGACGTTGTTGATGATGAAGGCGCTCACGAACGCCGTGATGAACGCGAAGATCAGCAGGCCGGTACCGAACACGTCGACGAACTGGTTGACCTGGTCGGCGGTCTCCTGTGCGACTTCTTCACCCGTGACGACCTCGGTCTGTGGGGGCAGGATCTGTTCGATCTCGCGCTGCACCGTCGGCACGTCCGCGCCGTCGGCG
This sequence comes from Ilumatobacteraceae bacterium, assembly GCA_963829585.1. Taxonomy (GTDB): domain Bacteria; phylum Actinomycetota; class Acidimicrobiia; order Acidimicrobiales; family Ilumatobacteraceae; genus Sva-07. Next base: position 108,421 of record CAWHJD010000021.1, on the reverse strand, counting down.
ACCCGGATGTCGATGGCATCGACCTTGCCCTCGGCGCCGAAGTTCACGAGTGCAGTCTGGAGATCGAGTGCCGTCAGCTGAGCTCCGCCGAAGCTGTCGGCGCTCCCGAGACCGACCGTTGCGGTGATCGTCCCCTCGAACGTGCCGACGTCGGTGAGGTATCGCACCGTGTCGCCGATCTCGAATCCCTCCATGTCGGCGGTCGCCTTGTCGATGGCGAGCTCGTCGGGTCCGGACGGGGGGCGCCCCTCCTTGATCGTCACGCCCTGGATGCCGTCGTCGCCCTCCCACGACACTCCGAACGTCGGGCCCCCGGCCGGCATGATGGCGTCGCCGTCGGCGTCGAGGAGCTGCGCGAACCTCTGCAGTACCGGCTCGACGACCGCCACACCGTCGACAGCGCGGATCGAGTCGGCGATCGTGACGTCGATGGGATCGCGGGCATCGTCGGTCTGGAACGTCTGTGCCGCGCGGACCTCGAGATCGACGTTCTCGTTGAGTTCCTGGAACAGGTTCTCGAACGTCGCGCGCAGGCTGTCGGCGAGGACGAACGAACCGACCACGAACGACACGCTCGCCGTGATCGCGAACGCGATGGCGAGGGTCCGGCCCCACCGGGCGCGGATGCTCCTTCGAGCGATCAGGGATCCGGCACCCATGTCAGACCGCTCTGCGCAGGTGGTCGATGACCTGATCGGTCGTCGGGTCGATCAGTTCCCCGGTGAGCTTGCCGTCGCCGACGAAGACCACTCGGTCGGCGTAGGACGCGGCAACCGGGTCGTGGGTGACCATCACGATCGTCTGGCCGAAGTCGCGCACGGCGGTGCGCATGAACGACAGGATCTCCGTGCCGGTCACCGAGTCGAGGTTCCCTGTCGGTTCGTCGGCGAAGATGATCTGAGGTCGTGACGCCAGCGCTCGGGCAACGGCGACACGCTGTTGCTGGCCGCCCGACAGCTCGCTGGGCCGGTGTTCGAGGCGGTCTGCGAGGTCGACGGTGGCGATCACGTGGTCGATCCACTCCAGGTCACCCGTCTCCCCACCGAGCATCATCGGCAGTCGGATGTTCTCGTCGGCGGTCAGCGTGGGGATCAGGTTGAACGCCTGGAAGATGAAGCCCACCTGGGTGCGACGGAGTTCCGTGAGGGCCTTGTCGTCGAGCGACGCCAGGTACGTGTCACCGATGAACGTGGCGCCGGAGGTGAGGGTGTCGAGACCGGCGAGGCAGTGCAGGAGGGTCGACTTACCGGAGCCTGATGGGCCCATGATGGCACTGAACTTTCCCTGCTCGAACGAGACGCTGACGCCGTCGAGCGCATGCACCTGCGCGTCGCCGATGCCGTAGGTCTTGCGAGCGTCGATGGCTCCGGCAGCAGCGGTGCCACCGGGGGCGACAACAGCAGGAGCCGGAGGAGCGGGTGGTGCTGGCGGGACTGGCGTGGACATGGCCTCAGGTCTACCGCCGTGGGGACGCAGGAACATCCGCCGTCGGGCAGATCATCGTCGATGGTGGCGGCCTGCACGCGGTCACGCGATGCTGCGGTGGTCCGTGCGGGGGCGGACGTGCCGTACGATCACGGCGTGATGGCCTCGTGCGCCTCGTGCCTGCTCACACTTCCGGACCAGGCACGATTCTGTCCGTCGTGCGGTCAGGAGGTCCTGTCGGTCGCGGTCGAGGAACGTCGCGTCGTGACGGTCGTGTTCGCAGACCTGGTCGGTTACAGCGCGTTGTCGGAACATCTCGATCCCGAACGGGTGAAGCGGCTGATCGATGCCGCGTTCGAACGGTTGATCACCGACATCAATTCCTTCGGGGGCGCGTCGACAAGGTGCTCGGAGACGGCATCATCGCGCTGTTCGGTGCACCCGTCGCCCACGAGGACGACGCGGACCGGGCGATCCGTGCGGCGTTGCAGATGCACGAGTCGCTGAGTCGGTTCGTGCACGACCAGGTCGACCTCGACCGTCCGCTCCAGCTGCGCATCGGGATCAACACCGGCGAAGTCGTCGTCGGGTCGGTGTCGGGGACCGCCGACTACACGGCGATGGGCGACGTGGTCAACGTGGCCGCGCGTCTGCAGACGCTGGCGCCGCCGAACGGGACCTTCATCGGCGACTCGACCTCGGTGCTGGCCTCGGACGAGATCGTGCGCGAACTGGTCGACGAGGTCGACGTGCGTGGCCGATCGCAGACCGAGCGCGTGTGGCGGGTGGTCGGGCGACAACGGCGACTGCCCAGCGTCGTCACGCGACCCGATCGGCCGTTCGTCGGCCGGGCCACCCAGCGCGAATTGCTGGCGTCCGTGATGGCGATGGTGGCGGGTGGCCGCAGTGCTGTCGTCTCCGTCAGCGGTGAAGCGGGTTGCGGCAAGACCCGGCTGGTGAGCGAGGCGCTCGCTGACTTCCCGAGCCGCAATGTCACGGTGTTCGCCGGTGTGTGCGCCCCGTACGGCGAGAACAACGTGTGGTCTCCGATCGCCACCGCCCTGTTTCGTCGTCTCGACCTGGCGGTCGGGGTTCCGCCCGATCAACTCAGGGAGTTGCTGCGCAGCAAGGCCGTCGAGCTCTACGGTTTCGAGTCGACCGATTCGCAGTTGGATCGCTTCGTCGAGGGCACCTTGCACCTCATGGGGTACCCCTCCGACCTCGACCGCGTTCCGCCTGCCCAGTCGCGCGAGGCGCTGTTCACGTACATCGTCGACGGCATTCGCCGACGCACGGCAGGCGGTCCGGTGGTGTTGTGGATCGACGACCTGCAGTGGGCCGACGTTCTGATCATCGATCTGCTCCATCGGATCGCGCGCTCGCTCGCCGACCGGCCGCTGTTGATCATCACGGCGCAACGCGACGACGCCGATCTCGAATGGCCCCCGGCGGTCGACCATCCGATCACGGTGAGAATGCCGTTGGATCCGCTCGAGCGCGGTGAGGCTGCGCGGTTGGTGACGGCGGTCGTCGGCGAAGGGGCCTCGGATACGCTGATCGACCAGCTGTACGAGCGCAGCGGCGGCAATCCGCTGTTTCTGACCGAACTCGCCGAGTTGGCCAAGGCGCATCCGACGAGCACGGCATTGCCGGGTTCGCTGCGAGCACTGATCGCGGCTCGCCTGGACCGGCTCCCGGGGCCGCAACGATTGATCCTCGACAATGCCGCTGTGCTCGGCACCAGCGGTCCGATCGATGCATTGGCGAAGTTCGCGGCGGAGATGCACCAGGAGTTCGACGAGCACGACCTGGAAACTCTCGACGATGACGGGCTGATCGAGCTCGACGGCAGCAGCTGGCGCTTCCGCAGCGACGTGGTGCGTGAGGTGGCGTACCAGACGCTCACCAAGCTCGTCAGAGCGCAGCGCCACGCCGGGACGGCATCGGTGATGGCGCACTCCCCGGTGATTCCCAAGGATCAGATCGCCCACCACGCAGCGTGCGCCGCCGAACTCGTTGCCGAGATCGGCCCGGTTCCGGGGGTGGCGCCGAACATCACCGAGCAAGCGGTCGCCCTGTTGCGCGATGCGGCGCAACGGTCGATCGACGTGGGCGCGTTCAACCAGGCGCGACGTCACGCGACCCGCGCACTCGATCTCGGCGTCGCGGATGCCGACCTCGCTCGCGACCTGTTGCTCCTCCGGTCGCTCGCACAGGTCGAGCGGCGAGTGGTCGAGCCGGCACGCGCCGACGCACTCGATGCGCTGGAGGCGTCGTTGGCGGCAGGCGATCGTCCCCACGAGGCGAAGGCTCGGCGTCTGCTCGGCATCTTGCACCAACGCGAAGGCGATCTCCCTGCGGCGCGCCGGGAGCTGGGCGCCAGCGTCGACATCTTCCGTGAGCTCGGTGACGACATCGAGCTGGCAGCATCGCTGCGCGAGCGCGGACTGGCCGAGGTGTTCGGCGGCTCGTTGCAGGATGCCGACTGGCTGCTCGGCGAGGCCGAGGGCCTGTCGGAGCAGCTGGGCGACCGTCGTGGGATGGCCTGGGTGCGCCAGCATCAGGCGTGGGTCGCGTTCCTGTCGGGCGACACCGATCTGGCCGAACGTCGCCTGCTCACCGCCGCCCAGGAGTTCGACCTGTTGGGCGACGGTGCCGGCCTGAGTTGGGCGTCGGGCCTCCTTGCCTACGTTCGCTTCTATCAGGGCCGCTTCGAGGAAGCGGAAGCCCTGGCGACGCAGGTACGAACGGAATCGGCCGCTCTCGGCGACCCGTGGGCGCCGGCGATGATGGACTCGCTCGTCGCGTCCATCCGTCTGTGGACCACGCGCTTCAGCGAGGCCGAGGAACTGTCACGCAAGGCGCTCCACGCCTTCCGCCAGATCGGCGACCGGTTCGGGACGATCCAGGCGATGGGTCCGAGGCTGCGTTCACTCGTCGCGCTGGGTCGGGTGCAGGAAGCCGAGCGTGGCATGGAAGAGGTGTTGGCGATCAGCGAGTCGTTCGGCGATCTCTCGTTCCCGGCGATGACTGCTGCCGGCGTCGCGGTGCACATGGGCTTGGGGGGGCGAGCTGTCGTCATCGCAGAGTTGGCGTTGGAGCGCGGCGTGACGATGGGCTCGGATGTCTCGGAGTCGCGGGTCACCCTTGCGCTGGCGCTGTGTCAGGCGGGGCGCCCCGAGGACGCGCTGGGCCATCTCCACGAGGTCGACGGAAAGTCGGCGTACGCATCGTCGGTCTCGGCGCTGGCGTTGGCGTTGGTCGGTGACGCGACCGGTGCGATCGAGAGTGCTGCGCTCCTCGGCGAGGGGTCGTCGACCTATCTCGACCGTGTGGTGGCCGACGTGGCAGCTGCTGCCGGCGAGATCATGATGGGTGAGCGCGATGCTGCCCGCGAGCGTCTGGTGCGAGCCGATGTGACCGCCCGGGAAGCCGGCGACGTGGTGGCGCGTTCGCTGGTGGCGGCGGCATCGCAGGCGCTGGTCGAGCAGGCCGAGTTCGAGGCGGGGCATCTGGGACCGGGATGGCGCCGGGTGATGTCAGGACTGGCGGCCGTGGCGCTGCGCCCGTCGGATGACGCCGCCGTCGAACCGGCGTGACCGTTCCTGTCGAACGCCACGCGACCGGGTTGATCGTCGGTCGATTCGACCCGCCGCATCTCGGCCACTCCTACATGATCGAGTGGGCGGCCGCGCGCAGCGACCGGTTGGTGGTGTTCGTGAACAGTTCGTCGGAGCGTGACACGGCGCCGGGCGCGCTGCGAGCGGCGTGGTTGAGCGATCTGCATCCCGATGTCACGGTGATCGAGGTCCGCCATGGGCTCGGCACCGACTTCGACGACGAGGACTTGTGGGAGCGGTGGATGGCACTGTTCCGCGACCACTGGCCCCATGACGGCGGCCCGCATGCCGTGTTCTCGTCGGATGCGTACGTGGTCGAGTTGGCGGCGCGGTTCGATGCCGTCCACGTGGTCGTCGACGCCGATCGCGTCACCGTTCCGATCTCGGCCACGCAGATCCGCGAACACCCCGCCGATCACCTCGATCGACTCGCCCCCTCCGTACGGGCCTGGGTGGAATCCAACTGGCTCTGACCGGGGAGATGGTCAGCGATTGGGCTGCTTGGTGACCCGGAGGTAGGGCTTGACGGGGTTCCAGCCGGCGGGGAAGAGCGCCTTGGCGTCTTCGTCGGAGACTGCCGGGACGATGATGACGTCCTCGCCGTCCTTCCAGTTCGCCGGCGTGGCGACCTTGTAGTCGGCCGTCAACTGCAGGCTGTCGATCACGCGCAGGATCTCGTCGAAGTTGCGGCCGGTGGAGGCCGGGTAGGTGAGCGTCAGCTTGACCTTCTTGTCGGGCCCGATCACGAACACCGACCGCACGGTCAGCGTGTCGCTCGCGTTCTCGTGGATCATGTCGTACAGGTCGGCCACCTTGCGGTCGGGATCACCGATCATCGGGAAGTTGACCGCAGTGCCCTGGGTCTCCTCGATGTCGCCCTCCCACTTCACGTGGCTCTCGACCGGATCGACCGAGAGGCCGATGACCTTGACGTTGCGCTTGTCGAATTCGGGCTTGATCTTGGCCACGTAGCCGAGTTCGGTCGTGCAGACGGGCGTGAAGTCCTTGGGGTGGCTGAAGAGCACACCCCACGAGTCGCCGAGCCACTCGTGGAAGCTGATCTCGCCCTGCGTGGTCGGGGCGGTGAAGTCGGGTGCGATGTCGCCGAGACGAACAGTCATGGTGGATCTCCTGTGATGGACCGGTGCAACGTCGATCGACGTCGTCACCGGAGCAAGTTACCTCAATACCCGACAAAACCGGTCGGGAATATCAGGAAGAGGCCGGCGGCGTCGCCGGACCGAGTGCCGTCAGTTCCTCGGCAGGTCCGAGAAGGGCGCGTTGCGGTCGGGTCCCGGCTCGCGAGGCAGCCCGAGGACCCGTTCGCCGAGGGTGTTCTTCTGGATCTCGTCGGTACCTCCGCCGAGCGACATCCCGCGGCAGTTGAGGACGTGATACGCCCAGTAGTCGGCGTCGGTGTCGTCGGGCTCCCACGCCATTGCGCTCGCGCCACCGATCAGGTGGGCCGTCTGGGCGCAGTGGCGGCCCTGGATGGTTCTCCAGAGCTTGCCGACCGAGGGGTGAAGACGTCGACTGGTTCCCCAGGGGACGAGCCGTTCGCCCGTGTAGACCACGGCGAGGTCGTCGCGGATGGTGGCGTCGTCGAGGCGGTCGCGCTCCGATGCCCGCGCGACCAGACCACTGAACGGAAGCGGTGAACGTCCTGCTTTCGACTTGTTCTCGTCGTCGGTCAGCTGGCCGCGCCCGAGTGATGTCCGCTCGTGTCCGAGCAACGCAACGGCGAGACCCCATCCGCCGTTGACGTCGCCGACCACCCAGTCGGCAGGGACCCGGGCCTCGTCGAGGAAGACCTCGTTGAACTCGGCGGCACCCGTCATCTGGACGAGTGGACGAACGGTCACGCCGGGTTGGTGCATCGGCAGGGCGAACATCGTGATCCCGCTGTGTTTGGGTGCGTCGAAGTCGGTGCGGGCCAGGAGGATGCCGAGGTCCGCGATGTGGGCCTGCGAGGTCCACACCTTCTGTCCGGTGACGATCCACTCGTCGCCGTCACGGACCGCACGGGTCGTGAGCCCGGCGAGATCGGATCCGGCGCCGGGCTCGGAGAAGAGCTGGCACCAGATCTCCTCGCCGCGCAAGGCAGGCGGGATGAATCGTTGCTGGAGTTCGTCCGAGGCGTGGTCGCGAAGCGTCGGCACGACCATGCCGAGACCCAGGCCGAAGAGCGCGTCTTCGCCGGGCAGGAGTTCCAGACTCTCGTCACGGAAGGCGGATTCGAACTCGGCGGGAAGTCCGGCGCCCCCGAGGTGCGTCGGATACGAGATGCCGGCCAGGCCGGCATCGCACAGGGTCCGCCGGTACGCCTTGCCCCGGTCGACTGTGCCGTGGAGAGGAGCGAGGACACCGGGCAGGGCGGCGAAGAATGCCCGGACGCGCGCGCGGAACTCGGCGATCGATTCGGTCGGTTCGTCGACTGGTGTTGCCATCCTCGTGCCCCCTCGTGCCGTGCTCACAGTAGACGGTGTCGGCGTGGCAACCGATGGGCCGATGTCTGCCTACGCTTGGCCCATGAGCATTCCGGTCGCCCTGCCCGATCTTGCGGCAGCCATCTCCGAGTACGGGTTCGCCTACCTGCTGACGGTGAGCGACGACCTGCGAGCCCACATCGTGGCGGTCACACCGAGATGGGAGGGGGACTGCCTGGTGATGGACGTCGGCCGTAGGACTGCGCGCAACGCAACTGAACGACCGGCGGTCTCGCTCTGCTACCCACCTTCCGAGGCGGGTGGATACAGCCTCATCATCGACGGCGAGGCAACGGTCGACGAGAGCACGGTCGCCTTCTCACCCAGCGGCGCAGTGCTGCATCGCCCGGCGCCGGCCGGATTCGGCGGATCGTCGACAGGTTGCGGGAACGACTGCGAGCCGGTCGGTTCGTCGGGGGGTTGACGGACCGACCGGCGATCAGGCGGCCGGTTCGAGTTCGAGGCGGACGGTGTTGATGACCCCGCGCGAGACCGTGGCGGTCGCGGCTCGGCGACGTCCGTAGAGCCACACACCGACGTTTGCGTCGGCCTCGATGTTGCGGAGCCACTGGGAGTCGTCGCGCACCGTGCTCACGGTGAGGCTGTCGCCGAGGCGGGTCGCCAGGACCGGCACCGTCCGCGGGAGGCCTGAGCGACGGCCCGTCGTCTCGATGTTCACCGCACCCGCTCCGACCGGCAGCGGATTGCCGATTCCGGATCGAACTGCCGGGCGTATCACCGCGTTCAGTGCATCGAAACCGCGACGGGTCAGATCGGACGTGAAAGCGGACATGCTGGGTTGAACCCGATGTCCGGCAGCGCTATTCCGCTCGTGCTCGATGGATCAGCCGGCGGGTTCGACCGGCGGAGGGAGCGCCGAGCCCACGCCGACGTCGAATCCCTGGTCGTCGACACCGAAGGCGGCGTCGCTGGGAGGCAGTGGCGGCGCAACGACTGCGACGGTGGAACCGTCGTCGGCGGTGCCGATGGCGATGCCGTCGTCGACGGGTGGTGGGGCGATGACTGCGACGGTGGATCCGTCGATGGCGGCGCCGATCGCCTCGTCGAATTCACGTGCGGTGTCGGGTCCGGTGGGGGCGGAGGCGACCACCGGCGGCACTTCCACAGCGGCAACGGCCGGTGGTGCATCCACTTCGACCGTTACCGTGTCGGCGTCAGCCGGAACCACGGTCTCGGCACGGGGAACCACCACCTCGGGTACGGCTTGCTCGATCGGTGGCTGGAGGTCGACGGTACCGATGTCGGAGATGGCGGCGGCCGGGATCGAACCTGTTGCCACGATCGTGAGCGCGCCGGCAGCGAGCATGCCGAGCAGGAGTTTGCGTTGGGCGCGGGTGACGCCCATGAGGTCGAGCAGCCTGCCGAGCACCACGTCATCGCTGGTGTCCAGATGGTCGGCGATGGTGGCGATGTCAGCACTGCGCAATGTCACCGACCGGGCGTGGCGTTGGCCACGCATCTCTCGGACGAAGACCAAGTAGCTGCGCAGGAGTGACTCGTCGTCGCCGTCGCGATACGGGACGCGCAACGACCCCGAGAGAAGTTGCCCCGGGGTGATGATCAGCGTGGCGCGTTGGACTTCGGCTGAGATCGACACGATTCTGTCGCTCCGTTCGTTTGCATCGGACTCTCCGCTATCGGAACTGTAGTGCACGAACTTGAGCGGCGCACCTCGACGTTGGTGGGCGTGATGTTGGTGGGCGTATGGTGCCAACGTGGATGTGGACACTTCGTCGGAGGGGGAAGGATGAGCGATCAGGTCTCGGTCACCCGAGAGATCACGGCGCCCGCCGCGCGGGTCTGGGCACTCGTGTCCGACCTCCCGCGCATGGGTGAATGGTCGCCCGAGAATCAGGGCGGCATCTGGGTGAAGGGTTCCACCGGCCCCGTGCCCGGCGCGCGGTTCAAGGGCGAGAATCGCAACGGCGACAAATCGTGGTCGACGATCGCGAAGGTGATCGATTCGGAGCCGGGCAGACGATTCTCGTTCCTCGTGACCGTCGGACCGTTCAAGGTCGCCGAGTGGGCCTACGACTTCGAGGAGACACCTGATGGCTGCCGCGTCACCGAGACGTGGACCGATCGCCGCAACGCCTTGGCGAAGAAGGCGAGTGGTCCGGCGAGCGGAGTCCATGATCGAGCCGAACACAATCGTCGCGGCATGGAGCAGACGCTGCAGGCTCTCGCCGCTGCAGCACTCGCCGAGTGACCCGGTAATCACCCAGATTGGACGATGTTGTCCGGCTCGATCGGGTGGGACCATCAGAAGAGGGTCGCGGCAACCGCGCGCGACCGGTACTCGAAAGGGGTTCAGCCATGTCAGAGCAACACAGTGAGGCAGGTGCCGGCTGGGTGATGTTCGCAGGCATCATCTTGATCACCGTGGGAATCTTCCAGGCCTTCGCCGGCTTGGTGGGCATCCTCGAGGACGAGATCCTGGTCCTGACCCCGGACTACCTCGTCCAACTCGACGCAACGACGTGGGGATGGATCCACATGATCATCGGGCTGCTCGTCATCGCCGCCGGATTCGGCATCTTCTCCGGCAACGTGCTGGCTCGCACCGTCGGCGTCTTCGTGGCACTGGGCAGCATGATCTCGATGTTCTTCTGGCTGCCCTGGTACCCGGTCTGGGCGATCGTCGTCATCGCGTTGGACATCACCATCATCTGGGCGCTGACGGTTCACGGCCGCGTCCTCTCCGAGCGCTGACACGCCGGGCTGCGTGGAGCGCGAGATCAGCGGTTCGGTCGACCTGTGTGATTCACGAGGTCGGCTGAACCCTGAGGCCCGTGGCTGGTCGCGGCAGCCTCTCCTCCGAGCGAATCTGAGCCGAGCGTTCGGCCGCAAGAAGCGCTGGGACTACTGGTGCGTGATCGCCCCCGAGGTCATCGTCTCGTTCGTCTACGCCGACATCGACTACGCCGGCCTGTCGAGCGTGTGGATCCTCGATCGCGGGGACCTGGCGGAGGCGGACGCCTCGATGCTCGTACCGTTCGGTCGCGGGTTCTCACTCCCACAGGACGTCTGCACCGGCAGGGTCACGGCGTCCCGGAACGGGTTCGAACTCACGATCGACGAGCGCTCCGACGCCACTCGGCTCACTGCATCGGCCCCGTCGTCGAGGCTCGGTGAGATCGATGTCGACATCTCGGTGGTGAAACCGCCAGGGCACGAGTCACTCAATGTCGTCATTCCCTGGAGCGATCGGCGTTTCCAGTTCACCTCGAAACAGAACACGCGCCCGGCGTCGGGATCGATCCGCGTGGGAGATCGGGCGTGGACGATCGGACAGGATGCTCCGGCGTACGCGGTCCAGGACCTCGGTCGCGGTGTCTGGCCCTACTCGAACCGGTGGAACTGGGCGGCCGCGTCGGGTGTGGCGGCCGACGGTCGGACCGTGGGTCTGCAGTTCGGTGGGAAGTGGACCGAGGGAACGGGGTTCACGGAGAACGCGCTGTGTATCGACGGCCGTCTCACCAAGATCCACGAGGAACTCGAGTGGATCTACGAGTGGGACCGACCGATGCATCCGTGGCGGGTCCGTACCCCGGGGTCGGGTCAGGTCGACGTGGAACTCACGCCGTTCTTCGATCGGTACGACTCGACCGATCTCAAGGTGCTGAAGATGGAGGTCCACCAGTGTTTCGGCACGTGGGCCGGCATGGTCTGCGCCGACGACGGCAGGGCTGCGACGTTCGAGGGTCTCGACGGGTTCGCCGAAGAGGCCCGGAACCGCTGGTGATCCCGCCCGGCTGTCGGTAGCTGCTCGCGCCGGGTCCGTCGTTCGTCGTCGATGCCACGTGGGGACCTCGGTCTCTGGTGCCGGGTGCCGCGGCGGAGTTCAGTCAGTGGTGTGGACGCAGCGGGTCGGATCGTGGTCATCGGCGGGCTGAACATGGACCTCCATCTGTTCGACCTCCACGAGTCGGCGGGTCAGGCGCCGCTGCTCGCCGAGCGCCATCACGCCGAGCCAGGAGGCAAGGGTGGCAACGTCGCTCGTGCGGCGGCGCGCCTCGGGGCCGACGTGCTCCTCGTGGCCTGCGTCGGCAACGACGAGTTCGGCCGTGATTGTGCCGCCGCAGTCGAAGCCGACGGTGTCGACATCAGCGGGGTGACGCTGGTGGCCGACCACGCGACCGGATTCGTCGCCATCGAACTCGCCGGTGGCAAGCATCGGTCACTCGTCTTCGCGCCCGGTGCCAACAAGCGATTGTCCTGGGCGGACATCGAGCCGCATCTCGCGGGCCTGGGGCGAGACGACATCGTCATTGCTCAAGCTGAAGTCCCTCGGGATGCACTGTCGGCGGTCGCGGGGTACCTCACCGAGCGGGGTATCCCGTTGTTCCTCGATCCTGCGCCACCGGAGCGGGTCCGCAGAGACGCTCTCGTCGCAGCCGAGGTCGTCACGCCGGACCTCGTCGAGGCGGCCCAACTGGTGGGTCGGGGCACGAGATCCGAGTTCTGGCCACGGTTGGCTGCACGCGAGTTGTTGGAGGTCGGCGCACGTCGGGTGATCATCAAGACCGAGGCGTCGGGCGCGTTGCTGGCCGATCACGACCGGATGATCCAGGTCCCGACGCTGCCTGTCGAGGTGCTCGACGAGACCGGGGCCGGGGATGTCTTCATTGCCGCAGTGGCCGTACGTCGCCTCGAGGGAGCCGACTGGGAGCCATCGGTGCGGTTCGCCAACGTCGCCAGCGCGCTCTCCGTGAGCGTCACCGGGCTCATGCTGCCCGATCGCGGCGCGGTCGACGCCGTTCTGCCCGACCTTGGGTCGTGACCACGTAAGAAGTTGCTGTGGATATGTGAGAAATGGTGATGTGGTCCGTATCATGGTTTCATGCTGTTGGTCGACCTCATCGGAATCCAGATGGACCCCATGACCGGGGCCTCCGTCCTCGTGCTGCGCGAGCACGATGAACCCAACCGGCTGCTGCCGATCGTCGTCGGTGGTGCCGAGGCGGCATCGATCGCGCTCGCTGCCCAGGGCCAGGCGTTGCCGCGACCCATGACCCACGACCTGATGGCGACCCTCGTCCAGCGTTTCGACGGGCATCTCGACGCCGTCGAGGTCGTCGACTTCCAGGACGGCGCGTTCATCGCCAACCTCGCCGTCAGCGGACCCACGGGCGATCTCCGACTCGACACGCGTCCGTCCGACGGGATCGCGCTCGCCGTTCGACTGCATGCGCCGCTGTACGTCAGCGAGCACGTGCTCGATGAAGCCGGCACGTACCCGGAACCGGAGGGTGAGCTGGTCCTCGACGAGGCCGAGATCGATGCCGAGGTCGACCAGTTCCGCGATTTCCTCGATCAACTGGCCCCTGACGACTTCAGCGTCGATCCCGACGCCGACATCGTCGACGCGGAGATCGTCGACGACCCGCCCGATCGCGAGCCGGAGGCCTGACCGGTGATGGATCAGTTCACCGTCCCCACCAAGTACTGGCACCGACTCGATGACGGCCGCGTCCAGTGTGATCTCTGTCCGCGTGAGTGCAAGCTGCGCGACGGCCAACGTGGCGTGTGTTTCGTACGCGCCCGCGAGGGCGACGAAGTGGTGCTCACCACCTATGGCCGCTCCAGCGGATTCTGCGTCGACCCCATCGAGAAGAAGCCGCTCAACCACTTCCTTCCCGGCTCGTCGGTCTTCTCCTTCGGCACCGCGGGATGCAACCTGGCGTGCCGTTTCTGTCAGAACTGGGACATCTCGAAGTCCAAGGAGATCGACACCCTCGCCGATCAGGCGTCGCCCGAGACCATCGCCCGGACCGCGGCCGACCTCGGGTGTCGCAGCGTGGCGTTCACCTACAACGACCCGACGATCTTCATGGAGTACGCGATCGACGTCGCCGACGCGTGTCACGACCTGGGCGTCAAGACCGTCGCCGTCACCGCCGGCTACATCTCACCTGAACCACGCGCCGAGTTCTACCGCCACCTCGACGCCGCCAACGTCGACCTGAAGGGTTTCACCGAGGACTTCTACAAGCACACCTGCGGTGCCGAGCTCGGTGCGGTCCTCGACACGCTGGAGTACCTCGCCGACACCGATGTGTGGGTCGAACTCACCACCCTGCTCATCCCTGGGATGAACGACAGCGACGAGGAACTCGATGCCATGACCCGGTGGGTCGTCGAGCACCTCGGTCCCGACGTGCCGATGCACTTCACCGCCTTCCACCCCGACTACCGGATGCTCGACCGTGGGCCCACGCCACCGGCGACCCTCACCAGGGCGCGTCGGATCGCGATGGACAACGGCGTGCGCTACGCGTACACGGGCAACGTGCGCGATCTCGACGGTGGGAGCACCCGCTGTCCCGGTTGCGGCCAGTACGTCATCCCGCGCGACGGCTACGTGCTGGGCGAGTACCGACTCGACGACACCGGCCACTGCACCGCCTGTGGCACCGCCATTCCCGGTGTGTTCGAAGGCCCCGCCGAGAACTGGGGCCAACGTCGCCAACCGGTCGTGCTGCGCCGCAGCGGATCGACGGGAGGATCGGCATGACCGCCGGGACGAGTTCGCAGGGCTCGCGCGTGCGTCCGCCGGCTGTCGCCGGGTCGTTCTATCCGGGTGCCCCGGACACGCTTCGCGCAGCGCTTCGCCAGGCGTTCGCCGAGGCCAGGATCCCGACTGTCGACGCTGCTGTTCCGAAGGCACTCGTCGTACCCCACGCCGGCTACGTGTATTCGGGCGCCATCGCCGCGAGCGCCTACGCACGGATCATCCAGGCACGAACGACGATTCGCCGGGTCGTCCTCCTCGGGCCGAGCCACCGCGTGTACGTACGGGGCCTCGCCGTCCCCGGTGTCGATGCCTTCCGGACGCCCCTCGGCGTCGTGCCGATCGACGCCGAGGGGCGAGACCTCGCTCTCGGGCTGCCGGGAGTGCGTGTCGACGATCGGGCGCACGCCGGAGAACACAGCCTCGAGGTGCAGCTGCCGTTCCTGCAGAGCGTGCTCGACGAGTTCACGCTGCTGCCGTTCTCGGTCGGTGATGCCTCGGTCGACGAGGTCGCCGCCGTGCTCGAAGCATCCTGGGGCGGCCCCGAGACGCTGGTGGTGATCAGCACCGACCTGTCGCACTACCACGGTTACGACGACGCGACGCGGCTCGATGCGCGCACCGCAGCAGCCATCGTTGCCTGCCGGCCCGATGCCGTCGATGACCACGACGCGTGTGGCGCGTATCCGCTGCGCGGATTGCTGCACGTGGCTTCCGACCGCGGGCTGTCCGTCGAGCAACTCGACCTCCGCAATTCCGGCGACACCGCCGGCGATCATCACCGGGTGGTGGGGTATGGCGCGTTCGCCGTTTCCTGAGGCGGCTTGGGACCGCCCGCTCGCAGCGGTCCACACCGAGCTGCTGCTCGACATCGCCGAGCGGGCGATCGTCGACGGGCTCCGGAATTCCCGCCCGACCGTGCCGACGCCGGACGAGCTGCCGGACGAGCTGCATCGCCCGGTCGGGGCATTCGTCACGCTCAACGTCCACGGCCAGCTGAACGGCTGCATCGGTTCGATCGAGACCGACGAACCTGTCGGCGTGTCCGTCGCACGGCACGCGTGGTCGGCCGCGTTCACCGATCCCCGGCTGCCCGCGTTGCGCTGGGTCGACTACGAGCACCTCGACATCGAGATCTCTCTCCTGTCGCCACTGGCGCCGATCGACGCGCCGTCACGCGAGGCCCTGCTCGATGCGCTCGAGCCGGGCGTGGACGGGCTGTTGATCTCAGCCGGTTCGAGGCGGGCCGTCTTCCTGCCCTCGGTCTGGGAGCAGCTTGCGTCGGCCGAGACGTTTCTGGCCCACCTGTTCCACAAGGCAGGGCTGCCTCCTGCCTCGTGGCCCCACGACCTTCGCGCGTTCGTCTTCACCGCGGAGAAGTTCGGTCGCCGCGCCGGAGTCGATCGCTGACCTGATCTGTCGTTCGAAGTCGGTGCGGGACCACACGTTGATCTGCACCTCGCGCGCGAGACTTGTATCGGAGGTGGATGGTGGAACGTCTTGGCAGCCTGGACGCCGTCTTCTTGGCCATCGAGAACGACACCAGCCCGATGAACATCGGATCGGTGGCGATTTTCGAGGGTCCGGCCCCGGCCTTCAGCTCGGTGGAGGCCTTCGTGGCAGCCAAGCTCGCTCGGGTGGAGCGCTGCCGTCAACGGGTCCGCCAATCCTCGAGAAGCGTCTTCCGACCGGTCTGGATCGACGACGTGAACTTCGATCTCGCCGACCATGTCCACCATGTCGTGTTACCGGGCGATCGCCCGCGGGCACTCGAGGAGTTCGTCGAACAGGTGATGGTGCAGCCGCTCGACCGGCGCCGGGCGTTGTGGGAGATGTTCGTGGTCGAGAACGTCGGCGACAACCGGTGGGCGGTGGTGTCGAAGATGCATCACTGTGTGGTCGATGGGATCGCCGGAACCGACCTGCTCTCGTTGATGCTGGAGGATGCGCCCGATGCCGAAACCCCGACCCCGCAGGGCTGGAGGCCGACCGCCGAGCCGTCCGGGTTCGAAGTTGCACGATTCGGTGTCGCCGCGATGCTGGAGTCGCTCCGAGCACACGCCCGCCACTTCGTCATGATGCTCCTGCAACCCGTCCGGACGTGGAGACGGATTCGCGACATCGCGACCGGGGCGAAGGGATTGTGGTTCCAGCCGCGCCGTCTCGGCTCACCGTTGACCGGCCCGATCGGAGCGCGCCGCCGTTGGATCCACACGCAGATGTCACTCGCGGACGTCGCGACGATCCGGCACGCTCTCGGCGGCACCGTGAACGATGTCGTCCTTGCTGCGGTTGCCCAAGGGTTCCGTGAGTTGCTCTCCGCACGTGGCGCGCCGTGCGCGGGGCGTGACGTGATGGCGCTCGTTCCGATATCGACGCGTACCGCCTCGGAGCGTGGGCTCGTCGACAATCGTGTCGCGGTTGCGCACGCGCTCCTGCCGGTTGGCATCGCTGACGCTGCCGAGACACTCGCCGCCATCCGCACTCATCTCGCGGACCTGAAGGGGTCACATCAAACCGATGCGTCCACCCTGCTCCTCCACACGGGGGATGTCGTTCCCCACGCGCTCGCATCGATGGTCGCGCGTGCTGTCGTGCGCGCCCAGCAGAACCTCGAGACGGTCGCCACGAACGTGCCCGGTCCACGCCGGCCGATGTACCTGTGCGGGCGACGAATGCTGGAGGGGTACCCGTTCGCCCCGCTCGCCGGACGTATCCGAGTCGCCGTCGCGGTCTGGTCCTACTGCGGCTCGCTGTTCATCGGAGTGACCGGCGACCGCGAGGCGACCAGCGATCTCGACGTGTTCGTCGCCGGTATCGATCAGGGCTTCCGACGGCTGCTCGTGGCTGCGGGCGAAGCTGCTGGAGTCGAGTGAACGCTCGCACGAGCCCGTAACACGTCGGCAAGCTCCTGGGTTCTTCCTGGTTATCGTGTCGAGAGCCGCGGCGCGCTGCGGCCCGGCCTCTGTAGCTCAGTGGATAGAGCATCGGTTTCCTAAACCGTGTGTCGCAGGTTCGATCCCTGCCAGGGGCGCCACAAAAGACCTGGTAGATCGTTTGCAGCTCGCAACGATTGACCCGAAAACGTCGTTTGGGTAGCATTTGGGTAGCAGAATCTCGCCCGATTGCTCCAGGGGAACCCATGGCCAACGGCACCGTGTACCGGCGCGACGACCGCAAGAAGCCGTGGGTCGTGCACGTCTCGTGGCTCGAAGGTGACCGTCGCCGGCAGTCGAAGAAGTCGTACTCGACGAAGAAGGAAGCGCAAGAAGCGCTGGCGACTGCGATCGACGCCCACCGCCGTCAGGACTTCGTGGCGCCGACGGATCTGAGAGTCCGCGACTTCGTCGACACGTGGCTGCACGCGCTCGAGACGCAGGGTCGCAAGGTGACGACCGTGACGGGCTATCGGCAGGCGATGAAGAACTGGGTTCTGCCGCACCTGGGGCGCACAAGCTGCAGGAGCTGCGCGCCACCGACCTCGACAAGCTCTACGCCGATCTGTTGAGAGCCGGCGGCGTCGGTGGTCGCCCGTTGTCGATGACGACCGTGCACCACGTGCACACGCTGTTGGGCAAGATGCTCCACGACGCAGAACGCAAGGGCCTCGTGGTGCGCAACGTTGCGAGGCTCGCGGACGCTCCGAGCATGGCCGCGGCGCGTGATCGGGCGCCCGAGATGAACGTGTGGTCGCCCGACGAGTTGAGTCGCTTCCTGCGGTACGTCGAGAACTACCGCGCCGGCGCGCTCGTCCATCTCGCCGCGATGACCGGCATGCGTCGCGGGGAACTGGTCGCATTGCGGTGGGACGCGGTCGATCTCGCACGCTCGACGGTGACGGTTCGTGTGGCTGCGTCGTTCCTCGGAGGGGTGGAGCGGGTCGAGGTGCCGAAGACGAAGCGGAGTCGGCGCACGATCGACCTCGACCAGCGCACCGCGTCGATTCTGAAGCGACACCGAGCGACACAGCGTGAGGAACTGTTCGAGCTCGGGATGACGGCGCCGACCGACGACCGCGTGTTCACGAACGAGGTCGGTGATCCGATGCGACCGCACAGTGTGGGTCAGGCGTTCAACCGTCTGGTCGAGTCCTCGGGGCTTGCGAGGATCCGTCTCCACGATCTTCGCCACACCCATGCATCGCATCTGCTCGCAGCGGGCGTGAACGCGAAGGTCGTGAGCGAGCGGCTCGGGCACTCGTCGGTCAGCTTCACGCTCGACACCTACGGTCACGTCATGCCGGGCCAGCAGAGCGAAGCCGCCGAGGCTGCTGCCGCACTGCTCAGCTGACCGAGTCGTCCGGCCGGAGGTCATCGGTCGCGTTGAGCAGCTGGTCGACGACGATCGTCGGGATGACGACGCGTCGCCCGAACCGTCGGGCTCGGATCTCGCCGCGTCTCACACATTCATACGCGGTGGTTCGCGAGATGCCGAGGATGCGGGCGACTTCCTCGACGGTGTAAGTGGATCGGTGGGCGGGTTCGTCGGAGTAGCTCATGTCCGTACTGTCCGGATGACTACACACTCGACCACTCCCACCGCGGCATGCGATGACTCCCACGACCACACACACGATCACTACCACCGTCGGCCGGGGGTGTCGGATGACTCCCAGGATCACTCCCTTCCCCCTGGTCAGCGCATCCCTGCACACACACGACCGCTCACACGCCTCACTGCTCGTTGACGTCGTCTGCCGGCAGGCAGCTCGGACGACATGCCGTCACCCGACTCGAGCGTGCTCAGTCGACAGACGTGTTCGATCCATTCAGCAACGTGTCGAGCCCCGGCGGCCGCCTCCGTGGATCGACGTAGTTGAAACTCGCCGGAGTGCGAAGGGGGCTTCCCGGTATGAGATTCCGGCATGTCGGCAAGCGAGTGGCGGGGACCGTAGGGGAGCCCTTCACATATCATTACCCGGAAGGTGCACGGTTACGTTTCGTTCCGTAACAGTGGGCCTCAGCCGCAGGCTGATGCAGCTCAGTCCTTGTATCGGTCTCGCTTTGCGGCTCGACGCCGATCAGCGCGATTGAGTCCTTGGGGTTGAGCGGCCGGGGCGGTCAGGGCAATCCGTGCCCGGAGGGCGGCGTTCTCGGCCCTCAGCTCGGCGAAGCCTTCTCGCAGCAACTCGAGCTCTTCCTCCCGGCGAGCACCGGCGGTGCGCAGGCCGTCCAGTTCTGTCCTGGCCCGATCGAGTCTGCGCTGTGTCGATTGGTGTCGTCGACGCTCGGTCCGTAGCGCTGCGTTCGACTCGGACAGCTCGGCGATTGCTGCTGCGAGATCTGCCTGCAGCTGTCGGGAGTGTTCGACCGCCCGAGCGAGATCGTCGCCGTCGACGAGCGCCTCTTCGAACGTTGCGGGCTCTTCCTCGCCACGGTGCCGAGCCCGGAACGCCCGCACGCGGTCGGCGTCCGACCGCCACTTGCGTGGCCGGCCACCTTTGCCAGGAACCGTCATGGCCGTAGTGTAACGAAACGCAACGATTGGGTACACCCACCGGGTAATACTCTGTGAGGGTGCTGCTGGCTGGAATCGCAGTGATTATGCGGCGGGCCGATCGGGGTCGGAGGCCGCACACTTCGCATGATATGTGGGTGTCGTTGGGGCCCGTAGTGTCTCGGCGAGCGGGCTCGATGGTGAGGAGCTCGTGATGCGTTGGAAGCCGGTTGTGGTGCAGTCCGAAACGTCCCATGGGCCGCTGGTGGTGACGGTGGGTCATCCGCTCGTGGATGCGTATCTCGAGTTCCTTCGGGCTCGGGCGAGGCCGAACACGATCCGGGCGGTGGCGTTCGATTTGAAGGTGTTCTTCACCTTCGTCGACAAGACCCCGGCCCGGGTGACCTCTGCGGATGTGATGGCGTTCATCACCGCCCAACGCAACGGCGATGGCGGCAAGGTGGTGTCGATCGACCGGGCGTCGGGGTTGTCGCCGCGCACGATCCGGCGGCGGTTGTCGTCGGTGTCGGGGTTCTACGCGTATCTGATGGTCCGCGATGACACCTCGGTGACGCGTAACCCGGTGCCGCGTGGGTTGGTGACTCGTCATCAACGTTCGGGTCCGCGTCGTCGAGCACCGTTGGTGCGCACGCCGGTGACGTTGCCGAGGGTGTTGTCACCGTGCGATGTGGATCGGTTGGTGGCGGCGTTGCGAACCGAGCGTGATCGGGCGATGGTCGACGCGATGCTGCTGGGCGGGCTGCGTCGTTGCGAGGTGCTGGGGTTGCGGCTCGAAGATGTCCGCTCAGCCGAACGCAAGGTGTTCATCGTCGATGGCAAGGGCGGCCGGCAACGCCTGATCCCGATGTCGGCACGGTTCTTCACGACCCTGGCGCGCTATCTCGATCAGGAACGCCCGATCGATGCGTCGACTGATGCGGTGTTCGTGGTGCTGCGCGGCCCCACGTGTGGGGCGCCGTTGTCGGCGTTCGGGCTCGATGAGATCATGCGCGGCGCTCGCCGCCGCGCCGGACTCGCCCAGGCGTCATGCCATCAGTTGCGTCACACCTGTTTCACCCGGCTGCGTGAGGCCGGCATGTCCATCGAAGCATTGCAAGCCCAGGCCGGTCACGCCTCGATCGAAACGACACAGGTGTATCTGCACCTCACCAACGACTGGCTGGCGAGCGAGTATCGCAAAGCCGCCGATCTCATCGACCTCGCCAACGCCGAGGTCGTCAAGTGATCGCGGTTCCCGCTCCCGATGTCGTGGCCGGCTCGCCCGAGGTGCCCGACAAGTGGGTCACGATTCATGCCGCTGCACCGTTGCTGGTCGCCACGATGTTGGCCTATCTGGCCCAGATCACGGTGTCCATGCGACCTGCGACGGTGCGCGCGACGGAAGCCGATCTTCGGATCCTTGCCGGGTTCCTCATCGATCACGACCCGGCGTTGAGTGGGGTCGGCGACATCGACCGGTCCCACATCGAGGCGTTCAAGCTGTGGCAGCGCGCCCAGCCGGGGACACCGGGGCGACTGTTCAAGGAGTCGTCGTTCCGGCGGCGCATGTCGGTGCTGCGGATGTTCTTCATCCGCATCGTCGAGTGGGACTGGGACGACGCCCCCGCGAGGGTGCCGATCCTGTTCGGTGACGTTCCCAAACGCGACGAGTCACTGCCGAAGTTCCTCGACGACGGCGACTACACCAAGTTCATGCGTGCCGTCGCCGACGAACCCACCCTGTTCCGACGTCTCGGGGTCGAGCTGTTGGCACGAACCGGGATGCGCGTCGGTGAACTCTGCGACCTCGAGACTGACGCGGTCACGGTCATGAACGGCGAACCATGGCTGCGGATCCCCGTCGGCAAACTCCACAACGACCGCTTCATCCCCCTGCAGCCGATCCTGGTCGAACTGATCGCCGAGTATCAGGCCAGCGACGGCCCGTTCACTCCAGGCCGGCTGCTCTCAGGCGCCGAGGGACCGTTGAACCGATACGCCGTGGACCGTTGGATCAAGACCATCGCTCGTCGCGCCGGGCTCACCACCAACGTCCACCCCCACCGGCTGCGTCACACCTTCGCCACCCAAGCCATCAACCGCGGCATGACCATCGACGTCATCGCCGTGCTCCTCGGGCACCGATCCTTGGACATGACCCGCCGCTACGCGCAGATCTCCAATCAGGTGGTCGCCGCCGAATACGCCGCCGTGGCCGCCAAGGTCGAAGCGCTCTACACCACCGGCGACGAACTCGACGCTGACGCGATCGGACCCAAGATGCGACGCGTCCGCGACGAGGTCCACCACCGACTCCTGGGCAACGGCTGGTGCCAACGACCCGCGCAGCTCGACTGCAGCTACGAGTCGATCTGCGAGTCCTGCGTCCACTTCAGCACCGACGCCACCTTCCAGCCCGTCGTGCTCCGCCAACGCGATCACGCCGCCGCGAACGACCAAACCGCCCGAGCTGAACTCTTCAGCAATTTGCTCGCCGAGATCGGAGACGCAGAATGACCTCGAACTCTTCCTTGACAGCCGACACCTACATATCGCCGGATACCGCTCGCCTCTGCGCCAGAGTCGGTGGAACAAACTGTTCGGGTGAGTATGAGTCTTGACTCATGATGAGCAATCCGCCCAGTCATGAGGTGAGCCGTGGCCTCCTGGGCACGACCAGTTTCTCGGTCCAAGGCGTCGTAGGACGGATCAGCCTCCAACTCGATCTCCGCCTGCGCGTACACGACGGCCTCGTTGGGGCGGCCGGTGGACATGCACAGAGAGGCGGCGGCGAAGATGCGGGGGCAGTTGCGTGACGTCGGCCGATATGGCGGCGGGCATGAGTTCATCGGCCTACCCGACCGGCTCGTAGCGCTGCAGACCCCAGCCAAACTGCGCCGAGTGGGCTGCGATAGCGGTGGCCCTGCGACGCCGGCGCGACCTGCTGATGCAAAGTGCGAACGCCGCACGAGGGAGCACTCATGGCAACACCCGGTATCCCTTCACGCCGTTGCGGGCTGTGAATCGGTGCCGAGTTCATCGCCGTCGTCGTTCCGGACCTCTGCTTGAATGGGCCGGTGCAGCCGTTCGAGGAGGTCTACGAGGGTCGTGGTGCGTTCGCGTCGGAGAGTCGCCCGCCGATCACGACCCGATATGTGCCCTTCGCCCGGTCGTTGTCGGGGTACTCGCGAGCGCGGCTACGTACTGATGTGATCGCTGGTGTGACTGTTGCCGCGTTGGCTCTCCCGTCGGCGATGGCCTTTGCGGAGCTTGCGGGTGTTCCGGTCAGTGCTGGGCTCTACGCCCTGCTGCTTCCTGTCGTGGCGTACGCCGTGTTCGGATCGGCGCCTCGGGTGGTCGTCGGGCCGGAGGGCACGGTGGCGCTGCTGGTTGCGACGGCGCTCGCTCCGCTCGCCGCGACCGGGAGTGCCGAGTACGCCGCGTTGGCGGCGATGCTCGCGCTGCTGGTGGGTCTGGTGTTCTTCGTGGCTCGCCTGGCTCGCCTGGGGTGGATCGCCGACTATTTCTCGCAGGCGGTTCTCGTCGGGTACATCACAGGTGTTGCCGTCGTTCTGATACTGGGCCAGATCAGCAAGCTGGTCGGCATTTCCAGCGACGAAGACGGCGCCATTCGCGAGGCGCTCGACATCGTGCGTCACATCGGCGACGCCAGCGGTGCGACGGTCGTGGTCGGTGCAGTTTCGCTGGGGATCCTCGTTGTCGCCGACAGGATCAGCAAACGGATCCCGGGTGCTCTGGTCGTCGTGGTGCTCGGTATTGCAGCATCCTGGGCGCTGGACCTCGCCGCCGAGGGCGTGGACGTCACCGGTCCCGTGCCGAGCGGGTTGCCGTCGCTCGCCGTGCCCGATGTGTCGCGTTCGGACCTCGGCGCCCTCGTTGCGGCTGCGGTGGCGATCTTCCTGGTGTCGTTCTCCGACTCCATTCTCACCGCTCGCTCCTTCGCTGCCCGCCATCACGAGGTCGTCGATGCTGACCAGGAGTTGCTGGCATTCGGATTCGCCCAGGTCGCCGCAGGGATGACGCAGGGCATCCCGATCGGCACGAGCGGATCGCGTACGGCCGTCAACGACGACATGGGCGCGACGAGCCAGATCAGCGGTCTGGCCGCTGCGGGGACGATCGCCGTCATCCTGCTGTTCCTGACCGCGCCGATCGAGTACCTGCCGTCGTCGGTCCTCGGCGCAGTGATCGTGTTCGCAGCATCCAAGCTGATCGACACGGCTCAGTGGCGGTCACTCGCTCGGAGCAGCCGAACGGAAGTCATCATTGCTGCCATCACGGCGGTGTTCGTCGTCACGGTCGGCGTCCTCCAGGCGATCATCGTGGCTGTCGTGCTGTCGATCGCCGACGTGATTCGTCGAGCGGCGCAGCCTGCGGACGCCGTGCTCGGGTGGTCCGCCGAGGACGACCGATATGTCGATGTCAGCGACCACCTCGATGCCGGCGTCATCCCCGGGGTGGTCGTCTACCGCATCCAGGACAGGATGTTCTTCGCCAACGCCCATTTCTTCAAACGCCGACTCTGGGCCGCTGTCGACGGCGCTCCGAAGCCGGTGCGGCACGTGATCCTCGACGCGTCGTTCGTCAGCGACATCGACGCGAGCGCCGAGGTCGCCATGCGCGAGGTGATCGGCGGTCTGCGCGAGCGGAACATCGAATTCCACATCGCCAGAGCCACAGCAGAGTTACGGCAGCGCCTCGACGATGTCGGTCTGACCGACGCCATCGGTGCCGATCACTTCCATGCCACGGTCACCGCCGCCGCCGCCGCCTGTCGAGTGCCACCGGTGCCTGGACAGGAGTGACATCGACCGTGATGCAGGCGCCCGCTTGGCAACGCGACGGGATGTACCTCCTCGCGCCCGGCGGCGGGCTCGGCGACCGACTCGATACGGATTCTCAGTCGAGCAAACATCCGGACTGGTCTGCTGATGGAACCACCGTCGTGTATGCGTCGGACACCGACGGTCAGGCGAAGTTCGTCGGGCGGGGCCGGGGCATCTCGAGCGTCGCCGGATCACCCGCGTCTGGCGCCGTGATGTCCGGTTGGTTGTAGCGACGGCCTGCGAGAGCGGCGGTGAGACCGTGGAGGATCACGCTGAAGGCGATCGTCATGGCGACCACGCCGACTGCGTCGTCGAGGAGTGTCGACGTCTCGAGGCTCTCGACGGCGAGGATGGCGAAGACGACCGAGGCGAGGCCTCGTGGGCCGAACCAGGCAACGAACAACACGTCGCCGCGTCCGAGCCCCGAGCCGATCAGGCACAGGGCGACGGGCACGATCCGCACGAGCGTCAGACTCAGCAACGCGTACGCCACCACCTTCACCTCGACGTGATCGAGCGCTATCGGGAGCAGCGCGGCCCCGAAAACGAACCACACGACCAGCGCCAGGACTTCCCCACCGAGCTCGTTGAGTTCACCGGCTCGCTCGGGGTCGGCCGCATCTGACCGCAGTGTGCCTCCGAACGCGATTCCCGCGACGAAGGCCGCGATGAACCCATTCCCCTCGATCGCCAGGGCCGCTTCGAACGCCCCGAGCGCAATCGCCAGCGTGGCGATGCGTCGGCCGCCGTGGCCGATCCATCCCTGTCGTGCTGCGACGTTGATCAGCCAGGCCCCACCGATGCCGAGCACCAGTCCGGCCACGATGCCGAGCCCCAGTTCGCGGAGTGCCTGTCCCGCCTCGGCCGACGGGCTGTCGGTCACGAGACCGAGCTGGCTCGCGGCGACCGCCAGCATGAACGTCACGACCGGGGTGGCGATGCCGTCGTTGAGTCCACTCTCCACGTTGAGCGCGCGCCGCAACCGCAGCGGGACCCGCCGGTCGTTGATCACCTGCGCGCTGAGCGCAGCATCGGTGGGTGCCAGGGCGGCGCCGAGGAACCCGGCGAGGGCCCACGGGAACGAATCGAACATCAGGGCTGCGACGATGCCGCCGAGGGCGATCGACAGTGGCAGACCGATGCCCAGGAGTCGCACGGGGAGCGTCAGGTCGTGACGCAGCTGAGCGAGATTGATGCGGGATGCATCGGAGAACAGCACGAGCGCGAGTGTCACCTCGGCGAGCGTGTGGAGCGCGTCGACCTCGATGTCGATCTGCACCAACCCCCAATCGGGATTGGCGAGGAGGTAGCCGACGACGACGAACACGAACGGCCCGGTGACGCTGTGGCGGCCCAATAGTCCGGACAGCGCAGCCCAGCCGAGGACGAGCAGTGCAATGACGAGCGCAGCGGACTCAGACATGAACCATCATCATGCTCGGCGGCGGCGTCCGGCTACTTCACCCACATCGGTCCATTGCCCAGCTGGTCGACCGCCACTCCGACACGGCGCTCAAATGCGGAGGCGCTGGTGGTTGTTCTCAAGATCGTCGAGAACGATCGTGTTCGGCAGGTCCTGCATCGGCCATCTACTTCTGCGAAACCTTCTCCGGCGGGGTGAACATGGCTTTGTCATCCCCGATCTCTTCCGCAATCAGCGCATTGAGTTTCTGGTTCATGGCCGACAGCAAGGCTTCGTCGTATCTGGGATGGGCCGGGTTCGCCAGGTTGTCCATCTCCTCGGGGTCCGACTGCAGGTCGTAGAGGGCGACATCGTTGTCTGCCTGAAGCTGCTGGACCGATGTCGGCAGGTGGTAGTTGCCCATCCCGAAGTAGCGGACCAGCTTGTAACGGCCGTCGAAGACGCCGCGGAACATCTCGCGCTTTTCAAGGTCCGGCACGCCAATCTCGTTGACGAGGACTTTGAACGCATCCATGCCGTGATGAAACTCCTCTCCGGCGGCAGCGGCCGCGGCGTCAAACACCTTGGTCGCGTTGCGGCTGAACCATTCCGCGTCGACGGTGGCGATCATGTCGTAGGTCATCAGGCTCCCCTTGCCGGGTGTGGCACTGCTGCCGCGGGGCCCGACAGAAGCGGAATCGCGAACCACGCCCGAGAGGTCATGGCCTTTCAGGAGCGGGTAGCGCTTGCGCCGTTCGTCCTCCGACATGCCGGCAAACGCCAGGATCGTGGGCACCAGATCGAGATGGGAACCGACCGCATCGGACCTGTTCGCGCCGGGGTGGCGCGGATCGGCGATCACCAACGGCACGTTGACGGATTCCTGGAACGCCACGCTGCCCTTCTGGCGCAGGTGATGCGCGCCACCCTGCTCGCCGTGATCCGCGGTGAAAATGACGATCGTGTCGTCCGCCTGACCGCTTGCTTCCAGCTCATCCAGCACCGCTCCGACGTGGCGGTCCACGTCGAGAATGCAGTTGAGATAGTAGTTGACGTGGTTGTGCCACATGTCCCGGCGATCCATCGGTATCCGGCCGTAGTACATGTCGCACAGACGCTTGTAACTGCGGACTGCGGGCGGCTGGCCCTCCAGGTCGTCGAAGAAGGAGGCCGACAAGGTCGTCTGCCATTTCTGATGGTAGAGCGGCGTATCGGGCGCACCAAAGATCGGGAACAGTCCCTTGACCTGGACCATCTCTTCCGCGTCGGTATCGAAAAACATCACATCATGAGGGTTGACGAAGTTCACGGCCATGAACCACGGCGTGGCGGCAGCCACGTCGCCAGCGCGCGTCGCCAGCCAGCCAACGGCCTCATCGGCAATCTTCGGATCCTTGAGAGCCCCATCCAGCGGGCCGCCTTGCACATCGCCGAAATCCTGGTACTCGGAGAAGCCGTAGGGCTCCATCGCTTCGCGGGTCCCCTCCGCTGGAAACTCCGAGAGATGCCACTTGCCCTTGTAGACGGTGTGGTAGCCCAGATCGCGCAGCATATGACCGACGGTGGGCAAGGTTTCCGGATCGGCCTTCATGTCATCGATCCAGGCGAAATTGGTGTTGTCGAACATGCGGGTGTGCGATGTGTGCTGCCCGGTGTACATCACCGAGCGAGAAGGCGTGCACACGGTGGTGGTGCAGTGGTGGTGGTTGAACGAGACACCCCGGGCACGAATGCGGTCCCTGCTCGGCAAGACGAAATCCTCCGGCATGGGCTGATGTGCATACTCCTGATCAGTCACGATCAACAGAATGTTGGGTTGCTTGGTCATGATTCATTCTCCGTTTGCGATGAGGTCACTGGGGTCTATTCCTTGGTTCCGAAACGCACTCTCTCATCCGTCATTAAGCCACGCGATGCGCCGAATTCAGAGTACGTCGAAGTCCTGCGCTCCGCCATCGTCCGATTCGGACGAAGCGGAGCGGACGACGTCAGTCACCGCAGGCGGGTCAGGCGGCCAGGCAGGGGGCGCCGCGGCCGCGGCCCTTCCAACCAGCCGGTCGAAGGAGGCGAGTATCGTCCGAAGTGGAGGAGGTGGCTATCATCTCGGTAACGGATGCTGACATCATGACCGCGACCGATCGGAGGCGCTGATGGCAGCACAAC
This sequence comes from Ilumatobacteraceae bacterium, assembly GCA_963829585.1. Lineage (GTDB taxonomy): Bacteria > Actinomycetota > Acidimicrobiia > Acidimicrobiales > Ilumatobacteraceae > Sva-07. The sequence goes on along the minus strand of CAWHJD010000021.1, from coordinate 80,507 downwards.
GGTCCCCCGACCGTGAGCCCGCAACCGTCGACGACGTCATCGTCGGCGCGCGAGGCTCACGGGTCGCGATCGCCGGGTTGGTGTTCTCCGCGTTGTTCGTGATCGCGTGGTTCCTGCTGCGCGAGTCACCGAGCTACACCGCTACCGATCAGGAGTTGCTCGACTACTACGGCGACCCGGACCAGCGACGCAATTCGGTGATAGCCGGGTTGTACGTCATCCCGTTCGCCGGCATCGCTTTCATCTGGTTCATGGCTGCGCTGCGGGATCGGTACCTGCACTTTGCGACGCGGGAGAACATGATCCTGTCCACCGCGCACGTCGTCGCCGGCGCCTTGGTCGTCACCTCACTGTTCACACTGGCCGGAACGGAACTCGCCGTCTCCTGGCTCGGGGAGACCGGCGACTCGTTCGACGCCGCCAGTGCGCGGTCACTCCTCGCCCTCGGCGAATCCATCTCCGACATCATGGCACTGCGCGCCGCAGCCGTGTTCGTAGGCGTCAGTGCGACACGAGCGATGCGGTCCGGGCTCTTCCCCCGCAGTTACGGCGTGCTGAGTCTGCTCACGGCACTGGCGCTCCTACTCGTCTACGAGGCCGTGCCCGGAATTGGTCTGGCCTTCCCGGCGTGGGTCGCCGGGACGTCGGTGCTGATCCTCGTGCGCCGCCGAGCCGCACAGAACACCGACGGTGCCTGAGCATGCTCCGCCTGGACGCGTTCGTGCCCGCCGCACTCGCCGACGACGTCAGTTCCACGCTCATCTCGCTACCCGGCGTGCGCCACGTGACCGTCGGCGTCCCGACAGCCGACGGAGCCATTGCACTGTCCGCCGAGATCGACGCCGCCAGCGCCGACGCCGTCATCGAACGGTTGGCGTCGTTCGGCATCGCCTCGAACGACCTGACGCTGTGGCGAGTACCCGGCATCCGACCGCTCGGATGGCAGCGCCGAACGCGCTCGGAGGAGTCCGATGTCCAAGTGTGGGCCGAGATCGTGGGCCGTGCCGACGAGAACGCCAAAATCGCCTCGACCTACCTCGTCTTCATGGTGTCGGCGGGGATCATCGCCGGCATCGGCGTGCTCACGGGGTCGGCCGTGCTCCTCGTCGGGGCGATGGCGATCAGCCCCGACCTGCTCCCGATCTCGGCGACTGCCATCGGCGTGGTGGAGCGTCGGTGGCAACTCGCGATCAGAGCGTTCCGAGTCCTGTGGATCGGCCTCGCCACCGGCGCGCTCGGCGCGTTCGCCGCGACCGCGGTACTGCGACTGTTCAACCGGGTTCCCGACGATCTGCGGCTCGCCGACACCACAATGGGCGAGGCCCTCACGGAACTGGGCCCGGGGAGTCTGATCGTGGCCGCCGTCGCGGGCGTCGCGGGGATGATGGCGTTCGAGCGACCGGGAGGCGCAGCGGTCGGCGTCGCGATCTCGGTGACCACGATCCCCGCGGCCGCGTACGTCGGTGCAGCGATGGCGATGGGCCGTGACGACCCGATGTGGGGAGCGCTGGCGGTGCTCGTCGCCAACGTGACCATGCTCGTCATCGCCAGTACCACGACGCTGAGGGTGCAGCGCCGTTCCAGACAGCGCCGCGCCGCTCGTGCGCTCGCTTCCTCGAAGGCGAGCTGACTCCGGGCTGCGGCAGCTCGACTCGCGCTGGTCGTGACGAGCAGCCGGTCGGCGCGCAACGCTCAGGCGTCTGCGACGCCGAGGCCCACCTCGATCAGGTCGCTGGCGTGGATCCAACGGTCGGCGAGGGCGAGCCCCCAGCGGAGACGATCGCGTCACGCAGGGGGATGGCCCAGAGGTGCTCGATCAGGATGATCGCTCCCGCCGACCCGTTCGGGATCGTGTCGGCGACCCTCCAGGCCTCCTCCTCCGAGATGAGGTGCCCGCGGCCATTGCTTCCTCGCCGGCGAGCGCACCCTCAGCGCGCCGTCCTCGCCCCTGTAGACGGCGCCAAGTGCCAAGTCGGCGATCGCTGCAGCGAGCGAGGAGCCCCCGAACGATGTCCCAGCGACCGCGGCGATCAGGAAGAAGTTGACCAACGGGGTCACGATGCCGTCGTTGAGGCCGCTCTCGACATTGAGGACACGGCGGATGCGGCCCGAAACTCGCGGGTCCTCGATGATCGCAGCGCCCAGTGCAGCGTCGGTGGGCGCGACGGCGGTGCCGATGACTGCGCACACCCACCACGACAGTCCAGGAAACAACAGCTTGGCGGTCACCGTGCCGGCGACCATGAGTGATCTCGCCTCACGTCCTCGACGAACGGCGAAGTCGACTGCACTGATACGGCACCTTTGGTGTTGACTCCAAGGCGTCAATCACGATCTGCTCGACCACATCATCGGAAATTGTGCATGCAGCACCGTGGCGGTGCCCGTCGATCAACCCGAGCTAGCTTGCGCCGCCCGCCGCTTCGTATCGAGACCGGCGGATCTGGAGCAACGCCGCCTTCGCCACCGCTGCTGCGGGAACTGCGACGAGCAGCCCGATGATGCCTCCCAAGAGCCCCCCGAGGGCGAGCACGACGACCACGACGATCGGGTGCAGGTCGAGGCTCTGGCCCATCACTCGGGGCTCGACGAAGTTCTCGAGGATCAGGTTGGCCGCGAGCGACACGACGATGATCACGATGGCGGCCGAGATGCCGTTCTCACCGAACGCGATGAGCGCAACGTATGCGCCGGCCAGGAAGGCGCCGATATAGGGGATGTAGCCACCGATGAACGTGAGCACCAGGATCGACGGGATAAGCGGGAGACCCATGAGGATCGCGGCCAGCCCGATGACGCTGGTGACGATGGCGCTCATCACGGTGCGTGCCCGGCCGTAGCTGCGCAAGGTGCTGCACGCTTGGGTGATGAACTCGTCGAGCCCGCCCGTGTGAACCGGGCTCGCCGTTTGCAGGAATCGATTGCGCAGCAGCGTGCCGTCCTTGACGAGGTAGTAGAACGCCAAGGCACCGAGCATGAAACCGCTGACCACCCCGATCAGGGTGTTCACACCCGAGACCAACTTCGTCACCGCTCCCAGCGCAGTGAGCGCCGACAAGTCGTTGACGGCCGTGCGCACCTCCTGGATCGTTGCGATGTCGATGCCAGTCTCGTCAGCGATCGCTTCGACGGCGTCATCGATCCCTGAGGTGATCTCGGCGGACTGACTACTCAGACCCACAACAACTGCGATTGCGATCGCGGCGACCAGCGCGATGAGCCCGAGCAGGACGATTCCCGACGCAATCGCCGGGCGCCGTCCGTCGCGGACGAGCCGGTCGGCAGCAGGCTTGAACTCGACGGCGAGCAGCGCAGCGAGCGCAACCGGGATCACGACCTCGGCGATCAGGCCGAGCGCGAGGACGGCGATCACACCGACGATCACGATGCCGATGAACGTCCATACTGCGATCCCGACGCTCCCGGTGACGCGACGAACAGCCTCCCCCTGCGTCGATTCGTCACGGCTCGCACCGGCGGCGATGAAGTCGGCAACGACGTCGGGGACGGACTCAGCCACAGCTTCGAACCGATCGGTGGTGAGCGAGGTCGTCGGGCGTGTGCGTCCGATCGAGGAACGAAACACGACAACACACGGAATTGACAGTACCGACCCACCTCACTCCCAGGGGGGATCTCGTCCGGCGCGTCGGACGTGAGTCCGCTCGTCAAGGTTCAGCTTCGTCCACGCAACAATGCAGACCTGTCGCATCATGTCATCGTCGAGGCAGGCAACCATGCATCCGTCGAAGTGGACGTTGGCCGCAGGCGAATCGTCGTGGACACGTCCGAGCCGCACGCTGCGCTCCGCCATCGTTCGGGCTCACCGGTGGACGCCGTGCTCGTCGATCTCGGTGCCTGCCGAGAGCCGCCCGGCAGTGATGGAGGTGATGATGATGTGTTGGCTCCGGGAGATGTTGCTGACGATCGTGATGACGATCAGGTGGAGGTGTCCGATGACTGGCCGCACGCGGCCCGACTGCGGCACCACGTAATCCCGCCCACCGACCCGGCGAGACGGGGCCGGGGCTGCGTGTGCTTGTCAGTCAGTGATGACGATGTCGGCCCACCACGTGTGCTCGATATTCGCGGTCAGTTTGGTTGCTGCGAGGCGTTGACGGACTGCCCGTAACGTTGGCGGGCTGCCTCACCGGAGGTGCCGACCATGGCCCCGATCGATGCCCAGGAGTGCCCGTTGTGACGGGCGCGAACGACGGCATCGCCGAGTGCGCGTTCTGCGTCGGCTCGGGCAAGGAACGCTTCTCGGACGAGACGAAGCTCCATGGCGTCGCGGATGTCGTCGCCAGGCTCGTGAGTCTCGAATCGGGCGGCGAGTTCGTCGGCGTGGTCGAGGATTTCTTGGGCGGTTCTCGGCATGGTGGTCACCTCAGGTACTTGGGTCGGGCGGGCATGGCGTGGATGATGATCGGACCGTCGCTGGTGTCGACGACGCCGATCTCGAGCAGGTTGGCGGCGGGGTCTGCGCCGACGAACAAAATGAACCCGTCGTCGAGGTCGTCGACGAAGATCGGATTGTTGAAGGCGTGGATCATGTCGGTGTCGGGGATGCCGTGCTTGCGTGCGCTGTGAGCGATGAGTGGCGCATCCACGCTCACAAGTTAGCTTGTGCATCCGGGTCATCGCAAGTTGCCTTGCGTACGTGCTCGACGACGGCGCACATACTCCCGACCAGTCAGTGGCCATCTTCGCCCGAGCGTCGCCTGCCGAAGAACGAGTCTGGCCCACATGGCGCGGCGGGATCCGGTGTCGTCGATTTGGGTAGCGTTTGGGTAGCAAACGCGGCGGAACTACCCGGATTTCACGTCACTCGGCGCACGCCAAGGCCCCGGAAACCCTTATTCCACGGGCTTTCCCGTATTCGCCGGCACCAGCCGGACGGGCAAGGGACGATTCCTAAACCGTGTGTCGCAGGTTCGATCCCTGCCAGGGGCGCTGAAAAGACCTGGTAGATCCGCACGCTCAGGCCCAAGCCGAGCACTGCACTATCGCTGAGCCGGACAGGCGGTCTTGGCAAGCTTTGCCAAGATCGATAGCCTGTAGCCATGTCGACGATGAACGTGTCGCTGCCTGACGAACTCAAGTCATACGTCGACGAGCAGGTCGGCGACGGCGGCTATGGGTCCACGAGCGAGTACGTCCGTGATCTCATCCGTCGCGACAAGGACCGTCAACAGCTTCGACGCGTCCTGCTTGACGGAGCGGCATCGTCGCCGGGCCCCGTTGCCGATGGTTCCTACTTCACGTCCGTGCGGGACCGCATCCGTTCTGGCGCCTGATTGCCGTGTCCGCCAGCCCGGTCCGCCTTCGCGAGCGGGCTGCTGTCGACATCGACCAAGCGGTCGACTACTACCTCGCCGAGGCGGACACCGACGTCGCTCTACGTTTCGTGGACGCCGTCGAACGGGCGGTCGGCCAGATCGGTCGATCACCGCACTCGGGCAGCCTGCGATTCTCCTACGAACTTGAGATTCCTGATCTCCGCGTCCGACCGCTGGCTCGTTTCCCGTATCTGGTGTTCTACGTCGTCGGCGACGAGTTCGTCGATGTTTGGCGCATCCTCCACACCCGCCGAGACATCCCGACAGCGATGGGCGATCAGATCGGCAGCTGACTCGTTCATCGGGAGGGCTCGCCGGCCTCGGTTGCCGCACCCTTCCGCGCCCAGAATCACGCCGTTCTCAACCACCGACCCACTGCAATCAGGCCCTTATGCCGTGCTCGATAACGCGGTCCATCTGGTTGCTACGACACGTTGACGGACTGCCCGTAACGCTGGCGGGCAGCCTCGCCCGAGGTGCCGACCATGGCCCCGATCGAAGCCCAAGAGTGGCCCTTGTGACGGGCGCGAACGACGGCATCGCCGAGTGCGCGTTCGGCGTCGGCTCGGGCCAGGAACGCTTCTCGGACGAGACGAAGCTCCATGGCGTCGTGTACGTCGTCGCCAGGCTCGTGAGTCTCGAATCGGGCGGCGAGTTCGTCGGCGTGGTCGAGGATTTCTTGGGCGGTGCGGGGCATGGTGGTCACCTCAGGTACTTCGGACGGGCGGGCATGGCGTGGATGATGATCGGACCGTCGCTGGTGTCGACGACGCCGATCTCGAGCAGGTTCGCGGCCGGGTCTGAGCCGACGAACATGGTGAACCCGTCGTCGAGTTCGTCGACGAAGATCGGATGGTTGAAGGCGTGGATCATGTCGTTGTCGTGGATGCCGTGCTTGCGTGCGCTGGGAGCGATGAGCGGCGCATCCACGTTCACAAGTTAGCTTGTGGCACCGGGCATCGCAAGTTGACTTGCTACGTGCTCGACAACGGCGCACCTACTCCCCACCAGCCCGTGGCCATCTTCACCCGAAGGTCGCCTGCCGACGAAGTAGTTTCGTGCCGATGGAGCGGATCACCGTCGACCCTGCGGTGATGGCTGGCGTGCCGTGCCTGCGCGGTCGTCGCATTCCGGTTGCGACCATCATCAACATGGTGGCCGGTGGTTTGACGGCAGAGCAGATCGTCGAGGAGCTCCCTCCGTTGGAGATAGCGGACGTGGCTGCTGCGTTGCGCTTCGAGGCGGATGCGGTTGCGGATCGTGAGATCCCGTTGCATCCGAAGGCGTGAAGTCCCCGCTGCTGCACGACAGTGGAGGCGGCGTCGGCCCGGATCTGGCGACGCCGATTTGGGTAGCGTTTGGGTAGCAAACGCGGCGGAACTACCCGGATTTCGTGTCCCTCGGCGCACGACCGGGCCCCGGAAACCCCTATTCCACGGGCTTTCACGGATTCGCCGGCACCAGCCGGACGGGCAAGGGACGATTCCTCAACCGTGTGTCGCAGGTTCGATCCCTGCCAGGGGCGCTGCAAAATACCTGGTAGGTCGTTTGCGGCTCGCAACGATTGACCCGAAGACGTCGTTTGGGTGGCAAATCACGCTCGTCCTTCCCAGCTGCCTGGATTCTGTAGTACGATATTCACGTGTGGAGATCCACTCCTCTGCCCGCCGGCATGGCGTCAAGGATCTCGACATCCAGCACGCCGTTGAGCACTCACTGGCGATCGAGGACATCGGTGAAGACCCAGACCGATGGCTTGTCATCGGCCCTGATCGAGCGGGCAACCTGCTCGAACTCGTCGTTCTCGTCGACCAGCGCGGCGAAATCGTGATCCACGCGATGGCACTGCGGCCCAAGTATCGAAAGCTGCTCGAACCATGACGACGAACCGAACTCTCACCGATTCCGAGATCGAAGCCCTCGCCGACGAGGCCGAGGCCGGCTACGACATCGACCACCTCGTCGCACGGCGCAACAAGCGAGGACGCCCGACACTTGGGTCGGCACCGGCGTCCGTCGAGTCCGTGCGCCTCGATCCGGAACTCAAGGACCAACTGTTGCTTCGCGCCGAGCAAGATCACACGTCACCGTCGGACGTGATTCGAGAAGCACTTCGCCGATACCTCCAACCAAGCTGACAGTCCAAACGCCCGCTCGGCGTCGTCGGCGTGGTCGAGGGTTTCGCCAGGGGGCCGAAGAGGATGCTGCTGGACCGAGGCGGCAAGTCGATCGAGCCCGGACCTCGAACAGCCTGCCGGACACTGCGTCACGGGTCGAGGCTGTCGAGCAGTTGGGAGATCTCGGCACGGAATCGTCGGAGTTCGCGACGATGCAGGACGGACAGTTCTTCGAGCTTCGCCCGTCCCGTCTCGGTGAGTTCGACGAATGTGCGCCGCCGATCGTCGGGGTCGACGTGCCGTACGAGTAGATCGTTCTCGACCGCACGGCTGATCAGCTCCCCAGCCGAATGGAGTCGCACCTGGAGCGATTCGGCGATGTCGGTGGTCGATGGTGTCTTCCCGGCCGCTTCGGCCCCACGGACCATCAGGAGGAGTTGGTGCTGAGCCGGTGTGAGCCCGTGCGCACGCGCGGCCTGCTCGGAGAACGACATGAACCAACGCAGCCACCTCCGGAAGTCGGCGAGTGACCGGTACTCGGAGTCAGTGAGACTCGTGGTCGGGCTGCGTCGCGCCATGTCGTGCACCGTAGGCGTCGACGCGCTCGCGTTGCGCCTCGATGACACCCAGTGGAGAGGTGAGGACGAGCGCTGTGAGCGACGCCAACAGCGTCGACGGCAGCACCGTCATGCCGGACATCTCCGTGACGACCAGCGTCGAACCCAGCGGAGTCTTCGTCACCCCGACGTTCGCGGCGGCCATCACGGCGAGGACGAACGCCCACTCGGTCGCGCCGGGCAGTCTCTCGGCGATCACTCTGCCGACGCAGAACCCGACGAAGAAAAGCGGGATGATGAAGCCGCCGCGCCACCCGAACGCGACCGCGACGGCAGCGCCGACCAGTTTGCCCAGTGCGGCGATCAACAGCGCACCGGCCGTCACCGCACCAGTGAGCGAGGCGATCTGCCACTCGCCGTTGGTGAGGGCGTACGGCGTGACGATGGCGAGGAGTCCGAGGAGCAGGCCGCCGGTCGCAGGTCGCAACGCCGAACCGAGGTACTGGGCCAGGAACGTCAGCACCCTCGTCGACGTCGTGAACGCCACGGCGATCGCGGCACCGACCACGCCGGCCACGACTCCGTATGCGAGATCTGCAAGCGCGAGTTCCGTGACCGACGGCAACGTCCAGATCGGCTCGAGCCCGTGACCTCCGGCCAGCACCGAGATCGCGAAGCCGATCGACGCGCCGATCGCCGCAGGTATCACCGCTTCGTAGTACTCCATCCCCCGGCGATGCGGGATCTCGAGGGCGAACACCGCCGCACCGAACGGTGCGCCGAACAGCACAGCGAATCCGGCCGCCATCCCCGCCATCGTGACCACGCGCACGTCGCCGGGTTCGAGCTGCGCCCAACGGGCGAGACGATGAGCCACCGAGCCGGTCGTCGTGACCACCGGCGCCTCAGGGCCGAGCGTGCCGCCGGCGCCGATGCACAGCAGGGAGATCGGGAGCAGTGATCGCAACCGGGCAGGCGTCTGCGACGTTCCGCCCGGGACATGGATGTTGTCGACGAGCAACTCCACGTCAGCGGGACGACCCAGGACTGCCACGAGCACTGAAACACACACACCGACGACGACCAACACCGCAACCTGGCCCGCTTGCGACCAGCCCCCGGGTCCGATCAGCTCCGTCCCGATCTCCAGACACCACAGGTACGCCGCACCCAGCGCGCCACCCAGCACACCCGCGCACGTAATCGCGGCCACGAGCCGAAGCCGCAGACCGAAGAAGCCCAGCCACCGCTCATGGCCCGGGACACCGAGATCACCCAAGTCATGGAGCCGACGCACGATGAAGGACGATATCAATAAACATCGTATTACGATCCTTTTCGGATTCGCCGCCGGAGGGGAAAGATCGGAGCCCGATCAGCGCAGGTCGCCGAAGCGGGCCGGGTCGATGCCGAACGGTCCGACAACGCGTGTGACTCGTTCGAGGAGCGACTCCGGACTCATCGATATCGCTGCAACAAGTTCGTGCATCCAGTGCTCGATGTGCCGCACGGTCTCTGCGTCGACGAAGCCGACCCCCGGTTCGATCTTCGTACGCGCCGCGTGGATGCCGAGGGTGCCGACCGTCAGGGCGCCCTGCCAGCTCAGAGTCCGCACCAGTTGTTCGATGGCGAACTCACCGCCCGTGGTGCCGGCGCTCAGGATCACGATCGGTCGCCGGTGGATCGATGACGAACCGACAAGCCAGTCGAGAGCGTTCTTCATGCCGCCGGCGAGCCCTCCGGCATACTCCGGTGCAGCGAGAAGGACTCCATCGGCTGCTTCGAGGAGTGACCGCATGTGGGCGACTTCTGTGGGTGGTTCATCGACCCGATCCGGGTCGAACATCGGAACGTTCCTGAGCGGCACGTCGACGACGCTGTCGGTCGATCCCTCGGACACCAGTCGGTCGATCGCGAGATCGAGCGCCAACCTGTTCGCAGACATCGATCCGAGACTTCCGCACATCGACACGATCCGCACCGGCTCAAGGTACAAGCGGGAGCAACTCGACACCGACTGACCCGCCGGCTGTGGTGTCCCCGAACACCGTCTCGTACATCCGACGCCCGTAGAAGGAGATCCGATCTTTCGTTGCGGTGGCTATTCGGGCGTGCGAGCGACTGCGAAGCGTGCGACGGCGCCGAGCGCGAACGACCCGGTGGGCTCACCGAGCCTGCGGAAGAGCGCGGTGCGGAGACGTTGTCGGTCGTCGTCGGGCAGCGACAGACAGTAGGAGCCGGCCGGGCCGACACCGGCGAGGAAGCCGTTCCAGAGCTCGTCGAAGCCGGCGTAGCTCGATGCAACCTGCAACGTCGACTCGACCACATCGTCCATCCCGGCCGACTCGAAGAGGTGGGAGATCTCGCCGGGACGACCGAACCGCATCGTCTGGGCCTCGTCCGGCGCCGCCGGGTCGATCTCGAGGGCCGCATCCCAGAAGCAGCGCAACATCTCCATACCATCGTCGAAGTCCCAGACACACGCCGACACCCGGCCACCCGGGCGCGTCACTCGCATCATCTCCCTCGCCGCCGAGTCCGGATCGGACACGAAGTGCAGCACGAGTTGAGCCATGGCGTGGTCGTAGCGACCGGTTTCGAACGGGATCGACTCGGCTCGGCCGAGTTCGACCCGAACGCCCGGGTGGCGGGCGGCGCACTCGGTCACGAACTGCGCAGAAGGGTCACAGGCCGCCACCGCATCGGGACCGAGCCGTTCGACGAGCACCGCCGTGAGTGCCCCCGGGCCACAGCCGACGTCGACCGCGGTGTGCCCTCGCTGAACCCCGGCCGCATCGGCGAACAGCGTGCCCAGCGCACGCGAGTACCGACCCATGAACGAGTCGTACGTCGCGCCGGCAACACGGAACGTTCTCGCACCCTCGACGTCGTCCACACGAACCCCCTTGAACGTGCTGTGCTCGACCGCCACAGTCGGGCGGAAGTCATCGATCCGACGACGCGACCCTACCCCCGCAGCGGGCAGAGGTTTCGCGTGCGATGCAGAGTCGAATGAGTACTTGCGGATGAGTACTTGCGGCCCTTCCCTGTGGATTCCGAGCGACCGTACGGTCTCCCACATGGGGACAGACGTCGATGTTCTCGAGATCGGGTCGGCATGAGCAGCGACGAACGTGCCCTCGTCCGGAAGCTGGTCGACACACTCGGCGGGCGGTTCTCGACGCAGGCGGGCATCGACGTGGACGCTGGTCGGCACGAGGTCGAGCGGTGGTTTCTCGCCGCCACGCTGCTCGGTACGCGAATCAGCGCCGCGATCGCTATGCGCACGTATCGCGTCCTGCACGATGCCGGTGTCAGCACGGTCGCCGATGCCGGCCAACGGAGCTGGGAGGACCTCGTTGCACTGCTCGACGCCGGCGGCTACGCCCGCTACGACACACCGCCGAACTTACGCGAGGTGTACGTCATCGACGACGACGCCGTGCGTCCACCTCGTCGACGGACCGGCACGTGGGCACAACAGCACGGCGTCCGGGGTCGCGGGGCGTAAGCCGAACTCGGCGGCATCCACCGTCCCGCAGGACGGTTACCATCGCAAGATGACGGGATTCGACTCGGTGTGTGTAGCGGCGGTCCAAGCGACGCCCGTGATCCTCGATGCCGATGCGACCATCGACAAGGCCATCGATCTCCTCGGCGAGGCGGCAGATCAAGGTGCGACACTGGTGGTGTTCCCGGAGTGCTTCGTGTCGGTGTACCCGAGCGGGGCGTGGGCGGCTCAGGCGGCGACCTGGACCGAGGGCTGTGACGAACTGTGGGAGCGGATGTGGGCGTCGAGCATCGACGTCCGCGGGCCGCTCGTCGACCGGCTGGCGACGGCCTGCGCGGACCGCGGCGTTCATCTCGCCATCGGCATCAACGAGCGCGAGGACGACCGGCCCGGCTCGCTGTACAACACGTTGCTGGTGATCGGCGGCGAGGGGGTGCTGCACCGGCATCGCAAACTGATGCCCACGATGCACGAGCGTGTGTTCCACGGCCTGGGCGCCGGTGACGATCTCGACGTGGTCGAGCTTCCCGGAAGTGCCCGGGTGGGTGGCCTCATCTGTTGGGAGAACCGGATGCCGTTGGCCCGATGGCGGGTCTACGAGGGCGGCCCGCAGATCTGGCTCGCACCCACCGCGGACGACAGCGACGGCTGGATCGCATCGATGCGACACATCGGCATCGAGGCAGGCGCCTTCGTGGTGAGCGTGCCGCAGTTCATCCCGGCGAGCGCGTTCCCGGACGATTTTCCGGTGGCGTTGCCCGAGGGCGTCGAGGTGTTCGGTCGTGGTGGAGCGTGCATCGTGTCGCCCGGCGGCGAGGTGATCGCCGGCCCGCTCTACGACGAAGAGGGCATCGTCGTCGCCGACTGCGACCTCCGCGGGGCGCTGCACGCCAAGCGCTACTTCGACGTGGTGGGTCACTACGGACGAACCGACGTGCTCGAGCCGGGCCGGTAGCCGTTCGAAGGGACCGGTTCACCCAGTTCGGGCGATTCGAAACCCGTGACGACCAGGCACGCTCCTGGGCGGTGTCGCTCGTCGTCACGGTCCCGGAGTCCCCGGCCGATGCGATCGCCGCACATTCCCGACGAAAGAGGAGATCGACGTGAAGTCAGAAATGCACGATGGAGACGAGTCGCAGCCGATTCCGGCCGGGATGCGATACGAGCACGGCAAGGTGGTTCCCCACCTGAACCCTGAGGAGCGAGTCGCCCGGGGTCGGGCGGCTCGACGTGAGGTGCCTCGATCGAGCCATGCCGGCTTCACTCCGGGCACCCATCGACCGGACCCCGTGGCACTGCTCGAGCAGCAGGCCGTCAGCCGGGTACCGGAGTTGGTCCCGATCCGCTACGGCCGGATGCTCGTGTCACCGTTCACCTTCTACCGGGGCGCCGCGCTCGATCATGGCCTCCGATCTGGCCACTACGCCGCGGTCGGGGATCATCACCCAGATCTGCGGAGACGCACACCTCATGAACTTCGGGGTGTACGCATCGCCGGAGCGACGGATGGAGTTCGGCATCAACGACTTCGACGAGACCCACCCAGGCCCGTGGGAGTGGGATGTGAAGCGCCTCGCAGCCAGCTTCGCGATCGCCGGCCGCGACAACGGGTTCTCGACGAAGGAGCGTCAGAAGGTGCTCATGGCGCTCACGGGTCAGTACCGCGCCGGCATGCGCGAGTTCGCAGCCATGACCAACCTCGCGGTGTGGTACGACCACAGCGACATCGAGACGTCACTCAAGGAGTTGCAGAGCGGCGTCAGCGCAGCCGTTCGCAAGCGGGCCGAGGCGAACATCGCCAAAGCCCGGACCCGCAACAGCCTGCAGGCCTTCGACAAACTCACCCATCTCGTCGACGGCGAACGACGCATCATCAGCGATCCACCGCTCATCGAGCCGATCGAGGAACTGTTCGAGGGAATGGAGCGTGAGCAGATCCACGAGCTCCTGCGGGGCGTGATTCGCAGCTACCGCCGGACGTTGCAGAGCGACCGCCGACACCTGCTCGAGGAGTTCCGTCTGGTCGACATGGCGCGCAAGGTCGTCGGTGTCGGCAGCGTCGGTACCCGGGCCTGGATCATCCTGATGCTCGGTCGCGACGGGACCGATCCGCTCTTTCTCCAAGCCAAAGAGGCCCAAGCGTCCGTGCTGGAGGAGTTCGTCGGGCACAGCGACGGGCGGTCGCCCGGCGAACGAGTGGTGCACGGACAGCACCTGATGCAGGCGAGCAGCGACATCTTCCTGGGCTGGGATCGGGTGCACGGCATCGACGGAGTCGATCGCGACTTCTACGTCCGTCAACTCCGCGACTGGAAGGGCGCAGCCTTGGTCGAGACACTGACGCCGGCCACCATGGCCACCTACGCCCGGATGTGTGCCACGTCGCTGGTCAGGGCACATGCACGCTCAGGCGATCGCATCGCCATCTCCAGCTACCTCGGCAACAGCGATGCCTTCGACCGGGCCATTGCCGAGTTCTCGGAGGCGTACGCCGACCAGAACGAACGCGACTACGACGCCTTGTTGCAGGCCGAGAAGGATGGCCGGATCACCGTCCAACGCGGTCTCTGAACCGCCGAACAGGCAATCGGCACCGGCCGGCACGCCAGTCTTTCGGCCCTGTCCCGGTGGAGGCAACGGCGCGAGGGTGAGTGCATGAGCAAGTCTGTATCACCGATTCGGACGCTCGTCGATCACGAACTGTCGATCGACGACGTCATCGCGCTCGCCGGAACCGGCACGGGACCGCGCGTGTCGCTGTACCTTCCGACCCACACCGCCGGCAGGGACGTCGCCCAGGACCCGATCCGCCTCCGCACGCTCATCAGACTCGCGACGGAGGAGTCGGAGGATCCCGCCATGCTCGACGCCGTTCGCGGGTTCGCGGGCGATTCTGCGTTCTGGGCCCACGGTTCCGCCGGGCTCGGCGTACTCGTCGAGCCCGGGAACACGATCGCGATCCGGCTGTCGCAGGAAGTCGACGAACTGGCCGTGGTCAGCGATCGGTTCCACCTCAAGCCGTTGCTGGTGACGCTGGCCAACGCGACCGGGTTCGAGGTGCTGGCGCTCAGTCAGCATGCCGTGCGGCTGGTGAGCGCATCCCAGTCGCACGCGACCGAACTCGACGTTGCCGACCTGCCGTCCGGTATGCCCGAGGCGCTGCAGTGGGACGACCGTGAGCGCCAACTGCAGAGCCACGCCTCCGGTCGTGTGGGCGGTGGGCAGGTCACGGCGGGGTTCCACGGCCAAGGCGGGCGCGGTGACACGAAGGTCACGGACATCCACCGCTTCCTGAAGGTGGTCGACCGCGCCGTGGTCGAGCATCGAAAGGGCTCGACGCTGCCACTCGTGCTCGCCGGTGTGGACGAACTGGTCGCTGCGTATCGTTCGATCACCCGCTGCCAGCACCTGGTCGACGGCCATGTCCCTGGCAACCCCGAGCAGCTCCGTCCCGACGACCTCGCCGAACGCGCTCGTCCCTTGGTTCAGCCGGTTGCGTCAGAGCAGCAGGAGCGAGCCCGCGAGTCCTACTTCGCCGGCGCCGCGGCCACCGTCGACACGGTCGAGCAAGCGGTGATCGCAGCGGCGGCCGGCCAGGTCGCATCGATCTTCGTACCCGGTGACGCGGCGTATTGGGGGCGCTACCGACCCGGTCACGTCGAACTCGTCGAACACAACGATCGCGAGCCCGGTGACCACGATCTCGCCGACGTCGCGGCGACCGAGACACTGCGGCACGGCGGGGACGTGTTCGTCGTCGCGGCCCACGACATTCCCGGCGGAGGCACCGCTGCCGCGACGCTGCGCTACTGATCGGCAGTTCTGGACAGCGCGGTCCGGCCGCCGGCTGCACGTCACGTGCGGTCGGACGGTCGCCCGATGTCGCGACGTTCGAATCCGGTGATGCGGTCGACGGCAGCACCCACGGTGGGGGCGAAGCGCTCCGGGCCGAACCGGTCGCCGAGGCCCCGACGTTCGAGATCGTCCTTCACCGGGCCCTTCATCTCGGCGATCACCAGCTCGATGCCCGCCTGTGCGAGCGCATCGTCGAGGCGCACGAGTTCGTCGACGGCCGTCGAGTCGACGCTCGTGATCGGCTCCGCAGCCAGGATCACGTACTTCACACCCTCCCGGTCGGCGACGCGTGAGCGGACGTACTCGGCGAAGATCCCGGCGTTGGCGAAGAACAGGGGCGCGTCGAACCGCACGATGACGACGCCCTCGATCGCCTCTCCGTGCGGAGGACGGGAGAGGTCGTGGTAACCGCGCACACCGCGGCGACGACCCAATTCCGCTCGGTACGGTCGCCACGCCTGGTTCACGAAGGCGACGAGTGACAGCGCCACCGCGATCACGATGCCTTCGAGCACGCCGACGAGCACGACGCCGAGGAATGCAGCCAGGGCCAAGGCCGCGTCGACGCGGTCGACGCGCAGCAACGTGGCGAAGGTGCGCACGTCGAACAGTGCCGAGGCGGCGACGATCACGACGGCTGCCAGTACCGGCGAAGGCAGGAAGCTGGTGAGATCGGGGGTGAACAGGACGAAGCCGACGAGCGCCGCGGCTCCGACGACACCCACGAGCTGAGTCCGCCCGCCGGCCTGTTCCGCGACCGGCGTGCGAGACGACGATGCCGACACCGGGAAGCCGCCGAAGGCGCCCGAGGCCATGTTCGTCAGGCCGATCGCCCGCATCTCGTGGCTCCCCGAGACGGTGTAGCCGTGTCGGACGGCGAATGCGCGGGAGAGCACGCTCGTGTCGGTGAACGCGATGAGCGCGATGCCGAACGCCGGCCCCACGAGTGACAGCGCGTCGTCCCAGCTGAGTCCGCCGAGCGCTGGAGCCGGCAGCCCTGACGGCAATGCCCCGACCACGGGAAGGTCGTCGCGCCACCCTCCGATCGCGACGATCACCATCGAGGCGATCACGACCGTGACCATTCCGGCAGTCCGACTCCAGACCATGCCGATGCCGATGATCCCGACCAGTGCGCCGATGCCGAATGCCGAGGCCAGCGCCGAGGCGTCGCCATCGGACAGACCCGTCACGAAGCCACGCACGTCGTCGACGGCCGAACCGTCCTCCACCGAGAAGCCGAACAACTTGGGCAGCTGGCCGACGATCACGACGAGGGCGATGCCGTTCAGGTATCCGAGTCGGATGGGTTTCGACAGCAGGTCGGTCATCGACGACGACGCCGTGCGTCCACCTCGTCGACGGACCGGCATCCCGACGTGGGCACAACCGCACGGCGTCTCAGGGTCGCGGGGCGTAGCCGGACCCGGCGGCATCCACCGTTCCGCCGGACGGTTACCATCGCAAGATGACGGGATTCGACTCGGTGTGTGTAGCGGCGGTCCAAGCGACGCCCGTGATCCTCGATGCCGATGCGACCATCGACAAGGCCATCGATCTCCTCGGCGAGGCGGCGGATCGAGGTGCGACACTGGTGGTGTTCCCGGAGTGCTTCGTGTCGGTGTACCCGAGCGGGGCGTGGGCGGCGCAGGCGGCGACCTGGACCGAGGGCTGTGACGAACTGTGGGAGCGGATGTGGGCGTCGAGCATCGACGTCCGCGGGCCGCTCGTCGATCGGCTGGCGACGGCCTGCGCGGAGCGCGGCGTTCATCTCGCCATCGGCATCAACGAGCGCGAGGACGACCGGCCCGGCTCGCTGTACAACACGTTGCTGGTGATCGGCGGCGAGGGGGTGCTGCACCGGCATCGCAAACTGATGCCCACGATGCACGAGCGCGTGTTCCACGGGCTGGGCGCCGGTGACGATCTCGACGTGGTCGAGCTTCCCGGAAGTGCCCGGGTGGGTGGCCTCATCTGTTGGGAGAACCGGATGCCGTTGGCCCGATGGCGGGTCTACGAGGGCGGCCCGCAGATCTGGCTCGCACCCACCGCGGACGACAGCGACGGCTGGATCGCATCGATGCGACACATCGCCATCGAGGCGGGCGCTTTCGTGGTGAGCGTGCCGCAGTTCATCCCGGCGAGCGCGTTCCCGGATGATTTCCCCCTGGCGCTGCCCGACGGCGTCGACGTCTTCGGCCGCGGGGCGCGTGCGTCGTGTCGCCCGGCGGCGAGGTGATCGCCGGCCCGCTCTACGGTGAAGAGGGCATCGTCTTCGCCGACTGCGACCTTCGCGGCGGCACTGCACGCCAAGCGCTACTTCGACGTCGTGGGCCACTACGGACGAACCGACGTACTCGAGCCAGGCCGTTAGCCGTGAAGACCGGTTCACCCAGTTCGGGCGATTCGAATCCCGTGATGACCGGGCACGCTCGTGGGCGGTGTCGCTCGTCGTCACGGTCCCGGGGACTCCCCGACCGATGCGATCGCCGCACATGTTCCGACGAAAGAGGAGATCGACGTGCAGTCAGAGAAGCATGATGGAGACGAGTCGCAGCCGCTTCCGGCCGGGATGCGATACGAGCACGGCAAGGTGGTCCCCCACCTGAACCCTGAAGAGCGCGTCGCCCGGGGTCGGGCGGCTCGACGTGAGGTGCCTCGATCGAGCCATGCCGGCTTCACTCCGGGCACCCATCGACCGGACCCCGTGGCACTGCTCGAGCAGCAGGCCGTCAGCCGGGTACCGGAGTTGGTCCCGATCCGCTACGGCCGGATGCTCGTGTCACCGTTCACCTTCTACCGGGGCGCCGCGCTCATCATGGCCTCCGATCTGGCCACCACACCGCGGTCGGGGATCATCACCCAGATCTGCGGAGACGCACACCTCATGAACTTCGGGGTGTACGCATCGCCGGAGCGACGGATGGAGTTCGGCATCAACGACTTCGACGAGACCCACCCAGGCCCGTGGGAGTGGGACGTGAAGCGCCTCGCAGCCAGCTTCGCGATCGCCGGCCGCGACAACGGGTTCTCGACGAAGGAGCGTCAGAAGGTGCTCATGGCGCTCACGGGTCGGTACCGCGCCGGCATGCGGAGTTCGCAGCCATGACCAACCTCGCGGTGTGGTATGACCACAGCGACATCGAGGCGTCCCTCAACGAGTTGCAGAGCGCCGTCAGCCCAGCCGTTCGCAAGCGGGCCGAGGCGAACCTCGCCAAGGCCCGACCCGCAACAGCCTGCAGGCCTTCGACAAACTCACCCATCTCGTCGACGGCGAACGACGCATCATCAGCGACCCACCGCTCATCGAGCCGATCGAGGAACTGTTCGAGGGAATGGAGCGTGAGCAGATCCACGAGCTCCTGCGGGGCGTGATTCGCAGCTACCGCCGGACGTTGCAGAGCGACCGCCGACACCTGCTCGAGGAGTTCCGTCTGGTCGACATGGCGCGCAAGGTCGTCGGTGTCGGCAGCGTCGGCACCCGGGCCTGGATCATCCTGATGCTCGGTCGCGACGGGACCGATCCGCTCTTCCTCCAAGCCAAAGAGGCCCAAGCGTCCGTGCTGGAGGAGTTCGTCGGGCACAGCGACGGGCGGTCGCCCGGGGAACGAGTGGTGCACGGACAGCACCTGATGCAGGCGAGCAGCGACATCTTCCTGGGCTGGGATCGGGTGCACGGCATCGACGGAGTCGATCGCGACTTCTACGTCCGTCAGCTCCGCGACTGGAAGGGCGCCGCGATGGTCGAGACACATGACGCCGGCCACCATGGCCACCTACGCCCGGATGTGTGCCACGTCGCTGGTCAGGGCACATGCACGCTCAGGCGATCGCATCGCCATCTCCAGCTACCTCGGCAACAGCGATGCCTTCGACCGGGCCATTGCCGAGTTCTCGGAGGCGTACGCCGACCAGAACGAACGCGACTACGACGCCCTGTTGCAGGCCGAGAAGGATGGCCGGATCACCGTCCAACGCGGTCTCTGAACCGCCGAACACAGGCAACCGGCACCGGCCGGCACGCCAGTCTTTCGGCCCTGTCCCGGTGGGGGCAACGGCGCGAGGGTGAGTGCATGAGCAAGTCTGTATCACCGATTCGGACGCTCGTCGATCACGAACTGTCGATCGACGACGTCATCGCGCTCGCCGGAACCGGCACGGGACCAGCGCGTGTCGCTGTACCTTCCGACCCACACCGCCGGCAGGGACGTCGCCCAGGACCCGATCCGCCTCCGCACGCTCATCAGACTCGCGACGGAGGAGTCGGAGGATCCCGCCATGCTCGACGCCGTTCGCGGGCTCGCGGGCGATTCTGCGTTCTGGGCCCACGGTTCCGCCGGGCTCGGCGTGCTCGTCGAGCACGGGAACACGATCGCGATCCGGCTGTCGCAAGAAGTCGACGAACTGGCCGTGGTCAGCGATCGGTTCCACCTCAAGCCGTTGCTGGTGACGCTGGCCAACGCGACCGGGTTCGAGGTGCTGGCGCTCAGTCAGCACGCCGTGCGGCTGGTGAGCGCATCCCAGTCGCACGCGACCGAACTCGACGTTGCCGACCTGCCGTCCGGTATGCCCGAGGCGCTGCAGTGGGACGACCGTGAGCGCCAACTGCAGAGTCACGCCGCCGGTCGTGTGGGCGGCGGGCAGGTCACGGCCGGGTTCCACGGCCAAGGCGGGCGAGGCGACACGAAGGTCACCGACATCCACCGCTTCCTGAAGGTGGTCGACCGCGCCGTGGTCGAGCATCGAAAGGGCTCGACGCTGCCACTCGTGCTCGCCGGTGTGGACGAACTGGTCGCTGCGTATCGTTCGATCACCCGCTGCCAGCACCTGGTCGACGGCCATGTCCCTGGCAACCCCGAGCAGCTCCGTCCCGACGACCTCGCCGAACGCGCTCGTCCCTTGGTCCAGCCGGTTGCGTCAGAGCAGCAGGAGCGAGCCCGCGAGTCCTACTTCGCCGGCGCCGCGGCCACCGTCGACACGGTCGAGCAAGCGGTGATCGCAGCGGCGGCCGGCCAGGTCGCATCGATCTTCGTACCCGGTGACGCGGCGTATTGGGGGCGCTACCGACCCGGTCACGTCGAACTCGTCGAACACAACGATCGCGAGCCCGGTGACCACGATCTCGCCGACGTCGCGGCGACCGAGACACTGCGGCACGGCGGGGACGTGTTCGTCGTCGCGGCCCACGACATTCCCGGCGGAGGCACCGCTGCCGCGACGCTGCGCTACTGATCGGCAGTTCTGGACAGCGCGGTCCGGCCGCCGGCTGCACGTCAGGTGCGGTCGGACGGTCGCCCGATGTCGCGACGTTCGAATCCGGTGATGCGGTCGACGGCAGCACCCACGGTGGGGGCGAAGCGCTCCGGGCCGAACCGGTCGCCGAGGCCCCGACGTTCGAGATCGTCCTTCACCGGGCCCTTCATCTCGGCGATCACCAGCTCGATGCCCGCCTGGGCGAGCGCATCGTCGAGGCTGCACGAGTTCGTCGACGGCCGTCGAGTCGACGCTCGTGATCGGCTCCGCAGCCAGGATCACGTACTTCACCCCCTCCCGGTCGGCGACGCGTGAGCGGACGTACTCGGCGAAGATCCCGGCGTTGGCGAAGAACAGGGGCGCGTCGAACCGCACGATGACGACGCCCTCGATCGCCTCTCCGTGCGGAGGACGGGAGAGGTCGTGGTAACCGCGCACACCGCGGCGACGGCCCAGTTCCGCTCGGTACGGTCGCCACGCCTGGTTCACGAAGGCGACGAGTGACAGCGCCACTGCGATCACGATGCCTTCCAGCACGCCGACGAGCACGACGCCGAGGAATGCAGCCAGGGCCAAGGCTGCGTCGACCCGGTCGACGCGCAGCAACGTGGCGAACGTGCGCACGTCGAACAGTGCCGAGGCGGCGACGATCACGACGGCTGCCAGTACCGGCGAAGGCAGGAAGCTGGTGAGATCGGGGGTGAACAGGACGAAGCCGACGAGCGCCGCGGCTCCGACGACACCCACGAGCTGAGTCCGCCCGCCGGCCTGTTCCGCGACCGGCGTGCGAGACGACGATGCCGACACCGGGAAGCCGCCGAAGGCGCCCGAGGCCATGTTCGTCAGGCCGATCGCCCGCATCTCGTGGCTCCCCGAGACGGTGTAGCCGTGTCGGACGGCGAATGCCCGGGAGAGCACGCTCGTGTCGGTGAACGCGATGAGCGCGATGCCGAACGCCGGCCCCACGAGTGACAGCGCGTCGTCCCAGCTGAGTCCGCCGAGCGCTGGAGCCGGCAGCCCTGACGGCAATGCCCCGACCACGGGAAGGTCGTCGCGCCACCCTCCGATCGCGACCGATCACCATCGAGGCGATCACGACCGTGACCATTCCGGCAGTCCGACTCCAGACCATGCCGATGCCGATGATCCCGACCAGTGCGCCGATGCCGAATGCCGAGGCCAGCGCCGAGGCGTCGCCATCGGACAGACCGGTCACGAAGCCTCGCACGTCGTCGACGGCCGAACCGTCCTCCACCGAGAAGCCGAACAACTTGGGCAGCTGGCCGACGATCACGACGAGGGCGATGCCGTTCAGGTATCCGAGTCGGATGGGTTTCGACAGCAGGTCGGTCACGAACCCGAGACGGAGAAGGCCACCGAGCAGCAGCAGGCTCCCCATCATCAATGCCAGCAGCCCAGCGAGCGCCACGGCCCGATCGGGGTCGCCGGCCGCCAGCGGGATGATCGAGGCGGCGATGATCGGCGCCAGCGCCGAGTCAGGGCCGAGTATCAGTACACGCGACGGACCGAACAATGCGTACGCCAGGAGCGGCACGATCGTGGCGTACAACCCGGTCACCGCGGGCAGCCCGGAGGCCTCGGCGTAGCCGATGCCCGCGGGGATCAGCACGGCAGTCAGAACCAGCCCGGCCACGACGTCGTGGCGCAGCCACGACCGGTCGTAACGCCGAGCCGACGCGAGGCCCGGCACCCATTGCGACACGCGCGTCACGACGACGTTTCTACTCGGTGGGATCAGGCATCGCGCGATGACTCGCGCCGCCGAACGCCCGGCGTCACTCCTGGGGGAGGGACGCCACCATGCCGGGGAGTTCCACCCACGGCTGCTTGTGGTCGCACCACACTTCCACGGTGGGCGTCACGTCGGACCGGTCGTCGAGCGTGCCCACCTTCACGGCGATCACGCCGGCGGGCTCGACGAGGCTGGAGAAGATCGGCGAGCCGCACTGGCCGCAGAAGCGGCGGTACACGTACACGGCGTCGCCGTGCTCGCCGCGATCCTCGAAGGTACTGAGGTTGCCCGAGACGGCCATCTGGCTCTCGTGCACGATGAGATTGACCGAGAACGCTCCGCCACTCTGGCGCTGGCAGTGGTCGCAGTGGCAGACCGCGGTCGCGATGAGGTCGCCGGAGAGCTCGTAGGTGATCTGGCCGCAGAGGCAACGTCCGGTTCGCGTCATGGCCGGAAGCTAGCACTGCCCGCCGACAACGGCTGCGGCGGTCCGATTCGTCACAATGCGGGGAGGAGGACACACCATGACGATGCTCACCCATTTCCCGATCTTCCAGCAGGCTTGGTTCGTCGACGACCTCGACGCATCGATCCAACGCTGGAGCGACACCTTCGGCGCCGGCCCGTTCGTGCGATCACCCCATCATCGGTGTGACACGTTCACGTACCGCGGGACCGACCAGGAGGCCGACGTGTCGTATGCGTTCGGCTACCTGGGCGACACGATGATCCAATTCATCCAGCAGCACGACGACACGCCGTCGATCTACCGCGACATGTACGCGGCGGGTGAGGAGGGATATCACCATCTCGCGATCCTGGTGAACGACTTCGAAGGGGAGTACCAGCGCCTTGTCGGCCTGGGCTTCGAACCGGCCTGTCGCCTGTACGCCGACGGTGTCGATGCGGCCTACTTCGACACGCGCGAGTTGAACGGTGCGTTCACGGAGATCCACGGCGATCCGCCACGCATCTTGCAGGCGTTCGCCATGTGGCGCCGGGCGCACGAGTTGTGGCGTCCGGGCGACAGCCCGTTCCTGGCGCGGCCGGGTCAGTAAGCGGCAGAGGGAGCGACACAGGCAGCCAGGCGGTCGTGATCGAGTGTCCCCGGCGACGCGATCACGACGAGCCGGGTGTGTTCGTCACCACCGGGGCTCCAGCGGGGGTCTCGCGTCACGCTCGCACGGCGGCCGACGACCTGGAGGACGTACCTGTGTTCGGGATCGTCGGTGAGGTGCACGACCCCCTTCGCGCGGAGCACTCCCTCGGGCAGCGCGTCGATGAACGCCTCGAGGTCCGATCGGTCGATCGGTCCGCGACGGTCGTGGCTCCACCTGTCGTAGTCGACGGGGTGCAGTGCATCATCCGCGGGCGTGTCCTGGGTCGGTGAGAGGTCGCCGAGGACCACTTCGGTGGAGAGCCGGCCGTGCGTGGACAGCAGTATCGGCGTGCCGGGCGCGATGCCGCCCAACCACGTCTGCACATCAGCGAGCTGTGACGGTTCGACGAGGTCCGTCTTGGTCAACACGAGCATGTCGGCGCCGCGCAACTGGTTGATGACGGTGTCGCCCACGTACCTGTCGGCGGATCGGGATCGAACCCGTTCGGCATCGGCGAGGACGATCACACCTCGCAACTCGAACCCGAATGGGCGCGCGTAGTGGCCGATCCGGACGGGATCACCCACGCCGCTCGCCTCGACGATCACGTGGTCGATGCTGTCGGCGACGTCGCGGAGGTCGTCGAGAACGTTGGCCAGACCGTCGCTCGCACTGCAACAGATGCAGCCGTTGGTGAGGTTGATGGTGTTGCCGTCGTGGGTGGCGATCAGCTCGGCGTCGATTCCGATGTCGCCGAAGTCGTTCACGATGACTGCCAGGCGCGCGCCGGCGTTGGCGTGCAGCAGTTGGTTGAGCAGTGTCGTCTTGCCGGCGCCGAGGTAGCCGCCGAGCACGGTGTAGGGAACGGGTGGCTTGCTCATGGCGCGGTGAGTCGACAGTATTCGGCGTGGGCCACGTCTGAAAGGTGAGTGCCGATGAACAGCCCGAATCCCGACCGTGACGGCATCGAGGAATCCGCCGACTGGAACTGGAAGGTGATCGCGGCGGGCGTGATCGCCGTCCTCGCGCTGATCTTCATCCTGCAGAACTCCGAGAAGCGCTCGATCCAGTTCCTGTTCTTCGACTGGATCGTGGGGACCTGGGTCGCGCTGCTCGTCACCTTCGCGCTCGGCATGCTCGTCGGATGGCTGCTCGCGCGGTTCCTCCGCAGCCGCAGGGAACGTGCGTCGGAGCAGGAATCGGGTGATCAGTCGGGTGAGCAGTAGGGCCGATTCGGCGCGACCCGTGCCGGTGTTCGACTCCGCTCACGGATGCCGTGAACGGATCAGTTCGGCGACCGACCACGCCTGGAACGGGCAGCCCGTCGTGCCGTGCGGGGCATCGCCGTCCGCGGTCTCCGACACCGACCCGAGACCCGACTCGGCGAGGTGCAGTTCCAATCCGTCGAGCACGCCGGTGATGTCCTGTCCCGCCCGATTCGCGGCGTCGACATAGGGGCCGATGAGCCACGGCCAGACCGTGCCCTGGTGGTAGGCGTCGTCGCGTTCGGCCGGCGATCCACGATGACGACCCCGATAGGAAGGGTCGCGAGGTGACAGCGATCGCAGTCCGATCGACGTGACGAGATCCTGGCAGGCCTCGACGATGTTGGCGACGTCGTGGTCGTCGGTCACGGGGCCGAAGGGCAAGGACGTCGCCAGGAGTTGGTTGGGGCGACACGACGCGTCGGGGTTCCCTGTCTCGTCGACGACGTCGACGAGCGCACCTCCGTCGTGAGCGAACATCGACGGGAACGACGCCAGTGCCCGGTTCCGCAGCTCGTCCCACTCACCGGTGGGCCGGCCGAGGCGATCGAGGATGTCGATCGACGCGCCGAGTGCATTGATCCACAGCGCCTGGATCTCCACCGGGAAGCCGGCGCGGGGCGTCACGGGCCGCCCGTCGACGCGGGCGTCCATCCACGTGAGTGCCCATCCCGCCGCGCCGCCACGCAGGAGGCCGGTGGCCTCGTCGACGCCGATGCCGAATCTCGTGCCGTCCCGATGAGCTTCCAGGATCGCGCCGAGGGTGTCGGCCAACTGTTCGCCGAGGCCGGTGTCGCCGGTGTGTTCGAGATGGCGGTGCAGCGCGTGGACGAACCACAGCGTTGCGTCGATCGTGTTGTACTCGAGCGTGCCGACGTCTGCGGTGTTCGCCAGCATCCCCTCCGACACCGTGCCGGACGCACGGACGAGCACCTCGCGGCCCTCGTCGGCACGCCCCGTGCACAGGAACAGCCCTTCGTACGAGGTGAACAGGTCTCGGGACCACTCACCGAACCATGGATAGCCGGCAACCGCAGTCGGACCGGTGGGCGTCTGCACGATGAACTGATCGGCAGCGCGCACGAGGATCCGGCCGACGTCGTCGACCACGCCGGCCTGGTCGGCGAGGCGGGTCGCTCGGATGCGTGCAGCCTCGACGATGCCGACGGCCGAGGGCGCGGGAAGGGCGAGGTCGGCGCTTGCGGTGAGCTCGAACGCCGTGCCGGGTGTGAGTGCGCACCGGAAGAGGCCGGGTGTCCAGAGGTCCTCGGTCGGACCGAGACCGCGGGACGCTTCCTCGCGGTGGTACTCACCCCTGTACCACGACCCGGCCGGTTCGAATCCGACGCCGTCGACCCGGTAGGCCGACTCGAACACGAACCCGGTCGCCGTGATGTCGACGGCGGGGGAGGGCGCGGCGCCGAAGCGGTCGCCGTGCTGATCGCGCCAGGTACACAGCGGAGTGATCTCGAGGGTCGCGTTCCCCGCGAGCAGGCGATGCACGATGCCGATCGTCGAGCTGCCGTGGACCATGGCCAACTCGACCTCGAGGCGAGCCTCGCCGAGGTCGTAGCGCCAACGAGGCACACCGTCGTCGAGGTCGAACGTGGCGATCAGTTCGTGGCCGCGCGGCGCGATCGTCCCGTCACTCCATTCGTGCGTGGCCAGGTGGAACCGTTCGTCGTCGACGACCACGACCGTGTCGAGCCCCGCGAGGCCGAGCATCCGCGTTGCTCCGCCGGGCGCCGTCGCCGTCATCAGCAGTCCGTGGTAGCGCCTCGTGCGCAGCCCGGCGACGGTGCCCATGGCGTAGCCGCCGAGACCGTCGGTGACGAGCCACTCGCGTCGGGTCGCCTCGTCGAGTGTTCCGCACACCCCGCGACCGAACGCGATGCGCAGGTCGGTCACACGGTTCTCCATCGCTCGGGGGAGACCATGACGGGGTTCGGACGACAGATCAGGTCGGCGACGAGCCCGGTCCAGCCGGTCTGATGGGTGGCCCCGAGGCCGGCGCCGTTGTCGCCGTGGAAGTACTCGTTGAACGTGATGTTGTCGCGCCAGCGCGGATCGCTCTGCAAGCGCTCGACGTACCCGTGGCAGGGTCTGCGGCCGTCCGCGTCGCGCAGGAAGAGCGAGATCAGGCGCCGGCGCAGATCGTCCGCGCACGCGCTCAGCGGGAGGTCGGCGCCGCTGCCGGACGGGTACTGGACCGTCACGTCGTCGCCGAGTGCCAGTGCGTAGCGCTGCAGGTTGCGCACGATCAGATAGTTGACCGGCATCCACACCGGGCCTCGCCAGTTGGAGTTGCCACCGAACATGCCGGTGCTCGACTCGGCGGGTTCGTAGTCGACGGTCACGGTGATACCGCCGGTGGTGAACGACACCGGGTGCTCGGCGTGCTCCCTCGACAGTGCGCGCAGTCCGTACGGCGACAGGAACTCGGCCTCGTCGAACACGCGGCCGAGGATCCGCAGGCCATCGCCCGGCGGAATGACGCCCACCATCATCGACTCACCGTCGGGACCGGCGATCAGCTGTCCGCGCCGACCGCCGAACGATTCGGAGGTGACGTGCTCCAAGAAGCGTTCGGAGCGCTTGTGGAGCGTGCGCAGCTGTCCCAGCGCGGTCGGGCCGAGCACGACGGTGGCGAGGATCGGCAACACCCCGACGATCGAGCGAACCCTGATCGGCGTCGAGGTGCCCTCCGCATCCCGGAACACGTCGTAGAAGAATCCATCGGCCTCGTCCCAGAGGTCTTCGGACTGCATCGCGTCGACGATGAGCATGAAGTGCTCGACGAACTTCACTTCGATGTCCCTCCACGCGTCGTCCTCGGCGGCCAGGATGCGCGCGAGCTGCAGGAGCGTCAACGTGTAGAAGGCCATCCAACTCGTGCCGTCGGCCTGTTCGATGCTGGCGCCGGGGGGCAGGTTCGACCGGTCGACGGCGCTGATGTTGTCGAGCCCGAGGAACCCGCCGGAGAACAGGTGGTCACCGTCGGGATCGATGCGGTTGACCCACCACGTGAAGTTCAACAGCAGCTTCGGCAACAGGCGGGCGAGGAAGTCGCGATCGCGTTGGCCGTCGATGTCCCACACGTGGAGCGCGGCCCACGCGTGCACCGGTGGGTTGACGTCGCCGAAGGCCCACTCGTACGCGGGAAGCGCACCGTTGGGGTGCTGGAACCATTCGCGGCAGAGCACGAGCAGCTGGTACTTCGCGAAGGCGGGATCGAGATGGGCGAGTGCGACCGTGTGGAAGGCGAGGTCCCACGCGGCGAACCACGGGTACTCCCACGGGTCGGGCATCGACATGATGTCGCGCGCATCGAGGTGGGTCCACTGGGCGTTGCGGCCGTGCCGGCGTTCCGGCGGCGGTGGCGGCTGGGTGGGGTCGCCGTCGAGCCAGCGCCGGACATCGAACCAGTAGAACTGCTTGGCCCAGATCATCCCCGCGAATGCCTGGCGCGCGACCAGACGTTGATCGTCGTCGACGTCTGCGGGGATCACCTCGGCATAGAAGTCGTCGGCCTCACTGCGCCGGGTGGCGATCACCCTGTCGAACTGCTTGGTGAAAGGACGCTTCGTCGATGGTGGGCGCAGTCTGACGCGCACCGCTCGGGTCTCGCCCGGTGGGATCGTCAGCTGGTACCAGGCGGCGCACTTCGATCCGACCCGGTCGGGGTTGACCGTGTCGGCGCCCGCCGTCACGTGGTCGTTGATCGCATCCTTGGGATGGGCGGGTGATGCCGACGATCCGAACAGGCGCTCGAGGTTCGTCTCGTTCTCGCAGAACAGCAGGTCGGGGTCCGAGGCGTCGGGCCCGGTGTCGACCTCCCAGACGAGTTCGCCGAAACGGGGATGGTGGAGCGCAACCTTGCGCTGCCCGTCGGCGCGCATCTCCGGCCGGGTGGTGTCGTGGTCCCACGACCACGTGTTGCGGAACCACAGGTGTGGGAGCACGTGGATCGTGTCGGTGTCGGGGCCGGCATTGGTGACGCTGATCTCCATCAGGAGGTCGTGGGGATCGGCCTTGGCGTGGACGACGTCGACCACCCAGTACCGGTCGTCGTCGAAGACACCGGTGTCGAGCAGTTCGTACTCGGGCCGGCTCTGGTCACGCCGACCGTTCTCGGCCACGAGATCGGCGTACGGGAACTCGGCCTGCGGGTAGTGGTAGCGCCATTCGAGCAGTGCGTGGCTCGGGAGCGCGTCGAGGAACCACCAGTACTCCTTGACGTCCTCGCCGTGGTTCCCCTGGGGGCCGGTGAGCCCGAACATCCGCTCCTTCAGGATCGGGTCGCGGCCGTTCCAGAGCGCCAGGGCCATGCACAGGTGCTGCTCGATGTCGCTGACGCCGGCCATCCCGTCCTCGCCCCAGCGGTAGGCGCGCGAGCGGGCATGTTCGTGGGGGAAGTAGTCCCACGCCTCTCCGCCTGCGCTGTAGTCCTCGCGCACCGTGCCCCAGGCGCGTTCGGACAGATACGGGCCCCAGTGGTACCAGGGGCTGGCCTCGAGCAGACCGTCCTCGAGGTGTCCGAAGGAATCGACGCGCTTGCGTTCTTTGCTGGTCATCTCGTGTCTCCTGCGATCATCCGGTGTCGTCAGACAGTCTCGTGCCAATGTTCGTTCGTCTGCACGAGCCAGAACACGGCGAACAACGTGATCTCGGTGGCTTCGAGGATGAGCACCATGTGCGTCCACCTCGAACCGAGCGGGAACATGACGACCGCCGCGAGCACCATCAGGATCGCGATGGACGCGTACAACAGACAGTAGACGCGCGAGGCGGGGTCGGCACGGCGCTGCCATGCGTTGATCCCGACCGCCAGGGCGAGGAAGAGGAACATCGTCACCGCGGCGAGACCGTGGGCGCGGGTGTCGAAGTCGTTCCAGAACGCGAACACGATGGCACCGCCGACGAGGAACGCCATCGCGCCGAGTAACCCGAGCCGCATGTGTACGGGGCCGATCTCGGCGACCGCCCGGACGTTACGGGTGGCGATCGACGCGATGACGGCGGCGACGATCAGCCCGAGGATGCCGGTGACGACCAACGCCGTGACGTTGTTGTCGATGTTGGCGACGACCCAATCGGCGAGCTCCCCGTCATCCTTGACCGGCAGTGGAATCGGTGTCTGCGACCAGCACGTCCCGACATCGGACGTCGGCACGACCGCAACGATCGGAGCGAGCATCCCGGCGGCGTTGAGCGCGGCGTCCTCCCACTGCGTGCTTCCCTTGATCACGATCAGACACATCCCGATCGCCATCAGCATCCCGACGAAGATCGCCCGGACCGGCGTGTAGTAGTACGCGGAGACCGAGGTCTGCCAGCAGTCGACCTGCCGGCGCTCGATGGCGACCGACACGGCGAGCAGGACGACGGCGCCCACCATGCTGATGCGCAGGTACCGGTAGGTCGCGATCGACGCGGTGTCGGCCAACGGTGTCCCTTCTGCTCTCGTCGTGTCGCTCTCGTCGTGTCCGCTCTCGTCGTGTCTGCCCTCGTCGTGGTCGGACGGTCCAATCCTGCCAGATGTCGATCAGTCGTCGGTCGAGGGTGTCCTCCACAGGATCCACGTGCCGTCGGACCAGACCTCCTCGAACCCGGCGCGCCGAGCGTCACCCAGGCCGAGCGCCGGCTGCCAGTAGGTGCTGCCTCGCCGTTGCGCGAAGTAGTCGGCATTCCGGCTGATGCGCTCGAGGTCCTTGGTCTGGAAGGAGCGGCGATCGGTGAGCAGGGTCATGGTGCGCGCGCGGTAGTAGGCGATGATCGCGTCGGGTGGCGTGAACGCCGACACGGCGTCGAAGATCGGCGCCACACTCGGGTTCGTCGGGCCCGACTGGATCCGCCCGGCGGCGTCGTAGTCGCGAGCGTCACCGATCTTTCCCGGGAGCACGACCAGGTGCGCGATCACGATCGCGGCGAGCGGGACGAGGGCCACGAATTGGCCGATCTGCCGGCGGCGCCGGAACGCGAGTTCGGCGAGTCCGACGAGCGCGACCGTGGCGAAATAGAGGATCCACGGGGTGATCTGGAACCAGTACCGGTCGACCTTGCGCAGGTGGGTGCTGATCATCAGCATGCTCGCGATCGCCACGACCAGCAGCGGCAGATCCAGCGTCGGCCGGCGCCGGACGCCGACGACCGCGCCGCCCGCCGCGAGCCCGAGGATCGCGATCCCGGCAAGTGGATGGATGCCGAGGCCGAGCTGGTCGCTGAGGATGCCGGGGAACTCGCCCAGCCGGTTGTCGATGAACGACGACGAGTTGCCGTTGTCCGGGAGGAGCGCTGTGGGCAGGAGGAGCTGGAACAGTGCGGCCCCGACGGCAAACGTGAGGTACGGCGTGACCAGCGCCTTCCAGTTGGCGCGGACGCGGTCGGTGAACCCGGAGCGAGGCCTGCCCGTCGCTGCGACGACGTCGTAGAGCTGCATGACCGCGATCACGGCCAACAGCGCCACGCCCTCACGACGCACGTTGAACGCCAGGACGACGAGTGCACCGAGGACGACGAGGTCGGCGCGGACCGCCGTGAGCAGACTGGCACGGGCTCTGACCCGGTCGTACCACCAGATGAAGACGGCCACGGCGGCGAGGTGGGGGATCTCGGTGAGGAGCTGATCGGTGTGCGCCAGGTAGACCGGTGCCGTTCCGATGACGGCGACGATCGCCAGTGCGGGCAGGCGTCCGATACGGCGTCGAACGATGCCGTGGAGAAGGACCAGCCACACCATGAACACGGCGACCTCGACGAGCTTCAGCCGGTCGTAGTCGAATCCCCACAGGTGCACGAACGGCGAGAGGAGCAGTGGCCAGCCCCACGGGTAGGCGAGAGGGCTGAACGCGGCGTCGGAGTTCAGGACGGCGAAGCGGTTGTCGGCGAGGACGGCGCCGATGTCGCCGTCGAACAGGCTGCGCGCCTGGCGGAGGTACAGCGCGAAGTCGTCACCCTGGGTGTGGCCGTTGCGGTGCAGTTGGACGGCCAGGAGGCCCGAACCGATCACCACGACGCCGAGCGCGAGTGCGCGCAACCAGCGAGACGAGGTCAGCGTGATGGCGCGCACCGCCTGACGATACGCGCCCAGCCACATCCGTCACCGGTCACGGTCTTTCCGGACCCGACCCCGACAGACCGCAGCGGTCTTTCCGGACCCGACCCCGACAGACCGATCAGTCGTACCAGTTCAGGGTCGCGCGCATCGTCGCTTCGAACTCCTCGAACGGCATCGACGCCTTGACCGACTGGATCAGCTGCGCGTCGGTGCCGACGAAGTTCCGGAACGGTGCGTCGGGGTCGAGTGCGGCGGTCACGATCGCGTCGGCGACGTCCTGCGGGTCCGGAGCCGGACCGTCACCCGACAGCACGCCCTGCGACTCCCGGAACCGCTCGGCACGGGCCGCGTAGTCCGAAGCTTCCCATCCGTCGACCGTCACGATGTTGTCGTGGAAGCCGGTGTCGAAGCGGCCGGGCTCGACGAGCCGCACGCGGATCCCGTGGACGGCCGTCTCGAAGTGCAGCGCCTCGCTCAGTGCCTCGAGTGCGTGCTTCGACGCCGCGTACGCGCCACCGAACGGTGTGCCGACCACGCCGGCGACGCTCGAGACGTTCACGATCGTGCCGCTCCCGCGGGCGCGCCACGCCGGCAGCACCGTGCGGATCAGCCGCATCGGGCCGAGGACATTCGTGTCGAACTGGCGCGCCAGCAGGTCGTCGTCGACCATCTCGAGCGCGCCCAACACCTCGAATCCGGCGTTGTTGACGATGACGTCGAGGTCGTCGGGATCGCCGATGCCGGCCGTGACCGAGGCCGGGTCGCAGACATCGAGCGGCCGGGTCTCGATCGCCAGGCCCTCGGCCCGCGCCGTCGCTCGCAGGGCGTCACCCTTGGCGAGATTGCGCATCGTGGCGACCACCTCGTGGCCCTGACGGGCGAGGCTGAGCGCGGCGAGCATGCCGAAGCCGCTGTTGCTGCCGGTGATGAGGATGCGGGTCATGACGCGACGACCCTAGTGCGGGGTACCGCCGCGTGGTCAGGCGGCTCGGCGGCCGGGTGGGCCGGTCGATCGGACGCGTCCCGTCGGGGAGTCGGAGGGTGAGTTCGCGGTCCGGACCCAGTTCGACCACCCAGCCATCGTGGTGGATCGCGGTGTGGCACCGGACGCAGACCGGGATCAGGTTGTCGAGGTCGGTGCGGCCACCGTGGCGCCACCAGACGAGGTGGTGGAGTTTGCAGCGGTCGTAGTGGGTGTGGCAGCCAGGGATCGCACACGTGGCGTACAGGCCGCGTAGCGCCCGGCGTTGCGCACGGTTCGCCAACCGGGTCGCCCGGCCCAGGTTCAACTCGCCCGGGGCGTACAGCACGACGCCGTTGCGCACCACGACGGCGTGCACGTCGCCGTCACCGACCAACTCGGCGAGGACGCGGGCGGGGATCTCGACGGGGATCGGCCACTCGACGACGGGGCCCGACATGCCGGCGGTGGGGGCGTCGGCGTCGATCACGACCACGAACTCGGCGCGCCCCGACCGTGACCCTGTCCCGGCGCCGTCGATCAGCGCCACCAGGGCGTGGCCGGCCAGGAATCGCTGCTTCTCCACCGGGTCATCGGGACAGAACAGCGGGGTCTGCTCCGCGAACGTCGCCTCCAACGTCGCGCGCAACTTGGCGTCGAGCCGGACCCCGGTGACCGGGTCGAACCGGCCCCGCAGGTTCCACATCCCGTCGGCGTCCACCCATGTCGACACCCGCACCGCCCGCCGTTGCTGCTCGAGACGATCCATTCCGTCGTCGGCCTGGACCCGGCGGGCCTCGTCACGCACCCGGCGAGCGAATTCCGCCTGCGACGCATGCTCGGCCACGTCGACGAGCCGGTCGACGCGTCGGGACAGTTCGTTGCGTTGGGCGACGTCGAGGTCGCGCCCGGCGCGGGTGACCGCATCGACATGACCCGCCGTGATCGCCCCTCCGTCGAGCGCCGCCGCCATCGACGGCAGCGACGCCAGCGTCGCGGCACGATCCACGACCGTCGAGGCCTGCCCGAGCGACCCCTTCGACGATGCTGCGATCGACTGCTCCGGGAACGACACCTCCGCCACCAAGCCGCGCACCAGGTCCGCCTCCGATGCATCCAACCACGCCCGTACCCGGCGAACCTCGACCAGGGCCGACTCGCGATCGACCCGACCCGCAGCCGCATCGGCACGCACGGCGCCGATGCGCCCCACCCGCTCGAGAACTGCTGCGATCTCCATGTCGACAACCATAGAGAGGGGGTGTCGCAGGGTTGCCCGGACCCACCGAGGGAACGATCGGTCGAAGGGATCAGCCGTGGTCGGCGATCGCGGCGTCGCGGAGTTCGCGTTTGAGGATCTTTCCCGATGCGTTGCGGGGCAGTTGCTCGGTGACGATCGTGACCCGGGTCGGCACCTTGAAGTTGGCGAGGCGTTCGCCCACGAAACGTTGGAGTTCCCCGGCGTCGAGGGTCGTCCCCGGCTTGACCATCACGTGGCACGCCAGTTCCTCGCCGAGGCGTTCGTGGGGGATGCCGTACACGGCGGCCTCGTACACGGCCGGGTGTTCATAGATCGCCGCCTCGACCTCGGCGCAGTAGATGTTCTCGCCGCCGCGCAGGATCATGTCCTTCGCGCGGTCGCTGACGTACACGAAGCCGTCGTCGTCGACGCGACCGATGTCGCCCGAACGCAGCCACCCGTCGACAATCGTGTCGGCGGTGGCCTCGGGACGGTTCCAGTAGCCGCGGATGAGCATCGGCCCGCGGAACCAGATCTCGCCGGTTTCACCCTGGGGCAGATCGTTGCCGAGCGGCTCGGTCACCTTGATGTCCATCACGGGTACCTGCCTGCCCGTGGAGGTCGGATGCGACATGAAGTCGTCGCCGCTGTTGCCGGGGCCGTACGCATTGGTCTCGGTCATGCCGTACCCGAGGCTCGGGCGCCCTCTTCGGAAGTTGTCGTCGATGCGCTTCACGAGTTCGGGTGGCATCGGCGCACCACCTCCGCCGACCGACCGCAGGCTCGAGGTGTCACGTTCGGCGAAGCTCGGGGATTCGAGCAGGTCCCAGCTCATCGTGGGCACTCCGACGAAGCTCGTCACCCGCTCCTGTTCGATCAGCTCCAAGGCGCGTTCGGGATCCCACTTGTACGTCATCACCAGCTTCGACCCGCCGACGAACGCGCCGAGCATCACCGGAACGAGCCCGGTCACGTGGAACAGGGGCACGCAGAGCATGAACGCGTTCTGCGGTCGGTTGGAATCGGGTTCCTCGGGCTCGCGCAGTGCGTTGACCGCACCGCGTGCCGCGAACGCCATCAGCGCGCTGAGCACCGCCCGATGGGTCGAGACGGCGCCCTTCGGATGTCCGGTGGTGCCCGAGGTGTACAGGATGGTGGCGTCGTCGTCGGGATCGATCTCGACGTCGGGCAACGTGGCGCCCTCGACGAGCAGGTCCTCGAGCGCGACGACGTCGTCGGCCCCACCGGCCGTGACGTCACGAACGGTCACCACTTTCACCGAGATCGCGCCGGGCTCTGCGGCACGCAAGCGTGCGAGTCGATCGGCGTCGGCGAACACCACCTCGGCACCGGAATCGGTGAGGGCGAACACCAGCTCGTCGGTCTGCCACCAGGCGTTCATCGGCACGGCGATCGCACCAACCGACGTGATCGCGGCGAAGGCGGCGATCCACTCCGGGTAGTTGCGCATCGCGATCGCCACGCGGTCGCCCTTCACGACACCGAGATCGTGGACGAGCGCGTGCCCGATCTGGCCGATCAGCTCGATGACTTTCGGCATCGGCCAACGCTCGTCCTCGAAGACGATGAAGTCGTCCGTTCGAGCAGTGGCCGCGGCGAAGAGGTACCGCAGATTCGGTGGCGTGCCCGCGAAGACCTTGGTCGGCACGCCGAGCACGTCGACCTCCTGGATCTCGAATCGGGTGCCGGCAGCGCAGACAGCCGCGCACGCCTCCTGGAAGGTCATCGTCATGGGCGCCCGTCGTAGCACACCGGAGCCGGGCCGGCCGGAATCGGCGACGTCACGTCGGGTCGGGGAGCGGGCCGCCCAACATCGAGAGGATCGACGACAGCACGGCTTCACGCGACCGCAGACCCGCCTTGTAGGTGGTGTTGTCGGTGTCGGCGATCTCGTAGCGGAGGTCGCGGAACGCAGAGTCGAGCACCTCGCGTAGGAGTTCGGACTGGTTCTCGTCGAGTTCGATGTTCATACCTGTCTCCGTTTCGGTGATGTCATGGATGTGTCCGGTCGGGCGGTCGGCGTCGGGCGAGGGAACGGTGCATTCTCGGATGAGGCGTTCAGCGTCGGCCGCACCGCGCCAATCGCCCACGGCGACCGATTTCTCGGGTTCGAGCTGTTTGTACACCCGGAAGAAGTGCTCGATCTCATCGAGCAGGTGGGGCGACACGTCCTCGATGTCCGCGTAGTTGCCCATCGAAGGGTCGCCGAGCGCAACACACAACACCTTCGAGTCCGGCCCCCGCTCGTCGGTCATGGCGAGCACGCCGATCGGGCGGGCGCGCACGTGACAGCCGGGAACGGTTCGTTCCTCGACCAGGACCACGGCATCGAGTGGATCGCCGTCGCCGCCGGCGGTGTGACGGATGAAGCCGTACTCGGCGGGATACTGCGTCGATGTCGACAGCACGCGATCCAGCCACACCGTGCCAGTGTCCGGATCGATCTCGAATTTCGCCCGGCCACCCCGCGGGATCTCCACCACCACGGTGACCTGGGTCGATGAAGGCTGCCGCCGGCGCCGGGTCATGGCGACAACCTCTCGTCTCTCACCTTCCCATCGCGCCAGCTCGCGGGGTCGTTGTCCAGGGGATTACGTCCCCGCCGGGACGTCCCCGGTGACGGCGTCGCCTGCCTCCGACCGGTCGGCATCGTCGAGGAGCGATCGTCCGAGCCACAGGGGCACGATCTGGCCGAGCAGCAGCGTGATGCCGCCGAGAACCAGCAGGATGCGCATCAGGGTGACGCCGGTGCCGAGGTCGTTGTTCGCGTCGAGGGCGAGTGCTCGGGCATCGTCCACACTCGCGCGGTACTGGTCGACGATCGATCCGGTGTCGGCCAGGTTGTCGCTGATCGTCTGGACTGATGTCGCAAGACCGTCGAGCTGCTGCTGCAGTGCGCCGGCGTTGCCGGTGAACTCGCTGAGGCTCGCCGCCGTGTTGGCGAGCTGTTCGGGGAGTACCTCGAGGGTGTCGGCCAGAGTTCCGAGGGTCTCGCCCAACGGGGCCTGGGGGTTGTAGTCCGGCCCGACCGGGAGGCTGGACAACGCGACGAGCAACGTGTCGATGTCGTCGCCGATCTTCTCCAGCGTTCGCACGGTGCTGGTCGACCGGGTCATCCGGACAGCCCGCCGGGGTCTGCTCCGCGAACGTCGCTTCCAACGTCGCGCGCAACTTGGCGTCGAGGCGGACCCCGGTGACCGGGTCGAACCGTCCCCGCAGGTTCCACATCCCGTCGGCGTCCACCCATGTCGACACCCGCACCGCCCGCCGCTGCCGCTCCAGACGGTCCATGCCGTCGTCGGCCTGGACCCGGCGGGCCTCCAATGCCACCCGCCGCGCGAACTCCGCCTGCGACGCATGCTCGGCCACGTCGACCAACCGGTCGATTCGTCGGGACAGTTCGTTGCGCTGGGTCGCGTCCAGGTCGCGGCCGGCGCGGGTGACCGCATCGACATGACCCGCCGTGATCGCCCCACCGTCGAGCGCCGCCGCCATCGACGGCAACGACGCCAACGTCATCGGCACGATCCACGACCGTCGACGCCTGCCCGAGCGACCCCTTCGACGACGCTGCGATCGACTGCTCCGGGAACGACACCTCCGCCACCAACCCGCGCACCAGTCCGCCTCCGACGCATCCAACCACGCCCGCACCCGCCGCACCTCCACCAGGGCCGACTCACGATCGACCCGACCCGCAGCCACATCGGCACGCACAGCGCCGATGCGCCCCACCCGCTCGAGAACTGCTGCGATCTCCATGTCGACAACCATAGAGAGGGGGTGTCGCAGGGTTGCCCGGACCCACGGGGGTCGCCGAACGATCGGTCGAACGGATCAGTCGTGGTCGGCGATCACGGCGTCGCGGAGTTCGCGTTTGAGGATCTTGCCCGACGCGTTCCGCGGCAGCTGCTCGGTGACGATCGTGACCCTGGTCGGCACCTTGAAGTTCGCGAGGCGTTCGCCCACGAAACGCTGCAGGTCGCCGACCTCGAGTGTCTGGCCCCGGCTTGACCATCACGTGGCACGCCAGTTCCTCGCCGAGGCGTTCGTGCGGGATGCCGTACACGGCAGCCTCGTACACGGCCGGGTGCTCGTAGATCGCCGCCTCGACCTCGGCGCAGTAGATGTTCTCGCCGCCGCGCAGGATCATGTCCTTCGCGCGGTCGCTGACGTACACGAAGCCGTCGTCGTCGACGCGACCGATGTCGCCCGAGCGCAACCACCCGTCGACGATCGTGTCGGCGGTGGCCTCGGGGCGGTTCCAGTAGCCGCGAATGAGCATCGGACCGCGGAACCAGATCTCGCCGGTTTCGCCCTGCGGCAGATCGTTGCCGAGCGGATCGGTCACCTTGATGTCCATCACGGGCACCTGCCGGCCCGTGGAGGTCGGATGCGACATGAAGTCGTCGCCGCTGTTGCCGCGGACCGTACGCATTCGTCTCGGTCATGCCGTACCCGAGGCTCGGGCGCCCTCGTCGGAAGTTGTCGTCGATGCGCTTCACGAGCTCGGGTGGCATCGGCGCGCCGCCTCCGCCGACGGACCGCAGACTCGAGGTGTCACGTTCGGCGAAGCTCGGGGATTCGAGCAGGTCCCAGCTCATCGTGGGCACGCCGACGAAGCTCGTCACCCGCTCCTGTTCGATCAACTCCAAGGCGCGTTCGGGATCCCACTTGTACGTCATCACCAGCTTCGACCCGCCGACGAACGCGCCGAGCATCACCGGAACGAGCCCGGTCACGTGGAACAGCGGCACGCAGAGCATGAACGCGGTCTGCGGTCGGTCGGGATCCGGTTCCTCGGGCTCGCGCAGTGCGTTGACCGCACCGCGTGCCGCGAACGCCATCAGCGCGCTCGAGCACCGCCCGGTGCGTCGAGACCGCGCCCTTCGGATGCCCGGTGGTGCCCGAGGTGTAGAGGATGGTGGCATCGTCGTCGGGATCGATCTCGACGTCGGGCAGCGTGGCACCCTCGACGAGCAGGTCCTCGAGCGCGACGACGTCGTCGGCCCCACTCGGATGCGACGTCGCGAACGGTCACCACCTTGACCGAGATCGCGCCGGGCTCTGCGGCACGCATGCGTGCGTGTCGATCGGCGTCGGCGAACACCACCTGGGCACCGGAATCGGCGAGGGCGAACACCATCTCGTCGGTCTGCCACCAGGCGTTCATCGGCACGGCGATCGCGCCGACCGACGTGATCGCCGCGAAGGCGGCGATCCACTCCGGGTAGTTGCGCATCGCGATCGCCACTCGATCGCCCTTCACGACGCCGAGTTCGTGCACCAGCGCGTGCCCGATCTGGCCGATCAGCTCGATAACCTTCGGCATCGCCCAACGCTCGTCCTCGAAGACGATGAAGTCGTCGGTCCGAGCAGCGGCGGCGGCGAAGAGGTACCGCAGGTTCGGTGGGGTGCCTGCGAAGACCTTGGTCGGCACGCCGAGCACATCGACCTCCTGGATCTCGAATCGGGTGCCGGGCGCGCAGACACGCCGCGCACGCCTCCTGGAAGGTCATCGTCATGGGCGTCCGTCGTAGCACACCGAAGCTGTGCCGGCCGGAGCCGGCGACGTCACGCTCGGGTCGGGGAGCGGGCCGCCCAACATCGAGAGGATCGACGACAGCACGGCTTCACGCGACCGCAGACCCGCCTTGTAGGTGGTGTTGTCGGTGTCGGCGATCTCGTAGCGGAGGTCGCGGAATGCGGAGTCGAGCACCTCGCGGAGGAGTCTCGGACTGGTTCTCGTCGAGTTCGATGTTCATACGATCTGTCTCCGTTTCGGTGGTGTCATGGATGTGTCCGGTCGGGCGGTCGGCGTCGGGCGAGGGAACGGTGCATTCTCGGATGAGGCGTTCAGCGTCGGCCGCACCACGCCAATCGCCCACGGCGACCGATTTCTCGGGTTCGAGCTGTTTGTACACCCGGAAGAAGTGCTCGATCTCATCGAGCAGGTGGGGCGACACGTCCGTCGATGTCCGCGTAGTTGCCCATCGAAGGATCGCCGAGCGCAACACACAGCACCTTCGAGTCCGGCCCCCGCTCGTCGGTCATGGCGAGCACGCCGATCGGGCGGGCGCGCACGTGACAGCCGGGAACGGTTCGTTCCTCGACCAGGACCACGGCATCGAGTGGATCGCCGTCGCCGCCGGCGGTGTGACGGATGAAGCCGTACTCGGCGGGATACTGGGTCGATGTCGACAGCACGCGGTCCAGCCACACCGTGCCCGTGTCGGGATCGATCTCGAATTTCGCCCTGCCACCCCGCGGGATCTCGACCACCACGGTGACCTGGGTCGACGAAGGCTGCCGCCGGCGCCGGCTCATGGCGACAACCTCTCGTTTCTCACCTTCCCATCGCGCCAGCGAGCGAGGTCGGTTGTCCAGGGGATTACGTCCCCGCCGTGACGTCCCCGGCGACGGCGTCGCCTGCCTCCGACCGGTCGGCATCGTCGAGGAGCGACCGTCCGAGCCACAGGGGCACGATCTGGCCGAGCAGCAGCGTGACGCCTCCGAGAATCAGCAGGATGCGCATCAGGACGACGCCGGTGCCGAGGTCGTTGTTCGTGTCGAGGGCGAGTGCTCGGGCGTCGTCCACACTGGCGCGGTACTGATCGACGATCGATCCGGTGTCGGCCAGGTTGTCGCTGATCGTCTGGACGGATGTCGCAAGACCGTCGAGCTGCTGCTGCAGTTCGCCGGCGTCGCCGGTGAACTCGCTGAGGCTCGCCGCCGTGTTGGCGAGCTGTTCGGGGAGTACCTCGAGGGTGTCGGCCAGAGTTCCGAGGGTCTCGCCCAACGGGGCCTGGGGGTTGTAGTCCGGCCCGACCGGGAGGCTCGACAACGCGACGAGCAACGTGTCGATGTCGTCGCCGATCTTCTCCAGCGTTCGCACGGTGCCGGTGGCGTCGCCGAGCGATGGCCCGATCGTCTCGGCCAGGCCGGCGATGTCGTCGATCGCTCCGGTGGCCGAGTCGAACGATGCCGACACCGCCGTCAACGTGCTCGCGAGTGCGGCGACCCCGTCGGAGGTTGCGCCCAGGACCTCGTCGGCGAGGTCGATCGTGTCGTCGACGGCGTCGAGCGTCTGGATCGTCACGTCGAGGCTCTCGTCCGAGGCGTCGGCGAGTTGGCCGACGAAGATCCACCCGACGACCATGCCGAACACAGCGATCAACGCGCCGGCGACGCCGAGCCCGATCATCAGCCGTCCCGCTCGTCGTGTGTCGCGCGGCGACCGCCACCGGTCGCGCAACGTCGCCGACGTAGAGCGGGTCGGGCACGACGCGTACGTCAGCGGGTCTCCATCGCAGGGCGGAGTCTGCCAGATGCAGACCGTTGCTCACGCCGTCGCCGGGTCATGACGACCGAGGAGCACGACGCCGGCGAGGACGACCATGACGATCTCGGCCACGCCCGCCCAGACGGCGAGTGTCTCGCTCCAGTTGCCGATGTCGTCGGTCGAGGCCGGAAGCCCGATGGTGCGT
The DNA here is from genome assembly GCA_963829585.1 of Ilumatobacteraceae bacterium. GTDB lineage: Bacteria > Actinomycetota > Acidimicrobiia > Acidimicrobiales > Ilumatobacteraceae > Sva-07. The sequence goes on along the minus strand of CAWHJD010000021.1, from coordinate 38,991 downwards.
GACAGCGTGTAGCCCACGATGGTGGCGAGGCACATCCCGCCACCGAGTATCCAACCGCGCCGGTCGTCACGGGCGATGAGGACGATCGACACGATCGAGGCGATGACGATCAGGCCGTAGCCGATGCCGAGATAGGGCACTTCGGAGAACTTGTCGGACATGTCCATCAAGTGGACCCAGCCTGTGATCGCCAGCGCGACGATGGCGCCGATCTGCATGGCCCTTGTGGCCACGGATCGATCGGGCGAGGTTGTCTGGCCGTGGTGTTCGGGGTGGAGTGTGTTGGTGCTCATCGGAGGTTCTCCTCGGGGGTGTGGGTGTGGTGGAGGGCACCGGTTCAGGCCGGTGGTTCGTGGGGATCATGCGTGTTCGACCCTGTGGGGATGCTGAAGACAGCTGAAGAGAACTTCAGGCGCGTCGGGTCGCTCTGACACTGCGTGGTGCGACACTGGATCCGATGCGAGTGCTGGTCGTCGAGGACGAAGTCCGCCAAGCGGATGCGTTGCGGCGAGGCCTCGAGGCCGAGGGGTTCGCGGTCGACGTCGCCGCGAACGGGACCGACGGCCTGTGGCTGGCGACCGAGCAGCCGTACGACGCGATCGTCCTCGACGTGATGCTGCCCGGCATCAACGGATACCGGGTCTGCGCCGAGCTTCGACGCCGTTCGATCACCACGCCGATCCTCATGCTCACGGCCAAGGATGGCGAACTCGACGAGGCCGAGGCGCTGGAGACAGGCGCCGACGACTTCCTGTCCAAACCGTTCTCGTATCTCGTCCTCGTCGCGCGTCTGCGGGCGCTGATGCGCCGCGGCGGTGCGTCACACCCGGTCACCCTGGCGACGGGAGAGGTCGAACTCGACGTGGCCCGGCGCCGCTGTCACGTGGCCGGCGAGGAGGTGAAGCTGACCGCGCGGGAGTTCTCGATCCTCGAGTACCTGCTGCGCCGTCGGGGCGAGGTCGTCCCCAAACGTGAGATCGTCGAACACGTGTGGGACTTCGCCTACGACGGCGAGGACAACGTCGTGGAGGTCCACGTGTCGGCGCTGCGACGCAAGCTCGGCCCGGAGGTCATCGAGACGATCCGCGGCGGCGGCTACAGGGTGAGCTGATGGTGAAGCTCTCCCACGTCGTGCCGCTCCGATGGAAGATCACGATCGGTGCGACGGCGATCGTCGCGCTGTCGCTCCTGCTCGCATCGCTGGCAGTGACCGGTCTGCTGCGGCGTTCGATCGCCGACGACACCGAGGCGTTGTTGGTGGGTCGGATCGATGCCATCGAGGTGCAGATGGCCGACGGCGAGCTTCCCACGATCCTCGAATCGACCGGACGGGAGGTCGGCCAGATCCAGGTCATCGACGATGCCGGCACGATCGTGGCGCGTACGCCGGGCCTCGCGGTCACCACACGATTCGACGTCGTCGATGCGCCGGCGCCGGGAGACTCGGCGTCCGCCACCGTGGGCGGTGCCGCCATCGACAACGATCCAGGCGAGGATTATCGGCTCGTCGTCAGGACGGTGACCACCTCGGCGGGCGATCTCACGATCTACGCCGTCACGTCGCTCGATCCCGCACTACGCGCCGAGACCTACCTCCGCCAGCGATTGCTGTTGGTGTTCCCGATGGTCATTCTGGTGGTCGGTTTCGTCGTCTTTCGGGTGGTGGCACGGGCGCTGGCACCTGTCGACGCGATGCGTGCCGAGGTCGATCGGATGGAGGCGAGCGACCTGTCGACGCGCGTGACGACGGAGGAACGTGACGAGGAGATCACGAACCTCGGTCGGACGTTGAATCATCTGCTCGACAGGTTGGAGGCGGCGGCCAAACGCCAACAGCTGTTCGCTGCGGCGGCCTCCCATGAGTTGCGCAGCCCGCTCTCCGCGATCCGAACGGAACTCGAAGTCGGCCTGCAGTATCCGGACCGGACCGACTGGCAACGGACGGCAACCGACTCGCTGGCGGAGGTCGAGCGTTTCGACCCCCTCGCTCGTGATCTGCGAGTTCTCACGTCCGCCACATCGGTGAACTCGTCGCAGAAGACGACGGCGAGCTGCGACCTGCACTCGGTGGTGGTCGACGAGATGTATCGACGGGTGTCGCGGCACCAACTGGTGTGTTCCACTGGCCCGACGGCGGCACCAGTCGTCGGCGAACGCAACGTCGTCGTTCAAGTGGTGCGCAACCTGCTCGACAACGCCGAGCGGCATGCGATGTCGAGGATCGAGGTCGTCGTCACCGACGGTCGAGTGCTGAGGATCACGAATGATGGAGCACCTGTTGCTCCCGCCGACTGTGAATCGGTCTTCGATCCCTTCACGAGACTCGACGAGGCGCGCGCCCTCGACGCCGGCGGATCGGGCCTCGGATTGGCGATCGTCCGCGCCATCATGCAGAGCCTCGGAGGCTCCGTTGTCTGCGAACCTCGCACGAGCGGCGCCAGCTTCGTCGCCACGTTCACTTCCGCCCCGACCTGACACGCCGGCGAACCCCTCTCCCTGCCTAGTTGGAGAACTGGTGGAGCGCGCCGCCTTCCTCGGCGAGGCGCTCGAGCAGCGGTGACAGGTCCCAGTGGTGTCCGCCGAGCGACTCGCCGTAGCCCTTGATCCTGTCGACGATCTCGGTGAGACCGACCTGATCGGCCCAGTACATCGGACCACCGCGGTAGAGCGGCCAGCCGTACCCGTTGACCCACACGACGTCGATGTCGCTGCCGCGGATGGCGATGCCCTCGTCGAGGATCTTGGCGCCCTCGTTCACCATCGGGTACAGCAGGCGTTCGAGCACCTCCTGGTCGGTGACCTCGCGCTGCTCGATGCCCTTGCCGATCGCGAAGTCCCTGATCAGCTGCTCGACCTCGGGATCCGGAGTCGACTCGCGGGTGTCGGGGTCGTAGGTGTAGTACCCCCGGCCGTTCTTCTGGCCACGGCGCCCGTTCTCGCAGAGCACCTCGCGCACGGTCGAGCTCGACGACGTCTCCTCCTTCCAACCGATGTCGAGGCCGGCGAGGTCGCTCATCGCGAACGGCCCCATCGGGAACCCGAAGTCGTACAGGACCCGGTCGACCTGGGCGGGTGTCGCTCCTTCGAGGATCATCCGCTCGGCCTCCGCGCCGCGCATGAACAGCATGCGGTTGCCGACGAAGCCACGGCACACACCGACCATCACCGGCACCTTGCCGATCTTCTTGCCGATCGCCATCGTGGTGGCGACCACGGTGTCGGACGACTTCTCGCCGCGCACGTTCTCGAGCAGCTTCATGACGTTGGCCGGCGAGAAGAAGTGCATACCGATGACGCTCTCCGGGCGTGAGGTCACGGCGGCGATCTCGTTGATGTCGAGCGCCGAGGTGTTCGAGGCGAGGATGGCACCGGGCTTGCAGATCGCGTCGAGCTCGCGGAAGATCGACTTCTTCAGCTCCATGTCCTCGAACACTGCTTCGATGACGATGTCGCAGGTGGCGAAGTCGGCCTTGTCCGTCGAGCCGGTGATGAGGGCCATGCGCTGCTCGACGGCCTCCGGTGGGATCGAGCCACGTGCGGCCGAACGCTCGTAGTTCTTGCGGACCACGCCGAGGCCGCGGTCGAGTGCGGCCTGATCGCGCTCGACGATCGTGACGGGAATGCCGACGTTGGCGAAGTTCATCGCGATGCCGCCGCCCATCGTGCCGGCGCCGAGGACACCGCAGGTCTGGATGTCGATGACCGGTGTGTCCTTGGCGATGTCGGGAATCTTGTTGGCGGCGCGCTCGGCGAAGAAGGCGTACCGCTGGGCCGCGGACTGCGGGCCGGTCACCAGCTCCATGAAGAGGCGACCCTCGACCTTGATGCCCTCGTCGAACGGCAGGTTCGCGGCCGCCTCGACGCACTGGATGATGTACTCGGGTGCCAGGAATCCACGCGACTTGCGGGCGATCGAGGCGCGGAACTCGGCGAACAGCTGGTCGTTCCCCTTCGCCTCGGCGACCTTGTCGTCGCGATCGCGAACCCGGGCGAGCGGCAGGTTCTCCGCCACGGCGCGGGCGGCGAAGGCCACGGCCGCGGCGCGCAGTGCGGTGACGTCACCGTCGACCACCTCGTCGACGAGGCCCGACTCCAGGGCTTCCGCGGTGCCGACGTGGCGACCCGACGTCATCATCTCGAGGGCCTTCGGCACGCCGGTGAGGCGCGGAAGGCGTTGCGTGCCGCCGCCGCCGGGGAGCAGGCCGAGGTTGACCTCGGGAAGGCCGAGCTTCGCGGAGGCCACGGCCACTCGATAGTGGGCGGCGAGGGCGGTTTCGAGGCCGCCGCCGAGCGCCGTTCCGTGGATCGCGGCGATGACGGGGATCGGTGCATTCTCCATCGCTGCCTGCACCTCGTGCAGTCCGACGGCCTGCTGCGCTCCTCCGCCGAACTCGGTGATGTCGGCGCCGGCGATGAACGTGCGGCCGTCACAGATGACCACGACACCCTTGGCTCCGTCGTCGACAGCTTTGGCGAGCCCGTCGAACAGACCCTGGCGGACGTGCCAGCTCAGTGCGTTCACCGGAGGGTTGTCGATCACGATCACGGCGATGTCGCCGACGTCGCTCGACTCGGTCTCGATGCGGACGGATTCGCTCACTGCAGTCATGACGCCAGTCAAGCACTCACCCCCGTCCGCCTCCGATTCCGAGCATCGCGACGGAATGTGCAATCGGGGATCAGGGGGCGATGGCGTCGCCGGGGAGATTGCCGTCGGGATGCAGTGCGCTCTGGAAGCGGCGCATGCCGGCGAGCCAGCGGTCGCGGTCGGTGGCCTTGCGTTCCACGTAGGTGGCGACCTCGGGATGGGGGAGCACGAGGAAGCGCTCGTCGCGGATCGCCTCCAGACACATCGCTGCGACGTCGGCGGGATCGAGCACACCGTCGCCGCTGGCCACACCACCCTCGAACGCGGCGGCGGGGTCGTCGATGCTCACCTCGGCGGAACGCTGGTTGTCGGGGCTGTTGCGCACGATGTTCGTCGCGACCGCCTGCGGGCACAGGACCGACACCCGGATGCCCTGGTGGTAGTGGGAGATCGAGAGCCACTCCGCCAACGAGATGGCCGCCGCCTTGGTCATCGAGTACGCCATCGAGCCGATCTGTGTGAGCAGTCCCGCGGCCGAGGCGGTGTTCAGCAGGTACCCCTCGCCGCGGGCGATCATCGACGGCAGCACCGCACGTGCCGCGTAGATGTGGGCCATGCAGTGCACCTCCCACATCGCCTGGATCGCCTCGTTCGAATCCTCGACTCCGGCGGCGGTGACGAAACCGGCGTTCGACACGAAGAGGTCGATCGGGCCGTGGGCGTCGAGTGTCGACTCGACCATCCGGCGGATCGCGTCCTCGTCGCGCACGTCGATGGCCACGGCCGTGCCACCGATGTCGTCCGCCACGCGTTGGGCCTCGGCACCGTTCAGGTCGGCAACGACCACGTGGCGGGCACCGGCGGCGTGCGCGGCGCGGGCGATCGCCTCACCGATCCCCGATCCGGCTCCGGTGACGACGACGACGCGGTCTTCGAGTTCCATGCGGCGCACCGTAGACGCCGCCGCGCTCAGGGCGAGAGCCGATGGAGTTCGTGCGTGGCGATGACCGAGACGGTGCAGGTGTCACCGACCGCGAGCGGCGCGTCCCCGGGGGCGGTGGCACCATCGGAGTGGATCTCGGTGCCGTCGGCGAGTCGAACGCGGTATCGCCACGTCGTGCCGAGGTAGCGCCGAGCAGTCACCACGGAGTTCCCGCCCGGCGACACGGCGAGGTCGTGGGGGCGCGCCATCACCAGATGACCCGACTCGTCGGGGAGGAACGACGCGTCACCGAGGAACTCGGCCACGAACCGGTCGACGGGTCGTTCGTACACCTCGACGGGCTGGTCGATCTGGAGAACCCGGCCGGCCGACATCACCGCCACGCGATCTCCCAGACTCAAGGCCTCCTCGCGGTCGTGGGTGACCAGCACCGCAGCCGCGTTGCGCTGGCGCAGCACCGCGACGACGTCGCTGCGTACGTCGTCGCGAAGCGATGGGTCGAGGCTGGCGAACGGCTCGTCGAGCAGCACGACCGCCGGGTCGGGAGCGAGCGCCCGCGCCAGCGCGATGCGCTGCTGCTCCCCTCCCGACAACTCGTGCGGATAGCGCTTGCCGACGCCAGGGAGCCGAACGAGTTCGAGCAGCTCGTCGACGCGGGCGCTTCTCGTTCGACGGTCCAGATGGCGGAGTCCGAACGAGATGTTCTGGGCGACGCTCCGGTGGGGGAACAGCGCGTGGTCCTGGAAGACCAGGCCGATGCGCCGGCGCTCGGGTGGGAGTGCGGTGACGTCGACCCCGGCGAGCACGACCCGCCCGGTGGCGGCACCGTCGAGGCCGGCGACGATGCGCAGGAGAGTCGACTTGCCGCAGCCGCTCGGGCCCACCACCGCCAACAGCTCGCCGTCGGCGACCTCGAACGTCACGTGGTCGACCACGTCGTGATCGCCGATGCGCCGCGTCGCGCCGTCGACGCACAGTGCGACCGCGTTCACGACACCGCTCACGACACTGCTCACGACACCGTCTCCGCTCCGTGCTCGAGCGCCCACAGCAGTGCCACGACCATCACCATGCCGACGGCGACGATCGCCAGCGACGGCACTGCCGCCTGCACCCAGAGGCTCTCGGACGTGGCCTGCCACACCCAGATCGGCAGGGTCTCGGTGCCGAACGGTCGCAGCAGCAGGGTGATCGGCAGTTCCTTCAAGGTGTCGATCGCCACGAGCACGGCAGCCGCGATGATCCCGGCAGCGGCCAGTGGGAGTTCGATCCGCGTCGCCACACGGAACCGGCGGGCACCGAGCGTCCGGGCGCTGGCCACCATCGACGGCGACACCTTGCCGACACTGGAGTCGATGCCGTGGTAGGCGACCGCCAGGAACCGCACGACCAGTGCGTAGACCAACCCGACGATCGAGCCGACGAGCAGCCATCCGTCGGGCAACCATCCCGAGCGGTCGAGCGCCGCCAGGGTCACCAGTACGCCGATCGCCACGACCGGGCCGGGCACCGCGTAGCCGAGCGTGGCGAGACGTGCGGTGATCGTCCCGCTCGCCCGGGAGCGATTCAGCCCGATCGTCAGCAGTACGCCGAGCACGAGGCATGCCGTCGTGGCCAGCAGGGTGATGCGCAGCGACGACACCAGGTGGAAGCCGAGGTCGCCGGCCACGGTCTCGGTCTGTCCACTCTGCTGTGCTTCGGCGGCCCACGTGACGAGCCGGGTGACGGGGAGCGCGACGGCGATCGCGAAGACACTCCAACCGCCGATCGCGACGACAGCAGCCTGCCGACCCCGCAGACGCTGGACCTGCAGGCCGACCTTCGTGCCGCTCTGGGTGTAGCGCGCCCGGCCTCGCATGAGCCGTTCGGCCGCGATCAGGAAGATCGCCACGCCGATCAGCAGTACCGAGAGTTCGGCGGCCGCATTGCGGTTGCCGGTACCGAACCACACCCGCAGCACACCGTCGGCGATCGTCGACACGTTGAAGAGCCGCACCGTGCCGACGTCGGTCAGCACCTCCATGCCCACCAGCGCCGCGCCGCCGGCGATCGATGGCCGTGCCATCGGCAGGACCACGCGCCGGAACGCTTGCCGACGGGTGCACCCGAGGCTGCGCGCGACGTCGACGGCGTGTTGCGACTGTTCGCGGAACGCTGCCCGGGCGAACAGGTACACATACGGATACAGGGTGAGCGTCAGCACGAGTGCGCACAGCCAGATCGAGCGCACCGCTCGGGCGCCCAGCGGTTCCTGCAACGTGTCGAGCCATACGAATCCGAGCACGTAGCCGGGGATGGCGAGTGGAGTGACGAGCAGCCACCCGAGCAGCCGTCGGCCCGGGAACTGGTAGGCGGTGACGAGCCAGGCCAGGGCGGTGCCGAGCACGATCGTGCCGGCGAGCACCGTGACGAGCAGCGTGGCCGTGTCGCGGATCATTCCCGGCAGACGGGTTTCCCACAGCTCGCGCCACACGTCGGTGCTCGGCTGGACGATCGACCACACGACCACCAGTACGGGGATCGCGACGGCGACGGCGACCGCGCCGACGACAGCCGAGCCGGAGAACCTCCGCGCCCGGCTCAGGGTTGCGGCGTGCGTCACCGGCTCACTCGTAGCCGGTGGCGCTCAGCAGTTCCACCGCGTCGGGCTGGAATTCGCCGAGCTGTCTGACCGCCGCGCGATCGGCGACGAACTCGCCCCAGCTGGCGACGATCTCGTTCGGCTCCACGTCGGGGTCGGCCGGGTATTCGAAGTTCGCTGCGGCGAATGCCTCCTGGCCGTCGGTGGCGAGCCACTCCAGGAGTTGGAGCGCCGCCCCGGGGTTCGGTGCGTGCGCGGTGACAGCTGCGCTGCTGACGTTCACGTGGGCTCCCCGTCCGTCCTGTTCGGGCCAGACGATCTCCACGGGGAACTCCGGATCCTCCGAGAGCAGTCGACCGAGGTAGTAGGTGTTGGCGATCGCGACGTCGCATTCACCATCGGCCACCGCCTTGTAGATGTCGGTGTCGCTGTTGATGTAGAGGGGGTCGTTGTCGACCCACGACTGCACGATCTCGGTGGCGCGCTCCTCGCCTTCGGCGATGATCAGGCTGGCGACGAGCGACTGTGTGTAGGGATGTGTGCTCGGTCGAAGGCAGATCCGGCCTTTCCAGGTGGGATCACCGACCTCCGCGTAGGTGGAAGGCGCGGCGTCGACCCGCTCACTGCTGGCGATGATCACGCGCGCCCGTTGGCTCAGGGCGTACCAATCGTCGTTCTCGCTGCGCAGCTCGGCCGGGATCGCCGACCTGAGGGCCTCGCTGTCGACCGGTGCGAGCACGCCGGCATCCGCCGACAGCTCGATGTTGGCAGCATCGGCAGTCATCAGGAGATCGGCAGGGGTGTTCTCGCCTTCCGCCACGAGTCGTTCGCGCAGCTCGGGGTCGTTTCCGGTCGTGAAACGCACCTCGATGCCCGTGTCGGCGGTGAATGCGTCGAAGACCGGCTCGATGCCGTAGTGGCGTCCGGTGTACACGGTCACGGTTGCGGTGTCGGCGGACGTATCGTCCGCGCTGTCGGCCCCGTCGTCGGAACTCCCGCAGGCGGCCAGGATCGCGGCGCCGGCCACCACGCCACCCACAAAGTGTGTCACTGTCTTTCTGCTCATAGTTAGGCGAGCCTAATACCAAGAGGATCAGGACTGAACATTTGTGGCTTCCGAAGCGGCCGATCAGGTGTGCTTTATACCCCAGGGGGTATAGTTGTCCCATGAACTTCCTCCACTTCATGAACACCCCCGTCGGTCGCGGGCTCCGGATCGTCGCGGGTGTCGTCCTGATCGCCGTGGGACTCGCCGTCGGCGGCGTGGTCGGTGTGGCCGTCGCGGCCTTCGCTCTGCTCCCGATCGCCACGGGCGTGTTCGGGGTGTGCCCCGTCAATCCGCTGTTCGGTGAGTCGATGAAGGCGTGCGCGGTGCCCTCGCAGCGTCACCGTCACACGTCTCACCTCTGACCCACACCTGACCACCACCTGACCACCACACCCGATCGACACCGGACCGCCGATCTACGCTCCGGCGATGACCGGCGCCCACCCCCACATCGGCATCATCGGCGCGCTGCCCGAGGAGGTCGATCGGCTCCACGAACTGCTCGTCGACGAGACGATCAGCGAGCACGTCGGTCGCCGATTCCACAGCGGTCTCCTCGGTGCGCAACGTGTCACGCTCGTGCAGTCACGAATCGGCAAGGTCGCGGCCGCGGTGACGGCAGCGACCCTGATCCGCGACTACGACGTCGATGCAATCATCTTCACCGGCGTCGCCGGAGCACTGTCGGACCACCTCCGTGTGGGCGACGTCGTGATCGCGAGCGAGTTGATCCAACACGATCTGCAGGGTCCGCCCGAACTCTTCGCACGCGGCGAGATCCCGTTGCTGCGGGTCATCGAACTGTCGACCGACGACGCCCTGACCGCAGCGGCCGTCGCGGCAGCGCACGAATTCGTCGAGTCGGGGTTCGGCGACATCGTGACGCAGGAGGCCCTCGCCGGTCTCGGCATCGACCGGCCGACAGTTCACGTCGGCCAGGTGGCCACGGGTGACGAGTTCATCCACGGCGATCTGAAGCACGTCGTTCGTTCGCGCACTCCGAACGCGATCTGCGTCGACATGGAGGGCGCCGCCGTCGCCCAGGTCTGCCTCGAACACGGCGGCGTGCCGCTCTGTGTGATTCGCTCGATCTCCGACCTGGCGAGCGGTACCGCGTCGATCGACTTCCCGCTGTTCCTCGACACCCTCGCCCGGCACTACTCGGCCGAGATCCTCACCCGTATGTTCGCCGTTCGCGGAAGTGTCGAGCCCTGCGTGTAGGTGGCCGGAAGATCCACTCGACGCGGGCGTCGGGCTGGACAAGACTCCTCGGATGCCGTGCCAACATCTGACGTCGATCACTGCGACCGAACCAACCAGTTCAGCCGGCTGCGAGGACTGCATCCCGATCGGCGCTCGTTGGCTGCACCTTCGGATGTGCATGACGTGCGGGCACGTCGGATGCTGCAACGACTCACCCAACCGTCACGCCGCGGCACACTTCGACAGCACCGGGCATCCCGTGATCCAGTCGTTCGAGCCCGGTGAGCACTGGGCGTGGTGTTACGTCGACGAGCAGGCAGTACCCGACGTCGGCGTCGACCTCGACCGGTTCCACCATTGACGATCAGCGTGTAGCGACGACCGCACCGCCATGGTCGGCGGAGGCGTAGATCGCGTCGACCAGTCGATGCGCGGCGAGTGCCTCGCGGAAGGGGAGCGGCGACGGCTTGCCGTCACGGATCGCGTCGATGAACGGCGTCAAGGGATTGAACATCGCGCCGCCGGGGACCATCGCGAGATCGGCGGCCCGTGCCGTGCCGCTGTCGATGCACGCCTGTGCCAAGGCCTCGCCCTGGAGCGACTGGACGGGTTCGCCGGTGAACTGCCAGGTGAGCGGACCTTCGGGGGTGCCGTCCATCGAGAGGTAGAGGTTCTCGGAGAACAACTCGACATTGCGCAGACTCGGCCGGTCGATGATGTCGTGCCAGATCGAGGTGAGCGCGGCGACCCCTCCGTTCGCGAACTCCAGGCGCGCCACGGCCACGTCGTCGATGAGCGGGTAGCCGTGCACCTCCCTCACCACTCCGCTGACGGAATCGACCGGCCCGCACATCCACTGCATGACGTCGACGTCGTGGATCGAGTGTTCGAGCAGCGTGCCGCGCCCGCATCGCGTCGGGTCGACCCGCCACGTCGATCCGTAGTGGCTCTGGATCGGGATGAACTGGTCGTCGCGGAACGACACGGCGAGCAGCCGCCCCGCCCGTGGGTCGGCGAGGAGGGTGCGGGCGTGCACGAACTGCGGTGTGAAGCGCAGAACCAGCCCCACCTGGTTGACCACACCGGCCGACTCGACCGTGTCGATCATCCGCTGCGCCACCGTGCCGTCCACCGCGAGCGGCTTCTCGCAGAACACGGCGAGCCCGCGTTCCGCAGCTGCTGCGACGAGTCGCTCGTGCTCGGACGTCCACGTGGTGACGAACACGGCGTCGACGCGGTCGAGCAACGCCTCCTCGCCGACTGCTTCGGCGCCGACACGAGCGGCGAATGCCTGCGCCCGATCGGCCTCCGGGTCGTGGACGGCGACAATGCGATGGTCGGCCGTCGAATGCTTGAGGAACCAGTTGTGGGTCCTGCTGATGAAGCCGGTTCCGTAGAACCCGATGCGGACGGTCACTCGTAGACGAGGCAGCCGTCGTCGAGGTCGGAGGCGGGGAGCGCCTCCTTCTCGAGCCAGTAGTCCTGGGTGTGCTGCCACTCGGGCTTGTCGCCGCGCTTGGGCATCAGATGCTGGCTGCGCATCAGGTAGCCAGGGTTGAAGTTCTCGGGATCGATCCACGAGCCGAGCTCCATGTCGGCGTCCTCGGGCCGCAATTGTGGCGTCACCTTGCGCGCGCCGAGGTCGTCCATGTGATGCAACAGGCGACACACCCAGTCGCCGATCAGGTCCGCGCGCAGGGTCCAGCTCGCCCGGAAGTAGCCGAAGACCCACACGAGGTTCGGTACACCCGTGAACATCATTCCCCGGTAGGTGACGGTGTCGGCGTAGTTGACGGGCGTGTCGTCGACGGTGAAGGCGATGTCGCCGAGCACACTGAGATCGAAGCCGGTGGCGGTGATGATCACGTCGGCGTTCAGTTGCTCGCCGGATTTCGTGAGGATGCCCTTCTCGTTGAAGGTCTCGATCTCGTCGGTCACCACCGAGGCCTTGCCGCTGCTGATGCCCTTGAAGAGATCGCCGTCGGGAACCATCGCGAGGCGCTGCTGCCACGGCCGGTACTTCGGCGTGAAGTGGGTGGCCACGTCGTAGCCCTCCGGCAACTCCTCGGTCACGAGCCGGAGGAGTTCGTCGCGCACCATCTCCGGGAACTCGAACGACATCCGGGTGATCTCGGCCTGGTCCTTGAGCACCTTGCGGCGCACGATCTCGTGCGTCCACTCCTCCGGGATCTCCAGGTCGCGAAGCATGTCGGCGACCTCGTTCGAATTCGGGCGCGACACGAAATAGGTGGGCGAGCGCTGCAGCATCGTCACGTGCTCGCATTCACCGGCGATCGCAGGGACGAGCGTCGCCGCGGTGGCACCGGAGCCGATGACGACGACCTGCTTGCCCGAGAGGTCGATGTCGCTCGGCCACGTCTGTGGGTGGACGATCTCGCCGGCGAAGTCGGCCATGCCCGGCCACTCGGGGGTGTAGCCCTTCTCGTGGCGGTAGTAGCCCTGGCACATCCACAGGAAGTTGGTGGTGAACGTGACCGGCTGCTGGTTGCCCGTCGCCGGGTCGGTGCGCACGCCGTGCAGCGTCCAGAGGTTGTCCTCGCTCGACCATTCCGCGGAGGCGATCGTGTGGTGGTAGCGGATGTGTCGGGCGAGGTCGTTCTCCTCGATCACCTCGCCCATGTACGCCAGGATCTTGTCGGCGGTGGCGATCGGCTTGCCGATCCACGGCTTGAAGCGGTACCCGAAGGTGTAGAGGTCACTGTCGGAGCGGATGCCCGGGTACGTGTGGGTCAGCCACGTGCCGCCGAAGCTCGCGAATTTCTCGAGGACGACGAACGACTTCTCCGGGTACTGGTCCTGGAGGTGGTAGGCGGCGCCGACGCCGGAGATGCCCGCCCCGACGATGAGGACGTCGAAATGTTCGGTGGCGTTGCGGGTTGTTGCGTCGATGGTCGTCTCGGTCTGGGTCATCACCTCCCATGCTTGCCGACCGGCGGGGTGATCGTGCAACTGCGTGTACCGCGTGTGTCACATCCACAGGATCACGGTCGGACCCCGGACGCCACGCCTGTGTCGGACACTGATCGTCGCATCGGCGATGCTGGGCGCGTGAGAATCGATTGTGCTGCCTATGTCGACGGGTGCCGCCACGAGTTCGACCCCGACACGATGACCATCGACGATCCGGTCGTCGGTGACGGATTCGTGTGGCTCGGGCTGCGGATGCCCGACGAGGCGGAGTTGCAGCGGGGTCTCGACTCCCTCGGCATCACCGGGGTGTCGGCCACGGAGGTGCTCACGCCGCACCGCCGTCCGGTCCTGACGGTGGAGGGCACCACGGTGCAGATCGTGCTGCGCACGGCGGCGTACGAGGATCGCAACGAGACGATCGCACTGGGCGAGATGACCCTGCTCGTCACCGAGCGAGCGGTGATCTCGATCCGCCACGGCCAGGCGAGTCAATTGGCGGCGAGCCGCGCCTCGCTCGAGCGGGATCCCGTTCGACTCCGTCTGGGCCCGGCCGCCGTGGTCGCGGCGGTGATCGGTCTCGTGATCGACGACTACGGGCCGGCGCTCGACGGATTCGAGAACGACGCCGTCGAGGTGGAACGCGACGTGTTCTCCGACACCCATCGCCAACCGGTGCAGCGCTTGTACAAGCTCAAGCGAGAGGTTCGTCGGATGCTCGTGGCGATCGACTCGCTCGACGATCCGCTCGCCCGGCTCATCCGGGTTCGGGCCGGCGACATGCATCCCGAGATACTCGCCGACCTGAACGAGGCGCAGGATCAGCTCGACCGAGCCGTGACGCGAGCCCACTCGTTGTCGGGACTGCTCGACGCTGCGCTGACCGCGAGCCTCACGCAGATCTCGGTCCGTCAGAACGACGACATGCGCAAGATCAGCGCGTGGGTGGCGATGGCCGCGGTGCCGACGATGATCGCAGGCATCTACGGCATGAACTTCGACAACATGCCCGAGCTGGCCTGGGAATTCGGGTACCCCTCGGTGCTCACGCTCACGGCGATCGCTGTGACCCTGCTCTACCGCCAGTTCAAGAAGTCCGGCTGGCTGTGACGACCGTGTCCGACTCCCGTTGTCGCCAGCGTCGTCACACCGCGTTCGTCGTCACACCACTTGGCCGAGCGGCGGGAGATGATCTTGCCCAGGGCCCACTGTGAGCCTCGCGGCGAGAGGCGGGCGGCCGCGTCGAAGACGTGGGCGTCGGGGCCGATGAGGGCGCGGCGCTTGTTCTTCTCCACGGCGCCGATGATCAGCTGAGCAGCTTTCGCGGGCGTGGTTCGCGTGAGCCGCTCGAAGTCGACTGCGGCCTGCTCGGCATCGACGGCGTCTTCGTGTTCGGCGAACTCGAAACGCGCGTTGCGCGCGATGTTGGTGCGGATGCCACCGGGATGAATCGTGGTCGCGGACACGCCGCACTGCTCGATGTCGAGTTCGGTGCGCAGCGCGTCGGTGAATCCGCGCACCGCGAACTTCGCTGCGTTGTAGGCCGACTGACTCGGGATGCCGAGGAGGCCGAACACGCTGGAGATGTTGACCACGTGGCCGTCGCCCGAGGCCTTGAGGTGGGGAAGGAACGCGAGGGTTCCGTGGACGACACCCCAGAAGTTGATGTCGATCAGCCAGCGGAAGTTCTCGTACGACATCGCACCGACGTTGGCCGAGAGTGCGACGCCGGCGTTGTTGAAGATGAGGTTCACCCGTCCGAACTCGGCCATCACGTCGGCAGCCCACGCCTCGACGGCCTCACGGTCGGCCACGTCGACGTGCGCAGACGTGACCTTGACCGATCCCGCGATCGGCGCCGCTTGCCCGACCACGGCGACGGTCTCGGCGAGCCCGGCGTCGTCGACGTCGCTGAGAGCAAGGTGGCATCCCCTCGTCGCCAACTCGACAGCGAGCGCCCGCCCGATCCCCGAGCCGGCTCCCGTGACCGCCGCGACCTTGCCCGAGAAGTTCCTCATCTGCTCACCCTACAAATCGCTGTTTGTAGGGTGAGCAGATGACGAGTCAGCTCCAGTTCGGATGGTTGTCGCCCGTGATCGGGAACAGGTGGAGCGATCACCGACCGATCGTGATGTACCAGGAGCAACACATCCTCCCGACGGCCCTCGCGCACTTCGACTCGCTGTGGATCGCGGACCACTTCTACGGATTCGACGCCAAGACCGATCCGTTCATGGAGGCATGGACCACCCTCACCTGGCTCGCCGCCAAGTTTCCCGACGTGATGCTGTGCCACCACGTGCTGGGTGTCGGTTACCGCCCGCCGGCGCTCACCGCCAAGATGGCATCGACGCTCCAGACGCTGTCCGGTGGTCGCTTCATCCTCGGGATCGGGGCAGGCTGGCGTGAGGACGAGTACCTCGCCTACGGCTACGACTTCCCCCGTCCGGCCGTGCGCTTCGAACAGCTGGAGGAGACGATCGAGATCTGTCGGCGCATGTGGACCGATTCCGATGCGACCTTCCACGGCAAGCACTTCCACATCGACGGTGCAGCAGCCTCACCACTGCCCGACGTCGTCCCCCCGATCTGCATCGGTGCAGCAGGTGAGCAGATCGGACTGCCGATGGTCGGACGGCTCGCCGACATGTGGAACGGGCCGTCACGCGGCACCGACGACGACTGGCGCCGGCGCCTCGACATCGTCAGATCGTCGGCCGTCGCGGCCGGACGCGACGTTGCCGACATCGAGATCAGCACCACGCTGGAACGGGCGTTGCCCGAGACCGACGCCGAGTCGGCCGAGTTCCTCGATCTGCTCGAACACAAGGCCGAGCTCGGGGTCCAGCACTTCGTGCTCGACTTCGGTCATCCGCTCGGCGACGAGCACGTGATCCGGTTCGTCGAGCAGGTCATGGCGCCATTGCGGGCTCGGTAGTCTTCGTCGATGGCTGACATCACGGTCCGCAAGGTCAAGTTCGAGTTCCCCGACGAACTCGACGACGTACTGCCGGGCGACGACCTGGTCCGCGAGACGTACCTCGTTGCGTTCTCGCTGACGATGCCGTACCTCGAGCCGTATCTGATCCGCACGTACCGAGCAGTGGTCGACGACATCGCCGACCCTGATCTCGCCTCGGACGTCCGTGAGTTCATCGGCCAGGAAGCGCAGCACTTCCAGAACCATCGCCGGATCAACGAGATCATCAAGAACCAGCTCGGACCGGACACTGCCGCGAAGCTGCAGGCGGTCGAGGATCGCCTCGACGCCGACTATCGCCGCTTCAACATCGAGAAGTCGCGTCGGTTCAACCTGATGTACGCCGAAGGCTTCGAAGCGATGACGTGCGCGATGGCGATGACCATGTTCGACGAGGTCTCGTCGGGCGCCGGCTCGGATCGCTTCGGGGCGTGGCAGCAGCTGTGGGCGTGGCACGGCGCCGAGGAGATCGAACACCGCACCGTGGCGTTCGGCGTGTACGAGCACTTCGAGGGCAACTGGGCCTATCGCGTCGCCGGCTCGCTGAGGGCGCAGGCGCATTTCCAGCGCGCCGTCGACGACATGCAGCGCATCCTGCTCGCTTCGCAGGGCGCTCCCGCCAAGCATCACGTCCCGCCGTGGCTCCGCAACGGCCGCTCGCGCTACCTCGCCACGTTCAAGCCCGGCTACAACCCGGCCGACCTCGACGTCCACCCTCTGGTGGCCGTGGTCCTCGCCCCCTACACCGCCGCCTGAACCCGCTCAACACGTACGCGCTCAACCTGTTTGGGTTGCAGTTCCGTTGGGGTGGGCCAACAGAACTGTCACGCAAACCGCTCTGGAGCGGGTGTCCAGCCGGGGCGGCGGAACACGTAACCGACCCGATCACGCCAGGAGCGGGCACCCTTGACGTCGCGGGCGATGTCGACGAACTCGTGGTAGCCGATGCGGATCGGGTTGAACGTGTGGATGTTCTTCGTCAGGCCGTACTTGATGCGGCGTACCTCTGGCTCGAACGTGCCGAACAACCTGTCCCACACGATGAGGATGCCGCCGTAGTTCTTGTCGAGGTACTGCGGGTTCGCGCCGTGATGCACGCGGTGGTGTGACGGCGTGTTGAACACGGCCTCGATGGGGTCGGGGAGTCTGTCGATGGCCTCGGTGTGGATCCAGTACTGGTACAGCAGGTTGATCTGGCCCGCCTTGATCACGTGATGGGCGGGAATCCCGAGCAACGGCATCGGCAGGAACACCCACGACGTGAGGAACCCCGACCACGGCTGGCGCAGCGCCGTCGACAGGTTGTAGCGCTCGCTCGAGTGATGGCTCACGTGGTTGGCCCAGAAGAGGCGCACCTCGTGCATCCACCGGTGATCCCAGTAGTAGAGGAAGTCCCACGCCACGAGTGCCACCGGCAGCGACCACTTCGTCGCCCCGATGTCCGCGATGCGTCGCTTGAAGACGAACCGGTTCATCGCGGCGATGCCTCCGGCGATCGCCAGGTTGACGGCGACGTTGCCGGCCAGCATCGACAGGCTCGCGGCGGTGTCCCGACGCTCGTATCCGACGGGGACCAGCGGATCCGGCGGAAGTCGAGGGTCGGAGAGTTCCTCGGCGGTCGCATCGTCGAGGTCGCCGAACTCGCGCAGCTCACGTCGGGCGAGCACCCGCGACTCCCACACCATCGTCCCGACGAACGCCGGGAGCGACAGCAGGTCGATGGTGTCGATCGGGCGCGAATTCAGGGCTTTCACCTCCCCAGTCTCCCACCGCGGGTTTGCGTCGCGAATTCGTTGGGGCGGTCCAACGGAAGTGTGACGCAAACCGGAAGGGAAGGGAAGGGAAGGGAAGGGAAGGGAAGGGAAGGGAAGGGAAGGGAAGGGAGGGGGGGGGACTTGCGGACGGGTAGGTTCGGGACGTGAGCGAGACCAGGAAGTTTCCCCAGTCGCGATTCGCCCCTCCACCGGGGGCAACGGAGATCCTGCTGGTCCGTCACGGCGAGTCGGCGGCCCACGTGGAGGGTGAGACGTTCTCGCTCGTGGGCGGGCACGGCGATCCGCCGCTCGCCCCCGAGGGCGTCGAACAGGCGAAGCGCGCCGCACAACGACTCATCGACACCGGCGAACGGATCGCCGCGGTGTACGTCACCACGCTCCAGCGCACGGTCCAGACCGCGGCGCCGCTCGTCGAGCAACTGGGAATGACCCCGATCGTCGAGGCCGACCTGCGCGAGGTGTTCCTCGGCGACTGGGAAGGTGGCGAGTTCCGCAGGCGCGTGGCCGACGGCGACCCGATCGCTCAGCTGATGTACGTCGAGGAGCGCTGGGACGTGATCCCCGGCGGCGAGCCGGCGCACCAGTTCCGCAACCGGGTGCAGCGCGGCATCGAACGCATTGCTGCCGCCCACCCCGACGAGCTCGTCGTCGCGGTCGTCCACGGCGGTGTGATCGGCGAGATCATGAACATCGCCACCGGTGCGAAGGGCTTCGCGTTCAGCGGCGCCGACAACGCCTCGATCACCCACATCGTGGTCACGGCCGATCGCTGGGTGGTGCGCTGCTGGAACGACACGTCCCACCTGAGCCCCACGTTCAGCACCGCCGCCCAACCCCTGATCTGAACCTGAAACGCTGGGGTCTGACCCCGGCGTTTCAGGTGGTGCGGTCGGGTCGCCAGAAACCTGCGAGCAGTGCGGCGCCACCGCCGATGCCACCGATCGCGGCGATCAGCAGTCCCGTCGTGCCGGTGAGGTCGTCGGTCAGATCGAGTGCATGATCGAGCGACCAGGTGCCTGGCCCGATCGCACCGATCGCCAACCCGACGATGCCGAGCGTCATCACGTACTCCCAACCCTCACCCGGTCGGAAGATGAAGAAACCGTTGCCCCGGTGGTTGATCGCCCAGGCGACGAACATCACGCCGACGACCCCGGCCGCCGCGAACGGCGTGAGCAACCCGACGATCAGGGCGAGGCCACCGGCGATCTCGGTGATGCTCGCCAGCCAGGCGTGCAGCTTCGGCGGCTTCATCCCCATCGAGCCGAACCACCCGGCCGTGCCGTCGATGTTCGGGCGGACGTGGTTGATGCCGTGGGCCAACATCACCGCGCCCACTCCGCAACGAAGGAGCAACAGGGCGAAGTCGATGGCATCGGCGTCGTTCATGCCGTCAGCCTGACAGGTGGCGGGTCGTCAGGTGCGAACGTGGCCGGCCGGGTCGTCCGAGGTGCTCTGTGCCGCGACGGCCTCCACGGCGGCCGCGTGCAGGGCAACCATCTCGTCGCTGCGTCCCGGTGCGAGTTCGTCGAGCACGGCGGCGTCGTTGCGTTCGCAGGCCCTGATGATGTCGAGCGTCTCGCCGAGCCGGCCCCGCCCGTGCACGAGGGCGCCGACGATCTCGTCGGTGACGGGCAGTTCGGCCAGCAGTTCGGCGATCGGTGTTCCGTAGAGCAGATCGGTCGTCGACAGCAGGGCCACCGTCACGCCGCTGCCGGCCTGGTCGGTCCCGGCGAGCAGTTCGGCCGCCATGTGGGCGCGTACGGCACCCCGCGTGATGTGCACGTCGTCGTCGACGGTGTCGCCCGACGAGGCGATCAGCTCTGCGAGGCAGCGCAGCTTCTCGTGCCCGAGCAGATCCATCGCCTGATCGAGCGAGCGGACGCTGCGGTCCAGCCCGAATGCATTGGCGTTGACCGCCGTGAGCAGACGGAACGCCAGCGAGGGATCCGTCGCCATGATCGACTCCAACGCGCCCACGTCGATCCCCCGACCGTCGTCGACGAGCGAGTCGTGCAGTGCGGCGGCCGACCAGGTGCCGGCCGGGCGAGCAGGGCGTCGGAGCACCTCGGGCGCCGCGATGTAGTACCCCTGGAAGAGGTCGAAGCCGTGTTCGTCGCACCGCTTGAAGTCGGCGACCGATTCGACCTTCTCGGCCACCACCTGGACACCCGGCGACCGTTCGCGTGCGACGTCGATCAGCCGCGGGATCTCGGCGTCGTGCGCCGTCGTCAGTTCGATCTTCACGATGCTCGCCAGGGGGAGCAGGTGTGAACGCTCGAGGTCGCCCAGGCGGCTGACGTTGTCGAGCGCGAAGTGGTAGCCGTCGTACCGAGCCTGTTGGAGCGCGGCGATCGTGTCGTCGTCGAACGGCGTCTCCTCGCGAACCTCGATGATCATGCCCTCGGCCGGCATCGCCCGATGGAGACCGTGGACGACGAGGCTGGCACTGGCGTTGATCATCCCGAACCGATCGCCGACCACGTGTTCCATGCCCCACTGGAGCAGCACGCGTTCCATGACGCCTCGTGTGGCCGCGTCAGGATCGTCGAACGTCGTGGGCGAGTCCGGGCCGTCGCGGTAGAGCAGTTCGTAGCCGAAGATCTGACGGTCGGCGTCGACGATCGGCTGGCGACCGAGGAACACTTCCGCGGTCATGCGATCGGCTCCGAAGCCGCTTCGGGTGCGGCGGCTCTGCGTGATCGAATCGTGCTCAATCGTCGGGTCCCAGCCTGCCTTCATCGCCACCGGACGGGCAACGTCTCACCGTGTATCGGTCGCACGGGCCGACGAACTGAAGGAGCCCGTCGATCGATGCTCATCCTCGGTGGTCAGCAACCGGTGGCGACCGGGGATCGGGATGCCGCGTAACCTGCAGCCATGTCCTGTCGCATCCTGGTGCTCAACGGCCCGAACCTGAATCTGCTCGGCACCCGCGAGACCGACGTCTACGGAACGGCCACGCTCGATTCGATCATCGACGACATCCGGGCGGTGGCCTCCGAGCACGGGGTCGAGGTGTACGACATCCAGTCGAACAGCGAGGGTGAGCTGATCGATGCGCTCCAAGAGGCGCGGACACGCGCCGACGGCGTGATCTTCAACCCCGGCGCCTTCACCCACTACAGCATCGCCCTGCGTGATGCGATCGCGTCGATCTCCGTTCCGGTCGTGGAGACCCATCTGTCGAACGTGCACGCCCGCGAGGAGTTCCGCCGCACGTCGGTGGTGAGCGCAGTGTGTCTCGGGGTGGTCACCGGCTTCGGCGGCGACAGCTATCTCGTCGCGTTCGAAGCGCTCCGTCGCCACCTGATGCATCAGGCGTCGCCGACCGTGCGCCTCGACTGACGGGATGTCGCGTGCTGCTGTGCCGTACGACACCCCGGCGGCCACTCGGGAAGCGCTACCCCGGGCCGATACTGCAGGTGTGAGTTCCGCCGTCATCGATCCACCGCGCTCCGACGCGAGTGACGCGCCGCGCCCGGTGCGCAGTGCGGCGTGGTCGCGGGTGGAGGCGTTCGCCCTCGTGCTCGCCGGTGCTCCATCGACACGGGCCATGCGCTTCTCGGTCCGGGTGGCGCTGCTGGTCGCCGGTTCGCTCACGATCGCCGTCGCCGTCGCCGTGACGCTGTGGAACGGTCTCGGACCGGGGCCGCTCGACGTCTTCATCGGCGCCGTCCGTGTGCGCTCCGGACTGCCGCTCGGGCCGACCGTGTGGCTGGTTGTCGGGTCGATGATCGTGGTGTCGTGGCTGCTCGGACGACGGCCGGGACCGGGAACCATCATCTCGCCGTTGATCATCGGATCGGCGATGCAGGTCACGGCCACCGTGCTCGAGACCGTCGGCGTGCCGGATGCGCTCGTCGTGAGGATCGTCGTCCACCTGCTCGCGGTCGGCGCGATCGGGCTCGGAGCGGGCGCACTGATCGTGTCGCGACTCGGGGCAGGGTCGGGAGAGCTGCTCGCTGCTGCAGCATCGGACCGCAGCGGACGTGGCGAGCCGCGTACCCGCATGGCCATCGAGTTGTCGTGGCTCGTCGTGGGCGTTGCGCTCGGCGGACCTGTCGGCCTCGGCACGATCCTGCTCGCCGTTGACGATCGGTCCGGCGGTCGCGGTGGGCCATCGGATCGTCCATGGCGCCGTGGCGCAGACGAGCGAACGCTCGCTGGCGTACGCCGCGTCGGCGTTGCCGACCGGCTGAGCCGGCTCGGCGCGGACCCTTGGACTCCGTGGCAGACTGTTGCGATGGCAAGCAATGATCTCCACTTCGGGACCGAACGCGACGGGGAACATCCCGATCGCGACGACGAGTGGGCGCGGCTGCGGGCCGAGCACCTGCTGCCGGCCGATCGACGACCGGCGTCGACTGCACGTGGCGTGCATCACCAGGCACTGATCTGCTCCGACGTGGAGCGGACGATCGACTTCTATCAGGGCCTCCTCGAGTTCCCGCTGACAGAGCTGTTCCAGAACCGTGACTACGTCGGCTCGACCCACTTCTTCTTCGACATCGGCAACGGCAATGCACTCGCCTTCTTCGATTTTCCCGGTCTCGGGCTGGGGGAGTACAGCGAGGTACTCGGGGGCCACCACCACCTGGCGATCTCCATGGAGCGGGCCAACTGGGAGCGCATCAAGGGCAAGCTCGATGCCGCCGGGGTGCCCGTGCACCTCGAGGGCGACACCTCGATCTACTTCACGGGTCCCGACGGCGAACGCATCGAACTGATCGCCGATCCCCTCGGCGAGATGTACGGCATGACCGTCCTCTGATCAGGGCGTCGATCAGGGGTCGATCAGGGGGCGATGAGTTGGACGTCGAGGTCGAGGGCGACCTTGTCGGAGATCATCACCTTGTTGCCACCGAGGGGCACGTTGAACTCGATGCCGAAGTCCTTGCGCGAGATCGAACCGGTGGCGTTGAACCCGGCGCGTGTCGACTGATCCATGGGGAACACCGAGGTGCCGAAGAACTCGACGGCAAGTTCGACCGCCTTGGTGATGCCGTTGATCGTGAGGTCGCCGGTGAGCGTGAACTCCTCGCCCTCGCCGCTGATGCCCGTGGAGACGAAGGTCATCGTCGGGTTGAGTTCGGCGTTGAAGAAGTCCGACGAGGTGAGGTGTGCGTCGCGGTCGGCATTGCCGGTCTTGACCGTGCCCATCTCGATCTCGGCGCTCACGGAACTCGACGCCAGGTCGTCACCGACGACGAGCTGAGCGCTGACGCCATCGAATCGGCCGCGCACCTTCGAGAGTCCGAGGTGACGCACGACGAACCCGACGGTGGTGTGTGAAGGGTCGGCCGTCCAGGTACCGGCGGCCAAGGGGAGTGTGGTGGTGGAGACAATGTTTGTCATGTCAAGTAATGTACCGAACAATAATTGCGATCGCAACATAATGCGGTGGAGACGCGACAGCGGCCTCACCGGAGGGGGGTCGGTGAGGCCGCTGTCGCATGTCGGTCGTCCGTGACCCGGCGCAGGAGGGGGATCGGGCCGGCCGTCAGTGGACGATGGATGCAGTCGGAATTCGAGGATGTGGGTCAGGCAGCGATGATCACCCGGCCAATCTCGCGTTCGAGGCCGTGTACCGATGGAGCGGGGGGTAGCCGATGGCGCTCGCTCGAGCGCTCACCACCTCCATCAGTTCGTTGGCGATGCCGCGCCGCCGCTGATCACGAACGACCGCCAGAGCAACCGAACCGTCGTTGTCGACGGACGCGACCGCGACCAGGCGGCCGCCGGCCATGACGCCGAGTCGCATGGTTCTGGGAGCTCCGAGCCGGTCGATCAACTCGGTCGACGGCGTTCGGCCGGCGGACGGGCCCCGTCCGGTGCACCCCGACTCGGCTCGCAGCTCGTCGACGAAGGTTTGGAACGCGCCGTCCAGGCTCGGGTGATCGACGGCGATCACGAGATGGGGGGCGGCTTCCATGACCGCATCCTGATCGCCGGAGGTGTCGGCGATGTTTCGAGAACGTCAGCTGTTCGTGACGGAACGCATCGTCTCGACGAGCGGCGCCATGGCCTCGAGCGCAGCGAGCACCTCGTCGCGCGGGCCCTGCGGCAGGCCGAACACGGCGCGTCGAACGCCCTTGTCGGCCAACTCGATCAGCTTCGCTTCGTCGGGCGGCGCACCGAAGACGCCGAGTTCGATCGTGGCCGGGTCGCGTCCGATCCGCTCGCAGGCGGCGGCGATCTCCGAGAACTTGTCGACCGCATGGCGTCCACCGATCGGCATCCAGCCGTCGCAGAACTCGGCGATGTCCGCGGCAGTCCTCGGTCCGGCGTCGCCGCCCAGGATGATCGGCGGGTGGGGTGTCTGCGCCGGCTTCGGCCACGACCAGCTCGGCTCGATCGACACGTGCTCGCCCTCGAACGACGCGACGTCGTTGGTCCACAGCTGCTTCATCGCCAGGATGTTCTCGCGCAGGATCGCCCGTCGCTCCGTGTACGCGGTGCCGTGCTGGCGCATCTCCTCCTTGTTCCATCCGTACCCGATGCCGAACAGGAAGCGGCCGTCCGACAGCGCGTCCACGCTGGCCACTTCCTTCGCCGTGTGGATCGGATCGCGCTGGGCGACGAGGCAGATGCCGGTGCCCGAGCTTCAACGTGGTGGTGACGGCGGCGCACGCGCCGAGCGCCACGAACGGGTCGAACGTGCGCCAGTAGAACTCGGGGAGCGGTGGAGCACCCTCGCGGCCACCCCAGGGCGTGGCCCGGCTCGTGGGGATGTGTGAATGTTCGGGGAACCAGAGTGACTCGTAACCGTGGGCCTCGACTTCGCCGGGCGAGTTCGATCGCGCCGATGGTCTGGTCGGTCGGGAAGATTTCGACACCGATGAGCATGGCGTCGACCGTAGCTGCAGGGAAGTTCCGGGATTGGCTCGAAAGGGTCGATGGTCCCTAGGGTCTTGGCGCCGGCGGTGCGAGGCTGCTGGCCACATTCACGACGATTGGAGAACATGACGTGACCGTCATCGAAAAGCCCGCGCCACCGCGGACCCCCGAACCCGAGCATTCCGACGGCGGTCGCACGCTGGGCAGTTTGATCTTCTTCGGCATGACGGCGCTGCTGATCGCCCTGGTCGCCGCGCTGCTGGTGATCGGCGTCATCGGTCTGCTCGATGACGACGGCGGCGACGCCAGCGCCAGTGGCGGAGGGGCCGCGTCGACAACCATCGACGTGACGCTGTCGGAGTTCAAGATCGACGGCACGCTCACGGCCGAAGCGGGTGACGTGAACCTGTCCGTGGCGAATGCCGGGACGCAACAGCACAACCTCGTCGTCGAGGAGCTCGGTACCGAGACACCGCTGCTCAACGCCGGTGACTCTGCCGAGCTGGCCCTCGGGACACTCGATGCCGGCAACTACACAGTTTTCTGCAGCGTGCCCGGCCACAGGGACTCTGGCATGGAATCCACGCTCGTCGTCGGCTCTCCGGAGTCGACCGGCGAGGCCGCGTCTGGTGGCGTGCACGGTGCCGGTCATGATCCCAACGCGTACGACGCCGAGGCGATGGACAAGATCATGATGGACTCGATGAAGGCCTTCCCGGTCGACCAGGACGTTCGCGGGAACCAGATCCTCGAGCCGAAGATCCTCGCCGACGGCACCAAGGAGTTCGAGCTCACCGCGTCGATCATCAAGTGGGAAGTGCGTCCGGGCGAGATCGTCGATGCGTGGGCGTACAACGGGCAGGTCCCGGGCCCCGTGCTCAAGACCAATGTCGGCGACAAGGTGAAGGTCATCTTCAACAACGACACGCCGCTCGGTTCCGACATCCACTGGCACGGCCTGACGATCCCGAACAACATGGACGGAGTCTCGCCGTACACGCAGGAACCGGTGTCGAGCGGCGACAGCTTCATCTACGAGTTCACGGTCGACACGCCGACCATCGCCATGTACCACGCCCACATGCACAGCCAGATCTCCGTGCCCAACGGCATGTTCGGCGCCTTCCTCGTGGGTGACAATCCCATCCCGTACGGCCAAACCATCTCCGGGATCACCATCCCCGAAGACGTGGTTCCGACCGTGGAGATCCCGATGGTGTTGAACGACGCCGGGGTGATCGGCCTGACGTTGAACGGCAAGAGCTTCCCCGCGACGGAGCCGATGGTGCTGGAGACGGGACAGTGGGCGTCGGTGCACTACTTCAACGAGGGTTTGACGGCACACCCGATGCACCTCCACGGCTTCCCGCAGTTGGTGTACGCCAAGGACGGCATCCCGCTGGACCAGCCGTACTGGGCCGACACCATCAACATCGCCCCCGGCGAGCGGTACTCGGTGTTGTTCCAAGGCACCGTGCCCGGCGTCTGGGTGTGGCACTGCCACATCCTCACGCACGTCGAGAGCGAAACCGGCCTGTTCGGCATGGCCACGGCCGTGATCGTCCAGGACCCCGAGGCGAGCTGAGTCGAAACGTCACCTCCGCCGACACCGCCCCGATGTTCAACGCCTGTTCACCTGCAGGCGGAACATCGGGCGGTCTCGGTCGGTTGTAGTTGGGCATGCCAGGAGGCCGGTCCGACGATGAGCTGATGCAGCGGTTCCGGTCGGTGCGCGATCGCACCGACCGCCTGACGGCGGTGCTGAGCGCCGAGGACCAGGTCGTGCAGTCGATGCCCGACACGAGCCCGGCGAAATGGCATCGGGCCCACACCACCTGGTTCTTCGCCGAGTTCGTGTTGGGCGCCGACGGATCCAGCGGGAGGGTGTGGGATCGCCCGGAGTACCGCTTCCTGTACAACAGCTACTACGACGCCGTCGGCGCTCGGCATCCCCGTCCCGAGCGGGGCCTCGTCACCCGCCCCGGCATCGCCGAGGTGGCCGATTATCGATCGCAGGTCGACGAGGCGGTCGAGGAACTGTGTCGTGCAGGCCTCGACGCGTCGACGGCGGCGACGTTGGTGCTCGGCACGTATCACGAGGAGCAGCATCAGGAACTCCTGCTGATCGACATCAAGCACGTCCTGTCGATGAACCCCGCGGTCGGCCCGGCGTACGCCCGCGTGGTCGTGCCTCCCGCCGACGATCCGGGTCCGATCGGCTGGGTCGAGTTCGACGGCGGTGTCGTCGAGGTCGGTCGTTGTCTCGACGCTCGATCGCCGATCGACGGCTTCGCCTTCGACAACGAGGGCCCGCGCCACGAGGTCCGGCTGTACGACTTCGCGTTGGCCGACCGCCTGGTCACTGCAGGCGAATGGCTCGCGTTCATCGACGACGGTGGGTATCGGCGACCCGAACTGTGGAAGTCCGACGGCTGGTACCGCGGCACAGGCCGAGGGCTGGCAGGCGCCGCTCTACTGGCGAAGCATCCCCGACGATCCCAACGGCTGGTGGATCCACACGCTCACCGGCCTTCGCCCGCTCGACCCGCACGAGCCGGTGGTGCACGTCTCGCAGTACGAGGCCGACGCGTTCGCCACGTGGTCCGGTGCCCGTCTGCCGACGGAGTTCGAATGGGAACACGCGGCACGCGGGCGACGCGTCGAGGGCGTCTTCCTCGACGAGCAGAATCCGGGATTCGCCTTCCACCCCACAGCCGCCGGCCCGTCGACCGGTGAGCTGCGTCAGCTGTACGGCGACTGCTGGGAGTGGACATCTTCGGCGTACCAGCCGTACCCGGGCTTCCGCATCGCGGAAGGTGCGATCGGCGAGTACAACGGCAAGTTCATGTCGGGCCAACAGGTGCTGCGCGGGGGCGGGGCGCTCACTCCGCCCGGCCACGCCCGTGCGACGTATCGGAACTTCTTCCATCCCCACACCCGCTGGCACCTCGCCGGGGTTCGTCTCGCCACCGATCGGGAACGTTGAGGAAAGCATGGACCGCGACACGAACCGACGAACCGGCACATCGATCGACCGCGACGACCCGCTCGCCGAACTCGACCGGGCGCTGCGAACCCGGCCGCGCACGATTCCACCCCGCTGGCTCTACGACGACCGCGGGAGCGAACTGTTCGACCGGATCACCCGATTGCCCGAGTACTACCCGACCGAGGCCGAACGAGAGATCCTGGCCACCCATTCGGCGATGATCGCCGAGGTGTCCGGCGCCACGACGGTGATCGAGCTGGGCTCGGGGACGAGCGACAAGACGCGCACGCTGCTGGATGCCTTCGTCGTGCATGGCGAGATCGAGCGGTTCGCACCGCTCGACGTCAGTGAGGCCACGCTGCTGTATGCCGCGGAGGTGCTCGCCGAGCGATACCCCGATCTGGTCGTCGAGCCGGTGGTCGGCGACTTCACCCGGCACCTGGCGCGGCTTCCGAGCGGCGGGACGCGCCTGGTGGCGTTCCTGGGCGGCACGGTGGGGAACTTCTACACCGACGAGCGCCGGGCCTTCCTGGGCGCCCTCGCCGACGGCCTCGTCGCGGGTGACTGGCTGCTGCTCGGCGTCGACCTGATCAAGCCGATCGATCGGATCATGGCCGCGTACGACGACAGCCAGGGTGTGACCGATGCGTTCATCCGCAACGCGCTCGCCGTGATCAATCGCGATCTCGATGCGAACTTCGATCTCGGCAACTTCGAGTACGTGCCGCTCTGGGACGCTCGTGAGCATCGGGTCGACATGCGCCTGCGAGCGTGCGATCCGGAGACGGCCCACATCGGTGCACTCGGGCTCGACGTCGTGTTCGAGGCGGGGGAGGAACTCCGCGTCGAGATCTCGACGAAGTTCTCGCCGGACGACGTCGTGGCCGAACTCGCCGATGCAGGCTTCGGTGACGCCGAGCTCCTCACCGACTCCGCCGGCGACTTCGGCCTGGTGCTCGCCCGCCGTACCTGATCCGTCAGGCCAGTCCGAGCCGCGCCACCTGATCGTCGGGTGCGTCGAGCTCGACGAGTGCGGTTCGCAGGAGTTCGATCATCTCGGCTTCCGATGCCTCGCCGCGACGGTTCTCACGTTCGTCGGGATCGACGTCGAGGTCGTACAGGTGGTGGCATCCGACGTTGCGTGCGCCGCCGGCCCAGAACGGCAGGACGTCACCCGGCTCGAACGGTTGGCGGATCACCGGCACGTCGGAACCGGGCATGAAGTCGAGCGTGGCGCGCCGGTCGGGGTTCGGGAACCGCATGTAGTCCTCGAGGCCCTTGTGCACGGGCATGGTCGACCAGCGGTTGGACCACATCGACAGTGGGAAGTTGGAGTCGACGGGTGCCCGCGCGTACTTCCGGCGACCATCGGTCACCTGAACCCAGTTGCCGTACACGCCGCCGATCGCCCAGTCGCGGATCGAGTCGGCCTCGCCGGTCAGCAGCGGAATCAGCGACCGCCCGTGCGTGCGGTGCGACGGGGACACGCCGAACACATCGGCGATCGTGGCGTTGATGTCGACGTTCGTCGTCAGCGCGTCGATCGCGATCGGGGTCTGACCCCGATCGCGATTTGGCCAGTGGATCATGAGGGGGGTGTGGCCGAGGGGTTCGAACTGGGGGACCATCGGCTTGCCCCAGATGTCGGCCTCCGTGTGGTCGCCGGGTGCGCCTGCGACCCGTTGCTCGCCGAGGTAGTGGCCGTGGTCGGTGCAGACGATCACTGCGGTGGTGTCCCACAGGTCCTGGGCGTCGAGTTCGTCGAGGATCGTGCCGAAGTGGTGGTCGATCATCGACAGCTTGGCGCCGTAGTTGTTGCGGATCTGGCGTGCCTGCGCTTCGGTGATCGACCCGTTCGACGTGCCACCGACGAGGTACGGAGGCCACACGAGACGAGCCTCGTCGGCGTCGATCGGGTCGTCGTCGTACATCGAGGCCCAGGGTTCGGGTGTGTCGAAGGGTTCGTGCGGGTCGAACTCGTCGACGAACAGCATCCAGCGATCGTGAGCGCCCGACGCGTGCCGGAGCCACGCCGCGGCGGTCGCCATCGTGCGCGGGCCCGGGAAGTCCTCCTCGGCGCGGAACCAGGTTCGGGTGTCGTCGTAGTGGCGCCGACCGAACGACCGGTCGGCGATCCCGAGCTGATCGCGCAGGAACCAACCTCCGTCGGCCGCGTTCGTGATGAGCGGCCGACCGTCGGGTGTGAGCGTCGGTGCACCGAACGCCGACGGGTCGGCGTAGGTCCGCCACGGATCGCCCTCGTGACCGCGCAGGTACTCCCAGCCGGAGAAGTCGGTGTGGTAGTTCTCGCCGCCGGTCTCGAACAGGTGTGGATGGTCCGAGACGAGCATCGTCGTGACGTCGGCGCGCCGCAGCGTCGCGGTGATCGACTCCTCCCACAGCTCGATCGACCCCCACGGCTTCCACAGGAAGTCGAGCGCACCGACGAGGATGTCGTGGCGAGCCGGCATGCACGGCAGTGACCCGGTGACGTGGTTCGTGAAGCTGGTCGACCGGGCGGCGAACCGGTCGAGGTTCGGCGTGGCGAACTCGGTGCCGCCGTACGACCCGAGCATGTGCCGGTTGAGCGAGTCGAGCAGGACGACGACGACGTGCCGTGGGGTCTCCATCGAGCCGACCGTAGCCGTGCCCGCCCGGCCGAGCCGCCGCCGAGACTCACCCGGGACGCGACGACGATGCGGCCCGAGCCGGAACTCGGACCGCATCGGGTGTGGCGCGTTCGATTACTGATTCAGCGGAGCGGTGAGGGTGTAGGTGTACGTATTGTCCGCGGCGACCTGTCCCGTTCCTGTGATCCCTTCGAAGTCACCCGTGCCGTCGACGACGACGTCGTACCAGGTCGCGGGGGGATCGAAGCCGATCCGGTCGAAGGTCATCGTGCCGGTGCCGAGTCCGTCGATCGTGCCGGTGAACACCCAGCGCGAGGAGCCGAACGTGCCGCCCGAGGGATTCGCCCAGCCCTGGCCCGATCCTTCGGTGGTGCCGACGAGCGAACCCGAGAAGGAGCCCGTCCCGTTCCAGGTGAGCGGAACCGAGTCGGGGACAACGGTGACGGAGGCAGATGCCGTACCTGTGGCGGTCACGGTCACCAGTGACCCCTTCGGTGGCACGGTGATGGTCCAGACATTCGAACCAGTGCCGCTACTCGAGGAATTGGCCGGGTCGGAGGTGTTGACCCCTGTTCCGGACGCCCCCTCGAAGTCACCCGTACCGCCCGTGATCGTGGATACACCGCTCCAGACACCGTCGACAACCTGCCATGTGTCGACGAACGAGAGGGTTCCCGTCCCGAGCCCCTCGATCGTCCCAGTGAACAGGAACTCGCCGGCTCCGAACTGGGATCCATCGGACAGGGGCCAGAACTGCGACACCCACGGAGCGCTCCCGGCGAACTGTCCTTCGTACGTGGTGGTGCCGAGAATCGTGGTGTTGCCCGTGAGTCCGGATGAACTGGGCGTGGGTGTGGCGCTGGCCGAGACACCGGATTCGGCGAAGGTGCCGGTCACCGTGACCGTCACCGGCTCGGGAACCGGTTCGGGTTCCGGCGCCACCTCGGCGGCGGTGGTCGGGTCCGGGGCGGGGACCACGACGGCCTCCGCGTCGGGATCGACCTCGGCGTCGGGTGCGGGTTCCGCAGGAAGGGTGACCACGGGGGTATCCGCCGGTGCGGTGTCGTCGGAGCGGGTCGTGGCGAACACGAGACCTCCGACGAGTGCGAGTCCGGCGACCGCAGCAGCGGCCAGCATCCATCCTCGCTTGGGTTGATCGTTGCGGTCGGGACTGAGCATGATGACCTCCATGGTCGGTGGTTGGTCGGCCTGCTCGTCGATCCGGGTTCGGATCGAGTCCCAGGCCGTCGACGATGGAGTCGAGCGGTCCGCGATCTGGTGCAGGTCACGCGTCACGCGATCGGTGAAGCGGGTCATGAGTCCAGTTCCTCTCTCAGTGCCTTCAGCCCCCGGCGAAGATGCGACCGGACGGTCGCACCGGGCATGTCGGCGATGTACGCGATCTCCGATGCCCTGTATCCCCCGTAGTACTTGAGGACCACCACGATGCGCTGGTCCTCCGGCAGTCTGCCGAGCACGTCCCAGAGTTCACCCGCGTCGCTGGCCAGGCCGGCGGGTGGTTCCGGTGGGTGCAGTGCGATCACCCTGCGCCGTCGGAGCACCGATCTGCATCGGCTGACGACGGCACTGCGCAGGTAGGCGCCGGGCTTGCGGATCTCGTCCAGCCGTCGAGCAACCTCGACGAAACTCTCCTGGACGACATCCTCGGCTTCGGCGTTGCTGCCCACGAGGGTGTACGCGAGGCGAACCATGCCGGTGTACTCGGTCCGGTAGAGCCGGTCGAGTACGTCGGCATGCTCGATCACCTTGCGGGTGCTTTTCGAGATCGCCACTTCCTCCATCATCATCTACGGCGCACGAGACGACCGGAGTGTTGCAACAAATCTCGGGCGGACCTCAGCGGCCTAGGGTTCTGGGATGGCGCACGGGGTGTACTGCCAGGCAACGCTCAACTACTTCGACGGCGCGGTCGGCCGGCCGGTCACGGTCGACATGCTCGACGGGCGGGCGGCGACCGACGATCTCGAGTTCGAGACGTGCGGGTTCGGCCTCGTCGAACACGAGTCGGCCGTCACGGACTGGCGCGACCACGCCGAGGTCGATCGGGTCCACCGGCCCGAAGCGGAGGCACTCGCCGCCGCGATGACCGGTTGCGACGTCGCGATCTCGTACTTGCCGATCCATCGCAGTCGCGAGGAGGCGCAGACGACACCGGACTACGCGCCGATCGAACTCGTCCACTCCGATTTCACCGACGACTACGGCCCGATGATCACCGAGCCGGATCGTCGCTACCGGGCGTTCCTCGATCCACTGCTCGAGCGCCACGGACTGCAGCACGCCGACGTCCGGTCGGCGACGCGCCTCATGGTGCTGCAGTTCTGGCGCAACACCGGCCCGACCCGTCCCGACTATCCGCTCGCGTTCTGTGCCGCCGACGGCGTCGGCCCGGACCGTCTGGTGCGCGAGATGCTGCCCGAGTACGGCGGTTTCCGCGTCGACTCCCAGTTCTACGCGGTACGACCTCCGAGTGATTCGCGAACCGGACCGCTGGTACACGTTCCCGGATCTCACGACCTCGGAGGCCGTGTCGTTGCGGACCTACGACAGCCGGTGCATCGACGAGGGCCGGCCGTTCTGGACCCCGCACTCGGCGTTCCGTGACCCCCACGTGAGCAGTGCCGACAAGCAGTATCGGGAGAGCGTGGAGATGCGCGTCCTCTGCCTCTGGCGCTGAGTTCTCAACCGTCGGCCGGCATCGACCGGATGCTCAGCACGTCGGCCCGAACGAGGTCGATCGTGTGGTCCTGCAGGCAACCGACGATGCGGACACGACCCGTTCGGCCCAGGGACCGATCGAGTTCGATCCGGACGCGTTCGCTGTCGAGTTGGGTGATCGCCGTGAGTTCGACGTCGCCGGCGAGCCTGGAGCGGCAGGAACCCCACAGGTCCTCGGCGACGGTCGGCAACGGGCGGAACTGACGCCGCTGATCGATGTCGATCACCACCGAGGTGGTGCCGGCCGCCGTCACCTCGTCGGGTCGGGTCTGCGTCAACTCCCTGAGCAGGACGACCGCACCCAGCGAGAGCGCCAGCGTCAACACCAGCACCGTCACGGTCGCGGTGTGGCGGCGATCTGGTGGACGGGTCATCGGGTCGAGTTGCGTGGACGGCCGCATGCCGGCGCCCAGCGGGAGATCGGTGCCGAGCTTCAGCGCTGTTCGTGGGTCGAGCGTCACCGCCGCGAACAGACCGGCGATGCGTTCGATGAGGTACGCGACGAGCGACATCAGCACGCCGGCTCCGAGCAGGACGGGGATGAAGACGCCGAGCCCGTCAGGTGGACGTTCGAGCCAGCGGAAGTGCCTGCCGGCCGCCGTGGCGTTCGCCGACCTCAGCGCGCCCAGGGTGTTGACGTCGCTGGAACGTTCGAGCGCTTCCATGCGTTGCTCGATGCGGCGCAACTGGTGGAAGAGCATCATCGCCACGAGCACGATCAGCGCGGCGATCATCACGAGCGCCGAGATGACCGCCCGGTTCCACTCCCAACGGGCGAGGTCGATGACGACGTAGGCGCCGGACACGGCGAGGATGACGGTGGCGAGGGTGACGCCGATCGCGCGGGCGACCTGCCCGGGGGTCATGGTGACACCACCGACCGAACCGCGAACGGATCGGGGTCTGCCTCGAGTACCTCGATCTCGCCGGTACGGCCGTCGATCATCAGACGGGTTCCGGGCGGGAATCGGCGGAGCGCGTCGGGGACGCCGACGACCGTCGGAAGGCCGGCTTCCCTGGCGAGGATCGCGAGGTGCGACAGGGCGCTCCCCGTCTCCGACACGAGCCCGGTGAGACCGCCGAGGACCGATGCCAGCTGCGGTTCGAGATGGCGGGTGACGAGGATGGCGCCCTCGGGTGGCGCGCCCGCCGGCGAGCCGGTGGTGGGCGATCCCCACCACCCGGCCACCACTCGCCGGCATGCCGGCGGCTCCGCTCGCCCGACGCCGGTGGGACGAGACGCTGGCCGGACGCAGATCGCCCGCGTTCGTCAGCCGGAACGAGACCGGCAGGGGCGGTCCCGGCTTCCAGTCGGGACGCTCGGCGATGTCGCTCGGCGGGGGCCCTCCATCGCCGACGGCGATCAACTCCTCCAGGCGGAGACAGGCAACCGTCTCGATGTCGGGAAGTGTTCCTGTCCTGACGAGTCGGCCGCCGAGTTCATCGGCAACGCGGGCCAGCAACTCCTGCAACCATCGCACGCGCACCCGGAGGGCCTCGCGCTGGTCGAGATGGTCGATCGTGGTCACGGGACCCGATGGCGACGAGGTCGTCGCGGGCAGGGTCGGCGCTGCACCGAGGCGCGGCGGCGTGAGGCTGAGCACCACCGGAGAGCCCTGCACGATCTCCTCGTCGCTCCACCCGGCGGCTCGGCCGTCGTGCAGAGCTCGCACCGCCATCGCTGCGCCCGAGAGCCCGTCCTGGGCAGTGAGGAGCATTCCCGTCAACACCTCGTACGCGTGGGTCGTCGCCAGCTCGCGGCGGGTCCGGTCGAGCAGATCGACCAGATCTCCGTCAGCGAGTTCGTCGAGGCGGGGGATCATCGCGAGATCCCGGTCGACGGTCGCGACCGCCTCGTGCGCCAACTTCGGCAGGGCGATGCGCAGGCGGCCGACGCGCCAAGCCGTCCCCAGTCGGCGGACCATCGCCGCAGGATTGATCCGCCGCCGCAGCGTCGTGCGCGCTTCCACGGCGCCGATGAGTTCCAGATCGACAGCGACCCAGCCGCCGACCGTCGTCACGACGGGCGAACGCTCGAGGGAGCGGTTCGGCACCGCTCCGGTGGTTCGCAACGCACGGACGATGCCGTCGCGCAGGGGCGGGATCCAGAGATCCTGCTCGAGCGGTCGGAGCGGCGCGGGGAACGTCTCGGCCAACGGCCCCGGTCCGAGCAGCACCGAACTCCGACCGTCGGCCGGTGCGATCGCGGTGACCGGCCGGCTCTGCAGCAGCCAGAGACGATCCGCGGGATCGACCAGCCACTCGATGTCCTGGGGCGCACCGAAGACCTGCTCGGCCCGCCGCGCCATCCGCGCCAGGGCTCGTCGACGGGCCCGGTCGAGTGGAGGGATGTGCCCGGCGTGCGTCACCCGGACGATCCGTCCCCGACGGGTCAACACGTAGTGATCGGCCATGGCGGTGCCGCCCACGAGCGAGTCGGGCCCGGATGGCACGACCTCGACGACGATCTGGTCGCGGGTCCCGGTGACCGGATCGACGCCGAACATGACGCCACCGAACCGGGCGCCGCTCTGGCGCTGCACCAGCACCGCCATCGACCCGACCTCACCGTGCAGCGTCGCGAACCGCCGCCGCCGAACTCGTCACCCGCTGTGTGGCGTCGAGGAACGCATCCCATCCGACGACATCGAGCACCGACGTGAAGCGCCCCGCCATCGACGATTCGCCGATGTCCTCGATGACGGACGACGATCGGACCACGAGCGGCTCTGCCGAACCGGCGCACAGTCGCTCGTACGCTCGGCGGACATCCTCGGCCACGCGGGGGTCGTCCGGGCCGGCACGGATGGCGGCGGTGGTGATGACGAAGCCGGGCAGTGTGGGAAAGCCCGCTGCAGCGGCGCGCGCGAGATTTGCCGCCTTCGCTCCGGAAACCGACGGATCACGTGTCTCGGAATCCGAGAGCGCGACCACCATCGGAAGGCTCACGCCTTTGACCCTATGCGCGGCGTGCACAGGTGTCTCGGGCCAATGGACCCTGACGGCTCTGCTCCTGCGAGAGCACGCTGAAAGCATGGAGACCGGGACGGACTCGGGCGGTCAGGCGGCGCCGCGGCGCCGGCGTCCGAGGTGGCGGCGGGTGCTCCTGGCGGTGGGGTTGCTCGTCGTGGTGGCCTTGACGGCGACCTTTCTCACGTACCGGCGTCAGACCATCTCCTACGTCACCCACCGCAAAGGCGGCCCCTCGGTCACGTGGCCGTACGAGGTCCACGATCCGCCCGCCGAGTTCCACCTCGCGGTGATCGGTGACGGCGGTGACGGTGGCGCCCGCATCGATGCGACCGGAGCTGCTGCCGCGCTGATCGCGGAGAAGGAGCCCTACGACGCACTGCTCCTCCTCGGCGACAACGTCTATCCGGCGGGCGATCCGTCGCACTTGCCGGACACGGTCTTCGAACCCTTCGCCGACGTCCTCGCCGGTGGCGCCGACCTGATGGCGATCCTCGGCAACCACGACGTGAAGCAGGGCCACGCCGACGCGCAGATGGAGGCGCTCGGCATGCCGGGTCGGTACTGGGCCGAGGAGCACGGCGACGTGCTGATCGTCGGGCTCGACTCCAACGAGATCGACGACCCGGCGCAGCTCCGGTTCCTCGAGGACGCACTCGCCTCCACCGACGCGACCTGGAGGATCGTCGCAGTGCACCACCCGCCCTACTCGGCGGGGTACCAGGGTTCGAGCGTCGACGTCCGCGAGGCGCTCGCGCCCTTGCTCGAGCGCTACGGCGTGCAGCTCGTCCTGTCCGGCCACGACCACGACTACCAGCGCAGTGTGCCGATCGACGGCGTGACCTACGTGGTGACCGGTGCTGCCTCGGGAACGCGCCGAACGGGTGAGGACGACTTCACCGCGGTGGCGTACTCGTGGCACAGCTTCGTCGACATCGCGATCACCGGTGATCAGCTCGTGCTCCGCGCCGTCGGCCAGGACGGATCGGTGTTCGACGAAGCGGTGCTGACCGCCTCGTGACGACGGTCCGATCGGTGCGCCGTTCGATCACGCCGACGGGATCCACCGGGCGGCGGTGAGCACGACACCCTCGGCGACGAGCCACGATGCCCGCACGCCCGTCGGTTCGGTGGACGTGACCAGTTCGATCGGGCTCCCGGGGTCGACCGGCGCGAGGTATTCCACTTCTCCACGACCCCGACGCGGGCCGACCGGCAGTGTCTCCTCCACCGCTGCCCAGTGAACTGCATTGTTGACGTGTCGGAGCGGATCGATGTCGACGCGCCGTACGGGCCACGGTCGGCGTTCGGCGCCGGCTGACGGGCGCGGGAGCTGGAGCCGCGTCGACACGCGTCGGCCACCGGCGCTCTGACCGTACGTCTGCATGAACGCGTCGCCGAGCGCGGTCGGGCGGCCCGACGACGGGTCGATCCGGATCCACAGGCTCACCGCCTCGGTCGAAGCGCCCCGATCGCCGGTGATCGAGGTACGCCGTTCGGCCCAGCTGCGGCCGGTACCGGAGCAGAACGTCGCCAGCTCGAGTTGCTCGTCGAGCGCCGCTGCCCGCCGGACCTCGATCAGCGTGCGGCGAACGACCCAGCTGACGGCATCGTCGAGTTCGGCGTCGGCGGAGTCGTCGGTCGCGATGTCCTGGAGGTAACGCGCCGTGGCGTCGAGCCGGAGGCGTCCTCGCTCGTCGACATCGCCGAGCCGGACCGGCCTGTGCCGCACGATCACGCGACCGATCGTCGGCCGCGCCGTCAGCTCCGCGGCGGGAAGATCGGCGGCCGGACGTGCGGCGGCAGGAGGATCGGCGGACATGGGAGCACCTGACCGTATCGGTCGCACCCGAGGCGACCGTGACCCGGCGCCCAGGGTCGGCATAGGGTCGGGGAATGGCATACGAGACAGTGACGGGCTACTGCTGGCCGCAATCGGTCGCCGGAGGAGAACGGGTTGCGCTGCACGTGTCGTCGTCCGGCGCCCGTCCGTTCGACGTGGAGGTCGCTCACATCGGCGCGGCCCGTACCGTGGTGTACAGCGAGGCGGGGGTTCCGGCCGGAGATCATCCGACACCGGCCGACGCACCCGAGCGCGGGTGTGGTTGGCCCGTGGCATCCGAGGTTGCCGTCGAGCCCGACTGGCCGTCCGGCTACTACGAAGTGATCCTGACGACCGACGTCGACGGCAGAGCCCGGCGCAGTCACGCGTTCTTCGTCGTGCGTCCGAATCTCGCAACGACCGAGGCTCGAATCCTCCTCGCTCTCGGCACGAACACCTGGCACGCCTACAACGACTTCGGCGGACGCAACCTCTACACCGGCGCCACGTCGGTCTCGATGCAGCGCCCGATGGCGCCCGGCTACCTGTACAAGCCACCGGGTGCCGGTCAGCGTGTGACGTCGCTGTACCCGCCTGATCCGCAGTCGGCGAGCCATGTCGGGTACCTGCGGATGAACCACCTGTCTCCGTACGGAGGTTCCGCCGGCTGGCCGAACTGGGAGCTGCCGTTCGTGGAGTGGGCGGATCGGGAGGGCTACGAAATCGACGTCGTCACCAACGCCGACCTCGAGGAGCATCCCGAGCTGCTCGGCACGGCGTCGCCGTACTCGCTGTACCTGTCGATCGGTCACGACGAGTACTGGTCGGGCCCGATGCGAGACACCGTCGAGGGATTCATCTCACGAGGCGGCAACGCGGCGTTCTTCTCGGGGAACACGTCGTTCTGGCAGGTGCGCCACGAAGACCCGACCGGCGACGACGGCACCGGGCCGGC
>CAWHJD010000020.1:0-46185 GCA_963829585.1 Ilumatobacteraceae bacterium | reverse complement strand
CTCCCGACCGCAGGTGGATGGCGCCTTCCCGACCCACATTCCGGACCGGCCGTTGGCGGATCCATCCTCGACCGCGCCGGCATCCAGCTCACCCAGATGGGGCTCCTCCCGCTCGACGAAGCCGTGTACTTCTTCGCCTACGCCGATGCGACCGGTGCCGCCCTGCACGGCGGCCGCGAGGTCGCACTGCGATTCGCACCCGGTGAGCGCCCACCGCACCGGGAGCTCGGGTTCTGGTCGATCACCATGTACAACGAACAATCGCTGCTCGTCGACAACGAAATCAATCGATACGTGATCCGTCCGGATACGCCGGGGCTCACCGACGACAGCGACGGAGGACTCACCATCCACTGCTCGCACCACCGCCCCGACGGCGTGTCGGCCGGAAACTGGCTGCCGGCCCCCGACGGACCCTTCACACTGGCGCTGCGGGTCTACCTCGGTGAACCGCCCGTGCTCGACGGCCGCTGGCTCCCGCCCGCGCTCCAACCGGCAACCGACTGAACACTCGCTCGATGCCCCACTGCGCCCACCGATGGCTGCTCGTGGTGGTCGCCGCCGCCTGCGTCATCCTGGCGGTGGACGTCAACGGCGCACCGGCGCGGGCGCAGGACCGGGCGGAGCCGAGCAACAACTGGCGCAGCGCTACCGACCGGTGATCCAGATCGTCACCCAGAGTGGAGAATGCGGCCCGGGTGAGCCGTACCGTCCCACGACCGTCGAGTCCGTGCTCGGGCGCCCTGGCGTGGTGCTGCGCGACGCGACGGGTGCCGTCATCGTCGACGCTCCCACCTCGGCTGATCTGTTCGCCGCCCCGAAGGCACGTCACTCGATCTGCCGGGTAACCCACTGCGCCCCGGCTGTACGTACGAACGCTGGTGGCGGTCGATCGAGGCAGGACTCCCACGGCCACCTACGCCCGGTCGCCTCGGATCCCGAGCGACCCGGCAAGCTGGTCGTGCAGTACTGGTTCTGGTGGATCTTCAACGACTGGAACGACAAACACGAGGGCGACTGGGAGATGGTGCAAGTCGTCTTCGACGCCACGACGGCCGACCAAGCGCTCGGCCAGCCGCCGGTCCAGGTGGTCTTCGCCCAGCACGAAGGCGCCCAGTACCGGGCGTGGGACGACCCCGCGCTCGAACGCGATGGCGACCGGCTTGTGTACTACCCCGGTGCAGGATCGCACGCCGGATACGACTCGGCGAACCACTGGTTCGGCAAGAGCGCGTCGGCGGGCTTCGGCTGCGACGACACTCGAGCACCGAACACCCGCCTCGACCCCGAGGTGGTGCTCCTGCCCGCCTCGCCGAGCGACGTCACCGCCCCCACCGACCCCTTCGCCTGGATCACCTACCAGGGACACTGGGGACAGCGGGAACCATCGTTCGACGACGGACCCCTCGGTCCACCGCTCAAGGAGTCATGGACCAACCCGATCCGGTGGGTGGAGAAGTACGGGCGACCGAACGCGGTCTCGCTCCCCGCTGTCTCGAGCCGCGCCGGCGATGCGTTCTGCTCCGTGGCGTCGACAGGCTCGCTGCTCTTCGGCAGGTTCCTGAACCGACCACTGCTCGTCGCCGGCGCTCTCGTCGTCGTGGCACTGCTGTTGGTGATAGCTGTCACCCGCACTCGCTGGCGTCCCTCGGCACCTGAGCCCGTGACGCAACTCCGACCGGCCGGCAGCCTGCTCGTCGCCGCCGGCCGACTCCAATGGCGCCACGCCGACACGTACGCCGGTCTCGCCGGGGTCGTGCTTGCCGGCGGTGTCGCCTCCTGGCTCGTGTCCGAACTCGTCCTGTCGGCCACACCGCTCGGCGACGTCGCGTCCGTCGCCGGCGGCGGAGGCGGTGCCGGGAGCGCGTGGGCGGTCCCGGTCGCGTTGATCGCCGGTGCGCTGGTGTCGTTGCCGGTCACGGCGTGGACGCTCGCTGCGGCCGCCGCCGTCGTCGATCACCTCGCCGTGGACGAACCCGTGACCACCCGTGCCGTTCTCGCGGAGGGATGCAACCGGCCGGAGGGTTCTGGGCGGCGGTCGTGCTCCTGCTCGTCTTCGGGGTGTCGGCCGTACTCGTGGTTCCCGCGCTCGCCGTTCAGTTGCTGCTGACCCGGCTCTCTGCAGCAACACCGTCGGGAGTCCGCGAGCGGCTCGGCATGCGTCGATCCTTCGGACGCAGCTGGGCACTCGCCCGCGGGCACGGCTGGCACACCTTCGGCGTCGGGTTCGCGGCAGTCACAGCGATCGTGTTGCTCGGCCCGCTCGTGGCCACTGTGATTCTGGTCGCGACCAATTGGTCGTTCTCGATCGTCAACGTGATTGTGGCGCTGATCACCATGGCGGCCGTGCCATGGGCGGGCACGGTGCTCGCGCTCCTGCGTGAGGATCTGGTCGTTCGTGCACAGGTGGAGGCATGACCAGGAGCGATGCCGGCGCCCGTTCAGGGCTCGAGCCGGTTCTGCGCCTGAGCGGCAAGATGCTCCTCATGGTCGTCGCCATCGTCGCGTCGGTCTATGCCCTTCTCCCTCAGCTCACCGACCTGCGCGGCGCGGCTGATCAGATACGGCATGCCCAATGGGGATGGGCGGTTCTCGTCGTGATCGTGGTCCCGGTCACCTTCGTCGGCGCTGCACTCAGTCTCTCGGGCGCTGTTCCCGAGCGGCTCGCGCCCACGCCGACGCTCGTGACGCAAGTCGCGTCAGCGTTCTCGAGCAAGCTCGCGCCGTCCACGGTCGGTGGCATGACGCTGAACATCCGGTTCCTTCAGCATCAACGGATCGACCGCGGCGTAGCCACGGCATCCGTCGGGCTCAATGCGATGAGCGGCTGGTTCGTCCATACCGTCCTGCTCGTCGCGTTCGCCGTGTTGGCCGGCCGGTCGGCGTTCGGTGACGTCAAGGTTCCCAATCCCGAGGCCCTGCTCATCGGCGCCGGGATCGTGTGCGTGCTCGCCGTCGCTGTGCTCGCCATACCATCGGTGCGCGCCATCATGGCGGACAAGGCGTTGCCGACACTGCGCCGTTCGGCATCGGGGTTGCGCTCGGTGCTGCATCGCCCGGCGAAAGTGACAGAACTCCTGGGCGGCAATCTCCTCGTCGTCCTCAGTCTCCTCGCGTGCTTCGTGTGCTCGATCGCTGCATTCGGGGGCGGTCTTCGCCTCGTGACGCTCGGCGCCGTCTACCTCGTCGGCTCGAGTGTCGCGATGATTGCTCCCACACCGTCCGGGCTCGGGGCTGTCGAGGCGGCACTCGTCGCGGGTCTGGTCGCTGCCGGTATGGAGGGATCGGTTGCAGTGCCAGCGGTCTTCCTGTTCCGCCTGGCCACGTTCTGGCTGCCCATCCTGCCCGGTTGGGTGTGCCTGCTGTGGTTGCGCCGCCACGACAACGTGTGATCGGCGATGCCGTCAGGTGGCGGGTTCGTGACGCTTGCGCTTCGACAGGTGGCGAAGTCGGGCCAGCAGCCCGGGCGACGTGTCGTCGACCTCCACATCGGGGTACCGGGTCGTGAAGTAAAGCTGCTTGACGGCGCCGACGAGTGGCGTGGCGACCAATGCTCCCGGGATCCCTGCGGCCGCTCCACCGATCAGCGCCGCGAGCATGGTCGTCGGCGGCGACAGGTTGACAGCATTTCCGATGATGGCCGGCTGGATCACATGGTTCTCGACATTCATGTAGATCACGAACAGCACGACCACGATCACGGCTGTGCCCGGACCCGCTGCCAGCGCGAGAACCGCCAAGAACGCGCCCCCGAGAAGGCCACCGATCTGTGGGATCAGGTCGGTGATCATCGCCCACACGGCGGCCAGCGGCGCCAACGGCACCCCGAAGGTCAACGAGATCGTCAGGACGTACAGGCCCATCATCACCGCAACGGTGAGCGATCCGCCGAAGTAGCGACCGACGACGCCGTGGAAGATTCGTCCCACCCGGTCCGCCTGGTCCCGCCTCGACGGCGGGATGGCACGCCGGAACAACGCAACCAGACGCTCTCCGTCCAACAGGATCGCGATCGTCGTGACGGTCACGATGACGACGCTCACCATGCCACCCAGCATCGTCTGTGCGACGTCCGTGACGCCCTGGGTCGACACGGTGGCGGGCAGCTCCGCCACATAACTCTGCACCTTGGTGGCCATGTCGGCCCGCTCGAGCCAGTTGCCGACGAGCGGCAGCGTGTACAGGTCTCGCACCGTCTGGGGCAGGTTGGTCGCGAGGTCACGCGCCTGGCTCACGGCGGGCGGTCCGAGGACGACCACCACGAGCACGGCGAGCGCGAACAGCGCGGAGGTCACCACCAGGACCGCACGCAGTCGGGACAGCCGGAACTTCTGCTGCATGTTGTTCACGAGCCCATCGAGCGCCAAGGCAAGCACGAGCCCGATGGCGAGACGTGTCAGCATGGCATTGGCGTCGCGTGCCACGGCGAACAGTGCGTAGCCCGCGAGGAGCGCCACGGTCACACCGATCGCGGTGCGGACGTCGATGACGAGCTCCAGGCGCCGAGTGGGTTCCGCAGGGGTGGCCCCGCCATGGTCGGAGGTCGCGGTCACGAGGAGACTCCGGTGTCGCGAACCATCCCGACACGACGAACGAACGCCATGACGAAGATGAGCCCGATGAACGCATAGGTGGCGCCGCCGATGCCGTACAGCTGGTACGCGATGAGCACGGTGACGACGGCGAGCGCTGGGCCCACGTCGCCGACCGTGCGGCTCATCGCGGGACGGACCACGGCCACCTGGACGGCCTGGAGTGTGACGGCTGCGGCCAGTATGAAGAGACCTGCCCACGGACTCACCAGTGCCGTGGCGAGCAGGATTGCCGGCAGCGATCCGATCATGATGCCAACGGCAGGAATGATGCCGAACAGCCCGGCGACGAGACCGATGAGGAACGGTGCCTCGAGACCGACGGCAGCGCTCAGGCCGCCGATCACCAGCCCGACGACGCACGCCTGGGTGACGGCGATCAGGATCTGGGCCCGCGCATCGGACACCGTTGCCGACAACAGTCGAGACGTGTCGGCGCGTCGGGATTCGGGTAACTGCGCCAGACCCCCGGCGACCATCTTGGGGCCGTACACCATGAGGAACAGCACGAGAATGCCCGGAACGAAGTACGCCGACGCCGTGCCGGCCGCCCGGCTCACCT
Organism: Ilumatobacteraceae bacterium; assembly: GCA_963829585.1. GTDB lineage: Bacteria > Actinomycetota > Acidimicrobiia > Acidimicrobiales > Ilumatobacteraceae > Sva-07. Next base: position 41,031 of record CAWHJD010000020.1, on the reverse strand, counting down.
GCTGGCCGGTGGAGGGTTTCTCGATGTGCGCGACCAACGAGTCGACGCGGCCGGTGAGGTCCGCCTGCTTGGCCCACGAGTACTTCCCCTCGAGCGTCGTGGCCGCGACCGGGGCGCGCTCTTGAGGTGCTCTGCTCCGCTCACGATCGTGGAGCGCGCACCGGCCCACAATCCCGCGGCGATCACCGCGAACGCGACGACGGTGAGCACGAGCGCAAGGAACCGGGGCATGTGGCGGGCGAGCCGGTCGACGATGGGCAATAGCAGTACGGCGAGCAGGGCAGTTGCGAACGCCCACGCGATCGTGCGGTGTGCGCTCACGAACACGTTGCGGACGAGCACCGCCGCAATGACCGCAGTGAACACGAGCAGCACGCTCGAGGCACGCACGCGCACGGCCGTTGGTGTCCACCGCACCTCGCTCGCGATGGATGACGACTCGGTCACGAGGTGACCGTCCCGGCAGCGGAGGTCACGTGGAACATGTGGAGCATGACCAGCATCGAAGTCTCCACGCCTGGTCACTTGCGGTCCCGGCGGGGTGCAGGTCGGGTGCAGCTCCCCCAGCGGGTCGGACCCATGAGCTTGGTTGCCAGGTAGATCTCCTCGGTGTCGGCCGCCGACCCGCCGATGAGCGCCATGTTCTTCACGTGGTTCACGGTCATGCCGCTCTCGTCGGTCTCGACGAGGCCGTCGTCGCGAGTGTGCTTGACGAGCTGCGCGATGCGCTCGAGCGCCCAGTCCACCGACTTGTCCTTCTAGACGTCGCTGCGCGGTGCCCGGTAGCGGACGGTCGTGACCCGGTGCGGATTGGCGACCAGTTGCAGTGTGTTTGCGCCTTTGGGGCAGAGACGACCCTCGTTCACCGGGCTGCGCGGATCGCCCTCGATGGCGACGATCTCGCCGGCCTTGCGGAAGACGAGCTGGCTGCACCCGACTGCGCAGTAGGGGCAGACGGCGTGTCCGACCTCCGCACCACGCAGGCGCGTGTGGCTGGCAGCCGTGCGAGGGCTGAATGGCTGGCGGTGGTGCACGCCAGAATCTTCCTACGGCCCGATCACCTCGTGGGACGGTGCCGGGTGCAATTCGGGAGCACGCGAGGCGTTGCGGCAGGGCGGAGCGGATCGAGCGGGGACTCGTTCGCATCAGCACCGTGACGCGTCTCGAGATCGCGGTGCATTGGCGGGATGACGTGGGTGTGGATCTCTCGGGTGATGTGTGCTGCTGTGATTGAGGCATTCGCTGACGATCGGTTCCTCATCCAGGCATGAGGGTCAGATGATCGTCGAATTCGTTGTGGTCGGTGATTCGGTGGCCGGCCTTGCGACGCGACCCAGACCCAACCCATGTCGGTCGGGCACCATGGCATGTTCCCGTTGTCTGGGAGAAAAGGCGGCTTCGACAGCGTCGTCGAGTAGGTCGAGTTGGGACTCGAGCACGGGACGGCGGTCCGCGGGCAGTTCTTCGAGCAGATCGTCGATCAGCGACCTCAGCCGGCGCGCCACCTGATATTGGCCGGCTCCGAAGGATCGAATCTCGTCGAGAGCGAGGGAGACGAGGTCAGCCCATGTCGGGGTGGGGTAGATGAGGCGGGCCGTCGAGTTGTCGTCGGTGACGACCCCGATCGAAAGGCGCCGCGACGAGGCGTATCGCAGCACGTCCTCGATGGCGTGAAGTGCTTGCACTGCGGTGGTCGGATCGTTGACGGCCGGCGAGAGGGCCTTGATCGCAACGTCGACCAGCATGCGCAGCGTGAATGCGGGATCATCCTCAGGAGTGCGCTCGTCGCCGAAGTACAGACTGGTCCTCAGCTTGCGCTCGCTGATGGGGGTCGGCCCATAGATACGCAGTACTTCGCCACCGGTTGCCACATGGTCTCCGACGCTCGCGACAAGTTCGATCGTTGCCCGGTTGGCAATCGCAAGGCGGACGAGGACGCGGCGATCGAACGAGGTGAGGATCGCACCGACTCCCGAGTGACGAAGCGTTTGCGTGGGATCGAGCAGCGCGATGTTCGCTACCGCGGTAGCGGCTGCGTTGACATCGGCGTGTGTCTGCGGATAGACGACATCAAAGGCGTCGCGAGCATGTGCGTCGACACCGCGAATGACGTGCGCCACACGCAGGTTGTCCGATGTCCGCGCAACAAGCGCGAGAAACCAGCCGACGCTCGCCAGGGCCAGGAGGAACGCAACACAGACGGTTCGAGCCGGTACGGCGTCATCGGCGCCGCGACCGGTCATCGCGGGTCGCGATCAGCGCGAACAGGAAGGTCGCGATGAATGTGCCCGGTGCGTGCTTGAGTGTTGGTTCTGACCGGAACCACCGCAGGAACCGCGGCGAGAACTGACTGCTGCCGAACTGGACGATGAGCAGCACGACTGACATGACGAACCCGGTGAACGCGATCATTCCGCTTCCGAGGGCCGACAACGCCGTGCTGACGCTGGGAGCGCTCACGCCCAGCGACGTGGTGACGGGACTTCGGTGATCCCACCTCACCATCACCAACGCGAGAGCAATCGACCCGATCACGTAGATAGACGGCACGATCCACATCGACCGACTCACCATCGCCCGAGCGCGGCGGAGTCGAACTCCGGAACCGATGAGAACGCCGGAACCGATGGGAACACCGGACGCCTTCAACCCATCGGCCTCGTGCGGATCGTTCACGCGTCACCATCCGCCACACCGCCTGCTGAACGGGCGATCCCCGTGTTGGCGCGGAGGTCTTCAGGCCAAGGCTTCAGATCCATGCCGCTCATGTTTGCAGACAGCGAGCTAGTGAGCGCCGTTTCTCGGAAGTGCTCGACAACGCATGCAGTCAGGGCGATCAGAAGCCTCTTTGTCCAACGGGCAATTTCGCACGGGTTCGTGGGCGCGTTGAGGAACGCCCCTGGCGTTGCCGGAGGCCGGGCGTCGTCCGTTGTCGGCCAAAGCGGTTCGGCCCGTCCTGCGTGTTCAGCGAGATCTGCGTTGCCAATGGACTTGCCGATGGATCGGCGCCGGACTCCTCGATAACGACCGTCACGAGCGATACCAGCCGGACGATGGGGGTAGTGTTAGACCTGCTCAACCCGTACGAAACGATGTTGGGCGGTACAGGCCGGATGGCTGTGGTCTCTCTCTCAAGGTGGCGGCACGGGTTCGAATCCCGTACGGGCTGCCAAGCAAGGCGTACCAGGTCAGAGGCCCTCTCAGGAGGGTCTCTTTCCGTTTTTTCGGCCTCCGTTGCCTGGTCTGGACCCTGACGCGCGGCGATGACTGGCATGCCGGGGTCGATGCCTGCGTCCGCGTGATCTTGGAGGAGGAGTCGTCGGACCTGCGCCACGTCCGGCGGGACCTCGCCCTCCTGGCGTGATCGAAAGTCACAGGCCGGCACAGACCATGGATTCGGCGAGCGCGAGCAGTCCTGGATCGATGCCGTTGACCAGATTGAACACGAGGACCACGCCAGCCGAGTCCTCGTCGGAGATGAGGGCGATGGACTGGGTGCCACTCACCGAACCTTGATGGCCGTAGAAGGTGCCACACGAGAGGTCGTAGCGTCCCAAGCCGAGGCCGTACTCGAGGTCGGACTGCAGCGTCGCGTCTTTCATGTCTGCTGTGAGCTCAGGTGGCAGCAGGTAGCCAGCGACGATTGCCCGCATGATCAGGAGCAGTTCCTCCGGGGTCGAGATCACGCCGCCGCTGCCACCGTTGCCGAGCGACAAGAAGTCATCGGTCTGATCGGTCAGATCGCCATTCGTGGAGTCGGGCATGTAGCCGTGCATTTCCGGCAGACCACTGTCGGCAGGAGCGGTCGTCGTATCCGCGAGACCGAGTGGTTCGACCAACCGGGTCCGCAGCAGCTCGTCGAATGTCGATCCGGTCGCCTCCTCGAGCACCATCACGGCCAGCTGGTAGTTCGGGTTGCTGTAGTGGTAGACCTCGCCCGGATCGCCATAGCGCTCGTGGGTCTCGGCCAGCGCCACGTACAGCTCGGCACTCATACTGACGGGCTCACCGGCCAGATATCTCGTGGCCAGGTCGAGGGCTTGGGCCTTCAGCTCCGGATCGGCCAGCGCGTCGACGTCGGCTGCGATGTCGCCCTCATCGCCGACGTTGAAGATCCCACTGGTGTGGTCGAGCAACATCCGCACCGTGATCGGCGGTTCGTGCCGCAGCGGCTCGCCGACATACCGGCTCACGACATCGTCGAGCGACAACTCGCCCCTGTTGACAGCGTCCACCACCAGGAACGCCACAACGGGCTTGGTGATGCTGGCGATCCTGAACCGAGTCGTCGGTGTCAGCTCCGCACCTGCGAGGTCGGCAGCACCCGACGTTCCGAACCACGGTGTCCCAGCCACATCCACGTACGCCATGGCCCCCGGCGCTCCGTACGTCTCGCGCGCCTCGTCGAGCAGGATCGACGCATCGGCTGTCGCGCCAAGCTGTGCGACGGTGCTCGGCGTAGTTGTCGCTGCTGTCGTGGTGGCCGACTCGACCGGAGCGGTGGACTCGCCGGAGGCCTCCGACGCTGTTCGACCGTCTTGCTCGCCGTTCTCATCGACGCATCCGGCGGCGATGAGTGCCACGAGTACGACGAACACTGACCTGCGGGCAGTGGCGCACCTCACCAGCTCAGCGTCACCCTCACCCAAATGGACCAACCAGGGGCCAACGTCCTTTCCGGCGGCCACGCTCGTCGGCCTCGCCGCCTGGGTCGTCGGACTCAAGGGCCTCGCCAACCGAGCCGAATCGATCTGTTTCGCCGATCTCGACAATCGCCTCGGTTACGGCGCATACCAGATGTCCAGGAAGCTCTGGTGGCCGTCGATGAGATGGGCGCGCCAGACGAACGGCCGACTCGACATGTAGCTGGCCGGCTGGAGCTTTCTGCGAGCGGCGTCACGTGGCTACGACGTCATCCGAGAGTACGGCGGGCACGGCATCGGCGAGACCTTTCACACCGAACTCCACATACACCACTGCCTCGAACGCGACGACGAGAAGTTGGCGATCCCGGGGATGACGCTCACAGTGGAACCGATGCTCACGAGCGGTCGTGCGACCTTTCACACCGCCGCCGACGGGCGCACTGCCGTCGGCACGCTCGACGACATCGCTTGATCACGTGAGCAGATCTCCGATCGTCAGAGAATCGGTTCCGACGGTGCATGGTCGTCGGGCGTCGGGCGCATGACGCGTTTGTCGTACTTGAGCGCTTCCATGAGCTCGTCGACGATCTCCGCGCCACGACCGGCGGTGACCGCCTCGGCGACGTGGGTCTCGAGGTGATGACGGAACACCTCTCGGCTCGTGCTCTCGAGGGTTCCCTGCACCGCAGAGAGCTGCTTCATGATGTCGGGGCACCATGCATCGTTCTCGACCATGCGGATGATCCCGTCGAGGTGTCCCCGGGCGGTCTTCAGTCGGTTCGTGACAGTTCTCGTGTAGTCGTCCATCCGGTCATCCTACCATTCCACCCCACCCCAGGTGGGGTGGAATAGATCGGAGGCCTCACGGGTTGAAGCAGTCGACGGAGTGGAATACCCGAGAGAGGAACCAGACCATGAACTACCCCGGCGACACCAAGCACACTGACACCCACACCACCCACGTGGCGATGACTGCCGAAGCAACCGAAGAGGCGCTCACGGGCCACACTCCCGTCGGCATCGAACACGACGCGCATGGTGGCGGCGGCCACGGTGGTCACGGCGTGCATCAGGGCCATCACGTCGAGATGTTCCGGCGCAGATTCTGGTGGAGCCTCGTGCTCACCGTGCCGCTGGTGGTCACGAGCCACATGGTCATGGATTGGTTCGGCTACGAACTCGACTTTCCTGGGATCGAGTGGGTGGGCCCCGTGCTCGGCACGATCCTGTTCCTCTGGGGCGGCAAGCCGTTTCTCGCCGGTGGGTTCCGCGAAGCCCGGGCCGGTACGCCGGGAATGATGCTGCTGATCGCGATGGCGATCACGGTTGCCTTCATCGCGTCGATGGCCACGTCGCTCGGCTGGTTCGATCTCGACTTCTGGTGGGAACTCGGCGCCCTGATCTCGATCATGCTCCTCGGCCACTGGCAGGAGATGAAGGCGCTCGGCCAGGCCCAGGATGCACTCTCGGCCCTTGCTGCGCTGCTGCCCGACGAGGCCGAACGTATCCGCGACGACGGCGCCGTCGAGACGGTCCCCTCCGGCGTCCTGCAGCCCGGCGACACCGTCCTGGTGCGCTCGGGCGGACGGGTTCCCGCCGACGGAGAGATCATCCACGGCGCGGCTGAGCTCGACGAGTCGATGATCACCGGCGAGTCCCGACCGGTGCCCAAGACCGCCGGCGACAGTGTCGTGGCGGGAACGGTGTCGACCGACTCCGCGATCCGGATCCGGGTGACCGCCGTCGGCGACGACACCGCCCTCGCCGGGATCGGCCGTCTCGTCGCCGAAGCCCAGGAGTCACGGTCGCGCAGCCAGGTCCTCGCCGACAAGGCCGCCGCCCTGCTGTTCTACGTCGCCACCGTGGCGGCGATCGTCACCGCCATCGCCTGGGTGGCCGTCGGCGACGCCGACGAGGCAGTCGTCCGGGTCGTGACAGTGCTGGTCATCTCGTGCCCGCACGCCCTCGGCCTGGCCATCCCCCTGACCACCTCGCTGTCCAGTGCGATCGGTGCCCGCAACGGCATCCTCGTCAAGGACCGCCTCGCCCTCGAGGCGAGCCGGACCATCGACGCCGTGCTGTTCGACAAGACCGGCACCCTGACCCGCGGCGAACACGCCGTCATCGGCGTCGCGACCACGATCGGAGTCGACGAGCCTGAGCTGCTCCGCGTCGCCGGCGGTGTCGAATCCGACAGCGAGCATCCGCTCGCTCGAGCCATCGTCGCCGCCGCACGAGAGTGGGGCCCGATCGTCGAGGCGACCGATTTCCGCTCACTCACCGGTCGCGGCGTCGAAGCAACCGTCGACGGTGTCACCCATGCCGTCGGTGGCCCGGCGCTGCTGCGGGAGCGAGACCTGGACATCCCCGACGAACTCGCCGACGCAGTACAGGCGTGGGAACAGCGGGGCGCCGCCGTCCTCCACGTCGTCCGTGGCGACAGGATCATCGGATCGCTCGCCCTGGAGGACCAGATTCGACCCGAAGCCCGCCAAGCCGTCGACGAACTCAAGGCCCAGGGGCTGCGGGTGGTGATGATCACCGGCGACGCGCGCCAGGTCGCCGAGGCCGTCGGCCGTGACCTCGGACTCGACGAAGTGTTCGCCGAGGTCCTCCCCGAGGACAAGTCGGCCAAGGTCGCTGAACTCCAACAGCGCGGACTTCGCGTCGCCATGGTCGGCGACGGCGTCAACGACGCGCCCGCGCTCGCCCGAGCCGATGTCGGCATCGCCATCGGCGCCGGCACCGACGTCGCCATCGAATCCGCCGGCCTCATCTTGGCCAGCTCCGACCCTCGCGGCGTCGTCGGCATCATCCGGCTCGCCCGAGCCACCTACCGCAAGTCCCTGCAGAACCTCGTCTGGGCGGCCGGCTACAACACCGTTGCGATCCCGCTCGCTGCCGGCGCCCTCACCTGGGTCGGCTTCACCCTCTCACCAGCTGTCGGCGCCGTCCTGATGAGCCTGTCCACCATCATCGTCGCACTCAATGCTCAGCTCCTGCGCCGCCTCGACCTTCACCCCGAAGCATGAGCGACCACGTCGCGAATCGCGTGCGAACCCGTCCTGGCGGTGTCACCAACCGTTCGAGATGGCGTCCGCCCGAAGTCCTCTCGGACTTCACGGCGATGATCGCGTCGCCGGGCTGCTTGTCGGCGCCGACGACTACCTCGGTGAACCCGTCGACCCCGATGAACTGCTCGTGCGCTCCCGTCGCTCGCTTTCTCGCCGGGACGGCGTCTTCGGGTCGATGGTCCCTGGCGCGCGAGCCCCTTCATCGACGAGTCTCATACTGTGCGACTTGAAATCACCCAACGTGCCGACCTTGCGGTTCGAGCTCTCGCGCTGCTCGACTGCTCGTCCGATCGCATCAAGAGCGCCGCGTTGGCGGAGGAGCTCGGTACGACCCCGGGTTTCATCCCGCAGGTGATGGGTCCGCTGGTGCGCGCCGGCTGGATCCGATCGGTTCCCGGGCCGACCGGCGGGTACGAACCACGCGTTGCGCTGGGAGCGCTCAGCGTGCTCGAGGTGATCGAGGAGATCGACGGGCCGACCGACACCGGGCGGTGCGTCGTCGCAGAACGTTCGTGCGATGCCTCGGAGCCATGTGCTCTGCACGTCGCGTGGGTCCGAGCGCGTAGCGAGCTGCGAACGTCGCTCGCCGGTCTCACGCTCGGCAACGTTTCGGGTGGATGTTGACCTCGTGACGATCGACCGCACGATCGACGAGCGCCAGGTTCGGTCCCCCTGGCGCGGGGTCGCCATACCGAGCGAGCACGGCGGATGGGGGCTCACCGCTGAACCCGTGCTGCTCGGATTGCTCGTCGCGTTCTCGTGGTCGGGGGTGGCGATCGGTGTGGTCGCACTGCTCGGTTTCCTCCTCCGAACCCCCGTGAAGCTGCTCGCCGTCGATCACCGACGGGGACGTCACCTCGAACGAGACCGTCGAGCCCGGCGTGTTGCCCTCGTGGAGATGGTGCTGCTTGCTGTGTTCGTCGCGGTGGCGAGCGCAGGCGCCGGTTGGACTTGGCTCGTTCCCGTGGCGATTGCGTTGCCACTGATCGCCGTCGAGTTCTGGTACGACGTGCGCAGCCGGAGCCGTCGTCTGGTGCCGGAGCTGTGTGGTGCCGTGGGTGTTTCGTCGACCGCCGCCGCGATCATCGTCGCGGGCGATGGTTCGGGCCGTCTTGCGGCGGCTGCCTGGTTGATCCTGGCTGGACGCGGCGTCACGTCGATTCCGTTCGTGCGCACCCAGATTCAACGTCTGCGACATGGTGACGCATCGCTCCGAGTCGCCGACGCGCTGCAGGTGGTCGGCGTTGCCGTCGCGCTCGTCGGCGTCATCGTCGACGTCGCCGTCGTGGCGGGCGCCGGTTCAGTCGCAGTGCTCGCGATCCTTCAGGCGATGTGGATGCGACGCAGCCCGGTCCCTCCCGCCGTGCAGATCGGGGTTCGCCAGATGCTGCTCGGCCTCGCCGTGGTCATCGCGACCGCCCTCGGCGTCCTCGCCCTGGCCTGACGCCGCTGCCCGACGCACTTCATCCGGGGGACCTTCGACCCTGGATATCCACAAGTCGGCTAGTCATAGATTAAAGGATCAGAGACGACCGCCAAGCACGGTCGGACGACACAGGAGGTCCGGATGAACACTCGATCGATCGTGCGAGGCGCATTCGCCGTCGCACTCGTACTGGCTGCTGCGGCGTGTGGAACCGACGCTCCAGATGCGCCGGGCGCGGCCGGTGCGGCATCGCAAGCCGGTGCATCAGCCGGTGCATCAGCCGCTGCTCCGGCCGACGGACTCGTCGCCGGCGACTCGGTTGAATTCATCGCCACCGAATTCGCCTTCACGCCATCCCAGGTCCAGGCCGAAGCGGGCAGCTACACGGGCACACTCGTCAACGACGGAACAATGGAACACGACATCATGTTCGAGAACGGCGAGGCGGTGGTCGTCGCAGCAGGCGAAACCGTCGAATTCGAGTTCGAGGTTCCCGAGGAGGGCGTGCGGTACTGGTGCTCGATTCCGGGCCACCGGGACGCCGGCATGTCCGGAGTGATCACCACGGCGGCATCGGCCTCGGCGGCCGAGGCGACCGCAGCGCCCATGGAAGGCCATGGCGCCGTCGGCGACGCTGCGACGACGGTCGAGGCCGATCCGGGTGCAGCACCGTACGAATACCGCGATCCGAGCGCACCTGCACGCGGCGAGGGCGAGGGCTTCACGCTGACACCGGGTGGAGCTCCCGATGGGGGTGATCTGATCGACGTCGAGTTGGTCGTGGAGGAGAAGCTGGCGACCGTCGCCGAAGGCTTCGCGCAGCAGATCTGGACGTTCAACGGCACGATGCCGGGTCCGGTGATCCGCACACAGGTCGGCGACACCGTGCGTGTGCACCTGGTCAATCCAGCGGAGGCGACGGTGTCGCACTCCGTCGACTTCCACGCTTCACAGGTTGCATGGAACGACGAGATGAGGTCGATCGCTCCGGGTGAGGAACTGATCTACGAGTTCACGACCGACTACGCGGGCGTGTGGATGTACCACTGCGGAACCGATCCGGTGCTCCACCACATCGCCAACGGGATGTTCGGCATGGTGATCGTCGAACCCGAAGGTGGTCTGCCGCCGATGGAGAACGAGTTCTTCATCGTGCAGCACGAGTGGTACCTCGGCCCGCAGGGCGAGGTGTCGTCGTACGCCAAGGCCAATCAGGCCACGCCGGCGCCGGACTTCGTCATGTTCAACGGCGCAGCGTTCCAGTACAAGGACAACCCGATCCAGATCCCGACGGGTGAGGAGGTCCGCCTGTTCGTGCTCGACGCCGGGCCGTCGATCGACTCCTCGTTCCACATCGTCGGCACGATCTTCGACAACGTGATCAAGGAAGGCGTCCAACTCGAGCGGGGCAACGAGGGCAGCTGGGGATCCCAGGCCGTCGACCTCGCACCGGCGCAAGGTGCGGTGATCGAACTGAAGGCCATGGAGGACGGGCTGTACCCCATGGTGACACACGCCTTCAACTTCCCCGGTCGAGGTGCGGTGGGCCTGCTGCAGGCAGGTGACGGCGAACCCTGAGCCGTCAACCGGTGACCGGCACGACCACGACCGGGCACGGCGCGTGGGTGATCGCATGATGCAGCCAGTGGGGGACGCCGCGGTCGGCGTCCCCCACCGGCGCGTCCGCGTCCTGGTGCAGACCGACGACGAGGAGCGAGGCCGACGTGCTCTCCTCGGTGAGGACCCGAGCAGGCGATCCGGGGGACGCAGACCAGGAGATCGGCAGACCGTCGCGCGTCGACTGCTCGATCGAATCCGCCGCTGATTCCAGATCCTCGAGCGCCCAGCCGGTCGCCATGTCGCGGTCGATGTACCAGGCCATCACGTCGAGGAGACCATCACTCCGGAAGACGGGTCGGTTCGGGACGGCGCGGATCAGCCTGATCGCGGTGCCGTGCGCCTCGGCGTACTCGGCGGCCCACCGAATCGCGGCGTGCGTTGCGGGACCGTGTCCGACCCCGGCCACCACCGTCGTCGATGGCGCAGGGGCCACCCCCTCACCGACGATCACGATCGGACAGCGGGCGTGTTCGAGCAACTGGATCGTGGTTCGCTCGAGTCGGTTCGCCAGGTGTCCGGAGCTGTGACCGACCGCGAGCAGGTGGGCGCCGACGTCGTCGACGACCCGCAGCAGCTCGTCGGCACATTCGCCGACGGTCGCCACGGTGCGCACGATCGTGTCGCCCGTCATCGCAGCCCCGACCCACGCAACGAGATCACGTTGGACCGCAGTGATGTCGGCAGACGTGCCGCGTGCGTGAACGTGGACGGCGTGGACCACGTCGGAGGGCAGAGCGGAACGGCAGACCCATTCGAGGGCAGCACGCGAAGCGATCGATCCGTCGACCCCGACCACGGCGGAACGAACGACCGAATCCGAACTCACGGTTCCACCCTAGGCCCGAGGCCGGATCGTGAATCGTTCGAGTCGCCGGGTGGACCGTCGTCCATACTGTCTGTCAGCCATGCCACGACCCGACGACCTCCCTACTGCCGCCAACTTCGTTCGCGAGTTGGTCATCGCCGACAACGAACGTGGCACCTTCGGTGGTCGCGTGAAGACCCGCTTCCCACCTGAGCCGAACGGTTACCTGCACATCGGACACGCCAAAGCGATCACGGTCGACTTCGGCATCGCCGAGGAGTTCGGCGGCGTCTGCAACCTGCGCTTCGACGACACCAATCCCGACACGGAGGACACGACCTTCGTCGACGGGATCGTCGCCGATCTCGCATGGCTCGGATTCCCGATCGAGGGGGAACCGCTCTACGCGAGCGATTACTTCGAGCAGCTCTACGACTGGGCCGAACTCCTGATCACCCAGGGTCTCGCCTACGTCGACGAGCAGAACAGCGAGACGATCTCCGCGCAGCGCGGCGGCTACGGCAGACCGGGCGTCGAGAGCCCGTTCCGTGACCGGCGTGTCGAGGAGAACCTGGAGCAGTTCCGCCGGATGCGTGCGGGTGAGTTCGCCGAGGGTGGTGCCGTGCTGCGAGCCAAGATCGACATGCAGCACGAGAACATGCAGTTGCGCGACCCGGTCATGTACCGCATCCGTGGCGTGCACCACCATCGAACCGGTGCGCTGTGGAACATCTATCCCACGTACGACTGGGCTCACGGCCAGAGCGACGCGATCGAAGGTGTCACCCACTCGTTGTGCACGCTCGAGTTCGACAGCCATCGTGCGCTCTACGACTGGTACCTCGAACAGCTCCCGTTGCCGTTCGAGCAACCGCGCCAGATCGAGTTCGCCCGGCTGGAGTTGACACACACCGTCACGTCGAAGCGTCGCCTGGCGAAGCTGGTCGAAGATGGCACCGTCGCCGGGTGGGACGACCCGCGCATGCCGACGCTGCGAGGCCTGCGCCGACGCGGCTACCCGGCTTCGGCGATCAGGGAGTTCTGCGCCTACATCGGCGTGTCACGCACCAACAGCCGGCATCAGATCGAACTGCTCGAATCGTTCGTCCGCACCGAGCTGAACCGCTCGGCGCTGCGCCGGATGGCGGTGCTGCGCCCGCTGAAGGTCGTCGTCACCAACTGGCCCACCACACAGGATGGTGAGCCGGTCGTCGAGATGGTGGAGTTGGCGAACAATCCCGAGAATCCCGACGACGGGACCCGGATGGTGCCGTTCACCGGCGAGTTCTACATCGAGCACGAGGACTTCATGGCCGAGCCGGCCCCGAAGTACTTCCGGCTCTCGCCGGGTAAGGAGGTGCGCCTGCGCGGTGCCTACTTCGTCACGGCAACCGGCTTCGACACCGACACCGACGGCAACGTCGTCGAAGTGCAGGTCACGTACGATCCCGAGACCCGCGGCGGCAACGCGCCCGACGGCCGCAAGGTCAAGTCGACGATGCACTGGGTGTCGGCGGCGCACGCGGTCGACGCATCGGTGGCGCTGTACGACCGGCTGTTCACCGCCGAGGTCCCGGGCGAAGCGACGGGTGATGCATTCGACGACCTGAACCCGGACTCGCGCGAACTGCTCAGCGGTGTCAAGGTCGAGCCGGCGCTCGCGGACGCCGAACGCGGCCAGGTCGTCCAGTTCGAGCGGTTGGGCTACTTCGCCCTCGACCCCGACGAACCGATGTTGTTCCACCGAACGGTCGGCCTCCGCGACGAATGGGCCAACATCCAGAAACGGTCCTGACCGACCACTCAACGTGACGGTCCAACCGACGTACGTGTCGGTACTGTCATGGCCATGAAGAGTGCAGTTGGTCGCCTGCTCGCAGTCGCGGGCGCGATGACGATCATCGTTCCCGTCGGAGTCGCGAGCCGGACGTCGGCGCCTGTGCAGGCGGCATCGGCCTCGGTGAGCTGTGCACCTCAACCCGTGGGTGGCGTTGCGGCCACGCCCCCGTTGGTCAGCTACGAGGCCATCAATCCGATACGCCTCGTCGACACCCGCAGCGCAATCGGCGGGTTCGGTGGACCCATCGACCGTGGGTGCACGATCCGTGTGAACATCGGCTCCGACGTACCGGCGTCCGCGCAGGCAGTCGCCCTGTCGATGACCGCGGTGTCGCTCGAGGCCGACTACTTCACGGTCTATCCGTGCGCCGCCGGTCTGCCGCAGACGTCGAACCTGAACTCGCGCGCCGGCGTCCCCACGCCGAACCTCGTGGTCGCCATTCCCGACGCCAACCGCGAGATCTGCGTGTTCAGCCACGGGCGGTCGGACCTGATCATCGATCTCGCCGGCTGGTGGTCGGACGGCCCGGACCGCTTCGCGTCGATCGAACCCGAGCGCGTGTACGACACCCGCCGTCCGGGTTTCACCCCGCTCGCGGCGTTTCGTGTCCGTGAGGTCGTGATCCCGGCCACGACCATCGCCGCGGATGCCACGGCTGCCGTGATCAACCTCACGACGACAGGGTCCACCCGCGGGGGCTACATGGCGGCCTTCCCGTGCGGGGAGCCTGCGCCTCCGTCGTCGAACCTCAACTGGATCGCCGGCGAGGATCGTGCCGTCGGAGCCATTGTCGGCCTCGGGTTGGGCCGAACGCTGTGTCTCATCTCCGAGGTGCCGACGAACGTGATCGTCGACGTCACCGGCTACTACGCGCCCGCACCATCCTTCAGCCCGAGCGCCTCGCTGCAACCCGACAGCGGCCGTCGGGTCGTCGACACCCGAAACGGGATCGGCGGACCGCGTGCTGCTTTCGCGGCCGGTGAGATCCGGTCGTTCGATCCGGTCGCCGGACTCGCGAACGCCGACGACGCGTCGGCAGTGATGCTGAACTTCATTTCCACGAACTCGTCCGCCAGCGGGTATCTGACCGTGTTCCCGTGTGGCGGTGACGTGCCCTATGTGTCGTCGCTGAACTTCACGGCGCGCCAGGACGCCACCAACCTCGCCACGGTCAAGATCGGCGACGGGCGCAGGGTGTGCGTGCTCGCGTCGGCGCCGACCGAGGTGATCGTCGACGTGTTCGGCGTGATGAACGCCCCCGCCGGCTCGCCGTTCGAACGCTTGACGTTCGACAAGCCGACCTGGCCCCGACTTCGATCCGGCAGCGACCGACTACGTCGTCGAGTGCGGTGCCGGTGACGGTGTCTCGAACGTCACCATCGGGCTGGGACTGATGCCGTCGACGGCCGTGTCGGTGGCGGTCGGTGGTGGAGCTCCCACTCCGGTCGGCAACGGATCCGTGACCGTGCCCATGCGGACGGACGAGGCGCTCGTGGTGGCCACGACCCGCAACGGAACCCAGCGCAACTATCACTTCCGCTGCGTTCCGCTCGACTTCCCGAGGCTCACGGTCAGCCGTCCCGGCAACCCCACCCCCGGCTGGTACCTCACCACGTTCGGCTTCAGTAACCCGGCGATCGGCGACTTCCTGGCGATTCTCGACAACTACGGTGCGCCCGGTCTGGTACAAGCGGATCTCGCGAGAGGTCATCGACGCCAAGCGTCTGTCGGACGGTCGGGTGGCGTTCACCCCGACGCTCGGGCCGTTCGGTGTCGTGCCGGAGCAGGGGTACTGGGCCACCAACCTCGAGGGTTCCTCGACCGAACGCTTCCGGACGACCGATCCCGTGGCGCTGCCAACTGACCACCACGACTTCCTCGAGATCCCGGGCGGACACGCCCTGCTGAGCTATCCGCTGGTGTCGGGCGAGGACCTGAGGCCGTTCGGCTCGAGTTCCGACACCTATGCGGACGGCGTGATCCAAGAGGTGGACGGTGCCGGTGCGCAGATCTGGAGGTGGAACACCAGCGATCACTTCGCCCCGAACTCATCGACCTTCCCGATCAACTTCGCCGACACCAACGGACTGGGCTGCCGCATTCGATGCCTGGGACGTGTTCCACCTCAACTCGATCGACCGCATGCCCGACGGTGACTACGTCGTGTCGGCCCGACACCTCGATGCGGTGTTCCGCGTCAACAGGAACATCGGGCAACCCGATGACGGAGCCGTCAACTGGACCCTCGGCGGCCCGGCGGGCAGCCCCGGGCAACTCAGCGTCGTCGGTGATCCCTACGGCGGTCCGAAGCGCCCGCACGACGCTCGGATGGTCGGCGACGTCCTCACGGTCTTCGACAACCAGGCCGGCATGCCCGGGCGGCAATCCCGTGCGGTCGCGTACCGGATCGACGAGGGGGCCGGCACGGCCACGATGCTGTGGGAGTTCCGCAACCCCGGGCCGAACCCAGGTGCAACTCTGGGAAGCGTGCGTCAAGCCGCTGACGGTTCCATCCTCGTCAACTGGTCGCAGGGACTCCAGCCGATCATGGAGGAACTGGCGCCCAACGGCACGAGCTTCACCCGCCTGATGTCGATCACGATCCCCGGCGCCTCGTCGTACCGCACCGTCAAGTACGCGCCCGGTGACTTCGACGTGAACACGCTGCGCGCCACTGCCGGCGGCACCCAGATCACGCTGCCCTGACGGTCAGCCTTCCCAGTACCAGTAGCAGCCGTACTGTTCGGGATCGCCCCAGCTGACGGAGTCGCGAGGCTCGAGGGTCTCGCGGTCGGAGAACTTCATCTGGTCGAGACCGATCGTGACCAGTTCGTCGCCGATCGCGATCGAGCGCTGCAGCGGGTTCCAGCAGCCCTGCAGGTTCGGGTCGCCGTGGGTGATCGTCCCGCGGGCCTTGAGTTCACGGCCGTCGAGTTCGGCGACCACCGCGCCACCGCCTGCGCCGGTGATGTCCTTGGCGAGGCAGTCGACCGCCGGGCCGCAGTCGCCCCAGCCCGGTGACACCGGCAACACGATCGTGCCGTCGGGCTCCCAGAACAGGAACGCCTTGTGATCCCACTCGACCTCGCTCTGCCCACCGATCGGCAGGCTGCTGATGCGCTGGGGATTGCTCGGATCGCTGACGTCGAACAGGCTCAGTTGGGTGCCCGTCGTGCGGCCCTCCTCGGTGGCGTCCTGGCCGACACCCAGCAGCAGGCCGTCGCCGACCGGATGGAGGTATGCGGAGTAGCCGGGGATCTTCAACTCACCGTCGAGCACCGGGTTGGCGGGGTCGGACAGATCGAGCACGTAGAGCGGATCGACCTGTCGGAACGTCACCACGTAGCCCACATCGTCGATGAAACGGACGGCCTGGATCTGCTCGCCCTTGCCGAGGCCGGAGATCGAGGAGATCTGCTCCAGATCGGTTCCGTTCGGGCGCAGCACGTAGACGGTCGATTCGCTCTGGTCGCCGAAGTTTCCCCAGTCGTCGGTGGTGGTCGCCACACGCAGGTCGCCGTTGTACTCGCTCATGGCGAACTGGTTCAGCAGCCGGCCCTCGACCTCACCCGAGGCGACGTAGGTGGCGCCGGTGCCCTCGTCGAGTCGGAACTGGTGGATCAGGGTCGGTGGGGGACCCTGCAGGTCGTCGGGCTCGGTGGTCGACGGTGCGACCGTGTCGGACGTTGGGGTCGTGTCGGGTGCCGTGGTTGATTCGGTGACCGTCGATTCCGTGACTGTCGATTCGGTGACCGTGGTGGTTTCGGTCGCGTCCGTCGTGTCGGGCACGCTCGTCGGGTTCGAGGGTGTTTCGGACGGGGACGCTGCCATTCGGGTGCGCCGGTGGACGGCTCGGCGGTCGCCGTATCGCCCTCCATCGGGACCGGCACGGGGCCGCCCCACTGCCAGTCCCAGTTCTGCGTGGCGATGTAGAGGTTGTCGGCCGAGGCGTAGACGGTGTCACCGGTGGACACGATGCCTGCGGATCCGACGGGGGTGGCATCGCTGCGCACGTCGATCGAGGCGATCCACGTCACTCCCAGTCCGGCGAACTCGCCGGGAGCGGCGACGTTCTCGCACGCCAGCACGGTCGACATCGGGCCGAAGCTGCCGTCGCCCGCTTCGTCGAACTGGCGCGGGAGCCAGTCGTCGACGGTCGACTCGGCGATGATCTGCTTGTTGCGTTCCAGCGCCGAGTCCTCGTCGAGGCCGAACTGGTTCGGCTGGACGAACGGCAGGCGCTGATCGAACGTCGTGGAGATCACGAGTCGGGCAACACCGTCGACCGAGCGTGTGGCCACCACGTTGCCCTCGAGATGGGTCCGTCGCAGCAGCGAAGGATTCGCCGGATCGGACACGTCGAACAACGACACGATCGTGTCAGGAGCACCGGCGTAACTCGACGTGACCACGACGAGCCGGTCGCCGTCGAGGAGCAGCTGGTGCGATCCACTGGGAAGTTCGGGTTGCGCAACCACCTGTGCATCGGCGACCGACACGATGCGCAGGCCGTCGGTGTTGGCGACGTACACGAACGTTCCGTCCGTCTCCACGATGTCGCCCTCGTCGACGCCGACCTCCTGGGTGTTGGTCCCGGAGTAGTCGACTCCGGCGGTCGGCGCGGCCGGGACGGCGGCGTCGGGGACTCCCGCACTCTCGGCGTCGGCACCGGCCTCGGCGAGACGAGCGTCGCCCGCAGCGGCGTATCCGTATCCGCCGAGACCCCACGGAGTGACGCGAGCCGACGCCTCGGTCTGCATGTAGTCGAGCAGCGCAGGACAGTCACCGAAGAACTCCAGCCGGGAGGAGAACCCCTGCGGTCGCGAACGCGGGCGTGGTCGTCGTCGGGCCGCCCGGTGACGTCGACGGGACCGCGGTCGTTGGCCGAGTGGTCGAATCGGTCGAGGTCGTCCCATCGCTGCTGCAGGCACCGACGGCCAGGGCGAGGCTCGCGACGAGCGTCAGTGGGATGAGCAGTTCACGCTTCATGTGTGTTGGACGTCACAGCTCACCGTTCGGTTCCCGCCTCGAGGGGGAGGAGCACGGCGGCGGCCTCGGTGAGATGGTCCACCCAGCCGTCGGGCGAGCCCGGCTCGATGAGCGGGAGCACGACGAACTTCGATGTCCCGACGTCGACGAAACGTCTGATCAGCGCGGTCAGGTCGTCCCATGAGGTCGGCACGAGTTCGCCCGGGTCGTCGAGGTCGGGCCGGCGCTTGGCGAGCAGTCGCTGCAGCCGTTCGGGGATCGGACCGAAGGAGTACGGAATGAGCGCGCCGTAGTGGTCGTCCTCGATCTCGCGACCATGGTCTGTGCACACTGCCTCGATGACACGGCGCCCGGCCTCGGCGTCGGCGGGCGTCACGAACGAGGGCAGCCAACCGTCGGCGAGCCGGCCGACGCGCCGAAGCTCCGACGGTGCGATGCCTCCCAACCACACGTCCATCCGCTTCGGGGCGGGCAGCACGGTCACCTCGTCGTAGTGATATCGCTCGCCGTGGTGGGTGAACGGTCGGCCGGTCCAGCACCGGCGCATGACCTCCAGCATCTCGTCGAACAACGTGGCGCGCTCCGAGCGCTCGACTCCGAACGCCTGCTGTTCGACCGGGTCGACGGCGCCGAGTCCGAAAGCGGGAAGGAGGCGTCCGTTCGACATCGTGGCGAGCGTCGCCAACTCCTTGGCGAGTACGACCGGGTTGCGGCCCGGCAGCACCATCACCGAGGTGCCGAACTTCAGATTCGTCGTCCTGCCGGCGCCGAACGCCATGGCGACGAGCGGGTCAGGTGCCGGCGCGCTGATTCGTTCCGAGAGCCACAACGAGTCGAAACCCAGCTGCTCCAGCGTGTCGACGACGACGGCGTAGGAGGGTCCGTGCAGGTCGGTCGATGTGCCCAGGCCGTATCCGATTCGTACCTTCATGCGACGATCGTGACACAGCGACCTGCCGACGAGGTCAGCCGCCGGGGATCAGCCGCGGTGGTGGCGCACGTGAATGGGGGGCTGGTCGCGCTGCACGCGGCCCGTCTGGATCCAGCTGGCGACGAACGCGACGACGATCACGGGGAGCACGATGGCGACCTGTGGAACGTCGCCCGCAGCGGAGACCGTGACCGCGAGCACGACAGCGGAGATCGAGATGATCATGGCGAGCTTGACGGCGGCGTTCCAGGTGCGACGGCTGAGTTCCACGCCCTCGTTCTTAGTTCGCCGATCCGGCGAAATCTCGTGTGACAACACCTCGACAAGGAGTTGTCATCCGACTGCCATGTTCGACACCGAATCGCGCGGTGCGAGATGACGACCAGATGACATCGAGGTGACAACGGGGCGTCGGCGCGCGACGTTCTAACGTCACCGGGATGTCGGCCAGGATCGTCCAGTCATCCACCCCGCTCGACCGGTTCCGCCTCGACGGTCAGGTCGCCCTCGTGACCGGCGCATCGTCGGGACTCGGTGATCATTTCGCTCGCGTGCTCCACTCGGTGGGTGCGCAGGTGGTCGTGACCGCCCGTCGCTCCGATCGACTCGAGCAGCTCGTCGACGAGCTGCCCGGCGCGGTGGCGGTCACCGCCGACCTCGAATCGGACGGCGACCGGGAACGCCTCGTCGCCGAGGTGCTCGATCGATTCGGCCGGGTCGACGTGTTGGTGAACAACGCTGGTGTCGGTGAGGCAGTCGGTGTCGAAGACGAGCAGCTGGAGTGGTTCCGGACGGCGATGGAGGTCAACGTGACCGCGGTCTGGCACCTCTCGAAGCTGCTGGCGCCGTCGATGATCGACCGAGGGGCGGGATCCATCGTCAACGTCGCATCGATGCTCGGTCACGTCGGATCGACCCCGGTCAAGCAGGCGCACTACTGCGCGAGCAAGGGTGCAGTGGTCAACCTGACGCGGGAACTGGCGCTCCAGTGGGCTCGCAAGGGCATCCGGGTGAACGCGCTGTGTCCGGGCTGGTTCCCGTCGGAGATGACGGCGGGAATGGAGACCGACGAGGCCAGTCAACGATTCATCACCACGAACTCACCGATCCCACGGATGGGTGAGCTCCACGAACTCGATGGCGCCCTCCTGCTGCTCGCGTCCCCAGCGGGCACGTTCCTCACCGGCCAGAGCATCATCGTCGACGGCGGCTGGACCGCCCGCTGACCCCGTCCATTGTGAGCCGCTCCGTTGTGAGCGACGTCGCACTGCTCAGTGGCAGCGGCTCTGCTGTGAGCGATCTACGCACGCCGCACGCACATTGCTCACCGCCAGATGGGATGGAGGGTCAACCGGTGGGACGGAACCGGGAATCGATCTGTGGTCGCGAGATGAGCGTCTGCTCGATCGAATCGAGCGTCGCGTCGAGGTGGTATCGGAGGTCGGGTTCGCCGACGCGTTGAACGAGCCAGCCGATCTCGGCGCAGCAGCGATCCCGGAACTTGTCACGAGCGGCTCCTTCCCGACTGAAGTGCGAGGGGTGCACATCGATCTCGAGGGCCCAACGGCGCGACGGAACCGCGAGATCGAAACGCAGCGTGCCGTACCCGCGCACGGTCAAGGGAAATTGGCGCACGATTCCGATTACTCCTCGGCGAGCGAGATGATCACCGACGACGGATTCCCAGTTGGACCCGGCAGGGCCTCCCGCCAGTCGTGTGTCCAGCAGTCCCAGGAATCGGGACGCGAATGGACGGCCGGGGGTTCGTGTGTGCTCAGCTGCCTCGTGGAGCGCTTCGTTGGTGAACCATCGTTGGTCGAGGCCCTGCTCGATCATCGAGACGACGGCAGAATCCGTGGCGTACCGCACCATGTCGACGACCGTTCGACTCCTCGACGTCGACCTGATGCCGTCGTGTCGAGTGACGATGTCCTCGTCGCGAACCATCGCAGTCCGGTAGCTGCGAAGCCACGGCGCGCGACCCGGCTGCCCGTGGGGTTTGACGATGACATGAACGAGTCCGTCACGGGGTACGCGCCGGAAACCCCACAGCCGAGCCGCTGTCGGCCCGGCGATTGCCACGCCTGGCCGAGAGAGCGACACGGCAAGGCTTCGGCCGGACTCGGACTCGGTGTGCGACACCAAGCGGTACGCACCGTCGAGGACACGCTCCAGCAGGCCGGCGTACACGAGTCGATTGATGCGGTCGGGACCGACTCCGAGTTCGAACAACTGATCTCGCGAGACGATGCCGAACTGGCCCGCTGCGGTGTGCGCCAGTCGGGTGAGTGCTGTGGTGTTCACGAATCCTCCGTGTCAACGCTGTGGACGCAGTCGTCGGAGGGAGTCGGCGAGGCCGACGGTACCGATTCCCCAGGCCCCCACCAACGCTGTGAGCGATCTGCGCGTCTTCCGCGCACAACGCTCACAACGGGCGAGGGGGCGGGGGTGGGGAACTACGGTTCGCTCGTTGTGATGATCTCGTCGCACGTCTGATCAAGAGGGAGCATGATGATGAAGAGCTGGATCCAGGAATTCAAGGAATTCGTCAATCGCGGGAACCTGGTGGAACTTGCCATTGCATTCGTGCTCGCGGCAGCGTTCGGAGTGGTCGTCCTCGCGATCGTCAATGGCGTACTCATGCCGATCATCGCGGCGATCTTCGGCGAGCCGAACTTCGACAGCATCACCATCGACATCGGTGACGGTGTGATCCTGATCGGTACGGCGATCACGGCAATCGTGAATTTCCTGGTCGTGGCCTTCGTCTGCTTCCTGATCGTCAAGGCGTACAACAAGATGAAGGGACCCGTCGACGAAGACGACGGCCCGACCGAAGTCGACCTCCTCAGGGAGATTCTCGCCGAACTGCGCTCCCGCTCCTCCTGAGCCCGTCGAATCCGCGATGCCCACCGGGAGCCGCGATCGGCTTCAATGGGGAGATGCTCCGCCGCTCGATGATCGTCGCGCTCATGGCGTTGCCGCTGACGGTGACAGCCTGCGGAACGATCGGAGGGGACGCTGGGGCGAACACCGTCCCGGACGCGACCCCGGGTCCGACGATCGCCGGTGTCGGCCAGTTGCCCGACACCGTCCCGGCCAACCGTGAGCCGTTGGTGATGGTGCCGCCCCCGGTGAACGCCGATGGTACGACCGCCGTTCTCGTCGGCCAGATCGTCGCCGGCAACCGCATCCTGATCATCGGCGACTCGATCATGGCGTCGACCTCGTCGAGATACGGCGGCCAGATGTGCGACGCCCTGGTACCGTTGGGCTGGGAGGTCGCCGTGGAGGCCGAGCCCAGCCGCTTCATCGATTTCGGCAACCGCGTCCTCGACAAGGTGCTGGTCCGCAATCCCGATCCAGGTACCGGTTGGGACGCAGCCGTGGTGTTCCTCGGCAGCAACTACGGCGGAGACGAGGCGAGGTACGAAGCGGAGTTGCGGATGATTCTCACGCGGCTCGCACCCCGGCCGACGTTGCTCTTCACCGTGACGGAGTACCGGGCGGACTACGCCGAGGTCAACGCCGTCGTGCGCCGAGTGGGCTCGGAGTACGACAACGTGACCATCATCGACTGGCAGGCGATCGCCGAGACGCCCGGCGTGCTCAGCAGCGACCGGCTCCACCCGACCGAGATGGGTCGAGAAGTGCTCGCTCAGGCGGTGGCCGGTGCGCTGGGACCGGTTTCGATCGGCGACGGGGCCTGCTTGAAGTCGGTGTTCCGCGACGACTCCGCGGTCGACAGAGGCACCGGCGCCGGCTCGAGTGTCGGCGGCTCGACCGGGTCGACCACCAGGGCCACGACGACGACCACGGTGCGTCCGTCGTCGGTCACGACGACTTCCGTGGCGGGCTCGGGTGGGGGCGCCACCACGACCACGGCGACGACGCCAGCCGTCGACGACACCGACAACCGTGCCCCCGCCGGCTGCGACGACGACGCAGGCTCCTGCGGTGACCCCCGCTGCCGACCCCAAGTCCGAGTCCGACCCCAAGTCCGACCCCGACGCCACCCGCAGCCCCGCTCGTTCCGTCGCCGGCCGCGACCGATCCGCCGACCGGCGGCTGATCCGACGAGGCACCTCTAGCCTGGACGCGTGCTCCAGGCTCAGGCGATCTCGGTGGAAGTGGGTGGGCGACTGCTCGTCGACGCCGCCAGCTTCACCGTGATGCCCCGTGACAAGGTGGGCATCGTCGGCCGCAACGGCGCCGGAAAGACCAGCTTGTTCAAGGTGCTCGGCGGCGCCAGCGAGCCCAAATCGGGCAGGGTCGTGCGCAAGGGCGGGTTCGGCTATCTCCCGCAGGACCCGAAGATCGATTCGGCGCTCGACGGTCGTTCGTGTGTCACCCACGTGCTGTCCGGTCGTGGCATCGACGACGAGATCGTCCGTATCGAGAAGCTCCGCATCGCGATGGAGGAGAACCCCGACGAGCGCAACGTCGCGCGCTACTCCGAGGCAGAAGAGGCGTTCCGCACGACCGGCGGATACGCATCGGAGAGCGAAGCACGTGCGATGGCTGCGGGCCTCGGCATCCCCGACTCACGCCTCGACCAGCCGATCAGCACCCTCTCGGGTGGCGAGCGACGTCGCGTCGAACTCGCTCGCATCCTGTTCGCCGGCTCCGACGTGCTGTGTCTCGACGAGCCCACCAACCACCTCGACGTCGACGCCAAGGCCTGGCTGCTGGGTTTCCTCCGCCAGTACAAGGGCGCCCTGCTCGTCATCAGTCACGACCTCGAGCTGCTCGACGAATCGATCACCCGAGTCCTGCACCTCGACCGGGCGACCGAGACCGACGTCGGCGAGATCGTCGAGTATCGCGGCACCTACAGCCAGTACCAGCGGGCGCGCGCCGACGACGAGGCCCGCCTCGCGAAGAAGGCGCTGCTGCAGTCGAAGGAGATCGACCGTCTCCAGACCGTGGTCGACCGCTTCGGTGCGAAGGCCACGAAGGCAGCGATGGCCCACAGCGTCGAAAAGCGCATCGCCCGACTCGAGGACCAGCGCGTGCGCGGCCCGCAGTCCACCAAGACGATGACCGTGCGCTTCCCCGATCCACCGAAGTGCGGTGCGACCGTCATCCGTGCGTCCGGGCTCTGCAAGGCGTACGGCGGCCCGACGATCTTCGAGGACATCGACTTCGACCTCGGCCGGGGCGAACGGCTCCTCGTGCTCGGTCTCAACGGTGCCGGCAAGACCAGCCTGTTGCGGATCCTCGCCGGCGAGACCCAGGCCGACCTCGGCGACTTCCAGTTCGGCTACCACGTCCATGCCGGCTACTACGCCCAGGAGCACGACAACCTGCGCACCGACGAGTCGCTCCTGACGAACATCCGTGATGCCGTTCCCGAGGGCATCAACCTCGGCGAGACCCAGCTGCGCGGTCTGCTCGGCATGTTCGGGCTGTCGGGCGACAAGGTGTTCCAGGACTCGGGCACCCTGTCGGGCGGCGAGAAGACCAAGTTGGCGTTGGCGATGCTGATGGTCGGGCGCAACAACCTGCTGCTCCTCGACGAACCGACGAACAACCTCGATCCACCCTCTCGGCAAGCGGTGGCCGATGCGCTCGTCGACTGGCCGGGTGCCATCATCCTGGTGAGTCACGACGAGGAATTCGTGCGGGAACTGGCACCGACCAAGGTGCTGCTGATGCCCGACGGCGACGTCGACTACTTCTCCGAGGACTGGCTCGACCTCGTCAGCATGAGCTGATGTGACGGTCGGTGTCGCGAACTCTCGACTGCGGCGTGAGCGCAGCGACGTCGCTACCGTCGTCACATGGGCAGCGTGAGCACGTCGGTCGACGAACGGGGAGTGGCGACGGTCACGATCGACCACCCGCCGATCAACCTGATGACGGTCGAGGTGCTCTTCGAGCTGTTGGCGACGTCCCAGCAGCTCGCGGGCGACGATGGCGTCCGCGCCGTGGTGTTGCGCTCGGCGAACCCCGAGTGGTTCGTCGCTCACTTCGACGTCGCCGCGATCCAGCAGTTCCCACGCGACGAACCGGCGCCCACGGAACTGAACGTGTTCGACGTGATGTGCGAGGCCTGGCGCACGATGGGCAAGCCGACGATCGCGCTGATCGAGGGTCGTGCGGGCGGTGGTGGCAGCGAGCTGGCTCTGAGTTGCGACATGCGATTCGCGACGCCCGACGCCATCTTGAATCAGCCCGAGGTTGCGCTCGGCATCCTGCCCGGAGGAGGCGGCACCGTGCGTCTCCCTCGGCTCATCGGCCGAAGCCGGGCACTCGAGGTCATCCTCGGATGCGACGACATCGACGCGGCAACGGCCGAGCGGTGGGGATGGGTCAATCGGGTGCTGCCTGCCGGTGACATCGACGCGTTCGTCGATCGACTCGCCGGCCGTATCGCATCGTTCCCGCCGCATGCCGTGGCGGCGGCGAAGGCGAGCGTCCTGCGTGCCGAGGCCGGCGTCGAGGCCGACCTCCTCGCCGAGTCGGGTGCGTTCAATGCGACGCTCGGCGTCGATGTGACCCAGTCGCTGATGCAGCGCTTCATCGAGGCCGGCGGGCAGACACCCGAGGGTGAACGGCGCCTCGGCGAATTGGCGGGCGAGCTGTCGGTCGACGTCTAGGAGATCTCGGCGAGACTCCGGAAACGTCCGGTGAATGCGGCGACGGCGACGGCGATCACGGAGATCGCGAGCACCGCGAGTTCGACTCCACGGGCACTGCCCGACGTCGCATCGTCGCTGACCGCCATGATCATGGCGATCGCTGCTGCGATCCAGGCGACCGCAGCGATGCGCAGCGAGACCCGCTCGATGAAGGTGAGTTCGGGATCGTCGGCCACCGCGGTGGACGGCGCACCTTCGTCGCGCATCGCCTTCTCGATCCAGCGGACCGGTGACGTCACGGCGAGCACCACGAGTGGCGCCCAGACGAGAACGACCGCCGCCAACCAGGCCTCCTGCGTGGCCGTCAGCTCGTCGGCGCTGTCGAATCCCTCGACGACCGCATCGCCGACGTAGACCGCAGCGGCCGTGGTCAACAGCGCGAGCAGTGCCTTGACGTATCGCAGCACGAGGCCGCGGAGGCGCAGCACGTGGCGAGCCATTCCGTGCTCGACCTTCGCCACTTCCTCCAGGAGCAGGCGGCTCGACGAGGCGGCCAATTCGAACAGCCCGGCGGCGCGGGCGGCATCGTCGTGTCCCGAGCCGAGGCCGCCGTAGACGTCGAGCTGTCGGTCGACGCGCTTGCGTGACTCGTCGTTGGCAGGCACGAGGAGCTCGACGATCCGCGGATTTCGACGGATCCGGTCGATCTCCGCAGTCGCTGCGGGGCCGAGCTCGTCGGAGGGCAGCTGCAGCGCGGTGAGCGTGAAGCGCGGCGTGAACATCTCGGTCCCGTCGCTGCCGATGTGGTTGGCGTAGAAGTAGAAGCGGGTGAGGTCGGCGAAGAGCAGCCAGAGGGCCACCGCCGGTACGGCCAGCATGGCGCCGATCGCGATGATCAGCGCCACATCGGTTGCCCCAGGACCGCTGGAGACCAGCGAGCGGAGGATTCCCGTGATGGAGTCGCGTGCGACGACCGGCAGGACCACGAGCAGTCCCGCACCGGACAGCATGCCGACGGCGATCCGGTGGAACGTCGAGAGCCTGACCTCGCATCGAGCGACGAACGCGCGCGCCGCCGCTCGTTCGTCGAGGGTCAGTTCGGGTCGGTCGACGGTGTCACCGTCCATCAGCGCAGGCTGACGGGCATGGAGTGTTCGGCACGGACCTGGGCGTAGAAGTCGTTGCCCTTGTCGTCGACGACGATGAAGGCCGGGAAGTCTTCGACCTCGATCCGCCACACGGCTTCCATGCCGAGCTCGGGGTACTCGAGCACCTCGACCTTGCGGATGTTGTCGAGCGCCAGCCGTGCCGCCGGCCCACCGATCGAGCCGAGATAGAAGCCGCCGTGGGCCCGGCACGACTCGGTGACCTGCGGCGAGCGGTTGCCCTTCGCCAGCATGATCATCGAGCCGCCGGCAGCCTGGAACTGATCGACGTAACTGTCCATCCGGCCGGCAGTGGTGGGCCCGAACGAACCCGACGCATAGCCCTCGGGGGTCTTGGCGGGGCCGGCGTAGTAGACAGCGTGGTCCTTCAGATACTGCGGCATCGGCTCGCCGGCGTCGAGGCGCTCCTTGATCTTGGCGTGGGCGATGTCGCGTGCCACGACCATCGTGCCGGTCAGCATCACCCGGGTCGTGACCGGGTGCTGGGAGAGTTCGGCGAGGATCTCGGCCATCGGTCGGTCGAGGTCGATGTGCACGGTCCCGGCGTCAGCGAGATGTTCGTCGCCGACCTCGGGGAGGAATCGAGCCGGATCCCGTTCGAGCTGTTCGAGGAACACGCCGTCCTTGGTGATCTTCCCGAGTGCCTGTCGGTCCGCCGAGCAGGAGACGGCGATGGCGACCGGGCACGAGGCGCCGTGGCGGGGAAGTCGGATGATGCGCACGTCGTGGCAGAAGTACTTGCCACCGAACTGCGCGCCGATGCCGGTGGTCTGCGACAGCTTCAGTACCTGCTGCTCGAGGTCGAGGTCACGAAAGGCGTGTCCCGTCGGCGAACCGGCAGTGGGCAGCGAGTCGAGGTAGCGGGTCGAAGCGAGCTTGGCGGTCTCGACCGCGAACTCCGCCGACGTGCCGCCGATCACCACGGCGAGGTGGTACGGCGGGCACGCCGACGTACCGAGCGACTGCATCTTCTCGAAGATCCAGGGGAGCAGGGTGGCCTCGTTGAGCAGCGCCTTGGTCTCCTGGTAGAGGAAGCTCTTGTTCGCCGAACCACCGCCCTTGGCCATGAACAAGAACTTGTAGGCGTCACCGTCGATCGCGGAGATCTTGATCTCCGCAGGCAGGTTCGTCCCCGTGTTGCGCTCGGTGTACATGTCGAGCGGTGCCATCTGGCTGTAGCGCAGGTTCGACGTCTGGTACGTGTCGTGGACGCCGTGGGCGATGGCCTCCTCGTCGCCC
The DNA here is from genome assembly GCA_963829585.1 of Ilumatobacteraceae bacterium. GTDB lineage: Bacteria > Actinomycetota > Acidimicrobiia > Acidimicrobiales > Ilumatobacteraceae > Sva-07. The sequence continues at coordinate 12,711 of CAWHJD010000020.1, read as the reverse complement.
CCACCGGTGAACACGAACTGGCCCTTCTTGGCTTTCACGATGGCGGTGCCGGTGTCCTGGCACATCGGCAGCACGCCGCCCGCCGAGATCGCCGCGTTCTTCAGCAGATCGAGCGCCACGAAGCGATCGTTCTCGGACGCCTCGGGGTCGTCGAGGATGTTGCGCAACTGTTGGAGGTGCCCGGAGCGCAGGAAGTGGGCGATGTCGTGCATGGCCTCCGCGGTGAGCCGCCGGATCGCCTCGGGGTCGACCTTGAGGAACGTGCCTTCGGGGGTGTCGAACGTGGACACACCCTCGGTCGTGACGAGGCGGTACTCGGTGTCGTCGTGCCCCAACGGGAGCAGCTCGGTGTACGTGAACGGGGGGACCTCAGCCATACCGCGAGCCTACGACCGCTCACCGAGCCCGAGGAATCCAGCGTTCTCGTGAACAAGGCGCGCACCTGGGCCGCACCTCGTTCACGAGAACGGGCTGGGGCTACTTCGCCATGAAGATGACGTCGTCGGGGATCTCGGTCGTGGCCGGGTCGATCATCTCGCTGCCGCGGAAGATCGAGTCGAGGAACGTGATCGCGAAGGTGTTGGTCAGGTCCTGGGCGCGCTCGATGTCCATGATGCCCTCGCCGCATCCCTGCGCTGCCTGTGATTCGAGGAGCGGTCGAGTGAGGGTCTGGAGGTCGGCCGGCCACGTGGGGAGGAGCTCGAGGTACCGGCACGCGTTCGTGAAGCTCTGGTGCTGGGCGGCGACGAGTTCGACCCGGTAGAGCGGATCGCTGTTGCTGAACTCCCACGCCCGCGTGACGTTCGGTTCGACCGGCGTCGAAACGTCGTCGGTCCCCACGATGATCATCGCGGGCACGGTGATCGAGGCCAGCTGCTCGTCGGTGATCGACTTGCGGTTCCGGGCGGCCTCGATCTCCTCGGGGCTCAATGGCGGCGTGGCCGGATCCTGTGCGTTCGCACACCGGTCGACACGATCGGGATCCGTTGTCGTGGTGGTGCTCTGATCGATCGGTGGTCGGTCGCCGCCGATGGCCGGCGCGAGCGGAATGATCGCGTCGATGCGATCGTCGGCGGGCACCGATCCGAGGTCGTTCTCGTAGCCGGTGACCGCGGCGAACGTCGTGAAGCCTCCCACCGAGTGACCGGTGACGGCGATGCTCTCCGGGTCGACGTTGGCGACGAATCCAACGGTTTCGGTGCTCTGGGGGTCGAGCATCGCATTGATCATCGCCTGGATGTCGTTCACGCGGTTCAGGGCAGTCACCGGACCCGCGGTCCTGCTGCAGAGCAGGTCGTCGAGGGCCGTGTTGCCGGTGTGATCAGCGGACGCAACGATGTAGCCGTAGCTGGCGATCGCCTCGGTGTAATCGGAGGCGATGTACCGAAGACCGCCGCTGCCGTGGGAGTAGATCACCAGCGGGAAAGGGCCGTCGGTCGACATCGACGTCGGCTCGGCGTCGACCGCGAGGTCGGAGATGTCGGACAGGCCCGGGATCAAGGTGTACTCGTGAGCTGGAGCGGCTGCGGCGTCGTCGAGCGGGAACCACACGTCGACCGCCAGCGGGCGCTCGCTGTCGGTGTTGATGGTGATCGTCTTGATCCCCACGTCGTAGGGGCCTGGCGGCAGCACCTCGAACGGCTCCAACGGGGCAGTGGTAGCGGTGGTGTCGATCGTGGCGTCGGACGTCGGCGGCGACGAGTCGACCGGTGCCTCGGTGGTCTGAGGCGTCGAGTCGGTCGTTGCGGCCGATTCGATCGTTGCGTCGTCGCCGTCACTCGAGCACGCAGCGACAGCGAGAGACATGGCCAGGGCGAGGACGACGAGACGTGAGCGCACGCCGGCAAGCTAGTGACAACGTCCGTCGTAGCCCCAGTCCGCCGCCGATCTCGTGAACAACTGCACGCTCCCACCGTGCAGTTGTTCACGAGATCGGCCGGGAGGGGCGCTCAGAACGTCTCGATGAGGAGGGCGGTCGCCGCGACCGTGCAGATGGCGAGCACGGCGGGGCGGATCACCGAGGGATCCAGATGGTCCTTGATCAGCCTGGCGGTGATCACGCCGAGGGCGATGCCGGGCAGCAGCAGCGCGGTGAGCTGCCACTGGCGAACCCCGATCTCGCCGGCGAGCGCCAGTGCGCCGACCGAGAGGACGGCACCGATCGAGAAGAACGCCGAGATCGTCGAGCGCATCGTTGCCGGGTCACTGTTCTGGTAGGTGAGGGCCATGGGAGGGCCGCCCACGCCGGTCGTCGTCCCGGCGAATCCCGATGCGAGGCCCGCGACCATGAGCGAACGATCCGTGGGGCGGAACCTGATGCTGGTCAACGAGGCAGCGACGGCGAAGAGCACCGAACCGGCGACCATGATGGCGAGCACCTGATCCGACAGTGCGGCGACCACCAGCGCACCGACGATCACCCCGGGAACACGACCCAGGAGCGCGAATCCCACCTGACGGTGCTCGATGTGGGCCCGGTCGATCCACGCCACCGTGAACGTGAGCGGCAGCACGCACAGCACGATCGCCACCGGGATGAAGGCGGGGTCGGCGAAGGCGAGGACGGGGGAGGCGATCATCCCGACCCCGATGCCGATCGACGCCTGCACCGTGGCTCCGACGTACACGGCGAACACGCACGCCAGGGCCATGCCGACCGAGAGACCGAACATCAACGGTCCTTCATTCGTCTGGGGGCGGCGGTCGACGGATCCGTCGGCCACTGGTGTTTCGGATACCGCCCCGCCATGTCCTTGCGAACGTCCGTCCACGAACCGCTCCAGAACCCGGGGAGGTCGGCGGTGACCTGGATGGGTCGATCGGCCGGTGACAGCAGGTGCAACCGGATGGGTACGCCGCCAGCGGTGGGATGCTCGTTCACGCCGAAGAGGTCCTGCACCCGCACGAACGCATCGGGCTGTTCACCGCTGTAGTCGATCGGCACCGACCGACCGCTCGGCAGTTCGAGTTCGCCGGGGGCGAGGTCGTCGAGTTGGCTGCCCACCGACCACGGCAGCTGGCTGCGCAGGACCATGACGAGGTCGAGTCGATCGAGATCGACGCGTCCGGTCGCACCGGGGAGGTACGGCGCGAGCCACTCGTCGAGCGTGCTCACGAGTGCGCTGGTCGACCAGTCGGGCCAGGGGTCGCCGAGCGACCGGTGGAGGAACGTGACGCGTTGCTGCAGGCTCCGGGCGACGTCGGTCCACCGAAGCACCCGCAACTCGGTCGTTCGCACCCGTGCCAGGAGCGCCGCAGTGGTCTGCTCGCCGGGCTCCGGGCGGCCCGTTCGGCGACCGAGCTGGATCGCTCCCAGCCGCCGCTCCACCGATTCCACGAGGTCGTCGCGGTCGGCGTCCCACTCCACGGTGCGACGCTCCGTGACGTCCGGCCCGAACGCGGCGATCACCTCGTCGGCGTCGACGGCGGCCGCCAGCCTGATGCGGGCCCGGTCGCGTCGGCCATCGAGATCGGCTGCGACGACGAAGAGTTCGTCGGCCAGCGGGTCGTCCTCCGGGAGCCATGCACCAGACCCCGAACGGAGCTGGAACTGCCCCGTACGTCGTTGACCGGCGAGTCGATCCGGGTATCCGAGCAGCAGGACAGCGCCGGTTCGATCGGGATCGATGCGGTCGAGATCGAACTCGATGCGGGCCCGTCGGGCGAGGTCGGCGGCGCGTTCGCGGAGCCGGTGCACGGCGCCCCGATCGGCTGCATCGTGGCGATCCCGCCCGGACAACACGGCCACTCGCAGTGCGAGATCGGACGGGAGTTCGTCGGGGCGGCCACGGAAGATGTCGCGCTCCTCGACGAGCGTGGCGACGACGCACGCGAGCGACGATCGGTCGACAGCGACCATTCGTGCCAGACGCGGATGGACCGGCAAGCCGAGCATCGTGCGGCCGAGAGGGGTGATCGAGCCGTCGTCGGCGTCGATGGCGTACAGGTCACGCAGGAGTTCGCGTGCGTGCGCGAGCGCGCCGGGTGGGGGCTCGTCGATGAATCGAAGTTCCTCGCCACCGCCCCACGCCGCCAGCTCCAGCGCGAACCCGGCGAGGTCCGCCTGCGTGATCTCGGGGGATCGGTGACGAGTGCGCGTGCCGTGCTCGATCTTGCTCCACAACCGATAGGCCGCGCCGGGCTCGGTGCGACCGGCACGACCGGCTCGTTGCTCGGCCGAGGCACGACTCGTCGACACCGTGGTGAGCCGGGTCAGCCCGGTGCGTGCGTCGAAGCGGGGCTCTCTCGCGAGGCCGCTGTCGACGACCACGCGTACGCCGTCGACCGTCAACGAGGTCTCGGCGATGTCGGTGGACAGCACCACGCGCCGACGTCCCGGTGGTGACGGCGCGAGTGCGAGATCCTGCTCGGTGGTCGTCAGCGCGCCGGCAAGGGGATAGACGTCGGTGTCGGGCCCGACGATGTCGTTGAGCTGCGACTCGGTGCGACGGATCTCGCCGATTCCGGGCAGGAAGACGAGGACGTCGCCGGTCTGCTCCCGCAGCGCCCGGGACACGGCCGCGACGACGGCTGGTTCGATCCGATCGGGTCGGCCGGGGCCGCGCGGCGAGGTGCGACCCCGGCCACCACCGGTCGCGGCACGCGGGATCCAGTGCATCTCGACGTCGAACATCCGGCCCACGCTCTCGATGACCGGCGCCCCGAGCAACCGAGTCAGCCCATCGACGTCGGGGGTGGCCGACATCGCCAGGATCCGCAGGTCGGGCCGGATCGTCGATGCCACGTCGAGAGCGAGAGCGAGACCGAGGTCGGTGGTGAGGTTGCGTTCGTGTACCTCGTCGAAGATGACGATCCCCACTCCGGGGAGTTCCGGGTCGTTCTGCAACCGACGGGTGAGGACTCCCTCGGTGACGACCTCGATCCGGGTGCCCGACCCGATGTGGCGTTCGTCGCGGGTCTGGTAGCCGACGAGGTCGCCGACCGCCGTCCGGGTCGTCGACGCCATGCGTCGCGCGGCGGCGCGTGTTGCGAGGCGACGAGGTTCCAGCATGACGATGCGCTGCTCGCCGAGCCATGCTTCGTCGAGGATCGCGAGCGGGACGACGGTGGTCTTGCCGGCACCGGGTGGAGCGACGAGCACCGCTCGGCGATGGTCGGCGAGTGCGGTGCGAAGGTCCTCCAGTGCGTCGACGACGGGGAGATCCGGCAGGTCGCGCGGCCGACTCGGCACGGGGTCAGCCGAGCGAGGGCGAACCGCGGAACGGTCCCGGATCACCGGGGCCGGGCACCGGGAGCGAGGTCCACCACGTGACTGCGGCGATGGCGTCGGCGACCGCCTCCCACTCGTGTGGGTTCCATCCCTCGGCGACCGCGGCGACGACCCCGTCGACCCGCGTGAAGACGAAGGCCGGGAGTTCGTCGAGGCCCATGGCCTTGACGGCGGCGCGGTCCGGGTCGCAGAACACGAGGAACCGTTCGGCGAGGGGGCCGAGGAACGTGCGTGCCTCGATCGGGCCCGCCGTGACGATCAGGTTGATCCGGGCGTCGGAGCCGCGGAACTGCTCGAGCACCCGGGTGGCCGCACGCAGGATCCAAGAACTTTCGTTGGTGTACGGATCGAGGACGACCGACGCGAGATGGAAGGTCGTCAGCCACTCCATGACCGGGCGGCTCTGACCGAGCCCGTCGTCGGCGAGCGGCGTGAGGACGAGGTCGGTCGGGAGCTTCTGGCCGACCTTCGACGGGACGGTGCGTGTGGTGTCGGAAGTCGTGTCGGCCACGGGGTTCGATCGTAGCGACTGGCATGGTTGATCGGGGTATCCGTCGTCACCGCGAGACGTCGCCGGCAGTGGCGGCTACGGTCGCGGACGTGCATCCGATCGAGCATCTTCGTTACGTCGCTCGGGCCCAGGGGGCAGATCCGACGTCGCTCGTCGAGGAGACGGCACACGCGCTCGGATCGTTGCGCTTCGATCCGTCGGGGCTGGTGGTGTCGTGCCGGCGCATCGTCGAACGGCACCCGTTCACCGGCGCGCTCTGGTGGCTGTGCGCGAATGTGTCGACCTCTGCGGAACCTTTCGAGGCAGTGTGGGAGTTGGCCGACGAGATCCGGAGTGACCCGACCGGGGCGGAGCTCGCGGCAGTGATTCCCGACGACGCGGTGGTGGTCACCATCGGTGATCCGGACGTGATCGGCGCAGGACTCGTCCGTCGCGGCGACATTCGTGTGTTGGCGCTCGATGCCGGACACAGGGCGACGTCGTTCGTGCGGCGCATGGAGCGCTACGACGTCGATGTCGAGCCGATCGACGCAGGTGTTGCCGGGGTGGTGTGTCATCACGCCGACGTGGTGCTGATCGAGGCGATGGCGGTCGATTCCGCCCGGGCGGTCGTGCCGGCCGGGTCGTCGACCATCGCTGCCGCGGGGCTTGCGTGGGGCACGCCGGTGTGGCTGGTCGCGGGTGTCGGCCGCCGCCTGCCGTCGGGCTACATCGACGCGATGGTGGCCAAGGTGGCGTCGATGGGCAACGACCGTGACCCGTGGGATCTCGAGGTCGAGGTACTCCCCACGTCGATGTTCACCCACGTCGTCGGCCCGCACGGCAAGGTTCCGATGGGCCCGCCCGCCATCGTCGCCGAGTGCCCCATGGCCCACGAGCTCCTCCGCCACAGCCCCATCTGACCCCGCCCCAACCCCGCTTCCCATTCGGTTTGCGTGACGGTTCGGTTGGCCCGCCCCAACCGGAGTGCAACTCAAACGTCGGTTCAGGCGGCTGTCGGGGGATGGGTCGGCGGACGAAGTCGGAGACGGAGGGTGTTGCGGACGAAGGACGAGTGCTTGACCACCTCGTCGTAGGTGTACTCGTACACCCGGTAGCCGAGGTCCTGCAGTTCATTTCGTCGCTGTGCGTCGCGGAGCCGGTCGCTCGGCGCCGCGTGTCCCTTCTGGCCCGACACCTCCACGACGACGCCGAGCCCGTCGAAGAGGAAGTCCACACGAGCGACGTGCCGACGATCCTCGGCCCGGAACACCACTTGCGTGCGAGGGCGCGGAAACCCGGCTTCACGGACGAGTTCGAGGAACCGCCTCTCGAGCATCGTGTGGCCGCCTGCGTCGGTCAGCATCTCCTCGACGCGTAGACACCCCCAGCGACCCGACCCGCGCAGATCTTCCAGCCGGTGCAGGATCACTTCCGGCGACGACAGGTGGAGCCGCACCGCACTGTCGATCGCCGCTTCGATCCGTCGTGGATGCGCTCGGGCGAGGGCGAGATCGAAGATCGTGCGGGTTGCCGACATCGTCCGGAATCCCTCCACCACCACCTGGTCGATCGGTCGCAGCCGGGTGGTGGTGTGGACGACGAACGGCACGATCGCAGGCCGTCGACCTCGATCGATGGTGAACTCGACGGCGTGAGGATCCGACCGGTCGAGTCCATGGAGCGCGGCAGCTGCTTCGAAGCTCACCCAACTCCGGTCGCCGAGGCACAGCAACCCAGCGCGCAGACGACGTCGATGAGTGTCGGGCGAGCCCTGCACGGCGTACACGCGAGGGGCGATCCGACGAATCACTCCGTCGACGACCATCCGGTTCTGCTGCCACGTCGAGATGCCGACGTCACGCAGCTGGGCGGTGGTCACGAGGCCGTCCTGATCGGCGGCGAGGTCGGTGAGTGCGATGTCGAGCTTCATGCCCACCCGTGGGTCTCCCGTCGGCGTCAGCGGAAAACCCCGTTTGCGTGACAGTTCCGTCGTGGCGGGCCAATGGAACTGTCACGCAAACCGGTCGGATTCGGCGCAAACCGCCGGTCAGATCCGGCGGGTGGCGGGGGGATGGCCGAGGATGTCGGTGATCACCTCGCGGGCCTCGATCTTGCGGTCCTCGGTGACGAAGACCCTTGCCATGGGTTCACGGCTGGTCATCAGGGGATTGAGGTTGTAGTCGTCCGACGTCACCGCAGGGATCCCCTGGGCGTTGAGTTCGTCGACGATCATCGGGGCCATCCACTGCGGGATCCAGCCGGCCTCGACGGTCCGGTCGGGATCGGGGGGTTTCGGGAGATGCTTGCCGAACACCCAGTGCCAGGCGGAACGCAACGTCGGCATCTCGGGAACTCTCTCTGTCGGGCGGACTGTTGCCGCTACGTGAACTCACTGTAGGAGCGGCGCTGTTCCCGTTGTCCACGTCCCGGAAGGTGACTAGTGTCGATCGGCACCTGACATTGATGCCGGGCGTCGACCGAGTGAGGGGAACATGGCGAACATCATCACCGCAGCGCTGCTGCAGACCGACTGGACCGGCGACAAGGAGTCGATGATCGTCAAGCACGAGGAGGCCGCCAGGGAGGCCGCCGCCCAGGGAGCGCAGGTCATGTGCTTCCAGGAACTCTTCTACGGTCCGTACTTCTGCCAGGTCCAGGAACCGGAGTACTACGACTACACCGAGTACATCCCCGACGGCCCGACCACCAAGCGGTTCCAGGCGCTCGCCAAGGAACTGAACATGGTGATGGTCCTGCCGATGTACGAGATCGAACAGCCGGGCGTCTACTACAACACTGCGGCGGTGATCGATGCCGACGGCACCTACCTCGGCAAGTACCGCAAGCAACACATCCCGCAGGTGAAGGGCTTCTGGGAGAAGTTCTACTTCCGGCCGGGCAACGGCGGGTACCCGGTCTTCGACACGGCCGTGGGCAAGGTCGGTGTCTACATCTGCTACGACCGGCACTTTCCCGAAGGGTGGCGTGCGCTCGGCCTGAACGGCGCCGAGATCGTGTTCAATCCCTCCGCAACGCACCGGGGACTCTCCGAGTACCTGTGGTCGATCGAGCAGCCGGCAGCAGCGGTGGCGAACATGTACTACGTCGGTGCGATCAACCGGGTCGGGATCGAGCCGCTCGGTGAGAACGACTTCTACGGCCAGAGTTACTTCGTCGATCCCCGCGGCCAGTACGTGGGAGACAAGGGTGATCCGTACAAGCCCGAGCTGATCATCCGCGAGCTCGACCTCGACCGGATCAGAGAAGTGCGTGACGGCTGGGCGTTCTACCGCGACCGTCGCCCCGATGCCTACGGCGAACTGGTGGAGGGCTGACATGGCGACCCTGTTGATCTCCGGCGGAACGGTCATCTCGGCCGTCGGGCGCCGCAATGCCGACGTACTCGTCGACGACGAGAAGATCGTTGCGATCCTCGCACCCGGCCAGGCAGCGGCGATCGGGATCAGTGCCGATCGCACGATCGACGCCACGGGGAAGTACGTCGTGCCCGGCGGTGTCGACGTGCACACCCACATGGAGTTGCCGTTCGGCGGCACCGAGGCATCCGACACGTTCGAGACGGGGACGACCGCAGCGGCCTGGGGCGGCGTGACGACGATCGTCGACTTCGCCGTGCAGAACACCGGCTTCAGTGTCCACGACCAACTCGCCGTCTGGCACGAGAAGGCGGCCGGCAACTGCGCCATCGACTACGGCTTCCACCAGATCATCGGTGGCGTCGACGACGAGTCGCTGAAGGCGATGACGTACCTCGTCGACAACGAAGGCATCACGAGCTTCAAGCTGTTCATGGCGTACCCCGGCGTGCTGTACTCCGACGACGGCCAGATCCTGCGGGCCATGCAGAACGCCTCGGAGTCGGGCGCGATGATCATGATGCACGCCGAGAACGGCATCGCCATCGACGTGCTCGTCGCCCAGTCGATCGCCCGCGGCGATGTCGATCCGAGATTCCACTCGCTCACCCGCCCGGCCGAGCTGGAGTCCGAGGCCACCCACCGGGCGATCCAGCTCGCCAAGGTTGCCGGCAACGTGCCGCTCTACATCGTGCACATGTCCGCGTCCGAGGCGCTGGAGGAGGTCGCCGCCGCGCAGCATGCAGGGCTCAACGTGTTCGCCGAGACGTGCCCCCAGTACCTGTACCTCACCCTCGAGGACCAGCTCGCGCAACCAGGCTTCGAAGGCGCCAAGTGGGTGTGCTCGACTCCGTTGCGGACCAAGCACGAGCATCACCAGGCCGACCTCTGGAAGGGTCTGCGGATGAACGAACTGGCGGTGGTGTCGACCGACCACTGCCCGTTCTGCTTCAAGGACCAGAAGGAGCTCGGAGATCCTGCGAAGGGCAGCAACTTCTCCAAGATCCCGAACGGGATCGGAGGCGTCGAGCATCGCATGGAGCTCATCTACCAGGGTGTCGTCCTCGGCGAGATCAGCCTCGAACGCTGGGTCGAGACGTGCTGCACCACGCCGGCGCGCATGTTCGGCCTCGAGCACAAGGGTGTCATCGAGCCGGGCGCCGACGCCGACATCCTGGTGTGGGATCCGAATCGCACGACGAAGATCGGCATCAACGACAAGCATCACATGAACATGGATCACTCGGCCTACGAGGGCTTCGAGATCGACGGCAAGGTCGACACCGTGATCAGCCGCGGGACCGTCGTGATCGAGAACGACACCTACGTCGGCACCAAGGGCCACGGCAAGTTCGTGAAGCGCGGCCTCTCCAAGTATCTCCACTGATCCGGGTGGTCGACCTCGTCGGCCCTTCGGTTCTCCTCGGCCTCCGTCCGACCGCTTCCCCGGCGGTCAGGTCGGTCGGCTGGGCTCCATATCCACAAACGTCAAGGACTCACTCATGAACAGGATCTCGCATTGGATCGACGGACGGGTCGTCGCGTCGACCTCGGGACGCACCGCGCCGGTGTTCGACCCGGCGACGGGGAGGCAGACGGGCGCCGTCGACCTCGCATCGGTCGACGAGGTCGACGCCGCGGTCGCCGCGGCGAAGGCGGCTTTCCCGGAGTGGCGTGCGACGTCGCTGTCCAAGCGCGCCGAGATCATGTTCCGGCTGCGCGAGCTCGTCGACGCCAACCGCAAGGAGATCGCCGCGCTGCTCACGGCCGAGCACGGCAAGGTGCTCACCGACTCGCTCGGCGAGGTGGCCCGTGGCCTCGAGAACATCGAGTTCGCCTGCGGCATCCCACAGCTCATCAAGGGCGACTACTCCGAGCAGGCCGCGTCGGGCATCGACGTGTACTCGATCCGCCAACCGCTCGGTGTCGTCGCCGGGATCACCCCGTTCAACTTCCCGGCCATGGTCCCGATGTGGATGTTCGCGAACGCACTGGCGTGCGGCAACACGTTCGTGCTCAAGCCGAGTGAGAAGGACCCGTCGGTGTCGCTGCTGATGGCGGAGCTGCTGGCACAGGCCGGTCTCCCGTCGGGTTGCTTCAACATCGTGCAGGGCGACAAGGTCGCCGTCGACCGCATCTTGGAGCACGACGACATCGCCGCGATCAGCTTCGTCGGATCGACCCCGATCGCGAAGTACATCTACGAGACCGGAACGGCGAACGGCAAGCGTGTCCAGGCGCTGGGTGGAGCGAAGAACCACATGCTCGTGCTCAGCGATGCCGATGTCGACATGGCGGCCGACGCGGCGATCGGCGCCGGGTACGGCTCGGCCGGCGAGCGGTGCATGGCGATCAGCGTGGTGCTGGCGTCGGAGTCGATCGCCGACGAACTCGTCGCGAAGATCGCCGAGCGCATCCCGGGCGTGAAGGTCGGCCCGGGCAACGAGGCGGGCAACGAGATGGGCCCGCTGATCACCGCCGAGCACCGTGACCGGGTCAGGGGCTACGTGAACAATGCCCCGGAGGAAGGAGCGACGCTCGTCGTCGACGGGCGGGCGGGTGTCCCGGCTGACGGGTTCTTCCTGAACCCGACACTGCTCGACCACGTCACGACCGACATGTCGTGCTACCGCGACGAGATCTTCGGCCCGGTGTTGAGCGTCGTCAGGGTGAAGGGCTACCAGGAGGGCCTCGACACGATCAACGCCAACCCGTACGCCAACGGCACGGCCATCTTCACCCGTGACGGCGGCGCGGCCCGTCAGTTCCAGTTCGACGTGCAGGTCGGCATGGTCGGCATCAACGTGCCGGTGCCGGTGCCGGTCAGCTACTACAGCTTCGGCGGCTGGAAGTCGAGCCTCTTCGGCGACACCCACATGTACGGCCCGGAGGGCATCAACTTCTACACCCAGGCCAAGGTGGTCACCAGCCGCTGGCCGGATCCGGCGACGAGCACCATCGACCTGGGATTCCCGGAGACGCGCTGATGGACATCGGGGTGGTTCTCCAGACGACACCGCCCGCTGCCCGCGTCATCGATCTGGCCAAGCGTGCGGAGACCTACGGGTTCAGCCACGTCTGGACGTTCGACTCCCACATCCTGTGGGAGGAGCCGTACGTCATCTACTCCAAGATCCTCGACGAGACCCGCAACGTGATCGTCGGGCCGATGGTGACGAACCCGGCGACTCGTGACTGGACCGTCACTGCGTCGACGTACGCCACGCTCAACGAGATGTACGGCAACCGCACCGTGTGCGGGATCGGCCGCGGTGACTCGGCGGTCCGGGTGACCAACGGCAAGCCGACCACACTCGCCACGATGCGCGAGTCGATCCGCGTGATCCGAGAACTCGCGAACGGTCGCAGCGTGGAGTACAAGGGTTCCACCATCACACTGCCGTGGGCGGCCAGGAGCCGACTCGACGTGTACGGCGCCGGCTACGGGCCCAAGGCACTGCAGTTGATCGGGGAGACTTGCGGACGGGTTCATCCTGCAGCTCGCCGACCTCGCGGTGGCGGAGTGGACGATCGGCGCGGCGGCGCAGCGCGGCCAGTGACGCCGGCCGCAATCCCGACGACATCTCCATTTGTGTCGCAGCGCCGGCATA
>CAWHJD010000019.1:0-19841 GCA_963829585.1 Ilumatobacteraceae bacterium | reverse complement strand
GTCGCGCATCGCCCGCTCGATCCATCGCACCGGCGAGGTCACGGCCAGGACCACCAGCGGCGCCCACACGAGCACCACCGCGGCGAGCCACGCCTGGTCGGACGTGCTCGTGCCGCTGGTTCGATCCCGGCGACGACGGCGTCTCCCGCGTACACGGCGATCGGCCGTGGTCAGCAACGCCAGCAGTGCCTTGACGTAGCGCAACACGAGACCGCGAAGGCGCAGCGCATGTCGGGCCATCCCGTGTTCGATCTTGGCGACTTCTTCCAGGAGTGGTCGACTCCTTGACGCCGCCAGCTCGAACAGGCCGGCGGCCCGTGAGACGTCGTCGTGTGAACCCAGTCCGCCGTAGACGTCGAGTTGGCGGTCGACCCGCCGACGTGACTCGTCGTTGGTCGGGACCAGCAGTTCGACGATCGGCGGATCGGTACGGAACCGCTCCATCTCCTCGCTCGCTGCCGGCCCGAGTTCGTCGGACGGCAGCTGCAGCGACGTCAGCGTGAAGCGAGGCGTGAAGGTCGAGGTGCCCTGGTTGTCGATGTGGTTGGCGTGGAAGTAGAACCGGGTCAGGTCGGCGAACAGCAGCCACAACGCAACCGCCGGTACGGCGAGCATGGCGACGATCGCAGTGATCAGGGCGACGTCGGCCGCGTCGAACCCGCCGTCGACGAGCGAGCTCAGGATGCCGGTGATCGAGTCGCGGGCGACCACCGGCAGGACGACCAGCAGGCCCGCACCCGACAGCATCCCGACGGCGATGCGGTGGAACGTCGAGAGCCGCACCTCGCACCGCGCGACGAACGCTCGCGCCGCGGCCCGTTCGTCGTCGGTCAGTGCCGGTCAGTCGAGCCGGCGTCCACCGTCCATCAGCGGATGCTGACGGGCATCGAGTGTTCGGCGCGCACCTGGGCGTAGAAGTCGTTGCCCTTGTCGTCGACGACGATGAACGCCGGGAAGTTCTCGACCTCGATCTTCCACACGGCTTCCATGCCGAACTCGGGGTACTCGAGCACCTCGACCTTGCGGATGTTGTCGAGCGCGAGCCGCGCCGCCGGACCGCCGATCGAGCCGAGGTAGAACCCGCCGTGCGCCGCGCACGAATCGGTGACCTGCTTGGAGCGGTTGCCCTTGGCCAGCATGATCATCGATCCGCCGGCGGCCTGGAACTGCTCGACGTAGCTGTCCATCCGGCCCGCCGTGGTCGGCCCGAACGACCCTGACGCGTAGCCCTCGGGTGTCTTGGCGGGACCGGCGTAGTACACGGCGTGGTCGCGCAGGTACTGCGGCATCGGCTCGCCGGCGTCCAGCAGGTCCTTGATCTTCGCGTGGGCGATGTCGCGGGCGACGACCATCGGGCCGGTCAGCATCACCCGGGTGGTGACCGGATACTGCGACAGCTCGGCGAGGATGTCGGCCATCGGCCGGTTGAGGTCGATGTGCACCGTCGGGGCGTCACCGAGGTGCTCGTCGCCGACCTCGGGGAGGAACCGAGCGGGATCCCGTTCCAACTGCTCGAGGAACATGCCGTCCTTGGTGATCTTCCCGATTGCCTGGCGGTCGGCGGAGCACGACACGGCGATGGAGACCGGGCACGAGGCGCCGTGGCGGGGAAGTCGGATGATGCGCACGTCGTGGCAGAAGTACTTGCCCCCGAACTGGGCGCCGATGCCGGTGGTCTGCGACAGCTTCAATACCTGCTGCTCGAGGTCGAGGTCACGGAAGGCGTGTCCCGTCGGCGAACCGGCAGTGGGCAGCGAGTCGAGGTAGCGGGTCGAAGCGAGCTTGGCGGTCTCGACCGCGAACTCGGCCGACGTGCCGCCGATCACCACGGCGAGGTGGTACGGCGGGCACGCCGACGTACCGAGCGACTGCATCTTCTCGAAGATCCAGGGGAGCAGGGTGGCCTCGTTGAGCAGCGCCTTGGTCTCCTGGTAGAGGAAGCTCTTGTTCGCCGAACCACCACCCTTGGCCAGGAACAAGAACTTGTAGGCGTCGCCGTCGATCGCCGAGATCTTGATCTCCGCCGGCAGGTTCGTGCCGGTGTTGCGCTCGGTGTACATGTCGAGCGGCGCCATCTGGCTGTAGCGGAGATTCGACGTCTGGTACGTGTCGTAGATGCCGTGGGCGATGGCCTCCTCGTCGCCCCCACCGGTGAACACGAACTGGCCCTTCTTGGCCTTCACGATGGCGGTGCCGGTGTCCTGGCACATCGGCAGCACGCCGCCCGCCGAGATCGCCGCGTTCTTCAGCAGGTCGAGCGCCACGAAGCGATCGTTCTCGGACGCCTCGGGGTCGTCGAGGATGTTGCGCAACTGCTGGAGGTGCCCGGAGCGCAGGAAGTGGGCGATGTCGTGCATGGCCTCCGCGGTGAGTCGCCGGATCGCCTCGGGGTCGACCTTGAGGAACGTGCCTTCGGGGGTCTCGAACGTGGACACCCCCTCGGTCGTGACGAGGCGGTACTCGGTGTCGTCGTGCCCCAACGGGAGCAGCTCGGTGTACGTGAACGGGGGGACCTCAGCCATACCGCGAGCCTACGACCGCTCACCGAGCCCGAGGAATCCAGCGTTCTCGTGAACAAGGCGCGCACCTGGGCCGCACCTCGTTCACGAGAACGGGCTGGGGCTACTTCGCCATGAAGATGACGTCGTCGGGGATCTCGGTCGTGGCCGGGTCGATCATCTCGCTGCCGCGGAAGATCGAGTCGAGGAACGTGATCGCGAAGGTGTTGGTCAGGTCCTGGGCGCGCTCGATGTCCATGATGCCCTCGCCGCATCCCTGCGCTGCCTGTGATTCGAGGAGCGGTCGAGTGAGGGTCTGGAGGTCGGCCGGCCACGTGGGGAGGAGCTCGAGGTACCGGCACGCGTTCGTGAAGCTCTGGTGCTGGGCGGCGACGAGTTCGACCCGGTAGAGCGGATCGCTGTTGCTGAACTCCCACGCCCGCGTGACGTTCGGTTCGACCGGCGTCGAAACGTCGTCGGTCCCCACGATGATCATCGCGGGCACGGTGATCGAGGCCAGCTGCTCGTCGGTGATCGACTTGCGGTTCCGGGCGGCCTCGATCTCCTCGGGGCTCAATGGCGGCGTGGCCGGATCCTGTGCGTTCGCACACCGGTCGACACGATCGGGATCCGTTGTCGTGGTGGTGCTCTGATCGATCGGTGGTCGGTCGCCGCCGATGGCCGGCGCGAGCGGAATGATCGCGTCGATGCGATCGTCGGCGGGCACCGATCCGAGGTCGTTCTCGTAGCCGGTGACCGCGGCGAACGTCGTGAAGCCTCCCACCGAGTGACCGGTGACGGCGATGCTCTCCGGGTCGACGTTGGCGACGAATCCGACGGTTTCGGTGCTCTGGGGGTCGAGCATCGCATTGATCATCGCCTGGATGTCGTTCACGCGGTTCAGGGCAGTCACCGGACCCGCGGTCCTGCTGCAGAGCAGGTCGTCGAGGGCCGTGTTGCCGGTGTGATCAGCGGACGCAACGATGTAGCCGTAGCTGGCGATCGCCTCGGTGTAATCGGAGGCGATGTACCGAAGACCGCCGCTGCCGTGGGAGTAGATCACCAGCGGGAACGGGCCGTCGGTCGACATCGACGTCGGCTCGGCGTCGACCGCGAGGTCGGAGATGTCGGACAGGCCCGGGATCAAGGTGTACTCGTGAGCTGGAGCGGCTGCGGCGTCGTCGAGCGGGAACCACACGTCGACCGCCAGCGGGCGCTCGCTGTCGGTGTTGATGGTGATCGTCTTGATCCCCACGTCGTAGGGGCCTGGCGGCAGCACCTCGAACGGCTCCAACGGGGCAGTGGTAGCGGTGGTGTCGATCGTGGCGTCGGACGTCGGCGGCGACGAGTCGACCGGTGCCTCGGTGGTCTGAGGCGTCGAGTCGGTCGTTGCGGCCGATTCGATCGTTGCGTCGTCGCCGTCACTCGAGCACGCAGCGACAGCGAGAGACATGGCCAGGGCGAGGACGACGAGACGTGAGCGCACGCCGGCAAGCTAGTGACAACGTCCGTCGTAGCCCCAGTCCGCCGCCGATCTCGTGAACAACTGCACGCTCCCACCGTGCAGTTGTTCACGAGATCGGCCGGGAGGGGCGCTCAGAACGTCTCGATGAGGAGGGCGGTCGCCGCGACCGTGCAGATGGCGAGCACGGCGGGGCGGATCACCGAGGGATCCAGATGGTCCTTGATCAGCCTGGCGGTGATCACGCCGAGGGCGATGCCGGGCAGCAGCAGCGCGGTGAGCTGCCACTGGCGAACCCCGATCTCGCCGGCGAGCGCCAGTGCGCCGACCGAGAGGACGGCACCGATCGAGAAGAACGCCGAGATCGTCGAGCGCATCGTTGCCGGGTCACTGTTCTGGTAGGTGAGGGCCATGGGAGGGCCGCCCACGCCGGTCGTCGTCCCGGCGAATCCCGATGCGAGGCCCGCGACCATGAGCGAACGATCCGTGGGGCGGAACCTGATGCTGGTCAACGAGGCAGCGACGGCGAAGAGCACCGAACCGGCGACCATGATGGCGAGCACCTGATCCGACAGTGCGGCGACCACCAGCGCACCGACGATCACCCCGGGAACACGACCGAGGAGCGCGAATCCCACCTGACGGTGCTCGATGTGGGCCCGGTCGATCCACGCCACCGTGAACGTGAGCGGCAGCACGCACAGCACGATCGCCACCGGGATGAAGGCGGGGTCGGCGAAGGCGAGGACGGGGGAGGCGATCATCCCGACCCCGATGCCGATCGACGCCTGCACCGTGGCTCCGACGTACACGGCGAACACGCACGCCAGGGCCATGCCGACCGAGAGACCGAACATCAACGGTCCTTCATTCGTCTGGGGGCGGCGGTCGACGGATCCGTCGGCCACTGGTGTTTCGGATACCGCCCCGCCATGTCCTTGCGAACGTCCGTCCACGAACCGCTCCAGAACCCGGGGAGGTCGGCGGTGACCTGGATGGGTCGATCGGCCGGTGACAGCAGGTGCAACCGGATGGGTACGCCGCCAGCGGTGGGATGCTCGTTCACGCCGAAGAGGTCCTGCACCCGCACGAACGCATCGGGCTGTTCACCGCTGTAGTCGATCGGCACCGACCGACCGCTCGGCAGTTCGAGTTCGCCGGGGGCGAGGTCGTCGAGTTGGCTGCCCACCGACCACGGCAGCTGGCTGCGCAGGACCATGACGAGGTCGAGTCGATCGAGATCGACGCGTCCGGTCGCACCGGGGAGGTACGGCGCGAGCCACTCGTCGAGCGTGCTCACGAGTGCGCTGGTCGACCAGTCGGGCCAGGGGTCGCCGAGCGACCGGTGGAGGAACGTGACGCGTTGCTGCAGGCTCCGGGCGACGTCGGTCCACCGAAGCACCCGCAACTCGGTCGTTCGCACCCGTGCCAGGAGCGCCGCAGTGGTCTGCTCGCCGGGCTCCGGGCGGCCCGTTCGGCGACCGAGCTGGATCGCTCCCAGCCGCCGCTCCACCGATTCCACGAGGTCGTCGCGGTCGGCGTCCCACTCCACGGTGCGACGCTCCGTGACGTCCGGCCCGAACGCGGCGATCACCTCGTCGGCGTCGACGGCGGCCGCCAGCCTGATGCGGGCCCGGTCGCGTCGGCCATCGAGATCGGCTGCGACGACGAAGAGTTCGTCGGCCAGCGGGTCGTCCTCCGGGAGCCATGCACCAGACCCCGAACGGAGCTGGAACTGCCCCGTACGTCGTTGGCCGGCGAGTCGATCCGGGTATCCGAGCAGCAGGACAGCGCCGGTTCGATCGGGATCGATGCGGTCGAGATCGAACTCGATGCGGGCCCGTCGGGCGAGGTCGGCGGCGCGTTCGCGGAGCCGGTGCACGGCGCCCCGATCGGCTGCATCGTGGCGATCCCGCCCGGACAACACGGCCACTCGCAGTGCGAGATCGGACGGGAGTTCGTCGGGGCGGCCACGGAAGATGTCGCGCTCCTCGACGAGCGTGGCGACGACGCACGCGAGCGACGATCGGTCGACAGCGACCATTCGTGCCAGACGCGGATGGACCGGCAAGCCGAGCATCGTGCGGCCGAGAGGGGTGATCGAGCCGTCGTCGGCGTCGATGGCGTACAGGTCACGCAGGAGTTCGCGTGCGTGCGCGAGCGCGCCGGGTGGGGGCTCGTCGATGAATCGAAGTTCCTCGCCACCGCCCCACGCCGCCAGCTCCAGTGCGAACCCGGCGAGGTCCGCCTGCGTGATCTCGGGGGATCGGTGACGAGTGCGCGTGCCGTGCTCGATCTTGCTCCACAACCGATAGGCCGCGCCGGGCTCGGTGCGACCGGCACGACCGGCTCGTTGCTCGGCCGAGGCACGACTCGTCGACACCGTGGTGAGCCGGGTCAGCCCGGTGCGTGCGTCGAAGCGGGGCTCTCTCGCGAGGCCGCTGTCGACGACCACGCGTACGCCGTCGACCGTCAACGAGGTCTCGGCGATGTCGGTGGACAGCACCACGCGCCGACGTCCCGGTGGTGACGGCGCGAGTGCGAGATCCTGCTCGGTGGTCGTCAGCGCGCCGGCAAGGGGATACACGTCGGTGTCGGGCCCGACGATGTCGTTGAGCTGCGACTCGGTGCGACGGATCTCGCCGATTCCGGGCAGGAAGACGAGGACGTCGCCGGTCTGCTCCCGCAGCGCCCGGGACACGGCCGCGACGACGGCTGGTTCGATCCGATCGGGTCGGCCGGGGCCGCGCGGCGAGGTGCGACCCCGGCCACCACCGGTCGCGGCACGCGGGATCCAGTGCATCTCGACGTCGAACATCCGGCCCACGCTCTCGATGACCGGCGCCCCGAGCAACCGAGTCAGCCCATCGACGTCGGGGGTGGCCGACATCGCCAGGATCCGCAGGTCGGGGCGGATCGTCGATGCCACGTCGAGAGCGAGAGCGAGACCGAGGTCGGTGGTGAGGTTGCGTTCGTGTACCTCGTCGAAGATGACGATCCCCACTCCGGGGAGTTCCGGGTCGTTCTGCAACCGACGGGTGAGGACTCCCTCGGTGACGACCTCGATCCGGGTGCCCGACCCGATGTGGCGTTCGTCGCGGGTCTGGTAGCCGACGAGGTCGCCGACCGCCGTCCGGGTCGTCGACGCCATGCGTCGCGCGGCGGCGCGTGTTGCGAGGCGACGAGGTTCCAGCATGACGATGCGCTGCTCGCCGAGCCATGCTTCGTCGAGGATCGCGAGCGGGACGACGGTGGTCTTGCCGGCACCGGGTGGAGCGACGAGCACCGCTCGGCGATGGTCGGCGAGTGCGGTGCGAAGGTCGTCCAGTGCGTCGACGACGGGGAGATCCGGCAGGTCGCGCGGCCGACTCGGCACGGGGTCAGCCGAGCGAGGGCGAACCGCGGAACGGTCCCGGATCACCGGGGCCGGGCACCGGGAGCGAGGTCCACCACGTGACTGCGGCGATGGCGTCGGCGACCGCCTCCCACTCGTGTGGGTTCCATCCCTCGGCGACCGCGGCGACGACCCCGTCGACCCGCGTGAAGACGAAGGCCGGGAGTTCGTCGAGGCCCATGGCCTTGACGGCGGCGCGGTCCGGGTCGCAGAACACGAGGAACCGTTCGGCGAGGGGGCCGAGGAACGTGCGTGCCTCGATCGGGCCCGCCGTGACGATCAGGTTGATCCGGGCGTCGGAGCCGCGGAACTGCTCGAGCACCCGGGTGGCCGCACGCAGGATCCAAGAACTTTCGTTGGTGTACGGATCGAGGACGACCGACGCGAGATGGAAGGTCGTCAGCCACTCCATGACCGGGCGGCTCTGACCGAGCCCGTCGTCGGCGAGCGGCGTGAGGACGAGGTCGGTCGGGAGCTTCTGGCCGACCTTCGACGGGACGGTGCGTGTGGTGTCGGAAGTCGTGTCGGCCACGGGGTTCGATCGTAGCGACTGGCATGGTTGATCGGGGTATCCGTCGTCACCGCGAGACGTCGCCGGCAGTGGCGGCTACGGTCGCGGACGTGCATCCGATCGAGCATCTCCGTTACGTCGCTCGGGCCCAGGGGGCAGATCCGACGTCGCTCGTCGAGGAGACGGCACACGCGCTCGGATCGTTGCGCTTCGATCCGTCGGGGCTGGTGGTGTCGTGCCGGCGCATCGTCGAACGGCACCCGTTCACCGGCGCGCTGTGGTGGCTGTGTGCGAATGTGTCGACCTCGGCGGAGCCGTTCGAGGCAGTGTGGGAGTTGGCCGACGAGATCCGGAGTGACCCGACCGGGGCGGAGCTCGCGGCAGTGATTCCCGACGACGCGGTGGTGGTCACCATCGGTGATCCGGACGTGATCGGCGCAGGACTCGTCCGTCGCGGCGACATTCGTGTGTTGGCGCTCGATGCCGGACACAGGGCGACGTCGTTCGTGCGGCGCATGGAGCGCTACGACGTCGATGTCGAGCCGATCGACGCAGGTGTTGCCGGGGTGGTGTGTCATCACGCCGACGTGGTGCTGATCGAGGCGATGGCGGTCGATTCCGCCCGGGCGGTCGTGCCGGCCGGGTCGTCGACCATCGCTGCCGCGGGGCTTGCGTGGGGCACGCCGGTGTGGCTGGTCGCGGGTGTCGGCCGCCGCCTGCCGTCGGGCTACATCGACGCGATGGTGGCCAAGGTGGCGTCGATGGGCAACGACCGTGACCCGTGGGATCTCGAGGTCGAGGTACTCCCCACGTCGATGTTCACCCACGTCGTCGGCCCGCACGGCAAGGTTCCGATGGGCCCGCCCGCCATCGTCGCCGAGTGCCCCATGGCCCACGAGCTCCTCCGCCACAGCCCCATCTGACCCCGCCCCAACCCGCTTCCCATTCGGTTTGCGTGACGGTTCGGTTGGCCCGCCCCAACCGGAGTGCAACTCAAACGTCGGTTCAGGCGGCTGTCGGGGGATGGGTCGGCGGACGAAGTCGGAGACGGAGGGTGTTGCGGACGAAGGACGAGTGCTTGACCACCTCGTCGTAGGTGTACTCGTACACCCGGTAGCCGAGGTCCTGCAGTTCATTTCGTCGCTGTGCGTCGCGGAGCCGGTCGCTCGGCGCCGCGTGTCCTTTCTGGCCCGACACCTCCACGACGACGCCGAGCCCGTCGAAGAGGAAGTCCACACGAGCGACGTGCCGACGATCCTCGGCCCGGAACACCACTTGCGTGCGAGGGCGCGGAAACCCGGCTTCACGGACGAGTTCGAGGAACCGCCTCTCGAGCATCGTGTGGCCGCCTGCGTCGGTCAGCATCTCCTCGACGCGTAGACACCCCCAGCGACCCGACCCGCGCAGATCTTCCAGCCGGTGCAGGATCACTTCCGGCGACGACAGGTGGAGCCGCACCGCACTGTCGATCGCCGCTTCGATCCGTCGTGGATGCGCTCGGGCGAGGGCGAGATCGAAGATCGTGCGGGTCGCCGACATCGTCCGGAATCCCTCCACCACCACCTGGTCGATCGGTCGCAGCCGGGTGGTGGTGTGGACGACGAACGGCACGATCGCAGGCCGTCGACCTCGATCGATGGTGAACTCGACGGCGTGAGGATCCGACCGGTCGAGTCCATGGAGCGCGGCAGCTGCTTCGAAGCTCACCCAACTCCGGTCGCCGAGGCACAGCAACCCGGCGCGCAGACGACGTCGATGAGTGTCGGGCGAGCCCTGCACGGCGTACACGCGAGGGGCGATCCGACGAATCACTCCGTCGACGACCATCCGGTTCTGCTGCCACGTCGAGATGCCGACGTCACGCAGCTGGGCGGTGGTCACGAGGCCGTCCTGATCGGCGGCGAGGTCGGTGAGTGCGATGTCGAGCTTCATGCCCACCCGTGGGTCTCCCGTCGGCGTCAGCGGAAAACCCCGTTTGCGTGACAGTTCCGTCGTAGTGGGCCAACGGAACTGTCACGCAAACCGGTCGGATTCGGCGCAAACCGCCGGTCAGATCCGGCGGGTGGCGGGGGGATGGCCGAGGATGTCGGTGATCACCTCGCGGGCCTCGATCTTGCGGTCCTCGGTGACGAAGACCCTGGCCATGGGTTCACGGCTGGTCATCAGCGGATTGAGGTTGTAGTCGTCCGACGTCACCGCAGGGATCCCCTGGGCGTTGAGCTCGTCGACGATCATCGGGGCCATCCACTGCGGGATCCAGCCGGCCTCGACGGTCCGGTCGGGATCGGGGGGTTTCGGGAGATGCTTGCCGAACACCCAGTGCCAGGCGGAACGCAACGTCGGCATCTCGGGAACTCTCTCTGTCGGGCGGACTGTTGCCGCTACGTGAACTCACTGTAGGAGCGCGCTGTTCCCGTTGTCCACGTCCCGGAAGGTGACTAGTGTCGATCGGCACCTGACATTGATGCCGGGCGTCGACCGAGTGAGGGGAACATGGCGAACATCATCACCGCAGCGCTGCTGCAGACCGACTGGACCGGCGACAAGGAGTCGATGATCGTCAAGCACGAGGAGGCCGCCAGGGAGGCCGCCGCCCAGGGAGCGCAGGTCATGTGCTTCCAGGAACTCTTCTACGGTCCGTACTTCTGCCAGGTCCAGGAACCGGAGTACTACGACTACACCGAGTACATCCCCGACGGCCCGACCACCAAGCGGTTCCAGGCGCTCGCCAAGGAACTGAACATGGTGATGGTCCTGCCGATGTACGAGATCGAACAGCCGGGCGTCTACTACAACACTGCGGCGGTGATCGATGCCGACGGCACCTACCTCGGCAAGTACCGCAAGCAACACATCCCGCAGGTGAAGGGCTTCTGGGAGAAGTTCTACTTCCGGCCGGGCAACGGCGGGTACCCGGTCTTCGACACGGCCGTGGGCAAGGTCGGTGTCTACATCTGCTACGACCGGCACTTCCCCGAAGGGTGGCGTGCGCTCGGCCTGAACGGCGCCGAGATCGTGTTCAATCCGTCCGCAACGCACCGGGGACTCTCCGAGTACCTGTGGTCGATCGAGCAGCCGGCAGCAGCGGTGGCGAACATGTACTACGTCGGTGCGATCAACCGGGTCGGGATCGAGCCGCTCGGTGAGAACGACTTCTACGGCCAGAGTTACTTCGTCGATCCCCGCGGCCAGTACGTGGGAGACAAGGGTGATCCGTACAAGCCCGAGCTGATCATCCGCGAGCTCGACCTCGACCGGATCAGAGAAGTGCGTGACGGCTGGGCGTTCTACCGCGACCGTCGCCCCGATGCCTACGGCGAACTGGTGGAGGGCTGACATGGCGACCCTGTTGATCTCCGGCGGAACGGTCATCTCGGCCGTCGGTCGGCGCGATGCCGACGTGCTCGTCGACGGCGAGAAGATCGTTGCGATCCTCGCACCCGGCCAGGCAGCGGCGATCGGGATCAGTGCCGATCGCACGATCGACGCCACGGGGAAGTACGTCGTGCCCGGCGGTGTCGACGTGCACACCCACATGGAGTTGCCGTTCGGCGGGACCGAGGCATCCGACACGTTCGAGACGGGGACGACCGCAGCGGCCTGGGGCGGCGTGACGACGATCGTCGACTTCGCCGTGCAGAACACCGGCTTCAGTGTCCACGACCAACTCGCCGTCTGGCACGAGAAGGCGGCCGGCAACTGCGCCATCGACTACGGCTTCCACCAGATCATCGGTGGCGTCGACGACGAGTCGCTGAAGGCGATGACGTACCTCGTCGACAACGAAGGCATCACGAGCTTCAAGCTGTTCATGGCCTACCCCGGCGTGCTGTACTCCGACGACGGCCAGATCCTGCGGGCCATGCAGAACGCCTCGGAGTCGGGCGCGATGATCATGATGCACGCCGAGAACGGCATCGCCATCGACGTGCTCGTCGCCCAGTCGATCGCCCGCGGCGACGTCGATCCGAAGTTCCACTCGCTCACCCGCCCGGCCGAGCTGGAGTCCGAGGCCACCCACCGGGCGATCCAGCTCGCCAAGGTTGCCGGCAACGTGCCGCTCTACATCGTGCACATGTCCGCGTCCGAGGCGCTGGAGGAGGTCGCCGCCGCGCAGCATGCAGGGCTCAACGTGTTCGCCGAGACGTGCCCCCAGTACCTGTACCTCACCCTCGAGGACCAGCTCGCGCAGCCAGGCTTCGAAGGCGCCAAGTGGGTGTGCTCGACTCCGTTGCGGACCAAGCACGAGCATCACCAGGCCGACCTCTGGAAGGGTCTGCGGATGAACGAACTGGCGGTGGTGTCGACCGACCACTGCCCGTTCTGCTTCAAGGACCAGAAGGAGCTCGGAGATCCTGCGAAGGGCAGCAACTTCTCCAAGATCCCGAACGGGATCGGAGGCGTCGAGCATCGCATGGAGCTCATCTACCAGGGTGTCGTCCTCGGCGAGATCAGCCTCGAACGCTGGGTCGAGACGTGCTGCACCACGCCGGCGCGCATGTTCGGCCTGGAGCACAAGGGTGTCATCGAGCCGGGCGCCGACGCCGACATCCTGGTGTGGGATCCGAATCGCACGACGAAGATCGGCATCAACGACAAGCATCACATGAACATGGATCACTCGGCCTACGAGGGCTTCGAGATCGACGGCAAGGTCGACACCGTGATCAGCCGCGGGACCGTCGTGATCGAGAACGACACCTACGTCGGCACCAAGGGCCACGGCAAGTTCGTGAAGCGCGGCCTCTCCAAGTATCTCCACTGATCCGGGTGGTCGACCTCGTCGGCCCTTCGGTTCTCCTCGGCCTCCGTCCGACCGCTTCCCCGGCGGTCAGGTCGGTCGGCTGGGCTCCATATCCACAAACGTCAAGGACTCACTCATGAACAGGATCTCGCATTGGATCGACGGACGGGTCGTCGCGTCGACCTCGGGACGCACCGCGCCGGTGTTCGACCCGGCGACGGGGAGGCAGACGGGCGCCGTCGACCTCGCATCGGTCGACGAGGTCGACGCCGCGGTCGCCGCGGCAAAGGCGGCTTTCCCGGAGTGGCGTGCGACGTCGCTGTCCAAGCGCGCCGAGATCATGTTCCGGCTGCGCGAGCTCGTCGACGCCAACCGCAAGGAGATCGCCGCGCTGCTCACGGCCGAGCACGGCAAGGTGCTCACCGACTCGCTCGGCGAGGTGGCCCGTGGCCTCGAGAACATCGAGTTCGCCTGCGGCATCCCACAGCTCATCAAGGGCGACTACTCCGAGCAGGCCGCGTCGGGCATCGACGTGTACTCGATCCGCCAACCGCTCGGTGTCGTCGCCGGGATCACCCCGTTCAACTTCCCGGCCATGGTCCCGATGTGGATGTTCGCGAACGCACTGGCGTGCGGCAACACGTTCGTGCTCAAGCCGAGTGAGAAGGACCCGTCGGTGTCGCTGCTGATGGCGGAGCTGCTGGCACAGGCCGGTCTCCCGTCGGGTTGCTTCAACATCGTGCAGGGCGACAAGGTCGCCGTCGACCGCATCTTGGAGCACGACGACATCGCCGCGATCAGCTTCGTCGGATCGACCCCGATCGCGAAGTACATCTACGAGACCGGAACGGCGAACGGCAAGCGTGTCCAGGCGCTGGGTGGAGCGAAGAACCACATGCTCGTGCTCAGCGATGCCGATGTCGACATGGCGGCCGACGCGGCGATCGGCGCCGGCTACGGCTCGGCCGGCGAGCGGTGCATGGCGATCAGCGTGGTGCTCGCGTCGGAGTCGATCGCCGACGAACTCGTCGCGAAGATCGCCGAGCGCATCCCCGGCGTGAGGGTCGGCCCGGGCAACGAGGCGGGCAACGAGATGGGCCCGCTGATCACCGCCGAGCACCGCGACCGGGTCAGGGGCTACGTGAACAACGCCCCGGAGGAAGGCGCGACGCTCGTCGTCGACGGGCGGGCGGGCGTCCCGGCCGACGGGTTCTTCCTGAACCCGACACTGCTCGACCACGTCACGACCGACATGTCGTGCTACCGCGACGAGATCTTCGGCCCGGTGTTGAGCGTCGTCCGGGTGAAGGGCTATCAGGAGGGCCTCGACACGATCAACGCCAACCCGTACGCCAACGGCACCGCCATCTTCACCCGTGACGGCGGCGCTGCCCGTCAGTTCCAGTTCGACGTGCAGGTCGGCATGGTCGGCATCAACGTGCCGGTGCCGGTGCCGGTCAGCTACTACAGCTTCGGCGGCTGGAAGTCGAGCCTCTTCGGCGACACCCACATGTACGGCCCGGAGGGCATCAACTTCTACACCCAGGCCAAGGTGGTCACCAGCCGCTGGCCGGATCCGGCGACGAGCACCATCGACCTGGGATTCCCGGAGACGCGCTGATGGACATCGGGGTGGTTCTCCAGACGACCCCGCCCGCCGCCCGCGTCATCGATCTGGCCAAGCGTGCGGAGACCTACGGGTTCAGCCACGTCTGGACGTTCGACTCCCACATCCTGTGGGAGGAGCCGTACGTCATCTACTCCAAGATCCTCGACGAGACCCGCAACGTGATCGTCGGGCCGATGGTGACGAACCCGGCGACGCGTGACTGGACCGTCACTGCGTCGACGTACGCCACGCTCAACGAGATGTACGGCAACCGCACCGTGTGCGGGATCGGCCGCGGTGATTCGGCGGTCCGGGTGACCAACGGCAAGCCGACCACACTCGCCACGATGCGCGAGTCGATCCGCGTGATCCGAGAACTCGCGAACGGTCGCAGCGTGGAGTACAAGGGTTCCACCATCACGCTGCCGTGGGCGGCCAGGAGTCGGCTCGACGTGTACGGCGCCGGCTACGGGCCCAAGGCATTGCAGTTGATCGGGGAGACCTGCGACGGGTTCATCCTGCAGCTCGCCGACCTCGCGGTGGCCGAGTGGACGATCGACGCAGTGCGCAGCGCGGCCAGTGACGCCGGCCGCAATCCCGACGACATCTCCGTGTGTGTCGCAGCGCCGGCATACGTCGGGCCGACGGAAGACCTGGCCTACATGCGCGACCAGTGCCGATGGTTCGGAGGCATGGTCGGCAACCATGTCGCCGACATCGTCGAACGTTACGGAGAGTCCTCCGCCGTACCCGCGGCGCTGACCGAGTACATCAAGGGACGCGAGGCGTACGACTACAACCAGCACGGGCAGGCCGGGAACGTCCACACCGCGTTCGTCCCCGACGAGATCGTCGACCGGTTCTGCATCCTCGGGCCGGTCGAGGCGCAGCTCGAACGGCTCCACGCGCTCCGCGACCTCGGGGTGGACCAGTTCGCGATCTACCTCCAGCACGACGGCAAGGACCACACGCTCCAGCAGTACGGCGAGCACGTGATCCCAGCACTCCGGGACCAGGCGCTTGCCCGGTCGTGACGGCACTTCCATGATCCGGCGCGGCGTGCGCCGAGCCGCGCTCTTCGTCCTGGCGCTGGCCTTCGTCGCGGCAGTCTGGGAGCTCTACAAGCTCGTCGGACCCGAGGGTGGCGCCGAGGTGTCCGGTTGGCGTGTGATCCCCCGGGCGAGTGATCAGGCGATGCCCCACACGTGGGAGATGGGGAGCCGGCTGTTCGATCCCGAGGTGCGCGGGAAGGACACGCCGATCTGGCTGGCGATCCTGGGGTACAGCTGGTACACGTTCCGCATGGCCCTCGTCGGGCTGCTGCTCGGTGCGGTCTTCGGCATCGCGCTGGCGATCGTGATGGCTCGGTTCAAGGTCGTCGAGCGCGGTCTGCTCCCGTACGTCATCGCGTCGCAGACGGTGCCGCTCATCGCGCTCGCACCCCAGGTGGCCGCGCTCGGCGGGAACTGGGACCTCCCGAAGTGGATGTGGGTGGCCGCGCTCGGTGCGTTCCTCGCGTTCTTCCCGATCACCGTGGCGACGTTGAAGGGCCTCAGCACCCCACCCCCGGCATCGCTCGAGTTGATGGACAGCTACGCGGCGAGTTGGACGACGACGCTGGTGAAGCTCCGTTTCCCCGCCGCGCTCCCGACCATGGCGCCGGGGTTCAAGCTGGGCGCCACCGCCGCGGTCATCGGTGTGATCGTGTCGGAGATCTCGACCGGCGTGCGCGGCGTCGGGTTCGCGGCGCTGACGTACGGCCAGAAGGCCACGAGTGACCCCGCTCAGGTGTACACCGCCGTGTTCGGCGCCGCCGTGCTCGGCCTCGTGATGTTCGGATTCGTCGTGATCATCGAAGCCGTGATGATGCGCAACCGCCCCCCGGAGGCGATCGGATGAGCACCGTCAACCCGTCGATCAACCCGACGATCAACCCGTCCGCGTCCGCGGCGGTCGTGGTCGAGCGGACGTCGATGGTGTTCAACCAGGGACGCTCGAACCAGGTCGATGCACTCCTCGACATCGATCTCGTCGTCGCACCACGTGACTTCGTCGCGCTGATCGGACCGTCCGGTTGCGGCAAGTCGACCCTGCTGAGGCTCATCGCGAACCTGATCGAACCGACATCGGGCACCGTGCTCGTGAACGGCAAGTCCGCGCGGCAGTCGCGCCTCGACCAGGACTACGGCATGGCATTCCAGCAGTCGGGTCTGTTCGAGTGGCGGACCGTGCGCAAGAACATCGAGCTCCCCCTGGAACTGAAGGGGTGGGGCAAGAGCCGGCGTCGGGAACGTGCCGAGGAGATGCTCCAACTCGTGCAGCTCGCCGACTTCGGCGACCACCTGCCCTGGCAGCTGTCGGGCGGCATGCAGCAGCGAGTCGCCATCGCCCGTGCGCTCGCAGCGCACCCGCCGCTGCTGCTGATGGACGAACCGTTCGGCGCGCTCGACGAGATGACACGCGAGCACATGCAGGCCGAACTGCTGCGCATCTGCGCGGCGGCCGACACCACGGTCGTGTTCGTCACCCACTCGATTCCCGAGGCCGTCTATCTCGCCAACCGCGTCGTGGTGATGTCGGCGCGGCCCGGTCGGATCACGGACGTGATCGACGTCGACCTCGGCGCGACGCGTGACGAGGACACCCGCGAGGACGATGCCTTCTTCAAGAAGATCACCGAGGTGCGCGAGGCGCTGCGGGGAGCGGACGGCCAGCCGTCCGCCGGGACGCCGACGGTACGGGGGATCGAGGACCGATGAGCGCGCTGCGATCGGTGTGGCGGGTCATGGTGCCACCGCTGATCGTCGGCGTCCTGTTCGTCGTGACGTGGGAGTCGATCGTGCGGATCTTCGACATCCAGCCGTTCCTGCTCCCGTCGCCGTCCGCCATCTGGTCGGCCCTCACCGAGAACGCGGACAAGGTGTGGGACGCGATGATGGTGACCGGCGCGAACGCGCTGGTCGGGCTGGTGTTCGGCGTGATCTGCGGTGTGGCACTGAGCTTCGTCCTCATGCGGTTCAACGTGCTCAACGAACTCGTGACCCCGCTCGCCGTGGCGCTCAACGCGATTCCGATCATCGTGCTCGTCCCGGTGTTCAACAACATGTTCTCCAGCACGACGGAGGTGCCGCGACGCCTGATGGTGACGCTGGTCGTGTCGTTCATCGTGCTCGTCAACGTGGCCAAGGGCCTTCGTCAGGTGAGCCCGACGCACATGGAGTTGATGCATTCCTACGCCGCGTCGAAATCCGAGATCCTGCGAAAGACCCGGATCCCCAACGCGCTGTCGTACCTGTTCACGGCGCTGAAGATCGCTGCGCCGGTCGCCGTCATCACCGCCTTCGTGGCGGAGTACTTCGGCGGGAGCCAGAACGGCTTGGGATACGGCATCACGTCGAACGCGGCCACCTCGAAGACGGCGGCCTCGTGGGCCTACGTGATCGGCGCCTGCACGCTCGGACTCGCGTTCTATCTGGCGGCGGTGCTGCTCGAGCGGTTCGCGTCACCGTCCCACCGACCTGCGTCACGTCAATCACCAACAACACCATCATCAAATCATCACCACAACACACAGGGGGCCTCGCCCCCGGGGGAGCAATGACATGAACAAGCAACGGATCAGGTTTGCAGCGGCAGGTCTCGTCGCCGTGGCCCTGCTGGCAGCGTGCGGCAGCGACGACGATTCCGGCACGGAGTCGTCGTCGACGGAGGCCGCGACCGAAGGCACGGAGGCCGCGACGGAGGGCACTGCGGCGACGGGCGAGTGCGATGCGCTCGTGCCCGTCAGCCTGCAGCTCCAGTGGTTCACCCAGGCGCAGTTCGCCGGGTACTTCGCCGCCCGCGACAAGGGCTTCTACGAGGACATGTGCCTCGACGTCACGATCGTGGAAGGCGGCGTCGAGATCGTGCCGCAGACGCAGCTCGCCAACGGCGACGTCGACTTCGCCCTGGCGTGGGTGCCCAAGGCACTCGCCAGCCGCGAGGCAGGTGCCGACATCGTGAACATCGCCCAGATCTACCAGCGGTCCGGCACGCTCCAGGTGAGCTTCGCCGACAAGGGCATCACCACCCCTGAGGACTTCGCCGGCAAGAAGATCGGCAACTGGGGGTTCGGCAACGAGTACGAGGTGTTCGCCGCGATCGGTCAGGCGGGGCTCGACCCGGCCACCGACGTCGAACTCGTCGGCCAGCAGTTCGACATGGTCGCGCTGCTCGACGGGTCGATCGACGCTGCCGAGGCGATGACCTACAACGAGTACGCGCAGGTACTCGAAGCGGTCAATCCGGACACGGGCGAGCTCTACACACCTGAGGACTTCAACGTCATCAGCTACGAGGAGATCGGCGTGGGCATGCTGCAGGATGCCATCTGGGCCGACGCGGCTCGACTCGCCGACGACGCCGAGTACAAGGACACCGCCACCCGGTTCGTCGCTGCCTCGATGCAGGGGTGGACCTACTGCCGCGACAACGTCGAGGAGTGCCGTGACATCGTCGTCGCCTCCGGTTCGACGCTCGGCGCCAGCCATCAGCTGTGGCAGATGAACGAGGTCAACAAGCTCATCTGGCCGTCGCCCGACGGCATCGGTTACATCAACCAGGCCGCATGGGATCGCACGGTCGAGATCAGCCAGAACACTCCCAACCTCGAAGGGGCGACCGTGTTGACCGCGCCGCCGACCGACGGCGCGTTCACCAACGAGATCGTCGAGGCAGCGTGGGCGATGCTCGCCGACAAGGACCTCGACCTCTTCGGTCCTGACTTCGCTCCCATCGAGGTCACGCTGAACGAGGGTGGCGAGTGATCGCCGGCTGACCTTCGTCCGAGCCGACGACGGTGTTGCGGTCGGTGCGGGTCTCGTCGAACACGACGAGACCCGCACCGGTCGATGGCGTCACACGTCCCCGGATTGCGGTTGCCACGGGGGCCGTGCGCTAGCTTCTCGATCGCTCACGTAGCGGGGCTGGATCCGCGTGAGTGACGGCTGCGGCCGTGTGGGAAGGGCATCGGCAACCGCCGGTGTGGACCGACGCAGGGAGATCACCGTGATTGCAAGCATCGTCGCCAGTGAGGGCGGCTATCAGGAGTTCGTCCTCGGGGGCGGCGAGATGACCGTGCTCATCCTGTCGGTCCTCGCTGCGCTCACGGCGATCGCGGTCGGATTCCAGCTGATGCGTGGCGTGCTCGCGGCCGATCAGGGGACGCCGAAGATGATCGAGATCGCTCTCGCGATCCAGGTCGGTGCCGCCGCGTACCTGCGACGTCAGTTCAAGACCATCGCGGTGATCATGATTCCGGTCGCGGCGATCGTCTTCCTCACCTCGACCGAAGTACTGAAGCCCGACGGCGATGTCGCCCTGACGTGGGCGCAGTCCGGCACGTTCCGCACCCTGGCGTTCGTCGCCGGCGCATTCCTCTCCGCGCTCACCGGCTTCATCGGGATGACCCTCGCCACCCGTGGCAACGTTCGTACCGCCGCCGCAGCGAAGTCCGGGTCGCTGCCCGCCGCCCTCAAGGTCGCGTTCCGCACCGGCGGTGTCGCCGGCATGTTCACCGTGGGCCTCGGCCTGCTCGGAGCCACGGTCATCATCCTGCTGTTCCAGAACACCAGCTCGGCCATCC
>CAWHJD010000018.1:0-54915 GCA_963829585.1 Ilumatobacteraceae bacterium | reverse complement strand
GGGTGGCGAGTGATCGCCGGCTGACCTTCGTCCGAGCCGACGACGGTGTTGCGGTCGGTGCGGGTCTCGTCGAACACGACGAGACCCGCACCGGTCGATGGCGTCACACGTCCCCGGATTGCGGTTGCCACGGGGGCCGTGCGCTAGCTTCTCGATCGCTCACGTAGCGGGGCTGGATCCGCGTGAGTGACGGCTGCGGCCGTGTGGGAAGGGCATCGGCAACCGCCGGTGTGGACCGACGCAGGGAGATCACCGTGATTGCAAGCATCGTCGCCAGTGAGGGCGGCTATCAGGAGTTCGTCCTCGGGGGCGGCGAGATGACCGTGCTCATCCTGTCGGTCCTCGCTGCGCTCACGGCGATCGCGGTCGGATTCCAGCTGATGCGTGGCGTGCTCGCGGCCGATCAGGGGACGCCGAAGATGATCGAGATCGCTCTCGCGATCCAGGTCGGTGCCGCCGCGTACCTGCGACGTCAGTTCAAGACCATCGCGGTGATCATGATTCCGGTCGCGGCGATCGTCTTCCTCACCTCGACCGAAGTACTGAAGCCCGACGGCGATGTCGCCCTGACGTGGGCGCAGTCCGGCACGTTCCGCACCCTGGCGTTCGTCGCCGGCGCATTCCTCTCCGCGCTCACCGGCTTCATCGGGATGACCCTCGCCACCCGTGGCAACGTTCGTACCGCCGCCGCAGCGAAGTCCGGATCGCTGCCCGCCGCCCTCAAGGTCGCGTTCCGCACCGGCGGTGTCGCCGGCATGTTCACCGTGGGCCTCGGCCTGCTCGGCGCCACGGTCATCATCCTGCTGTTCCAGAACACCAGCTCGGCCATCCTGGTCGGCTTCGGCTTCGGTGGCTCGCTGATCGCCCTGTTCCTGCGAGTCGGCGGCGGCATCTTCACCAAGGCTGCCGACGTCGGCGCCGACCTCGTCGGCAAGGTCGAAGCGGGCATTCCCGAGGACGACCCCCGCAACCCGGCCACGATCGCCGACAACGTGGGCGACAACGTGGGCGACTGCGCCGGCATGGCCGCCGACCTCTTCGAGTCGTACGAGGTCACCCTGGTCGCCTCGATCATCCTCGGCGTGCCGGCATTCGCCGCCATCGGCGCCAACCCGGCACTCGGCCTGGTCTTCCCGGTCGCTGCTCGTGCAGTCGGCGTGGTCGCGTCCATCGCCGGCGTCTACGCCGTGCGGGCCAAGGAGGGCGAGACGAACGCCCTGAAGCCCATCAACCGGGGGTTCCTCACCGCCGGCATCATCACCGTCATCGGTACCGCACTCGTGGCGCTCCTCTACGTCGGCAACGACAACGCCAACGAAGGCTGGAAGTGCTTCGGCGCCGTCGTCATCGGTCTGGTGCTCGCGCAGGTGGTGAGCCGCCTCACGGAGTACTTCACCGGCACCGAGTACGGGCCGGTGCAGGAGATCGCCGCAGCAACCAGAACCGGGCCGGCCACCACCGTGTTGTCGGGCACGGCGTCGGGCATGGAGTCGTCGGTCTACGCCATCATCGCGATCGCCATCGCCATCGGTACGGCCCTCGCGCTCGGCGACGGAAACCTGCAGTTCTCCTTCTACCTCGTCGCCCTCACCGGCATGGGCATGCTCGCCACGACCGGCGTGATCGTGTCGGAGGACACGTTCGGTCCGGTCGCCGACAACGCGGCAGGCATCGCCGAGATGTCCGGCGAGTTCGAGGGCGAGGCCGAGAAGATCATGGTGAGCCTCGACGCCGTGGGCAACACGACCAAGGCGGTCACGAAGGGCTTCGCCATCGGTTCGGCGGTCATCGCTGCAGTCGCCATCTTCGCCAGCTACATCGAGACCGCAGCCAACGAGACGCTCCCCCGGGAAGCGATCGACACGTTGAACCAGACTGCTCGCGGTGTGTTCGACTCCATCCCGATCAACGTCGCCGATCCGAAGGTCTTCATCGGCCTGCTGATCGGTGGCTCGGTGAGCTTCCTGTTCTCGGCGCTCGCCATCCGGGCGGTCTCGCGTACCGCCGGCGTGGTCGTCCAGGAAGTGCGCAACCAGTTCGCCGACGGCAAGATCATGTCGGGCGAGCGGGAGCCGGACTACGGCCCGGTCATCGACATCTGCACCAAGGCATCGCTGCGTGAGCTCGCAACGCCCGCATTGTTGGCCGTGCTCACGCCGGTGATCATCGGGTTCGGAATCGGCTACACAGCGCTCGGTGCGTTCCTCGCGGCCGTCATCCTCACCGGCCAGTTGATGGCCAACTACCTGTCGAATGCCGGTGGTGCGTGGGACAACGCGAAGAAGTACATCGAGGACGGCCACGAGGGCGGCAAGGGTTCCGAGTCGCACAAGGCGGCCGTCATCGGCGACACCGTGGGTGACCCGTTCAAGGACACCGCAGGTCCGGCGCTCAACCCGCTGATCAAGGTGATGAACCTGGTGTCGCTGCTGATCCTCCCGGCCATCATCGCCCTGTCGAACATCGACGAGGAGAACCCGATCGTGTCGAGCCCGAAGCCGGCCGGTCTGGCGATTGCCGGGGTGTCGCTCGTGGTGCTGATCGGCGCAGTGGCGTACTCCAAGCGCTCCGCCGACGTGGTCCTCGAGCCCGGCGTCACCGACCGCGAACTCACTCCGCTCTGAGTCGTCCAACTCGTGAACAAGGTGCGCACCAGGTGCGCACCTTGTTCACGAGAACGGTCGGTTCAGGTGGCGGCGTCGGCGACGCTGAGCGCGGCGTCGAGGATGGCGAGGCCGTCGCGGACCAGCTCGTCGGGGCTGTTGCACGGGGGGACGACGTGGATGCGGTTCGCTGCTGAGAGCGGCCACATCCCGTGCGCCTTGCACTCGGCGACCACCGCGGCCACGGTGGAGGGCGGTGCGGGCTCGCGGGTGGCCTGATCGGTGACGAGTTCGACGGCCCAGAACACGCCGAGACCCCTGACCTCGCCGACACTCGGGTGACGGTCGGCGATGTCCCGCAGAGCGGGGCCGATGATGTCGTCGCCGAGATGGCGTGCCTGCTCGAGGACGCCCTCCTCCTCGAAGATGCCGATGCTCGCGACGGCCGACGCGCACGCCAGAGGATGCCCGGAATAGGTGAGGCCGCCGGGGAAGACCCGCTCGTCGTAGGCGTGGGCGATCGCACTGGAGATGACGACACCGCCGAGTGGGATGTAGCCCGAGTTCACGCCCTTCGCGAAGGCGATGAGGTCTGGTTGGGCATCCCAGTTCTGCCAGGCGAACCACTGCCCGGTGCGACCGAAGCCGGCCATCACCTCGTCCGCGATCCAGATGATGCCGAACTCGTCACACAGCGCCCGCAGTCCCTCGAGGTAGCCGGGCGGTGGGACGAGGATGCCGTTGGTGCCGACGACCGACTCGAGGAGGATCGCCGCCACCTTGTTCGGCCCCTCGGCGAGGACCGTCTCGCGGAGGTGCGCCAACGCTCGCTCGGTCTCCTGTTCGGGCGACTCGGAATAGAACGCCGAACGGTAGGGGTAGGGACCCCAGAACTTGACGAGTCCCGGCACGGAGGGTTCGTTCTCCAGCCGCCTGGGCTCGCCGGTCAGTCCGACCGTGAGCGCCGTGCCGCCGTGGTAGCTGCGGTAGGCCGACAGCACCTTCATCCGACCCGTGTACCCCTTTGCGAGGCGGACGGCGTTCTCGACCGCCTCGGCACCCGCATTCGTGAAGAACACCTTCTCGAAATGCCCGCCCGCCCCGTCACGATTCGCCTTGTCGACGATCAGCCGTGCGGCCTCGCTGCGCTGGTCGTTCGCGAACGGCGGGGCCACCATGCAGAGGGTCTCCGCCTGATCCTTGATCGCCTGGATCATCTTCGGGTGCTGGTGCCCGAGGTTCATGTTGACGAGCATGCTCGTGAAGTCGATCCACGTCGTTCCGTGGTCGTCCCAGAACTTCGACCCGAGCGCACCGGCGATGACCGTCGGATCGAGCGCGCCCTGCGCCGACCAGGAATGGAAGACGCGGGACCGGTCGTTGGCGTAAGCGTCACCGAGCAGCGCGGAGGGACGGTCGTCGAGCTGAGTCATGTTGCGATCGTATGGCAGGTCACCGGCAGGATCTAGCCTTGTGTCATGGCAGACATCGTCGAGTTTCCGAGCAACGGTTCGAACGCGTCGGGCTATCTGGCGGTACCCGAGAGTGGAAGCGGTCCCGGAGTGATCGTCGTGCAGGAGTGGTGGGGTCTGGATTCGGGCATCAAGGAGATGGCCGATCGGCTCGCCGAGGCCGGCTTCGTCGCGCTCGCCCCCGACCTGTACCACGGCGAACTCGCCGGCCACACCGAGATGGACAGAGCGGGTGAACTCATGTCCTCGATGCCGCCGGACAGAGCCGGCCGCGACATGAGCGGTGCCGTCGACTACCTGGCCGATCACGAGGCCACCACCGGCGAGGGGATCGGCGTGGTGGGGTTCTGCATGGGTGGCATGCTGACGTTCATCCTGGCCGCGCTCAGGCCCGACAAGGTGAAGGCGGCCGTGCCGTTCTACGGCTTCCCGCAGGGCGACAGCCAGCCCGACTACTCCAAGATCGAAGCGGCGATCCAGGGCCACATGGCCGAGCACGACGACTTCTTCCCGCCGTCGGCGGCCATGCACCTCGAGGAGGAGCTGAAGGCACTCGGCAAGGACGTGTCGATCACCGTCCACCTGGGCACCGGCCACGCGTTCATGGCGCCGCACAACGCGCTCGGAACGCGTGACGAGGCCAAGGTCGCCGAGATCTGGCCGCAGGTGACGGCATTCCTGCACGACAAGCTCGGCTGATCCGATTTCGCTGATGCGCTCGATTCGATGCGGTGCTGTTCGACGCGGGCGGCGTGCTGGTCCTGCCGGACCCGCTGGTGCTCGGGCCGCTGCTCGCGAGGTACGGCGGTTCGACCGACGTCGATCGCCACCGTCGGGCCCACTATGCGGCGATGAAGGCCAAGTCCGACGCCAACGCACCCGAGGCGTCGTGGCAGGCGTACGACGACGAGTACGTCGACCGGGTCGGTGTCGACGCGACCGACAGGGCCGAGGCGTCGTTCGTGCTCGGACGGACCCGCACGGCCTGGTTGTGGCGGTGGATGATCCCCGAGACACGTGTCGCCCTCGACGAGTTGGCCCGCGCCGGAGTTCCGCTCGGCGTCGTGTCGAACGCCAGCGGCCAGATCGAAGCGGTGTTGATACGCGAGGTCTGTCAGGTCGGGCCCGGTGATCACGTCGAGATGCGCTGCATCGTGGACAGTCACGTCGTCGGCGTGGCCAAACCCGACCCGGCGATCTTCGATCACGCACTGCCGCACTTCGCCGAGTTCGAACCGTCACGCATCGCGTACGTGGGTGACTCCGTCACGATGGACATCGCTGCGTGCGGCGGCGGCCGGCCTGCACCCGATCCTGCTCGACCCCTACGACGATCATGCGGACGCCGACTTCGAACGCATCCGGACCGTCGCCGACCTCGCCGCCGAACTCATCCGCTGACGCGCACCCCCGCAAATCCGAAAAATGCCTGAGGGTGACCCGCTGACCACCCATCGCGACACCCACCGCAAGATGCCGAAAGTGCCACGCGCGCTCAGCGCGCACGCCGATGCATGTTTCGGCGGTGAGTGGGCGGTGAGGCGGTGGGGTCGGGAGGATCAGGTCGAGGTGGAGATGAGTTGGCGGGCGATGACCTTCAGGCAGAGGGTCTCGTCGGCACCTTCGAAGATCGACAGCACGCGGGCGTCGACGAACAGCCGGCTCACCGGGAACTCCTCGGCGTAGCCCATGCCGCCGTGGATCTGCATCGCTTCGCGGCTGACCCACTCGGCGGCCTTGCACACGTAGGCCTTGACCATCGAGGCTTCCATGGCCCCTTCACCCTTGGCCATCAGGGTGGCCACGGCGTAGGAGAATTGGCGGCCGGCCTGGGTGAGCACGGCCATGCGCCCGAGCTTGGCGCGGGTGAGCTGGTAGTCGATGATCGCCTCGCCGAACACCTTGCGATTCTCGGCGTAGTCGAGGGCGGCCTCGTAGGCGGCCTGCATGACCCCGACGGCTCGTGCGGCTGTCTGGAGCCGGCCGTTCTCGAAGCCGGCCATCTGGTAGTAGAAGCCCTTCCCGAGGCCGTCCTCGCCGCCGACCTGGTTCTCGGCCGGCACCCACCAGTTCTCGAGTGCGATCTCGTAGGAGTGCATGCCGCGGTAGCCGATCGTGTCGATCGGCCGGCCCTCCATCTTGCCGATCCGCTCCACGCCGTCGACCAACGGGCCGGGCTGGGTGAACTGGAAGCCGTGGCTGTCGCCGCGTGGCTTGGGCACGATGAAGAGGCTCAGACCGCGGTGGGTCTTCGTCCGGTCGGGGTCGGTGCGGGCGAGCAGCGTCAGGGCGTCGGCCCGGGCGCCGAACGTGCACCACGTCTTGACGCCGTTGATCACCCATCCGGGCTCACCGTCGGGGCCGGGAGCCGGAGTGGCGGTGACCTTGATGCCGGCGACGTCGCTGCCGTAGTCGGGTTCGGTGACGGCCACGGCGGGCATCACCTCGGCCGTGGCGAGCTTGGGAAGCCAGTACTGCTTCTGCTCCTCGGTGCCGCCCTTGACGAGGGCCCTGGTGAGGATCTCGGGGCGAGTGATCAGTGACCCACCGATACCGAGGCTCGCCTTCGAGAGTTCCTCGGTGGCCGCCACCATGGCGATGTACTCGGAGTCGCCACCCTCGCTGTAGCCGCCGTACTCGGCGGGCACGCTGAGGCCGAACGCCCCCAGCTCGGCGAGCCCGGTGACGATCTCCTCGGGCACGTCGCCGTTCGTGCGGTGCACGTGCTCTGCATGCGGAGCGATGACGTTGGCGGCGAATGCTCCGAACGTGTCGGCCACCATGCCCATGTCGTCGTCGAGGTGACGTGGGCCGGGCTGATCGGCGAGTGAGGCGAGGAACTCGGGATCGCGGAACTTCGAGATGAACGCGTGGGTGTCGGCGAGCGCATCCCGCTCGACTCCCCAGGCTTCCTCCCGCCCGAGCAGCTTCGAGGCCAGCTCGTGCAGCATGTCGGCGGCGAACGCACAGGTGATCTTCGCCTCGAGCTCGCCCTTGGCCCCGTAGTCGAGCAGTGAGCGAGCCGTTGCCACACCCGAGGCTGCGTGTGCGAGGTCGTACGCGAGCACCTGGTGGACGTCGGGTCCCCCGGTGGCGGCGAGTTGCCGCACGGCCTTGCCGACCACGCGGTCGGCGAGATCGATGGCGTCGGCGGCACCGGGAAGATCGGGAGGGGCGATCGCAGTCATGCCCCAGAACTTACTGGTCGGTACGCGACGCGGCCATTTGAGCCGCACCCCGTCACGTTTGACCCGGCACCGTGTGACGGTTGGTGTCACGATGACGGGAGTGGTGGCGCTGTGCGTGTTCTGTGGTTCGAGTTCGGGGAGCGATCCCCGCCACGTCGAAACGGCGCGGTCGCTCGGCGGATCGCTCGCAGCCGACGGGCACACGTTGGTGTACGGCGGAGGTCACGTCGGGTTGATGGGCGCTGTCGCCGACGCGGCGCTCGCAGCAGGCGGCGACGTCGTCGGGGTGATGACCGAGCAGCTCGTCGCCGCGGAGGTCGCCCACACGGGTCTCACCCGGCTCGAGGTGGTGGCGAGCATGCATGAACGCAAGGCCCGGATGGCCGAGCTGTCCGCCGGCGTGATCGTGCTGCCCGGCGGATTCGGCACGCTCGACGAGGCGTTCGAGATCATCACGTGGAACCAGCTCGGCATCCTCGCCGTCCCCGTCGTCTTCCTCGATGTCGCCGGATACTTCGGGACGATCTTCGAGTTCATCGATCACAGCGTCGCGGCCGGATTCGTGAGCGAGGGTCATGCACGCTCGGTGCAGCGAGCCGATTCGGTGGCCGAGGCGCTCCGGCTCGCCACGTCGGCACCGGCCGCGTTCGCGCCCAAATGGCTGGGCTGACTCAGACGCACGGACTCAGATGCACGGACTGCCCGGCGCGGGCACGATCGCACCGTCGGATGTGATCTCGAAGCGCGCGCTGGGCTCGGTCAGGATCTGGGCGTCCACGAGCGCTTGCTGCGTCGCCGGGGGCGACCCGTTGAGTGCGAGATAGAGCGCCGCGGCGTCTTCGAGCATCCGATGGTCGAGGTCGCACGCTGCGGTGTCGGCGCCGGCGAGCCCTTCGACGGCAACCTGGACCGCGCCGCCGATA
This sequence comes from Ilumatobacteraceae bacterium, assembly GCA_963829585.1. GTDB lineage: Bacteria > Actinomycetota > Acidimicrobiia > Acidimicrobiales > Ilumatobacteraceae > Sva-07. The sequence continues at coordinate 46,729 of CAWHJD010000018.1, read as the reverse complement.
CCGCCGAGCCCTGCCGGCGGGGCCACCGACGACTCCGCGGTCACAGCGGCGGCGTCCACTCCTGGCGTCGTCGCAGCGGTCGGGTCGCCGGCGCTGTCACCCGATGCACCGCACGCGCCGGCCACCGATGCGACAGCGATCACGGCGAGGAGGTGTCGACGACGGACCATGCCTGTCCATCGGCAGGGTCGCATCGTTCCTGAAGCACCGGTTCACGGTCGCACCGCTAGTTTCGGCCCGTGCGCGGACATTCGATCGTGGGGCTTGCAGTCGCTGCGGTCGCTGTGGCGTCGTGCTCGACATCGTCGGGAGTCTCGACCCTGGAGGCCAACGAGATCTCGGCGATCGATCCCGCCCCGTCGACGCAGCCACCGGGGCCGGCGACCGGCCCGATCGAGTGGGCTCGTTGCGCCGATGATCCGGCGGCCGCCCTCGACCTGGAGTGCGCGTCGATCGCCGTGCCGCTCGACTACGGCGAGCCCGACGGACGAATGATCGAGATCGCCGTCGCCAGAATCGCCACGGTGGACGACGACGAACGGATCGGCTCGCTGCTGTTCAACCCGGGCGGGCCGGGCGCGTCGGGCATCGAGTTCCTGCAGACGGCGGCGCTCGTGATGCCCGAGGAGATCTCCCGACGGTTCGACCTCGTGTCGTTCGACCCGCGTGGCGTCGCAGCCAGCACGGCCGTCGAGTGCGACAACGCCTTCGACGACGACATCACGCTGCTCGACGCCGACGACGATGCGGGTTGGGACGCACTCGTGGCCGAGGCCGAAGCCCGGGCGTCGACGTGCACGTCCGACACGATCGAGATCGCGATCGTGGCTCGGAACGAACAACGCGGCACGCGACCTCGACGAGATCCGAGCCGCACTCGGTGACGATCGGTTGAGTTACGTCGGGTTCTCGTACGGCACCCGACTGGGCGCCACCTACGCCGAGCTCTTCCCCGATCGCGTTCGAGCGTTGGTGCTCGACGGAGCGGTGAAGCCGACCGACGACTTCGTCGAGCTCGACGCCGAACAGGCCGCGAGTCTCGACCGTGCGTTCGAGCAGTTCGCGCGAGCATGCGATGCCGACGCCGACTGCGGCCTCGCCCCGGTCGGGCCCACGCTCGAGGTGTACTCGTCGCTCGTCTCGTCGATCGCCGAGCGCGGCAGCATCCCGACCGACGATCCCGATCGGGTCCTCACGGCGGGGGAATTGCAGCTCGCGGTGATCGCCGCGATGTACAGCACGCAGCTGTGGCCCGTGCTCGCGCAGGCGATGTACGACGCCACCGTCGACGACGGGACGCTGCTGCAGGTGCTGGCCGACAGTTATCTGGGTCGCCAGCCCGACGGCGACTACGACAACAGCCAGGACGCGGGGTTCACGATCAACTGCGCCGACAACTTCGTCAGGCCACCGACCGACGTCGTTCGGGTCGAGTCCGAGGAGATCGCATCGAGGTCGCAGTGGTTCGACGACTTCCTGCGGGCGTCGACGGGTTGCATCGGTGGGCCGCTCCCGGTCGATCCGCTCATCATCGGCGATGCGGACGGCGCACCCCCCATCCTCGTGATCGGCAACACCGGCGACCCGGCTACCCCGTACGAGTGGTCGGTCGCGATGGCGGACTCGCTGACGTCGGGTCAGCTCTACACCGTGGAGAGTGACGGCCACACCGCGTTCTTGTCGGTGCCGTGCGTGACACCCGTCGTCGTCGACTACCTCGTCGATCTCGACATGCCCGCACCGGGTGCGTCGTGCGTCAACGACGCGGCGTCCGATGCGTTCCCGCCGGCGGGCGAGGGTGAGTTCGACAAGGTGATCGCCCTGTTCGACTGTCTGCGTGAGAACGGCGCCGACATCCCCGAGGTGACGATCGGTGACCTGCTCGCCGATCCGACCGGCGAGACCCTGCTCGAACAGATCGATCCGTCCGACCCGGCGTTCCTCGCAGCCACGCTCGCCTGTCAGGACCTGATCGGGGATCTGTAGCCCGTCCTCACAGCGGGCACACAGGATTTCGGGGTTGTCCCCAGGATTCGGCCCGGAATTCACACCCAATCGGCACTGACGTTCCACAGGGCGGGTGGTGGAAGATGGCCGCCATGGTCGCTCGAGCCCTTCCGACACCCCGTCAGCGGTTGCTGCGTCAGCGTCAGCACGGCGCCGTTCTCCAGCAGTCGGATCGTCGTGAACTCGAACGCGCCGGTTGGCGTACGACGCTCGACTTCCGCGAGAACAACGTGCGCGGGCGCGACGGTCGGCTGCTCCAGGTCGAGGAGATCTGGCACGCCGAAGCCGAGCGGGATCCGGCGGGAGTCCGAGATCGCGGCGTCGACTTCGTCCAGGCCACTGCCGAGTCGGTCGACGAAGTGTGGGCGAAACTGCGCCGGCAGGCCGAGCTGGCCGACGTGAGGCGGGGCGACGCACCCGCTGCGCAGGCAAGTTGACACTTTCTCGACGAGACGGTTGACACACCCGTAGTTTCACTGCTGTAATTACGTGCCCGCCACCACGACATCTGGTGCCGAACGGTGCTGTCATCCGGGGGAGACCACCACATCTCGTGGTCATCGACATTTCTCGACGGGCATCGCCGAGAGGTTGCGACGACCACGACGAACACACAACGAACACCACGAGACGATTCGGAGAACCTGGTGACATTGATCGATGACAACGTCGGAGCGACGCAAGGGCGAGCGACCGACGAGCAGGCCGGCGCAGCGACACCAGCGTTGCGCGACACCGCGAAGGGCGGCGCCGTCGCCGCGTCTGCCCAGCCCGGAGCCGCCGGCATGCGGGTGAAGAAGCGCAGCGGTGCGCTCGAGCCGGTCGACGTCAACAAGATCGTCAACGCCATCGCTCGCGCGTCGGAAGGGCTGTTGGGCGTCGATCCGATGCGTGTCGCCACTCGCACGATCTCGGCGCTGGCCGATGGTGCGACGACGCGGGAACTCGACGACCTGTCGATCCGCACCGCAGCGGGCCTCATCGTCGAGGAGCCGAACTACTCCCGGCTCGCCTCGCGCCTGCTCGCCACGGTGATCGACAAGGAAGTCCGCAACCAGAACATCCCGTGGTTCTCCGAGTCGATCAAGGTCGGCCACGCCGAGGGCCTCGTCGCCGATCACGTGCTCGAATTCGTCGAGGCGAACGCCCCGGCGCTCAACGCCGCCATCGACTCCGATCGTGACCGCAGCTTCGAGTTCTTCGGTCTGCGCACCGTGTACGACCGCTATCTGCTCCGCCACCCGTCGCGTCGTGAGGTCATCGAGACCCCGCAGTACTTCTTCCTGCGCGTCGCCTGCGGTCTGTCGACCGACGTCGACGAGGCAGTGAGCTTCTACGACCTCATGTCGTCGCTGGCCTACCTCCCGTCGAGCCCGACGCTCTTCAACTCGGGCACCTCGCACAGTCAGATGTCGAGCTGCTATCTGCTCGACTCGCCCGAAGACAGCCTCGAGGGCATCTACAAGCGCTACACCGACATCGCCAAGCTGTCGAAGTTCGCCGGCGGCATCGGTGTGGCCTGGCACCGCGTGCGCGCCAAGGGCAGCCTCATCCAGGGCACCAACGGCCTGTCGAACGGCATCGTGCCGTGGCTGCGCACGCTCGATTCGTCGGTTGCCGCGGTCAATCAGGGTGGCCGCCGCAAGGGCGCCGCCTGCGTGTACCTCGAGTCGTGGCACGCCGACATCGAAGACTTCCTGGAGCTGCGCGACAACACCGGCGACCACGCTCGGCGTACGCACAACCTCAACATCGCCAACTGGATCCCCGACCTGTTCATGGAGCGGGTGGAGAAGGATTGGCAGTGGTCGCTGTTCGATCCCAAGCAGGTACCGCACCTGACCGACCTGTTCGGCGACGACTTCGAGCGGGCGTACGTGGCCGCCGAGGAGGCGGGCCTCTACGAGAAGCAGGTGCCGGCCCGCCAGCTGTACACCAAGATGATGCGCACGCTGGCGCAGACCGGCAACGGCTGGGTGACGTTCAAGGACGCGTCCAACGAGAAGTGCAACCAGACCGGAGCCACCAACGACGACGGCACCCCTCGCGTGGTGCACCTGTCGAATCTGTGCACCGAGATCCTCGAGGTCACCGACCAGCAGAACACTGCGGTGTGCAACCTCGGTTCGCTGAACCTCGGTGCCTACGTCCGCGACGACGGCGAGTTCGACTACGCCAAGCTCGGCACGGTCGTGCGCCAGGTGGTGCCGTTCCTCGACCGGGTGATCGACATCAACTACTACCCGACCGCCGAAGCCGAGTTCTCGAACCACAAGTGGCGCCCGGTGGGCCTCGGGCTGATGGGCCTGCAGGACGTCTTCTTCAAGAAGGGCCTGGCGTTCGACTCGGCCGATGCCAAGGCGCTCAGCCGCAACATCAGTGCCCACATCTACTTCCACGCTCTGTGGTCGTCGACCGAACTCGCCGAGGTCAACGGACCGCACGAGGCGTACGAGGGCACCCGAGCCGCCAAGGGTGATCTGCAGTTCGACCTGTGGGACCGGGCTCACGGCGGTGTCACCCCGCCGGCCGAACTCGACTGGGACGCACTGCGCGAGCGCATCAGCGCCCACGGCCTTCGCAACAGCCTGCTCATCGCGATCGCGCCGACGGCCACGATCGCATCGATCGCCGGATGCTACGAGTGCATCGAACCGCAGGTGTCCAACCTGTTCAAGCGCGAGACGCTGTCGGGCGAGTTCATGCAGATCAACCGCTACCTGGTGCGAGAGCTCCAGGCTCGTGGGCTGTGGGACGAGCAGATGATCAGCGACATCAAGCGGGCCGAGGGGTCGGTGCAAGACGTCGAGCGCATCCCCGACGAACTCAAGGAAGTGTTCCGCACTGCGTGGGAGATCCCGCAGCGGGCGCTCATCGACATGGCCGCCGAGCGTGGTGCCTTCATCGACCAGAGCCAGTCGCTCAACCTGTTCATGGAGACGCCGACCATCGGCAAGCTCTCCTCGATGTACCTGCATGCCTGGAAGGCCGGCCTGAAGACCACCTACTACCTGCGCAGTCGCCCCGCCACCCGCATCAACCAGACCACTACCGGTGCTGCCGCCAAGGCAGGCGCGACGACCGCAACCCCGACGCCTTCGGGCCCCTCGGGTGGAGGCGCTCCCACTCCCGCGCCGGAGAAGAAGACCTACACCGACGAAGAGGCGGTCGCGTGCAGCCTCGAGAATCCCGAATCCTGCGAGGCATGCGACTGATGGCCCTCATCGACCCGATCACCGACTACCAGCCGGCCGGCCCGACCGGACACAGCAGCGAGATCCTCGCCGACGCGTTCGTCTCGGCCTCGCCGGTCGGCGCCAGGCGGCCCACCAACATCCTCGATCCCGGCTACGACCTCACGTTGCGGCCGATGCGCTACCCGCAGTTCTTCGAGATGTATCGCGACGCCATCAAGAACACCTGGACCGTCGACGAGATCGATTTCTCCGACGATCTGGTCGACCTCGACCGCAAGTTGATGCCGGCCGAGAAGCATCTCGTCGGACGCTTGGTCGCCTTCTTCGCGACGGGCGATTCGATCGTGTCGAACAACCTGGTGCTCAACCTGTACCAGCACATCAACGCGCCCGAAGCCCGGATGTACCTGTCGCGCCAGCTCTACGAAGAGGCGTTGCACGTGCAGTTCTATCTCACGCTGCTCGACAACTACATCCCCGACATGACCGAGCGCGAAGCAGCGTTCGCGGCGGTCGAGAACATCCCGTCGATCCGGGCGAAGGCCGAGTTCTGCTTCAAGTGGATCGACTCGATCCAGGGCCTGCAACGCATCGAGACCCCGGAGGAACGCAAGCAGTTCCTGCTCAACCTGATCTGCTTCGCCACCTGCATCGAGGGCCTGTTCTTCTTCGCGGCGTTCGCCTACGTCTACTTCCTGCGCTCGAAGGGCCTGCTGAACGGCCTCGCCGACGGCACCAACTGGGTCTTCCGCGACGAGAGCTGCCACATGAACTTCGCCTTCGAAGTGGTCGACACCGTGCGCAGGGAGGAGCCCGAGCTGTTCGACGAGCAACTCGAGGCCGACATCCGCGAGATGCTCAACGAGGCGATCGACTGCGAGCACCTGTTCGCTGCCGACGTGCTCGGCGAAGGTGTACCGGGCATGAGCCTCGGCGACACCCGCACCTATCTCGAGTTCGTCGCCGACCAGCGCCTCGCGCAGCTCGGCTACGCGCCCGAGTTCGGCTCCAAGAACCCGTTCAGCTTCATGGAGCTGCAGGACGTCCAGGGTCTGTCGAACTTCTTCGAGCGCACGGTGAGCTCGTACCAGACCGGCGTCGAAGGCAACGTCAGCTTCGACGAAGAGTTCTGATCGCTTGCATCGGGGTCCGACCCCGATCGCGAGATTCAGCGGTAGAGGTCGGTGTGTTCGCCGAGTTCGGGGCCGACGTCGCCGATGCTGCCCGGCGTGCGCGAGAACTTCGGGACCACACCGAGCATGGGTGTGTCGACACCGGTCCGTGACACGTGGCGTTCGATCATCTCGCGGGCGAGGTAGTGCTCGTCGGTCAGCATGTCGGCGGCCGTGTACACGCGTCCCGCGGGAACGCTGAACTCACGCAGGAGCGCCAACAGATCCTCCGCGTCGATCGTGCGGGTCCACTCGGCCACCAGACCGTCGAGCTCGCGCTCGTTGACCCCCCGGGCGACGTGCGTGGCGAACCGCTCGTCCCGGGCCAGGTCGGCGCGTCCCATGGCGTCGCACAATCTGGTGAACACCGTGTCGGCATTCCCGGCGATGAGCACCTCCGAGCCGTCACGCGTCGGATACGCATTGGACGGGGCGACACCGGGCAGGGTGCCGCCGGATCGGTGACGCACCACGCCGGCGACGTCGTAGTCGACCATCGACGACTCCATCAGCGCAGCCACTGCCTCGTAGATCGCGACATCGACTTCCTGCCCGAGGCCGCTCTGCGAGCGCTCGTGGAGCGCGGCGAGCGTGCCGATCACGGCGAACATGGCAGCGAGCGAATCGCCGAGGCTCACACCGCACCGCGCCGGTGGACGGTCGGGGTCGCCGGTGGTGTGGCGGATCCCGCCGACCGCCTCGCCGATCGAACCGAACCCGGCCTCCGACGACCGGGGCCCACTCTGGCCGAAACCGGAGACGTGCGTGACGATGATCCCCGGGTTGACCCTGGAGAGCGTCGCGTGGTCGAGGCCGAACTTGGCGAGCACGCCCGGCCTGAAGTTCTCGAGGACGACATCACACTCGGCGGCGAGACGTCGCACGAAGGCCAGGTCGTCGGCGTTCTTGAGGTCGGCCACGACCGACCGCTTGTTGCGGGCGATGATCGGCCACCACAGGCTGGAGTCGTCGACGCTCACCCCCCAGTGGCGCATCGGATCACCGTCGGGCGCCTCGATCTTGATCACCTCTGCCCCGTAGTCGCCGAAGAGTTGGCCGGCGAACGGACCGGCGATGAAATTTCCGAGTTCCAGCACCCGCACGCCGAGCAGCGGTCCGGTTCGGGGGGCCGATTCGGTGGTCATGGACTCTCTGTCTAGTTCGCGTCGCCATGGGTTGCCCATCGAGTCGAGGATGTCGCCCGACACGCGAGAGACTGTCGCGGTGATGCCCCTGCCCGACGCGGTCGTGCTGCGCGACGTGAGCCTGCGCGACGGACTGCAGGATGAAGAACCGATCCCGACCGAGGCCAAGTTGGCGATCTTCGAAGCACTCGTGGCGGCGGGTGTGCGCGATCTGGAACTCACGAGCTTCGTCCGACCCGATCGGGTTCCGGCGATGGCCGATGCCGAGTCGTTCTGCGCGGCGACGCATTCGCTCGCCGAGGCGGGCGGGGTCACGCGATGGGGGCTGGTGCTCAACGGTCGTGGTGCCGAGCGCGCGCTCGCCGCGGGGCTCACACATCTGCAGTACGTCGTGTCGGTGAGCGACACGCACAGTCGCCACAACGCCGGCGCCGGCACCGACGAAGCGCTCGACACGTTCGAGCGGTTCGCCGCTGACGCCATCGATGCGGGCGCAGTGGTCGAGATGACGTTGGCGACGGCGATGGGCTGCCCGTTCGAACATCACGTCGACCCCGGTCGGGTCGTGGACGTCGCCCGCCGTGCCGTTGCCGCAGGCGCATCGTCGGTCGGGCTCGCGGACACCATCGGTGTGGCCGTGCCGACGGAGGTGGCACACCTCGTCGAGCGCACGCTCGGGGCGGTCGACGTGCCCGTCGGGGTGCATCTCCACGACACGCGCGGCCTCGCCATCGCCAATGCGGTCGCAGCACTCCAGCACGGCGCCGCACGCCTCGATGCCAGCGTCGGTGGGCTCGGCGGATGCCCGTTCGCACCCAACGCCAGCGGCAACGTCCCGATCGAGGATCTCGCACACGCCCTCGACGCCATGGGTGTGTCGACGAGCCTGGACATCGACCGCCTCGTCGCAGCGGCGGGTGTCGCGTGCGGCGCCGTCGGGCGCACGGTGTCGAGTCACGTCGGCATCGCCGGCCCCCGTTTCAGGTGACACCAGCCACTCAATCGTTGCCCGTCGTGTCAGGTGCCGTGAGCAACGCGGCGGTACCGTGATGGTGATGGCTGACTGGCTCACGAGTACCCGTGTCGCCGTCGTGGTCGGCAAGGGCGGCGTCGGATCGTCGACCGTTGCCGCCGCGTATGCGCTGGCCGCGGCCCGCGAGGGCGCCGACGTGCTGTTCGTCGCGGTCGACGGTCGGCCCGGGATGGGTCCGTTGCTCGGCGGGCGTGAACTCGACCAGAACGATCGCATCCTGCGGCGCATCAAGGACGGCGGTCAGATCCGTGGACGCACGATTCCGGCCGATCAGGCATTCGGCGACTACCTCGAGCTCAAGGGCGTCGGCGGCATGTTGCGCCGCGCCGCATCAGCCGCGTCGCTCCCGATGATCGCCGCGGCCACGCCCGGACTCGAACACCTGCTGGTGCTCGGCAAGATCAAGGAACTCGAGCGGGAGCGTGCGGCTGACCTCATCATCGTCGATGCCCCGCCGGCCGGCCATGCTGCGCCGTTCCTCCGATCGGCGACCGGGCTCTCCGACGTCGTGCAATCGGGGCCGGTGCGCGACCAGGCCGTCGAGGTCGACGCCATGCTGCGCGACCCGGCGCGCTGCCAGGCGATGATCGTGACGCTGCCCGAGGAGACCCCGATCACCGAGGCCGTCGAGCTGGCGAACGAGCTGGGTGGCGACATCGGGATGGCGCTCCTGCCACTGGTCGTCAATGCCTGCTGGCCCGAGCGGCCAGGGTTGGCCAAGACCCCGGCGATGGCAGCGCGTTCGCACAAGCTCACCCTGTCGCCGGCGGCGAAGGTGGCCCTCGCTTCGTCGGGCGACTTCGGACGGGAGCGTCTCGATCGCCAGCATCAACAGATCGACCGGCTCCTGTCGACGCTCGCGCGACCGATGGTGACCCTGCCCCGCCTCCCGACGCCTCGCCTCACCCTCCACCACCTCGGTGTGCTGGCCGATGCGCTCGTGGCGCCGGTCATCGATCCCGACGAGGTGTCGACATGAGTGCGGTCAAGAACGGCGTCGCCGAGTCGTTCGCCGACGAAGTGGCCACCGCGGCGTTGATCGTCACGTGTGGCCCGGGCGGCGTCGGCAAGACCACCACGGCCGCGGCCCTCGGAGTCGCTGCGGCGCGCGCCGGGCGTCGAGTCGTCGTGGTGACCGTCGATCCGGCTCGCCGGCTCGCCGACGCACTGGGCCTCGAGCCCGGGGCGGCGTCGGACGCACCGCATCGCGTCACCGGTGTGCCCGGAATCGGGACCGGCGGCACCCCCGGTGAGCTGTGGGCGTTGATGCTCGACGCCGCCTCGACGTTCGATCGGCTCGTGTACGAACAGACCACCAACGCGAAGCAGGCCGAAGCGATCCTCCAGAACCCGGTGTATCGGGCCATCTCGGGCTCGCTGTCGGGAGCGCAGGAGTACATGGCGATCGAGCGGCTCCACCAGCTGCACACGAGTGGTGAGTGGGATCTCGTCATCGTCGACACGCCACCGTCACGACATGCGATCGACCTGCTCGAGGCGCCTGACCGACTCATCGGCTTCCTCAGCCATCCCGTGTACCGCACGCTCACCGCGGGCCAGCGAGCTTTCGCCAGGGTGACCAACGCGGCAGCGTCGATGTTCCTGTGGGCGGTCCGCCGCCTCGCCGGCCCGCAGATCGTCGAGGACACGGTCGAGTTCTTCCGTTCGCTCGCCAACATCGAGCCGGGCCTTCGAAAGCGCGCCGGCGAGGTGTCGGTGCTCCTGCGATCCGACGCGGCGACCTTCGTCGTGGTCTCGAGCCCGCGTGCCGAGGCGATCGGTGAGGCCGAGCACCTCATCGGGGCACTGCGTGACGGCGACTTCCCGTTCGCCGGCGTGGTGGTCAATCTCATCCATCCGATGCCGATCGAGCTGGCACCTGCGGATCGGGCCGCGCTCGCCGACATCGGTGAGGGTCCGCTCGCCGATCACCTGGCCTGGCACGACGAGCTGACGGAACTCGCGTCGGCCGAGCGCGAGGAGATCGCCGTGCTCGAGGATCTCGCCGAGGATGTGGTGGTGGTCGAGTTGCCGCTGATGTCTGTCGACGTTCACGATGTCGCCGGTCTCGTCGGGCTGGCCGATCGCCTCGTGGGCGCCAACTAACGTCGCGCTGGTGACTGGGCTCCCGAACCGGCTCGATCGTCTGATCGACGAACTGTTCACTCGTCCCGACGCCCAGGGCATCAGTCTGGCGTTCGTCGTCCAGCAGCGCGGCGAGGTGATCGCCGAGCGGTACGGGGTGCAGCCGGAGAACATCTTCCAGCCCGAACTGGCCGTCTCGGCGGCCACCACGCTCACGAGCTGGTCGATGGCCAAGAGCATCACGCACGCTGCACTCGGTGTGCTGGTGGGTGACGGGCTCGTCGACGTCGCCGCTCCGGCCGCGGTCCCCGAATGGGAGGGGACCGACAAGGCCGAGATCACGCTGCTACAGCTCCTCGAGATGCGCTCGGGCCTTCGTTTCGTCGAGGACTACGTCGACGACGGGGTGTCGCACTGCCTCGAGATGCTGTTCGGCGAGAGCGGACCGAGCCATGCCGCCTATGCGGCGGCGCTCCCACTCGATCATCCCCCGGGCACGTTCTACAACTACTCGTCCGGCACGACGAACATCATCGCTCGGATCATCGGCGACATCGTCCACGGGGTGGTCGGCGGAGACCCCGACGATCGCCGCGCCGCGGTGGAGTCGTTCCTGCACGGGCGCCTCTTTGGGCCCGTCGGGATGACGTCGGCGACCCCGAAGTTCGACGGGGCAGGCGATTTCGTCGGCTCGTCCTACGTGTACGCCACGGCGCGCGACTTCGCCCGGTTCGGTGAGCTGTACCGTCGCGACGGTGTGACCTCCGATGGCGTTCGCATCCTCCCCGAGGGGTGGTCGCAGCAGGCTCGGGGCTTCTCGGCCCTCGACCCCGAGAACGGTTGCGAGTACGGCCGGCACTGGTGGATGTGGCCTGAGATCCCCGGCAGCCTGGCGTGTCACGGCCACGAGGGCCAGTACGTCGTGATCGTGCCCGACCGCGAGTTGGTCGTGGTGCATCTCGGGTAAGACACCATCGGGCGAGTCCGCCGGGCTGCGGGCCCGTCTGCGCGACATGATCCGACTGTTCTGATCGATGGCTTGGTAGGAAGGGCAGGTGATGGATCGGGCCGAGCGCGACACGGACGCTGTGCGCAGGTCGTCCGATGGCGTGCACGACACGACGCACGAGATGGATCGTGGCGTCCTGCCGACCGGCGAGCTCCCGGCGCTCATCCGGGTCGAGGGCAAGTCGAAACCCAGGATCCGACCGATCCGTCTGACGGTCAAGGCGCTGCTGTTCGTCGTCATCGCCGTCTTCCTGTTGCCTCCCGTCCTCAGTGGTTTCCGGCAGGCCATCCAGACGGCCCGTGAGGTCAATCCAGGACTGCTCGCAGCGGGCTTCGCACTCCAGATCCTCGCCCTGTTCAGTTACTCGCTGCTCACCCGCGCGACGCTCGGCACCGCGGGTCGTCAGCTCTCGATGGCGCGGATGTTCCGCATCCAGCTGAGCACCAAGGCGCTGTCGAACATCGTGCCGGGTGGCAATGCAGCGAGTTCGGCACTCGGCTACCGGCTCCTCACATTGTCGGGGATCAGCGGGCCCGATGCCGGGTTTGCGCTGGCGATGGCAGGGATCGGCTCGGCGGTGGTGTTGAACGTGATCTTCTGGAGCGGCCTCATCATGTCGATCCCGTTCCGAGGGGTCAACGAGGCCTACAGCCTCGCGGCGGTCGCCGGCATCATCATCATCGGTGTTGCCGCCGGCCTCGTCGTCGGCATCATGGACGGCTCGGGCCGGGCCGAACGACTGGTGCGATGGATCGCCCGCACGTTCCGAACCGACGAGGACAAGTTCGCGGCGGCGCTCCACCAGGTCGCGGAACGCCTCGAGGAACTCATCAGGGACCGCCCGCTCCTGCGCAAAGTGGTGTTCTGGGCGTTGGCCAACTGGCTGCTCGACGCTGCCTCGTTGTGGGTGTTCGTCCAAGCGTTCGGTGGCACATTGAGCCTCGACGCGCTGCTGGTGGCGTTCGGCTTGGCAAACGTGCTCGCGGCGATTCCGATCCTTCCCGGTGGGCTCGGTGTGGTCGATGCCACGTACCTGACGACCCTGGTGGGCTTCGGGATCCCCCGGCGTGTCGTCGTCGCGTCGATCGGCACCTATCGCCTCGCCCAGTACCTGATGCCGATCGCGCTCGGCGCGATGGCGTATGCCTCGCTGCGTGTCGGGCCATGGAAGATCGAGAAGCGTGACCGGCTGGTTCGACTGCGCGATCTCGCACGGGCCGAGTCGGAGAAGGGCGAGTCCCGCCTCGACTTCGCGCTGCGGTTCGGCACCAAGCGCCCGGTGGTCGACGAGTCCGACGACCCCGCGCTGCAGGCCGTGCTGAAGCCCGAACCGGAACCGGAACCGTCACCGGACGACGACTGACGGCTTTCGTCCGGCGGTTGACCGAGCGGTACCGTCACACCCATGACAGTGCACGAACGCCCCTTCGGTCGGTACCTCGAGGACTTCACACCCGGCGACGTCCTGCGCCACTGGCCCGGCAAGACGATCACCGAGTACGACGACCATCTGTTCTGCATGATCACGATGAACCATCATCCGCTGCACACCAACGACTGGTTCGCGGCGGAGTCGGTGCAGGGTCGCAATGTCGTGGTCGGCAACCTCGTCTACAGCTTGGTGCTCGGCATGAGTGTGCCCGACGTGAGCGGCGCGGCGATCGCCAACCTCGAGGTCGAGACACTCCAGCACAAGTTCCCGACGTTCCACGGCGACACGATCCACGCCGAGACGCGGGTGCTCGAGGTGAAGGAGTCGTCGTCGAAGCCCGACCGGGGCATCGTCAAGGTCGAGACGAAGGGCTTCAACCAGGACGGCAAGGAAGTCTGTTACTTCACCCGCAAAGTGCTGATCTGGAAGCGGGAGTTCGCGCCGGAACGCAAGCGCCCGTACGACGGCACCGACGTCTGGGCCGACTGAACGGCCGGCGCCGCGGCGTGATCGACCCGGGGACGGTCCTGGCGTGGGGCGCTGCCGACCTGCGCGATCTGCCGTGGCGCCGTGAACGTGATCCGTGGCGGATCCTCGTCGCCGAGGTGATGCTGCAGCAGACCCAGGTCGATCGGGTGATCCCGAAATGGACGGCGTTCCTCGACGCGTTCCCCACCCCGTCGGTGTGCGCGGATGCGTCGCTGGCCGATGTCCTGCGGCTCTGGCAGGGTCTCGGGTATCCGAGGCGGGCCAGGGACCTGCATACAACCGCCGGCGTGGTGGCTGCCGAACATGCAGGCCGGTTGCCGGACGACCTCGATGCGCTCCTGGCGCTCGCAGGGATCGGTCCGTACACGGCGCGCGCGGTTCTCGCGTTCGCGTACGAACGTGACGTCGCCGTGGTCGACACGAACATCGCCCGGGTCCTCGCCCGGACCGTCGGTGAGCGCCTGACCCCGAAGCGGGCTCAGGGTGTGGCCGACGAACTCGTGCCGGTCGGGCAGGGGTGGCTGTGGAACCAGGTGTTCATGGACCTCGGCGCGTCCGTGTGTCGGCCCGCGCCGAAATGCGCCGAGTGTCCACTCACCGCGACGTGTGCATGGTTCCTGAGCGGCATGACGGATCCGGATCCGGCGGTCGGCTCGGCGGGGGTGAGCACTCGCCAGGCGCCGTTCGAGGGCAGTGACCGCCAGGCTCGTGGCCGGGTCATGAAGGCGCTGGGTGCCGGCCCGCAGCCACGTGGCGCGTTCGACACTCGTATCGTCGCCGGCCTCGTCGCCGACGGCCTCGTCGCGGTCGATGACGACGTTCTCACCCTCCCCACCGCTACATCCGGGGTCACACCCCCGATGTGACGCCCGGCGGATTGGTGGGCGTCCCGTGCCAGATCTACGGTTGGGCCGTGCGCCCAGCCAGAGACTTCTTCCGCCCGCTCGCCGTCGGTGCTCCCGAACCCGTTCGTGAGATCCCGTTTCCGCCGAGCCGGATGATCCACTTCTTCCCGCCGTCGAACGACAAGATGCGCTCGAAGGTTCCGGAGATCGCGCCGACCGTCGACATCCTGCTCGGCAACCTCGAAGACGGCGTGCCGGCCGATCAGAAGGAGGCCGCCCGGGCCGGTCTGATCGAGGTGGCCAACACCGTCGACTTCGGCGAGACGCAGTTCTGGACCCGGGTCAACAGCCTCGACTCGCCATGGGGTCTCGATGATCTCACGGCCGCAGTGCTCGAAGCGGGTGAGGCGCTCGACGTGATCATGATCCCGAAGGTCGAGGGGCCCGAGGACATCCACTACGTCGATCGACTGCTCGCTCAGCTCGAGGCGAAGGCGGGCCTGACCGAGCCGTTGCTCGTCCACGCGATCCTCGAGACGGCCAGGGGAGTCGCCAACGTCGAGGCGATCTGCGCCGCGTCACCCCGGATGCAGGGCCTGTCCCTCGGCCCTGCCGACCTCGCTGCCAACCGGCGGATGAAGACCACCCGTGTCGGCGGTGGGCATCCCGGATACCTGGTGCGAGCCGATCCTCCCAAGGACGCCGAGGGGGCCGACGACATCGAGGCGCCCCGCACGACGTACCAGCAGGACCTGTGGCACTACACCATCGCCCGCATGGTCGACGCGTGCGTCACCAACGGCATCCTGCCGTTCTACGGACCGTTCGGCGACATCAAGGACACCGTTGCCTGCGAGGACCAGTTCCGCAACGCCTATCTGCTCGGCTGTGTCGGCGCATGGAGCCTGCACCCGGTGCAGATCGCCATCGCGAAGAAGGTGTTCAGCCCCGACCCCGCCGACGTCGCCCACGCCCAGCGGGTGATCGATGCCATGGGCGACGGCACGGGCGCGATCATGCTCGACGGCAAGATGGAGGATGATGCGTCGGTCAAGCAGTGCCGCGTCGTCGTCGAACTCGCGCACGCCCTGTCCGAACGCGATCCCGAACTCGCAGCCCTCTACGGCTTCTGAGGAGCAACGATGACTGACGACCTCCGTCCCCGCCGCTCGGTGCTGTACATGCCGGCTGCCAACGACCGTGCGCTCGAGAAGGCGCAGACGATCCCGGCCGACGCGATCATCTTCGACCTCGAGGATGCCGTGGCGCCGGACGCCAAGCCCGACGCGCGCTCCAAGGCGGTGGCGGCCGTGCAGTCCGGCCTGTACGGCAGTCGAGAGCTCACGATCAGGTGCAACGGCCTGGATACCCAGTGGGGTCGTGACGACGTGCTCGCCGCCGGCGCGGCGTCGCCGTCCGCGGTGGTGATCCCGAAGGTCGATTCGGTCGAGTACGTCGACCAGGTGTCGGCGCTGCTCGACGAGGCCGGCGCACCGGCGAGCGTCATGATCTGGCCGATGATCGAGACCCCGACGGCGATGTTCAACGTCCGCTCGATCGCGGCACATCCTCGGGTCGCCGTGCTCGTGATGGGCACGAACGACCTCGCCAAGGAGTTGCGGTCACCGTTGGTGCCGGGCCGGCATCCCCTCGTGACGCACCTCGCGACGGCGTTGCTCGCTGCTCGTGAGGCCGGCAAGGTGATTCTCGACGGCGTGTACAACGACGTGAAGAACCCCGAGGGGTTCGAGGCCGAGTGCCGTCAGGGGATGGAGATGGGTTTCGACGGCAAGACGCTCATCCATCCGAGCCAGGTCGAGCCCGCCAACGACATGTGGGCGCCGACGGCCGACGACATCGACTACGCCGAACGCGTCATCGCCGCATTCGACGAGGCGGTCGCGCAGGGCAAGGGCGTCGTCACGGTCGACGGCCGGATGATCGAGAACCTCCACGTCGACAACGCCCGCCGCGTCCTGGCCACCGCCGCCGCCATCGCCTCCCTCTCCTGACTGCTCGGGAACCGCCCCCGAACCCGCCGAACCCGCCGAAATTCTCCTCCAGGTGCGCGCTCGAGCGCGCACTGCCAGGAGAATTTCGGCGGTTTTCGTGCTGGGGTCAGGGCGGGGACGTGACCGTCGCGAGGATGGCGTCGAAGGCCTCGTCGGCGTAGGCGATCATCTCGTCGTCGGTGCGGTCCTGGATCGGGTGCGGGGTGAACAAGCGGGCGACCGACGCGAACCCCAATGAGACCGACTGGGCGATCGCGGCGTCGACGAACTGTTCGGAGGCGATGAACATCCCCGGGATCCCCCGGAGCTCCAGATCACTGATGTCGTGCACACTGCACGACGTACAGCTGCCTCAATCGGCCAATGCCTCGATCACGACGTGACACTCGACCGAGATCTGGTGGCGCAGGTCGACGGGAGCAGGCTTCGTGAACGTCGGCTTGCGATAGCGCTTGACCGTCGCACCGACGCCGACCAGGCGCTCCTCGATCCGGTTCAGGAAGACGTCGCCGCGCGGTTTCGAGATGTCGAGCAGGCCCACGGTCAAACCGTCGAGCGATGCCGGCCGGGCCAGGCGTTGACGCTCGGCAACCGTGCGCTCGCTCGTGGGATCGAGAACCGTGCGAGTCGCGGTGGCAGTCATGATCGGTTCAGTATGTCACGGCACGCGTGACCGGTTTCGAGCCGACGTCGCCGTTCGCCCAGCCGCCGATGATCTCGGAGAACAGCCCGGCGCCACCGCCCGCGTACGCGAGCATGAGGCCACCCGCCCGGAACTTCGGGAGCGAGGGAGCGTCGGCGAATGCTTCGGGCAGTCCCTCGGCCATGCCGCCGGCCCCCCGAACGAGTTCCGACCCGGGTCGGTTCAGGTGCTCCGAGATGCCGGCGACGATCTGCTCGCGGCCCCACCCCGCGTCGGCGAACACCCGGGCATGTTCGGGGCCCATCACCAGGATGGCATCGAATCCGAGCACGAGTTTCGGGTGATGCATCGCCTGGAGGCTGGCGGCGAGGGATCTGGCGAGGGAGTCTGGTTCGCGCGACAACTGGTCGACGACGCAGCGCGTGCCTTCGCCGGCGAACACGGTGAGGGCATCGACACCGGGCTCGATGCCGTGTTCACCCGCGAGCGTGCCGTACGGCGACTCGACGTCGTTCTCGGCGAAGCAGAATCCGATCTTTCCCGGACTGCCATGGGTGGCGCGGTCGACCTCCCCGGGTCGGCCGCCGCCGACGTTGCGCACCACGAGTTGCAGGGCCCGTCCGATCGTGGCGTTGGCGCGGTTGCCCTGCCCGAGCGCATTGCCGGCCGAGTTCATGCCGATGGCTCGGGTGCCCGGACCGCTGCACACGATGACCGGCGCGACCGGCATGGTCGTGGCGAGCAGACCGTGCATGTTGAACTCCGAGTTGCACGTGGCCTCCACCGCCGTGAGCACCCATGGCAGGTACTCGGGCAGACAACCGGCCATCACGGCAGCGATCGCCACCTTCTCGACGGTGACGTCGACGAGATCGGGCGGCACGGTCGCGACGATGTCGGCCGGCGCACGGGTCGTGCCCGTCAACATGCGCATCACCCGCTCCTCCGTCGGCGGCACGACGGGAAGCCCGTCCGTCCACCCGCGGGTGAACATCATCTCCATCTCGTCCTCCGCCTCGGCGACGTCGACGCGGCGCGACGAGAGGATCGATGCCCCGAACCGGACGTTGAGTGCATCGACGAGGTCGGGGTCGACGCTCATCGATCCGCACCCCGGCCGCATCGCCGGGAGATCGGGCCCGAGCCCGCCGACGCCCGTGACACGTTCCCACTCCTCGCGGTGCCACCCGACCGTCCGCTCCACTTCCACGCCGTCGACGACACGGATGACGGTGGGCACGGTCTCGATCTCGTGATGCCAGCTGATGGCGAGGTCGTGATCGTGCACGGCGGCGACGTCGCCGGGGAAATCAGGGTCGTCCTGTGTGTACACGGTGAGGGTCGTGGCCTCGTCGAGTTGTACGAGGACGGAGCCGACCGAGTGGCAGGTGGCGCACTCCTCCTTGACCACGATGACGATCCCGTCGGGGAGTACTGGTCGATCGAGCGTGTCTGCCATGGGTCGACGGTAGCAACCGGCGAGGCCGTGCGACGTAGGTCACCTCGGCCGGGTTTGCGTGAAGATGTGCCGAAGGATCTATCGTGCGTCCATCGGGGGTTCACAGAGTCCAGAGGCTGCATCAGGCGGCATGAGGGTCACCTTTCACGGTGTCCGTGGATCCACCCCGTGTCATGGCGAGGAAATCGCCCGCTACGGCGGCAACACCTCCTGCGTGTCGGTGGAGATCCCCGGTCTCGATCCCGTGCTCTTCGACCTCGGCACAGGGCTGCGCTACTTCGGTCAGACGCAGCCCCCCGACGAACCGTTCCGCGGCACCTGTCTGCTCAGCCACCTGCACTGGGATCACATCCAAGGACTGCCTTTCTTCAAGCCGTTCCTGCGACCCGGGGCTCACGTCACGATCTATGCGCCGTCCCAGCCCGGTGACATCACGGTCGCCGACGTCTTCGCCGACACGATCAAGCCGCCGCTGTTCCCGATCCACTTCTCGATGTTCCCCGGGATGGTCGACCTCCACGAGATCGCCGACGACGAGTTCACCATCGGCGACGCCAAGGTCATGACACGCCTGATTCCGCATGTCGGGCACACGGTCGGCTACCGGGTCGAGTGGGGCGGACGGTCCGTCGTGTACATGAGCGATCATCAGATGCCTGCCGACGGCACGCACTCCGCATGGCCCGGTGCCCTGGAGCTGTGTGCCGGCGCCGATCTCCTGATCCACGACGCGCAGTACACGCCGGAGGAGTTCGAGACCAAGCGTGACTGGGGCCATTGCACGCCGGAGTACGCGGTGTGGCTCGCCGCGACGTGCGGGGTCAAGCGTCTCGCGCTGTTCCATCACGACCCGGCCCACGACGACGACGAACTCGACACGATCCTCGGCGCAGCGATCGAGTGCGCAGGCAAGCTCGGCGTCGAGGCGTTCGCCGCACGCGAACGAACCACCGTCGACGTCTGAAGCGTTGTCGTCGCTCGCCGTCGTCGCCTCCGTTCTGCTCGGCGTGACGTTCCTCGTGGCCGGCGGCTCGAAGATCGCTGCCGGCGATCGGTGGCCCGAGCAGGCCCGTGGGCTCGGTGCGCCGGCCGTCGTGATCCCGGTGCTGCCATGGTTCGAGATCGCGCTCGGCGCTGTACTCGTCGCGCAACTGTCCCGTGTTGCCGCCTCGGCGATCGCGCTCGCAGTGCTGGCGGCCATGACGGCACTCGTCATCCGACGTCTCGCTCAGGGCGACCATCCTCCGTGTGCGTGCTTCGGCGCCTGGTCGGCCAAGCCGCTCGGTCCGGGCCATCTCGTCCGGAACGGCGTGCTGATGCTGCTGGCCGTGATCGCCATCGCCGCCTGACGTTCAAGTGTGAACGTCGGCCGGCGTCAGGTGGTGGCCAGGATGAAGGCGAGTGTCCGGGCCTCGTCGCGCCACGTGTCGTAGCGACCCGTCGGGCCACCGTGCCCGGCGTCGAGTTCGGTCCGCAGCACGATCGGTGCCGACCCTGTCGACACGTCACGGAGCCGTGCGATCCACTTCGCCGGCTCGTGCACGCTCACCCGTGGGTCGTTCAGCCCGGCGGTCGCGTACACCGCCGGATAGTCGGCGGGCACCGTGTTGTCGTAGGGGGAGTAGCCGAGAATGCAGGTGGCGTACGGTTCCTCCCGCGGGTCGCCCCACTCCTCCCACTCGGTGACCGTGAGCGGCAGTGTGGGGTCGCTCATGGTGCTGACCACGTCGACGAACGGCACCTCGGCCACGACGCTGCAGAACAGATCGGGCCGCTGCGTCATGCATGCTGCAGCGAGGAGGCCGCCGGCGGATCCACCGCGGATCGCGAGGCGATCGCCATCGACGATGCGCTCGGAGACGAGGTGCTCGCCGCACGCGATCGTGTCGCCGAACGTGTTCCGCTTGGCGAGGAGCTTGCCGTCGAGGTACCACTGGCGACCGAGTTCGCCGCCGCCACGCGGGTGGGCGAGCGCCCAGACGAATCCGCGATCGAGCAGCGACAGTCGGGCCACGGAGAACCACGGCGGCATGGATGCCTCGTAGGCGCCGTAGCCGTAGAGCACGCCCGGAGCGGTGCCGTCGAGTGGCGTGTCGACGTGGTGGACGATGTCGAGGGGCACGCGGGTCCCGTCCGCAGCGGTCGCCCAGAGCCGGCGTGTCCGATACCTGTCCAGGTCGACGTGAGGTGTGGGGATCCGCCGCAACAACGTCCGCTCACCGGTGGTGACGTTCTCGTCGTACAGCGTCGTCGGCATCGTGAGCGACTGGATCGTGAACCGCAACAGGCTCGTGTCCCACTGCGGATTCGCTGCCGGTTCGACATCGTGGGGGTCGTCGCCCAGGTCGATCACACGCTCGCTGCCGTCGCGGAACAGGATCCGCAGCAGGGGCTGGGCGTCGGCCCATTCGTGGACGACGAGGTGTGTCGCGAATGCTTCGGCGCTGACGATCCGCCGACCGGGGACGTGGGGGACGAGTTCGGACCAACTCGCAGGTCGCGTCAGATCAGCTCCGGCCGCTGCGGTCACGACCCGGAAGTCGACAGCGTCGTCGTTCGTGTGCATCACGAACCGGTCGCCCCAGTCATCGATCGCGTACTCCACGTCGGGTCGCCGCTCGAGCACGACGACGGCATCATCGGTCGGGTGGTCGGTCGACAGCAGGCGGGTCTCGCTGCTCGTGCGACTCGCCGAATGGATCACGATCCACGATTCGGAGCGGGTGGAGCCGACGCCGACGAAGAACCGCTCGTCGGTCTCGTCGAACACGCAGACATCGTCAGTCGGTGGCGTGCCGACGCGGTGGCGCCACACGGTCGCCGGGCGTTCCTGGGCGTCGGGCGTCACGTAGAAGATCCACTGACCGTCGCGTGACCACGCGACGCCGGCGTTCGACGTGACGTCGAGTCGATCGTCGAGGTCGTCGCCCGTGGCCAGGTCGCGGATCAGCAACGTGTAGTGCTCGTCGCCCGTGGTGTCCTTCGACCAGGCCACGAACCGATGATCCATCGACAGGTCGAACGCGCCGAGGTCGAAGTAGTCGTGATCGCCCGCCTCGATGTTCTCGTCGAGCAGGACGTGTTCCGTGGCGCGGTCGGCGGCCGGTCCACGGTGGTGCACCGGATAGCTCTGGCCCTCGGTGGTGGAGGTGACGTACCACCAGGGACCGAACTCGACCGGCGTCGACAGGTCGGTCTCCTGCACTCGCGATCGGATCTCGCCGTAGATGGTCTCGATCGTGTCGGCGTGCGGGGCGAAGAATCGTTCCGCGGCGGCGTTCTCGGCCTCGAGGTAGGCGAGCAGTTCGGGATCGTCGACGTCGCGCATCCAGGCGTAGGGGTCATCGACCTCGCCGGTGGGGCGCCTCCAGGTGTGAGGCCGCTGCGGTGCGCGAGGTTCGGTGGGAGGTGTGGTGGCGATCTGGTGCTCGGGTTCTTCGGTCACGGTCGAGCCAATGTAGACAGCCAGCGGTACCGTTTCGGCACCATGCGTGTGTGGATCGACCAAGACCTGTGCACCGGTGACGGTCTGTGCGTCGATCACTGCCCCGACGTCTTCGTGCAGCTCGAGGACGGCATCGCGTACGTCGCCGAGAACGGCCAGGTGCTCAACGATCCCGGTGGGTCGGGCAGTCTGGCATGGGTGAGCGAACGACATCTCGGCGATGTGATCCATGCCGCCGAACTGTGCCCGGGCGAGTGCATCTTCATCGAGGTCGAGGCCGATGCGGTGGGAGACGTCGAACTCCCCGATCTCGTCGACCTGGCCGACGACGCCGCAGCCTGACGGTCTTTCGGGGTCGGGTCCGGACAGACCGGTCGCGGGAAGATCGACGACGGGCTGACGGAAGCGCCCCGGAATTGTTACTATGGCCGTAGTGTTAATTCGTCCCGCCGTTCTTCATGGAGGATCCCGATGACCAGCTTCGATCTCGATCTGAGCAAGTACAGCCTCGGCTGGAGCGACGAGGGCGTCGAGTACGCCTTCACGCCCGAGAAGGGCATCAACCCCGGCGTGGTCGAGCAGATCTCGTGGTGGAAGGGCGAGCCGAACTGGATGACGCAGATGCGTCAACGTTCGTTGCGCCTGTTCGAGAAGAAGCCGATGGCCGAATGGTTCGCGGTCAACATGCCCGACATCGACTTCCAGGACATCTACTACTACCTGCGCCCCGCGGGCGAGCAGGTCGACGACTGGGACGACCTTCCCGAAGAGATGATGCGCACGTACGAGAAGCTCGGCATCCCCGAAGCCGAGCGGCAGTATCTCGCCGGCGTGACCGCGCAGTACGAGTCCGAGGTCGTGTACCACAAGAACCGTGAAGACCTCGAGGAGCAGGGGATCCTGTTCTGCGACATGGACACGGCACTGCGTGAGTATCCGCACCTCGTGAAGGAGTACTTCGGCACGATCATCCCGCCGGGCGACAACAAGTTCGCCGCGCTGAACACCGCGGTGTGGTCGGGCGGTTCGTTCATCTACGTCCCGCCGGGCGTCGAGGTGGAGATGCCGCTGCAGGCGTACTTCCGGATCAACTCGGAGAACGCCGGGCAGTTCGAGCGCACGCTGATCATCGCGGACGAAGGCTCGAAGGTTCACTACATCGAGGGGTGTTCGGCGCCGGTGTACACCAGCGACTCGCTGCACTCGGCCGTCGTCGAGATCGTCGTGAAGCCCCACGCCCGGGTCACGTACACCACGATCCAGAACTGGTCACCGAACGTCTACAACCTCGTCACCAAGCGGGCGCGGGTCGAGGCGCACGGCCACATGGAGTGGATCGACGGCAACATCGGCTCGAAGCTCACGATGAAGTATCCGGCGGTGTACCTCGTGGGTGAGGGTGCCACGGGTGAAGTGCTGTCGGTCGCCTATGCGGGCGCCGGACAGCACCAGGATGCCGGCGCGAAGATGGTCCACTCGGCGCCGAACACGTCGTCGAAGATCGTGTCGAAGTCGATCAGCAAGGACGGTGGCATCACCACCTACCGCGGCCTCGTGCGCATCGACGAAGGAGCGACGGGGGCCAAGAGCCACGTCGAGTGCGACGCGCTGATCCTCGACGAGGACTCGGTGTCGAAGACGCTGCCGTACATGGAGGTCGCAGAGCGCGACGCGCAGATCGGCCACGAGGCCACGGTGTCGAAGATCGCCGACGAGCAGCTCTTCTACCTGATGAGCCGAGGCCTCTCCGAGGAGCAGGCGATGGGCATGATCGTCAACGGCTTCATCGAGCCGATCACCAAGACGCTGCCCGATGGAGTACGCGGTCGAGTGGTCGCGCCTGATCGAACTCCAGATGGAGGGTTCGGTCGGCTGATCCATCCGGCCACCCCACTGGTGGGTGGCCGGACGGACCTGGCTGCTAGATGTAGTAGCCGAAGACGTCGACGATGGCGTGGGTGCTGCCGGGCTGGTTGCCGCAGTACACCCGGATCTGACGATCCTTGTCGACCGGCACGGTGATGGAGTTGGCGATCTGCACGCCCACGCCGTTCCAGTTGAGGACCGAGGTCTCGCTCGTGGTGACGTTGCCAGCGGTCACCGCGAGATAGTTCGGACCGGTCGTGCCATCGGCCGTGAGGTTGATCTGCACGGCCGTCGCCCCTGCCGGGACGGCGTTGGCGAGCGTGACGGTGCCGCTCGCGTTGCGGCCGTCGGCGACGCTGATGACCCGGCTGGTGTTGGGGGCCATGACGCCCTGCAGTGCTGCCGGGTAGCCCGGCTGGCGGGAGTCGTAGACGCGCTGTGGGTTGATCGCGTGGAACGCGCCCGGTCGTGGGCGTGTTCGCGCCGCCAGCTTGACGAAGCGCACTTCGCCCGCGGTGGCGGTCGGGACGGTGAACCAGAGGGTGCCGTCCTTGTCGACGTACACCTCACCGGCGACGTGCTTGCCTGCGGCCGGTCCACTCTTGCTGCCGGCGAGCAACAGCATGTGTGCCCCGTTCGGGGAGGCGACCGCCTGGGCGGTCGGCACGGGATCGGTGGCCGCAGCAGCGGCAGCGGAGAGGTTCGCCGCGACGACGCCGAAACCGGCAGCAGCTGTGGTCGAGCCGTGGAGACCGTTCGGGACGGTGGCATCGCCGTACCCAGCAACACCTGCGGGGTACGGCGAATTGGCGTCGGGCGCATAGCCGCCGGCACTGAAGACACTCTGACCCTTGTCCGCGGCGAGAGCCGGGCCGTTGTAGTCGACGATCGTCGGAGCGATGGTCAGTGTTGGTGGTCTCGGTGTTGAGGGCGCGGCCGGCGGCGGACGCAGTGCCGTCTTCAGCAGGACGGCGCCGGCGGCGGCGCCGGCGCCGCCGATGGCGAGTTTGCGCAGGAGGGCGCGTCGTTCGTTGGGCGTGTCTTCCGTGTGCTCGGGTGTGATCGTGGTGTCTGACATGGCAGTAACGCTCCTTGGTTGGCGGATGTTGCATTGCCGACGCTCGACCAGGACGACCGAGTCGCCGTCATTCAACTGTAACAATCATCCCCTCGGGATGTACAGCAGGTCTTGCCATTCCGACTGCGGAACAAACCTGGGCGGACGTACAGGTCCAACGGGAGCCGGTCCCGTACAATCCACCCATGCCGATGCGGATCGAGTGCAAGAACTTCGAGAGCCGTTCGTACCCGAACGGCGACACCGTGAGGAAGTGCAACCTCGATCTGGCTCCGGATGCACCGTGGCGTTGCCCGGAGAACTGCCCGAAGTACGAGCGTCGTCTCGCCGACGTGGCGTGGACGCACGGGTCGCTCGTGGTTCCGCCGACTCCTCCCGAGCCGAGTGGTCTCGACGACGGTTCCGCTGCGGCGGTGCTCGACGAGGCCGAGGAGATCCTCAACGCTGCGGGTTCCAGCATCCGCGCCGAGGTGGAAGCCGAGCAGGCTGCAAACAAGCCCGGCATGTTCAAGCGCCTGTTCGGCCGCAAACGCTGAACCCCCGCCGAAATTCTCCTGGCAGTGCGCGCTCAGCGCGCACCCAGAGGAGAAATTCAGAGGTGGGGGTGGGGCGGGGTGGAGGGAATTAGCACTACGCGCGTAGGAGAATTGTCGGGAGGCCGCAGGTACACTTCGAGGCGTGTCTGCGTTCACCCCTGACGCGGTACGCGAACTCGGTGGAGGCTGGGCAGACATGCGCCTGGCGGCTGTCGAGCGATTCGCTGCCGCCCCGCTCCCTACACCCTCCGAGGAGATCTGGCGATACAGCCGGATCGACCGTCTCGACCTCGACGCGTTCGCTCCAGCGGCGTGTGTCACCGAGGTCGATGCCCCTCGCCAGGCCGCCTCGCTGATCGTCGAGGCCGAACCAGAATTGTTCGCCGACGAGACCCCTGACGTCTTCGCCGAACTCAATCGGGCGTTCATGTCGCCGGTCGTGATCCGCGTGCCTGCCGGCATGATCGTCGAAGATCCGATCGTCGTCACGCACCACATCGCAGGTGACGGTGTCGCCGTGTTTCCCCGCTTGATCATCGATGCGGGCGCCGACAGCGAGGTGACGGTCGTCGAGCGTTTCGTCGCCGGTGACGGCGCCGAGGACGACCGTTCGCTCGTCGTGCCGGTACTGCAGGTGCGAGCAGCTCAGGCTGCGCGGGTGAAGTACCTGGCCATCAACGAGGTCGGTATCAACACGTGGCAGATCGGCAACCAGCAGGCGGTCGGGGATCGCGACTCCTCGACGCTGCTCGCCACGGTCACGCTCGGCGGCGACTACGTGCGTGCGCGCACGGAGGCCCGGCTGTCGGGCAAGGGTGGCAGCACCAAGCAGGTCGCCCTGTACTTCGCCGGTGGCACCCAGATGCACGACTTCCGCACCATCCAGGACCACGACGCACCGAACACCACCAGCGATCTGCTGTTCAAGGGTGCGGTGCAAGACCATGCGAGCAGCGTGTACACCGGCTTGATCAAGATCCGCAAGCACGCCAACGGCACGGTGGCGTTCCAGACGAACCGCAACCTGACGCTGTCCGAGGGCGCCTGGGCCGAGAGCGTCCCGAACCTCGACATCGAGACCAACGACGTCAAGTGCAGCCACGCCTCCACGGTGGGTCCGATCGACGAGGACCAGCGCTTCTATCTCGAGAGCCGAGGCGTGCGCCCGGAGATCGCCGAACGCCTCGTCGTGCTCGGATTCTTCGAAGAAGTCATCTCGCAACTCCCCGCGGGCCGGATCGCCGACGACCTGCGACTGCGCGTGTCGAACAAGCTCGACCTCGGGTCTGCCGTGTCGCGTGAGGCGGTGCCGGCATGAGCGCCACTCCCGTCTGCGCGTTCGACGAGTTGGCCGACGGCACTGCGCGCAAGTTCGTCGTCGACGGTGTCGCCGTTGCCGTGGTGCGTATCGGAGACGACGTCTATGCGATCGGCGACGTCTGCAGCCACGCGAACGTGTCACTCGCGGAGGGCGAGGTGTGGTGCGAGGAACGCGAACTCGAATGCCCGAAGCACGGCAGCACCTTCCATCTCGAGACCGGCGAGCCGAGCACACTCCCGGCGACCCAGCCGGTGCCGGTGTACAACGCGTCGGTCGTCGACGGCCAGATCGTCGTCAGCCTGGAGGAGTCATCATGAGCACACTCGAGATCCGTGGCCTGCGCGCCGCCGTGGGCGACAAGGAGATCCTGAAGGGGATCGATCTGACCGTGTCGTCGGGTGAAGTGCACGCCGTGATGGGGCCGAACGGAGCGGGCAAGAGCACCCTGTCGGGCGTCGTCATGGGCAAGCCCGGCTACACGGTGCTCGGCGGCACGGTCACGCTCGACGGTGTCGACGTGCTCGCGATGGCCGCGTGGGAGCGCGCCGTCGCCGGCTTGCACCTCGTGATGCAGTATCCGACCGAGGTGCCCGGCGTGATGCTCGACGACGTGTTGACCGAGGCGTTGTCATCGCGCGGACGCTCGACCGACGGTCTCGAAGAGTTGTTGCGCGTCGAGGCGGAGCGGATCGGCTTCGACGAGCGGTTCCTGCACCGCCCGCTCAACGTCGACCTGTCCGGCGGCGAGAAGAAGCGCAACGAGACGCTGCAGCTCGCCGTGCTGGCACCCAAGATCGCCATCCTCGACGAGCTCGACTCCGGTCTCGACATCGACGCATTGCGTGACTGCGCCCGTCGGGTCGAGGCGATGAGCAACGAATCGAGCGGTGGCAACGAACCGCTCGGCGTGCTGGCGATCACGCACTACAACCGGTTGTTGCACGAGCTCAAGCCCGACCACGTGCACATCCTCGCCCAGGGACGCATCGTCACGAGTGGTGGCCCCGAACTGGCGGCGCAGCTCGAGACCGACGGCTACGCCGCCTTTGCCGCCGAGCCCGAGCCGGAGTCGTCCGGCGTGCTCGACGACCTGTTCTCGTTCTGAGCCGACCGCGTCCGGTTCGTCCGGTGGGCGCTACCGTCGGTCGCCATGAGCAGGACCGACACGAGCCATGCCGGCGACGAGGAACTGCACCGCAACGTGGTGCGCGTGGTCGAAGCCGGGGCGGCGATCGGTCTCACGGTCGACCCTGTTCGCTTCCCGGAAGGAACCAAGACGGCGGTCGACGCAGCCAACGCGATCGGCTGTGATGTCGGCCAGATCGTGAAGAGCCTGATCTTCGCGGTCGACGGTGAGGTCGTGCTGGCGTACGTGAGCGGGGCCAACCAGCTCGACGAAGCGAAGCTGGCGTCTGCGGCCGATGGTCTGAAGTGCAGTCGGGTCGACGCCGACGTGGTGCGCTCGGCGACCGGTTATCCGATCGGGGGCGTGCCGCCATTCGGGCATGCAACGCACCTGCGCGTGTTCATCGACCCGGACCTGCTGCAGTACGACGAGGTGTGGGCGGCCGCCGGCACGTGGCACGACGTGTTCGCCATCGAGCCCCACAAGCTGGTCGAGGCAAGTCAGGGTGAGGTCGTCGACTTGAAGCGCGGCTGACCGTGCGTTCCCGTGAGCCTGCCAGGATGGAGGGATGACGGTCGCTCCATCGGTGCATCGTTCCTTGGCAGTAGAAGCCAACAATTCGACGTGGGAGATCCTCCGAAGACCAGTCGATCTGATTTCACCAGAGGATGCCGAGGAGATGACACGTCGCGCGTACGCCGCTGCGTACCACTGGCAGCGGGCCGAGGGCAGGACACCTGCCAACTCGGCACGAGCCGACTGGCTGCTCTCACGAGTGTGGGCGGTGCAGGGAGTGGGTGCTCAGGCGATGAGCCACGCCGAACGGTGCATGGCGACGTGTGAGTCCGCGTCACTTGCTGACTTCGACCTCGCCTACGCGCACGAGGCGCTCGCACGGGCGCACGCCTGTCTCGGCCGGATTTCCGAGGCGAAGCGCCACAAGGAATTCGCCGCACAGGTTCCGATCGCCGACCCTGAGGACAAGGTCCTGGTCGACGGTGACCTCGCCTCGGAGCCCTGGTTCGGCGTTTCCTGACGGAACGCCAACGCTTCCGAACCAATCGCGGCGTGCCGCCGTTCGGGCATGCAACCCAGTGCGCGTGTTCATCGACCCGGACCTGTTGCAGTACGACGAGGTGTGGGCGGCCGCCGGCACCTCGGCACGACGTGTTCGCCATCGAGCCCCACAAGCTGGTCGAAGCGAGCGAGGGCGTGGTCGTCGACCTCAAGCGGGCGTGAGCGCAGCGAGGAGTTTCGTCGAGTCCGAGATCCAGCCGACGAGCAGTTGCATCACGAGAAGTGATGCCTCGTGGTTCGAACGGGGGAGCCCGTCGCCGATCGCTTCGTCGACGCAGTCCTCCAGTATCAGGCAGTGGTAGTCGCGGAACATGGCATCTTTCACCGTGGACTCGACGCAGACGCTGGTCGTGCAGCCCGTGAACACGAGATGTGAGATGCCTCGCTCCTGCAGGAGTTCGTGGAGGCTCGTCTCGAAGAAGCCGCTGAAGCGATGCTTGTACACGAGCAGGTCGTCCGCGCCGACCGGCAATTCGTCGATGATGTCGGTGTTCCACGTGTCGCGGACCAGCACGCGTGAAGCAGCGCCGCTGGGAGACAGCGTGTCGGTGCCCGCATGCATGGGAAGGTGTTTGAGCCAGTTGGGCGCCCCGGCGCGCCGCGTCGGACAGGTCCGGCTTGAATGCCATCTTCAAGAAGACGACGGTCATGGAGTTGGCCCGTGCGGCGTCCAGGACGCGGGCCGTCGGTTCGATGGTGGCGCGGATGCCGGTGAGGTCGATGCCGGCCCGACCGAACATCCCATCCGGGTGGCCGAAGTCGTTCTGCATGTCGACCACGATCACGGCGGTCCGGCTCGGTTCGAACTCGAATGTCTCAGGCCGTGCGTCGACGGTCCGAGATGTCTGCACCGGATGCACCTGATGTCTCCTCAGCGCCCACATCTCGACGTCGTCGGGATTCGCGTTGGGGTGAACGGTAGCTGCCGGAGTCGGCCGCCACGACGAACCGACAGGATGCCGGCCGCAGAGACAACCGACGGTGTCAGACCTCGGCGCGGTCGAGGGCGTCGGCGAGGGTGTTCCAGCCGAGCACGGCGCACTTGATGCGCACCGGGAACTTGACGACGCCCTGCAGTGCCTCGAGGTCGCCCATCGGCACCTCGTCGTCGCCGGGCTGGGGTTCGTAGCCCTCGATGCCGACCATCGTCTTGAACTTGCGGATCAGGGCCCTGGCCTGGCTCACCGGCTTGCCGATCACGGCCTGGGTCATCATCGACGCCGACGACTGGGAGATCGAGCAACCCTGTCCGCCGATCTTCACATCGCTGACGATCGCGTCGTCGCCTTCGCCGTCGACCAGCAGGTACAGGGTGATCTCGTCGCCGCACAGCGGGTTGTGGCCGCGTGATTCGATGGCGGGCGGCGATTCGAGTTCACCACGGTTCCGCGGGGTGCGGTAGTGGTCGAGGATGATCTCGCGGTAGAGGTCTTCGAGGCCCGGCATCAGAATCCGAAGATATCGGTTGCACCGGCGAGCGCATCGGCGAGGGCGTCGACGTCGTCGGTTCCGTTGTACAGGTAGAAGCTCGCGCGGGTGGTCGACTGCACGCCGAGCACCTTCATGAGGGGTTTCGCGCAGTGGTGGCCGGCGCGTACGCACACGTTGTGCTGGTCGAGGATCTGGCTGATGTCGTGCGGGTGCAGATCGCGAAAGGCGAAGCTCAGGACTCCGCCGCGCTCGTCGACGTCGTCGGGGCCGTAGATGGTGATCTCGTCGCCGAACCGCTCGTTGAGTGTGTCGAGCGCGTAGCGGGTGAGGTCCATCTCGTGGCGGCGGATGTCGGCCATGCCGAGGCCCTCCAGGAACTCGACTGCCGCTCGCAGGCCCACGGCCTCGACGATCGGGGGCGTGCCGGCCTCGAACTTGCCGGGCACCGGTGCGGTGGTGAAGCCCTCGAGTGTGACCGTGTCGATCATGTTGCCGCCGCCGAGGAACGGGGGCATCTCGTCGAGCAGTTCCATGCGACCCCACAGCATGCCGATGCCCGACGGGCCGCACATCTTGTGGCTGGAGAACGCGACGAGGTCGGCGCCCCATGCCTGCACGTCGGTGGCGTTGTGCGGCACGTACTGGCATGCATCGACGACGGCGAGCGCTCCGGCATCGTGCGCGGCGGCGCAGAGGTCGGCGACCGGCGTGATGGTGCCGAGCACGTTGCTCATCGCGGTGAACGAGAACACCTTCGCACCGTCGAGGAGTTGGTCGAGGTCGGTGAGGTCGAGCTTGCCGTCGGCGGTGATCGGCACCCAGCGGATCTCGATGCCGCGCTCGTCGCGCAGCATCTGCCAGGGCACGATGTTGGCGTGGTGTTCCATGTGGGTGAGCACCACGACGTCGCCCTCGCCGAGGTTGGCGCCACCCCACGATCGAGCGATCAGGTTCAACGACTCGGTGGCGTTCTTGGTGAAGATCACCTCGTCGGGGCTCGATGCGTTGATCAACCGGGCGACGGCTCGGCGACCCCCCTCGAAGGCCTCGGTGGCCTCGCCGGCGAGGCGGTAGGAGCTGCGGTTGATCGGTGCGTAGGAGTTCTCGAGGAACTCGGTCATCGCATCGATGACCTGGCGCGGTTTCTGCGACGTGTTGCCCGAGTCGAGGTAGACGAGGGGCGCGTCGTCGATGCGGCGCGACAGGATCGGGAACTCCTTGCGCACTGCCTCGAGGTCGTACGCCATGGGGCTCAGGCTCCGGTCCGGGCGGTGGCGGCGTCCTTGAAGGCGTCGTAGCCGTCGCGTTCGAGTTGCTCGGCCAACTCCATGCCACCGCTCGCGACGATGCGACCCTCGACGAGGATGTGGATGCGGTCGGGGGTGACCTCGTCGAGCAGACGCTGGTAGTGGGTGATCAGCACGACACCCATCGTGGGTCGCTCGGCGCGCACTTCGCGAATGCCCTGGGCGACGATGCGCAGCGCGTCGATGTCGAGGCCCGAGTCGGTCTCGTCGAGGATGGCGAGTTCGGGTTCGAGGATGGCCATCTGCATGATCTCGTTGCGCTTCTTCTCGCCACCGGAGAACCCCTCGTTGAGGTACCGGTCGACGAACGACGAATCCATCCCGAGGCGCTTCATCCACTCCATGGTGGCGACGCGCAGCTCGAGCACCGACAGGTCGATGCCCTTGCGTTGCGACAGCGCCTGGCGCAGGAACTGGATCACCGAGACGCCGGCGATCTCCTGCGGGTACTGGAAGGCGAGGAACATGCCCGCCTTGGCGCGCTCGTCGACGGCCCAGTCGGTGATGTCGTCGCCGAGAAACGTGATGGTGCCGTCGGTGACCTCGTACTCGGGCGATCCCATCAGCGTGCTGCCGAGCGTGGACTTGCCCGAGCCGTTCGGGCCCATGATCGCATGGACCTCGCCGGGTGCGACCTCGAGGTCGAGCCCCCGCAGGATCTCGCCGTGGTCGCCCTCCGCGGGACGCACATGGAGGTTCTCGACTCGGAACAGGGTCTCGCTCACGCCGGCAATTCTACCCCGCTCCTGAATTCTCACTATCCCCATAGGAGAAATTCAACCGCCGACTCCCGACCCCCAACCCTCAGCGATGAGTCTCAGCGCGACCTGTGCGCTCCGAAACTCATCGCTGGGAGTGGGGTCCGGCGAGCGATGAGTCTCAGCGCGACCTGTGCGCTCCGAAACTCATCGCTGGCGGTTGGGCTCGCGGTGCCCGCGTCTCATTCAGCTTGTGCGCTCGATGTGCTTGGCGACGAGGTTCTCGAGGGCTTCCTGGTGGCCACTGACGCGAGCGGGCTCCTTGTCGGAGCCGAGCTGGGCGTCGTGGAGCTGCTGCAGGGTGACCTTGCCGGCGAGGATGTCCTGCTCGGCGTCCCATCCCGCATAGCGGTCCTCGCGGCGCCGATCGAGCTCGCCGTCGTCGAGGATCGCGGCGGCGACGAGCAGCGACCGGGCCATCGTGTCCATGCCGCCGATGTGGGCGTGGAAGAGGTCGTTGCGGTCGGTCGACTGACGGCGCAGCTTGGCATCGAAGTTCATGCCGCCGGTCGTGAATCCGCCGCCGCGGAGGATCTCGAGCATGCCGAGTGTCATCTGCTCGACCGACACCGGGAACCGGTCGAGGTCCCAGCCGAGACGATCGTCGCCGGCGTTGGCGTCGATCGATCCGAAGATCCCCGCGGTGAACGCGGTGGCGATCTCGTGGGCGAAGTCGTGGCCGGCGAGCGTGGCGTGGTTCACCTCGATGTTCACCTTCACCTCGTTCTCCAGGCCGTACTTCTGGAGGAAGGCGTACACGGTCGCGACGTCGTAGTCGTACTGGTGCTTCGTGGGCTCGAACGGCTTCGGCTCGATGAGGATCGTCCCCTCGAACCCGATCGCATGCTTGTGCTCGATGACCATGTTGAAGAACCGGCCGAGCTGATCGAGTTCACGGCCCATGTCGGTGTTGAGCAGCGTGTCGTACCCCTCGCGGCCGCCCCACAGCACGTAGTTCTCCCCGCCGAGCCGCTTCGTCGCCGTCATGCAGTGCGCGACCTGGGCGGCGGCGTACTTGAACAGCTCCGGATCGGGATTGGTCGCGGCGCCCGCCTGGAACCGTGGGTTCGAGAACAGGTTCGCCGTGCCCCACAGGAGGCGGACGCCCGTGCGTTCCTGGTGGCCGGCGGCCAGCTCCACCATCTCGTCGAAGTTGCGGCACGACTCCGCGAACGTCGAACCCTCTGGCGCGATGTCGCGATCGTGGAAGCAGTAGAACGGCGCGCCGAGCTTGGTGAGGAACTCGAACGCCACCTCCATCTTCTCCTTGGCGGCGGCCATCGGGTCGCGGCCGGGTTCCAGCCAGGGCCGGTCGAGGGTGCCGGCGCCGAAGATGTCGATGCCCTCGGAGTTGAACGAGTGCCAGTACGACACGGCGAAGCGGAGCTGCTCGGCCATCGTCCGTCCGGCCACCACGCGTTCGGCGTCGTACCAGCGGAAGGCGAGCGGGTTGTCCGACTCGGGCCCTTCGTAGCGGATGGTGTCGATGTCGGGGAAGAAGTCGTTGCTCATGGCGGTCGCGTCCTGTGCTCGGCGGATGTTTGTTGACAAGTATGACAAACCTCGATCTAGAGTGCAACCCATGACCGCGGCCGCTCGCACGTCCCACCTGAGGCGGTCGAATCTCGCGCTCGTGCTCGATCAGCTGCGGCGTCGCGGTTCGTGTTCGCGCTCGCAGCTCGTCGCGGCGACCGGGCTGACCCGGAGCGCGATCGCCGGCCTCGTCGGTGAACTCGAGGCGATCGGTCTCGTGGTCGAGGCGCCACCTGCGCCCGACGGTCGACCCGGCCGTCCGTCGCCTGTCGTGCGCGTCGACGACCGGTGCGTCGTCGCACTGGCGATCGAGATCTTCGTCGACGAGATCGGTGCGGCGTTCGTCGCGCTCGACGGATCGATCGTCACGTCGGTCCGAACGGCGCGACCGCGAGCGCGTGTCGCGGTTGCCGAGACGGTTGCCGATGTTGCCGGGCTGGTCGAGCGGTTGGAGGTCCAGCTCGCGGGCTCTGGGCAAGGAGCGTCCGAGACAGCACGTGATCGGCTGTGGCGTGTCCGTGCCGGGATTGGTGCGCGATGCCGACGGGGTGGTCGTCGCCGCTCCGAACCTCGGCTGGATCGACGTGTCGCTGGCCGAGTCGCTCGCGTCCGCGGTCGGACCCGGTGTCCCGATCCACGTCGGCAACGATGCCGACCTCGGAGCGCTCGCCGAATCGCGCTTCGGGGCGGGGGTCGGCTCCGACCACTTGATCTTCGTGTCCGGTGAGGTCGGTGTCGGCGGTGGGCTCGTCACTGCCGGTCGGCCGGTCGTCGGGCACCGCGGGTTCGCCGGCGAGATCGGCCACCTGCCCGTGAACCCCGAGGGTCGGCGATGCCGTTGCGGCTCGATCGGTTGCTGGGAGACGGAGGTCGGCGAGACGGCGCTCCTCGAGCGGGCCGGTCTCGATCCGGACGGTGGCCGGGCGGCGGTCGAGGAGTTGCTCGATCGAGCTGCGGCAGGGGAGTCTCGGGCGACGCAGGCCCTGGCGATCGAGGCGCGCTGGCTGGCGATCGGGATCGCCGGTCTCGTCAACGTGCTCGATCCCGACACGGTGGTGCTCGGCGGTCTGTTCGCGCGGATCCTTCCCGCCCTGCGAGCACCCCTCGACGTCGAACTCGCCGCCCGCCGCTACCGCGCCGCCCGACGGGATGTCGCCGTCGTGGGGGCGACCCTCGGTCCGCAGGCGGTGACGGTGGGTGCCGCAGAGCTGGCGTTCGGCCCGCTGCTCGACGATCCGGCCGGGGTGATGAGCGCCGCCGTCGCCTGAATCACGGCCTGAATCACCGCCTGAGTCACCGTGTGAGCGTCATGGCCCGATCGGGTCGGAGCAGGAACGGCGTGAGGTGCGCGGCGAGGTTCGAGAAGGGGAGCACGTCGGGGTGCAGGTCGATGCCCAGCGCGTCGGTCATGAACCGGCGGCGGGCCTGCACACGCTGCCAGGCGTCGGGATAGGCGGCAGCAAACGCGGATCGAAGGGACTCGTCGGCGAGTGCGACGCCGTCTTCGATGTTCGTCGTGAAGTACGGCGTCCCGGTCGCCGGGATGATGTCGCACTGGATCGCCATGCCCGAGCGCAACTCGATCGTCGAGTCGGCGAACACGGGCGAGTTGACCCATTCGTCGAGGTGGAGCTGGTGCCCGGGATTGAGTGACACGCCGAAGAAGGCGTCGCCCAGGTGCCGGTCGACGACGGCCTGGAGCGCGCCGCCGACCTGGCCGACGTGAAGTGCCCCGTACCAGTCGGCGACGGCCTCGAAGTACGGGCCGACGAGCCGTTCGACGTAGTCACCGATGTCGTCGGGCAACTCCTCCGCGTCCTCGACGACGAACCCGGCCCGGCAGTTCAGCGCTCCCCAGATGCCGAACGCGATCGTGAACTGATCGCCCCGCTCGATCGGTCGATCGCCGGGGCTCAGCAGCCCGAATCGCGCCCTCGGCCCGGCACTCAGCATGAGATGGCACGAGAGGGGAGACCCGTTCCACTCGAGCAGTCGGGCGGCCTCGCGCTCGGTCATGCCGGGCTGCAGCCCGGTCAGCACGTTGCGCACGCTGCGAGACGTCTGGCATGCCGCCCACTCGAACGCGGCGAGCTGCTCCACCTCGTTGACCACACGCAGTCCGTCGGCCGCATCGATGAACAGGTCGGTCGCATTCTCGACCAGCCCGGCTGCACCCACGGCCGACCGGAGTTCGTCGACCAGGAACGCCGGCGCCTCGATGGTGGAACGGCTCGCGTAGGTCTTCCACCCGACCACGCCGACTCGGCGGCCCGGACCGATGCCCTCCACGCGCAACGTCTCGTCGAGTGGTCTCGAGTCGTCCCGCGGCTGCCCGGGGAGGCTCAGGTCCTGGAACCGGACCGGCCGCACGGCGAGTGGCGCCGATGCTCCCAGGTCGAAGCATTCGTTGCCGAGCAGGATGGCCGGGTCGCCCGTCGTTCCGACGATCAGCACCGCCTCCTCGAAACGCGGATCGAAACCGGTCAGGAAGGCGATGTTGGCGCTGTGCTCGCGGTCGGCCCACACGACGAGGTGGTCGTATCCGCGGGCGTCCATCGCGGACCGAAGCCGGTCCAGTCGGCCGGTGAAGATCGACGGCGGCAGCAGTGGTTCGCTCGCCGGCATGCCGAAGTCCGGCAGGGTGATCTCCGTCAGGTGGGCTCGCGATCGGGTCACGTCGTCACTCCTCTGGTTGCCATGGAGCAGCTTCGTCCGCGCCCCGTTCGATCGTCACGAACTGGTCTGCTCCGACCGTCATCCATGGCCCTGTCTCCCCGTCGGGCCACTGGACGCGCACCTCGGCGCCGTCGGCGCCGCCGAGACCCGTGTGGATCCAGCCGCTCTTGCCGCCGGCATGTCCGCCACCGACGGTCACCTCTCGGACCGTGATCCGATCGTCGACCTTCACCTCGACCCACGCTCCGACCGCATCGACATTCGGAGCCGGTTGTTCCAGTCGCACGGCGATCCAGTTGCCCATCGGGTCCGCCTGCTCGGCGTCACCGCCGCCGACGTTCCGCCACAGCGACACGTTGGCCTCACGATGGACGACGACGAGGTCGAGCATCCCGTCGAGATTGAGGTCGACGAGCGAGGCGCCGCGCGCTCGCTCGTATCCGACGATGCCGGCTGCCTCGGCTCCCTCGACGAAGGTGCCGTCGGGTTGCCCGATCAGCAGGTTGCTCGGGTCGCGGGTCGCGTGGTCGGTCTGCCCCTCCACATTGCCCTTGCTGACGAACAGGTCGACCAGGCCGTCGTTGTTCACGTCCTCGAACTCCGGGTGCCACGCCGTCGACGGAAGAACATCACCGCCCGCGTACGGACGTTGTGCCGTGACACCTGCCTTGAGTGCCATGTCCCTGTACGTCGGCTGGGCGGGACCGCTCTCGAGTGTCTGGAGCTTGTTGTCGCCCTGGCTGGTGAGGAACACCTCCGGGTAGCCGTCGCCGGTCAGATCCCGACTGGCGATGCCCATGCCCCAGATCTGCAGCGGCCGCCAGCCGTCGGCCTCGGTGTACTCGCGTGGTGGCTCCCCTTGCTCGATCGCGCCACAGCTGTTCCCGACCGTCGACGTAGTAGTTCCGGTCGTTCGACACGCGAAGGTCGCGACGACCCGAACGATCCCAGTCGCTGTACAGCATCGACAGCGTGCAGTACCCCGGTGTCAGCACCATCGGCGTGTCGTAGCCGTCCCCGGCGGAGTTCGGGCGACGATCTCGACTGTCGGCGCACGCTGTCTCGTCGAGCGTGCGGTAGTTGCCGAATGCGAGTGTGGGGAGCGCGTTCGTGCCCTCCCATGTCGCGCTGAACGCGGTGGTCCAATCGTCGCCTCCGTCGAGCCCGAACTGTTCGGTGGCGTCCTCGAAACCGCAGTCGCCGAGCCCCCGCAGCACGACGTTGGCGCCGCGGCGCAGGACGACGAGGTCCATCAGTTCGTCGCTGTCGACGTCGAGCGGATATGCACCCGTCACCGCCGTCAGGTCGGTGACCGACGACGCGAGCTGTTCGAAGCGCAGTGCACCGCCGACCTCGCTCCGGTTCCGGTAGAGAGCAGCCGGCTCCGTGCCGCCCGCGAAGTAGAGGTCGTCGAGCCCGTTGTCGTCGCAGTCGAATGCGGCGACGCCGCCGCCGACGAAGTGCTCGTACGCACCTTCGTAGGAGTGGTCGATGCCGGAACCGGTCGTGTCGTCGACGAAGTGCGGAGCGTCGCCGGTGTCGGCTGCCGACGACGAAGGCCCGCTGCGCCAGACGGCCAGGACGGCGACGAGTACGAGGACGAGGATGACCGCGCCGGCGGCTGCCAGCAGCACGCGCGATCGCTTCGCGTTCGATGTGTGGTCCGCAGCAGCGACCACCGACTCGTCGGTCATGGTTCGATTGAACCAGCTCGCGGAGGTCCTCGGGACGCGCCCGGTCCTCTCGATGCAGGCTGGGCCGTCCCGCTGTCGACAGGTGTGATGACGGATTCGCTAAGTTCCGACCTCATGCCTCAGCCCGTTCTCTTTTTTTCTCTTTTCTTCCTTTCTTTTTTTTTTTTTTTTTTTTTTTTTTTTTTTTTTTTTTTTTTTTTTTTTTTTTTTTTTTTTTTTTTTTTTTTTTTTACCTTCGGTGAGTTGACGTCCATCCGGATCACCTCCATGCTGTGGTCGATGCCGGCCACCTCCTCTCGCCAGTGCGCCAGGACCTCCTGACGGCACAGGCCGGCGCATGGCGTCACGTCACGTCAGCGGGCGCTTCGTGGAGCGGCGCCGAGCGCCGAGCGATCGCCCAGACGGCCCTCGCTGCGCTGGACGACACCGATCCGTTGCCGCCGTGGGTGTCGCCGACGAGTGTCGGACGATCCGTCCCCCACCGACGTCGTGCTCCCCGACGTGGTGGTCGATGCCGTCTATCGGATCGCTCGCCACGCCTCGACGCTGACCGATACCTGGTATCGGGATCAACTCGAATGCGGCGTCGATGCGTTCTCGTACGTCGAGATGGTCGGGGTCGTGGTCGCGGTGGCTGCGGTCGACGGATTCTTCCGTGCGGCGGGGCTCGAGCGGCCGCCGCTCCCGGACGTGGTGGCCGGTGAGCCGCACGGCCGTCATCCGCAGGTCGAGCAGGCCACGTTGAACTGGGTGCCGGTGGCCACTCCTGCGGATCGCGTGGCTGCCGTCGTGCAGGGTCTCAGTGCCGCGCCGGCGGAGTGGGACAACGTCTGTCGGCTCGCCGCCGCGCAGTACATCCCGGTCGACGAGATGGGCGAACTCGGGTGGAGTCGGGGCACGCTCAGCCGAGCCGAGATGGAGTTGGTCGCGGCGCGTCTCTCCGCGGCGCGCGAGTGCTTCTTTTGAACGACGTCACACACGATGATGCTCCGTGCGAGCACCACCCACCAGACGCCGAGTCCGAACTCCGCCGACGAGATCGACACGCGCTCGAAGATCCTGGAACAGTTCGTTGCCGCCGTGGTCGGTGACGTTCCGGCTGCTGCCGTCGAGGCCCGCGCGATGCTCGTCGACCGCCTCGGTCAGGACTGGT
Source organism: Ilumatobacteraceae bacterium (assembly GCA_963829585.1). GTDB lineage: Bacteria > Actinomycetota > Acidimicrobiia > Acidimicrobiales > Ilumatobacteraceae > Sva-07. Next base: position 7,200 of record CAWHJD010000018.1, on the reverse strand, counting down.
TGATCGACGCCTCCGCAGTGATCGCGAACTTCGAGATGATGACCCGCCTCGCCGATGCGACCGGTGCGCGCCTGCGCCCCGAGCAGATCGAGGCTGCTGCATCGATCATCGACGACCTCGGGCTCGATGCCTTTCCCTCCGCGCGGCGGCTGAGATCCGGCGTCAGTTGCCGGTGGCGAGCGGGAGTTCATCGACGTTGAGCCAGCGGTCACCGGTCGCCCGTCGGAGCGCGAACGTCGTCGCGAACGGCGATGACGTCTGTGACTGCAGGTTCCCGTCGGCGTCGTAAGTCTCCGTGGTTCGCGTGCCGCGAGACTCGAGACCGAGGCTCAGGCCGTCCTGTCTCCCGAAAGGAACCAGCAGCGTCACGTTCACGTCGTCGATCGCGTATCGGTCGATCACGGTCGTGCCGCTCGCTGCCGCTTCGTCGAGCTGACCGCGCATCGCGTCGAGGCGGTCGCCGTGATCGACGGCTTCGAGTATCGACGCGTCTCCCCGCAGGAGCGCCTGGTTCTCGAGCTCCAGATTCTCCGCCAGCGTCAGGACGATTGCCTGGGCCCCCGGTCCGGCGATCTCGTGGTTCCAGTCGAGGACACCCTGCTCGACGGTGATCGTCGGGAAGGTCGTCGGGTCGACCTGGTGCGGAACGCGGCCCAGTACGTCGTCCGATCCGAGACCGACGACTCCTTCTCGCCGACGTACCGGCGGCGACGACGCCGACCCCGAGGAACACCATCGCGGAAGCGATCACTCCCACCCGGACTCGCCGGTCGGAGGATGGCGGCACCGGGCTCGACGGCCGAACGCGACGCGACGAGCGAACAGGCCGAGGCTGTCGTCGGCCGCTCCCGGCGAAGGGACGCAGCGCGGTCGAGGATCGGACGGGCCGCGCACATCACGACCAGACCACCGAGCAGGGCCACCTTCGTGCCGAACTCATCAGTCTGCGGCGCCATCATGAGCGTGCACGCCAGCGCGACGAGGAAGCCGAACAGGACGCGACCGACACGGCCGGACGGCACGGTCTTCGGGTCGGTGATCATGAAGAACAGGAAGATCAACAGCTCGGGCGAGAACATGATCACCCGCCAGTAGTCGAGGCCACAGACGGGCGTGAACGCCCAGCGAGCGGTCATGCAGTGTCCGGCGGCAGCGAGGAGCCCGAGTCCGACCGCCAGCGTGATCCAGAACGTGCCGGCAACGGCGAGGAGGCGAAGGCGTCGCGTGATCAACAGCCCGCCCATCAGGATCACGGTGTACGCCATGATCATCGAACTGTTGAGGGGAGCCCACCAGAAGTCGAGCGGTTCGACCCGGGTGCTTCCGAGGACGACGAAGGTGACGACCAGGCCGATGTTCGACGGGTTGAACAGGTGGGAACCGCGATAGCGGATGACGTACTTCGTCAGGAGCGAGAACGCAGCGACGCCCGCGAAGATGTACCACGCGTGGGTGCTCCACGGATCGTCCGGGGGTGTCCCCGGAACGCGCAGGATCAGCGCCACGCCGCTTCCCGTCAGCATCGCACTCGCCGGCCAGACGAATGAACGAGTCCGGCGGAAGGTCACGGCAACCTCGATGATCGCGGCGGTCAGGATCGCCGAGAGGATCTGCGGGACACTCACCCAGAAGTTCAACCCGAGTTGTCCGAGCACGTGGATGGTGATGACGACCGCGGCCACGTGCAACCGCGGATCGCGAATCTTGGGCAGGATCACCGGGTACGCGTTCGCGCCGATTCTCAGTACCCGGCCCGTTCACCGCCGCGCCGAGCGCCTCCTGACCGTCCGGGCCCGGCGCGGCTCCGACCGTTGCCGCTCGCGGCGCAGAAAGTGCGGGCCCTCCCATCGAGCGCAGACTAGTGCGACCGCGGTTTCGCTAGGTTCCGACCTGTGCATCAACCTGCTCACGTGTGGCGCCGCGCTCGTCGGCCCGATGATCGCGGTTGCCATGGCGTTGGGCGTTGTACCGGCGTGTTCGTCGGACGACGCTCCGGCGTACGCCGTGGAGGGGTGCACTCGTGAGGATCTCGGTGGACGATCAGTGGCGCGGGTGTGGGACGAGACGCTGCTCCAGCTCATCCGTGAGGTCATCCCGGCGCCGACGGTTCACGCACGCAACCTGTTCCACACCTCCGCAGCGATGTGGGATGCGTGGGCGGCCTACGACCCCGATGCCGACGGTTACTTCGTGACGGAGAAGCACACGGCCGACGACGTGGCGGCCGCCCGTGAGGCGGCGATCAGTTACGCCGCCTACCGCCTGCTGCTGTGGCGGTACGGAACGGTGTCGGACCTCGCGGCTGCCCCCGACGAGTTGGATGCGGTGATGGCATCGCTCTGCTATCGCACCGACTACGAATCGACTGACGGCGACGACCCAGCGGCGCTCGGCAACCGGATCGCCGAGGCCGTCATCGCGTACGGGAGCACCGATGGAGCGCTCGAGGAGGATCGCTATGTCGACAGCTCGTTTCGACCGGCCAACGACCCCATGGTCGTCGACGACCCCGGCACGGTGATGAGTGATCCGAACGCCTGGCAGCCACTGTCGCTCGGTCTGCAGCTCTCGCAGAACGGCCTGCCGATCCCGGGCAACGTCCAGACGTTCATCGGCTCGCAGTGGGGCTTCGGTGACCCCGTTCGCGCTCACACCGTCGCCGACCGGCACACCGATCGATCCGGGGCCGCCGCCGCGCCTCGGTGACCCGGCGACCGACGCCGAGTTCAAACAGGCTGCCCTGGACGTTCTCCGTTACAGCTCACAGCTCGACCCTGCCGACGGCGTGGAGATCGACAGCAGCCCGGCGTCGCTCGGCAACAACACACTCGGCACCAACGACGGAACCGGGTACGACGAGAACCCCGTCACCGGCGAGCCCTACACGCCGCAGACGACGCTGCGCGCCGACCTCGACCGCGTGATCGCCGAGTACTGGGCCGACGGCCCGACGTCGGAGACGCCGCCGGGCCACTGGAACCTCATCGCCAACAGCGTCGCCGACACTCCCGGCTTCGAGCGGCGTTTCGAGGGACAGGGACCCGAACTCGATCCGCTGGAGTGGGATGTGAAGACCTACTTCGCGTTGAACGGCGCGACGCACGATGCGGCAATCGCTGCGTGGGGCCTCAAGGCGTACTACGACTCGGTGCGACCGATCTCGATGATCCGCTACATGGGCGGGCTCGGTCAGTCGAGTGATCCGGACGGGCCGTCGTACGACCGTGACGGATTGCCGCTCGAGGACGGGCTCGTCGAAGTGGTGACCCTCGAGTCGAGTGCGCCCGGGGAGCGGCACGAGCAGTTGGCGGACCACGTCGGTGAAGTCGCCGTGTACGCATGGCAGGGACCGCCGGAGGATCCGGAGACGCAGACGAGCGGTGTGGGTTGGATCCGTGCGGTCGACTGGATGCCGTACCAGCGCCCGACGTTCGTCACGCCCGCGTTCGCCGGCTACGTGTCGGGGCACAGCACGTTCAGCCGGGCGGCGGCCGAGGTGCTGACCGGCATCACGGGCACGCCCTACTTCCCCGGTGGCCTGTTCGAGTGGACCGTCCCGCGAGGGCGATCTGATCCACGAAGCCGGACCCGTCGCCGACGTCGAGCTCCAGTGGGCGACCTACTTCGACGCGGCCGATCAAGCAGGGATCTCCCGGCTGCACGGAGGCATCCACATTCCGCAGGACGACATCGAGGGCCGCATCATCGGAGCGGAGGTCGGTACCGCCGCCTGGGCCCTGGCTCGGCAGTACTTCGACGGCACGGCCTCATCCTGAGCACGCGGTGCGATTCGGGACGTAGGTCCTTTGTCCGCGCCGGTGACAGGTGTAAGGTGCGAACCGCTCGTAGCTCATCGTGAACACGAGCGATTCCAAAATCCCTGACATCCACCATTCCTGAGGGGGAGTAGAACATGAAAGCACGACACGTGGCATCCGTTGCCATCGTCGCCGGGTTGATCCTTGCCGCATGCGGCAGCGATGACGACTCGTCGAGCGAAGGCACGACCGCCGAAGCACCCGCCGCCACGGAAGCACCCGCCGGCACCGCAGCTGCCGGTGGCGGCGACTGCGTCGTCGGCGTCTCCTGGAACAACTTCCAGGAAGAGCGCTGGGGCAAGTTCGACGAGCCGGCCATGCAGGCGGCCATCGAAGCCGGCGGCGGCTCCTACGTCTCGAACGACGCGAAGTCGTCGGCGGAGACGCAGGCCAGCAACGTCGAGAACCTGATCTCGCAGGGCGCCAACGTCGTGGTGATCCTCGCCCAGGACGGCGAGGCGATCATCCCGTCGGTGCAGGCCGCGACCGATGCCGGCGTCCCCGTCATCGCCTATGACCGTCTGATCGAAGACCCCAGCGTGCTCTACCTCACGTTCGACAACCAGCTGGTCGGCGAGATGCAGGCGCAGGCGCTCTTCGACATCAAGCCCGATGGCAACTGGGTGATCATCAAGGGCAACGCAGCCGACGCCAACGCCGACTTCCTGCGCAGTGGCGCCGAGAAGGTCATCGGTGCAGCCGTCGAGGCCGGTGACATCGTCATCGTCGGCGAGGACTACACCGACAACTGGGATCCCGCAAACGCCCAGGCGACGATGGAGGGCTACCTCACCGCCGAGAACAACGCCATCGACGTCGCCCTCGTCCAGAACGACGGCATGGCCGGTGGCGTCATTGCCGCACTCGAAGCGCAGGGCCTCGCCGGCCAGGTGCCCGTGTCCGGCCAGGACGGTGACCAGGCAGCGCTCAACCGCGTCGCACTCGGCACGCAGTCCGTCGACGTCTGGAAGGACGCCCGTGCGCTCGGTACGGCCGCCGGCGAAGCAGCGATCGCGCTGTGCGCCAACCCGGACACCTCCGCTGTGACAGGTGCCGCGCCGTTCACGACGCCCGGTGGCAACGAGCTCAGCTCGATCTTCCTCGAGCCGATCCCCATCACGCAGGACAACCTCAATCTGGTCGTCGACGCCGGCTGGATCAGCCAGGAAGACCTCTGCCAGGGTGTCGAAGCCGGCTCCGTGGCGGCTTGCCCCTGATCGTCGACTGACGACGAACACCCCGTAGTGGAAGTGCCCCCCGCCCGAAAGGCGGGGGGCACTTCCGTACTCGTTGAAATGTGATGTGGAGAAGGCGAAAGATGACTGAAACACAAGCGGCCCCGGCTCCGGCAGCCGCTTCGAAGTCGGGTTGGCGATCGGGGCTGGCTTCGGCCGAGATCGACTCCCGCATGGTCGGCATGATCCTGGCGACCGCCGTGATCTGGATCAGTTTCAACCTCCTGTCCGACGGCGACTTCCTGACCGCTCGGAACCTGTGGAACCTGTCGGTGCAGAGCACCTCGATCGCCATCATGGCGACCGGCATGGTGCTGATCATCGTGTCGCGCAACATCGACCTGTCGGTCGGTTCGCTGCTCGGATTCCTCGGCTACGTGATGGCGATGGTGCAGACCCGCTGGATCCCCGACGCGTTCGGCCTGGAACGCTGGTACACCTGGATCCTGGCCCTGGCCGTCGGCCTCGCGCTGGGCGCGCTCGTCGGTGCCTTCCAGGGAGTCCTCGTCGGGTACGTCAAGATCCCTGCGTTCATCGTGACGCTCGGCGGGTTGCTGATCTGGCGCGGCCTGATCTTCCGCTTCGAGCAGGGCCAGACGCTCTCGCCCCTCGACAGCACGTTCAAGTTGATCGGCGGCGGGCCGAGAGGTTCGCTCGGTGACTGGAAGAGCTGGCTGGTCGGCGCGGTCGCCTGTGCGTTGATCATCGTCAGTGTCGTGCTCGCCCGGCGCCGTCGTCAGCGCTACGAGCTTCCGCTGCGTCCGATGTGGCTCGACGTCGGCATCGGTGCGCTCGGCTGTCTCGTGGTGGTGGCCTCGATCGGCCTCGTGGCGAACAAGTACATCTCTCCGATCACCGGCAATCCGACCGGGATCGCCTACCCCGTCGTCATTCTCATCATGGTGGCGATCCTGATGACCTACCTGGCGCAACGTCGTCAGTTCGGTCGCTACGTGTACGCCTACGGCGGCAACCCCGAGGCTGCCGAACTGGGTGGTATCAACACCCGCAAGGTCATCATGCTGACCTTCGTCCTGATGGGCGTGCTCTGCGCAGTGAGTGCAGCGGTGCAGACCGCCCGCCTCGATGCGGCCGTGACGAACCTCGGCGTGACCAACGAACTCGACGTCATCTCGGCGGCGGTCATCGGCGGCACCTCGTTCGCCGGTGGTATCGGCACGATTCCCGGTGCCGTCCTCGGCGCCGTGATCATGCAGTCGCTGCGTTCCGGCATGGTGCTGCTGAAGGTCGACTCGCCGACACAGGACGTCGTGGTCGGCCTGGTGCTGATCATTGCGGTCGGTCTCGACTCGACCCTGCGCAAGGGCGCGAAGTGAGCCAGGAGGATTGCCATGACTGATCTCGCCACCCCTGAAACCTCCGCCGCCGCCGGTGACGGATCCCGTGTCCCACTCGTCGAGCTGCGTGACATCCGGGTGTCGTTCGGCGGCGTCCACGCCGTCGACGGCGTCACGATCGACCTGTACCCCGGTGAGGTCGTCGCCCTCGTCGGCGGCAACGGCGCCGGGAAGTCGACCCTGATCCACACGCTCGCCGGCGCGCACCCTGCCGACGGCGGGCAGATCCTCATCAACGGCCAGCCCGTCACGATCCACAACCCACGTGATGCCCGCACGTACGGGGTCGAGACGATCTACCAGAAGCTCGCCCTTGCCGACAACATCGACGCGGCCGGCAACATCTTCCTCGGGCGCGAGCTGAAGACCCGGTTCGGCTCGCTCGACGATTCGGCGATGGACTCCGCGACGCAGAAGCTGATGAAGCGTCTGAACCCCAGGTTCAAGAACCTTCGTACACCGGTGAAGTCGCTGTCGGGTGGGCAGCGCCAGTCGGTGGCGATCGCCAGGGCGGTCCACTTCAATGCCACGATCCTGATCATGGACGAGCCCACCGCGGCGCTCGGTCCTGCGGAGACGGCCGAGGTGCGTGACCTCATCATGCAGCTCAAGTCCGAGGGGATCGGGATCTTCCTGATCAGCCACGACATCCACGACGTGTTCGACCTCGCCGATCGGATCAGCGTGATGCTCCAGGGCAAGCTGGTGGGCACCGTCAACAAGGCCGACGTCACCAAGGACGAGGTCCTGGCGATGATCATCATCGGCAAGATGCCGGGCGAGGTCTCC
>CAWHJD010000017.1:0-16065 GCA_963829585.1 Ilumatobacteraceae bacterium | reverse complement strand
GGCGAGCTCGAGGAAGGTGGCGGCGAAGTCGACGTTCAGGGCGATGTCGTCACACACCGAACCGGCCTCGACCATCGCCGGATACCGCACCAACAGCGGCATGGCCATCGACTCCTCGTACATCATGCGCTTGTCGAACCAGCCGTGGTCTCCGAGGAAGAACCCCTGGTCGGACGTGTACACCACGATCGTGTTCTCGGCGAGGCCCTCGGCGTCGAGCCAGTCGAGCATCCGACCGACGTTGTCGTCGATCGAGGCGATCGTGCGGAGGTAGTCCTTCATGTAGCGCTGGTACCGCCAGCTGATCTCCTCGTCCTCGCTCAGTCCCGGCGGCACGGTGGCTTTCAGGTCGACGACGGGATCGAGGTCCATGAGCCGCATGCGCATCGCCTGCACAACGTCCGCGCGGCCGTCGTGGTCGTCCCACAGGGTCGCCGGCTCCGGGATGTCGACGTCGTCGTACAGCGAGAAATGGCGGCGCGACGGCTCCCACGACCGGTGCGGTGCCTTGTGATGGCACAGGAGCGCGAACGGACGATCGGGGTCACGCCGGTCGAGCCAGCGCAGACAGTCGTCGGTGATCAGATCGGTGACGTACCCACCACGTTCGACGATGGTGTGGCCGCGACCGTCCGGTCGGGGCTGCAGCATCACCGGGTTGTGATAGTGGCCCTGACCCGGGAGCACACGCCAACGATCGAATCCGGTCGGGTCGTGTTCGGGGCCGTGGCCGAGATGCCACTTGCCGAACATCGCGGTCTGGTAGCCGGCGGCCTGCAGGCGTTTGGGGAACGTGTCGAGCGTGTTGTCCATCGGCGTCACGAGCGTCGTGACCCCGTTGACGTGGTTGTAGGTGCCCGTGAGGATCGATGCCCGGCTCGGCGCGCAGATCGAGTTCGTGCAGAAGCACGAGTCGAACCGCATCCCCTCGTCGGCGATGCGATCGAGGTTCGGGGTCTCGTTGACCACGGGGCGGACCGGCAGCCTGCCGGGCGCCGTGCTGTACGCGGAGATGGCATGGGCGGCGTGGTCGTCGCTCATGATGAACAGCAGGTTCGGCCGCATCGCCGGGCCTGCTGCTGTTCGACTCATCGTGCGGGAGGCGTGAAGTGGCAGGCGAGGTCGATCAACAGGCGGGTGCCGAAGCCCGTTGCCCCCTTGGAGTGGATCCCCTCGTCGCCGTCGACCTTCATGGGCCCGGCAATGTCGAGGTGCGCCCACGGCACCTCTCCCGTGAACTCGCTGAGGAAGATCGACGCGGTGATCGTCCCGCCGTGCGGGCCGCCGATGTTCTTCATGTCGGCAACGACCGACTCGAGCAGCTTGCGGTAGCGGGCCTTCTCCAACGGGAGTTGCCACACCGGTTCGTCGATGGCGGCGGCACGTGCTCTGACCTGGTCGACGAGCGACTGGTCGGTGCCCAGCAGACCGGCGATCTCCGGACCCAGCGCACCGAGCACCGCTCCGGTCAGCGTGGCGATGTCGACGATGGCGTCGGGTGCCTCCTCCACGGCCAGCGACAGACCGTCGGCGAGAACCAGTCGGCCCTCGGCGTCGGTGTTGTGGATCTCGACGGTCTTGCCGTTGCGCATGGTCAGGACGTCGCCGAGCTTGAGAGCGCTGCCCGACGGCATGTTGTCGGTGCACATCAACCAGGCCGTCACCTTGGTGCGGCACTTGAGCGCCCTGAGCGCCGACATCGTCGAGAGCACCGCGGCGGCGCCCGACATGTCCATCTTCATCACCTGGTGGAACGGATCGCTCGGCTTGAGGGAGATGCCACCCGAGTCGTACATGATGCCCTTGCCGACGAGTGCGAGATGGCCCGACGGGTTCTTGGGCGACCAGGTCAGCTTGACCATGCGCGGCGGCTCGGTGGAGCCACGGTTGACGCCGAGCAGTCCGCCGCAGCCCATCTGCTCGAGTTGGTCCTTGTTGAACACCTCCACGTGCAGGCCGGCCGCCGAGCCGATGTCGACCGCCTTCGCCGCGAGGTCCTTCGCGTTGAGGTACGTCGGCGGCGTGTTGGCGAGTTCGCGTGCGAGGGCCGTGGCGCCGGCAATGATCTGACCGCGGTCGGCGCCCTCCTCGACCGCCTTGCGGCGCTTGTCGCCCACGATCAGTGTGAGCGACGTGAGCCGAGAGGCGTCCTTCGAGTCGTTCTTGAGCCCGACGTAGCGGTACGAGGCCAGCAGCACACCCTCGGCCACCGCCTGGCCGGCGGCGGCGCCGGCGACGTGGTCGAGGTCGGCGAGGTTGGTCGCCAGTTCGGCATGCTTCGATGCCGCCCGCGCGAAGGCTGCTGCCGCAGCGCGCAGACCGTTCGCGTCGATGGCACCCGGGTCGCCGACACCGATGGCGATGATCGTGGTCTCTCCGGTCGGAACGACGAGCACCTGGCCGGCCTTGCCCTCGAATCCGTTCGCTTCCAGGGCAGTTCGCGACAGGCCGAGCTGTCGGGGCACCGCCCCCTTGGTCGCCACCGCCAGACCGATGGCCGTGGCCGCCTTCGGGGCGGAGCGAGCGGACGAGACGGACACGGCGGATACAGCTGCGCTGGCATCGATCATCCGCACAGTCTGGCCGACCACGGCTGCCGTGCCTCCAACGACGTCCGATTCATCTCCGGACGTGGTGACGGTGAGTGGTCGGAGGAGTCGAGCAGCGCGTGCCGTTCCGCAAGATCCTCTGCCACACTCTCGGCCGTGACTGACCCCGACACCACGTTGCCAGACGCGCCGCGACGCCGATACCTCAAGTGGATCGTGTTCGGGGCGATCGGACTGGTCGCCCTCGTGCTCGGCGGCATCCTGCTGTACGCCTACGTACTGAGCGACTCACCGGACGAGCTCGACGCCGGCGACCTCAGCGATGCGCTCGTGGCCACCGTGCCGGACACGACACCCGCCACGACACCGGCCACGACACCGGCCACGATCGAAACCGGCCCGGCGTCCACCGCACCGGCATCGACCGGCGAGTTCGACGGCGACTGGGTGCCGACCGAGGCGTCGGAGTTCGGCTATCGGGTCGAGGAAGTGCTCGCCGGGATCAACACCACCGCGGTCGGACGCAGCAACGAGATCAGCGGGCTGCTCACGATCGGGGGAACGACGGCAACGGCCGTCGACGTCGAGGTGCAGGTCGACAGCATCAAGAGCGACAGTGCACTGCGCGACGGGAGGTTCGCAGGCGACATCATGAACTCCGACGAATTCCCGACGGCCACGTTCAGCCTGACCGAGCCGATCGAATTCGGCTCGATCCCGACGGACGGCGAGCAGGTCACCGCGACCGCCACCGGTGAACTCACCCTTCGCGGCGTCACGAACCCGGTGACGTTCGAGGTGACCGCACAGACCACCGACGGTCGTGTCGGCGTGCTCGGATCGATCCCGGTCGTGTTCGCCGACTACGGCATCGACAATCCCTCGTTCGGCCAGGTCCGAACCGAGGACGAGGGCCTCGTCGAGTTCGTCCTCGTGTTCGAGCGAGCCGCCTGACCGACCGTGCGATGAGTCTCAGCGCGACACGTGCGCGCCGAAACTCATCGCAGCCCGAGGGCACGACCGTGCGATGAGTCTCGAGCGCGACACGTGCGCGCCGAAACTCATCGCGGGTTGTCTAGGCGCCTGGTACCGGTTGGCTCTTGGCCCAGGCATCGGCCAGCGCCGAGTAGCGCCCGCCGGCGGAGACCAACTCGGCATGCGCGCCGAGTTCGACGAGTCTGCCCCCGTCGATGACGCCGATGCGATCGGCGCGCTGGATCGTCGACAGCCGGTGGGCCACCACGATCGTCGTCCGGCCGGTCATCAACGAATCGAGTGCCCGCTCGACGATGAACTCCGTCCCCGGGTCGAGGTTGCTGGTCGCTTCGTCGAGGACCAGAACGGCCGGGTCGACGAGAGCGGCGCGAGCGAGCGACACCAGTTGGCGTTCACCGGCCGACAGACGCGAGCCGCGCTCGCGCACCTCGGTGTGGATGCCGTCGGGGAACTCCTCGAATCGCTCGAGCGCGCCGATCGCGTCGAACGCGGCGCGCACGTCGTCGTCGGTGGCGTCGAATCGTGCGATCCGGACGTTGTCGGCGATCGTTCCGCCGAAGAGGAAGCCCTCCTGCGGCACGACGACGATGCGGTGCCGCAACGACGCGAGCGTGGCGTCTCGCAGATCGACCCCGCCGAAGGTGATCGTGCCATCGGTCGGGTCGTACAGCCGCGCCATCAGCTTGGCCAGCGTCGACTTTCCCGCGCCGGTCGGGCCGACGAGCGCAAGGCGTTCACCGTCGCCCACCGTGATCGACACGTCGGACAGCACGGCGGCCTCGGTGGCGGGATACCGGAAGCCGACGTGGTCGACGACCAGCTCCCCATTCGCCGGCAGGTCGTTCGGACCGTCCCGGACATCGGGTTCCGTGTCGAGGATCCCGAACAGCTTGTTGAGTGCGGCGGCCGACGACTGCACGGTGTTGTACAGCTGCGACAGCTGCTGTACCGGCTCGAACAGCTGGGCGAACAGCAGCACCACCGTGATGATCTGGCCGATCTGGACCTCGCCGTTCGAGTACAGCCAGCCACCGACACCCACGATGAGCGCGGTGGCGAAGATGCCGGCGGTTTCGACCAGCCCGAAGTACCACGTCGACACCCGCACGCTGTGGACGTGCGAGTCGTAGAGCTGACGGTTCGACTGCTTGAACCGGCGTTGCTGCTCGGGCTCACGGGCGTAGGCCTGGATGACCCTGACACCGGCGATGCCCTCTTGGAGCGTCGACAGGTTCTGGCCGATGTTCTCACGCACGTCGAGGTACGCGGCGTTGGAGTCACGCTGGAACTTGCGCGAGGCGCCGATGATGACGGGCATCACCAGCATCCCCACGAGCGTCAACTGCCATGACGTGAGCAGGGCGAGCACCAGTGCGAATCCGACGAGCAGGATCGCCGAGACGAACTGGAGCAGCCCGAACTGCACGAGTTCGCCCATCGATTCGACGTCGGAGGTCATGCGGGCGACCAGCACACCCGACTTGTTGCGGTCGAAGAACGCCAGCGACTGCTTCTGGATGTGGTCGAACACCCTGACGCGCAACGCTCGCAGGAAACCTTCGCCGGCGCGGTTGATCAGGACGTACTGCTGGCGGGCCGCGAGGTAGGCGACCACCGTGAGGCCCAGGTAGAAGATCACGGCGTTGCGCAGCACCTCGCTGTCGCCCGGGGTGATCCCGTTGTCGATTCCCCAGCCCAGGATCACCGGGCCGAGCACCACACCCAGAGTGGACAACGCAGTGAACGCGAGGGCTCCGAAGATCGTCCGGCGGAACGGTCGGGCCATTCCGGCGGTGCGGCGCAGCACCTTCTTGGCCTCCTCGGCATCGAGCTTGTCCTCCTCGGAGATCGCTCCCATTCCGTGCATCAGTCACCCCCCACCGGGGTTCGGGGACCGGCCTCGACGCCCTCATCCACGTTGACGTCGACGTCGACGTCGGATCGGGCGGCGAGTTCGGCGCGCTGCTCGTCGTCGTCTTCGGCCATGGCGGCGAGAACGTCGCGATAGCGGGGATCACGGTCGAGGAGTTCCTGATGCGGTCCGGACGCCACGACCCGACCGTGATGGAGCAGCACGACGGTGTCGGCGAGCGCGATGGTGCCGGGTCGGTGGGCGATGACGATCGTCGTCCGACCGTCCATCACCGTCGCCATCGCGGAACGGATCTCGTGTTCCTTCGACGGGTCGACCGCCGATGTCGCATCGTCGAGGATGAGGACGCGCGGGTCGGCCAGGATCGCTCGGGCGATGGCGATGCGTTGGCGCTGGCCACCCGAGAGCGAGAACCCCCGCTCGCCGAGGAGGGTGTCGTACGCCTCGGGCAGGCCCATGATGAAGTCGTGCGCCCCGGCGAGGCGAGCGGCACGCTCGACCGACTCGCGGTCGGCGTCCGGCTCGGCGAAGGCGATGTTCGCAGCGACCGTGTCGTGGAACAGCAGGGTGTCCTCGAAGACGATGCCGACGGCGCGTCGAACGTCGCGCAGTGGCAGGTCACGAACGTTGACGCCGTCGATGCGTACCTGGCCCTCGTCGACGTCGTAGAACCGCACGAGCAGCCTGGCAACCGTCGACTTGCCCGAACCGGTGGAGCCGACGAGCGCAACCGACTGACCGGGGGCGAGGTCGAGGTCGAATCCGTCGAGCACGGGCTTGGCCGGGTCGTAACCGAACCGGACGCCGCGGAACTGGACGGCACCCGCGTGCTCCGCCGCAGGCAGCTGGAGCGGGCGTTGCGGATCGGTGATCATCGGGGCCGTGTCGAGTACTTCGTTGACACGCTCGAGCGCCGCGCCGGCGCGCTGGGCCCACGCGATGGTCATGCCGAGCATGCGCAGGGGCGACACGAGCAACGCGACGTAGAAGTTGAACGCGACGAGCTGACCCACGGTCATCTCGCCGTTGATGACCTGCATGCCGCCCACACCGAGCACCGCGATGAGGCCCAGTTGTGGCAACAGTTCGATCGCCGGGAGGTACTTGGCACGGATCTGCGCGGCGCTGATCGACGCCGTCTGGATGTCGTCGGCTTCCTTGCGGAGTCGGGCGGACTGGACCTCCTCGGCCCCGAATCCCTTCACGACGCGCACGCCACCGACGGTCTCCTCGACCACGGTGGCCAGCTCGGCCTGCTCCATCTGCACCTGGAGCACGGCACCGTGGATCGAGTGCGAGAAGCGCCGCCCGGCGATGTTCACGAACGGCAGCGGCGCCAGGGCGATGAGGGCGAGTTGCCAGTCGGTCAGGAACAGGATGACCGACACGGCGATGATCATCGAGAAGTTCGAGATCGTGATGGGGATCATCACCACGAACGACTGGATCTGGTTGAGGTCGCTCGACGAGCGGCTCATCAGCTGACCCGTCTGCGCACGATCGTGGTAGCCGACGTGCAGCGACAGGATGTGGTTGAACAGCTGTTCGCGCAGGCGGGTCTCGGTCCAGCGTGCCTCGCGGAATGCGTAGAAGCGACGAAGCGCGGTGAACGTGCCGACGGCCACGCCGGCGATGGCGATGAGCGAGACCCAGAGCCACAGCATGTCGCTCTGTTCGATGCCGCGATCGATGCTGTAGCGCACGAGCAACGGCACCGACACCTTGCCGACCATCCACAGCAGGCCGATGCCGCTCCCGATGATCAGGTTCTTGCGCTGTGCCTTGAGCGTCGACGACAGCAACTTCCAGCGCGACGGTGCGTCGTCGGCGCTGATGGCAGGTGCCGCGAACTCACTCATCGGGGATCACCTTCGCGTGCTCGAGGATGGCGTGATTCAGGCCGATGCCTTTCCCGCGAGCGGCGCGAGGAGTTCGGCCACCCGTTCCTTCGGCCGGCCGACGATCGCCCTGTCGGCCGTGACCACGATGGGTCGCTGCAGCAGCTGCTTGTGTTTCACGAGCAGTGCCACGATCTGGTCGTCGGTTCGGGCGTCGTCGTCGGTCAGACCCAGCTTCTTCCACATGCTGTCGCGCCGTACCAGCGCGGTCGGCTCGTCCTCCAGCTTGGCGATGATCGCCCGCAGCGTGTCGGCGTCGGGCGGGGTCTTGATGTAGTTGACGATGTCGACGTCGACTCCGAGGTCCTCCGCAATGCGCACGGCATTGACCGACGAGTTTCAATGGGTGTTGTGGTAGATCGTCGCCACGGCCATGTCGACGAGGTTACGAGCTGGCCTTCCGGCTGCTCTCATCGGTTGTGACACCCCTCCGGTACGGTGACGGCGACCGACTCCCCCTTCGATCACCACCGATCATCCGAAGGGGACCTGATGTCTCGCTCACATTCCACCCACCGCGTTCCACGGGGGTTCGTCGACCCGATCGAATCGGAGGCCGACGCGCTCGCCGTGCTCTCGCTCGCCGCCCCGCTCGGCCACGACACGGTCGCCATCCTGCTCGACGCCGAGCGGTGCGGCCTCGGCATCTTCGTGGTCACCGGCACCACCGACCCCGACGCGATCTTCAGGATCATCGACGTGTGCATCAGCGCGCGGTACACCGAGGTCAGCGGCCTCATCCTCGCGACGAGCCGCCCCGGCGGCGACATGCAGCCGGACGATCGAGAACGGTGGGTCGAAGCATCCGTGCAGTGCGACGATGCCGGCGTCGAGTTGGTCGAGTGGTTCGTCATCGGCCACCACGTCGCGTGCCCACGTGAACTGGTCGGCGACCCGCCGCGATGGGGCGCATCCCTGCAGTGAATCCCTGATGCGCCTGCGCCGCGCCGGATCAGGGACGCCGCGCTCGGCGCTCGGCGGGTGACAACCGGAGACCGGCAGCTCGCAGACGCCGGACCAGCTCGCGACTCTCGACGTACTGGGCGCCGGCCTCGAGCAGCTCGGCGCGGTACTCCGCCGGGATGTCGTAGTGGTCGCCCTGGAATCCTCGGCGCGGGATTCCGGTGCGATCGGCGAACTCGTGGAGCTCGTCGTACGAGACGTCGCTGACCAGGTGGCACCACTTCTTGCCTCGCCACCACCAACGTGCATCGTCGATCAGGATCGCCACGGCGTCACCCTGCCACACACCCGACGATGCCACACTGACGTCGTGGCCGCACCCGAACCGGAGTTGGAGCTGGCGTGGCAACGTCACGTCGGCGGCGATCGGCGCCTCCTCGACGCGCTCCTCTCCCGCCACCGCGAGAAGCAGCGGCGATATCACACCGCGACCCACGTGGCATGGGTGATTCGCCACATCGAGGAGTTGGCCGGGGTCGAACACGTCGATCATCTCGACGAGGTGATCGCTGCGGCGTTCTACCACGACGCGGTGTACGAGCCCACCCATCCGGCCAACGAGCGAGCGAGCGCCCGCCTGGCCAGGCGTGACCTCGCCACGCTGGGGTGGTCGGACGAGCGTGCCGGGCGCGTCGCAGCGATGATCGAGGCGACCGCCCACGGAGCTCGGGACACCTCCGCCGGCGACACCCGGATCGGCGACACCCGGATCGGCGACACGGCGATTCTGCTCGACGCCGACCTCGCCATCCTCGGTTCCGATCCGGCCGCCTATTCCGACTACGTCTCCGGCGTGCGCGCCGAGTTCCGCCACGTCGACGACGACGAATGGCGGATCGGACGGGCCGCGGTGTTGTCCGGATTCCTCGACCGGCCTGCGATCTACTCGACGCCCACCGGACGCAGTCGGTGGGAACAGCGCGCCCGGGCGAACCTCGCCGCGGAGCTCGCCGGGCTCAGGTGACGATCCCGTCGAGATCGGCGGGCACGTCGGCCACGGTTCCGCTCTCGATCTCCTCTTGCACCTTGCGTTCCAGCGCGGCATAGCCCACGACCGTGGCCAGGGTGACGGCACCCATACAGGCGACCGCCTGCCGCAAGCCGATCGCCTCGGCGAGCAGGCCCAGCGGTGCAGCGGCGATCCCGAACCCGGCGAAACTCAACATCATGAGCGACTGCACACGGCCCTGGTGGGTGTCCTCCGTCATGTTGAGCGCGATGGTGTTGGACAGCGACTGATAGCCGGTGGTTCCCGCACCGACGAAGGCCACCACGACGAATGCGGTGAAGAACACCGGCGACAGCCCGAGTGCCATCACTCCGAGCCCGAACGCAACACCGGAGATGACCATCAGCCGCCACACACCTGCCCCGTCGGCCCGGCCTGCGAGCGGAACCGCCACGATCACCGCACCGATCGAACTCGCCGACATCATGAGTCCCACCCAGCCGTCGCTGAGGTCGAACTCACCCTTGACGAGCGCCGGGACGAAGGCGACGTAGTTGAAGCCGAACATGATGATCACGAACGAGCTGAGTACGAGCCGACGCAGGTGTGGACGAGCGCCGACGTAACGGATCCCGTCCATGATCTCCGCGATCGGTCGTGCTGTCGACGTGGCTCTCGGCTCGGCGCCCGGCGGGCACCGCAGCAGCAGCACGAACGCGCCGACCGAGAACAGTGCCGCCACGATGAATCCGCCACCGATCCCCACGAGTGCGATACCGGCGAGCACGCCCGCCAAAGACGGAGCGAACACGCGCGTCCCGTTCATGCTGAGCATCGACAGTGTGATGGCGTTGCCGAGTTGGTCTCGTCCGACGATCTCGGAGGTGAACGCCACACGAGTCGGTCCGTAGAAGCCGAAGGCGAGGCCCTGGACGAGCGAAGCGACGAGGAGCATCCAGAACTGGACCGTGTCGGTCACGACCACGATGCCCATGGCGGTCGCCACGACCAGGATCGCGCCCTGGCTGACGAGCAACACGCGCCGCTTCGGAAGTCGGTCGGCAGCGACGCCACCGAGCGGCGTCGACACGAGCAGCGCAAGCCCGAAACAGAGATACACCAGGCCGAGCGCGCTCTCGCGTTCGGTCAGGTCCCAGGCCAGCACGCCGCGCAGCAGGAACTGCATCTGGACCGACATGAACGAGCACGTGCCCGCCCACCACAGTCGCTTGTACGCGGGAATCCGCATCGACGAGAACGACGCAGCGAGTCCCGGACGAGCGGACATCGCACCACCTTGCCCGAGTCGCACCGCTCGATCGTCCTCGGAGACCGACGACCCATCAGGGGCGTCGACGGATCAGGAGCGAATGTGTCCCTGCGCGATGGCGATCGCGCTGACCGAAGCGGCAATCGCATCGGCGACTCCGGGCTCGAACGCGCCCGGAATGATGCGTTGCGCGGTCGGGTCCTGCACGAGACCCGCGAGCGCAGCAGCCGCGGCTCGCTTCATCTCGATCGTGCATCTGGTGGCCTGGACGTCGAGCATCCCACGGAACACGCCGGGGAACGCGAGCACGTTGTTGATCTGGTTCGGGTAGTCGCTGCGGCCGGTGGCGACGACCGACACGTTCGCAGGCATCAGTTCGGGCATCACTTCGGGCGTCGGGTTGGCCATGGCGAACACGATCGCATCGTCGGCCATCTCGGCGAGCCACTCGGGTCGGATGATCCCGGGGCCCGACAGTCCCAGGAGCACGTCGGCGCCCCGCAACGCCTCACGGACACCGCCACGTCGATCGTCGCAGTTGCCGTTGTCGACGAACCACTGCTTCGTCGGCGTCAGGTTCTCGCGCTCGCGGTGCAGGATTCCCACGCTGTCGACGCCGATGATGTCACCGGTGCCGTCCTGGCCGGCGCCGGCATCGTGGAGCAGTTGGGCAACTGCCACACCCGCAGCTCCGGTTCCGACGATGACGACGCGCAACTCCTCGACCCGTTTGCCGACGACCTCAGCGGCGTTGATCAACGCGGCGAGTGCCACGATGGCCGTGCCGTGCTGGTCGTCGTGGAACACGGGAATGTCGAGTTCGGCCTGCAGGCGACGCTCGATCTCGAAGCACTCGGGCGCCTTGATGTCCTCGAGGTTGATGCCACCGAAGGTGGGGGCGATGGCCTTGCCGATCGCCACCATCTCGTCGACCGTTCGAGCATTCACGCAGATCGGGTAGGCGTCGACGCCGCCGAACTGCTTGAACAGCACCGCTTTGCCCTCCATCACCGGCATCGCGGCTTCCGGTCCGATGTCGCCGAGGCCGAGCACGGCGGTGCCGTTCGAGAGCACCGCGACGGCGTTCGACCGACCTGTGAGCGACCACACACGTGACGGCTCGTCGGCGATGGCCTGCGACACGCGGCCCACACCAGGGGTGTAGGCGAGTGAGAGATCCTCGGGACCGTTGATCGGCACCCGCGAGGCGATCGACAGCTTGCCGCCCCGGTGGAGTTCGAAGGCCGGGTCGTCGGCGTACGGATCGGTCATCTCGATGCCGTCGGGGATGGGTGTCTCGGTCGAGGTGCTGGTCATGGTCGGTCCTTGGGGTGTGGTGAGCAGAGGTCACCGGAGACCGACAGCGCAGGCCCGCCGCCGGTTTCCGGCTGGTCGGGCGAGTTCGACGACGCTCAGCGTTGCCGCTGGGCGCGTGTCCCCCGCCTGACCCGTACCGGAGTGAGTACGGGTGCGGGGCCGCGTGCTGCCACTGCTGCACCTGCTGCCGCTACGAGAGCGGCAATGGCGGCAATGGCAATGAGCACACCGACACCCTACACGTGTTGCTCTGCGATGTGGTTCACTGATCCCATGACCGACCTCGAAACGATGCCCGTCCAACGCGTCGACGTCGACACCGACGAGAAAACCGAGACGGGCGAACCGATCTGTGCCCACATCGTCAAGACCAAGCGCGGGCAGAATGCCGCAGCCGTCGTTCTGGAGGCCCGCGTGATGGGAACACCGGTCGAGGCCCTGTGCGGATTCGTGTGGGTGCCGTCACGCGACCCGAAGCAGCTCCCGGTGTGCGAGAAGTGCAAGAGCGTCTACGAGATGTACAAAGCCTTCAACGACGGCCTGCACGACATGCCGAACGACTGACCCGTCGTCCGATGTCCGAATTGCGCATCCGTCAGGCTGTTCGCGCGGTCCTCGTCACCCCTGATCGCCACGTCCTGCTGGTGCGCTTCGAGTTCCCCACGCGGACCGTCTGGTCGCTCCCGGGCGGCGGGATCGATCCGGGCGAGACCCACCTCGAAGCGCTGCATCGGGAGCTCGTCGAGGAGGTGGGGCTCCACGATCCGGTCGTCGGTGCGCACGTCTGGAACCGTGAACACATCATCCCCCACGAAGACGGCCTCTGGGACGGCCAGCAGGATCGCTACTACGTCGTCGAGGCGACCGAGCAGTTCGAGCCGACCCCTGCGCTCTCCTGGGAGCAGTTGAGAGCCGAACGCCTCCACGAACTTCGTTGGTGGCACATCGACGACATCGAGTCGGCGACCACCGACGGCACCTGGTTCGCTCCCCGCCAGCTCGGTTCGCTGCTGCATCGGCTGGCCACCGACGGCCCACCGACCACCCCGATCGACACCGGTATCTGACCCCGCAGCAGGGGTCCGGGTCCCGTGCAGGGTCGTGTCGGAGGCGCTGTCGCGTCGGACATGTCCGCTACGGGTAGTAGCCGGCGAACACGTTGATGGTCACCTCGCCATCGACCACCTCGATCGACCGAATGGTGAGGACGTCGGAGCCGCGACCGACCACGCGTTGATCGTCGACGTAGGGGAAGACCTGTTGGAACAGCAGCGACGGACCAGCCGCAGGGGTGAACAGGACCGCACCTGCACTACCGGCTGCCGACTCGAATCCACCGACGGGGTTCGCCAGCACGTCGGCGATGATCGCATCCGGATCCTCACCGGCAGCGAGGCGCTCGGCGAACACCTCGGAGTATGCGTCGTCGACCTCGTCCACCAATGCGGCCATCTCGGATCCTGTTGCCTGCTCGACCGCCAGCGCCCCGAAGCCCTGCGGATCATCACCCCAACCGGCAACGACGACCCGAACCGTGTCGTCGAGCGGGAGTGTCATCGTCCTCACCGCCGATCCGTCGATGCCCAGCTGGTCCGGGGCATATGCGCCGCCGGGGTCGTCACAACTGAACTCGGGGAGAACAGCACACTGTTCGAAGCGGAACACCTTGAGCTGCAATGGTGAGCCGCGATCGGTCGGCCAGCTCCCGCTGACCGGATAGTCACCGTCGACCAGCGGCTGGTCTTCCGGGCCAAACGGCGGGGACGGCACCCCGTGCCAGGTATCAGCGCAGCACGGAGGGAACACTTGGCCCGTCACCGATGCCAGGTCGATCTCAACCCAGGCCGGTGCGAGGGTCGTCGTGGGTGTCGTCACCATGGACGTCGTTGTCGCTGCCGTTGTCGAGGACGTCATCGTCGAGGACGTCGTCGTCGCAGTGGTCGCGGTGAGCTCGACCGTCACATCGGGAGCTGTGGCCGGATCCGACGCACAGGCACCGAGCGCAACGATCAGAAGGGCGGAGCACAGCCGGCCGGGAAAACCGCTCATCACTCCATCGTTGCCCGACGACAACCCGACGGCCAGAGTCCTGCGACCTCCCGTGTCAGCGGGTGTGGTGGCTGGTCCGGATGATGCAGGTCTGCTGGGCGGTGCCGAGGAGGCGCCCGTCCCGGCTCCAGAGCCGCAGCGAACCGTGACCGATCGAGCGGTGGAAGCCTTCGGCGGTGATGTCGAGCAGGACCCACTCCGACGGCTCGGGGTCGACGACGCGCAGGGTGTTGTCGATGCTCGTGCCTCCGGGCATCACACCGAGCGCGGCACACACGGCGAGGGGAATGATGTCGGCGACGAATGCCTGGGTCGCCGGGCTGCCGATCTCGTGGTCGGGGATCCGGCACCACATCGCCAACGGGCCGGCCTGCGGATCGTCGATCGCCTCGACGGCGATCCTGCCGGCAGCGAGACGGCGCTCGAGATGATCGAAGAACGTGCCGGCAAGGACCGCTGCGAAGGGCTCGGACATCGACGGGCAGTCCTCCGGAGGGGCAACCTCGGGCATGCGCAGGAAGTGGACGCCGTCACCGCTCGGCCGGTCGGTGTGGGCACACAGCGAGGTGAACATCGGTCTCCCACCGACGGACGCCGACACCTGGGCCTGCGTGGTGGCGCGGCCGTGAGCGGGCATCGTCACCTCGAGCTCGACCACGTCACCGGGCACGGGCGTGCCGATGAACTGCGTGGTGATCCATTGCAGCGGTCGCCCCGTCGCCCGCTCCGCCGCCTCGACGGAGGCAGCGATTCCCGAACCGCCGTAGAGGAATCCGAACGGCGTGCAGAGCCGGTTGTGAGCGGGCAGTCGAAATCGATGGGGATCGTCGGTCGACTGGAGCTCGAGCAGGTCGAAGGCGGGGAGCACGAGCGAGACGTTCCCAGAGGGTGGGGACGTACGACAAACCGGAGGCGTCGAATCGACGCTCGGGGAATCGACATCTAGGGTCGGACGCGATGCGCATCGTCGGCTGCACCATGTTCGTGATCGGGAACCCGCCACCGCACTTCGGCGGGCGCTACTTCATCGTCGTCAAGCTCACGACCGACACCGGCATCATCGGCTACGGCGAGATCTACGTCGCAACCTTCGGACCGCACACGGTGGCCGCGATGGTCGACGACCTCGCCGACCGCTTGGTCATCGACGCCGACCCGAACCGCATCGAGTTGCTGTGGCGGCGGATGTACTCCAGTGGCTACGCACTGCGACCCGATCCGACGCTCGTCGGGGTCATGAGCGGCATCGAGATGGCCTGCTGGGACATCGTCGGCAAGGATGCCGGCAAGCCGGTGTACGACCTGCTCGGCGGTCGGGTGCACGAGCGCATCCGCACCTACACGTACCTGTACCCCGCCGACGGACGACCCGACGTGTACAGCGATCCGGCGCAGGCCGCCGAGCAGGCGGCGTTCGAGGTCGGACGCGGCTTCACAGCGGTGAAGTTCGATCCGGCCGGGCCGTACACGGCGTTCGACGGGCACCAGCCGAGCCTGGAGGACATCGATCGCTCGGTGGCGATCACCGCCGCGATCCGCGACGCGGTCGGCTCGAAGGCGGATCTGCTGTTCGGTACACACGGCCAGTTCACCGCGGCCGGAGCGATCCGATTGGCACGGCGGTTGGAACCGTTCGATCCGTTGTGGTTCGAGGAGCCGACGCAACCCGACCAGCCCGAGGAGATGGCCCGGATCGCCCGGCAGACGTCGATCCCGATCGCGACCGGCGAACGGCTGACGACGATCACCGAGTTCGCAACGTTGGCGCGGCACCGGTCCGCGGCCATCTGGCAGCCGAACCTCGGGAGGTGCGGCGGACTGCTGGCCGGCAGGAAGATCGCAGCGATCGCCGAGGCCTCGGGCTGCCAGATCGCACCGCACCTGTACTCGGGACCGATCCTCGGCGCCGCCAACATCCAGCTGGCAGCGACGCTGCCGAACCTGCTGATCATGGAGGGCATCCAGGACTGGTCCGGCTTCCACGCCGATCTGTTGACGCGACCGGTGCACTGGGAGGACGGCCACGTGATCCCCTCGCGCGAGCCCGGCCTGGGCGTCGAACTCGACGAAGCCGTCGCTCTCGCCAACCCCTACCCCGCCGACGGCGACCTCCATCTCTCGATGGCCGACACCCCGGTCCGCTGAGTCTTGCATCAGGGGTCTGACCCCTGATGCAAGACTCAGCGGAAGTCGCGGGACCT
>CAWHJD010000016.1:0-326434 GCA_963829585.1 Ilumatobacteraceae bacterium | reverse complement strand
ACTGACACGCAACCTGAAACACGGGGGTCAGACCCGAGCGTTTCAGGTCGGATTCTGACGGTCCAATCTCACGATGGCGGCGCGGCTGCCGTTCATGCGGAGGCCTTCGATCCAGTCGTCGTCGATCCGGCACGCCTCGCTGCTCGCATCCGGGCCTGCGTCGTACGGGATCACGCACCAGACCGACCCGGTCTCGGCGTCGACGAACTCGTCGAGTTGGTCGACGGTCTGACGGGCCTGATCGACGATCGTGACCGCAGGGGCCACCCGGTCGTCGACGAGACGATTGCGCACGTACGGTCCGCTGAGGTGATATGCGACCACGAGGTCGTCCGGTCGTGCGGAGTCGACGATCACCTGCAGATCGTCGGAGAGGCCCCGAGCGAAGACCGTCTCGCGACTGCGAGTTGGAGACGACCTCGTTCGGCCACCACACCATCAGTGCCGTGAGGCTCAAGCGCGGCCGCGACTGCTGCAGCGGCCGCCCTGCTCTGCGACCTCGTCGCGACCTCTCGGACGAGGGTTGCGATGCCGAACGCGACCGCGACCGGGGCAGCCGCGTACACGAGTACCTGGAAACCGCCGTTGACCCGAACGAACGTGACCGGCCAGGTGACCACGAACCCCGCGACGAGCGCGAACGCCTGGGCGCTCACGTACAGGGGAATCCACCAGCGCCACCGCCGTTGCAGGATCACGAGCCCGACGACCGTCAGCGTCAGACCGGCGACCAGCAGCGCCGGCCGGTCGCCGACCCACGGGGGATAGGCGGCGTCGACGAACGTGGTCGCGAAGCGTCGGAGGAGTTCTCCGAGCCCGGCCGACGGCGTTTCGGGCGCCCAGTAATCCTCGATCGTGCCGCGTCGGGCGACGGGGAGGACGAACGCCAACGCCACCACGGCCGTCGACGCGCAGAGCGCAGCTGCCGCCGGCCAGCGCCCGTCTTCGGCCGGCGGGCCCGGTGGCCGGCGACGATGACGCACGCGACGGGGACGAGGAAGAGTGCGCTCTGCGACAACCATGGAGCGATCGCCGCGACGATGACGATGGAGGTCCACGTTCTGGGATCGTCGGCGTCGCCGAGGTCGAGCCGGGTGAGCACGTAGAGGATCGCGGCGGCGACCGCGATGTCGGCGAGGTAGTTGTTGAAGTACACGGCGTGCGCAGCCACCGCACTCGTCGTTGCGGTCAGGAGTGCCGCCAGCACAGCGGCGAAACGTTGCCGTCGACACGCCGCTGGCGCGGTGCAGGATCGTCCGAAGGGTGAGCGTGAGGAACACCAACAGCGGGACGATGAACAGTACGCCGGCGGCGCGGATCAGGGGCCGCCGATCGGGAACGATCTCGAAGACCGACCAGAGGGCGAACACCCAGCCGGGTGGGATGGGTGCCGGACCATCGAGATAGGCGGGAATCGGATTGGCGCTGCGTACCTGCTCGACTCGCCACACCTCGTCGAAGAAGAAGTCCAGCCGCGCAGCCGGGCCGGCCAGGAGCGCGGCGAGAACCACGGCACCGGCCGCGGCGGCACCGACCGCGAGCATTGCCCGGTACCGATCGGTGGCCTGAGGTTGCGGAGGTCGGCCCGTGTCGGTCTGCTGGTCGGCCTCTGACCGATCCGTCACGAACGGCTACCAGCCGCGTTCGATCCACTCGTCGAGGTGTGGGCGTTCGGTGCCGATTGTCGTGTCGAGCCCGTGGCCCGGCAGCACGATCGTGTCGTCGGGAAACGTGAACAACTTCGAGGTGATCGAGGTGATGATCGTGCCGAAGTCTGCATTCTCGAACGACGTGTTGCCCGGTCCGCCGGGGAACAGCGTGTCGCCGGTGAACAGCAATGGCGTGTCGGCGAGTGCGAACGAGATCGATCCGGGGGTGTGGCCGGGGTTGTGGATGGCGTGGAGCCGGAGGCGACCGACCTCGATCACCTCGGCGTCGTCGATGAACACGTCGTAGCCGACGTCCTTGAGCATCGGCGCGTCGAGCGACGTGACGGCCACCTCGTAGCCCGCCTCGCGCATGGCGGGCACCGCCTGGATGTGGTCCCAGTGCCCGTGCGTCTCGAGCACTCGCTTCACGCCGAGTCGCTGACACAGCTCGAGGAGTTGTTCGTGTTCGTTCGCGGCGTCGAGCAGGACCGCCTCGCCGGTGGCGCGACACCGCACGACGAACACGTTGTTCTCGTACGGTCCGACCACCACCTTGTGCACCTCGACGTCGGGGTTCGACCAGTGGAGCGTGTCGGGAGTCGCCATGCGCACAGTCTGGCAGTCGTCGTACGGACTTCTCGGTGCGGCCGGGGTACATTCCGGCGGCCAAGGTCCGCAGTGGGACCGCCAGGTCGTTAGCGTGCGGGCTCGTGGCTGACTCCGATCCTGGTTCGACTCGCTCGTTCGACCCGAGCGAGGTCGATGCGACGCTGGCGTCGACGCTCGACTCGCTCGACGACGCCGAGAACTACCGCAACTGGATCGTCGATCTGGCACGACCGCATCTCGCCGGCCCGATCCTCGAAGTCGGCGCGGGTCACGGCACGTTCACGGAGAGCTTCGCGGGGTTCGGTGCGGTGACCGCCGTCGAGCCGGGCGGCCACGCTGCGACGGTCCTCGCGGATCGCTACGCATCGGACGATCGGGTGACCGCGGTCGATGGCGTGGTCGCCGATGTCCCGGCTGAGCCGGTGTTCGGGTCGGCCGTGATGATCAACGTGCTCGAACACATCGCCGACGACCAAGGCGTGCTGCGCGAGATCGGCGAACGCCTGCAGCCAGGCGCGTGTCTGGCGATCTGGGTGCCCGCCTTCCAGTTCCTCTACAGCCCTTTCGACGAGAAGCTCGGCCACGTCCGCCGGTACCGCAAGGGCGAGGTCGAACGTGACGTTCGACTCGCCGGGTACGAGGTGGTCGAATCTCGGTACGTGAACATGCCGGGCTGGTTCAGCTGGCTGTTGCTGGTGCGGCTCCTGCGTCAGGAGCCGACGTCACCGACCACCGTGAAGATCTTCGACCGCTACATCGTTCCGGTCGTGCGATGGATCGAGGAGCGCGTCCGGATGCCGTTCGGTCAGTCGGTGTTCGTCGTCGCGCGCAAGCCGCGTTCCTGAGCGTCGCCTCAGGACCCGGTGAGTCGGGCGACGAGCGGGCTCGCCCGTCGGAGGCCGAAGCGCACGCCGGTCGGGGAGTACGCAACGATGCAGAACATTGCTCGGACACCGTCGCGCCAGCCGATCTTCTTGCCCTCGTCGTAGGTGCGGCCGTAGTAGGTGATGCCCACCTCGTACACGCGGCAGTGCAGGGCAGCGATCTTCGCGGTCACCTCGGGTTCGAAGCCGAAGCGGTCCTCCTCGATGTCGATGCCCTGGATGATCTCGCGACGGAACGCCTTGTAGCAGGTCTCCATGTCGCTGAGATTCAGATTGGTCGCCATGTTCGACGCCAGGGTGAGGACCCGGTTGCCGAGGGTGTGCCAGAAGTAGAGGATGCGCCGCGCATCGCCGCCGCTGAAGCGGGAGCCGTAGACGACGTCGGCCTCGTCGGTGAGCAGCGGGCCGAGCACCTTCGGGTACTCGGCCGGGTCGTACTCGAGGTCGGCGTCCTGCACGATGACGTACGGCTTCGTCGCTTCGGAGAACCCGAGTCGGAGGGCGGCGCCCTTGCCGCGGTTCACCGGCTGCGTGATGACACGCAGCCGGTCGTCGTCGTATCCGCGCAGGATCGACAGGGTCGCGTCCGTCGAGGCGTCGTCGACGGCGATCACCTCACCGACGAGCGGTGACTCGAGCACGCGGTCGATGATCGTCTTGACGGTCTGCTCCTCGTTGAAGCACGGCATCACCACCGACAGGACGCCGGAGGTGGCATCGGTGGTGGGGGTCGATGACGTCGTCACGTCGGCTGACGATAGTGAGTCACAGCGGGACTCCGCTCACGAACTGACCACTTCGAAGCCGAGACCCATGGCGACGCCGATGTGCGCCGGATCGAACGTGACGAACCGAATCGGGCCGGGGAGCCGTTCGGCGGCCGCGAAATGGATCGCGTCGCTGAGGCGGACCGGCTGGCTGCGTGCCAGCGCGGCCGCTCGGTCGAGGCAGCGTTGATCGACCGGGACGACGTGGAGATGATCCCACGCGAGGCGGATGGCGTCTTCCAGGTCGAGGCGCAGGATCGGCTCGTCGGTCAGGCGGTCGATCGCAGGCAGCGCTTCCGTGAGCGCCATTGCCGAGGCCGCCCAGATCGGATCGGCGTCGAGCGCCGCGAGCGTGGTCGCCCGCTGCACTCCGTCGATGCCGAGTGCGAGCAGCGCACTCGTGTCGAGCATCACCGTCATCGCCCCCACCCCTCCCATCCGGTTTGCGTTGCAGTCTGGTTGGGACGGGTCAACCAAACCCTCCCGCAAACCGGGTTGGGGCTGGTGTCGGGTGACGGGCCCTCCCATCCGGTTTGCGTTGCAGTCTGGTTGGGCGGGCCAACCAAGTCCTCCCGCAAACCGGGTTGGGGTGTGGGGTTGGAGGTCGGGTCCATCATCCGCGGAGCTCTCGCAGGACCTGGTCGATGCGGACGCCGGCCCACACCGGCACCGGTTCGGGCGCTCGCCATTCGCTGGTGCGGCGCGGTGGGATCACCCCACCCGCGCTGATGAGGCGTTCGAGGTCGGGTGCGTCGGCGTCGAGCGGGCCGAGTTGGGCGACAGGGCGGCCCGCGGCCGTCACCACCGTGCGGTCGCCCGCCCCGGCGCGTCGAACAGCTTCGGCCAGCCCGGCGCGCAGTTCTCGGATGCCGATCGATCTGACCTCATGTGTGTCCACATGTGTACACAAGCAGAGTTGCGGTGTGATGCGCAAGCCCGCCATGATCTCGCCCATGAACTTTGCCTTCACCGATGAACAGGAAGAACTCCGCAAGACCGTGCGCTCGTTCCTCGAGAACAAGAGCTCCGAGGAAGCGGTTCGCGAGCTGATGGAGACCGAGGACGGCTACGACGCCGCGGTCTGGAGCCAGATGGGCGAGCAGATGGGCCTCCAGGGCCTGTCGATCCCCGAGGAGTTCGGCGGCTCGGGCTACGGCTTCGTCGAACTCGGCATCGTGCTCGAGGAGATGGGCCGTGCGCTGCTGTGCGCCCCGTTCTTCTCCACCGCCGTGCTCGCCGCCAACACGCTGCTGCAGTCGGGTGACGAGGCCGCCAAGGCCAAGTACCTCCCGGGCATCGCCTCGGGCGAGACCATCGCCACGCTGGCCTACACCGAGCCCTCGGGCAAGTGGGACGAGTCGGGCATCACGATGGAGGCCACCAAGTCCGGCGACGGGTACACGCTCAGCGGCACGAAGTCGTTCGTGCTCGACGGCCACGTGGCCAGCCTCATCCTGGTGGCGGCCAAGACCGGCGCCGGCACGAGCCTGTTCGCGGTCGACGGCGATGCCGCCGGCCTCACCAGGACCTCGCTGTCGACGATGGACCAGACCCGCAAGCAGGCCAAGCTCGACTTCTCGAACACGCCGGCCACGCTGATCGGCGAGGAGGGCAAGGGCTGGGACACGCTCGAGACCGTCCTCGACCTCGCTGCGGTTGCGCTCGCTGCCGAAGAGGTCGGTGGAGCACAGAAGGTGCTCGAGATGGCAGTCGAGTACGCCAAGGTCCGCGTGCAGTTCGGCCGTCCGATCGGTTCGTTCCAGGCCATCAAGCACAAGTGCGCCGACATGCTGCTCGAGGTCGAGTCGGCCAAGTCGGCTGCCTACTACGGCATGTGGTGCGCCAGCGAGATGAACGACGAACTGCCGTCGACCGCTTCGCTCGCCAAGGCCTACTGCTCGGAGGCGTACTTCCACGCTGCGGCCGAGAACATCCAGATCCACGGTGGCATCGGCTTCACCTGGGAGCACCCGGCCCACCTCTACTTCAAGCGGGCCAAGAGCTCCGAGCTCCTCTTCGGTGATCCCACGTATCACCGCGAGCAGCTCGCCCAGCGCATCGGCATCTGACCGCCGTCGGTCTCCGGTCTGTCCGGACCCGACCCCGATGAGTCTCGGCGCGCACAGGGTCGACGCTGGAAGACTCGATCGGACGTGACGTGTCTGATCGAGCGGCGTTCCACCAGTGTGTGGGGCGCCGCTCGTTCGCGTTCGTAGGCTGGCGCAGTGGACGGCATCACCATCGTGTTGGCAGTGGTCGCGGCGCTCGGCGTGTTCGTGATCGCGGCTGTCGCCGTCGGGCGCGAGGCCCATCGCCTCGACGCCGTCGCGCCGCGCGTCGTGTACCGGCTCGACGAGGCGGTCGACTTCGTGTGCGATCGGCTTCCCGAGGAGAGCCAGGCCCGGCTGACGCCCGAGGAGGTCGAGCACCTGCTGGTGTTCCACATGCGTTGGCTGCACGAGCAGGGCCTGCAGCCCGACAACGTCGTCGACACGCCACAGGCGATCAGCGAGCCGGTGGTCATCACCGAGGACGCGCTCACGGCGTGGTTGCTCGGCCAGGCGGAGGAGAACGGCGTCGAGCTGCTCGACGACGTCGATGCGGTCAACGTCGTCGAAGCGCATCTTGCCTATCTCGATGCGATCGGCGCCGTCGGCCCGCAGGCCGGGCTCGACGACGTCATCTGATCATCCGCTGGCATCGCGCCACGGCTCGGCTGGCAAGATGCCCACATGGCTTCGAACATCCCGAAGGAACGCACCGTCGCCGGCCTGCGGGAGGTGTGGGCCAGCCTCGGCGACCTGCTCGGTGAGTTATCGGACGATGAATGGGCGCTGCCGTCGCCGCTGCCGGGATGGTCGGTGCAGGACAACGTGTCGCACATCATCGGCACCGAGGCGATGCTCGCCGGCGAGCCCGGCCCGGGCGTGGAGATCGACCGCGACGCCAACGCCCACATTCGCAACGACATCGGCGTCTTCAACGAGCAGTGGGTCGAATCGCTGCGGGCGGTCCCGCCGAGCGAGATGCTCTCCCGGTTCAGGGAGGTCACTGCGGCGCGCCTCGGCACGCTGGAGGCGATGTCCGACGACGAGTGGAACGCCGAGTCGTTCACGCCGGCGGGCAAGGACACGTTCGGCCGGTTCATGCAGATCCGCGTGTTCGACTGCTGGCTGCACGAACAGGACATCCGTGACGCAGTTGGGCGACCCGGCCACGAGACGGGTCTCGCCGTCGACATCGTGCTCGACGAGATGGCGACGGCGCTCGGCTTCGTCGTCGGCAAGAAGGCGGGAGCCACGCCCGGCCAGTCGGTGACGTTCGCACTCACCGACGGGGGATCGATCGTCCGCGAGCTGCACGTCGAGGTCGGCGAGCGTGCGACCGTCGTGCCCGCACTGTCTGGCCCGGCGACCGTCGTGTTGACGATGCCGGTCGGTGTGATGACCCGTCGCTGCGCCGGGCGCGTCGGCCCCGACGATCTGCTCGATCAGGTGGGCATCGACGGCGACCTCTCGCTGGCGTCCAGAATTCTCGAAAATCAGTCGTACACGATCTGAGTTTGTGCTGAAATATCCCCCACCAGAGGAAGGAGGTGGTCCAAACACATGCCAGACAATTTGTACGGGACCCTGGAGGTGGTTGGCCGCTAGGCCGACAGGCTGGACCGCCTGGCGAATTCCCGCCAACCCCCGCTGAACGTCATCGCCGCAGCTGGTCCCCGCGGTGTCCAAGCGGTACATCCGGCGTCAGAGCCGAGATGTACCTGATGGTCGTGATGCGTTCAGTCCCACCAGTCCGAGCAGTGCCGGGATCGATCGTCGGTCCCGGCACTGTCGCGTCCGGGTGACCGCCGCCGCCGTTCGACCGCCGGGGCACGGTACTTTGTCGCCGTGACGACGCAGCGCCGGGATCGATCTCGAACCCGCGCGACCAGTTGGTTTCCGCTCGTCGTGGCCGTGGTCGGTGTCGCCGTGCTGAGTGTGTCGACCATCAGCGCGTCGCCGGCCGCAGCAGGGGACGAGCCGGGCAACGAGGCGCGTCCGCTCGCGGGTACAGGGCTCGACGTGCTGCGGGGCGACGACGCCGTCGACGAGTTGCAGGACTCCGGCACGCTCGACGACGTGGCTGCCGAAGCCGGATTCGAACCGACCGACCTCGTCGAGGAACTGATCGACGACCCGTCGCTGTTCCTCACCGACGGTGGTCTCCTGGGCTATGTCGATTCGCAGCCGCTCCAAGCGAACGTCGCTCAGGTGTCCGAACTCACCACCCAGGCGGTACCGGCCGACGTGTTCGCCCTGAGTTCCCGCCCGACAGCGTCGCGGGTGATCTACCTCGACTTCAACGGCCACGTGACGAACGACCCGGCGTGGGGGCCGTCTCCCATCGTGTCGAGCGCATTCGATCTGGATGGGTCACCCGACACCTTCTCGTCGGCCGAACGGGCTGCGATCTTCGAGATCTGGCAGCGGGTCACCGAGGACTACGCACCGTTCGACGTGAACGTCACCACAGCCGATCCGGGAGTCGAAGCCCTTCGTCGCACCGGCACGATCGACGTCACCTTCGGTCAACGCGTCGTGATCAGCCCGACGAACTGGTATGCCCCGGCCTCGAGCTGCGGGACGGGGCAGAGCTGCACGCTCGGCATCGCGTTGGTGGGAGTGTTCGACCGCAACTCCGACACCCCCGCGTACGCGTTCACCGCCGGCGTGTCGGTGAGGACGATCGCAGAGGCCGCGTCGCATGAGGTCGGTCACACCTTCGGCCTCAACCACGACGCGACGCCGTCCTCGACCTACTACAACGGCCACGGCGTGTGGGCGCCGATCATGGGCCGTGGGACGGATCCATCGAGCCCGTTCACGCAATGGTCGAAGGGTGAGTACGCCGGCGCCAACAACGTGCAGGACGATCTTGACCTGATCGCGTCACTCACGGGGTACCGGCCCGACGATCACGGTGGGGTAGCCGAGCGGGCCACGGTCGTGTCGAACTCCTCGACGACCTCCGGCGTCATCGGCGCCACCGGAGATCGCGACGTGTTCGCCGTCGATGTCGGAGCCGGCAACCTGTCCGTGACACTGCGCCCACCTCTCGACGCCGAGACGTGGACCAACCTGCTGGCCCGGCTCGTGGTGCGCGACAGTGCCGGACACGGTGCTGGCCACGCAGGCGCCGTCGGATCCGAAGTCGTGGACGATCGACGTCGACCTGCCGGTCGCTGCCGGCCGCTACACCCTCGAGGTCGAACCCATCGGATGGCTCGACGCATCGTCGGGCTTCACCACCTACGGTTCGCTCGGGGCCTACCAGGTGTCGGTGGCCGCGAACCCGGGAGTTGCGCCGGCGCCGGCGGGGCCCTCGACGTTCACGCCGATCACGCCGGCGAGGCTCGTCGACACCCGGAGCCGCATCGGCGGGTTCGGCCGCGTGAGCGCCGGCCGCCAGGTGGTGGTCCAGGTGACCGATGGCGCAACGGTGCCGTCGGACGCAACCGCCGCCGTGTTCAGCATCGTGGCGGACAATCCGGCGGCCCCCGGTTACCTGACGGCGTATCCGTGTTCGAGCGATCGGCCCGAGACGTCGACGGTCAACTTCGTCGCGGCGCAGACGGTCGCCAACAACACGATCGCGGCGTTGTCGAGCGCCGGCCAGCTGTGCGTGTGGACGTCGGCCGACACCGACATCATCGTCGACATCACCGGTTGGCTCGGCCCGAGTGGGTCGTCGCGGTTCAGTCCGATCGGTCCGACTCGCGTGGTCGATACCCGCTCCGCCATCGGTGGGCTGCGTCTCGCGCCTGGCTCCACGTTGTCGGTCGATTTCAACGGGTACGTTCCGGCGGGGTCGACGGCGGTCGCCCTCAATGTCACGGCGGTGGGCAGCTCGACGCCGGGCTATCTCACCGTGTTCCCGTGCGCCGGGTCGTTGCCGCAGACGTCCACGGTGAACCACGTTGCTGTCGAAGCACGTCCCAACAACACGATCGTCGGGCTGTCGGCGGGCCGGGTGTGCATCTTCAGCTACGCCCGGAGCGACGTGCTCGTCGATCTGGTGGGTTCGTTCGGATCGACCGGCGCTGCGTACAAGCCCACGGCGCCGGTGCGGGTGATCGACACCCGCCAGTACCGCCCGCCGTTGGCAGCGCAGGAGACCGTGGGCTACAGCGTGGTGGCCCCGGCGCTCGGTGCCGACCAGCCGAGCGCGGCGTTCGTGAACGTGACGGCCACCGATCACGTGGTCCCCGGTTACGTGACGACGTTCGACTGCGCGGTGCGGCGCGAGACGTCGACGCTCAACCAGCAGGTCGGCCAGACCGCTGCCAACGGGGCGATCGTGCCGCTGGCCCCGAACCTGCAGTCGTGCGCATGGATGTACGGCGGTGGCCACCTGATCGTCGACCTCAATGGTTGGTGGGTGCGGTGATGGGCAGTCCGACTACCGTGGTCGTCTGATGGAGCATCACCCGAAGTTCGAACACAGCCGGTTCATCGGCGACAAGCGCACCCAGCTCGTGTACGACCTCGACTCGTGGGACGACCCGGCGGTCATCGACGAGATCGTCGCCCAGGGTGTCGGCCTGTCCTTCGGCCCCGACACACTCGCCGAGGCCCGCAACCGGGGATACACCTTGGCCACCGCCGGCGCCCGCCGTCGTCATCGCAAGCCCCGCGCCTGAGGAGTTGACGTGCCAGGGATGAACGAGCGGTTCGTCTCGAACGGCCTGTCGCTCGCGTGCCACATCGCCCGTCCCTCCGGTCACATCGATCCGGGTCCGGCCGTGATCATGTGTCACGGATTCCCGATCGCCTCGCTCGATGCGCAACGCGCCGGTGGAACGTTCCCCGAGCTCATGGACCGCACGGCCAACGAGTTGCGGTGCGTGGCCATGACCTTCAACTTCCGTGGATGCGGTGAGAGCCAAGGCGACTTCTCGTTGCAGGGATGGGTCGACGATCTCCGCAACGCCATCGCGCACCTGCTGACCCTGCACGAGCCGAGCGGCGTGATCCTGCTCGGCACGAACACCGGCGGTTCGATCGCGATCTGTGTCGGAGCGGACGACCCTCGAGTGTGCGCTGCCGGGCTTGCTCAGCCCGCGTGCCGACTTCGACGACTGGGCGGAGCATCCCCGTCGCTTCCTGGAGCACGCCCGCGAGATCGGCGCGATCCACGACCGCCAGTTCCCGCCGTCGGTGGAGGAGTGGGCCCGCGAATTCCGTCGCTTCCGGCCCGTTGCGTCGGCGCGCCGGTTCGCTCCCCGCCCGATGCTGGTGATGCACGGCGAGGACGACGACAGCGTGCCGGTGTCCGACGCCCGCCAGCTGGTCACTGCCCACGGCAGCGCCGAGTTGAGCCTGTTCGAAGGTGCCGGCCATCGCCTGCGCCACGATCCGCGTGCGGTGGCGGTGCTCCTGGGCTGGCTGGATCGCGTGCGTTCGACGCACGTGCATCCGTCAGCGGAGCGGGTGTGACATCGTCGGTCGACACGTCCGAATCTGTCGTCGAATCGCCATCGAGGAACGTCACGGGCCGCGACGTCGCGGTACTCGTCGGCACGCTGTTGCTCTGGCTCACGATGGTCTCGTTGGCGGCCCGATCAGTCGGTTTGGCACCTCGTCTCACGCCCACGTGGGACCGTTGGGACTCCGGCCAGTACCTGTCGATCGCCAGGAACGGGTACATCCTGGAGCAGTGCGTCGGGGTGGCGAACCGTGGCCCGGAGGACTGGTGCGGCAACTCAGGCTGGTTCCCGTTGTACCCGTACCTGATGCGCGTGGGTTCGTGGACCGGCCTCGGGTACGACACGGTTGGTCGCGCCATCTCCTTGGTCGCAATGGTGGTGGCGTGGTCGGCGCTCTGGTTCGGTTTCCTCCGGCGCCGCTCACACGTGTCGGGCGTGCTCGGCATGTTGATCGCCGCCGCGTTCCCGGCGAGCGTCTACTACGGGGCCATCTTTCCCGTGTCGACGATGCTCGCCGCCGCGCTCCTGGCGCTCGTGTGTGTCGATCGTCAGCGGTGGCTGCTGGCCGGGCTGTGTGGTGCGGTGGCGGCGCTCACGTATCCGTCGGGCTTCCTCGTCGGCACGTTGGCGCTCGTGCCGCTGACGGCGCTGTCGCTCGGCGACGTGCGTACGAGGATCCGAGCAGCGCTCGCCGTCGGGCTGCCCATCGCAGTTGCGTACGCGGCGGTGATGGTGAACTTCCAGCGGGCCGTCGGTGCGTGGGATGCCTGGTACAAGACATCTGCGAGTTACCGGCTGGAGGCGACGTTCCCGCTGGTGATGATCTACCGCCAGGTGGAGAAGCTGGGCTCCGACGCGCAACCCGGAGCCATCGGCGCGCAGACGCTGCTGGTTGCCGCGCTGGTCGTCGCCGCGGGGTGGGTGGTGGTGAAGCAGCGCCACGAACTGTCGCTCGGCGAGCGGGGAGCGGCCGTGATGTGCCTGTTCCTCTGGGTGATGCCGCTGACGTTGGGTGGTGACCTGTCGCTCTACCGGGCCGAGTCGCTGCTCCTGCCGATCGTCATCCTGCTCACGCGTCTGCGGCCACCTGTGCTGGCGATGTTCGCGATCGCCTGCGTGCCGGTCGGCTACAAGATGGCGCAGCTGTTCTTCACCGCCGTGTTGATCTGAGGACCGAGGACCGCGTAGCCCGCGAGAAGGCGTGCAACATCGAGAAGTCTCTGTACAGGTGCCCCGGTGACACCGGAGATGTCACGATCGGGGCGAACGCCTCTAGCCGCCCAGAGTGGCATTCCATACCGTCGACAGTTGAAACAACCGTTGAGGTCATGAACGAGGAGGTTCGTCATGAGGATTCGTTCGGTATTCGCTGTTACGTCGGTGCTCGTGGCGAGCATGGCGTGGTTGCCGGCCCCTCCAGTGGCGGCTTCGGCAACCGGCTTCGTGTCGTTGTCGGTTCCGGCTCGGCTGCTCGACACTCGGCCGGGTACGACGACGGTTGATGGTCATGCCATCGGTGCTGGCGTGGTCGAGGGTGGCACCGTGAAGGAAGTCAAGGTCGGCACCCGTGCCAATATCCCTGTCGATGCTGCTGCTGTGGTGATCAACGTGACGGCGGTCGACGCGACCGGGCCCAGTTATGCGACCGTGTACGCGTGTGATCAGGCGATTCCGGTGGCGTCCAACTTGAACTTCGTCGCTGGTCAGAACGTGCCGAACCTGGTGGTCACTCGGATGAGTGGTGACGGCAGGGTGTGTATCTACGCCGGCCCCGATGGTGGAGCGCACTTCATCGTCGACGCCGCCGGGTACTTCCCCGCTGGTACCGACTTCGTCGGCCTGCCGGTTCCAGCTCGGCTGCTCGACACTCGGCCGGGTACGACGACGGTTGATGGTCATGCCATCGGTGCCGGAGTGGTCGAGACTGGCACCGTGAAGGAAGTGAAGGTCGGCACCCGTGCCAATATCCCTGTCGATGCTGCTGCTGTGGTGATCAACGTGACGGCGGTCGACGCGACCGGGCCCAGTTATGCGACCGTGTACGCGTGTGATCAGCCGACTCCTATGGCGTCCAACTTGAACTTCGTCGCTGGTCAGAACGTGGCGAACCTGGTGGTCACTCGGATGAGCAGCGAAGGCAAGGTGTGCATCTACGCCGGTCCCGGTGGTGGCGCGCACTTCATCGTCGACGCCGTCGGATATCTGCCGGCCGGCACCAACTACGTCGGCCTGCCAGTTCCGGCCAGGATGCTCGACACACGGCCCGGTGCAACCACCATTGATGGACACGCCGATGGCTCGGGGTTCGTGACGGCTGACTCGTTCAAGGAATTCAAGGTCGTCGGCCGTATCGGCATTCCCAAGGGCGCGACGGTGATCTTCAACGTGACGGTGGTCGAGGGCACCGGTCCTTCGTACGCCACCGTGTACCCGTGTGATCAGCCGATTCCAGCGGCATCCAACCTGAACTTCGTCGCCGGTCAGACCGTGCCGAACCTGGTCTTCGCTCGTGTGGATGCCAAGGGCAAGGTCTGCATCTATCTCGGTGCCGGTGGCGGTGCCCACCTGCTCGCCGACGCGATCGGGTACTTCCCCGCTCCCGTCTGAACACAGCCAGGCCATTCACCAACTCGTTGGCACGGCCCCCGGATCGCATCGTCGATCGGGGGCCGTGCCAACGCTCGTAGAGCGGGCGCATCTCTCCGGTCGAGGGTCGTCGACATGGGCAGGACCTGACGTCGGGGAGAACTCCGAGGGATGTCACGCCCCTCGCGCAGCACGCTATGCCAGGTTCTCATGTCACTGTTGGGTTCAGGCGTTGTGAACGGGCGTCTCACTGCGGCCAGGGTGGTGTGCCCTCCCGGCGACTACGGGTTGCGATCGGCCGCGGACTGGCCCGGATCTGTCGCCCGCGGAACGACCGGGGATCGCTCTCGGGGTGCATCGGTCGTATCTCCCACCGCCACCGATTCGACGCTCCTTGCGTCGAATCGGTGGACCATCCACAACTGCACCAGCCATGCGGTCGACAAGAAGCCCACGACCTCGTAAGGAACCACGTACCGGGGCACCGCTGCGGCCGAGATCGCGACCGCCGCTATCGGCACGGCGAGGCCGCCGAACGCAAGCAGACCGACACGGTTCCATCGCCACGCCGGCGCGAAGGCTGTACCGACGGCGGCGAATGCGCTCAGCCAGACCACCGGACGAATTCGAACCCACCAGCCGTAGGCGTCCTGGAGTCGGCTCGCGAATATTCCGATGTCGCGCTGCGGCATCGGCGCCGAAGTACCTCTCGACGACCGCGCCGGCATTGCCAGCGTCGTTGGCTCGGGCGTCATAGCGAAAATCCTGATCCGTCAGATCGTGCCATCCCGTACGCACTGCCTCCTTGACCACTGCGAGTGGATGATTGCGTGCGTTCTCGAACGCGAGTTCACGAAGCTCGGCGTTCCTTCGTGCGACATCCGGTGCACCGAGAGCAGCGAGGACCGGACCGACCTCCCAGATCACGCCGTCGACACCGGAATCGAGGTAGGCAGCTCCAGCAGCGCACACCTCGGCTCGCATCGCCGGAGGGTCGCTCGGATTCGAGCAGTCGGTCAGGTATGCAGTCTTGGCAAAGGCGTGATGCCGTCGAAGTTGCCCAGAACGAACTCGCCTTCTCCGTACCTCGCGGCTGAGTCGACATAATTGATCGCCATGTATCCGCCGATCGGCACCACACTTCCCGCCACCATCGCGCAGAGAATGCCGATCTTGGTACGCGCTGGACCGAGGACAACCTGCGGCGATCACCAGCAAGGCGAGGGCAAGAATCAACACGGCATTGTTCGTCCGGACCGTCGCAACGCCACCGGCGACGAACCCAGCCGCAATGGCGCGGCCATACCCGCCGGAGTCCAGTGCTGACAGAAACAACGTGGTCGCAACAATGCTGAGGAACACGACCAGCGACTCCGTGAGAACCGTCCATTCGTAGACGAGCGAGGCCGGCGAGAGGGCCGTCGCACAGCCGACTGCCCCTCGCGTAGACGGGCCGGAGACCGCATTGTGTGGCAAGGAGTACCGACAACGTCACCGGCACGATCCCGAGCAATGCCTGAGCAGCGACGATGCTGGGCAGATCGTAGGACACCGACAGCACCGCTCGGTAGAACATGCTCACGCCAACTGGCCGGTCTGGCGGCATGTAGAACCGGTGGGCGACCTCCAGATACGTGCCAGAGTCGCTGAAGAACAAGGGATGGGGGTTGAGAACGAACAGCACGAATCGCACGGCAGCTGCTATGAGCGCGACGATGATCATCGACCGCCACGGTTCGGTTATCTCCGAAAGCCCCACCTTGCGGCGAGCGGTACTCCGGTGACTGTCAGACTGATCAAGATGCTCCGACGTCCTCGGAAGGTCCGCCTGCCCGATGGGCGACATCATGCCCTTCGCCTCGGCGGGCGTAATCGAGTTCTTCTCATCCGCTGAGCGCAAACGGGCGACACCCTCTCACAAATGAAATCGGCGACGAGTATCGCCCGAGTGTGTCAGCTTTGCGTGATGCTGGCCAATGCCACCCTGACAGCGCTGCGGATCTGGACCGCCCATCCCGTGCGTTCATCAACTGGCGGCAGTCCCCGCCGAGACGAAGTAGCGGCGATTTGTGAGCGACCGCCCAGACGTTCTTGCCAAATGCCCGGCTACACACCCGATCGATGTGGAGGCTCACCGGGAAGGCGTAGCGGTCGTAGAGCCGGATGATGCGGGGGTTGAGCCCGCCATCCTTTCGCCCCACGTACTTGGCTGCCAACGATGCCGGGAACCCGAGCGCATCGGCGTAGGCGAGTTCTTCGATGACGAACCCAGCACCCTCCAGCACGTCGTGCAAATCGGACCGTCGATAGCGATGGAGGTGACCGACCTTGCGGTCCAGTGGGCCGTAAAGGAGCTGGAGCGCCAGCACGTAAACGAGCAAGTGCCCTCCGGGCTTGAGAAGCCGGTACCACGTCCGGGCGATCGCGGCGTGGTCGTCGTGCTCGAGCACATTGAGGCTGTACACGTAATCGATCGAGGCTGGCGCAAGGTCTGCTGCGTCGGCGGTTACAGCCAGACCCTTCGATTGCAGATGCTGACGCAAGTGCTCATCGTATTCGACACACGTCAGATCAGAGTGGCCGGCCAGGCGTTCGGCGAACGTCCCGGTGCCTGCGCCGAAGTCGATCGTGGTCGCGCCAGCTCGGCGCCACACTTCACGAGGTTGACCAGGAACCGGCTGTACCGCACAGCTCGGCCATCACCTCGAGGTTGTCGACACCCGTGTAGCCGTTGCTGGGCGCAGTGCTCACGTGGTACCCCAAGGCGGCAGCGGCTCACGTACGAACCTCTCACGGTCGCGGCTAGATGAGTGGGCATCTGGCAGTCGCAGGACTGGGTTGCCTGGTCAGCGTCGATTCGGGCGGTACAGCAGACTGATTCACATCGGGTACAGCGGGGTATTGAAGATAGGCGAGTCGGGCCTGTTCATACCTCGACTTGCGAATTCCATCGAGTATGAGGCCAGCGGTCAAAATGAGACAACCGGCCAGCAGGAGCGTGAGTGCCAGGAACAGTGTCGGGAATCGCTCGACCAATCCCGTACGCCTGAACTCGATCACGACAGGAAGCGCAAGAATGATCGCCGCCAGGACCGTGGCGGTACCGATCATCCGTAGAAGGCGACAGGGCGTTCGTGTCGCACGAGATTGATGATCAGCTTCAGGATACGGATGCCATCCCTGAACGTTCGCAGCTTCGACTCCGACCCTTCCGGACGGTCCTTGAAACCCACGGGCACTGATGTCTGAGGCACTCGCAAGGCAAGCGAGTGGACAGTCAGTTCGGTTTCGATCTCGAACTCCCGCGAGACGGCAGGGAAGCTCTTGACGAACCGCCGCGAGAAGGCGCGGTAGCCGCTCAACATGTCGCCCGTTTTCGTGCCGAATGCCCACCCGACGATTCCGTTGACTGCCGGTTGCCGCGCTCGTGGCCTGGGCGATATGCGCTTGCAGTATCTATCGGTGTCCGGACGCCGACAACATGATCGTATGGGCCGGACAGCAGTACCCGGACCATCATCGTGCTCGCTGCTGCATCGTAGGTGTCGTCGCCGTCGATCAGGAGGTAGACGTCTGCGTCGAGGTCGCCGAAAGCCCGGCGGACGACGTTCCCCTTTCCCTTTCCTCTTCGGATCGAATGTGGGCCCCGGCTTCGCTGGCGCGCTCTCGGGTCGCATCGGTGCTGCGGTTGTCGTAGACGTAGATGCCCATCGTGGGCAACGTTGCGCGGAGATCTTCGACCACTTTGCCGACCGCCACCTCCTCGTTGTGGCACGGGACGATGGCAGCGATCCGAAGGGAGCCGAAGTCATCGGTGTGCTGCAGAGGTGGAGCACTGCCTTGTCCGCTCATCTCGGGATCTTCCATTGCGCAGACAATGTAGCCATACCTGGGACTTCGTCGACCGGCCACGTGTCTCGGAGCGGGTCTGCGCACGCCTCAGTCGCATGCCCCCTCACGGACACCGGCGACGGGTCGGCGGCCTGCATGTCGACCGCAGGCGTGATGTTGCTGCTGGGCCCGACCGTAATCCTGGACCAGGATGCGGGCTGCCTCGCACTCACTTCTGGAAGCGGTGGACCCGCCGATAGTTGGCATTCACCTCGGCCACAGCGAGACGGACCGTGCGTTCGGAACCGGTGTAACCCAACGCCTCGAGCTTGTCGAACGCGACGTCGGCGTGGATTTGCCGTCGACCGCTCGACTCACTCCTCGATCTTGCCAAGAACGGATCGGTGATTCGTCCACGGCGCTGCGGGCCATCATCGGGCAACTCGCCCGCATCGCGGCAAGCCACCCAGAACGCGACGCTGTGATGCGAACAACCGGCCAACTCGCGGGCCGCCCGGAACGAACCCGTCCGGTCGAACGCTTCAAGAATTTCCATGATCTCCTCGCGAGACTTCACCTGCTCCTCCTGCTCGATGGTCACTGGTCTGGCGACCGACCAGTCGAATAGGAGGAGCACCCCACGCGGGCGGACCCCGCGGGAACGGACTTCAACGCGGGCAGTTCTGTCGGCCGCTGAGCAATTCCATTGGCCGTCGGCGGGCAGCTACATGGCCGCCACTCGCAGGATCTCATGGCCGCCGACATGGTCGCGGATGATCGAGTGTCAGTGAGCCGTCCACCGACCCGGGGAGGTCACTGTTTCACCACCTCGCCGTGCACCAGTTGCGTTCCCCGGAGGCGGTCTGCCAGGCTCCCTGCGATGGGGCCAGGCGCATACATCCGGACCACGGTCTGGGAACGCGATCAGTGAGAACGCTGATGATGCCAGCCGTTTCGATCGTCGTGCCTGTGTACGGGACCGAGCAATACCTCCCCGCCTGCCTCTCGTCGCTGCTGAACCAGTCGATGAAGAACATCGAGGTGATCGTCGTCGACGACTGCTCGCCGGGCGACGTCGCAGAGATCGTCGCCCGGACATCCGGCCGCGACGACCGGGTCCGGCTGGTCAGACATGACACCAACAAGGGCCTCATCCAAGCCCGACTGACCGGCGTCCGTTCGGCTACGGCGGAGTACGTCGGGTTTGTCGACTCCGACGACACTGTCGAGGATCGATGGGCTGAGGCGTTGTATGCAGCAGCGGTCGCAGACAACGCGGACCTCGTCACCTGCGCCATGGTGGTCGTCGATGTGGGCGGCTTCACCTGCCTTGAGAATCGTGGCGGCGACCGGCACCAGCTCTCGGGCGACGAGATCATGCACAGTCTCCTCGCAGGTGGAATGCAGAACCACCTCGGCACCAAGCTGATCCGAACCACGACGTGGCAGTCAGCGGTGGCGCGATTGCGAGACGAATGGACGACGATCGGCTTCGCCGAGGATCTGCTGCTCACGTTCCTGGTCGTACACGAGGCCTCCCGCTACGCCCATGTGCCGGACGCCGGCTACAGGTACATGCGTCGGCTCGACAGCATGTCGACGTCCCCGGGGGTCGACAGCATCGCCGGTCGGCTGGACGACCTCGGACGCGTGTACGACGTAGTCCGGACTCTCCTCCAGACGACTCCGCAGCCCGCTGAACTCGTCGCGAAGCTGTTTGCGCGAGAGTTCGAAGCCGTCGTGTACGACCTCGTTCGCCAGTTAGCGGCCTTGGACGGCCCCGCAGGACTGCCCGCCACGCCCACCGTCCTCGGCGCCGTCATCGCTGATGACCGACAGACGCAGCACCCATCATCGACAGCGGATGAAGACACCTCGGTGAGCTCCGCGGACGATGTTGCCGATCTGCGGGCGCAGCACCTCGCAGACCACGAACAACTGC
Source organism: Ilumatobacteraceae bacterium (assembly GCA_963829585.1). Classification (GTDB taxonomy): domain Bacteria; phylum Actinomycetota; class Acidimicrobiia; order Acidimicrobiales; family Ilumatobacteraceae; genus Sva-07. Next base: position 306,695 of record CAWHJD010000016.1, on the reverse strand, counting down.
TCCGCTCCGCGTCGAGGCTCGCCGAGCAGGAGCACCGGCTGGCCGAGGCCGAGCGGGCGCTGGAGGCCCGCGATGCAGAGATCGACGAGCTCCGGCGCTGGCGCGCTGCGATCGAACGTTCACGCTCGTACCGTGTGCTTCGCTCCCAGGCCGCGCTGTACGACATGCCGCTCATCGGACCTCTTCTGTGGCGGATGCGGCGTGTTGCCGCAAGGGCGATCGGGCGCGGTGCCGCGGGCGACGACTGAACGCACGCGTCATGTGCGTGCGCCCACGGCAGCCATGGCAACAGCGCCCATGAGGCCCAGAGCAGCTGGTGACGGGGGCAGCCCCGCCGGGCCGTCGTGCACCTTGGTCGCGAGCCGGGACAGGAGTTCGCGGGCGACGTCGCGGAATTCGAGGTCGAAGAATGCCTTCACCAACGCAGGAGGTTCGTCCCTCGTCGCAAGAGAATCGCGGATCACGCGGTAGACGCAATCGAGACTGCGCAAATTCCGAACCAGCGCGTCGGCTTCATCCGCCAGGGTCGTGCCCGAAGCACGAAGCAGATAGTGATAGCCCGCATCAGGGATGTGTGCGTACGCCGCGCTGTGCATCGCGACCGACACCGTGCACAAGAGATCCTCCGCGAAATCCAGCCGCTCGGGAATCTGCATCAGCGGCTCGACCGCGACCCGCCACGTCTCGGAGCGAATGAGCTTGCCACATACGTTCACCATCATTTCTCCGGCCAACATCCCATGCAGCACCTCGGCGCCCCGCAACTCATGAGCGGCTCCGCCGCGATTGACGATGCGCACATGCGGATAATGCAGTTGAAGGGCGCCCTGCACCAGGTCGGCGTCGTGTCGGACGGCGGTCTCGTACAGCCGCTCGATGTACCAATCCTCTACCTCGTCATCGGAGTCGACGAACGCGAGGTAGATGCCTCGGGCGTTGCTCGCCCCCGTGAACCGAGCATGCATCACACCGCGGTTCACCTCATGACGGATCAGCCGCACCCGCGGATCGACTCCCACCACGGCGGCGATGACCGCCCCTGGATCGCCAGGCGATCTGTCGTCGACCACCAGGACCTCGATGTCACTGAAGGACTGTCGGAGCAACGATGCCAGACAGTCCGCCAGATACTGCTCAGTGCCGTAGACAGGAACAACGATCGAAACGATGGGTGACACGGCCCTGAACCTACTTGTCACGGGAACAGGTGACGCTTGTGAGGTGAGACCCTCATAGTGGTCCAGTCGATGTGCGACTCTGAATCAGAGGAGCAGTCACGACATGACCAACAAGCGCCGGCGTCACACGCCAGGTCAGATCATCCGCAAGGTGGCCGAGGGGCAACCGGCTGCTTGCAGCGGGCCAGCGATGGCCCCCTCAGCCTCCGTCGTCGCATTGTGGCTCTCCGAGCGGACCGAGTCGGTACAAAGTGCCGGCTTCGAGTACCGTGACGGGTTCCAGCGTCACAACTTCGGCGAGTTGATCCGGCGTCCGCAGGTAACTCGGGGAACCTGCAGCAAACCACGCCAACCACGCATCCCCACAGTTCGCATCGTCAATGAACGATCGTGGTATCTCGATGGTTTCGTTGGATCGATATGGGCGGAGTCGAGGGGATAAGAGGACCGGTTCAGAGCGTGTGGCAGCCCAAATGCCCCATGGCTCGCTGGTGTAGAGGATTGCGTCTGCGGGAAGCTCGGTTGTCGCAGCCACGAGCTCATTGCTTTGCCAGGCGCTGGAGGCATACCCCTGTCCTTGTTGTCCCGTTAGATGGGCCTGTTGGATGAATTTTGCACCATGAAGGACGACGATGGCGAGAAGAGCAACACCGGCCCATCGTCGCGCTTGCGACGGCGCGAGTTGCGAGACCCCGTCGAGAGCAACCGCTGCCACGACGACGACTGGAACGAAGATGGGCGACAGCAGGCGCGTGTCGATGACGTCGAGGGCGGTCGTCAGCTGAGCGGTGACGAGGTAGGCGAGGTATCCGCCAACAAAGGTGAAAGTAGGCACCATGTCGGGCCAGAGGCCGGTTGGAAGGCCCTTGGAGCTTCTGAGCAACAGCGCCGCCGCGAAAGCCAGGGCAACGAAGACTCCAAGACCGATTACCGCCGGCAGTCTCCCGGGTAAGGTCATCGGCACGAGCCACTGACCAATCGTGCTGGAGATGCTGACGGCCACCGCGCTCGGAGTGTCGGTCGAGGAGGGCCGAGGCCCCATCAGGGTGCCGTCGATACCCGTGTTTCGCAGCAACCACATTACGGGGCCAAGTGATGCGAGTACTCCGAACATGAACGCATTCCGTAAGGCGAGCCGCTTGTGCACCGTCCACTGGCCGAGAAGCAGAGTGACGCCTCCGACTGCGACCATCGAGACGCCTGCGTACCGCATGAAGAACGCTGCCCAGACCAGGGTGGCGCACGTCACGATCCACGCCAGGTTCCGTGGTTCACGCAGTGCATGTTCGAGCCCCAGGAGGAACACGAGCGTGATCACGATGAACAGCGGTTCCGTCCACGCCATGTTCGCAACGGCCAGCAGCGGCACGCTCATCGCTACGAATACGGTGCCGCCGATCGCCAAAGAGCGGCTCCGGACGTGACGGTGCAACAACACCGCGCTGAGCGCAACAGTCGCCGCGAAAGCAGCAGCGTTTACCAGTCGTATCGTCCACTCGACACTCATGCCGATGATGTCCCCTCCAGCAACGATGAAGGGAAGGCCAGGTGGGAAAACCGTGAGGCGCTCGCCGGAATAGGTGACGAGGCCTGCCCCGTCGGCAAGGTTCAAACCGACCGAAATGTAGTTGACCGAATCAGGGGAGAGTCCAGGTCCATTCGCTGTGGACACGATGGTGGCGGCGAACGCAACTGCGGCGAATAATCCGACGACCAGCCAGGCCGGGTCGCTCTTCGGGTCTGACTCGTGCTCGGCCACGCTGCATAGTTGCAGATAGGTGAGATCGACGACGTAGATGTCCCCGGTTCCTTGTTCGCGGGTCTCGCCGGCGGAATGCTCCCTGGACGAGCCTACGCGACGTCATGCGTCGTTGGGGAACGAGTCATCCGTGCAGTCGTTACTGTGGCGAGCGGTGGGTACGCCGGTAGTGACGATCGTGGTTCCGGTTTTCGGGACGGAGGAGTATCTGGCTGCCTGCCTGAAGTCGGTTCTTCGCCAGACCTTCTGTGATTTCGAGTTGATCGTCGTGGACGATTGCTCGCCGGGGGATGTTGCGCGAATCGTGGGGACCGTGGCGGCTGATGATCCTCGTGTGAGTCTCGTCCGGCACGAGTCCAGTCAAGGAATGCTGCGCGCCCGGTTCACCGGAGCGCGTGCTCCGCGAGGCGAGTACGTCGCGTTCGTCGACTCGGACGATGAGGTGGACGACTTCTTCCTGATGCAGTTGCACGCTGCAGCCGAACGGCATGATGCCGACCTGGTCGATTGCCCCTTCGTGATCGGCGGGCCCGACGGCCAGCTGGTGAATCGAGGCGGGGAGGAACACTCGCTGGCTGGTCCAGACATTCTCTGCGGTGTGTTGGCCGGCAGCATGAGCAACAGTCTGTCGACGAAGCTGATCCGGTTAAGCACGTGGCGTGCGGCCACGGCCGGCGTCGAGCAGGTCCGCCGACGCGTCGGGTTCATCGATGACCTTCTGTGTCTCATTCCTGTCGCCATCGAGAGTCATCGATTCGCCCATACGTCGAGACCGGCGTATCGATACCTCCCGCGAGCTGGAAGCCGAACGAATGCCGAGGACGTCGACGGCCTGCTCCTGAACCTGGAGAGCCTGGACACCGCTTACTCGCTGATCCGCTCCACCCTCGACGAGCAGCCCCTGCCGCATGGCCTGGCCGACGACTTCTTCAGACGCGAGTTCGTGTCTGTTGGCCGTGAGATCCTCCTCGATGTCGCCCATCTGCTGACGAACACGCCCGCAGGGCTGCCACGTTCAGCGGAACAACTCGGACTCATGGGTGCGGTGGCGGTCGCGTCCACGACCGCACGGTGAGGCTGACCGACATGCAACATCGGAACGGGAGCGTGAGCGGTCGAGCGTCAGCGCTCACTCGACGACTGACTCGACTCGTGCGTCGGGAGAGTGTCGATGCCGTGGTGGCGGAGCCGGCGGTCACGATCGTGGTTCCCGTGTATGGAACCGAAGAGCATCTCGGCGTCTGTCTGGAGTCCATTCTTCGCCAGAGCTTCAACGACTTCGAAGTGATTGTGGTCGACGATTGCTCGCCGGGTGATGTCGCGGGGATCGTGGGTCGGGTGGCGGCAGGTGACCATCGGGTACGCCTCGTCCGGCACGACGTGAACCAGGGTCTGATCCGTGCGCGCTTCACCGGCGCGCGCGAAGCGCGAGGTCGATACCTCGGGTTCGTCGACTCGGACGATGAGGTCGAGGACTTCTTCATCGCGGCCATGTACGAGGCCGCAATCCAGCACGATGCCGACCTGGTCCAGTGCGAGCTGTGGCAGATCGAGCCGGACGGAACAATGCGACCGCTGAACCGAGCAGGTGGTCATCTCGTGCTCCACGATGGCGACATCGTGCGGGGATTCCTCGGCGAGAAGATCTGGAGCAGTCTCTGCGTGAAGCTGATCCGAACGACCGTGTGGACGACCGCGATCGCGGGCATCGATACCGAACAGGAATCGATCTACTTCGGTGAGGACATCCTGATCACCTTCCTGCTCGCGGCGAACAGTGCTGTGTTCGTCGGGGTGCCGGAGCACGGATACCGCTGGATTCAACGCTCGACGAGCATCACGAAGGCATCGGAGTCCGAGAGGTTGGTGCGCTGCATCAACGATCTCGACGCCGTCTATCGGGCACTCCGGACGCTCTTGGCGGAGCGACGGGAGCCGCCAGAGCTCGTCGCCGCTTTCTTCCAGCGCGAGTTCGCTCGCGTGGTCATCGCCCTGTTGCAGCAGGCGGCAGCCTGCGAGAGCAGCGGATCGGCCAATGCCCCTCGGTCACCCGCGGCACTCGGGGTGCTCGGTGCGATCGTCCTTGAGAACTCGATGCGTGATTTGGAGACTCGAACTCGCGTCCCTAACGTCGGGGCGATGGTCCGGCCGTTGGCTCAGCAGACGCTGTCGGTCGTGTGCCTGACCGATGGTCCACCGGAACGGGTCGCGGGTCGCTCTCACTGCTTCGGGACGTGGCCGATGAGATCGTCGTGGCCGTTGACTCGCGGCTGGACCCCTCGGACGCTCGTCGACTGGCCGAGGTCGCCGACACCATCGTCCGATTCGAGTATGCCCCCCCGCTCGAGCGTTCACTCGCCTGGCTCCACTCGCTGTGCAACATGGACTGGATCCTGCGAGTGGACAGCGACGAAGTCGCCAGCAACGCGCTCGTCGAAGCGTTGCCCGACCTCATCGCCGACGCCGAAACGTTCCAGTACTGGTTGCCGACCCGTTGGCTCTATCCGGACGTCGCACACTGGGTCAAGGAACGGCCGTGGTGGCCCGACTTCCATTCGCGACTGGTGCGTAACGATCCTGCGGTGATCCGAGTCGAAGGTCGGCTGCACACGTCACTGATACCGAGACTGCCGTACCGATTCGTCGAATTCCCGATCTATCACCTCGACTGTGTGGTCAACTCCGTCGACGTTCGGCGGGCCAAGGTGGAGCGATACGAACAACAGCATCCGGGGCTCACGGGTGCTGGGAGAAGCGTCAACGTGCCGTACCTTCCCGAGGCGTTCGTCACCCGTGCCCCGATCGCTGTGCCGCCCGAGGACGTTGCGATGATCCGTGCTGTCATCGATGCCCCGCCCTCGGAGACGCCGGTCGGGGTACCGGTCGAGGTGAGACTGGTCGGGCGCGACGAGATCGATGGGTACTGGAATCAGCGCCCGCTCTGCGACGACGACTACGCCGCCGAGATCGAGCCGTGGGATGTGGAGCCCTGCGTGGTATCGGGTCAGCTCGCCACGTTCTATGTCACTGTGGTGAATCGTGGAGGCTTCACCTGGATGGATCAGCCGGACGACGTGCGTCTCACCTATCGATGGTGGAAGGACGGCGAGATGGTCGTCGCCGACGGCCTGCGTTCGACGCTTCCCTCACCGATACGGCCCGGCGAACGCGCACTGCTGCAACTCCAGGTCGTCGGGCCACAGACCGATGGTGCGCACGTGCTTGCCGTCGACCTCGTCCATGAAGGGGTTCGATGGTTCGGCAGTGACTGCCGCATCGATGTCGACGTCCGACCCGCGCCTTCTCAGTCCGAAGTGTGACTCGCTCGTTGCGCGTCAGAGTTGCTTCAGGTGCCAGTGGTACGCCGACTTCACTGTGGCGTCGAGATCGTGCTTGGCACGCCATCCGAGGATGGATGCAGCGTACGTAGGATCGGCGTACGTACTGACCGGATCGCCTGCACGTCGGCCGACGATGTCGTACGGCACTGGTGAGTCGGCCGCCTTCGCCACCGCATCGATGACCTCGAGGACCGAAGAACCTACTCCGGTGCCCAAGTTGACCTCCGTGGAGTGACCACCGCCGGCGAGGTAGTCGAGCGCCTTGACGTGGGCATCCGCGAGATCGTCGACGTGGATGTAGTCACGAATGCAGGTGCCATCGGGCGTGTCGTAGTCGTTGCCGAACACCTGGAGTCGACGGTCGCCGAGCAGCACGGCCTTGATGGCGAGTGGGATCAGATTGATGCTGTAGGTCCAGTCCTCGCCGATCCGTGAGTCGAAGCTCGCGCCGGCGGCGTTGAAGTAGCGCAGGCTGACTGAGCGGATGTCATGAGTGGTGCCGTACCAGCGCAGAATTCGTTCGACCATCGCCTTGCTCTCGGCGTAGACGCTCTCGGGTGCGATCGCTGCGTTCTCGGTGACGGGGACCTGAGCGGGGGTGCCGTACACCGAACACGACGACGAAAAGACGAAGTCACGGACATCCGCGGCCAAGCAGGCCTCGATCAACTCGACCGTACCCGCCACGTTGTTGCGCCAGTAGCGGGCTGGCTTCTCCATCGATTCACCCACCGACTTGTACGCCGCAAAGTGCACCACCTGGGTGACGCCGTATTCTGCGCATACGGCTGAGACGAGGTCGTTGTCGGTGATATTTCCGACGATGAGCGGAGCGTCGATCACCGATTCGGCGACGCCCAACTCGAGCGAGTCCAGCACGACCACGTCACGGTTGAGTTGGCGCAGTGCGCGAACGGTATGCGAGCCGATGTAGCCGGCGCCGCCGGTGACGAGAATGGCCATTCGGTGTTGCTCCTCAGGTGGGAATGGTGATGCCGGCTTTGGTCGCTTCGCGTTTGAGGTCGTGGTCGACCATCATCTTGACCAGGGTCGGGAAGTCGACTTCAGGCTTCCAACCGAGCTTTTCGCGGGCCTTGCTCGGATCGCCGATCAACAGATCGACCTCGGCGGGGCGCAGGAACTTGGGATCCTGACGCACGTAGTCCCTCCAGTTCTCGATGCCCACCTCGGCGAACGCTCGTTGCACCAGGTCCTCGATCGACTGGGTCTGACCGGTGGCCAGAACGTAATCGTCGGGGCTGTCCTGCTGCAGCATCATCCACATCCCCTTCACGTAATCGCCCGCGTATCCCCAATCACGCTTGGAGTCCAGGTTCCCCAACACCACCTCGTCCTGCAACCCCAACTTGATCCGCGCCGCCGCATTCGTCACCTTGCGCGTCACGAACTCCAACCCGCGCCGAGGGCCCTCATGATTGAACAGGATCCCCGACGACGCGTGCAGGCCGTAGGACTCGCGGTAGTTCACCACGATGTCATGACCGAACACCTTCGCACACCCGTACGGCGAGCGCGGATGGAACGGCGTCAACTCGGTCTGCGGTGTTTCGCGCACCTGCCCGAACATCTCCGAACTCGACGCCTGATAGAAACGGATCGGATTGTTCTGCGACCCGCCCACCATCCGAACCGCCTCCAACATCCGCAGCACACCCAACCCGGTGACGTTCGCCGTCAACTCCGCCTGCGAGAACGACAACGCCACGAACGAGATCGCGCCCAGGTTGTACACCTCATCGGGCTGACATGCCTCCATCGCCGACACGATCGACGGTAAGTCCGCCAAATCCCCGGGCACCAATTCCACGAACGGCAACTCCGCCTGCAATGCCTCCACCCGCGGATTGTTCTGGCCCTTCACCATCCCGAACACGTGATAACCCTGCCCATGCAGGAATTCCGCCAAATGCTGACCATCCTGGCCAGTGATACCGGTAACGAACGCTGTGGGCATAACGAGTCTCCGTGTGGTTGCTGCCCGACATCGGCCTGGACGGGTCGCAAGAGCCTACGCAGGTACGGTCTCGACGCGGCATGTGAAGTACAGACGTTAAGTCGAGCTCCCGTAGGTGGTCTGGAAGAATGATCGCCGGCGTTTCCTCAAGCCTTTCTCTACCCGGCCGAACCGACGTCCTCGCGAATTGGAGGAAGCTGCCACTCGAGACCGCGGATGGAGAGGGCCTCTGTCTTGTTACAGAGGTCGACGACTGTTCATCGTTCGTGTGACGCTTCCTCTCGCGTTCCGAAGAGCAGGTTGAGGAGCTTTCGATTCGAGGTGAGTTCGAGTAGGTCCGAACTCTGAACCCACGTGGGAGTTCGACCGTCGAACACACGGCACTCGTGGTACCTGGCGCCCAGCTGACCGAGGGCGACATGCCAGTTCGTTCCCGCCTGCTCCGACTGCGGTATCGAGAACTCTGCCAGGAACATTGGCCGAGTCTCGAGCGTCTTGGTCATTCCGGCGATGGATTCGGGCTCGTATCCTTCGACGTCGATCTTGATTGCTGCGACTCCGGCGAGTCCTCGTTCAGCCAGGAAATCGTCGAGCGAGACGACCAAGACCTCCACGTTGCCCTCGACTGGATCATTCGCCAGCTTGTGGGTGGCGCCTGGTGACGTCGTGTCGAGATGGCCTGACCCTGACGTCCGCCCAACAGCGGCCTCGACGACCTCAACGTTTTCGCATCTGTTGCGGTCCAGGTTGGCTCGGAGCAGTTTTGCATTCCCCGGGCTCGGCTCGAAGGCGAGCACCGTTCCGTCCGGGCCGACTGCGCGCGACATCAACACCGACCAGATCCCGATGTTGGCGCCGATGTCGACGACAGTCGCGCCCGTTGTCACGTGAGCGAGGAAGTCGTCGAGTTCCTCGGATTCGTACGTACCGTCTGCCAGTGACGGAAGCGTGGTGATATCACCAGCTGTGATCTCGATCTCCGCGCCCCGAAAGTCGATCACAACGGTTCCGGAGACGCCATAGGCGGTCTCGGAGAGTCGACGGTACAGCGAGTTGACGAAGGGCACTCGCTGAACTGGCGTATTCCTGAACATTTGTCGCCCAGTCCTCATCGCTCGACGACTCCACCGGCTCAGAATTGCGTGCGGTGCTGGCTCGGTCTGCATTATCGAGAGGTTACGGCACTGAACGTCGCTCGTTGGTCAGACAAAACTCGCGGTCACTTGTCGGTGATGAACTCTGGCTGAAAGACCTGAAGGCTGAAGAGCCTGTTGTCGCCGTCGATTCCACGGCACTCCTCGCCGTCCACCCAGATCTCGATGGGTCGTTCGAGTGTGCGGTTGTTCACCGGAAGATCGACTTCGGCAGTCTCCTGACCCGTGAGTGTCAGTACTCGGACGGTGGGCCCGTTGCGGATTTCGACCGTTCGCGGATCCCCGCATGGGGTGTTCCCAACCCGAATCCGGACGTCCCCCTCGAGCGAGCTGCCGTATGTGTCCAGCGACAACTCGCTGTTGGGACCGTACATCCACCAGGCCGTGTTGCCCGGCGAGAGTTCTTCGAGGGGGTAGTTTTCTCCTTCTAGGTACGCGCGAAGGATTCCCGAGCAGGTCTCACAGAACTCGTCGCCTTCCAAAGCATGCACCTCGTAGATGGTGACTGTCGGCGACGCGTACTCGAACCCGGAAACGGGGAAGGACATGCGAGATACGAATTGCGGCGGTTCGAGACCGAATGACAACAGGAGGTCATCCGGGCCGTCAACGACAAGGAGGTGCGTCACTCCCTTCGACTCCAGGTGTGCAGCCAGGGCGCCGGCCCCTTGGGAGGCAGCCCACTCCACGATCTGACCGCCTTCCAGATCGCTGATCCCGTTTACCGCTGCCACGTCCAGGAGCGACAGCTCGAACCACGCCCTGCCGACTCTGTCGGCTGGAAGTGTGGCAACGATTGGACGGTCGACCTCATCGAGAATATCGCGAACAGCTGCATAGGCGGGCGCCGGTTGGAACACGGAGCGTCCTTGCCATGGAGCCAGACTGATGACGAGCAGACCGAAGGCGGCCGCTCCGACGAGCTTTCGCGTGAAACCAGAATTGACTAGCCTGGTCAGGTCTCGGACCGCAAGGAGTGCGAGGATGCACATCAGGGCTTCGGAAATGAGTGCAGCTCTCTGGAAGAACCGGACTCCGGGCATGACAAACCGGGCGTACTCGGCAAGCGAACCGATCTCGAACGAACCAACAGAACGCCCGCGTCGACAAGGCTGTGAACACTGCGCCGACGACGACGGCCGTCATCAACCGACGATTGTCTCGTCGCCAGAAGATGATGACTGCATGGCCACCGCAATTGTCGGTATCAGTATGCCGACGCCTTCGTATGACCATTGGAACCAATCCGCCGGGCCTCTGAGGCCGGCCTTGACCAAGCCGACGTGGGCCACTTCGAGTGGTCGCGATCCTGTGGGTGCCAGCCGATCAACTGCGACGACGGCTCCTATGAGCAAAATCGGCACGACGAGGCTCGCAAGTAGGAGAACTTGTGCAACAGGTCGTTGCTCACGACACCATGACAGGACTGTACGGGCGTTGGCAGCCGCAGCAGTCAGAACCATTGCGAGCGCAAAAAACAGCCAGTAGGGATCGAAGAATGCGGTGAACGCCAGACTGCCGGCGAGCATCGCAAAACGAGGCCCCGACGGTTCGGTCATCACCACGATTACTGCCGCGAGTACCAACAGGGGCACGCCGACGTAGACGTAGCTCGTGTAGTTGGATGCCATCGTTGGCATGGATGGCACCATTTGGCAGAGCACTCCCGCGTCAGCGGGTCACGACGTCGGCTCCCAGACTTCGTGCGAGTACGTATCCCGCGATCCCGGTGACGATCCATCCGAGAAGAACAAAGGTGTTCACCGCGAGGGTGGGTTCGAGCACTCGTGGAGTCCCCAGAGGGAGATCACTTGTATGGCCTGGGTGGCTGCCTGCCAGCGCCAAATCGATTCTCCAGTCGGCATTGCGGTCACAGCCGATTCCGACCACGGCAGAACCATGCTGCGAAGCGCCCTTGCCAGCCAGATGGCGCCGTCCATGTCCGTCAACAGATCGGGCTCAGCTCGAGGGCTTCTCAGATGGGATCGCGTTCCGGGGCCGAGCACCGGCCACATGTAGAGAACGGGGAACCACACCATCGTGACCCCGATCAGGAGCCAACGGCGTCTGACGCGCCTGTTCAGTGGCAGCGCATCGATCGGACTGCTCGGCGAATCCGGTCCATCGGGAAAGACCTCGTTGGAGGCTAATCCCAACTCTGAACCGCCGGCTTCAGCGAGTGCCATCGTTGGCGCGATCGGCGTATTGCGTGTTGGGAACGGAGATCAGAGTCCACATGTCTCCGCCGATTGTAGATGTGGCGAGAATCGCATGACGTGTGTGATGTCGCTTGTCTAAGACAGATGTCAACTCGGAGAGTGCATCGAGAGCGCAGCGGTCGCTCTCAGTATGTGGGGCAGAAGTCGGTATCGTCGCCCTCGTCGATTCGCCTGTTCGAGGAGCGCCATGTCCGAACCCATCGCACCTGATTCGTCCGTCTTTGTTGCCGGCCATCGGGGCTGGTCGGTTCCGCGCTCCTTCGCCGACTCGAGGCCGAGGGCTTCACCAACGTCCTCACCGCCACGACGGCTCAACTCGATCTGCGCGACCAGGCCGAGGTGTCCCACTGGTTCAAGGCCAACCGCCCGGAGTACGTGTTCCTGGTCGCCGGCACCGTCGGCGGCATCATGGCCAACAGCACCCGCCCGGCGGAGTTCATCTACGACAACATGATGATCCACGGCACCGTCGTCCACGCGGCCCACCGAGTACGGCATGAAGAAGCTGCTCTACCTCGGCTCGTCCTGCATCTACCCGCGTCAGGCCACGCAGCCGATCCCGAGGAGCAGCTGCTGACGGGTCCGCTGGAGCCGACCAACGAGTGGTATGCGATCGCGAAGATCGCCGGCATCAAGCTCTGCCAGGCGTATCGCCGTCAGTACGGCTGCGACTTCATCTCGGCGATGCCGACCAACCTCTACGGCCCGAACGACAACTTCGACCTCACGTCGAGCCATGTGCTGCCGGCGCTGATCCGCAAGTTCCACGACGCCGAAGATCGCCGGACGCGACGAGGTCGAGATCTGGGGCACCGGCACCCCGAGGCGCGAGTTCCTCCATGTCGACGACCTGGCCGACGCCTGCGTGTTCCTGATGGAGAACTACAGCGACGACGCGCACATCAACGTCGGCACCGGCGTGGACCTCCGATCCGAGAGCTGGCCGAGAAGATTCGCGACGTGGTCTATCCCGCGCGGAACTCGTGTTCGACCCGTCGAAGCCTGACGGGACGCCTCGAAAGGTGCTCGACGTCTCGATGCTGAGAAACCTCGGCTGGGCACCCCGAAGTACGACCTCGACCGGGGGATCCGATCCACGTACGACTGGTTCCTGCGAGAACAGGATGAGAATCGTGCGCTCCGGGGCGTCCAGGGCGTGGTGCCGGCTGTGGGGTCCAAGTGGCTGAAGTCGAAGTTCCGTTCGGGGGCGATCTCCGCGATCCTCGAGGGCGACCTTCCATCCCTGTCGGTGGTGATCCCGGCATTCAACGCCGCTGCAACGCTGCCTGACACCGTCAAGGCGCCTTGCTCGACGACGCAGATCGCAGCGGGTTGGCACGACCTCGAGGTCGTGCTCGTCGACGACGGATCTGACGATGGAACCGGCTGCGAGTCTCGACGGTCTTGCGCACCGTTGCCGACTCGTCGTGGTCCGCCAGGAGAATGCGGGAAGGTTCCGAGCTCGGCAGGCGGGCCTCGCACAGCCGCGACGGGCGACCTCGTGCTCCTGGTCGACAGCCGGATCACGATCGCCCCGGGTTCGATGCGCTTCCTCGCCAGCGAGGTGATCGCCGGGCGCAACGTGTGGAACGCACACGTGGTCACTGCGCCCTCGGCGTCCCTGCCCGCTCACTTCTGGGATGGGATCACGGCGGCTCGCCTGGCGCCGGTATTACCGCGACCCTCGGCATGTCGAGCTCACGCGGGACAACTTCGACTACTACCCCAAGGGCACGACGATGTTCGTGGCTCCTCGACAGCTGCTGCTCGAAGCATGTGAACAATTCGACACGGAGGTCGACGACCTCCGCATGGCCAACGACGACACCCTGATGCTGCAGCCGTTGCTCGACCACGGCGTGATCCATCTTTCTCCTACGTTCGGGTGCACCTATCAGTCACGCACGTCTCTCGGGTCGTTCGTTCGGCACTCCTATCATCGCGGAACGGTGCTCATCGACGGGCACGACCGACCGGGCTCCCGGTTCCGAACGCCCATCCGTGTTGCGCTCGTCGCGGTTCCGCTGCTCGCAGTGATGTCGATGACTCGGCCGCTGGTCGCTGTGCGCCTGGCGGTCAGTCGCATCCTTCGCGGCAGGCGTTGCGGTTCGCGTGGCTGGCGGTGAACGTCGCGCGGCGGTCTCGCTTGGAGTCCTCTCGCCGTTGTTCGGTGTCTCGTACTATGCCGGGATGGTTCGCGGCGAGGTAGCTCGACTCGCGTCGAGGCGTCGGCGTCGTGTCGAGACTGGCGCCAACTCGTGATTGCTTTCGTCTACGGCACGACGGCCGAGTTGATCAAGATCGCGCCGATTCACGCTCGTCTCGTCGCGCTCGGAGCTCAGCCGCTGCATTGGTGCACCTCACAGCAGGCGGGCGAGCTGCCGTCAGCCGCTGATCACCTCGGGATGCCCGCCCCTGACGTGCTCATCGCCAACGGCGTCGACGGTCGAAGTCTTCGGACCACGACGGACGCCGTGCGTTGGCTCGGTACCGTCCTGACCAACTCTGCGCTGCGGCACCGGGAACTTCGTCGGTCCCTTCGGGCCGACGGCCGCGCGCCGTTCATCCTCGTCCACGGTGACACTCTCACAACACTTCTCGGAGCCGCACTCGGGCGGTCGCTCGGGGCGACGATCGATGGGTCGAGGCCGGACTACGAAGTCACGATCTTCGCAATCCGTTTCCCGAGGAACTCGATCGTGTCCTCACCGCAACGCTCGGACCGCGTGCACTATGCGCCGAGAGGGGACGCGGTCTACAACCTCCGCAAGGTGCGTGGTGAGGTCGTTAGCGACTGGTGGCAACACCGTTCGGGACAGTTTGCACCAGGTACCGAAGGACTATGCCGTCAGTATCGGCGCATTGCCGGCCGACTACGGGCTCGTCTCGCTGCATCGGATGGAACTCATTTCATGACGCGGAGCGGGTCCGTGCAACGATGCATGCCCTCGCCGAGTACAGCCGGAGCGTTCCACTTCTGCAGGTGGTGGACCCTCTGACCCGCCAGCAGTTGCAGGCACAAGGCCTCGATGGGCTGCACGATGGCGACCGTTTCCGCAGTCTCGGGAAGCTCGACTACTTCGACTTCATCGGAGTGCTCCGGGATGCCTGCGTTCGTCGTGACCGATTCTGGAGGGCTGCAGGAGGAGTGTGCCGGGCTAGGTGTGCCATGTCTCGTGCATCGCCTCAAGACCGAGCGTTCGGATGGCATTGGAGTAAACGCCGTCCTGTCGGAGTTCGATTTCGACATCCTCGGATCATTCCTCGGCAACCCACAGCACTATCGGACCGCACCCGACCCGGACGCAGCCAGCCCTTCCGACGTCATCGTTGCGGACCTCGTCCGCCGAGGAGCAGTCTGATGAACGGCGAACGAAGTTGGCAGCTCAACGCGCTACTTCACCGTTGCTCTCGGAGTGGGACTCCTCGTGGCGCTCATCGTTCGACCTCCGTTCGATCTCCCGGCGATCGCAGTACCGACGGGTGTATCAGCAGTGGTCGAGTCGGGCACAACCGGAGCCCAGAGCGATGAGTCGGGCGTCTACTGGTGGATCGTTGGCTCCGGGGCGACCGTACGGGTTGTCAACAACGACCCGACACCAGCGACCGTTGACCTGAAACTGGAGTTGGCCAACGCTCCGTGCCCCATCACGCGGGATGTGGAGATCGATGGCCGGGCCACGGAGTTAGCACAGGCTGGCGCCGATCGATTGGTGATCGAACGAATCGAACTGGCCGCCTTCCAGCGGCAGAAGTTTGTTCTGCGCACTGGTGGTGAGCCGTGCCCTTCCACTGCGACGGAGCCCCGGGAGCTGTATCTCAGGGTCAGCGAACTCGAAGTGGTCGAACAATGACACACGTCTCACACGCAGAGCCAGCGGGCACGCCTTACTCGACGAGAGCCGGAGGAGTGGAGGTCCGCCACCGATTCCGAGGAACGTGACCGTTCCACGCTTGGAGGCTCGTGAACGGGTCACGTCTGCGTGGCGTGGTGGCGACGGTCTCTATCTCGTTGTCAGCTTCGTGGTGCTCTACCCGATCTTGGCGACACCACTGGTCGCCGATGACTTCACCAACCCGTTTATCCAAGCTGATCTGGTGGTCCGTCGCTCGGCGACGCACTCGGATACGGCTGGCGGGGCGCGACGGAGGCGAGTTTCGTCGTCGGCAATGTCGTCGGAGCCTTCATGAACTGGCTGCTCCTTTCCTGAGCGTCACGTTCGATGTTGGAATCTCACCGCTGTACGCGGCCTTGAAGTTCGCCATGATCGTTGCCTGCGCTGGGAGCATCGCATGGTGCTGGACATGTCTGACCCAGTTGACCGACCGACCGATTTCGTTCCGCCGCGCGCTCGGACTGACCTCGCTCACCCTCTTCGCGACGCTGCAGATCCACGCCTATTGGTCCAACGATCCGGTCGGCAACTATCCGCTGGTCGGATTCGGCTCGACGGCGCTTGCCTTCGCCTTCCTTGCCCTCGTGCTTCGCTTCGTGTGTGTACCCACCGCGCTTCGTGCGGTGGCTGCCGCAGTCGGAGCGGTGATCGCTGTCGGCTACTACGAACTCAATGTCGGAGCCGTCATGGGTGCCGGCTTCGTTCTACGCTCTTCATCGTTCGTCGCTGGCCCGATCGGGACGTTCGGTGGCGAGCCGTTCTCGGCTCAACGGCCATCGTGTTGACACCAGCGTGCCTACTGATCTACGGTCGAACGGTCACCGGCGATCAGGCGGAATCCTATGGGGGAACCACGGTGCGGGGGCCGAGTCGCGGTCGAGACCTTCGGTCTGGGAGTCCTGAGCAGTCTGCCGGGCGCAGCGTGGGCGTTGTCCATTCGGACCCTCGGAGGGACGCTCGGGATTGTGTGGCTGGCGATGGCCGTCGTCGTATTGCTCGCCGGCATTGCGTATGTATGGATCCGCTCGTTTCGTGGCCAGGAGGTCTTCGCTCGCCCCGAGGGCGTCATCTTGTCACGTGGGCCTTTGTTCTTGCGTGCGTGACGTTCTTGTTCGTGGCCGTCGCCCTCCAGGCGATCACTGTGAAGGTGCAGGACGAAGTCATCGAACTGGGCTACGTCTACACGTCGTACTGCGTTGGCGCCGCAGTGGTTTCACTCGGGCTCGCTGCCGGAATTCGATCGCTCGTGGCTCGTCGCGAGTACTGGGGCTTCTCGGGCCGGCGCTGCTCGCTGTCGTGCTCTCTTCGTGCTCGTACAGCTCACCGTGAACTGGCGACTGTCGGAACAGCTGAACGCATCGCTTCCCTAACCGTCAACTACTCGCGGCCTTCGACGAGACCTCCTGTTCCCGGAGCGTTGCCAAGCCCTTCGAGAACTGGACCGCGGGTGGATGGCCCGATTACTACGAGGTCGGCATGGTTGACGGTCTCGAAGTGGTCTTCCAATATTACTTCGACGAGCCGTTCTGCGATGGCTTTACTCGCCCGCCGTGATGACGTGTGCGGGTGGAATGCTCGCGAGGTGCCCAGATGCTGCATCAATACGACGTCCCCGTTCGTAGATCGAGCCTCAGCGGGATGCCGGGCAACGTGATCTTCTACGGCGACTTGTGGTCGTGCTGTAGTCGTACGGGCACAACTCAGTCGTGAGAACATCGCGGTCGGTCGAGGTCGGGTCGAGCGATTGATGCGCCAGGAAGGAATCTGCGGACCAGACGCTGCAAGGCGTTCACCATCACCACCACCTCCGATGACCGGCTGCATCGATCAGCTATCTCGTGCCCGCCAGTTCAAAGCGCCGGCACCTGACCGGTTGTGGGTGGCCGATCTGACCTACGTCAAGACCCACACCGGCTGGGTGTATGTGGCGTTCATCATCGACGTCTACTCCCGGTTCATCGTCGGCTGGCAAGCGTCCCGATCACTGCGCTCGGACCTCGCGATCGACGCATTGGAAATGGCCGTGTTCAACCGTCGCCGCAGCGATGATCGACCGGATCGTCCACCACGCCGACGTCCTCACCTTGAAAGGCGCCAGCTACTGGCTCCGCAACCGCGGCATCGACACCCTCCCCAGCATCAGAGTCACCGCCGACGACCCCGACAACTAAACTCACCCGCAACTACACAGCGCACTTTTCGGCTGGCACAACCGCGCAATTTTCGAGCGGCGTCGACAGCCCCGATTTGAGACCCGGTCTGACCCTTCGGTGTTCTGGAGGGACACAACTCCGCAACCCTCGTCTGACACGCTGAGCCGTCAGGGTTCGGCCGGAAAAAGGGGCCTATGACGTGGTGGTGGCGACAGCCCCGCCCGACACGGTGATGACGGTCGTTAACCCGTCGATCGCCAGGGAAGTCGTTTCACGAGCCTCCGCGACGGTATCGGTCTCGTCGACGGGTGGCCCTGCTCCGCAACCTCATCAGGCAGATCATCGCGAATTTGTAGCTCATTGGGGAAGGTATTCCAGCTGAGCGGCAGAACCGGCCTTTGAGCCTTGTATCCGGAGGTGACCGTCGACGCAATCGTTGAGAAGCCAGAGATGGACCCGTCGCCGGCTGGCCCGGCTGCACCGCCATCGGGGTGGCTGTTAATGGCCAGCGCAACATCTTGGGATCTTGGGCTGACACCGGCTGTGATCCGCGGGCCGACCGAATCCTCCGACGAACGTGGAAGAACCAATCACGACCCGGAGAACGCCCATCAATCTAACGCCTTAACGGGACGTGCGACAGTCCCCCAGTAGCATGCGCTCCGATGGAGCCGGAACTGACAGCGGTGCATTCCGAAACTGCGATCGCACATCGAGATGGCTCTGCGCAACTTGGCGACCGGGTAGTCCTGGCACTTTCGCTAATGCCCGGAACGGTCTTTCTAGCATTCTTTGTTTGGCGGTCAAGTGAAAATCCCTGGGGGACACGTCGGTTTACCCTCTTTGACGATGCCATGATTTCCATGGCGTATCCGCGGACGCTGGCAGATACCGGAGAATTGGTTTGGTTCCCGGGTGCAGATCGTGTCCAAGGAGTGACAAACCCACTGTGGACGATCTACATGGCCAGTATTCATCTCCTCGGCATCCGGGGATCAAGTGCGGCGCTTGTGGTTAGCCTGACTGGAGTTCTACTGGTCCTAACGGCCGCTTCGTTGGTATTTGCACTCGTGCGTCGTGGCCTTGGAGACACCCAACGCGTTGCTCGTGAGCGCAGTTGCTGCAGGTACAATCCCGTTCATATATCCGTTCTCCTTCTGGACGGTCCGCGGGATGGAGGTTGGACTTCTTGGAGTGGTGTTCCTGGCCATGGTGCTGGCCGCTCCGATGTCGGGCGGGGGGAGCAGCGACAACGCTGAAGGCGCGCGGGTGATCCTTGTTGCGGCGCTGGCTATGGTCGGGATTTTTACTCGACTTGACTTTGCTGCACTGACAGTTGGCATCCTGCTCGGATGGTCTGGTGGGCACCCAGCCGTGAATCCAAGTTACGCACAACGCTCTTGCTTGGGGGTGCAATAGGTATATCTATCGCTGCCGTAGTAACGTTTCAGAAATTGTACTTCGGTGCCTGGCTGCCTAATACATACCGTCTGAAGATGGAGGGCTTCCCTCCGCAAGTGCGGTTGCTTCGCGGGGCCGTGACGGGCGGCAAGGTTCTGCCGTTGATTGCGATGGTGCTCATTTCCCTGGGTTTCTTGGTCGGTCTCGCTGGAACTCGGAATAGGCGGCTCGGTGTGGTTCTCGGAACTGGAGGTCCTATCGGCGACCGCATACAGCCTCTGGGTCGGTGGACGCGTGGGACAAGATTGCTCATCAACCGATATGTGAGTGTGGTCCTACCGGCCGCTGTGGCGGTCGTATTCCTGGCTATTGGAGTCTTCGTTGCGTTGGCGACCACGGTGTGTCGAAGATGAAGGTCCTTGTACTCGGCTCGGTTCCATTCTTGGCAGTGGCAGCGGGCCTGAGCGCCAACCCTTATCGTTTCCAGCCAGGGTTGGCGCTCATCGTGATCTTCATGATGGCACTCGCTGTGGTCGCTTTTCTCATCAAGCACAGCGTGTCTCCCGGCGAGGCGAGTCGCTGGTCAGCGCCGCTATTCGTACTGATTGTTTCTGCAGCGGTCCTGGGTTCAACGAGCGCATACCCAATGGTCACCTGGGCTCGATCCGGTGGCCTTCATTTAGAGGACGATCAGCGGATACGGATCGGGGAATTGCGTTGGAGGAATCCACCCTCCCCGGCGCTGTGGTCGCCACCATCTGGGCGGGCGCTCCTGCCTATTATTCTTCGCGTGCGATGGTAGATATCCTTGGGAAGAGTGACGCCGTAATCGCAGCTGAACCTCCAAAGGGCAGTCTGTTTCCCGGCCTCAATAAGTGGGACTACGATTACAGCGTTGGGCATCTGCGCCCGGATGTCGTTGTTCAGATCTGGGACTTCAATGAGTCGATTTCTGATGATCTGGGGATTTGGGGGTATTAGAGCAATGTGTATGGATCTGCCTGAAGGCGAGGTTGTCGCATTCTTCCGGAGCAATAGCAGCAGAATTGTTTGGGAGAAGTTGCACGCCTGCTGAGGGATCCAAGAATTGGTGCCGCACCGTGGGTGCCGCCTGCCGTGTTGTTGGTGTTGAAGAACTCTTTCGCCAACGACGCATCAACTATGTGGGTGTCCGAGGGCGCTGGTGGGCCAGGCGTAGGAAGATCGCGAAGCTCAGGTGAGACCCCTGTAGTGGTCCAGTCGGTGTGCGACTCTTGATGCCCGGTTCGTCGGGCAGGAAGAATCAGCAACGACATGGCATCGAACAAGCGCCGGCGGCACACGCCGGATCAGATCATCGGGTCCCCCTCAAAGCCACTTGGCCGGTTCCAGAGTCGCTGCGCCTCGAAGAGGTTTCGGGGCGCTTCGAATTTCAGCGTGAGGTGATCGCCAGGAGCGCCCAGTCGGGTTTGCCGGCGTAGAGCAGTGATCGGATCCTGTAGTTGCGGAAGTTGGTCATCCCGAACGCGGTGCGCTTGACGCGTTTGACCAGATTGTTGATCGCTTCAGTCGGACCGTTCGAAACGTGGGAGCGGTGCCATGCCGCGATCTGGGACTCCCACTTGGTGAATGTCCGCCCGAGACGGCGGACCTCGGGTGGCCCGGCCTGATCGCGTAGATCGGCGGCGAGGCGAGTGAATCGGCCGGTGAAATGCGTCAGGTCAGGGTTGGTGTTTGATCTGTCGCCTGGTGGCGTTGCCGATCGTAGTAGTCGGCAGCGGGTGGGGTGTGGTCGAGTTCGCCGTGAAGCCGCCGGTGGTTGAACCTTTCGATGTAGGCGAGTGTCTCGATCTCGAGGTGGTCGGCGTTGCGCCAGGGGCCGCTCCGGCGGATGAGTTCGCTCTTGTAGAGGCCGTTCATCGACTCGGCGACCGCGTTGACGCCCCTATAGGTCAAGACCCTGTTTCGGGGCGTGCCGAATCAGAGGCGGTCGCCGGCGGGAGCCGTCGGTCAGGCGATGCCGGTCAGCTGGTTCGTGAGCGGTGGTCGATCATGACACGTTGGTAGACCTCGCGGGCGACGAAGATTGAGACCCACAGCTCGTTCGGTCGTTCGGCTGTGAACTGGCGTTTCACGAGATCGGGCGTTCTCGGCGACGACTTGTCAGGCCGGGTGGTGCGAACTGATCGTGAGCGGGCTGCGCCGCGAATGTCCAGCTCACACATCAACCGGGTGACCCTCGTGCGGTCGACCGCGATGCCGTGCTCACGTTTGAGGGCAGCTTTGATCTTGCGGGCGCCGTAGACCTCGTAGTTGTCGACGAAAATCTCAGCGATCAGCACCTCAATGCGTCGTCGGCGAGACGTCGAGCGCAGGTCGGTCGGGCGAGCGCGGAGCGCACTGATGACGGGGCGATCTGGTGTTCTGCGGTGGAGGAACACGACAGATCAGGCTGGACTTCCGTGATGACGGTGAGCAGGCGCCAATTCGCTCACTTCTTTGATTGACGGTCGAGCGCCGCCCCGAAGAAAACCGCTGCATCTTGCAGGATCTGATTCGCCCGGCTTGAACGGCTTCGGCGTTCGCCTTCTTCACCCAGTTGTAGAGCGTCACCGCTTTCACCTACAACTTCGGGCCCGACGAGCACCACGTGTCTCGCGGACTCCTTCGGCTCGATCTCCTCGAACACGAAACGCACCGACTGCTCCTTGAACTCGGCCGTGTATTCCTTCTTCGCAGGCATCTCTGAATCCTCTCGAGGATTGACCATTGATGACCTGACGCAAAACCCCGGCCGGTTCACCTCGACACCGGATGGCGTAAGACACCGTCAGAATCGCAGAGCCCCTGTGTCGCGCCCCGGGATGCCCAGCCCAAACTGGCCCGCGCAGTCAGATCCGAAGCGCCGGTTTCGGCGGGCATGACGGACCGGCCGAGTCCCGCCTGGTCGACTCTCCTTGCGGAGGCGTTTCAGTTCGGTACACGCATCTTCGGCAGGGCGCGGGAAGGCTTCTCTGTCCGTGTTCTTTTGACCTACGATCCGTCCGAATCGTCGGCGGTGCTGGGCGCCTCTGTGCAGTTTCCACGTGGGCCGGTGCCCGGCCCTAACAACTCAACCGCCTTGCGGTTCACGTACATACACCGAGTCGAGCCAACCGTTCCGTGAACAGGTCTGCCCAGTCGAACTGGTCCACGTATGCCTCCGCGGCACGATGACGCTGCGTCCACACCTCCACGTCCCCGAGGAGCGCCTCGATGCGTGTGGCGAGGTAGTCCGCGTCAGACGTGACGATCTCCACGCCCGCCTCACGTTCGAGTTCCGAGGCGTTCGGCGGGACGTCAGTGAGCAGGATTGGAAGCCCGACGGACAGATACGCCTTGAGCTTGCCGGGGTCGGCGAAGTGCGAGAACGAACTCGGGTCGACGTCGTACGGTGCCACCGCCACGCTCCCCGAGGCGAGGATCTCGAGGACCTTACCGAATTCAGCGATGAACCCATGAAACACGACAACGTCGGACAGGCCCTCGTCGATGACTCGGCGGCGGCAGCTGATCGAGGAGTTCGCCCCGTCCGACGATGTCGAGGACGACTCTGCGCCCCACTCGCCCGGATCAACCCGACAGCGCTGATCAGTAGGTCTATTCCCATGCGATCGACAAGACTTCCGAGGAACACGATGCGAGGGGTAGCGAGAGGCGGCTGACGTCCGCTTGTGGCGTCCTTTAGATCCAGGCGCCCATCGGGATCACCTCGACGGGAACCTTCTCGGTGCAGCCCA
Source organism: Ilumatobacteraceae bacterium (assembly GCA_963829585.1). Taxonomy (GTDB): domain Bacteria; phylum Actinomycetota; class Acidimicrobiia; order Acidimicrobiales; family Ilumatobacteraceae; genus Sva-07. The sequence goes on along the minus strand of CAWHJD010000016.1, from coordinate 283,861 downwards.
TAACGCTCGATTCGTCCCCCAAGCGCAGCGTCGGAGAGTTGGACACGTCCGTCGGCACGGGTGCAACAGAGACTTGTCCAACCGGTCGTACAGGCTAGTGAGCGGGGTTGTGACCGAATCGTTCGGGTACGAAGTCGACGTTCCAGTGAATGACGGTCCACTCGTCTCAGTGACCTGTGGACGAGTCCTTGCGGTCGAGACACAGTTGAAACCGAACCAGACGTCGGCTCGTGGGGGTCGCAAGGGCACCACCGGATCGAAGGCGTAGGTCCAGGGCGGGCGGTTCGGGAAGGGGAGCAAGACTAGCGTGGTGTCGGCGCCGTTCTCCACGATGTGCAGCCGGTGCTCGCTCGGTCCGTCGGCTAAGCAGCGGATGGGTGATCGTGGTGACCCTGCAGCCGCGCCGTGTTCGAGGAGAAATCGTTCAAGGGGTTGTGACGGACCATCGGAGAAGCCGTTCGCTGCGATCACGAAGGCCGATCCGTCGATCCGGATCGGCGCCGTCCCGGGCCCTGCCCGTAGCTGCTTCATGGATGACACACCACGACGTCGTTCTCTATCGAGGCAGGCATCCCTGGACGGTGCGCAGCGACCAGCGACGAGACCACTTCGAGGGTCGGATACCCGTTCGTGCCGTCGAACAGCCGAGCATCGTCGATCAAGACGAGGTGGGCGACCGACGACTCGAGCACGGCCTCGAGTTCACGCAAGATGGGGGCATCGCCTCCGGAATCCGCAGTCACTCCGCCGGAATAGTGCCCGTCCAGCCAGAACGCCGCAGGTTCGGTGAGAACCAGGACGACGTCGGCCAACAGCGTGCCAGAATCGCCCCACAGGATCTCGACGTCAGGATGTCGACGAAAACGATGACGAGCGAGGGCGCACAGCGTTTCGTCGAGTTCGATCGAGACCGATTTCGCGACGTGTGGTCTGACGGCCGCCAGAGTGTCACCACGATACGTCCCGGTCTCCACAAAGGTAGTCGGCTTGAATTGCTTCACGTGATCGAGGACTAGCTGCTTCTTGACGTGGGGGGGAGCGGGAGGGGGTGAGCCGGCGCGCCGCCATGACAGTGTCCGGAACCTACTCACCAGGGCAGCGAGCGGGTGGCCCGACAGGGCTTCGGTTCAGTCGTTCTGTCAGGCCTTCGGGCGGACGGGCGACGGTCGGAAGCTTCTGGCCGGTGGAATTCATCGGGTCACGATAGCGAGAGCCCGTCGGAAGGGTGTTGACGCGGTCGCCGCCCACGTGGTCGCCTGCGATTCGGCACCGTCTCTCACGGCCAGGAGCACCACAAGGAGCAATCCCAGTCCAACGATGCCGAGGGTGACCGCGTACCGCCCCCGGTCTGGGGGAGGAGCAGGAGTAAGGCAACCTCGAACACTGCGAACATGACGAACCACTTCAGGAAGGTGCCATTCCGTCGGGCCAGAAGTTGGAACATCAGGAGATTCACGAGCGCCAGCGGGATGACGGCGAGCCCGATCTTCCATGCCGACGTCCGCGGCGGCTTCGTACCGCTCGCCGTAGAGCAGGCGGTAGACGAATGATCCGAAAAGGTTAGAGCCCACCCACGGCAGCCGTGGCGAGCACAAGACTGAGGACGCTGGCGTTCCGCACCAGCCGTTGCAGCTGCTTCGGGTCGGTGTTGCCGTCGGCCAACGACGGGAACACAACCTGGGCGACGACGATCGGCAACCAGAGCACCGCCTTGCCGAGCACTGCGCCCGCTGCGTACAACCCTGCATCGGACCCCTCGAAGCCGACGCGGGCGAGGGGGACGTCAATGCTGAGGATCAGCCAGAACAGCGCCAGTGCGGCGAACGACCGTCTCGACTCCGAACCCAGCACGTGCGTTTGCACCGGATCCTGCCTGCGACGTCGACCGTAGCCCGAGGAGCGCCACCACTGCGGCTCCTGCGATCACGGCAGCCAGCAGCCCCACGACGCGAGCGCCGGCGATGAGGACGAGCGCAGCGGCGGTCACCTTCGTAACGGCTTGGCCCGTGGAGTACGCCGCCAACCCGCCGAATCTCCGTGTTCCTTGAAGCCTGCCGGCGGCGATCGAGTCGAGGCACGACGGCACGATGTACACCGCCAGGAGGATGACCGGGAGTACCCCGACACGAAGCACGTTGGCAAGCACGGGCGAGAGCAGCACCACGATCAGGCCGACGGCGAGGCCAGCCTTGAGCGCCGACGTTGTCAACCCGTCGATCCGCCTCGGGCTCGACTCGACTTCGCCGGCAGCTATCGCACGAGCGGAGGTCACCTGGAGCGCTGATGTCGTCACTGTGATGACGGTGATCACGGCGAGGAAGCCACCGAGCACCCCGTACTCGTCGAGCGTCAAACTCCGGCCGGCGATGACTTGGAACGTGTAGTTGCTGGCATTCGCCAAGACGAACGCTCCAGCCATCACCAGGCCAGTTCGGCGACCGATGATCGGCGTGGCGCGGCTCGCGGTCTGCTCTTCTGCCATGACACGAAACAGCGTACGGCGCTCAGCTGTCGATCTCAGTGAGGTGTCAGTCGAACTGCATTGCAGCGTGCTCCTGCTCCGCGGCGGACCGCAGATACTGGAGCGTCACCTTCGCGCGCCAGAAGATCCTGATCGTGTGACCGAGCATGGTGATGATGGACCGCACGGAGATTGTCGAATCACCCGCCCTGACGAGTTGAACAGGCACCTCGACAAAACTGCTGAACCCGGCGGCCCGGGCGGCTACGAAGAGCTCGAGGTCGACCGCGAACCCGTCTTCGTGAACGACAGGTAGCACTGTTGTCATGAGCGTGCGCGAATAGACCTTGATTCCTGTTTGAGTATCGGGAATGTCGAGTTGGAAGAGCCCGCGGATGAGGAGCTGATATCCCCACGATGTGACCTTCCTGCGAGCGGTCGCGTCCACCGATGACTGGCTATGACGTTTGCTCCCGAACACGATGTCGGCGTCGGATTCGATATGGATGCGGACCATCTCGGCGAGTTGCGTCGGCGAGAGATCCCCATCGGCATCGATGAAGGCGACGATGGGTGTGTGCGATGCGGTGAATCCCGTGCGGAGCGCAGCCCCCTTGCCGGAGTTCCGGGCGTGGCGAAGGTGAACCACGCGGGTGTCGCTGACGTCATCGATGAGTTCGGGCGAGTCGTCGGTGGAGCCGTCGCTCACGACGATCACGTTCACAGGCTGCGCCGTCTCGTCGAAGGCTTCCAACACCTCGCGGATTGTCTTCGTGACAACGGGACCCGGATTGAAGGACGGGATGACGACGGTCGTTCCTGCCTCGGCGGTAGTGGTGAGCGGTGTGATGGCGTGATCGACAACCGACGGACGGAGCACGGGTTGAACTCGCAGGAGTGCTGGACCAGTCATCGCGACGAGAAGAGTGACTGCGCAGACCACGGCGGTGGCGGCGAGCGCCGTGGCGGTGGATGCGAGCAACTGGCCGACGCCCATCGGCAGTACGACAACCCACACCACGAGGGCCATTCGGGACCCGTGAGCGATGTACTGCATGAGCGGGACGACGGCGATGCCGGTTGCTGCATAGGCGATGGTGAGGAGCCGGACCGTCGTCGGTGACGCCGCGTCGTTGCCGGTGACGAGAGACGCAAAGAACGTTGGGGCCGCAACGATGCCGGCAACGGCGACCAGTGCTGCGGCACAGGTGAGCCCGAATGCCTGATGGAAAGCCCTCCTCAGACCTACCGTTCCAAGTGGAGCCTTTGCGATGACGGGGAAGAAGACGAAGGCGATGGCGAGCAACACGAAGAACACACTGCGGGTCGTGGCTGCGCTCTGGCTGTACTCGATGGCCTCCGTCGACAGGCGCTGTCGAGACGTCGTGGACATCAAGGCGAGGAAGAGAGCCAATCCGGTCGACCCGCCGAGGCCGATCCACATTGGCCGACGCATGCGCTGCGGCCACGCTCCCAGACGTCGGAGCGATGGAGACGCCGCGTAGGACATCGACGTGCCGAAGGCCTCACCGACGACAAGCGCTGCGAGGAGTGCAAAAGGTTCGTTTTCGAGGACAGCCTTCGAACTCACGACGAGGGTCGGTACGGCCGACGCGACGCCGACGAGCCCGAGACGAAACCATTGTTCGTCTCCGAGCAGGGTCGACCGGGGCGGCACGGAGAATACGATCAGCGTGACGGTGAGGGCCGCGGCCGCGGCAACGGCGCCACGGAACCCGAGGGAGGCATTCACAAGGATGAACGCCAGGAAACCGGCGATCGCTCCGCTGCCGAGGGCTGTGGCGACTACTGCCCACCGGGGTGGGCGTCCAACAGAGCGGGGCGGCGACGCCGCTGCGCAGGTTCCGACGAGGACCATCTGGGCGCCGATACTCAGAATCGAGATGGCGGTGAGTGCGGCGACAGCGCTGCGGATGTCGGCGACCGACGCGTCGGGGCTGCTGGCGAGGCTTCGGTTTGATACGAGCCCCACGACTCCGACGGCGAGCGTGGCAGCGACGTACCACCAGCGAGACTGCGGTCGTACGGAATCAGTCGTCACGCTGTCCGTCCTGGCATCCCGATGAGGCTAACCGGTGAGATCAATGGGCTCTCAGGGGGTGCACGCACCTGGGGTGGGCGCAGCTCGGCTCCGGACGAGGATCGAAAGCGCAGCACGCACGATGTAGGGTCCCCGGCGTGTGGACGAAGATCAAGCGACGACTCCAAATTCTGCTCGTCGCAGCGTTCCGACCAGAGTTCAGGCGTCTGGACACTCGGCTCGACAACGTCGAGGCTGCGCTTCATCGAGACGTCGACGAGCTGACGAAGTCCATTGAGGAGCGTGCGTTCGTCATCGCGGAACTCGTCGTACGCACACAGATCTCGGAGACGAAGGCGGTCTTGCAGGCCGCAGCACGTGAGCACGCAGAGGCCGCATCGAGGAATGCTTCGCACGCGGCATCGAAGCCGCCCGGGAGCACGCTGAAGCCGCGGTCGCGGCGGCATCAAGTGCCTCGGAGCAGCGACTGGCTCAGCTCAGGATCGAGCTCGGAAGGACACAGCGAGCCATCGAGCGTCTCGAGCGAACCGTGGGGGATCGACCGGCAGCCGCCGGGGGAACGGTGGGTGTGGTACCGCCCTCGACGTCGGAGGTCGACGATCTCCTGTATCTCGCCATCGAGGATCGCTTCCGGGGCGACCCGGCCGAGATCAGGGTTCGCCAAGAGCGGTATCTCCCATTCCTTCCCGACGTCATCGACGAGACACACCCGCTGCTCGACCTGGGTGCCGGTCGGGGTGAGTGGCTCGGTGTTCTCGCAGAACACGGCGTTCCCGCTCGGGGAGTCGACTCCAATGTGAGCTGCGTCGACGAATGCCGAGCTGCGGGGTTGAGTGCAGACGTGGGTGATCTGGTGGACGTCCTCGCAGCCAGCGAGGATCACTCGTTCGGTGCCATTTCGATGTTCCACGTCGTGGAGCATCTTCCGTTCGGTGTGCTTGCCGACGTGATTCGCGTGTGCACGCGTCCTCGTTCCGGGCGGGCTCTTGATCGCCGAGACGCCCAACGCACTGAACCTGCGTGTCGCGGCGACGAACTTCTGGCTCGATCCGACGCACGTCCGACCGCTGCACCCCGAACTCCTGCGACTGCTCGCCGACCGGGGTGGGTTCGCCCAGATGCAGGACCTCTTCATCAACGAGATCGGCACCCCGCTCGAACCCACTCCCAGAGTGCAGCCGACGAGTGGATCCAGAACTCAGTCGATCGCTCGACGGGCCCGGTGACTACGCCCTACTTCGTGGACTCCGAGCGCCGGTTCAGACTGACGTAGCGTCAGTTGCCTGCGTCGATGCCGAACAGCGAAACCGCACGGTGAACCGTCATTGGACCACGCTCTGGGCACGGGATCGTTCTGCGAAGCGTCGTTGCGCCACGCCGACTGCCGCTTCCACCTCGTCGAGCACCGTTGGCCAGTTGTAGGTCCGCTCCACATACCGCTGCCCCTCGGTGCCCATTCGGTCGGCAAGTCCTGGATCGGCAAGCAGCAGGTCGAGCGCTGCCTCGAACTCCACGAATCCTCGATAGGGGATGGCGCCACCCGATCGGCGGGCCTGGCCCTCGAGGACCTCGGATCGTCCCTGGACCAGAGCGGGGCGGCCCTGTAGCCAGGCTTCGCAGAGGACGATCGAGAAGCTCTCGAAGTATGACGGCTGCAGGAGAGCGAGGCACCCGGCAAGCGCTGAGCGCTTCGTCTCTTCGTCGAGGAAGCCGACATGGATCACATCGTCGTGCTCGGGGAGCTCGAAGACAGCTTGGCCGGGGAGAACGAACTTGAGTGGTCCGGGGTTCCGCTGCTTGTACGCCTCGAAGAACCGGAATGCCTCGTGCGCTCCCTTCGCCGTGTCGATCCGACCGACGTACAGCAGTACGGATCGTCGCCGAGTTCGTACTGGCGCCAAAATGTCGCAGGGTCTGCCGGTCCGTGGATCTCCATCCCGATCCCGATGACTTCGCCGTCGGGCTCGAAGTCGAATCGATCGGCAACGATCTGGCGTTCCTCGGGTGTGAAGAACATGAATGCATCTGCGAGACGGAAGATCGTGTCGTATTGGCGAACCCAGATCGCTGGTTCGTCGTGTGCGGTCGGCTGGAGGATGGTCGGCACCCGCCCGCTGGTGATCGTGAGGCCAGTCGTCGTCGTGCCGTACATGTAGGTCATGTGGATCACGGCGTCGAAACGTTGCACTTTCGCCCGCAACCACATTGGGTAGTCACGCAACTGCGGACCCATGAGTCGCATCCACCGTTGTTGCTGGAACAGGGAATCGGGCGTGGTCCGAGGATCGTCCAGTCGTTGAGGGGTCCGAAGTCCTCGACGCTACGCACGGCGCTCACCTGGAGCCGATGGACTGTGACGCCGTTGAGTTCGGTGGTGCCCGGATCGTACTCGTCGGCCCAGTCGACGTAGTTGCGCGCAACTCGTCACGACCTCGATGTCGTGGCCCCTGTCGGCGAGGCGTTCAGCGAAGAGGCGGCACGCTGCCTCCGACCCGCCGACGATGTCCTTGCCGTAGCGTTGAACCGTGTAGAGCAGTCTCACGAGACGAGCCCCGCAGACTGTAAGCAGGTCGATGAACGAGCACTGCTCGGCCTCCGTTGCCAGCGCAGCCAGCCGATCGAGTCCCGCGGAGATCAGCGTCGATCTGAGGTGATCGTCTTCATGAACCGTGCGCAGCGCCTCGGCGAAGATCAGCGGACCGGAATCGAATGGAAGGACCAGTGCCCCATTCCCGACGGTGTCAGCAGTCGCACCGGCGTCTCGCACGATTGCGGGTACCCCAAACGCCATTGCTTCCAGCGGAGGAATCCCGAGGCCCTCGTGCACGCTCGCGCTCGCAAACATTCGAGCGCTCCGGTACAGCGTTGCGAGGGCCGAGTGGGACTGACTACCGGCGAGCCAAACGTTGCGCACACGGAGACGGCGCACCAACTCGCGCAGCCCCCGTTCGTACGCAGGGATCCTCGTCGGTCCGACCAGAACGAGTCCGAGATCGAGGTGGTGCACCCATTGCAGTATGTGCAGCGCCTGGATGAGTACCTCCTGGCGTTTGTGTGGCAAGAGCTGGGAGACGCCCAGCACGAACGGTTGGGTGACCTGCGAGCGCAGGCGAACAACCGTCTGCGTGTTCGGCGCGATTGCGAGGAGGCGGTTGGGGCGCACCCCGGCCGGTTCACCTTGACATCTGCGAACCCGAGGGCGGCCAGTTCCTCGGCGTTGAAGCGGGAGTCAGCGACGGCCAGCGCAGTTCGTTCTCGAAGGAGTTCCAGTTCATGGCGACCCCACTCGAGCCCGGCCGCGAATGCGGGATCGTGGTCGACGAAGTACCGCGATGGGGTGACGTTGTGGGACATCGAAACGAGCGCTCCGGTCGTCGGAGCACGGCTCGTCACCTCCGGATCGCCGTAACTCCAGTGATAGTGACGACGTCCCTGCGGTCGTCCACTCCCAGCCTGTCAGCCACCCAGAGATCTCGTCGGCCATCGCCGGGTCGATGAACCGCGCGAAGATCTCGCTCGACCCCACCACACGCGGAGGTCGCGCCGAATCTCCAGCGCCATCTGCGTGATCGCATCGCCGGGGCCTGCGCCGACGATGACTTGATGGAACACGCTCACCGCTCGCGGCGGTCGAGACTAGAATTCAGTCACCCGTCGCTCGAGGTCGGTTGTGAGCTACTCGACCAGGTGATCGATGACCGCCAGACGATCCATGACGCCCGAGAGTACGCGTCGAGTAGCTGGCGCTCATCGGCGGCACTCTGGGCCTGCACAGTCGCCGGACCTCACTCGAGCGCTTCGGCCACCGACACGCCGAGGTCGCGCACCGACTCGGCGAGCGGGCGAGGTGACGGCTGACGACCCGGGCGGCGGCGTGGTGGGCGGCCGAGCCGCCCGGCGACGGGAATCGGTGGCGGCGTCGAGGCGCATCTCGTGGGCGGCGACGATGACTCACGGATGGGCGCCGAGACGTCTCGGTGTCGATCTCATGTCGATCGATCGCTCGAATCATTCTCTGGAACTCGGACTCCAACTGTTGTTCCAGCCCGATGGGGTAGTCGCCTGCGGCTCGCCGCTCGCAATTCGCTCTCTGAGGGTGGGACGATCTCGTCGACGTCGACATCTGGCACGGGGGACCTCCACGGGCGGTTGGAAAATATTACGATGGTCGCGATCGGGATGCCGGATCGCTCAGACCTCTTCAGGGAGTCGTCGGGACACTGCGGTGGAATATCACCCATCCGATTGCAAGGCTCACTGAAGGAAATGAAGAACAATCAGGCCGAGCGATGGTTCCCAACCCGGTGCTCCCCGTCGTACAGCAGGCGGCGGTACGTCTCGACGAAGCCGTTCATCGGATTCAGCTTCAGGAGGTTGTACACCCAGGTCGGGGCCTTGCGCCTCGAGGAGCGACGGCGGGATAGACGATCGGCGTAGCGAAGAACCAGACCTGGATGAGGATTGCCCACAGGTAGCTGACGTCGCGGAAGTAGACGGCGAGCACGCTGAACGCCAGCGCGATACCGGTGGCGAACAGTGCCAGAAGGATCGACGTGAGGACCACGAGGGGAAGCCAGGGAAGGAACGGGCTCCCGGCGAACAGCAGCACGATCAGCAGCAACGCCATCTCGATCGAGAACTGAACGCAGGCGTGGAGCACGTTGGAGAAGACGCACTTCGCGTGGGAATGCAACTCGGCGTACCAGTCCAGCGTTCGCGGAAATCGCCCCGAGACCCGAGCGACGTGATGAGTCCGAAGAAGTTCCACGGCAACAAACCGCAGAGGAGGTAGAGCGCGAAGTTGTCCAACCCGGACGGCACGCCGATCGGAGCAGTCGCATTGAACAGCGTGCCGAAGACGAAGCCGTAGATGATGATCTGCGACAACGGATTGAGCATCGACCACGCCCACCCGAGGAACGAGCGGCGGTACTTGGTGCGAAGTTCACGAAGCGTGAGATTCCACAACAGCCTCGCGAGCGGTAGACGTCGGTGACGGGATGCATGGGCGCAACGACGTTATCGCCCGCCACGGTGGACCATCGGCATGCCGTCGGCACACGTGGGCCGTGGCCGGGGTGGTTGGTTCGTCGTGCGATCGGCAAGACCGTGTCCGCCATGTCCACCGCTCTTGCCGTCAACGATCTCTGGAAGAGCTATCGGCTCTACCACGAGCGCAATCAGTACCTGAAGGCGGCGATCCTCAAGATGCGCCGTTCGCGCTACGAGGAGTTCTGGGCGCTCAAGGACATCAACTTCGAGGTGCCGACCGGATCGACGTTCGGCGTCATCGGCTCCAACGGTTCGGGCAAGAGCACATTGCTCAAGACCATGGCCGGAATCCTGGTGCCCGAGAAGGGTGAGGTGCTGATCGAGGGTCGCGTGTCAGCCCTCCTCGAGCTCGGCGCCGGGTTCCACCCCGAGCTGAGCGGCCGGGAGAACGTGTTCCTCAACGGTGCGATCCTCGGCCTGTCGAAGAAGGAGATCACCGCCCGCTTCGACGACATCGTCGAGTTCGCCGGCTCGCGGACTTCATCGACACGCCGGTGAAGAACTACTCATCGGGAATGTTCGTCCGACTCGGCTTCGCCGTCGCCGCACACGTCGAACCTGATGTGCTGCTGATCGACGAAGTGCTTGTCGGTGGGCGACGAGAGTTTCCAGCGTCGCTGCGCGGAGAAGATCGACGAGTCCGGCGCGACGGCCGCACGATCGTGTTCGTCAGCCATGGGCTCGGCCAGGTCGCGCAACTGTGCCAGGACGTCGCATGGATCGAGAAGGGCGAACTCCAGATGATCGGGCCGGCCGCCGAGGTCATCGCCGCCTACCAGGGCGAGAGCCACCAGGCAGAGCGCGTCGAGGGTGAACAGGGCAGTCGGTGGGGGAGGGGCGAGGCGCAGATCGTGGGGGTCGAGCTGCTCGACGCGACGGGCGGCGCGGTCAGTGCTCACCACGCTCGAGCCGGCACGATCCACGTCGACATCACCGCCCACACGCCGCTGCAGGACACGGTGGTCGTCGTTCGAATCGACAGCCTCTGTCGGGCAACGATGTCTGGAGGACCAGCAGCCGGCGGAACGGACGAACCATCGGGCTCATCGATGGGCCGGCGGCGCGACGTCGCCATCCCGAGCCTGCCCTTGCTCGAAGGTGTGTACGACCTCACCGTGTCGCTCACCGACCACACCGAAGTACACCCGTACGATCACTGGGACCGGCGGATCCGTTTCGAGGTCCAGCAGTTCAAGTCGTACGATCACGGGCTTCTGAGCATCCCGACCGAGTGGACCATCACCGGCGCTCGGGGGGCGTTGCAGAGCGGGACGTGAGCCGACGTCGAACCGCGATCGGCCGCCGGAGCTCCTCGGCCTCCGCGATCGTGTGGTCGAGCATCCACCGGCATGACCGAAACGGTCAACCCCAGCTTGATTGCGTCGGCGGACTGAGCAGTCGTCGATCAAGGAGCTTCTGGCTCGCTGTGGCCGCCGTCGCACGGTTGCCGTGGCGGGCTTCGTCGTCCGACTGCTCCTGCTGAACACACCTGCGGCGGTGATCAACGCCGACGAGGCCTACACCGGCTCCAGAGCTTCGAGATCCTCGGCGGGCAGTTCCCGGTGGTCCTCGGCGGCACCATCTACACGCTTCCGCTCGAGTCGTATCTGTACGCCCCGATCACGCTGTTCGGCGCCAATGTCGTGCCGCTCAAGCTGCTCGGCACGCTCTCGTGGGTGCCGACCTCGGTCACTCTGTCTTCGCCGGCATGCGCCTCGCGAACCGCCGGACCGGCCTGATCGCAGCACTGATGTGCTGGTTCACGCCCGGCGCGCTCTGCTCGTGCTTCGGTCTCCGCCTACGCGGCGTACGCCTCCGGCATGCTGGTCAGCATCGTCGCCTTCATCGTCGCGTCGGTCGTCATCGACGCCCGGCAGCCGACGAGACGAACGATGCGTGCTGTTCGGCGCGCTCGCCGGATTCGGATTCTGGCTGCATCCGATGTTCCTCGCGTCGTTGCTCCCGATGGTCGCCGTGGTGCTCTGGTTCCATCGACGCCGCTCGACGTCTGGGTCGGCGTCACGCTCGGCGGGCTGCTCGGATGCCTGCCGCTCCTGGTCTGGAACGCCGTCAACGCCTGGCCGTCGCTCGACGCGCCCGTCGACGTCGAGGGCACCTACGCCGAACGTTTCCGCACCTTCTTCGTCGACCTCCTCCCGCGAGCGTTCGGCCTGCGCGACCTCGCCCTCGACTGGCAGCACGACGATGTCTCGGCCCGCTCGCTCTACGTCGCCCTGATCGCGCTCGCGGTCTTCGGCATCGTCGTACTGTGTCCGCCGGCCCGGCCCCCGCAGCCGCGTGCCTCCTGCTCGTCGTCCTCGTCGCCGTCTTCCCGATCATGGCGCTGTTCGAGAACCTCATCTTCGCCAACGACGGCCGCTACGGCATCATCTCCTTCCCGTTCCTCCTGCTCGCCATGGCCATCGCCGTCGACGAACTCACCGGACGCCGACCGCCCGCCCGCGCTCCTCGGCGTGATCGGCCGTCGTCGCGTCGTGTGGACGTCGGCGTTCGTCCGCCCGACCGTCGCCCCTCTCTCGACGAACTCGGCACCGACCCGAACGCTCCGCTCACTGCGATCGTCGAGCGCCTCGACGAGGTCGGGATCGACCGCATCTACGGCAGCTACTGGGCGGTCCACCCGGTCGACTTCGTGGGTGACAACGCATCATCGGTGCGGTGTTCCCGTTCTGGCCGATCCGGTTCCCCGACCGCCAACGGACCGTCGGCGCCACTCCGCCCGAGCAGGTCGCCGTGCTGTACCTCACGACCGATGAGGACCCGACGCAGCTGCTGCTGCCGGTCGAGGCCTACGAGCGCTCGGTGTATCGGCGACTTCGTGCTGTACCTCCCGACATCCGCGGCAGCGACCGCCGGGAACTGACAGGATCGTCGACGTGTGGAACGCCGAACCGTCGCCGTGATCCTGCCGACCTACAACGAGGCCGGCAGCATCGCCGACTGCATCCGCGGCTTCGAGGCGCTCGGCATCGTCGACGACATCGTCGTGGTCAACAACAACGCCCACCCCGACACCTCACCCGAGGTGGCGACCACGTCGGCGCGGGAGGTCTTCGAGTCCACGCAGGGCTACGGCGCAGCCATCCGGCGAGGCATCGCCGAGACCCGCGACGCCGACCTCGTGTGCGTGTGCGAACCCGACGGCACCTTCGACCCCGACGACATCTTGAAGCTGCTCCCGTTCACCGCCGACGTCGACGTGGTCCTCGGGTCACGCACCGTGCAGACGTTCATCCTCAGCGGCGCCAACATGGGCTGGTTCCTGCGATGGGGCAACTGGGCGGTCGCGAAACTCACCGAGGTGCTGTTCAACACGGTGTACCTCTCCGACGTCGGATGCACGTTCCGGGTGCTCACCCGATCGGCCGTCGACCGACTCGAACCGCACTTCGAGTCGAACGAATCGGCGTTCGGCTACGAGATGATGCTCCTCACCGCCCAGCACCGGATCCCGCTCGTCCAGGTTCCCGTCAAGTACCGGCCACGGGTGGGGGAGAGTTCCGTCACGGGCGACCGTCGCAAGACGATCGAACTCGGCCTGTCGATGATCGCCCTCTGCCTGCGCCACCGCTTCCGACGCGCCTGATCGCGGTACGGACGCAGGCACTTCCAGCCGGCGCAGGCGGCTCGCCGACCGGGACCGATCGCTAGAGTCTGCACCGTGGCATCGTTCAAGAGCATCATGGGCCGCGTCCGGGGTGACCAGATCGCGGCACTCACCGCAGAGGTCGCCGCGCTTGCGCGAGGTGGTGCTCAACATCAACCACGTCGTCACCGAACTCAACCACGACATCCGCTCGGGTGCCGAGCGCTCGCTCCCTCTGTTTCTCGGCTACAGCGAACGATTGCGGCTCGACGCCGACACGGCGATCGGCGCCACGCAGGTGATCGAACGTCAGCTCGCACTGCTCGACGAGCGCCTCGCGGCCGTCAGCCGGCACGTCGGCCTCGTCCTGACGATGAGCGTGCCCGTCGGCGCACTGCTCGTCGACGCCCGCCCCGTCGACCACCCGACCGCCCGCCAACGCGGCATCGGCCGCTACGTGACCGGTCTCCTCCGCGGCCTCCACGAGATCGATGCGCCGCTCGTCGCTCTTCATGGGTCGCGACACCGAGGCCGATGTCCTGTCCGAGGCGATCCCCGGCCTGAACCTGCGACCGATGGAGCCCGCAGGTGGTCCGCGAGCACTGTGCGAGCCGGGGACCTGGTACGTCGCAACGCAGCTCATGCTGCATCCGATCCCGCTCGACCCGATCCCGTCGGTGATCACCCAGGCTCGCCTTCCGGTGGCGGCAGTCATGTACGACGTGATCCCGTACCGGTTCCCCGAGCAGTACCAGGTGGAGCCGAATGCCCGCCGCCAGGCGCAACTTCGCGCGCCGCTCGCCCGCACGGTCGACGCGATGCTGGCGATCTCGCAGTTCTCGGCGATCACCGCCGCCGACGAACTCGACTACCCCCTCGACCGCATCCGCAGCATCGGTGCCGGTGTCGAGGATCAGTTCGTGCCGCCATCGGTCCGCCGCCTCCCTCGAGCCGATCGTGTGTTGCCCCGAACGGTGGATCGGTACGTCGTGTCCGTCACCGGCGGCGACGAGCGCAAGAACACCGAGGGACTCCTGCGGCCCGGGGCCTCCTCGACCCGGCGAGTTCGTGCCGGCCGGCACCTCGTGATCGCCACTGCGCACTCGCCTGCAGTCCTTCGGCGGTGGGAGGACGTGGGCCGACGACGCCGGCATCCGTGACGAGGTCGTGTTCACCGGGAGTATCACCGACGACGAGATGGTGGCCATCCTGCAGGGGGCCGAACTCGCCGTGATGCCATCGATCGAGGAGGGCTTCGGTCTCCCCGTGGTCGAGGCGGCGGCGTGCGGCACACCGGTCATCTGCTCGAACGTGTCGTCGCTTCCCGAGGTCCTCGAGGAACCGCGTGCCGAATTCGATCCGTTCGACCCATCGTCGATCGCTGCGGCGATCGAACGGGCGCTCGTCGACGCGGGCCATCGCGACCTGCTGCTCGCCGGCGGGGCGACGCGCTGCTGATCGGTGGACCTGGCGCCGCGTGGCCGACGATGCAGTCGCAGCACTGGCCGAACTCGGCCCTCGCTGGCCCCAGCGGCTGCGTGAACCTGATCGCCGTGTTGCGATTGCCGGGCCGTTCGCCGGATCGGCGTCGGGGATCGGGCAGTACGACGAGTCGGTCCTCGACGCGATCGAACGGCGGCGGCTCACCGATCCGACGACGCCAGCCGTCGAGGTGTTCGTCGACAGTTCGGGCACAGCCGGACCCGACCGACACCGGCGCAGGTCGTCGCCCGGTGCGGGCGATCGGCCGGTACGCCAAGCCGTGGGACTTCGACCATCTCGTCGCCGTGCTCGGCAGCTCACCGCACCATGTCGCCACCGCGGAGCTGGCGTTGTCCGAGCGATGTCACGTCTGGCTCCACGAGGCGTCGCTCGTCGGCGTGCACCTCGGCCTCGCTCACGCTTCGGGCAGCGAATCGTGGGCGACGCAGCACGTCGAGCGATCGCCTCGCCGCCGACGAGACGCCGGCGACGATCCGCCTGATCGATCGCCGATGAGCTGCTCGACGCCCCACGCTTCGACGAGCTCGGCGTGACCCTGCTCGGTGAGACACTCGACCGGGCGCGCTCGGTGATCGTGAGCAGCCGGCAGGCCGCAGACACGGTTCGGCGCCTTCGACCCGACGGGCCACCCGTGTTGGTGCTGCCGCTCGGCCATCGCGTCACGATCGAACCGACCCGGATCCCCGCTCGGGGAGACATCGTGGCCGTCGGTTGGCTCGCTGCGAACAAGTCGCCGGAACTGGCGATCGACGTGCTCTCGCGCCTGGCACCTGATGCCACGCTCACATTCGTCGGCCCGTCGGCGGGCGACACCGCCGACACGGTCCGAGCGCTCGCCACGACCGCCGGCATCGCCGATCGGGTGTCGTTCACCGGACGACTCGACGACGACGACGTACGCCGAGCGCATCGCCCGCAGCCGGGTCGGCCTGCAGCTCCGCACGAGCGATCGAGGCGAGATGTCCGCCGCGATCACCGACCTGGTCGCTCACGGCATCCCAACCGTGACCACGCTGGTCACCGCAGGCCCATCATCCCCAGGGCTGACCGTCACCGAGCCGACCGTGGACGCACTGGTGGCGGCGATCACCCCGCTCCTCGACGACGACGCGTGGGCGGCTGCGTCGGCCGACGCAATTGCTCGCGCCAGGAGTTGGACGTTCGACGACGTGGCTACCGCGCTGCTGGCCTGGCTCGACGACGTCGACGATCTCGACCCGACGACGATCAGGTGAGCTTTCGCATCCAGAACGCTCCGCCCGGTTCGTGCGCATCGCCGGGTAGCGCTCCTCGAGATCCGACTGGATCGAGGGCCCACAGGAGCCCCGGCCAGAGAAGGACCTCGAAGCTGTCGTTGTACTGCAGGAACGCTCGCAACACGTACTGCTCGGTCCAGGCGCGGCGCTCCTCCACCCATGCCGGCGGATACTCGAACCGCGGGAACATGTCGTGAAGATGGATGATGACCCCAGGTCGCAGTGCCGGCAGGATCTCGAAGAAGATGCGGTTGACGTCGCTGCCCGCCTTCGAGACGTGGGTCGAATCGATGAACAGGATGTCGCCGTCATCGAGTTGACGCACGACGTCGAGGTCGACGTCCTGCGTGCCGACCGACATCACCTCCACGGTGGACCGGTCGGTGTCACGGATCAGCGATTCGAGGAGCTGTGGGTACGGATCGACGAACGTGATCTCGAGTGACGAGTCGAGGAAACGATCCCGCGCGTCGAGCGTGGCCGCAGACGAGTAGCCGCATCCCAACTCGATCAATCGCTTCGGACGAAAATGCTGCAGCATCGACGTGAGGAACCGTGCGTCCGTGTCACCGTACGCCGGATTCTCACTCCAATAACGGAAACCGGCGAGCTCAGCCTCCTCCTCGGTCGAGCACAATGAGAGGCTCGATGCGAAGGGATCGAGCTCCGCGAGTAACGACTTCTGCTGGTCGATCCGCAGGTCGATCGCGGGAAGGTCGACCATCGAGGTGCCGTACACGGCGTCGAAACGAGCCATGAGGGAATCGACGTCGGCGAACGGTGAATAGAAGTGTCCGAGCGGGACCCAATGCGCGTTCTCGCGGATCTGACGGTCGAGTTCGCTCTGCAACTCGGCGACGTTTGCCGCTGATTCGGCCAACCGTCGCTCGTATGTCCTGGTGATCGGCAGGCGCCGTGCCATCGAGCGCAGGAATGGCTGGTTGCGGATCGTCATGGCGGCGATGGTAGGCGAGCGGTGTCGCGTTGCTCATCCGCCCACCGGCCACCCGCCACCGGCCACGGGGCGCTAGCGTCACCGCCGCTCCATGACTGATCCTCGAACCACTCGTCCGCGTCGTCGTGATCAACTTCGACGGCGGCCAACTCACCATCGATTGCCTCGACTCACTGCTCGCCTCCGACTGGCCGGCCGACCGGCTCGAGATCGTGCTCGTCGACAACGGCTCGCTCGACGACGTACTCGATCGTCTCGCCGCCGACGACCGGTACCGGTCGATCCGCATCCTCGAGCCGCTCGCCAATCTCGGCTTCGCCGGAGGCTGCAACCTCGGGATGGCCCTCACGGGTGACCACGACTACGTCGCGCTGGTCAACAACGACGCAACCGTTGCACCGGGCTGGCTGCGAGCGATGGTGCCTGCGATGGAGACATCGCCCGACATCGGTGCCGTCGCCGCCAAGATGCTGTTCGCGGAGCACTACCACGGCATCGAGTTCGACGTCCCCGACGCATCACACCTCGTGTCGGGGGAGCACCGGATGCTCGGCGTGCGGGTGTCGGGCGTACGACTCGACGGCGAGCGCGTCGACGACCGCCTCGCGTTCGACGAGGGATTCCACGCCCCCGAACCACCCGTGGCCGCCGACGCCGAGGAGATCGCCCGCTGGTCGAGCGCGAAGGGCGCGCTCCGCATCGCCGCCGACCTCGATGCGGCGTCGCCCGCGTCGACGATCTCGGTGCGGCTCTCGTGCCTCGAACCGCGCACCGTCACGCTTGCGGCCGACCTCGCTCGACGGGAGCGGCGACGACACCGTCGTGACCGTCGATCGCGATCCCGTCTGGGTCGACGTGGCGATCCCACCCGAGCCGTTCGACGTGATCAACAACGTCGGCTCGAACCTCTTCGCCGGCGGCTACGGCGGCGACCGCGGCTTCCTCGAGGTCGACACCGGCCAGTACGAGGAGCCCGCCGAAGTGTTCGCCTGGTGCGGGGGAGCGGTGCTGTTGCGGCGGAGCTACCTCGACGACGTCGGTCTCTTCGACGAGCGATTCTTCATGTACTACGAGGACACCGACCTGTCGTGGCACGGGCGGCTCCGCGGCTGGCGCTACGTCTACGAGCCGCGTGCGGTCGTTCGCCACCATCACGCGCAGTCGTCGGGTGCCGGCTCACCCTTCTTCCGCTACCACACGGAACGCAACCGTCTCCTGGTCCTCGCCAAGAACGCGCCACCTCGACTCGCCTGGCGGTCGGGTCTCGGCGAGGTCCGTCGGTTCGTCGGCTCCCTCGTACGGCACTATCTGATCCGCCCGCTGACACTGCGGCTCCCGGTGCGCGCCGAGGTCGCCCATCGCCGTCGGGTCTGCCAGGGCTACCTCCGCCTGCTGCCCGGAATGCTCGCGCGACCGCTGGTCGATGGAGCCGAAGGTGTCGCGCCAGTCGCTCATGGAGTGGGAGGTCGTCAAGTGGCCGACCGTCTGAAGATCGGCGTGTACGACCTCTACTGGTCGACGCTCGGTGGTGGGGAACAGGTCGACGGCAGCATCGCCCAGGTGCTCGCCTCCGAGCATGACGTGACCCTGCTCGGGCCGCGGCCCGTCGACGTCGGTGCCACCATGAAGCGGCTCGGCGTCGACCTGTCGGGATGCGACCATCGTCGTGTCGACGACGACGATGCCGCCTCCGCTGCCAGCGCCGACTTCGACGTGTTCGTCAACGGGACGTACCTCAGCAAGGCCGTCAACCGGGCCCCGCTCGGCTACTACTACGTGCACTTCCCCGGCGAGATCCGTACACGTCTCGATGATCTCCGGAGTCGCATCGGCGTCATCGGGGTCAAGGCGATGTCGCTGCCGCCGCGGCTGCCGCAGCGCCTCACCGAGGTGCGGGCGGCGTTCGATCGGCGGGTGGAACGCGTCGAGTTCGTGCCGAGCTACACGCGGTATCTCGCCAACTCCCGGTTCACCGCCGGCTGGGTCGAGAAGCTCTGGGGCACCCCGGCCGACGTGCTCTACCCGCCCGTTCGCCCGAGTGTCGTGCCGGGCGACAAGCAACCCCTGATCCTCGTGCTCGGACGGTTCTTCGACCCGTCGTTCGGCCACAGCAAGAAACAGCACGAGTTGCTGGCGACGTTCACCGACCTCCATCGCAGCGGGCGAATCGACGGCTGGCGCATGGCGATCGTCGGCGGATGCGACGCGAGGAATCGCGAGTACGCACTCCAGGTGCGTCGCGATGCGATCGGGCTCCCGGTGGAGGTACACGTCAACGCGCCCGGCAACGTCGTCGAGCGGCTGCTCGGGGAAGCGTCGCTGTACTGGCACGGCGCCGGGCTCGGTGAGGATCCGGCTACGACATCCCGAGCGTTTCGAGCACTTCGGCATCTCCGTCGTGGAGGCCATGGCCGCCGGCGCGGTCCCGCTCGTGTTCGGCGCCGCCGGTCCGGCCGAGATCGTGCGCGACGGTACCGACGGGATCCATTGGAGCACCCTCGACGAACTCTCGAACGCCACGGTCCAACTCGTCGCCGACACCGACCGTCGCGAGTCGCTGTCGACCGCGGCCACCGAGCGCGCGCACGACTTCTCGGCCGACGCGTTCGCACGTCGGCTGAACGAACTCGTCGCTTCCGACCGGTGATCGGCCGGCGTCGGCGTCAGCTCACGTAGCCCATCACGTCGACGAGCACGTTCGCCGACCCCCGGCCGTTGAGGATCGACAACCCGCCACCGGAGCCGAGCTTGATCATCACCAGGTTCGGGACGGTCTGCCCGGGCAGGAAGTTGAGGTTCGATGATGCGGGTTGCGCCGCTCCGGCCGGCCACACCGTGAGGAAGCCCCACATCGTGGTGTTCGTCGCCGTCACGTTGGCGATGACCGCCGTGGCATTTGCCGGGACGCTGCCACGTCCCGCGATCTGAACGGTGCGTGCTTCGCCGTCGCCGAACGCCTGTGCCGCTGTACCGAGACCCACGCGTGAGTCGACGAGACGTTCCGGCGTGATCGTGGTGACCTTGCCACCGTAGGGGCCGAAGCTTCCGAGCACGTCGACGATCACGTCGGCGTTCGTCTCCGCCACGAAGAGGTTGATACGCCCTCCGGCGCCGACCTTGACAACAGCGGTGTTCGCGCGCACGCCCCCTGCCGACACGTTGACGTTCGACGCGTACGGGAGCGCCTCGCCGGTGGGATAGGCCGTGAGGTAGCCGGGCCCGCTCGAGCCGACCATGGTGACGTTGACCACGACGCTCTGTGCGTTGCTCGGAACGCCGGCCACGCCTGCCACCTGCAGGCTGCGGGTCTCGCCGGCCGCGAACTGTGCTGCCGGACCGCCGATTCCGATGCGGCTGTCGAGGAGGCGTTCCGGCACGACGCCGGCGAACCCGGCACCGTCGGTGTAGGCGCCGCCCGTGCCGAACCATCCGGCGACGTCGGCGATCACGTGGGTCGGGCCGAGATAGTTGGCGATGCGGATCTTGCCGCCGGCGCCGATCCGTGCAAGGACGAGGTTGGGGGTCGCATCGCTGTTGTCGATGTTGATGTTCGATGTCCCTGGGAACTCACCGTAGGAACCCTGGTCGTTGAAGACGTCGCCGACCCGGGCGGGCTTCGGAACGATCGACATGTACCCGGGCCCCGGCGCTCCGGCGCTGACGGCCGTGACGTTCAACAGCACCGCCGAGACGCCCGAGGCCGGGATGCCGAATCGCCCCGTGATCTGCAGGTCGTGGTTCGCCGTTTCGTCGCGTCGAGTGATCGGATCGGGCGAGGGGTGTCGACCGTCGCCGGAACGCACGGGACCGGCAATGCCCAGCGCCGTGCGGGTATCGAGCACGCGCGTCGGCGTGGTCGGATGGAACGACCCCGCAGCCACGCCCGGACCCCCGGTCAAGTAGCTGCAGGTGTCGAATCCGAAGCAGATGGCATCGAGATCGATGGTCGGGATCGATGACGGACCGATGTCGGCGGCCACCTGGATCTTGCGGCCCGTCGCGGTGTCGTTGACGAACATGATGTACCGGCCCGGCCATCCGACGCCGCCCGTCCACTTGGCGCCGCGGCTGGCTGTCGAGGCGAACGCGCCGTACTCGACGCGGCCGTTGCTCTGGAGCGGTGCCGGCCATTCCGGGTACTCCGTGGGGATCTGGAACGTGTCGACGATCACGCGCCGTTCGCCGATCGGCGTCGACGAGAGGATCGTTCCGTGGATGGGGAACGCGCCGCCCTGGCCGGCGACCGGCATGACGACGGTGCCCAGGTCGCCCTGGATGACACGGGGATCGATCTGGAAGTGGACGCCGCCGACGTTGCCCCAGCCGTCGTAGACGCCGTCGCAGGGCGCTGGGTACATCTCGAACCGCAGCGTCGTCGGCGAGCCCGGGACCGACGTGGTCCCTTCGAGATCGCCGTTGGCGTTCCACCCCAGGGTGGGGACGTTCGGGTCGTACGTGCACGTCACGATGTCGTAGTCGCCGCCACCGCCGGCACCGTTGAAGAGCGCGTCGACTCCAATTCGGCCCGGTGTCGGCGAGACGACCTTCATCGTGTAGTTCGCTGCCTGGGCCGGGGCGCTCGACACCGCGACGAGCGTGCTCACCCCGAGGGCGATGCCGAGCATGAGTGAAACCGAGAACCGGGTACGCACGAGGAAGACTCTCCGAAACAGCAGATGGACGTCAACCGACTATCGGTCGCCGCCGCCCGCAGCTTGAGTGTCTTGTCCGCGACGGCGAACTGTACCCCCGATGGCGAGAGCGATCGTCGCGGCCAACGCCAATCCCGAAACGATCAGCGACGCCCGCAGCCATGGTGATCCGTACCGGAACGTCACCGTGTGGTCGCCGGCCGGTACCTGCACACCGAGGAAGAGCCCGTCGACCACCACGACATCAGCGTCTTCGCCGTCGACCTCGACGCTCCAGCCCGCGAGCGCCTGCTGGGCCACGCTGACGATCGTCCGCCGGTCCGCGTTCACGGAGAGATCGATCTGCTCAGGGCGTGGGCGATCCGTGGCGATTCCGACCGGCTCGCACTCGGTCGGCACGCCGCTGCACTCGAACGCGTCTTCGGGGTTCTCGACGATCGCTGCGAGCGCCGCGACCTCCGGCGTTTCGCGGAGCAGCTCGGCGGGATCGTCGGACACGATCGCCGCCGGCCAGGCCACGGCGTCGCCGAGCCAGGCCGGGTTCTCCCACACGTCCGAGTTCTCGTCGGAGGCGAGGGGGCCGTTCCAGCCCGGGATGAAGACGTCAGGCGGGCGCCGGTTGTCCAACAGGATGTAGCGAACGCCGAGCCGGGCCAGCGCCTCGGGTTCGACCGGCAGCGTCAAGCTGTTGCGGAGCGGTAGATCGATCGGAGGGTTCGGCTGGAACCGTCGGAGCGCGTCCGCCCACCTCTCGGTGACCTGCACGCCACCGTCGTAGCCGTCGATCGACGCAACACCGGCGAGCACGTTCGCATTCGGGCGCATGCCGGGAACCTCGTACTCGACCGTCTGCCCGTCGTCGGTGAGGGCGACAACGAACCCAGCGTCCTGCTGGCGGAGGAACTCCGTCGTGGTCGTTCGATGGCTCGTGAAAGGCGTGTCCGTGGCGATCAACTGCGGAATGGAGTGGATCGACATCGCCGTCAACTCCACGGCGGCGAGCACGAGGATGGCGATGGCCGTTCCACTGGTGACCCGACGCGAGCGGACTGCGCTGTTGGCGATCAGCAACGCCATCGCCACGGCCTGCGGTGATTGCCCAGATGACTGCTGAGCGCCGATCGAACGTGTCGACGACGTCGAGCGCAACGAGGCCGACCACAGCGACGATGACGATCGTCGCCGCGGCAACGTGTCGTCGCTGCGCACGCCGCCGGATCACGTCGGTGCCGACACCCGCGAACAATGCCGCGACGAGCACGACGATCACCACCCAGCGCGCCGCGCCGCGGGCGAGGTCGAATCCGGGAACGATCTCGTACGCGAGGCGATAGATCGCCGTTCGCGGACCGATCGCCCACGTGAGCGACAGCACGGCGGCAGTGGCCAGTGCAATGGCCCACGGGCGTGATCGTCGGACGATGATTGCCTGGACGAGGCCGACGGCGACCAGGAGCGCAACGACGACGCCGATGAACGCGACGCCCTCGAATCCGCCGGCGAAGATCGCCGGATCCCGATCCTGCACCGTGCCGAGAAATGCTCGAACAGAAGCCCGCGGGGTGAGCGACAGCGCCGGGAGCAGGAGCTGGTCGAGGTCACGGCCGCCCTTGATCGCGCTGTCCGAAGTGGCGAACAACACCGCAACGAGCTGCGGCAGGGCGATACATGCGCCGAGCGCGGCACCCGCTGCGAGGTGACCGAGCCGGCGCCAGCGCTGGTCGTCGTAGGCGAACCCGACGATCGCCGCGATCGCCAACACGACCGTCTGGTACACGAGCTGGGGGTGACCGGCCAGCAGGATCGCTGCGGTCGTCGCCGAGAGGGCAGCAGCCGCCCGCCACGGACGCGACGAGTTCAGGACCGCATGGATCGCCACGAGCAGCATCGGAATCCAGGCGATCACCAGGATCTGTTCGAACTGGACCGACTTCGTGAGCGTCGAGCCGGCGGCGATGGCGATGAGCGCTGCGGTCGTCGCGCCGATCCGGCTCATCCCGAGCCGTCGAGCGAGCAGCACCATGCCGACACCGAGCAACACGACGTGACCGGCGACGAGCAGCCCCATCGCGCGGTTGGTCCCGAACGGCAGGGTCAACAACTGGAGCGGGTAGAGCGCCATCGCCGAGGGGTTGCCGAGATGGGGCACGCCACCGAAGATCAGGTCGTTCAGGATCGGCAGTCGCCAGTTGCGTAGCGCCCGCTCGGTGACCTCCAGGTTCGGTCCGGAGTAGGCGTAGGTGTCGAACCCGACGACGTAGCGGCCGGGGAACCAGAACGATCGTGTCAGCCACAGGCCGACGACGGTGACGAGAATGAACGGTGTGGCGGCGTTCAGCCGGGCGCGGTTCGGCCCTGCTTGTCCTTCTTCGCCGCCTTCTGCGCCTTCTTCCATTCCCGCACCTTCCCGAGCGACTCCGGCCCGTCGATGTCGGCGACCGAACGCGGAACGTCGTCGCCGAAGACCCCTGCCGCGCGTCGCCAGTCGGTCGGCTCGACGCTCATGCGCTTGCCGAGGATCGCGACGAAGATCTTCGACTTCTCCTCGCCGTAACCGGGCAACTCCCGCAAACGGGAGTACAACTCGTCGCCGGACTCGACGCCCTTCCAGACGTTGGCCCCCTTGCCGCCGTACCGATCGGTGAGCAGCACGCACAGCTCGTGGATGCGGCGACCCATCGAGGCCGGGAAGCGGTGGATGGCCGGCTTCTCGCAGCACACGGCGACGAAGTCGTCGACGTCCATCGCCGCGATCTTCTTCGCGTCGAGGTGCCCGAGGCGCTGCTTCAGCGTGGCCGGCCCGGCGAACGCCCACTCCATCGGCACCTGCTGGTCGAGGAGCATCCCGATGAGGAGCGCCGTGCCGTCGCGGTTGAGCAGCGCATCGGCCTGCTTGTCGCCGGTGATGAAGAGTGTCCCCGCTGGCATGGACGCCACGCTACCCGCGCCTCGGATCGGCTCACGGCCGCTGCGCGACGACCAGCATCTGGCCCGCCAGCGGGCGGTACGGCAGCCGGAGGTACAGCGGCACGAGTCGGTGACCGAACGACAGCCGGGACTTCATCGTGAGCGGCAGGAACCGCGCCTCGACCCGGGCAAGTCGGAAGCCGTGGGCCACCAGCAGGTCGCCGAGCGACGTGTCGGTCCAGATCGTGCGGTGGGTGTAGTCGTCGAAGTAGCGGCGCGGAGCGAGCCGGAAGTTCGGCTGGATCAGGATGAGATGCCCGCCGGGAGCGAGCACCCGATGGACGCCGACGAGGAGCGCGTCGACCGCGTCATGGTCGAGATGCTCGACGAAGTTGCTGGCGATGACCGTGGCGAACTCGCCATCGGCGAACGCCGAGAGGTCGGTCGCATCGCCGACGATCGCCTCGATGTCGTCGCCGACCAGTTCGGGCAGCGTCGGGTTGGAGTCGACGGCGACCTTGCGAGCAGCGATCGATGACCGCGTGACGTCGGCGTAGCCCGCCGCGAGATCGAGCAACGCGCCATTCGGATCCACCCACGGCGCGAGGTACGCGGCAACGTGTCGCCATACCTCCGCACGATTGGGATCGGGAGCGAGTCGGGTCTCGTAGTAGGCGTTCACGCGTCCTCATCGTCGCACGTGCCGACTCTTGCAACAGGGGTCTGACCCCTGTTGCAGAGTCAGGCGTGGTAGGGGTCGATGGCTTCGGGGTCGATGTCGTAGCGGGCGATGGCGTCCTCGACGACGGTTTCGCTCACCTTGCCGTCGGCGAGGAGGCCGTCGAGCACCGCCAGCACGACGTGGCCGGTGTCGACCTCGAAGTGGCGGCGCAGTGCCTCGCGGGTGTCGGATCGACCCATGCCGTCGGTGCCGAGCGGCACGAACGTGCGGTCCGGGATGAACCGTTGCACCTGTTCGGGCACGATCTTCATGAAGTCGGACACGGCGATGATCGGACCCTGCGAGTCGGCGAGGATCTGCGCGACGCGCGGCTCCCTGGGTTCCTGTGACGGATGCAGCCGATTCCAGCGCTCTGCCGACAACGCCTCCTCACGCAGCGCCTTGTACGACGTGGCCGACCACAACTCGGCGCCGACGCCGTAGTGCTCGGCGAGTTCCGCGGCCGCTTCACGCGCGGCGGTATGGGCGGTGCCGGAGAACAGGATCGTGGCCGGGATCGTCGTGCCGTCGGGTGCGTCGGCGAACTTGTACAACCCCTCGACGATCGCCTCAGCGAGACCCGGCGTGTCGGGCAGCGGCGGCATCTGGTAGTTCTCGTTGTAGAGGGTGATGTAGTAGAAGACGTCGGTCTCCTCGGGCGGGCCGCCGCCGAACATCCGGTTCATGCCGGCCTGCACGATGGCGCCGACCTCGTAGGCGAATGCCGGGTCGTACGCCTGCACGGCGGGCACGGTCGAGGCGAGTACCAAGCTGTGGCCGTCCTGGTGCTGGAGGCCTTCGCCGAGCAGTGTGGTGCGCCCCGCGGTGGCCGCCATCAGGAACCCGCGTGTGCGCATGTCGGCGGCCTGCCAGATGAGGTCGCCCACTCGCTGGAAGCCGAACATCGAATAGAACGTGTAGAAGGGCACCATGGGCACACCGCGGGTGGCGTAGGCGGTGCCGGCAGCGATGAAGCTCGCCATCGAGCCGGCCTCGGTGATGCCCTCCTCGAGGATCTGACCCTTCGTCGACTCGGAGTACGACAGCAGGAGGTCGTGGTCGACCGGCTCGTACTTCTGCCCCTGCGACGCGTAGATGTTGAGTTCGCGGAACAGTGCGTCCATACCGAACGTGCGCGCCTCGTCGGGAATGATCGGTACGACCCGCGGCCCGATGTGCTCGTCGCGGCACAACCCGCGCAGCAGGCGGGTGAAGCCCATCGTGGTCGACACCTCCTGACCGTTCGATCCGCCGCGCAGCTCGGCGAAGGCGCCGTCGCCCGGGAGGTCGAGCGGACGGCGGGCGACGGTGGTG
This sequence comes from Ilumatobacteraceae bacterium, assembly GCA_963829585.1. Classification (GTDB taxonomy): domain Bacteria; phylum Actinomycetota; class Acidimicrobiia; order Acidimicrobiales; family Ilumatobacteraceae; genus Sva-07. The sequence goes on along the minus strand of CAWHJD010000016.1, from coordinate 257,371 downwards.
CGCTTGGGAATGGAACCGTCGAGCGCCTTGCGCCGCTCCATCATGTACTGGTACTCGATCGAGTCCTTCGCCAGGGTGATGTAGGGAGGGCGCTCGGCGTCGAGGCCCTCGTCGGACACCACGTCCTGGAGATGCAGACGGTCGCGCATCGCGATGATCTGATCCTTGGTCATCTTCTTGATCTGGTGGGTCGAGTTACGTCCCTCGAAGCCCGGCCCGAGCGTCCAGCCCTTGATCGTCTTGCACAGGATCACGGTCGGACGGCCAGAACCCAGATTCTCCGTCGCCGCCTTGTACGCCGCGTAGAGCTTGCGATAGTCGTGGCCGCCGCGCGGCAGCGTGCGCAGTTCGTCGTCGCTGAGGTGGGCGACCATCTTGCGCAGGCGCTCGTCGGGGCCGAAGAAGTTGTCGCGGATGTAGGCCCCGTCCTCGATGGCGTAGCGCTGGAACTCACCGTCGACGGTGGTGTTCATCTGGTTGAGCAGGACCCCGTCCTTGTCCTGGGCGAGCAGATCGTCCCACTTCGATCCCCAGATCACCTTGATCACGTTCCAGCCGGCACCACGGAAGGTGGCTTCGAGTTCCTGGATGACCTTGCCGTTGCCGCGCACCGGACCGTCGAGACGCTGCAGGTTGCAGTTGACGACGAACACGAGATTGTCGAGCTGTTCGCGCGCGGCGAGCGAGATCGCTCCGAGGGTCTCGGGCTCGTCGCACTCGCCGTCGCCGAGGAACGCCCACACCCGGCTGGCGCTGGTGTCGTCGATGTGGCGGTTCTGGAGGTAGCGGTTGAAGCGGGCGTGGTAGAGCGCCGTGATCGGCCCGAGGCCCATCGACACCGTGGGGAACTCCCAGAAGTCGGGCATCAGACGCGGGTGCGGGTACGACGACAGGCCCCGGCCCCCTCGGCCGATCTCGCGTCGGAAGTGGTCGAGATCGTCCTCGGTCAGGCGACCCTCGAGGAACGCACGGGCGTACACGCCGGGTGCGGCATGGCCCTGGAAGTAGACGTGATCGCCGGGGGTGCCGTCGTCCTTGCCCCGGAAGAAGTGGTTGAAGCCGATCTCGTACAGCGACGCCGAGCTGGCGAACGTCGACAGGTGCCCGCCGATGCCGTCGGCGGCCTTGTTCGCCCGCACGACCATCATTGCCGCATTCCAGCGGATGAACGCCCGGATCCGCCGCTCGATGTGCTCGTCGCCGGGGAACCACGGCTCCTGTTCACGCGGGATGGTGTTGACGTACGGCGTCGACACCGTGGCCGGGAACGACACCTGACTCTCGGTGGCGCGCGCCATCAGACGGCTGAGGAGGTACCGCGCACGGGTCTTGCCGTGGGTGTCGACGACGGCGTCGAGGCTGTCGAGCCATTCGTTGGTCTCGGTCGGATCGATGTCGGGCAGCTGGTGGACGTGGCCGTCGAAGATCATGAGTGCCAGTCTCGCAGTGTTACCGGCGGGTACGCACCGGCTTGCGGACTCCCACCCGCCCTCCATCCCGAAACATGCATCTGTGTGCGCGCTCAGCGCGCACTGGGAGGCATTTTTCGGGATGGATAGGGTCTCGGTCGATGAAAACGCTCGTGATCTACACCGATGGTGCCTGCAGTGGAAACCCGGGCCCCGGAGGATGGGCGTGGGCGGTGGCGCCGGAGGGAACGCCGTTCGGCGCCGGTGGTGAGACGATGACGACGAACCAGCGCATGGAGATCCATGCCGTTCTGGATGCGCTGCAGACCTATGCATCGGTGGCCGACGACCACGGCGGGCCGATACCGATCGAGATCGTGTCCGACTCGACGTATGTGGTGAAGTGCTTCAACGACCGATGGTGGGCGAAGTGGGAGCGCAACGGGTGGAAGAACTCCCAGCGTCAGCCCGTCGCCAACGTCGACCTGTGGAAGCCGCTCATCGCACTGGTGCAGGCGGGCGACGTGTCGTTCCGCTGGGTCAAGGGCCACAGCGGCGACCCGATGAACGATCTCGTCGACCGTCTCGCCGTCGAGGCGATACCCGCGCGCATCTGACGTCGGCAAGAATTCCTCAAGGTACGTCCGGCACCGGACGAAGAACCCTGCGTGGTGACCGCCCCACGAACGCGCCGAACGTTACATTTGCGTTACATGCGTCGAGCTGCCCTCCTCATGACCGCTGCCCTCGGCGCTGTTGGCGTCATCGTCGCGCCCTTGGCGACCCCGAACGCTTCGGCGCAGGCGCCGATCGTGTCGGTGATCGTCGACGGCACGGGCAACGGCCACGGACGCGGGTTGAGCCAGTACGGCGCCTACGGCAGGGCGGTCGACCGGGGCCAGAACTACCGCCAGATCCTCGATGCGTACTACGGCGGCACGATCCCGGGCGATCCGACACCGTCGACGCAACGCATCGACGTCCGCCTCCTCGCAGTCGACAACGTGCCGGGCCTCAAGGTGATCTCGTCGACCGGCGCCATGAGCATCACCGGCGTGCCGGGCGTCTGGGGTTCGGTCTACGCGTTCGAGGTCGCGCCGAACACGTTCCAGCTCTGGGGATCATCCCTCGGCGACGGACTGCAACACCGACACCACCGGATTCACCGATCTCGGCACCCGGACGCAGGTCGTCGAATTCACGACTGCGGGCGGCGACGACGTCAACACCCCGGCCCAGAACGTGCTGGGCGTGTGCCGGCCGGACGGATCGGTCGTCCACTACCGAGGCACCATCGAGTTCTGGGACACCTACGTCGGCACTCGGGTCGTCAACAGCGTGCTCGTCGAGCAGTACGTGCGTGGCGTCATCCCGCGCGAAGTGCCCGCCAGCTGGGGTGCCGCCCCGAACGGGATGGAAGCACTGAAGGCCCAAGCCGTTGCCGCACGCTCTTACGGGTTGACGCAGAACCGGAGCTACTTCGCCGAGAGCGCCGGCGGGCCGACGCGCTACGCATCGACCTGCGATTCCTCGTCGTGTCAGGTCTACGGCGGAGCTGCCGCCCACGCGAGTGGCACGTCGCCCGGTGTGAACGTGTTGGAGAACACGTACACGAACGCCGCCGTCGACGCGACGCCCGGTGAGGTGCGGCGAACCTCGCAGAGCGGACCGATGGTCTCCACCGAGTTCTCCTCCTCCAACGGCCCTCGCACCGCGGGAGGCACCTTCCCGGTCATCGACGACCCGGCCGATGCCACGCCGAGCAACAAGCTCCACCGGTGGACTCGCGTCCTCGATGCCGCCACCATCGCCGCGAAGTACGGCCTCGGCACGTTGACCTCGGCGACGATGGTCGACGTCGCCGGCGATGGCTACGACGGCATCTGGTACAACGACGTCGTTCTCACCGGTACGGCTGGAACGACGCGGATCCCTGCATGGACCTTCCGCGGCGACATGGGGCTCCCGTCGCCCGGCTTCACGCTGCAGACCGAGACGAGCGCCGGACGTCCCATGGGCGCGAATCAGCGCATCGAGCTGCAGGTCGTCGGCGCGAGCGTGACGGCACCCGATGGATCCGTCGACGTCATCCCCTCCGATGCGGCGGCCGTGGCATTGAACATCACGGCCGTCACTCCGTCGGCCACCGGATACATGACCGTGTGGCCGTGCGGCGCCCCCAGACCCGAGGCCTCGAACCTGAACTTCGTGGCGGGTGCCGTGGTCGCCAACGGCGTGATCGCTTCCGTCGGCGCCAACGGCAAAGTGTGCTTCTACACGAACGTCTCGAGCCACCTCCTGGTCGACATCGCCGGCTGGTTCGACGGTTCGGGATCGGTCGTCGGGGCGACGCCGCGCCGACTGCTCGACACCCGCAACGCCATCGGCGCACCGAAGGCGCGTCTCCGTGCCGGTGGCACGATCACCCTCCCGATGGTGGGAGCGCCCATGCAACGGGCCAACGGCACGCCCGACACGATCCCTGCGAACGCGACGGCCGTCGCGATCAACATCACCGCCGTCACGCCATCACGCCCCGGCTACTTCACCGTGTGGCCGTGCGGCTCACCTCGACCCGAAGCGTCGAACGTCAACTTCACGACCGGAGCAGTCGTGGCGAACGGGGTCGTCGCGTCGCTCGGTGAGGGATCGATCTGCATCTTCTCCGATCAGGAATCCGACGTCCTCGTCGACGTGCTCGGATGGTTCGTGCCCGTCGGTGGGGTCGCCCCGTACGTCGGTGCCGTACCGCAGCGGCTCGTCGACACCCGCAACGCCATCGGCGGCCCGACGGGCGTGATCACACCGTCGACGCCCGCGAGCCGTTCCCGTCCGTGGCGTCACCTTGACGGTGAACGGTGCAGCCCAGCAGGTACCGGCCGATGCGTCGGCCGTTGCGCTGAACATCACGATGGCGCAGACGCAGGCGGCCGGGTACGCCACGGTCTGGCCGTGCGGCACCGAGCGCCCGGAAGCATCCAACGTCAACTTCGGCCCGGGCGGCACCGTTGCCAACGGCGTGATCGCTCCCGTCGGCACCGACGGCTCGGTGTGCGTGTACTCGAGCGTCAACTCCCACTTGATCGTCGACATCGCGGGATGGTTCACCGGCGGTGACGCGGCGTCGTTCGACGGCAACGTGCCCAAGCGCCTCGTCGACACCCGAAATGCCATCGGGCCTGCTCCCATAGGGTAAACCGGCGAAACCAACCGAGCGGATTCCTCGGTTCGACCCTCGGGCGAATAGGTTTGCGACCCATGGACATTTCTGGAGCAAGCGCAATCGTCACAGGTGGAGCCTCGGGAATCGGAGCCGCGTCGGCACGCATGCTCGCCGCCCTCGGGGCCAAAGTGGTCATCGCCGACCTGCAGGAGGACAAGGGCCGGGCGCTCGCCGACGAGATCGGCGGCGCGTTCTGCAAGGTCGACGTCACCAACACCGACGACATCGTCAACGCCGTCGAGATGGCCAAGTCGATGGGCCCGGTTCGCGTGCTCGTCAACTCCGCCGGCATCGGCTGGGCGCAGCGCACGATCGGCAAGGACGGCACCCTCGAGTCGGCGGCCAACCTCGACGCCTTCAAGAAGGTCGTCGCCATCAACCTGATCGGCACCTTCGACTGCATCCGCGTCGCCGCCACGGCGATGAGCACCACCGAGCCGCTCGAGTACGGCGAGCGTGGCGCGATCGTCAACATCGCCTCCGTCGCAGCGTTCGACGGCCAGATCGGCCAGGCCAGCTACTCCGCATCGAAGGGCGGCGTCGTCGGCATGACCCTCCCGGTCGCCCGCGACCTGTCGGCCGTCGGCATCCGCGTCAACACCGTCGCCCCCGGGCTGATCGACACCCCGATCTACGGCGAGGGCGAAGGCAGCGAGGCGTTCAAGGAGAACCTGCAGAAGGGCGTGCTCTTCCCGAAGCGCCTCGGCGATCCGGAACAGCTCGCCTCGATGGTGGTCGAGTGCGTCACCAACAGCTACATGAACGCCGAGACCATTCGGGTCGACGGCGGCATCCGCATGCCCCCGAAGTGACGTTGGGCGGCCCGATTGCTGCGTTGCGAGAGCTCGTCGCTGCCCTGAGGCAGCGTCCTCGCCTCGCGCCTTGCACTCGACCACCCACCGCCCCTTCGGAACCCGATGGTGGGCGAGCTGAACAGCCGCGATCGAGCGGCCGTTCAGGTCGTGTAGTCGGCGTTGAATCGGACGTAGTCGTCGCTGAGGTCGCATCCCCAGACGGTTGCTGTTTCGTCGCCGGTGTGCAGCGACACGTGGATCCGCACGTCGGGGCTGCGCATGTAGTCCGACAGGCCGGCCAGGGCCTCGATCGTCGAGGAGACGCGGGTACACCTCGGTGTCGCCGAAACGGATCACCACGGTGTCCTGGTCGATGTCGGTGTCGTCGCTGCACTTGCCGATCGCCATCGCCACCCGGCCCCAGTTCGGATCGCCGCCGTGCACCGCGGTCTTCACCAGCGGTGAGTTGACGATCGCCTTGGCCACCCGCTTCGCCTGAGCGCCATCGCGGGCTGCGTCGACGCACACCTCGATCAGCGAATGGGCGCCCTCGCCGTCGCGGGCGATCTGCTTGGTCAGATCGAGCGCCACCTCGTACAGGGCCGCCTCGAACGCGTCGAGCGCGACCGGGCCGGCGGCCCCCGACGCCATGATCACCGACGAATCACTCGTCGACGTGTCGGTGTCGACGCTCACGCAGTTGAACGTCCGATCGACCACACGCCGGAAGGCGGCGTCGAGGTCGGTCGTCGAGAGTTCGGCATCGGTGAACAGCAACGAGATGTGCGTCGCCATGTCGGGCTCGATCATGCCGACACCCTTGGCCATGCCGACGACACGGGCATTGCTGGCCGCAATGGTGGCCTCGGCGAGCTTGGGCACCGTGTCCGTGGTCATCATCCCGCGGGCCGGGCGATCGGCGTCGTCGGATGTCAGTTCGCTCGGCAGTGCTGCGATCCCGGCGCGGATCCGATCGATCGGATAGCGACGACCGATGACACCCGTCGACGTGACGACCACGTCGGTGGGTTCGCACCCGAGGCGGGCAGCGACCGAACGGGCGACCTCGAGCGCGTCGTCGTGGCCCTGCCGACCAGTCGCCACGTTCGCGTTCTTGGAGATCACGACCACCGCCCGCGCCGTTCCATCGGCGACGTTGGCCCGGCTCAACGTGACGCTGGGTCCGGCGAACCGACTCTTGGTGAACACCGCAGCGGTGGGGACGGCCACGTCGGCGGCGATCACCACGAAGTCGTCGGTGTCGTCCTTGACCCCGACGTTTGCGACGTGGCTGCGGAAACCCCGCGGCAGGACGGTCACTCGGACAACCCCGCGCTGATCGCGGCGAAGATCGATGCCATGGCCTCGACCTGGCTGTCGTCGAGATGGTCGAAGATGTGGCGGCGCACACTGTCGACGTGATGCGGCGCCGCCTGTCGGAGCGCCTCGAAGCCGGCTTCGGTGAGCTGCGCCTTCATCACCCGGCGGTCGTGTGTCGACGGCTCGCGCGTCACCAGTCCCGCCGACACGAGACCGTCGAGCCGTCGGGTCAGACCGCTCGGCGACAACTGGAGTCGATCGGCGAGGTCGCACATGCGCATCGACTGGTCGTCGGCCTCCGACAGGTACACGAGGACCTGGTAGTCGCCGAGCGTCAGTCCGTGCTCGGCGAGATCATGCTCGATCGCGGCGACCAGGTCGCCGTAGGTTTCGATGTAGATCCGCCACGCGGCCATCTCGGCGGGATTCAACCATGCCGCTGCCATGACACCCAAGCTATCCGGACCCCGCAATTGTTGTGAGGGTCAAAGGTCCTGACTGTCAGTCCCCGATGGATGGGCGTCGATCAGCCGTCGGCGAAGTGAGCGGCCAGCCGGTCGAGAGTGGCCTCGATCGCCTGTGCATTCTTCTTGGTGACGCCGGTCAGTTTCAGTGCCGACGGGAGCCGCGCCACGCCCCAGTCGAACTCCTCGGTCACCTCGGTGCCGCCGTCGACGGGACGCAGCCGGTACCGCCAGACGTGGTGACCCATGTGGCGCCACGCGATCACGTTGGGTTCGTCGAACTCGACGACCTCGTTGGTGATCTTGTACGGCATGCCCTTCTTCATCGACATGGAGAACTTCGCGCCGAGCGAGAGACGCTCGGGGTTGTCGCCGGTGGCGGCTCTGACCGTGCCGGAACCGTCGATCAGCGCATGCTGTGTGGGGTCGGCGAGCAGGTCGAAGATCGCCTGCGGCTCGGCGGCGACGAACCGGATGCCCCGCTCGACTCGCTCGTCGCTCGAGACCGTCGTGCGTTCGTCGTTCTCCTCAGCCATGGTCAACAGTGTGACCGATCGTGGCCGCCACTGCCAGACCGCAGCGACGGCCCGAGAACATGGCCCCCTGGATCGAGGCCGTGTCGCGGTGGTCGCCGCACACGAACCGACCGTCGCCGAGGTGCACCGACCGCTTGGGATCGAACGGTGCGCGTTGACGGGGTTGGCCGTGGGCGATCCGGTACGTCCGCAGGTGCTCCCATCCATCGACGGCGGAACCCCACCAGCCACGGAGTTGCGCCCGAGCGTCGCGCTCGATGTTCTCGCCGAGGTGTCCGGGCATCGCGGCGACGACCAGGTGGCGTCCGGGCGGGGCGTAGGTCGGTGCCACGTTGCTCATGACCGCGACGTTCAACACCGGGCCGCGTCCGGTGCCGTCGAGCACCACGAGCTTCGAGTCGATCGGCGCTTCGGGAGCGGCGAAGCAGACGGCGCCCACCGACTTCGACTCGACGTCGGCGATGCCCAGCAGGCGGGCGGCCGTCGGACCCTCGGTGGCGACGACGACTGCGGCGGCCCGGAACTCGTTGCCGTCGGCGAGCATGACCGAGGTCGCCGAGGTCGAGGTCACGCGTGCTCCGAGGTGGATTGCGCCCGGCGGCAACTTCGCAGCGAGCTGATCGGGGATCGCCTGCATGCCGGCAGCCGGGACAGCAGAGTCACCGTCGGCGAGCATCCGGAAGATGATGTCGAACATGCGCCGGCTGTCGGCCAGCTCCGGGTCGAGCTGGATGCCACCCACCAATGGGCGGAAGAAGCGTTCGATGATCGTGTCGGAGAAGCCGGCAGCGGTGAGCGCGTCACGGGTGGATCCGTCGGGGCCCTGGAGCAGCCGGACCGGATGGACGCTGCGGAGCCGATGACGCAGGAGCCCGATACGGGCCTTGTCGAACACCGAGCCGATCGGCGCCGTCGCTGTCGACAGCGTGGTCGAGGGCCGCCGGAACGGGTCACCGACGACGGCGCCGCGACCGTTGCGCCACACCAGCGCCCCCGGATCGAAGGCCTGCAGGTCGAGGGCGGCCATGTCGAGCTGGCGATGCATCTCGGGATAGGCGGTGAGCGCCACCTGGAAGCCGCGGTCGAGCGTGAACCCGTCGACGTGATCGCTGCGCACGCGGCCGCCGACGCCGTCACCCGCCTCGAAGACCTGCACCGGCACGCCGGCCTCGTGGAGGGCGACGGCGCACGACAGTCCCGCCAGTCCAGCGCCGACGACGGCGACCGGCTCGTCGGGACGCGTCACGTTGCGAGCAGCGCTCGCAGCGCCGTGGCGAGGTCGGGGTGCCGGAACGTGAAGCCGTCGTCGGCGTCGAGGACGCGGGGAAGGACCTTCTGGCCGGAGAACAACAGGTTGTCGACGAGTTCACCGCCGAGGAGGAGTTTCGGGCCGAACTTCGGGATCGGTACGAATGTCGGGCGGTGCAGTACCTCGCCGAGCGTCTTGGTGAACTCGAGGTTGGTGACCGGGTTCGGGGCGGTGAGGTTCACGGCGCCCGCCGTGTCGGCCGTGAGCAGGTGCGTGATCGCCGCGACCTCGTCGTGGATCGAGATCCAACTCTGCCACTGGTCGCCGTCGCCCATCTTGCCGCCGAGGCCGAGCTTGAAGAGCGGGAGCTGCTTCTTGAGCGCGCCGCCCTTCGCCGAGAGCACGATGCCCGTACGCAGGTGCACGACCCGGGCTCCCGCTGCTTCGGCCATCCCGGTCGCCCGCTCCCACTGCACGCAGATGTCGGCCAGGAATCCGTCGCCGACCGCTGACGTCTCGTCGAGTTCCTCGTCGCCGCGTGCGCCGTAGATGCCGATCGCCGATCCGGACAGCAGCACCGTGGGGCCGTCCTCGGCCGCGGCGATCGCCTCGGAGATGAGCGTGGTTCCCCTCGTGCGGCTCTCGAGGAGTTCGCGCTTGTAGTCGTCGGTCCAGCGCTTGTCGCCGATGCCTGCGCCGGCGAGGTGCACCACGGCGTCCACGCCGTCGAGAGCGTGCGTGTCGATGCGGCACTCGGCCGGCGACCAGACGATGTCGGTCCCGGTCGGGTTGTTGCGAACGACGCGGATCACCTCGTGGCCGAGCGACTCGAGGTGAGGTGTCAGGGCCGACCCGATGAGGCCGGTGGATCCGGTGATGGCGACGCGCATGACCCAGAGCGTAGGAGGGCGTCGCCACCCCTCCCTCACGCAGCCTCGCTGTGAGCGATATGCGCGCCCCCTGCGTGCATCGCTCACAGCATGAGCGCACGGGCCGGGTGCTGTGAGCGATTTGCGCGGCTGCTGCGTGCATCGCTCACAGCATGAGCGCACCGGGGTGGGGTGGTCAGCCGGCTTCGGTGATGATCTGGGCGAGCAGTTCGGCGTCGACGGCTCCGGCGACCGATTCGGTCGAACCGTCGGTCTTCACGATGACGAATGCCGGCTGATAGGGGACCCCGAACCGATCGAACACGTCGCCCGGGTCGTCGCTGATCTGCGGGAACGTCAAGCCGTGCTTGTCGATGAACCCCTGGAACGAGTCGTCGTCACCGGTCCAGGCGACGCCGACGAAGTTGACGGCATCACCGAACTGTTGGGCTGCCTCCTCGACCGAGGGGGCTTCACTGTTGCAGGTGCTTCAAGTGGGAGCCCAGAACCAGAACACCGTCGGCTTGCCGGCGTAGTCGGCGCCGGCGAACTCGCCGCCGCCCACCAGGGGAGCGGTGAACTGCAGCGCCTCGGGCACCGCCACTGGTGCGGCCGTCGGGGCGTCTGCATCCGGCGTGGTCGGCGCAGTGGTGGCTGCAGTGGAGTCGTTCGACGTCGCCGGCTGGTCGGGCTGCGACGCCGCGGGTGGTGCCGTCGAGGCGTCGTCGGCGCCGGATGTGCATGCGGCGGCCAGCAAACCGACAGCGGCGATCGCCGCGGCGCGCTGTAGTCGATGGCGATACGTCACGCCGGTGAAGGTAGCGAGCCCGTCGGGCGAATGCAGCGACGTGCTCCCGACGTTTCCGAAACGTTCTCGTAGGCTCCATCTGCGATGAAGACGCGCACCCTGTTGCTGCTCTCGGTCGGCGTCGGCCTGGCAATCCTGCTCGCCGGTGGCGTCTTTCTGTTCCAACTCTCCACCGAGAGCGCGGCGGTGGAACCGGCCCTGATCGGCGAACCGGTCAGTGTCGGTGACGTCGAACTCACGGTGCTCGACAAGACCGAGAGCGCGGCGCTGCTGGCGATCGACGTGGAGATCGGCGGGGTCGACGACACCGACGGCATCGACAGCTTCCGCTTGATCACGGGCGACCGCCGCCTCGACCCGATCACGGCGCCGGCCGAGGGGCGGTGCGTCGAGATCACCGTCGACCTCCGACGCTGCCGGATCGAGTTCGACGTGAGCGGAGCCGACGGATCGAGTCGTGTCCTGGTGTTGCGGCGCGGCGACGAACAGCGCAACTGGGTGCTCGCGACGTCGTGAACCGGGTGCCGATGGGACAACAACCCGATGACGACCCGGCAATCCGGCGCTACGGTGAGCACGGTGAGTGACCATTTTGACCTGGTGGTGATTGGTGGCGGCCCCGGCGGCTATTCGGCGGCGCTGTACGGCGCATCGGCGGGCTTGAACGTCGCGCTCGTCGAGATGGATGCACTCGGCGGAACCTGTCTCAATCGTGGCTGCATTCCCGCGAAGGCGTTCCTCGAGACCGCTGCGGTGAAGCGCCACGTCGACCATGCCGCCGACTTCGGCATCGAGGGTGGTGGCACGCCGAGCGTGAACTTCGCCCGCACCCAGCAACGCAAGCAGGGCATCGTCGACGGCCTCGTCAAGGGCATCGCCGCGATGTGCAAGGGCCGCAAGGTCGAGGTGTTCAGCGGTATCGGATCGCTCGGCGCGGATCGCACCGTGAGCGTCGCGATGACCGACGGCTCCTCCGCGACGATCACCGGCGATGCCGTGCTCCTCGCTGCGGGATCCGTCCCCCGGTTGATTCCCGGCTTCGAGCGCGGCGGGCCGATCATGACGAGCGACGAGGTGCTCGATCTCGACGTGCTCCCGGCTCGCGTGGTGGTGATCGGTGGCGGTGCCATCGGCTGTGAGTTCGCGTCGACGTTCGCCGACCTCGGCAGTGAGGTCACGATCCTCGAGGGACTTCCGAAGATCCTGCCCGGCCTCGACGCCGACCTCGCCAAGGTCGTGGAGAAGTCGTTCAAGAAGAAGAAGATCGCGATCCGCACGGGCGTGATGGTCAAGGGCCACACACCGAATGCAACGGGGGGCACCACGGTGGCCTTCGGTGACGACGAGTCGGTCGAGGTCGATGCCGTCGTCGTGTCGGTCGGCCGTCGCCCGTTCGCCGATCATCTGGGTCTGCAGGGAACCGGCGTCGTGGTCGACGAGCGGGGCTTCGTCGTGGTCGACGAGTACTGCCAGACCGCCGAGCCGGGCGTGTACGCCGTCGGCGATCTCATCGCCACACCGCAGCTCGCCCACGTCGCGTACGCCGAGGCGATCCTGGTGATCAAGCACATGCTCGGCGAGTCGCCGATGCCGGTGATGTACGACCGGGTGCCGTGGGCGATCTACTGCCATCCCGAAGTGGCGTGGGCGGGGCCCGACGAGGAGCAGGCGAGGGCAGCCGGTTACGACGTGGTGGTCGCCAAGCATCCCTTCAAGTTCAACAGCCGTGCCCAGATCGTGGGCGAGACCGAGGGCCTCGTGAAGGTCATCGCCAAGCGCAACGCCGACGGCTCGGCCGGCCAGGTGCTCGGGGTTCACATGGTGGGGCCCTGGGTCACCGAACAGCTCAGCGGCGGTTATCTCGCCGTCAACTGGGAAGCCACTGTTGACGACATCGCCGAATTCCTCCAACCCCACCCGAGCCTTTCCGAACTCTTCGGCGAGACCGTCATGTCGCTCACCGGTCGCAACTTCAACGGCTGACTCGCCGACACCGAACCCGATCACGACCCATCGAAGGATCACATCCAATGGCAGACGTCACGCTCCCACAGCTCGGTGAAACCGTCACCGAGGGCACCATCACGCAGTGGTTCAAGAACGTCGGCGACACCGTCGCAGCCGACGAGCCGTTGTTCGAGGTGTCGACCGACAAGGTCGACACCGAAGTCCCGTCGCCCGTGTCCGGTGTGCTCACCGAGATCCGTGTGCAAGAAGGCGACACCGTCGACGTCGGCACCGTGATCGCCGTCGTCGGCGATGCCGACAGTGCCGCCCCCGCCGCCCCGGCACCCGAAGCAGCCCCGGCACCCGCAGCGGCACCCGCTCCGGAGGAAGCCCCGGCACCCGCAGCGGAACCGGCTCCCCAAGCGGCACCGGCTCCCGAACCCGAACCGGTGTCGGCGCCCGCCCCCGTCGAGCAGGTACCGCCGCCACCACCCGCGCCGCCAACGCCACCTCCCGCCCCGGCGGCGCCATCAGCGGCCGCGGCCGGTGACAACCGTCTCCTCTCGCCCGTGGTCCGTCGGCTGGTCAACGACAACGGTCTCGATCCCGACGCGATCGTCGGCACCGGCCCCGGCGGCCGGATCACCCGCGACGACGTGCTCGATCATCTCGACGCCGCCGGAGGCGCACCGGCTGCCGCGCCCGCTCCGGCTCAGGCGGCAACGCCGGCGCCGGCCGCCGCGCCCGCTCCGGCCCCGACGCTCCGCGCCCGCCCGCTCCGGCTCCCGCGCCGGCTAGCTGCACCCGCCCCGGCTGCCGCGCCCACGGTGGCCCCTGCTGCGGTTCCGGTCAGCGCAGGCCCCCGTGACACCACGCTCGCGTTGTCGAAGATCCGCCGCCTGACCGGCGATCACATGGTGATGAGCAAGGCCACGAGCCCGCACGCATTCAGCGTGGTCGAGGTCGATTTCGCCAACGTCGACGTCATCCGCAACAAGGTGAAGAACGAGTGGAAGTCGACGCACGGCTTCGGACTCACCTACCTGCCGTTCATCGCCCGCGCCGTCATCGACGGTCTGGGTGAGTTCCCGCACCTCAATGCGAGCGTGGGAGCGAACGACCTCGTCATCCACAACTACATCGACCTCGGCATCGCCGTCGATCTCGACTACGAGGGTCTCCTGGCCCCCGTCATCCGTGACGCCGAGACGAAGCGCCTCGCGGCCATCGCCGGTGAGATCTCCGACCTCGCCGATCGGGCCCGCACCCGCAAGCTCAGCCCCGACGAGATCTCGGGTGGCACGTTCACGCTCACGAACAACGGCTCGGCCGGCTCGGTGCTCACCATGCCGATCATCAACCAGCCGCAGGTGGCGATCATCTCGACCGACGCGATCATCCGCAAGCCCGTCGTCGCCATCGGCCCCGACGGTGGCGAGGCCATCGCCATCCACCCGGTCGGCAACCTGGCCATGAGCTGGGATCACCGGGCCTTCGACGGCGCCTACGCCGCAGGGTTCCTCAAGCGGGTCAAGGAGATCCTCGAGACGAAGGACTGGTCGACCGAACTCTGACGAGTTCGCCCGCAACCGTGATCGATCCGCTCCGTGTCCGATCCGCTCCGGGTCCGCTGGTTGGGCCGAGTGCCGTATCGCGAGGCACTTGCGGTCCAGACCTCGTTGTTCGAGCACGGCGGTGGACAACACCTGTTGCTGCTCGAACATCCACACGTGTTCACCCACGGCAGCCGGTCCGACCTGTCGACCAACCTGCGCTGCGAGCCGGCGGCGGTCGGGGCGGAACTCGTCGCCGTGAAGCGCGGTGGCGACATCACGTACCACGGGCCCGGCCAGCTCGTCGGGTACCCGATCGTCAACGTCGGCAATCGGCTCGGCGCGTCGGCGCACGTCTGCAACGTCGAGGGCCTGATCATCGACGCGCTCGCCGAACTGGGGCTGCCCAACGCCGGTCGGCTCGACGGGTTCGCCGGCGTGTGGCTCGACGCCGACAGCCCGGAGCCACGCAAGATCTGCGCCATCGGGGTGCGCTTGTCGCACGGACGCACCATGCACGGGTTCGCGCTCAATGTCACCACCGACATGACCTACCTGCGCGAGCACATCGTGCCCTGTGGCATCGCCGACAGGCCTGTCACGTCGCTGGCGGAGGAGGGCGTCGACGTGTCGATGCGCGAGGTGGTCGACGTGATCGCACGCTTGGCGGCGGATCGTTGGGCGCACGGCGCGATCGAACGCCAGGACGTGGCATGGAAGCACGCCGCCGACGGTCGCGATCTGTCGGCGTTCTCGCGGGGCGAGGGTCCGGGCGAGCAGGTCAGGTTGGTGTCCGACCGGGCAACGGCTCGGCTCGAAGCGGCCGGCGTGACGGCGGGATTGTCGATCGAGACCCGCAAGCCCGAGTGGCTGCGACCGAAGGTCGAACTCGGCGAGGGCGTCACGACCTTGCGCAAGACGATTCGCGAGCTCGGCCTCGTCACCGTGTGCGAGGACGCCGGGTGTCCGAACCTGTCCGACTGCTGGGCCGACGGCACCGCCACGTTCATGGTGCTCGGTGAGCGGTGCACCCGGGCCTGCGGGTTCTGCCTCGTCGACACGAGCAAGCCGCTCGAGCCGGCGGCCGACGAACCTGCACGCGTCGCCGAGGCGATCGATCGCATGGCACTCGACCACGCCGTGCTCACGATGGTCGCCCGCGACGATCTCGCCGACGGCGGGATGGCGCATGTCGCCGCCTGCGTCGAGGCAATACGCGAGCGCCGTCCCGGCACCAGGGTCGAGACCCTGATCTCCGACGCCAAGGGCGACGACGCCGCGCTCGACGTGCTCTTCCGGGTCCGGCCGGACGTGCTGAACCACAACGTCGAGACCGTGGCCCGCCTGCAGCGCGCCGTTCGCCCGTCCGCCGGATACGCCCGGTCGCTGTCGGTCCTCGCGAGGGCGAAGGCGGCCGGGCTCACCACCAAGACCGGGTTCATGGTCGGCCTCGGCGAGACCGACGACGAGATCGTCGGGTGCCTCGCCGACCTGGCCGACCTCGGTGTCGACATCGTGACGATCGGCCAGTACCTCCGCCCGACCTCGCACCATCTCCCGATCGCCCGGTACGCCGAGCCCGCCGAGTTCGCACGGTGGAAGACGATCGGTGAAGCGTTCGGCGTCGGTCATGTCGAGGCGAGTCCGCTCACCCGGTCGAGCTACCACGCCAAGTCGGCTGCCGATGCCGTCGATGCGCCGACCGCCGTTGCGGTTGCGGTGTCGGTCGGGTCCGTCTCGTTCACGTGACTCGCTGGTCGGCGGAGCAGGTCGAGGCGATCGCCCCGACGCCGGCGGCGATGACCGCGGCCCGGCCACTGGTGTCGTCGAGCCGATGGGGTTCGCTCGGCGCCGACGAGCGTGCGGTGTGGGGTGTGTGCAGGGGGAGTGGCACCGAGCCGTACGACACGATGGTCGATCACATCGGTGTCGGATTCTCGTGCACGTGCCCGAGCCGTCGACGGCCGTGCAAACACGCGCTCGCTCTCCTGATGCTGTGGGTGAACGGGCAGATCGCCGAGACCGTCGCGCCACCCGCCGTCGAGGCTTGGCTGGCATCGCGCCAGCCCGTCACGCGTCAGGTGTCCGACACCACCCCGCGACCGACCCCCACCGAACCGACACCGACCGGCGACGAGGCACCTGCCGACCAGACACCTGCCGACGAGATCTCGGACACCGCGCCCGGCTCGGACGATGCCGTCGCCCCGGACCGCGATCGGGGTCGTGACGAGCGCGTGGAGCGGATGTACGCCGGGCTCGCTGAACTCGATCGGTGGCTCGACGACCGCATGCGCACCGGTCTCGCGGACCCGGCCCTCGCCCGCTACGGCACCTGGGACGAACTCGCCGCCCGGCTCGTCGACGCACAGGCCGGCAGCCTGGCCAACCGGGTCCGACGGCTGGCCGGTCTCGTCGGCGCCTCGCCCGACTGGCACGGTGAGGTGCTCGCGGAACTCGGCATGCTCCACCTGCTGTCGCAGGCCGCCCGCCGTATGGGATCGCTGCCGGGTCCGCTCGCCGATGCCGTCGCCACCACCGTCGGTTGGCAGGTTCGCCAGGCGGACGTCCTCGGCGGTGTGCCCGACACCGACGAATGGGTCATCGCCGGCCGCAGTGACACCCGCGAGGATCGCATCGAGGTGCGACGCCACTGGTTGCGCGGGGCCAACTCGGGCCGTTGGGCGCTGGTGCTGTCGTTCGCTGCGTACCGCCAGAGCCTCGACACGTCGCTGGTGGTCGGAACATCGGTGCACGCCGACCTCCATCGGTACCCCGGCCCGGCACTCCGAGCGCTCGTCGGGCACCGTTACGCCGACGCGCTCGGCCCTGCCCGCCCGCCGGCGGTCGGCGTGGCGGGCGCGTGCGACGAGATCGGTTCGATGCTCGCCGCCGAGCCATGGCTCGATCGGGTCCCGGCAACCGTGCGCGCGGCGGTGACCCGTTCGGGTTCGGGCTGGCTGCTCACCGACGACACGGGCAGCCTTCCCCTCCTCGCGGGTGGTTCCATCGCACCGCTGCTCGCGCTCTCCGCCGGCGACCTCGTCGACGTGACGGTCGAGTGGACACCGCACGGCGTCGTCCCGCTCGCGATCCACCTGTCCGACCGTTCGATCGACATCGGCCCGAGAGCCGACGATTCCTTCGTGAGCGCCGCATGACCCCGCCCGCCGCCCGCGTGACCCCGCCCACCCCCGCCAGAATCCGGTTTGCGTTGCAGTTCTGTTGGGCCGTCCCGACGGAAGTGTCACGCAAACGGTTGGGTGAGGGTGAGGGGGAGGGGTGGAGCGCCGCATGACGATGGCGGAGCACTGGCGGGAGCTGGTGACGACGGCGATGCTCGGCACGGACCGTCGTGATCCTCCGTCGGGGCCGTTCGACGACCTGGTCGCCGACACCCTGCGTTCGACGCCGTCCGAGCGGATGCTCGCCCAGGTCGCTGCGTGCACCGCGGTGCGACGCGCCGGCGTGCTCCCGGGCCCGCCCGTCGATCGACTCGCCGGGCCGACCTCCGACGATCGTCCGGAGTGCGTGCCGGCTGCGGTCGAGCGGTGGCATCACGTCACGATCGTCGTGGCCCGTGCTCGAGGACGAATGGATGCTCACGCTCATCACGAACGGGTGGCGTGTCGCACCCGAGCTCGTCCCCGCTGTGCTGTGGCGGCACCGGTCCGATCCGGTTCGCCGAGCGTGTGCCGAGGTCGCCTGCGGGCCGCTGGGCACCTGGCTCGTGTCGCACCTCCCCGAACTCGAGTCCCGCTCGAGGGGAGGCGCCGTCGATCCCGAGGCGCTCGGTGAGCTCCCCGACCTCCCGATCCCGCCCGACCTGATCGACCTGCTGGGCGCTCCCACGGACATCGGCACGACGCTCACCGACCTGATCGTCGGAGCTCGACTCGGCGCACCCCACCGCGCCGTCATGGTGAACCTGATCGCCCGGGTCCCGCCGGAGTCACTTGCCGCGATCGAGTCGTCCCTCGCGGCCGTTCCGGCGACCTCGTCGGGGTACGGCCTGGCGTCGGTGCTGGCCGACCTGGCGCTCACCCGCCGGCGCATGCTCGACGAACTTCGTTGAGCCTTCGACCGCTCAAGCGTTCAGTGTCAGCGACGATGTCGAGTTGCGATGTATGTGCTGACGCTGAGTTCTGGGAAGGCATCGGGAACAGGCGGCGAGCAGGCTGTGACAGCCCCTGGGTAACGTCGTCGGCGATGAGCACACCGCAACAGCCGTCCGGCGAGGTGCTGCGACCGCACGCCGAGGATCAGTACGCGACCGAACTCGCGGCGCTCGCTGCGCTCGACGACCGCGAGCGCCCCCCGGGCTGGCATCTGTCGCCCTGGGCCGTGGTCCGCTACCTCCTCGGTGGTGAACTGAGTGACGGCACGGTCATCGCTCCCAAGTACGTCGGCCAGCAGCGCCTCGTCGAGATCGCGGTGGCAACGCTCGCCACCGACCGTGCGCTGCTCCTGCTCGGCGTGCCCGGAACGGCCAAGACCTGGGTGAGTGAACACCTTGCCGCGGCGATCAGCGGCGACTCGACGCTGCTCGTGCAGGGCACCGCGGGCACCACGGAGGAGACCCTGCGCTACGGGTGGAACTACGCCCGGCTCCTTGCCGAGGGGCCGAGCACCGCCGCACTGGTTCCCGGCCCGATCTACCGGGGCATGGAACGCGGCGCGATCGTGCGCGTCGAGGAACTCACCCGCATGCCTCCGGAGGTGCAGGACGCGCTCGTCACGGTGCTGTCCGAGAAGGTGCTGCCGATCCCCGAGCTCGACACGGAGATCGCCGCGATCCGTGGGTTCAACGTCATCGCCACGGCGAACGACCGCGACCGCGGCGTCAACGACCTCTCGAGCGCACTGCGGCGTCGGTTCAACACCGTCGTGCTGCCGCTGCCGGCCACCGTCCAGGAGGAGATCGACATCGTGCGGCGCCGCGTCGACGAACTCGGCGTGGCGCTCGCACTGCCCGCGGTTCCCGCTGCGGCCGACGAGATCCGCCGGGTCGTCACCGTGTTCCGCGAGTTGCGCTCGGGTCTGACCGAGGACGAGCGGATCAGCCTGAAGGTGCCGACGGGCACCCTGTCGACCGCCGAGGCGATCTCGGTCGTCACCAACGGCCTCGCCCTGGCCGCCCACTTCGGCGACGGCGAACTCCGACCCACCGATGTGGCGGCCGGCATCATCGGCGCCGTCGTCAGCGATCCGCTGCACGACACGGTGGCGTGGCGCGAGTACCTCGAAGCGGTGGTGCGCGACCGTGCCGGGTGGGGCGACTTCTACGACGCCTGCCGCAGCCTCGACGTGTGAGCGAGCGTCCGTGAGCCTGCACCTGCTCGGCATCCGGCACCACGGCCCGGGCTCGGCGCGCTCGGTGTTGAGCGCGCTCGACGAACTGCAACCCGACGTGGTGCTCGTGGAGCTCCCCGCCGATGTCGAAGCGGGGCTGCGATGGGTGGGCCACGGCGACCTGGTGCCGCCGGTCGCTCTCCTCGGCTGGGTCGTGGCCGAACCGGCCCGTGCCGCATTCGCGCCGCTCGCGTCGTTCAGCCCGGAGTGGAACGCGATCGCCTGGGCGAATGCCCACGACATCGCGGTCCACGCCATCGATCTCCCCCTCGCCATCACCCTCACCGACGACCTGAAACGCTGGGGTCAGACCCCAGCGTTTCAGGTCGCCGCGCCGCCCGATCCGATCCGTGACCTCGCCGCGGCCGCGGGCGACCCCGACCCGGAACGCTGGTGGGAGGACGTCATCGAGCACCGTGGCGATGGCGCCCCGGCATTCGATGCCGTCGCCGACGCCATGGCCGCCGCCAGGCAGGGGTACGTGGCCGCGCCACTCGAACTCCGACGCGAGGCGCACATGCGCAGGGCGATCAGGGCGGCACGCCGTGAGGGTCATCAGACGATCGCCGTGGTGTGCGGCGCCTGGCACGTCCCCGCACTCGACCTCGACGGCGAGGTCACGGCATCGGCCGTGCCGAACGCGTCCACCGATGCGGCCACACTTCGGGGCATCCCCAGGTCGAAGATCGGCATTGCCTGGGTGCCGTGGACGCATCGCCGCCTCACCGCCCGCTCGGGCTACGGCGCCGGTGTCGACAGCCCTGGGTGGTACCGCCACGTGTTCGACCATCCGGGCGAGGACGGTGTGGTTCGGTTCTTCGTCGACGCTGCCCGACTCGTGCGTGACCGCGGCGGGGCTGCGTCACCCGACGAATTGATCGCCGGCACCCGCCTGGCGACCTCCCTCGCCGCGATGCGAGGGCGACCGCGCATCGGCCTCGCCGAGGTGCTCGACGCCGCCGACGCAGTGACCGGCGGGCTCGACCTCGTGCGCCGCGAGCTGGTCATCGGCGACGCGATCGGTGAGGTCCCCGACGCGGCGCCGCAGGTGCCACTCGCCCGTGACGTCGCCAAGCTGGCGAAGTCGGCTCGGCTCCCCGTCAGCGCCGAAACCCGAACCGTCGAGGTCGACCTCCGCGCTCCGACCGGACGACGCAAGTCGCACCTCCTGCATCGCCTCCTCGCGCTCGGCATCGGATGGGGTGTCGTGGTGGAGGGTCGGGGCTCCTCCGGCACGTTCCGCGAAACGTGGGAGGTGCGCTGGGATCCCGACCTGTCGATCCGGCTGATCGAACGTGCGGGCTACGGCACCACCCTCGAAGCCGCCGCCACGGCCCGTCTCGTCGAGCGGTCGGCCGCGTCGGGGGGCATCGCCGAGCTCGTCGGTGTGGTCGAACAGGCGCTCTTCGCCGAACTCCCGCTCGCCGTCGAGCCCGCTGTGCGACGCCTCGCTCATCTCGCGGCGACCGACCCCGACGTCGGCCAGCTGCTCGACGCACTTCCGTCGTTGGCATCAGCACTGCGGTACGGCGACGTACGCGGGACCGACGCCGAATCGCTCCGCCACGTCGTCGACGGCATCGTCGTGCGCATTCTCGTCGGGCTGCCGTCGGCATCCCGCCAGCTCGACGACGACGCGGCGGCAACGACCGCCGAACGGCTCAGCGCGTTCCAGGCGGCGCTCGCGGTCCTCGACCATCCAGCTCGCCGCACCGGGCTCCCGTCGGTCCTGGTCGCCCTCACGGCCGGTGCCGGACACGGCCTCGTCCAGGGCCGGGCGACTCGCCTGCTGCACGACGCCGGGGTGTGGTCCGTCGATGTCGTCCAGCGGCGGCTCTCGCAAGCGCTGTCGGGTGGCACCGCCCCTGCGAAGGGAGCGGCGTTCGTCGAGGGCTTCCTCGCCGGATCGGGGTCGGTGCTCGTGCACGACGCCGAGCTGCTGGCAGTGCTCGACGGCTGGGTGTCGTCGCTGCCGGGTGACGCGTTCGATGCGGTGATCGTGCTGATGCGACGCACGTTCGGCGCGTTCGAGGCCGCCGAGCGTCGACAGTTGATGGCAGTGCTGATGGGTGTCGGTGTCGAACACGCCGTCGGCTTCGGCGACGACGTCGATCCGCGCCGAGCCGACGCCGCGATGATCACCGTGCGCCACATGCTGGGACTGGCTGTCGACGGCCATGTCGAGGGACCCGCCGAGGTCGGCGTCGGATGACGACCGAACCGCTCCGGGTGTCGAACGCCGAGCGGCGCCGCCGCTGGCGGATGCTGCTCGGCCCTGCCACCGACGACGTTGCAGAGGGGGAATCATCCACTGGGTCCGGTGGCGAGGATGCCGGAGCGGGCGGGGAATCCTCGGGCGGTCTTCAGGGCGACGATGTCCGCATCGATGCAGCGCTCGGCGCCCTGTACGACCGCGACGATCACGAAGGCGTGCCGGACGGATCGCGGCGGCGCGCCGGACGATCCGGCGGGCTCGGCCGCTCGAAGCCGGGTGTCGTGCGGTGGCTCGGCGACATCCGGCGCTACTTCCCGACGCCGGTGGTGCAGATCCTCCAGCGCGACGCCATCGAGCGGCTCGACCTGCGCCAGCTGCTCCTCGAACCGGAACTGCTCCACGGCCTCGAACCCGACATCCACCTCGTCACCCTCCTCGTCGAACTCAACCGGCACCTGCCCGACGAGACGAGGGCGACCGCCCGCCAGGTGATTGCCAAGGTGCTCGACGATCTCGAGCGGCGTCTCACCGACCAGACCCGCCAGGCCGTGCGCGGCGCGCTCGCACGGTCGGCGCGGACGCGTCGACCGCGCCCCGGCGACATCGACTGGCCGATGACGATCTCGGCCAACCTGCGTCACTGGATTCCCGAACATCGCACACTCGTGCCCGAACGCCTCGTCGGGCACGGGCGTCGCCAACGAAGCCTGGCACGCGACGTGGTGATCGCCGTCGACCAGTCCGGTTCGATGGCCGACAGCGTCGTGTACGCGTCGCTCTTCGGTGGGGTCCTCGCGCAGATTCCTGCACTGCGCACCTCGTTCATCGTGTTCGACACATCGGTCACCGATCTCACCGCCTTCCTGCACGATCCGGTCGAGGTCCTGTTCGGTGTGCAACTCGGTGGCGGGACCGACATCGCGAACGCGCTCGGGTACTGCCAGCAACTCGTCGACCGACCCCGCGACAGCGTGGTGTTCCTCGTGAGCGACCTGTTCGAGGGCGGCAACGCCGAACTCATGCATCGTCGGGTCGACGATCTCATCGGGGCCGGCGCTCAGGTGGTCGTGCTGCTCGCACTCAGTGACGAAGGGACACCGGCGCACGATCACGCCCACGCCGCTGCACTGGCCGCACTGGGGGCGACCGTGATGTCGGCAACACCCGACGAATTCCCTGCCGTGCTCGCCGCGGCACTCACGCGATCCTGAATCAGCATCCCGGTCGGTGGGCGCGCTCGGCGTCGGTCGTCGGAGGTTCGATCCGACTCGACGGATGGGGTTGCGCGACAGGCCGGGGCGCTAGCTTTGGGAAGTCATGGGTCAGCTGGTCGCCGTCACCGAGAAGCCGAGTTCGTCACGCGGAGTCGTCCGCTTCGAGATCAATCGCACGCTGTCCGGCATGGGTCACGAGCGCTTCAGCTCCGTCGACGACGCCTGGGGCAGCACCCCGTCCGACGAACTGGCCCGGCGCATGTTCGCCACCGGTCAGGTCGCTGCGGTTCACGTGTACGCCAACATCATCACCGTCGACCTGGCGAAGGGCCACGATTCCGCAGGCCTGTCCGACCTGGTGCGCGACCTGTACCAGTACTGGAAGCCAGGTGTCGAGCCGCCGGCGTTCGACGACGTGCAACCAGAGGAAGCTGCAACTGCCGCACCGAGCGGCGACAGCGATGGTGGGACCGGCGAGCTGTCGGAAGCCGTGAAGCGGGTGCCGGGCCATCTTCTCGATCGCAGCCGTTCGGCACGCGAGCGCTGGAACGCGAAGAACAGCTGACCCCGGTCAGCCGATCGCTGCTCGACACCATGTTGTCGGGGCAGGATTGGGCGTCGACCCGGGTCGTCCCTCTAGCGTCGGGCCGCCAACGGGGGCTCAGATGACCGACGCCGTACTCACACTCCAAGAAGCGGCCGACGAGCTCGGCGTCCACTACATGACCGCGTACCGGTACGTACGTCTCGGCGTGATGGAGGCGTCGAAGGCCGGTGGTGTCTGGCAGGTGCAGCGTTCGGCGGTCGAGCGCTTCCGTGAGGATGCGAAGGTCGCCGCGGCAACGGTCGGCCCGTCCGGCAAGGGTGGCCCGCGCAACCGTCGAGCACCGTGGTCGAGTCGGCTCGAGTCGCGCCTGGTCGCCGGTGATGCTCCTGGCTCGTGGAGCGTGATCGAGGCGGCGATGGCGGCGGGGGCAGAGCTCGACGAGATCTATCTCGACGTGCTGACTCCGGCGATGGTGGCGATCGGTGAGCGATGGGCGGCGGGCGAACTCGACATCTCGATCGAGCACCGTGCGACGGGTATCGCGATGCGCATCATCGGTCGGATCGGTCCGCGATTCAGTCGCCGTGGCCGATCGCGCGGCGTGGTGGCGCTCGGCGCGCCGGCCGGGGAGTTCCACGCGCTGCCGGTGGCGATGCTCGGCGATCTCCTGCGTCTGCGGGGTTGGGAGGTGTCGGATTTCGGCGTCGACGTGCCGAGCGAGTCGCTCGCTCATGTGATCACCCGAACGCCTGATCTCCTGGCAGTCGGATTGTCGGCGATGTCGTCCGACAATCTGGCATCGCTCGCCGACGCCTGTGCAGCCGTTCGCGCCGCCGATCCCTCGGTGTTGATCGTGGTCGGTGGTCGGGCCGTCGTCGATGCCGACCATGCCCGAACGCTGGGCGCCGACGCCTATGCCGCGACCGGCCTCGACATGGACGAGGTACTCACCCGTCACGCCCTGTCCGGCTGACGTCTGTCCGGCTCCGGTCTTTCGGGGTCGGGTCCGGAAAGACCGGTGGTGGAGCGAACGTGTGTTCGGTAGGGTGGCGCGATGGAACTGGCTGTCGATCTGGCTGCGCTGACCGAACGAGTGGCACCCGTGGTGCTGGCCCGCGAACGCACGATGCCGGTGGGCGACGAACTCGCCGGATTGTTCGCCGAGGGAGGGCTCGTGCGGGGCCGGACGGTTGCCTGTCAGGGCCCGGCGGCCACCTCGACGGCGCTCGCGCTGGTCGCTGCCGCGATCACCGCCGGGGCGTGGATGGCCGTGGTCGACCTGCCGACGATCGGGCTCGATGCCGCCAGTGAACTCGGTGTGCCATTGGAGCGGGTCGTGGCCGTCGGTACCGGCGGCGACCCGGCACGCTGGGTCGAGGTGGTGGCCGCTGCCGCCGACGGCTTCGATGTGTTGCTCGTGCGTGTGCCGAGCGAGTTGTCGGCCGCCGGCAGCCGCAAACTCACCGTGCGCCTGCGTCAGCGTGACGTGGTCACGATCGTGCTGGGCGACCCCGGAGCGATGTCGTGCGACGGCGTGCTCCACACCGACGCGCCACAGTGGGCGGGGCTCGGTGACGGACATGGACACCTCCGTGAGCGTCGCGTGGTGGTCCAGGCCTCCGGTCGGCGTCTCCTGAAACGCAGCTGCCAGCTCGCCATCTCGGCCTGACCGGCACCGACCGAGATCGACCGAGATCGACCGAGCACATGGACCGAGCATCGACCGAGCACATGGACACCTCCCCACGAATGGTGTCGGTGTGGTTCCCCGACTGGCCGGTGGCAGCCGCGGGGTTCCCCGCCGAAGTTCCTGCCGCGGTCATGTCGGCGAACAGGGTCGTGGCGCGTACCGCCGCTGCCGCGACCGAGGGGGTCGTCGTCGGTCAACGTCGCCGTCAGGCTCAGCGACGCTGTCCGCACATCATCCTGATCGACCACGATGCCGATCGCGATGCTCGGGAGTTCGAGCCGGTGGTCCGTGCCGTCGCCGACATCTCGCCGCGTCTCGACGTCGTCGAACCGGGATGGATCACCCTGCGAGCGCTCGGGCCGTCGCGCTACTTCGGAGGTGACGCCGTGCTGGCCGACGAGCTGGCCCACCGGCTGGCCGACTGTTTGGCCGACCACTCGGTCGAGGTCGGGGGATCCGGCACCACGGCGGGGGTCCCCGGTGTGGGGATCGCCGACGGGCGGTTTGCATCGAGCATCGCCGCGCGGCTGGCCGTGCGGCAGGGTCATCCGGTGATCGTCGAGGCCGGAGGATCGCCGGCGTTCTGCGCCGAACTCCCGCTCGGCTGGCTGCAGACACTGGGTGAGTCCGATCCCGAACTGATCGAACTGTTCGCCCGCCTCGGCCTGCGGCGCCTCGGTGACCTCGCCGCGCTGAGCGCCGTCGACGTGCTCGGGCGGTTCGGTCACGCCGGGCTGCATGCGCACCGGTTGGCATCGGGCGCCGACACCCGTCCGTCGAGCACCACCGACCCCGCCCCCGAGCGGCGCCTCGACCATGTACTCGACGATCCCGCCGCGCAGTCGAGCGCCGTGGTGTTCGTCGCCAAACAGTTGGCCGACGAACTGGCCGGTTCGCTCGCTGCCGATGGCCGGGTCTGCACCCGCCTGGTCGTGCTGTTGGAGTCGGAGCACGGTGAACGGTCGGAACGGTCGTGGTACCGGTCGGCGGGGCTCACGGCGTCGGCGATGGTCGAGCGGGTCCGCTGGCAGCTCGACGCCTGGATCGGCCTGCCGCGAGGGAGCGATCAGGAACTGACCGGTGGCATCGCCCTGGTTCGGCTGACACCCGACGAGGTGCGTGCCGACGAGGGCAGCCAACTCGGCCTGTGGGGCGGCCAGACCGAAGCCGACCGGCGCGCAGCACGGGCGATCGCCCGATTGTCCACCCTCACGTCGCAGGATGCGGTGACCGTTCCGGTGTGGCGAGGCGGGCGTCTCCCGGCAGACCGTTACGAATGGGTGCCGGCCACGATGGTCGACCTCGATCAGCGGGCTGTCTCCAAGGCAGGGAGCGGGCCGACGGGACCGTGGCCAGGCGCTCTCCCGTCGCCCTCGCCGGCCACGGTGTTCGCTGATCCTCACCCGGTCGAGGTGCTCGACGAACACGGCGAGGTGGTGCGTGTCACCGGTCGAGGGATGGTGTCGGCGCGTCCGGCGATGTTGCGACTGTTGACGGGCGACGACTCGTCGGGGTGGCGTCGCGGCAGGTCACGGCCGATCGTCGCGTGGGCGGGTCCGTGGCCGATCGAGGAGCGTTGGTGGGAACCCGAACGTCATCGACGCCTGGCCCGGTTCCAGGTGGTCACCGACGACCACGACGGCTATCTCGTCGTCGCCGAACACCGACGATGGTGGATCAGTGCCCGCTACGACTGAGCCGAGTCGACGTCGGGTCAGCCGACCGCAGCGAGGTCGAACGCGTTCGAGATCTCGAACTGGTCCGTCACGTCGTTCGCCAACCGGAAGCCCACGCCACGCACGGTGTGGATCACCTTGTAGTCGGGGCCGGCCTTCTCGAGCTTGCGGCGAAGGTTCGACAGATGGACGTCGACGACGTGGTTGTCGCCGACCCACGTCGGGCCCCACACGGCATCGAGGAGGTCTTCGCGGGTGCAGACCTCGGTCGGTCGGCGGCAGAGCTGCTCGAGCAGCGAGAACTCGATGCGGGTGGTCGCCACTTCCTCGTCGACGATGCGGACTTCGCGCCGGCCGAGGTCGATGGTCAGCGGGCCGAGGTTCAGTACCGAGGTGGACGGGCTGTCGACACGGTTCTGCATCTGACGGGGGCGGCGCAGGAGGGCGTGACAACGCGCGGAGAGTTCCTCGGGCAGCACCGGCATCGACACGGCGTCGTCGGCACCCGAGTGGAGCACGGCGGCACGGGCGCGGTGGGCGCCTTCGTCGGTGATGCACAGCAGGTACTGCTCGCTGGACTCGCGCAGACGCTCGTAGAGCGGACGCCCATCAGGGGCGCGCAGGCGGGAGCAGACGATCAACACGTCGGGAGAGAACGACTCGGCCAGCATGATCGCCGCATCGCCATCGGTCGGGGCGCTGACGCTGAAGCCGGCTGCCCGCAGACCTGCCACGCTGGTCCGACGCAGATCGGGGTCGTCGACTGCGATCAGGATGCGAGGTGCGATGTTGGTGTCGTTGTCCATGTTGTTGTCCCGCCAGTTCGGTCGGCCAGGTCAGGCCACTCTTCGTGTGCTGGTGGTGGTATCGGCAGAAAGCTGACGAACTCAAGAAGAAACTCGAAAGAAATCACACGCGTGTCATTCGTGCGTGCGACTGCTACACCGGTGCCATGTCGCAGCAGCAGGACGAACTCCTCCGGCGCATCCGGGCGGACGTTGTTGCCAGGGTGCCGGTCGATCAGCGTGAGGTCGACTCGGTCGCGGCGTTCCTGGCGGCATTCGATCGGCTGGACGCTCCGCTCGACCAGGACGTCGATGTCGTCCACGTGACCGGATCAGGCATCGTGGTCGGACCGCGTGGAGTGGTGCTGCTCGAACACAAGCGGCTCGGCATCTGGCTGCAGCCGGGCGGTCACATCGATCCCGGTGAGACCCCGTGGGACGCGGCGCTGCGCGAGAGTCGCGAGGAGACCGGCCTCGACGTCCGCTTCGCGGGCCCCGTCGACGAGTTCGGCGTTCCGGAGCTGGTGCATGTCGACGTGCATGCCGGCGGGCGTGGCCACACGCATCTCGACCTGCGCTATCTCATCGACGGCGGAGACGCCGACCCGGCCCCGCCGGTCGGGGAGAGCCAGCAGATCGACTGGTTCACATGGGAGGCCGCCATCGACCGGGCCGACCCCGGCCTGCGCGGCATCCTCCTCGCCCTGACCCCCTGACCAGCCCGAGAAACCCGGAGCTCCAGACCCCGAAATTCTCCTCGGAGTGCGCGCTCAGCGCGCACCCACAGGCATTTTTCGGGATTGGGGTGCTCGGTCGAGGTCAGCCGGTGGTGGGGTAGGTGTGCCACGTGCCGGTCTCGAAGTCGTGGAGCTTGCACGCCTTCGTCGAGCGGAGGTAGTCGCGGATCCGGATGGGTCGTTCGACGACCTCGTCGGGGAATGCGGCGGCGATCTCCCGGGCGGCCTCGGGGAGTCGATAGCACGGAATCTGCATGTCGACGTGGTGGGGGAGGTGGACCATGATCCAGTGGAAGAAGAACTCCCAACCCGGTGGCCCCCACAGGATGGTGGTGCCTTCGACCTGACCGCGGAAGCGGTTCCACTCGCGACGCGGCCACCACCGGATCTCCGGTGCGATGTGATGGACGTGCACGACCCAACCGATGAGCTGGCAGAAGAGCAGGAACGGGACCACCACGATCTTGGCCCACTGCCACACACCGCCGGTTCCGCCGACGGCGACCAGGAGCGCCAGCGTGCCGACGGCGTACATCGCCACGAATGCCTGGTCGCGCCGCATCTGACGAACCCAACGCGCCGGTGGCGTGAATCGCACCATCTTGTTCCACCACACCTCGCGCAGGTAGTACGCGCCGGAGCCGAAGGGGCCCCATTCGAGCTTGTGGCGGAGTCTGGCGAACCGGCCGAGTTCTGCGTACTGCTCGACCGTGAGCGGGTGCCACACGAAGTCCATGCCCTGGCGCAGGGTGTGGCCGTGGTGGACGCGGTTGTGGCCGAACACCCACACCTCGACGGCGTGCAGCGAAGGCAGCATGCTCAGACGGGCGACGACGGCGTTGAGGCGTGGCGAGTCGAACAGCGCACCGTGGGCGGCGTCGTGGCCGATGACGAACAGGCCGGCGACCATCATGCCGCTGAGCAGCCAGAGCGGAACGAGCAGCAGTGGATGGTTCGTCGAGAGCAGCCCCCAGACCGACAGCGCGAAGATGACGGCATCGCGAAGGAACAGTCCGAGGCCGCGAATGGTCGATCGCTCGTAACAGTGAGCCGGGATGACGTCGAGTACGGGCTTGAGCCCGGTGGGTGTCGTCGGTGTCTCGGTGGCGGCTGATGGCATGTGGTCCTCGGAACGGGGGGTTCGGGAAGAGTGTCTACCGACCGGTAGGTAGACCTGTCGTGAGCGTGCTGTTCCCACAGCGTCCCGGCCAGGGACCTTGGTCCCAAACGCCCCGAAATTCTCATGGCAGTGCGCGCTCGAGCGCGCACCTGCAGGAGAATTTCGGGGGTGGGGGGAGGGTGGGGTTGCGAAGATGCGAACGTGTGTTCGATACTGGATGGATGGGGTTCAACAACCCGTCCTGGTCCTGGAGCGAACTCGAAGCGACCCTGTCGGACCGACCGTCGGGCCGATCGGACGACCGGTCGGGACGGGCGCGCCCCGGGAAGTCCCTCGTGGAACTCGGGTGGTGACGGTCCGGCGTGGAGCCGAAAGCGCCAGCCATTCGAGGCGCCACCCGATCTGACACGTTCGGCCGACTCGCCGACGACCCCGTACGCCGAGCTGCACTGCCACTCCAACTTCTCGTTCCTCGACGGGGCATCGCACCCCGAAGAACTGGCCACCGAGGCAGCCCGGCTCGGCCTCGACGCCTTGGCGATCACCGACCACGACGGCTTCTACGGGGTGGTGCGCTTCGCCGAGGCAGCCAGAGCGGTTGGACTGCCCACGGTGTTCGGCACCGAGATCGGGCTGTCGGCGCACCACGGCTCGGTTGCCAGGTCCGAACGCGACACCGACCGTCAGATCGATACGGGCATGGTGCCCGACTCCCACGCCCCCGATCCGTCGGGAACCCACTTGCTCGTGCTCGCCGACGGCCCCACCGGGTACGCCCGGCTGTCACGGGTGCTCAGTACCGGCCACCTCGCAGGGGAGAAGGGGGCCCCGCAGTTCGCGTTCGCCGACGTGGCCGACACCGTCGCCGGTCACGCCTGGGTGCTGACCGGTTGCCGGAAGGGAGCGGTGCCGGCTGCACTGGTCGCCGACGGCCCGGCTGCGGCGCGTCGCGAGTTGCTCCGGCTGGTCGACGCGTTCGGTCGGGATCGCGTGCTGGTGGAGTTGTGGGACCACGGCGATCCCCTCGACTCGGCCCGCAACGACGCGCTCGTCGAGATCGCCCACCGTGAACGCGTCGAGTGCGTGGCGACCAACAACGTCCACTACGCGACCCCCGCGCAACGCAGGCTCGCCACGGCGCTCGCCGCTGTCCGGTCGCGGCGGAGTCTCGACCAGATCGATTCCTGGCTGCCTGGCGCGGCCGGTGCCCATCTCCGCTCCGGCGCCGAACAGGCCCGGCGGTTCCGGCGGTACCCGGGTGTGGTCGAGCGGGCGGCGGAGGTCGGCAGAGCCGCCGCGTTCGACCTGTCGCTCGTGGCACCGAAGCTGCCGCCGTTCCCGTGCCCCGACGGTCTGACCGAGATGCAGTTCCTGCGTCGAGTGACCGAGGAGGGTGCCCGACGTCGCTATGGCGAGCGCCCCGTCCATGCCGCCTCGGTGGCCAACGGTGTGGTGGAGGATCTGTCGTTGCGGGCACGGGCCTGGAAGACGATCGATCACGAGCTGGCACTCATCGAGCAGCTCGACTTCGCCGGGTACTTCCTGATCGTGTGGGACATCGTCGAGTTCTGCCGCCGCTCCGACATCTTCTGTCAGGGCCGGGGGAGCGCCGCGAACTCTGCGGTCTGTTACGCCATCGGCGTCACGGCGGCCGATGCGGTGTCGCTCGGGTTGCTGTTCGAGCGGTTCCTGTCGCCCGAGCGCGACGGCCCGCCCGACATCGACGTCGACATCGAGAGCGGCAGAAGGGAAGAGGTGATCCAGTACGTCTACGAGCGGTACGGTCGCCACCACACCGCCCAGGTCGCCAACGTCATCACGTACCGGGCCCGATCGGCGGTGCGCGACATGGCCAAGGCGCTCGGGTTCGAGCCCGGCCAGCAGGACGCGTGGTCCAAGCAGGTCGACGGATGGGGCGGCGTGGCGTCGACCGCAGCACAGCCCGATTGTTCGATTCCCGCTCCCGTGTTGGAGTTGGCCCTCGAGGTCGAGGACGCGCCGCGCCACCTCGGGATCCACTCCGGCGGCATGGTGATCTGCGACCGCCCGGTGATCGAGGTCTGCCCGGTCGAGTGGGCGCGGATGGACCAGCGCTCGGTACTGCAGTGGGACAAGGACGACTGTGCTCGCACCGGCCTGGTGAAGTTCGATCTCCTCGGGCTCGGCATGTTGTCGGCGTTGCACCACGCCGTCGACCTCGTGCGTGAGCATCGTGGGTACGAGATCGACCTGGCAACGATCCCCCAGGACGACGACGTGTACGGGATGCTGTGCCGGGCCGACACCGTCGGGGTCTTCCAGATCGAGTCGCGGGCACAGATGGCGACGCTGCCGCGGCTCAAACCGCGCCGGTTCTACGACCTCGTGGTGGAGGTGGCGCTGATCCGGCCGGGGCCGATCCAGGGTGGTTCGGTGCATCCGTACATCCGGCGTCGCAACGGGCTCGAGCCGATCACGTACCTGCATCCATTACTGGAGAATTCACTTGGAAAGACGCTCGGGGTTCCGCTGTTCCAGGAGCAGCTGATGCAGATGGCGATCGACGTCGCCGGGTTCACGCCGGCGCAGTCCGACGAGCTGCGCCAGGCGATGGGCTCGAAGCGGTCGGCGGCACGCATGGAGCGGCTGAAGGAGCGATTGTTCGCCGGCATGGCCGAGCGGGGGATCACCGACGAGATCGCCGAGGAGCTGTTCATGAAGATGAAGGCCTTCGCCAACTACGGCTTCCCCGAGTCGCATTCGGTGAGCTTCGCCTACCTCGTCTATGCGTCGTCGTGGATCAAGTACCACGAGCCGGCGGCGTTCTGTGCGGCGCTGCTCAACGCGCAGCCGATGGGGTTCTGGTCGCCGCACACGCTGGTGCGCGACGCCCGCCGCCACGGCGTGGTCGTGCACACACCCGACCTCGATGCCTCGCTCGCGGGGGCGACGTTGGAGCCCTGTGAGGAATCGCAGAACGGCGTGGCGGTCCGGCTGGGGATCGGGTCGGTGCGGGGGATCGGGTCGGATCTGGCCGAGGAGATCGAGGCGGAGCGCACGACCGGCGGATCGTTCACCGACACCGAGGACCTCGTGCGGCGGGTGCCGTCGTTGACGCTGGCCCAGCTCGAGGCGATGGCGACAGGCGGGTTGTTCGGCGAGTGCTTCGGCCTCGACCGGCGCATGGCCCTGTGGACCGTCGGGGCAACAGCACAGTCACGCCCCGGGCGGTTGCCGGGCGTGATCACCGGCGACGTGGCGCCGCGCCTGCCGGGAATGACCCCGGTGGAGGAGGCGGTCGCCGATCTGTGGGCGACGGGTGTGTCGCCCGATGGGCACCCGACGATCTTCGTCCGCGACGAACTGACCCGCCTGGGCGTGCTCACGTCATCGCAGTTGTTCGATCCCGAACCGGGTTCGATCGTGCAGGTCGCCGGCGTCGTCACCCACCGGCAGCGGCCGATGACCGCGCAGGGAGTCACGTTCCTCAACCTGGAGGACGAGACCGGCCTGATCAACGTGGTGGTGTCGAAGGGATGCTGGGCGAGGTTCCGCAAGGTCGCCAGAGAAGCCCCGGCCATGCTGGTCCGCGGCCGTCTGGAACGCAGCGAAGGCGTCGTCAACATCGTCGCCGTCCACCTCGCCCCCCTCCCCATGCCGGCGAACGTCAGGTCCCGCGACTTCCGCTGAAGGCGACCCGGCGGTCCGACCCGTCCAGCCGCGTCTCACCCTGCGGCTCATTTGTAGCGTCGCCGTCTGCTCTGGGAACGTCTCGCTCGTGCTCCCCGCCTTCGACCTGCTCGAGCTCCAGCCGACCGACGATCCCCATCGGTTTCGACTGCCCGCCCACAACCGGCTCTGCACGCCGTTCGGATTCCTCTACGGCGGTTCGGGAATCGCTGCCTCGGTCGAGGCGGCAGAGCGGGCGACGGGGCGACCGCTGCAATGGATCACCACGCAGTTCATCGGCACGCCCGTGCCCGGCGACGTGGTCGAGCTCGAGGTGACGATGCCCGCTCACGGCCGCGCCACCACGCAGGCCCAGGTGTCGGCCTCCGTCGGTGGGAGACCGATGTTCACCTCGCTGTGTGCCCACACCGACCGGCCGAGCGGTGACGGCGTCCACTTCCTGCGCATGCCCGAGGTTGCCCCTCCGGAGGACTGCCCGTCGATGTCCGAGCCCTTCGCAGCGGTCCTTGCCGGCACGTTCTTCGATCATCTCGAGCGCCGTCTCGCTGCCGGCAGGATCGCCGTCGAGGCGATCGACGATCCGCAGGCCGGCCCGTTGGCGATGTGGTGCCGGATCCCCGACCACGAGATCGGCAGCCCGGCGACCCAGGCATTCGTCGCCGACATCATTCCCCTCGCCGTGTGTGCCGCGCTCGGTGTGATGCCCGGAGGCACGAGCATCGACAACACCCTGCGCGTCGTCGATCCCGAGCCGTCGGAGTGGGTCCTGCTCGACATCACCGCCGAAGGATTCCACCGCTCGATCGGTCACGGTTCGCTGCGCCTCTGGAGCCAGGACGGGCGCCTCCTCGGCACCGCCCAGCAGACCTGCATCATCCGGACCAGCCACCACACCCGCTGACACGAGGTCGCAGGACCCTGGCCGTCGGGTTGTCGTCGGGCAACGATGGAGTGATGAGTTCACGGTTTTCCCGGCCGGCTGTGCTCCGCCCTTCTGATCGTTGCGCTCGGTGCCTGTGCGTCGGATCCGGCCACAGCTCCCGATGTGACGGTCGAGGTCACCGCGACCACTGCGACGACGACGTCCTCGACGATGACGTCCTCGACAACGGCAGCGACAACGACGTCCATGGTGACGACACCCACGACGACCCTCGCACCGGCCTGGGTTGAGATCGACCTGGCATCGGTGACGGGCCAAGTGTTCCCTCCGTGCTGCGCTGATACCTGGCACGGGGTGCCGTCCCCGCCGTTTGGCCCGGAAGACCAGCCGCTGGTCGACGGTGACTATCCGGTCAGCGGGAGCTGGCCGACCGATCGCGGCTCACCATTGCAGCTCGAGGTGTTCCGCTTCGAACAGTGTGCTGTTCTCCCCGAGTTCAGTTGTGACGACCCCGGCGGCGCATATGCCCCGGACCAGCTGGGCATCGACGGATCGGCGGTGAGGACGATGACACTCCCGCTCGACGACACGGTTCGGGTCGTCGTTGCCGGTTGGGGTGAGGATCCGCAGGGCTTCGGGGCGCTGGCGGTCGAGCAGGCAACAGGATCCGAGATGGCCGCATTGGTGGACGAGGTCGACGAGGCATACTCCGAGGTGTTCGCCGAGCGCCTCGCTGCCGGTGAGGATCCGGATGCGATCATCGCCGACGTGCTGGCGAACCCCGTCGGTGGATTCGAGTCGGCAGCCGGTAGTGCAGGTGCGGTCCTGTTCACCCCTGCGGCTGGTCCGTCGCTGCTGTTCCAACAGGTCTTCCCCTACGTCGACGATCAACGTGTGGTCGGTCGCGGCTCCGACGTCCTCACCATTCGGTCGATCGAGGTGGTCGATGGCGAGGTGACCATCAACGTGTTCGCCGGCTACTACCCGTAGGCGAGTACGAGTCATACTTGTAAGAGTCATACTTGTTGGAGTCGTACCATATGATCGCATCATGCAAGTCACGGAAAAGGGCCAGGTCACGAATCCCCAAGGATCTCCGTGATGCCTACGGCATCGGTGCGGGAACCGAGGTGGTTTTCGAAGCCGCCGACGATGTGATCGTCGTGCGCAAGGTCGCATCCGGCCCGACACGGGGCCGTCGACTGGTCGAACAACTACACGGCCGGGGTGATGTCGCGATGACCACCGACGAGATCATAGCGCTCACCCGGAGCTGAGCGTCGCCGATGCCCATCACTCTCGTCGACAGCAGTGTCCTACTCGACATCCTGACCGACGATCCGACCTGGGGCAGATGGTCGTCGGACCGTTTGGCCTAGGCAGCGGAGAACGGTCCGCTGGCAATCAACCCGGTCATCTACGCGGAGGTGTCGGTCCGCTTCACCAGGATCGAGGATCTCGACGATGCGCTCCCGGCCGAGGACTATCGACGAGCAGCGCTGCCCTGGACGGCGTCGTTCCTCGCCGCGAAGGCGTTCGTCGAATATCGCCGTCGTGGTGGCAGCGGACTTCCACCCTGCCGGATTTCTTCATCGGCGCGCACGCCGCCGTGGCAGACCTCACGCTGCTGACACGTGATCCGGATCGTCAACGCTCGTACTTCCCGACCATTCAGCTCATTGCGCCCGATTGACCGCCCCGACCGGTCAGATGCCGGTGTCGATCGGGGGGGTCGGGGGGCCGTCGGCGGCCAGCCGGCGCAGCAGCGAACCGAGTTGGCGGGGAGCGAACCAGGTGCCGTCGGTGGTCGCCGACTCGATGTCGTCGATGTGCCACCAACGAAGTTCGTGGAGTCGTTCGGCTCGCAACTGCTCCCAGGACAGCGCCGGGGTCGGCTCGAACCGCTCGGTCGCCTCGACGACGTAGTAGCGATCCTGCTGGCCGTCCCAGAGGCCGTCCTCGTGGGGGATGATGTGTTCACGGTTCCAGACGTGCGCACCGACGACCGGATCGTGGAGCCCCACCTCCTCGATCGAGCTCCCGATGCAGCGCTTCGAGGTGGGTCTCGCCCGGATCGATGCCGCCGCCCGGCAGCGACCAGACGGTGCGCGTGGGGAACTCGAAGCGCACCAGCAGGACGTGGCGATCGGGGGTGACGAGCAGCGCGCGAACAGCCTGACGGATGCGCAGTTCGGTCATCGGACGACGGGTCAGTCGTTCGGCATGTCGCGCAGGCCGTCGTTGAACGCCTTGTACATCTCGTAGACGCTCTTGCACTTCTCGCACACCGGCAGCTGCTTCGGGTCGCGTGACGGCACCCACACGAATCCGCACAGGGCCTCGATCGGTGTCCCCATCACGCGGGCCTCCAGAACGACGGCTGCGGCATTCTCGCCCGCGCTTGGTCTTGACGATGTGGGCACACGATCGGTTCGCCCGTCTCGGTGGTCTCGTCGGTGTCGACATCGACGCGTTCGACGGGCATCGTTTCGAGGTCGGTCATGGGATCAGTGAACCACATCGCAGAGCAGGACGTGTAGGGTGGTCATCGTGCTCATTGCCATTGCCGCCATTGCTGCTCTCGTAGCGGCAGCAGGTGCAGCAGCTGGCAGCACGCGGCCCCGCACCCGTACTCATTCCGGTACGGGTCAGGCGGGGGACACGAGCCCAGCGGCGACGCTGAGCGTCGTCGAACTCGCCCGACCAGCCGGAAACCGGCGGCGGGCCTGCGCTGTCGGTCTCCGGTGACCCTGCTCACCACACCCCAAGGACCGACCATGACCAGCACCTCGACCGAGACACCCATCCCCGACGGCATCGAGATGACCGATCCGTACGCCGACGACCCGGCCTTCGAACTCCACCGGGGCGGCAAGCTGTCGATCGCCTCGCGGGTGCCGATCAACGGTCCCGAGGATCTCTCGCTCGCCTACACCCCTGGTGTCGGGCCGCGTGTCGCAGGCCATCGCCGACGAGCCGTCACGTGTCTGGTCGCTCACGGGTCGGTCGAACGCCGTCGCCGTGCTCTCGAACGGCACCGCCGTGCTCGGCCTCGGTGACATCGGCCCGGAAGCAGCGATGCCGGTGATGGAGGGCAAAGCGGTGCTGTTCAAGCAGTTCGGCGGCGTCGACGCCTACCCGATCTGCGTCAACGCCCGAACGGTCGACGAGATGGTGGCGATCGGCAAGGCCATCGCCCCCGACCTTCGGCGGCATCAACCTCGAGGACATCAAGGCGCCGGAGTGCTTCGAGATCGAGCGCGCGGCTGCAGGCCGAACTCGACATCCCCGTGTTCCACGACGACCAGCACGGCACGGCCATCGTGGCGCTCGCCGCGTTGATCAACGCCGCCGAGGTCGTCGGCAAGCGGGTCGAGGACCTCCGCGTCGTCATCGTCGGAACCGGAGCGGCGGGCGTGGCAGTTGCCGAACTGCTCCACGACGCCGGTGCCGGCCGGACGGCACCGGCGACATCATCGGCGTCGACAGCGTCGGCATCCTGCACCGCGACCGCGAGAACCTCACGCCGACCAAGCAGTGGTTCGTCGACACACGGCAACCGTGACGATCGACGTGGCGGTGTCCGCGAGGCGCTGCAGGGCGCCGACGTGCTCCTCGGGCTGTCGGGCCCCGGGATCATCCAGCCCGAGTGGCTCGCCGAGATGGCCGACGACGCCATCGTGTTCGCCATGGCCAACCCGACGCCCGAGGTGATGCCCGAGCTGATGCCTGCGAACGTGGCGGTGATCGCCACCGGCCGCAGTGACTACCCGAACCAGATCAACAACGTGCTCGCCTTCCCCGGCGTGTTCCGTGGGACTGCTCGACGTGCAGGCCACCAAGCTGCACGATCGAGATGAAGCGAGCTGCCGCTGCTGCGCTCGCGGCGCTCGTGCCGGAGCCGACCGCGGAGCGCATCATCCCGGGTGCATTCGAGCCGGGAGTGGCCGACGCGATTGCTGCTTCGGTGAGCACGGTCGCCATCGCGCAGGGACACGTCCGCTCCTGATCCGCCGGCGCCACTGACGGGCGGTCGGTCTCCGAGGACGATCGAGCGATCCGAGTCGGGCAAGGTGGTGCGATGTCCGCTCGCCTGGGGCTCGCCGCATCGTTCTCGTCGATGCGGATTCCGGCGTACAAGCGACTGTGGTGGGCGGGCACGTGCTCGTTCATGTCGGTCCAGATGCAGTTCCTGCTGCGCGGCGTGCTGGCCTGGGACCTGACCGAACGCGAGAGCGCGCTCGGCCTCGTGTATCTCTGTTTCGGTCTCGCGCTGCTCGTGTCGACGCCGCTCGGTGGCGTGGCTGCGGACCGACTCCCGAAGCGACGCGTGCTGCTCGTCAGCCAGGGGGCGATCCTCGTCGTGGCGACCGTCATGGGCATCGTGGTCGTGACCGACACGGTCGAGTTCTGGATGCTGCTCGTCGCCTCGCTCGTCCAGGGGCTGGCATTCGGTTTCTACGGACCGACCCGCGTGGCGTTCACCTCGGAGATCGTCGGACGAGAGCAGCTCGGCAACGCCATCACACTGTCGATGCTCAGCATGAACGGGACGCGGGTGTTCGCTCCGTCGTTGGCCGGTGTGCTCGCCGGCATCGCGCTCGTGGGGATCGGCGGCGGCTTCATCGTGGCGGCGCTGTTCTCGATCGGCGCGTTCGTGCTGCTGCTGCGGTGCCCGCCGGGTGCCGAGCCGAGAGCCACGTCGACGGCGAAGCCGCTCGCGGAGATCGTCGACGGCATCCGATACGTCGGCGCTCGTCCGCACCTGCGTCGGCTCGTCCTCAGCTCGTTCGTGATCATCATGTTCGGTTTCAACTACGTCGCCTTCATCCCAGCGCTCGTCAAGGGTGAATTCGACCTCAGCGACGGCTGGGTCGGGCTCATCATGTCGGCGAGTTCGATCGGCGCGGTGATCGTGGCGGTCCCGCTCGCCGGCCGTGCCGACGGGGCGGGTGTGTGGCGTCTGATGGTCATCTCCGGCACTGCGTTCGGGCTCGGCGTGATGGCACTCGGGCTGTCGCCGGTGTTCTTCACTGCATTCGTCGTGGTGGCCTTCGTCGGTGCGGGAACCACCGGCTACCAGTCGTTGTCCAACACCATTGCGCTCAACATGACCGAGGACACCCACCAGGGCCGGGTGCAATCACTCATGATGCTGAGCTTCGCCGGGTTCGGGATCGCCGCGGCACCGCTCGGGCTGCTCGCCGAGGCGATCGGGTTGCGCCAAGCGATCGCCTGCATGGGTGCGGTCACCCTGGCCACCGTCGTCGGCTACGCCGCGCTGGAAGGCAACGTGCAAGACGAGATCGAGAGCGGGACCGTGGCCGACGTGCCCGTCGATCTCGACCGCATCGTCAGCTGAGAGCGGCCAGTTCCGCGGCGAGGTTCGCCCGGGCGCGTTGCTCCCACAGACTGCGTCCGGTGAGCGTCGAATAGATCGCAGGTCGGTCGACGAATCCCGACAACACCGAGGCGCGTCCGATGCGCCATTCGTCGTCGTCGAGATGACGGAACTCGGCGCGCACGCTCGCGACGTAGTCGGAGTAGGCGGCCGGATCGGCACCGAGGATGGCGAGGTCGGCGTCGAGCAGAATTGCCGTGTCGCCGGTCGGGGTGTCCGAAGCTCCGAGGGCGGTCGCCTCGATCATCGACGCGACGCGCTCGGCGCGCTCGTCCGACCACCCCAGCGTGGCGAGGTCACGCCGGGCCAGGCGGGCGCTCGCGCGCTCGTTGGCCGGATGAGTGGGCTCGTTCACGGCGTCGTGGTAGAAGGCCGCGGCGACCACCTCGTCGAGATGATCGACGTGTTCCTCCACAGCCAGTTCTTCGATGTGGCGGATCACCCATGCCACGTGGATGGCGGTGTGATACCGCCGTTGCTTCTCGCGATGCCGGGAGAGGAGCGCGTCGAGGAGGCGACGATCGTCGCCGACGTGACGTTGCCACGCCAGCTCCAACTCGGGTTCGGGTGCAGCCACGACGTCAGTGTGGCATCGTCGAGTCTGTGGCAGGGTGACGCCGTGGCGATCCTGATCGACGACGCTCGGTGGTGGTGGCGGGGCAAGAAGTGGTGTCATCTGGTGAGCGACGTCTCCTACGACGAACTCCACGAGTTCGCCGACCGCACCGGAATCCCGCGCCGAGGGTTCCAGGGCGACCACTACGACATCCCCGCCGAGTACCGCGCCGAGCTGCTCGAGGCCGGCGCCCAGTTCGTCGAGAGTCGCGAGCTGGTGCGCCGTCTGCGCGCTGCCGGTCTGCGGTTGTCGCCCGCCGAGCGCCGAGCGCGTACGGCGAACTGAGGTTCGGGCGGCGCGCCGGACTCAGTCAGGGTTGACTGCTGGGATGCACCCCACCGGGGCTCGTCGCCGACCAACTCGCGAGGGCACGTGATGCGCCGGCCGATGACGAACCACTCGACCAATTCGACGCCGCCGCCGGCGCACTGCAGGGCGGCTTCGTTCCATCGTCCTCGATCGCCCGGCTGGATGTCGCCGCCCGGGCGGCTGGTGGCGATGACGAGGCCGCTGACCTCGGTGTACCTCGCGTCGATGCACACGTCGATGATTCGGAAGATGGCGTCGGGGTCGATGGTGCCGGTGACCACGAAGATGCCCAGGCCGCGACGTTCGGCGTCGAGCAGGATGGCGATGGTGTCGTGGCCGAACGGAGCGGCGAGTGAGAGCACGGCGAGCGCGTCGGCCCTCGACTCGATCGGGTCGACGAAGCCGCGTGGAATGCGGTGGGTGGAGCGAGACATGAGGTCCCCTTCGGATGATCGGTGGTGATCGAAGGGGGAGTCGGTCGTCGTCACGGTACCGCAGGGGTGTCACAACCGATGAGAGCAGCCGGGAGGCCAGCTCGTAACCTCGCCGACATGGCCGTGGCGACGATCTACCACAACACCCATTGAAACTCGTCGGTCAATGCCGTGCGCATTGCGGAGGACCTCGGCGTCGACGTCGACATCGTGAACTACATCAAGACCCCGCCCGACGCCGACACGCTGCGGGCGATCATCGCCAAGTTGGAGGACGAGCCGACCGCGCTCGTGCGCCGCGACAGCATGTGGAAGAAGTTGGGTCTGACCGAGGACGACGCCCGCACGGACGACCAGATCGTCGCACTGCTCGTGAAGCACAAGCAGTTGCTGCAGCGACCCGTGGTGGTCACGGCCGACAAGGCGATCGTCGGACGACCGAAGGAACGCGTGGCCGAACTCCTCGCGCCGCTCGCGGGCAAGGCATCGACCTGAATCCGCGGAGGGTGGTTCCCCGATGAGTGAGTTCGCGCCACCCGCCATCAGCCCTGACGATGCACCGTCGCGCTGGAAGCTGCTGTCGACGACGCTCAAGGCGCAGCGCAAGAACCTGATCATCGGCAGCGGTATCGGCCTGTTGTGGATGGTCGGCAAGGTGTCGGTGCCGTTGCTCGTGCGCTACAGCATCGATCGCGGCATCGAGCAGAGCGACATGCTGTGGCTCTGGGTGTCGCTCATCGCCATCGCCGGCGTGGCCGTCGGCACGTTCACCGCCCTTCGTCGCTTCTACGCATTCCGCGAGGCGCGCTGGACCGAGACCAGGCTGCGCGAGCAGCTGTTCAACCACATCCTGTCGCTGCACGTCGGCTACCACGATCGCACGCAGACGGGTCAGCTGATGAGCCGCTCGTCGAGCGACCTCAACCAGATCCAGTCGTTCGTGGTGATGATCCCCATCACCGATCTCGAACTTCTCGATGGTCATCGCCGTCGTCGGTCATCCTGTTCCTGACCGACTGGCAACTCGCCCTCATCGCCCTGGCGCCGCTGCCGTTCGTCAACATCGCCGGCCGGCGCTTCTCGCGCTCGATCCACGCGTGCCGTGCTCGCAGGTGCAGATGGAGCAGGCGCGAGCTGGCCACCGTGGTCGAGGAGACCGTCAGTGGGGTGCGCGTCGTGAAGGGATTCGGTGCCGAGGAGGTCCAGTCGGCCCGGCTCCGCAAGGAGGCCGACGACATCCAGACGGCGTCGATCAGCGCTGCGCAGATCCGTGCCAAGTACCTCCCGGCGATCGAACTGCTGCCGCAACTCGGGCTCATCGCGGTGCTCGGCGTGGGTGGCATGCAGGTGCATCAACGGCGAGATGACCGTCGGCCAGCTGCGT
Source organism: Ilumatobacteraceae bacterium (assembly GCA_963829585.1). Taxonomy (GTDB): domain Bacteria; phylum Actinomycetota; class Acidimicrobiia; order Acidimicrobiales; family Ilumatobacteraceae; genus Sva-07. Next base: position 215,167 of record CAWHJD010000016.1, on the reverse strand, counting down.
CGAGTTCAACTTCTACATCGCGCTGCTCGTGTCGCCGCTGCGCATGCTCGGCATGACCATCGCGTTCGGGCCAGCGGGCCGGCGGCGGCGCTCGAGCGGGTCAACGAAGTGCTCGACACGGCCCCGATGATCACCGATCCGCCGCGCCCGCTCCAGCTGCCTGCCGGCCGAGCACGCGGGCGCCGTGCAGTTCCGACGACGTCCGGTTCGGTTACGACCCGGCCAAGCCCGTGCTCGACGGATTCGACCTCGACCTCGCCCCCGGTCAGTCGGTTGCGCTCGTCGGGTCCACCGGCATCGGGCAAGTCGACGGTCGCCAGGCTGCTCGTACGCTTCTACGACGTCGACGAGGGCCGGGTGCGCATCGACGGCGTCGACGTCCGTGACCTGCCACTGCGCGACGTTCGACGCGCCGTCGGCATCGTGTTCGAGGACACCTTCCTGTTCCACGACACGGTCGCCGCGAACATCGCCTTCGCCGACCCCGACGCCGACCGCGAGTCGATCGAGCGCGCCGCTCGACTCGCCGGGGCGCACGACTTCATCATGGGCCTGCCCGAGGGCTACGACACGGTCATCGGCGAGCGGGGGTTCTCGCTGTCGGGTGGCCAGCGCCAGCGCATCGCGATCGCCCGGGCGATCCTGGCCGACCCGCGGGTGCTGATCCTCGACGACGCGACCTCGGCGGTCGACCCGTCGAAGGAGCACGAGATCCGTCGGCGATGGCGACGGTGATGGACGGCCGGACGACGATCGTCATCGCCCACCGGCCCGGCACCATCGCGCTCGCCGACACCGTCGTGCTGCTCGACCACGGCCGGGTCGTGGCCGTCCGGTCCGCACCAGGAACTGCTCGACCGTGAGCCGCGTTACCGCGACGTGCTCGCGGCCATGGCCGACGACGACGACGAGCAGCGTGCCGAACTCGCCGCCCGATCCGACGTCGACGTCGACGTCGACGTCGGCGTGACGGCGCGACGCCGGTCCCCGAACCCCGGTGGGGGGTGACTGATGCACGGAATGGGAGCCGATCTCCGACGAGGACAAGCTCGACGCCGAGGAGGCCAAGAAGGTCCTGCGCCGCACCGCCGCAATGGCCCGACCGTTCCGCCGCACGATCTTCGGAGCGCTCGCGTTCACTGCGCTGTCGACACTCGGCGTGGTGCTCGGCCCGGTGATCCTGGGCTGGGGAATCGACAACGGGATCACGCCGGGCGACAGCGAGGTGCTGCGCAACGCCGTGATCTTCTACCTGGGCCTCACGGTGGTCGCCTACCTCGCGGCCCGCCAGCAGTACGTCCTCGATCAACCGCGCCGGTGAAGGCTTCCTGCGAGCGTTGCGCGTCAGGGTGTTCGACCACATCCAGAAGCAGTCGCTGGCGTTCTTCGACCGCAACAAGTCCGGCGTGCTCGTCGCCCGCATGACCTCCGACGTCGAGATCGATGGGCGAACTCGTGCAGTGGGGCCTGCTGCAGTTCGTCGTCGGCGATCCTGCTGCGTCGGTTCGCCCTGGTGCTGGCCCTGATCACGTCATGGCAGTTGACGCTCGTGGTGATGCTGGTGATGCCCGTCATCATCGGCGCCTCGCTGCAAGTTCCAGCGGCACTCCAACGCGGCGTACCTCGACGTGCGCGAGAACATCGGCCAGAACCTGTCGACGCTCCAAGAGGGCATCGCCGGTGTCCGGGTCATCCAGGCCTACGCCCGTGAGCCCGAGCAGCAACGCCGGTTCAAGCAGTCGAACCGGGCAGCTCTACGACTCGCACGTGCACAGCGTGCGGGTGTCAGCACGTGGTACTTCGGGCTGGTCGAGATCGGCCGGCATCTTCGCGACCGCGCTCATCGTGGGCGTCGGTGGCTGGCTGTACATCGAACGGCGAGGTCGCAGATCGGCACAGTCATCACGCGTTCGTGCTGCTGTTCGCCCAACCTGTTCGAACCGGTGCAGCAGCTGTCGCAGCTGTACAACACGGTGCAGTCGTCGGCAGCCGCACTCAACAAGCTGTTCGGGCTCCTCGACACCGAACCCGATGTCGCGAGACGGCCCGAACGAACTGCCGCCGAACGGAGAGCTGGTCGTCGACCACGTCGGCTTCCGGTATCGCCGCCACCGAGGCCGCCGTGCTGTCCGACGTGTCGATCACCGTCGGCGACGGGGAACGCCTCGCGCTCGTCGGCCCGACCGGCGCGGGCAAGATCGACGCTCGCCAAGCTGATGGCGCGGCTCTACGACCCGACCGAGGGCACGATCACCTTCGGCGGCGTCGACCTGCGAGATGCCACGCTCGCGTCGCTGCGACGACCGCATCGTCGTCGTGCCGCAGGAGGGCTTCCTGTTCGGCGGAACGATCGCGCGACAACGTCCGGATCGCCCGATTCGACGCCACCGACGACGACGTGCGCGCCGCGTTCGACGCCATCGGTGCGCTCGAGCGGTTCGAGGAGTTCCCCGACGGCATCCACACCGAGGTGCGCGAGCGCGGCTCGCGTCTGTCGGCCGGTGAACGCCAACTGGTGTCGCTCGCCCGCGCCGCCCTCGTCGACCCGGCCGTGCTGGTCCTCGACGAAGCGACGAGCAACCTCGACCCGGGTACGGAGTTCATCGTCGAGCGGGCACTCGATTCGTTGATGACGGGCCGGACCGACGATCGTGGTGGCCCACCGGCTGTCGCACGATCCAGCGGGCCGACCGCATCGGTGTCATCGACGGCGGCAGACTCGTCGAACTCGGCCGCACGCCGAGTTGGTGTCGCGCCGGCGGGCGCTACTCGGCGCTGGCCGACGCCTGGGCCAAGAGCCAGCCGGTCGCCGGCCACGTGCGTCAGACCACGCACGTCGCGCCGATGAGTTTCGGCGCGCACGTGTCGCGCGAGACTCATCGCACGGTTGCTCAGGCGGCGCGATCGAACACGAGGACGAACTCGACGAGGCCCTCGTCCTCGGTGCGGACCTGGCCGAACGACGGGTTGTCGATGCCGTAGTCGGCGAACACGACCGGGATCGATCCGAGCACGCCGATCCGACCGTCGGTGGTCTGGGCGGTCACGTCGAACGTCACCGGGTTCGTGACGCCACGGAGGGTGAGTTCACCGGTCGCGGATGCGATGACCTGTTCGTCGCCGGTCGGGATCGACCCGAATTCGATCGGCTCGGTCAGGCTGAACGTGGCCGTCGGGAACTCGTCGGAGTTCATGATGTCGCCTGCGAACCTCCCGTCGCGGAGCGCACTGTCGCTCTTGATGCTGTCGACCTGCACCTCGACGTCGACGGCCGTTGCCGTCGTTCCCGCGATCGTGAGCAGCCCGCTGATCTCGTTGCTGCGCCCGACTGCGGTGGTGTTGATCCCGGCGAGCACCTCCTCGACCCGATAGCCGAACTCCGATGCGTCGGTCGGCACCCAGTCGCCGTCGAACTCGCCGGTCGACGCTGCTGCGGTGGTTGCCGGGTCGGTCTCGGTCGTGTTCGGCGAGCCCGTCACCGAGCCGGCGAGCGTGTCGGGCGTCGTCGCGGGCGTCGTGTCCGGCATCGTGGCCACGAGCGCATCGCTGAGGTCGCCGGCGTCGAGTTCGTCCGGCGAGTCGTTCAGCACGTAGGCGTACAGCACGATGCCGCCGAGCACGAGGGCGACCAGTCCGATCGCCCCGATGACGATCCACTTGAGGTGGCGGCGTCGCGGTGCATCGGGCAACGTGGTGTCGGCGTCGGTCACGGCCGAGAGTGTGGCAGACGATCGTCCGGATCGGGCCGCGCTGCTCGACTTCTCGGGCCACTCCCGTCTCGTGGGTCACCGGAGATGAATCGGACGTGGTTGGAGGCGCGGCAGCCGTGGTCGGCCAGACTGTGCGGATGATCGATGCCAGTGCAGCCGTATCCGCCGTGTCCGTCTCGTCCGCACGTTCCGCCCCGAAGGCGGCCACGGCCATCGGCCTGGCGGTGGCGACCAAGGGGGCGGTGCCCCGACAGCTCGGCCTGTCGCGATCTGCCCTGGAAGCGAACGGATTCGAGGGCAAGGCCGGCCAGGTGCTCGTGGTCCCGACCGGCGAGACCACGATGATCGCCATCGGTGTCGGCGACCCGGGTGCCATCGACGCGAACGGTCTGCGCACTGCAGCAGCAGCGTTCGCGCGGGCGGCATCGAAGCATGCCGAACTGGCGACGAACCTCGCCGACCTCGATCACGTCGCCGGCGCCGCCGCCGGCCAGGCAGTGGCCGAGGGTGTGCTGCTGGCCTCGTACCGCTACGTCGGGCTCAAGAACGACCCGAAGGACGCCTCTCGGCTCGCGTCGCTCACGCTGATCGTGGGCGACAAGCGCCGCAAGGCCGTCGAGGAGGGAGCAGCCCGCGGTCAGGTCATCGCCGGCGCGACGGCACTCGCCCGGGAACTCGCGAACACGCCGCCCGACCTACCTCAACGCGAAGGACCTCGCAGCGAAGGCGGTCGACATCGGCTCGGCGGCCGGCCTGCACGTGGAGGTGTTCAACAAGGACCAGCTCGAGCAGATGGGCTGCGGCGGACTGCTCGGCGTGAACCGTGGCTCGACCGAGCCGCCGCGCATGGTCAAGCTGACCTGGTCGCCGAAGAACCCGTCGGGCCACCTCGCGCTCGTCGGCAAGGGCATCATGTACGACTCGGGCGGCATCTCCCTCAAGCCGAGCGATCCGTTCCACCAGGTGATGAAGATGGACATGTCGGGCGCCGCCGCGGTGCTGCCGACGATGTCGGCGCTCAGGGCGCTCAAGTGCCGCACCAAGGTGACGGCGTGGCTGATGTGCACCGACAACATGCCGTCGGGCAGCGCTCTCAAGCTCGGCGACGTCCTGACCATGCGCAACGGCAAGACCGTCGAGATCCACAACACCGACGCCGAGGGCCGACTCGTTCTCGCCGACGGCCTGTCGCTGGCCGTGGAGGAGGCACCGGACGCCATCGTCGACATCGCCACGCTGACCGGAGCGGTGCTGGGTGCGCTGGGCCCGGAGATCGCCGGTCTGCTCGGCACCGACCAGTCGCTCGTCGACCAGGTCAAAGCACGTGCCGACGCCATCGACGAACCGGTGTGGCAGCTCCCGTTGGAGAAGGCCCGCTACCGCAAGCTGCTCGAGTCGGTCGTCGCCGACATGAAGAACATCGGCGGCCCGCACGGCGGGACGATCACCGCGTCGATCTTCCTCAGCGAGTTCACGGGAGAAGTGCCGTGGGCGCACCTCGACATCGCCGGGCCCATGAAGGTCGACGGCGACGAGGGCATCCACTCCAAGGGCGCAACGGGCTTCGGCACCCGCCTGTTGATCGACCTCGCCTGCCACTTCACGCCACCCGCACGATGAGTCGAACAGCAGCGGGCCCGGCGACACGGCCGAACCTGCTGTTCATCATGAGCGACGACCACGCCGGGCTGGACGTGCCCGACGAGATGCAGGGTACGAGTCTCGCTCCGCTGCTGGCCGGCGAGCGCCCCGACGGCTGGCAGCAGTCGATGTACTACCGGTACTGGATGCACGACGACGGCGCCCACCGCGTTCCCGCCCATTACGGGGTGCGCACTCGGACCCACAAGCTGATCGGCTACTACAACGACCCGCTCGACCAACCCGGCGCGAGGGGTCCGGCAGTCGAGCCCGAGTGGGAACTGTTCGACCTCGTCGCCGACCCGGCCGAGCTGCACAACGTCATCGCGCGAGCCGGCCTACCGCGATGTTGCGATCGAGCTGCGAACCGAGCTGGCCCGACTCCAGGCGGCGGTCGGCGACGAGCCACATCCCGCCGCCGAGGCCGTGCTGACGGAGCTCCTCGCCGTTTCGGTCACCCCACCCGCCTGAGCCGATAGGCGTTGTCGGCGGCCTCGGCGGCAACGGCGTCGCGTACGCCCAGCGCAACGAGGTGGTGTTCGATGACCGAGGTGTCGTCGCCGAGGTCGAGCATCGTGGTGGCAAGCTGGTGAGCCCTGGTCAGCTCGTCGAGTCCGATCGTGGTGCACTGCCATTCGTGATGGGCGGCCTGGAGCTGCTCCGGCATCCGTTGCAGGTGCCGCAGCGTGATCGGCGGCACGCGCCGTCGCACGGCGAGGCCACTGTCGACCGGATGGGCGAGTCCGAACATGACACAGCGCTGCAACGCCTTGCTGAAGGGTGACGCGCGGCCGGCGGTGTAGCTCAGCCCCATGGCGCGGGCCGTTGCGTGGAGATCGAGCTCGTACCCGCCCGGCGACTGCTCCAACCCGGCGACGAGTCGGCGCAGCAACCACGTCGCCGTCGGTCCGAGAATGCCGAGCCAGAACAGTTCGACGTAGCGCGATCGGGGGTCGAACCCGTCGTCGTCGACGACCGGATCGATCCACGGGCGCACGGTGATGCAGGTTGCAGGTGTGTCGGACATCGGACCTCCTTCGAAACGGCGAGGGGGAGGAGTCGGTCACGACGCAGTGGGCGACGAATCGGATTGTTCGGAACGCGTACGTCGTCGGGCGCGATGGGTCACACTGGGACGATGTTGAACCGGATCCCTCTCTGGCGCCACGTCATCGTGGGGCTCGCGATCGTGGTGATGTCGCTCCTCGCGGGATTCAGGCTGATCGGCGCAGGCGCCGACTCGGCCATCCGGCCCGAGCAGTTCGACGCCAAACAGGTCACCGTCGCCCCGGATGGGGCCGACGGACTGCGCATCCGCGAGGTCGTCGACATCGACTTCGGCGCTGCGCAACGCCGCGGCTATCAACGCATCGTGCGCAACGACTTCGGGTCGCCGACCGAAGTGACGGCGCAATCGCCGGATGCCAATGCCGAGGTCAACGTCGTCGACAACGGCATCGAGACGCGAATCCGTGTCGGCGACCCCGACGTCACGTTCACCGGTCGTCACCGCTACATCCTCGAGTACACCTTGGCCGATGCGGGCGTCACGACCGGCGAGTTCCTGCTCGACGTGATCGGCAACGACGAGACATTGGAGACGGGGCGCTTCGAGGTGGTGCTCACCGGATTCGACGATCTCCTGACCAGCTGCGACACCGGCGCCTACGGAGCATTCGGTGGGTGTGAATTCGCTGTCGACGAGTCCGGCAACAGCGTGGCGGTCATCGAGCCGCTCGCCCCCGGCGACGGCATCACCGTGGGTGCCCGGTTCAGCGGGCTGGGCCCGACCTCGATGCCCCCGGTGCCGGAGCCACCCGACCCACTGCCGACCGGATTCCAGCCGCTGGGCCTGTTGATGATCCCGCTCGGTGTGGGTGCAGCCGCGCTGGTGTTCCTGCTCGGGCGCTCGTACGGGAGCAACACCGTGCTGGCGGGTGGCGCGGCCGACGCCGCGTTCGGCGACCTGCCGGTGCCGGGCAGCGCAACGCGTTCGGCGGACACCGCGACGTACCGCGTCCCCGACTCGCGCCTGGCGGAACTCGCCACGATCGAATTCGTGCCGCCACGTGGTCTCGAGCCGTGGCAGGCAGCGGCAGTCCTGCGCGAACGCGTCGACGACGACACCGTTGCCGCGTGGTTCGCGGAGATGATCGCCACCGACGCGCTCGTGATCAGCGACGACGACGGAAAGATGCAGTTGCGTCGGGGGCCCGACACCGCTCGGCTCAGCGCTGTCGACCTCGGCCATCTCCAGCGGCTGTTCGGATCGAGCGACGTCGTGGAACTGGGCTCCTACGATCCGACCTTCACGGCCACGTGGTCAGCGATCCGGGCCGAACAACGCGCGTTCGTCGGAGCGGCCGGCTGGTGGTCGCGGGGTGGGCCGGGCGGTCGGGTGACCACGCCGGGACGGGTGATCGGCCTGTCGATCCTGGCCCTGGTCGTCGTCGCCCTCGCGGTGTTCGTGGTGACGGCGGCCGGTACCGACTTCTGGCTGGCGGTGGCGTCGCCGTGGCTGGCCGTCATCGCCGGGTTCCTCGTGCCCTTCGTCGTCGCCGCGGCCGTGTACCGGCCGATGTTCCCGGCGCGTACGGCCACCGGGTCGGCGCTGGCGTTGCGCTCGGAGTCGTTCCGGCGGTTCCTCGCCGCGAGTGAGGGCAAGCACGTCGAGTGGGCGTGGGAGCAGGGGCTGCTGCGCGAATACAGCGCGTGGGCCGTGGCACTCGGCGCGGCCGACGCGTGGAGCGAGGCGATCCGTTCGTCGAACATCGCCGACCCGCAGATCGCCCTCGCCGGGCCGCTGCTGGTGCATTCCGCCGCATCGTCGTTCCACTCGTCGCACACCGCTCCGTCGAGTTCCGGCAGTGGTGGCGGCGGCGGGGGCGGCGGCGTTGGTGGTGGTGGAGGTGGCGGCAGTTCCGGGTCGTGGTGATCCGGTGGTACACGGTTCCCCGAGGCGGGAATCAGCCGGCGATGATGTGTTCGAGCATCAGCTCGGGTTCGTTCTGCTCGATGCGCGCGAGCGCGTACTTGTTCTCGAACAACGCGACGAGGTGCCCGTCGAAGCGGGCGAGGATGCGCACGCCCGGCTTGTCGCGCAGCAGCACCGCCGATTCCTTGTCGGTGAGCCGGATGGCCTGATACGGCGCGGACGACAGCTCGATCGGGGCGTTGAACTCGATGTCGAGCCGATTCGCGAACACCTCGAACTGCAACTGGCCGACGGCGGCGAGCACCGGTGATGCATCGCCCCAGTGGGGGTCCTTGAGCACCTGGACGACGCCCTCTTCGTTGAGTTGGTCGAGACCCTTGCGGAACTGCTTGGTCTTGCCGGTGTCGACCGGGCGAGCCGTGGCGAACACCTCCGGCGCGAAGGCCGGGATCGCGGGGAACCGGACGGACGGGCCCGCCTCGTCGTACAACGTGTCGCCGATGTTGAGGCCCGTGGCGTTGACGAGTCCGACGACGTCGCCGGGGAACGCCTCGTCGACGGTTGTGCGTTCGGCGCCGAACACGGTCGACGCGTACTTGGTGGCGAACGGCTTGCCGGTGCGCTCGCAGGTCATCACCATGCCGCGGTCGAACCTGCCGGAGCAGATGCGGGCGAAGGCGATGCGGTCGCGGTGGTGGCGGTCCATGTTGGCCTGCACCTTGAACACGAACGCCGAGCACGGCTCGTCGAGGTGGCGAGGTTTGTCGTCGACGTCGAGCCGGGCGGTCGGCGCGGGGGCCAGGTCGACGATCGCGTCGAGCAGGTGGCGGACCCCGAAGTTGGTGAGGGCCGATCCGGCGAACACCGGAGTGGACTCGCCGGCGAGGAACGACGCCATGTCGACGTCGGCGCCCATCGCGCCCAGGAGCTCCGTCTCCTCGGTGCTCTTCGTCCACGCAGCGCCCTCTTCCTCCGCGGCCCGCTCGGCGGGGACGTCCTCCTCGGGAGCGATCTGCGAACCGCGAGCGGTGCGGGTGAAGCGGGTGAACACGTCGGTACGACGGTCGATGACACCGCGCAGGTCACCGTACGACCCGACCGGCCACGTGGCCGGGGTGGGACGCAGGCCGATCTGCTCCTCGATCTGGTCGAGCAGCTCGAGCGGATCCATGCCGGGCCGGTCGAGCTTGTTGAGGAAGGTGATCACCGGCAGGTTGCGCGAGCGACAGACCTCGAACAGCTTGAGCGTCTGTGGTTCGATGCCCTTGGCCGAGTCGAGCACCATCACGACAGCGTCGACGGCCGACAGCACCCGGTAGGTGTCCTCGGAGAAGTCGCGGTGGCCCGGCGTGTCGAGCAGGTTCAGCTCGTGATCGCGGTACGGGAAGTTCAGCGCGGTCGAGGTGATCGAGATACCCCGCTTCTGTTCCATGTCCATCCAGTCGGACGTGGCGGCGCGACGACCCTCGTGGGCCTTGACGGCGCCGCCGGACGTGATCGCACCCGCATACAGCAGGAACTTCTCGGTGAGCGTGGTCTTGCCGGCGTCGGGGTGACTGATGATCGCGAACGTACGACGACGCGCCGCTTCGCTGAGCACCTGGGCAGACATCTGTTCGAGGCTACCGTCGGGCTGTGACCAGTCGAAGGGTGAGCAGTCGAAGTGCGATCGACCGGAGCGCCCTCGCCGACCTGATGTCCGCCGAGGAACTGCGTTTCGTCGATCTCCACCCACGATCGGCCGAACTCGCCGAGTCGGGTCGACGTCATCTGTTGGCCGGGGTGCCGATGCCGTGGATGACTCGTTGGCCCGGCGCGTTTCCGATCCATGTGGCGTCGGCGGACGGCGCACGGTTCGTCGACGTCGACGGCATCGAGTACGTCGACTTCTGCCTGGGCGACACCGGCGCGATGGCCGGCCACGGCGCCGTCGGTCGCGTCGCGGCGGCCGGCACATCGACGACGATGCTGCCGAGCGAGGATGCAGCGTGGGTCGCCGACGAGCTCCACCGACGCTTCGGCATGGCGAAGTGGCAGCTCACCACGTCGGCAACCGACGCCAACCGGTTCGTGCTCCGATTCGCACGGCATCTGACCGGCCGGCCCAAGATCGCCGTGATGGACTGGTGCTACCACGGCACCGTCGACGAGACGCTCGCGATCCTGGGTCCCGACGGCGAGGTGGTCAGCCGACCCGGAGCGATCGGCCCGCAGGTCGATCCCGCCGTGACCACCCGGGTGGTGCCGTTCAACGATCTCGATGCCCTCGAGGTCGCGCTGGCTCACGGCGACGTCGCCGCGCTGCTGATGGAACCGGCGCTCACCAACATCGGCATCGTGCTGCCGCAGCCCGGCTACCACGATGCGGTGCGCGAGATCACCCGCCGTCACGGGGTACTGCTGATCATCGACGAGACGCACACGATCTCGGCGGGGCCCGGCGGGTGCACGAAGGCGTGGGGCCTCGACCCCGACATCGTCGTCATCGGCAAGCCGATCGGCGGCGGTTTCCCGGTGGCGACCTACGGCGTCACCGACGAGATCGCTGCCTCGCTCGATCCAGCGCTCCACGGCCACGATGCCGACGTCGGGGGAGTGGGCGGCACGCTCGCCGGCAGCGCGATGGCGACGGCAGCGATCAGGGCGACACTCTCGACGACGCTCCTGGAGCCCGACTACGCCCGGATGATCCCGCTGGCGACCCGCTGGACGGATGGGGTGGCCGACTCGATCGAGCGGTTCGACGTGCCCTGGTCGGTCCAGCAGCTCGGGTGCCGGGCCGAGTACTGGTTCTGTCCCCTCCCGGTGAACGGGGCCGACGCCGCAGCCGCGGTCGATGACCAGCTCGATGCGTTCATGCACCTCTGGGCGCTGAACCGCGGCATCTTGATGACCCCGTTCCACAACATGGCGCTGCTGTCACCGGCTCACGTCGACGCGGACGTCGACCGCCACACCGAGGTCTTCGCCGCCGCCCTCGCCGCCCTCACCTGAGTTGCCGCGATGGGACTGCGGCGCGAGAGGTGCGCCGGAATCTCATCGGTGGCGTGTCGGGATCGGTCGGGGGATGGCGTGTCGGGAACGGTCAGGGGGCGGCCGATTCGGTGGCCCCCTGCAGCGCATCGCCGGCGACCTCGCCGAGACCGCCGGGGAGCATCTCGGTCACGCCGTCGACGCCGAGCGCCTCGGTGGCCTGGCCCACGTCGACACCGAAGTTCTCGGCGAGGGCGCTGCCCTCGCCCAGGAGCCCCTCCACATGTTCGCCCAACCCGGTCGACTCCAGTACGCCACTCAGCGCGTCGCCTCCGAGAAGACCTTTGATCGCATCAAATAAACCCATTGTGACATACCCTTTCAAGATGGTTGATAGAGCCATGATATCGGCACCGGTTGCCGGTGGGACCTCCTTCGCGGCACAGTGTCGAGATGTCTGCGGATCTCGTCGCTGCCGCTCGTGATGTGGTGCGCGCTGCCGAGCGCATCGTCGTGCTGACGGGTGCCGGGATCTCGACCGACTCGGGCATCCCGGACTTCCGTGGACCCAACGGGCTCTGGACGAAGAACCCGGCGGCGGAAAAGGCGTCCGACATCCGCTTCTACCTCGGCGATCCCGAGGTACGCGTCGCCGCATGGCAGAACCGTCTGCACACGCCTGCGTGGACCGCGGAGCCCAACCGCGGTCACGCAGCGATCGTCGAACTCGAACGCCGTGGGCAACTCCACGCGCTCGTCACCCAGAACATCGACGGCCTGCATCAGAAGGCCGGAAACGATCCCGACACGGTCATCGAAGTCCACGGCACGGTGTGGTTCACCCGGTGCTGGGACTGCGACGATCGTCGACCGATGGCGGAGTCGCTCGATCGGGTGCGCGCGGGCGAGGCGGATCCACCATGTCTGATCTGCGGCGGAATCCTCAAGAGCGACACGATCAGCTTCGGTCAGGCACTCGTGCCCGAGGTGATCGAGCGCGCGATGACGGTCAGCGACGAGTGCGATGTGATCCTCGCCGTCGGTTCGACACTCAGTGTGTTCCCGGCCGCCAACTGCGTGCCCCGTGCGAAGGCGGGCGGCGCCAGGGTGATCATCGTCAACGGCGCCGAGACGGCGATGGACCGCTACGCGGACTGGCTCCTGGTCGGCCCGATCGGTGAGATCCTGCCCGCGCTGGTCGAGGTCTAGCGCGCGGCCACTCGGCGGCTGGCGAGCAGCGCACCCGCGATGACGAAGACGATGCCGACGAGTTCCAGCGCGACGACGTCGTCGCCGCGGAACGCGACGCCGAGGACGAGCGCGATCGCCGGGATGAGGTACGTGATGAACGAGGCCCGTGTCGAGCCGACCCGGCCGACCAGGTCGCCCATGAGCGCGAACGCGACACCGGTACCGAGGACGCCGAGCACCACGACGGCGAGGACGGGACCGACCTCCCAACTCGCATCGCTGATCTGCCAGAGCCCGTACGGCGCCGTCCAGATCGTCGCGAGCGCCAGCACCTTGGCCATCAGGTCGACCGAGCCGTAACGCTGCTGGAGCGGCGCGGCGATGGTGACGGCGAGGCCGTAGCAGACGGTGGCGGCGACCACCAGTGCGACGCCGAGGGCACCGCTCGAGCCGTCGCCGATCGAGGGCAGGCTCACGAGGACGACCCCGACGAACCCGATGGCGATGCCGAGCAGTTGGGCGCCGCGAGTCCGCTGCTGGAACAGCACGACGGCGAAGATCGCGGCGAAGATCGGCGTGCCACCGTTGAGGAGGCCGGCGACGGCGGAGCTGATGTGCTGCTCGGCGATCGGGAACAGGGTGAACGGAACGGCGACCCAGACGATCGACAGCAGGACGACCCGTGGGCGATCTGCCGGTTCCACCGAAATCCTCCGCCGGGGGAGGACGGCCAGGGCGAGCGCGCCGAGCCCCACGCGCATGAGGGTGATGACGCCGGGGGGAAGTGCGTCGAGTCCGATGTCGATGAACAGGAACGAGGCGCCCCAGATCGCACCGACGGCCACGAACAGCGACCAGTCGGTCGGCGTGAACTGGCCGTCGGTCGCGCGTGGCGGTGAAGCGACCGGACGATGATCGGGAACGGCCCTGGACATGTCGGCGACGGTAGCGGTCGTTCGCGTCGGATCGCAGCGGGATTCGGTCGCGGCGTTCGTCGGGTGCAGAGGCCCCCGAGCCGAGGAACACCGATGGCGCATCGTGGGGTGGGTACGATCTGCCCCGTGAGCGAGCGCGACCGCCCGAGGGGGGTGTTCCAGCGCCCGTTCGACGCGATCGCTTCCGTCGTGGTTCCCGTGGTCGCCGACGCCGTCGACCCCGACGATCTGGTGGACCGCATCGACGTGAACGCGCTGATCGACCGCATCGACGTCGACGCTGTTCTGGATCGCATCGACGTGAACGCACTCGTGGCCCGACTCGACGTGGATGCGCTCCTCGACCGGGTCGATCTCGACGCGGTGATGAACCGCATCGATCTCGACAAGCTCGTCGCCCGACTCGACGTGGACGCGATCGTCGACAGCGTCGACGTCGATCGGATCGTGGCGCGCGTCGATCTGAACGCGATCGTCGATCAGGTCGACGTGCAGCGGGTGATCGATCGCGTCGATCTCGACGCGGTGGTCGATCAGGTCGACGTGCAGCGGGTGATCGACCGGGTCGATCTCGACGCGGTGGTGGATCGGGTGGATGTGCAGCGGGTGATCGACCGGGTCGATCTCGACGCGGTGGTGGCCAAGGTCGATCTGGATGCGGCCGCGGATCGGATCGACGTCGATCGTGTCGTCGCGCGCGTCGACGTGGATGCCATCGCCGCCTCACTCGACATCGACACCATCGTGGCGAGGAGCACCAAGGGCGTCTTCGGGCGATTCATCGATCTGCTGCGCCGGCAGGTGGTCGGCGTCGACGAGATCAGCATGCGCGCCGTGAACCGACTGCTTCGTCGCGACTACGCCGTCGCTGCCCATCGGGCCGCCGCTCGCGCTCGGTGTCGTGACGAACGACGGGGTCGAGACGAACGACGGGGCCGAAACGATGAGCGGTCGCTACGCCGGCCCGGTGTCGCGGATCGGAGCCCTGGGCCTCGACCTGTTCGTGATCTCCTCGACGTTCACGCTGCTGATCGCGGGGGTCGCATACCTGATCGATGTGCTGTTCGGCGCCTCGATCGACCTGGGCGAGTCGGGAAACTGGATCGCGGGCGTCGCACTGCTGCTCTACGGGTTCTGCTACTTCTGGCTCTCCCAGGCGCTGACCGGGAGAACGATCTCGCAGGCGCTCGTGGGCCTCAAGGTGATCCGCGACGACGGTCACCCGCTCAGCCCCGGCGCCGCTGCGATCCGCACCGTCGTTCTGCCGTTCAGCTTCCTGCTCCTCGGCGCCGGCGCCCTGATGGCCCTCGTCGATCGCCGTCGACGAGCCTTCCAGGATGTCGCGGCAAGATCATCGGTGGTCTACGACTGGGGCGATCGTCCCGCCGAACTCCCGGCGCCGCTCACGAGGTTCCTCGACCGTCGGGAGGCGACACATCCCGTCGCGTCGAAGTAGGGGCCGGTCCGGTGTTTGAATCCCGACCGAGTTGGTAGCCTTTCGGAATGGCAACGTTCCGTGACCTGCTCGCCGCTGCGAAATCCGAGATCCGAGAGGTCGATCCCGAAGGAGCGGCGGCGCACATCGCCGCCGGTGCGATCGTGCTCGACGTCCGTGAACCCGACGAGTACGAGGAAGGCGCGATTCCGGGCGCCATCCACATCCCACGCGGGCACCTCGAGGCGCAGATCGAGAATCGCATCGCCGACAAGAACGCGCCCGTCGTCGTCTACTGCGCCGGCGGTGTCCGGTCGGCCTTCGCCGCGGTGACGCTCGCCCAGCTCGGCTTCACCGATGTCGAGTCGATGGAGGGCGGCTTCGGTCGCTGGAAGGACGAGGGCCGCCCGTGGAAGCAGCCCGCCTCGCTGACGCCGGAGCAGAACAACCGCTACAAGCGCCACCTCCTGCTGCCCGAGGTCGGTACCGCCGGCCAGGTCAAGCTGCTCGAGGCCAAGGTGCTCATGCTCGGCGCCGGTGGGCTCGGGTCGCCCGCCGCGCTCTATCTCGCTGCGGCCGGTGTCGGAACCATCGGCATCGTCGACATGGACGAGGTCGACTCGTCGAACCTGCAGCGCCAGATCCTGCACAACATCGACCGCATCGGCGACCGCAAGGTCGACTCGGCCAAGAAGACCCTGACGATGCTGAACCCCGACGTGAACGTCGTCACCTACGACACGCGACTCGACGCGTCGAACATCATCGACATCATCTCGGGCTACGACGTGATCGTCGACGGGGCCGACAACTTCCCGAGCCGCTACCTCCTCAACGATGCGAGCGTGAAGCTCGGGATCCCGGTGGTGCACGGGTCGATCTTCCGATTCGAGGGCATGGTGAGCGTGTTCCACCCGACCGAGGGCCCGACCTACCGCGACATGGTGCCCGAGCCGCCGCCCGCCGAACTCGCCCCGAGCTGCGCCGAGGCCGGCGTGCTCGGCGTGCTGCCCGGCATCGTCGGCTCGATCCAGGCACTCGAGACGATCAAGGTGATCCTCGGCCTCGGCGACCCGCTGATCGGCCGCATCCTCACCGTCGACACGATCGACATGGAGTTCCGGGTCTTCAACCTGAAGCCCGACCCCGCCAACGAGGTGACGTGGGCCAACCGAGAGCGCATCGAGATCAAGGAACTCGACGGCCTCTGCGCCCCTGGCCTCAGCCACGCCTGAGACCGGGTGACCCGCTCGCTCTGTTCGAGCGGGCGGCTCCTCAGGGAGTCACGATGGGGAAGCTGTGGTCGACCGGGGCGAGAACCGACACGAGGCGGGCGAGCTCGGCGGCGTCACCGTCGATGGTGATCGTGCCGTCGGCGAGCGCTGCGGGCAGGTCGACCCGGCCGGTCATCAAGCCGATCAACGTCCGGCGGGCGAGGGTGAGCGTCGTGCTCCCCGGCGCCGGTGCGGGTGTTGCCCGATGGTTCGCGGCACCGTTGCGGAGTTCGAACACGTAGGTCTCGTCGAGGTCGGTGATCACGAACGACAGCACCACATGCTCGTCCCACGCCTTCGGGCCGTCGATGCGGATCGCCACGCTGCTGAGGACCTGCTCGACCGTCAGCGCTGCGAGCAGATCGGGCGCGCCCGTGGCCGCAGGCGTGCCGAACACGCCCTCGCGCAACTCGGTGGCACCCGAGAGGAAGGCGTTGCGCCAGGTGCCGTTCTCCGATCCGAATGCCAACTGTTCGAACGCGTCGGCCTGCAACGCCCTGGCCCGGGCATGGTGCTCGTCGGCGAACAGCACATGGTTCAGCACCTCGACGGCCCACCGCAGGTCGCCCGAGTCGACGGCCGCCTCCGCCACGGCGACGGCCGCGTCGGCGCCGCCCATCGCCGCGACGTACCGCTCGGCTGCCGCCACCGGTGGGTGTTGCCAGAGGTGCGCCGGGTTGCCGTCGTACCAGCCGAGGTAGCGCTGGTAGATGGCCTTCACGTTGTGGCTCACCGACCCGTAGTAGCCGTGCGTGTGCCACTGCGCCGCGAGCGCCGGTGGGGTCTCCATCATCTCGGCGATCTCGGCACCGACGTAGCCCTGGTTCATCATGCGCAGCGTCTGGTCGTGCAGGTACGAGTACATGTCGCGCTGCATCGCCAGGAACTCGACGGCTCGCTCACGACCCCACGTCGGCCAGTGGTGCGACGCGAAGACGACGTCGAGGTCATCCCCCCACAGGTCGATGGTCTCGGTGAGGTACGCAGCCCAGGTTCGGGCGTCGCGCACCAGCGCGCCACGCAGCGTCAGGATGTTGTGCAGGGTGTGCGAGGTGTTCTCGGCGGTGCACAGAGCCCGGTGATCCGGGAAGTAGAAGTTCATCTCGGCCGGTGCCTCGGTGCCGGGCGTCACCTGGAACACGATGCGCACCCCGTCGACGGTGAGTTCCTGGCCGGTCGTCGTGATGTCGATCGTCGGAGGGATGAGGGTCGGCTCGCCCGTCGAGGTCGTCTGACCCAGGCCCGAACCGATCTGGCCGGCAGGCCCCTTGGCGAGGGCGGCGCCGTACATGTACCCGGCCCGTCGACCCATGGCGACGCCGGCGAACACGTTCTCCGCGACTGCTTCCTCCATGAACCCCTCGGGTGCGATCACCGGGACGCGTCCCGACTCGACGTCGTCGTCGCTGATGATCCCCTTCACCCCGCCGAAGTGATCGATGTGGGAGTGCGTGTAGATCATCGCCGCCACGGGGCGCGGACCGCGGTGCTCCTGGTACAGCGCGAACGCCGCGGCGGCGGTTTCCCTGCTGATCAGCGGGTCGATCACGATCACGCCGGTGTCACCCTCGATGACGCTCATCACCGACAGGTCGAACCCTCGCAGCTGATAGATCCCCGGTACGACTTCGAACAACCCGTCGCGGATCAGGAGCTGGCCCTGGCGCCACAGGCTCGGGTGGGCGGTGTCCGGCGCCGGCCCGTCGAGGAACGGATAGGCGTCGAGATCCCACACCACGCGCCCGTCGGCGGCGGTCACCTGCCGTGTCGTGGCGCGGGCGATGAATCCGCGTTCGGTGTCGTCGAAGTCCTGCGTGTCATCGAACGGAAAACCGGCAATGTCCATGACGCGAGTCTGGCACCGGCACCGGGTGCCGCTTCAGCCGGGTTCGGTGAGGATCTCGCGCTCGAGCGGTGCGAGTTCTTCGCGCTCTTGGACCATCACGCCGACGATCACCAGGCCGAT
Source organism: Ilumatobacteraceae bacterium (assembly GCA_963829585.1). Lineage (GTDB taxonomy): Bacteria > Actinomycetota > Acidimicrobiia > Acidimicrobiales > Ilumatobacteraceae > Sva-07. Next base: position 197,107 of record CAWHJD010000016.1, on the reverse strand, counting down.
CCCGACGAACTCGACTCCCGATGGTTGCTGCTCGAGGGCGACCCAGCCGATCAGGACCGCGGTCACCGGCAGCAACGCGAGGAGCAGGGAGAACCGGCGTACGGGAATCCGGCGCATCGTGAACTGGTCGATGCCGTACCCGATGGCGTTCGAGAACACGCCGACGAGGAGGCACAGGGCGAGCAGCCGTGGTGAACTCCACACGTCGAGGCTTCCCGGCGCGCCGATCGGGATGATTGCCACTGCGCCGATCGCGAGTCCCACACCGAGGCCCGACACACCGCGGTCGAACCGGGCGACCCGCGAACCGATCACGATGTAGGCGGCCCACATCACCGACGCGAGGAAGATGAAGAACAGCCCGAGCGCGTTGCCGTCGATCTCCGTGCCGCCGAGGATGGCGACGCCGGCGATCGCGAACACGAGCGCCAGCGCATTGCGGCGGCTCCGGGTGGCGACCGCCGCCACCGTGATCGGTCCGATGAACTCGATCGTGACGGCGATGCCGAGATCGACCCGGTCGATGCCGAGGTAGAAGAACGTGTTCATCAGCGCGGTCGCGATGCCGAAGAGGGCGGCCGCGCCGAGTTCGGCACGGGTCCACCGTTCGCGCCAGGCCCGTGAGGCGAGCACGACCGCGATGGCGGCGCCGATGACCCTGAACCAGGCGACGGTCTGCGGTGCCACCTCGTCGAAGAGCGCAACGGCGATGACAGCGCCGGCGTACTGCGAGACTGCCGACAGGACGAACAGTGCCTCCGGCTGGGCGGTGTTCAGCCAACGGGTGACCGGCCCCGTCGGCGTCGGGGCGGGGGAGTCGGACAGGGGTTACTCGAACAGTTCGGGATCGGTGCGGGCGATCTCGTCCCACAGCGGTTGGAAGCTGAACCATCCGGCCGCGTGGAAGCCCGTGTTCTGCTGGGTGTACGAGGCGTACTCGTCGCGGATCTCGATCGGGTCACCGGCCGCCATCGCCATCAACTGGGCCTGGCACGACCGTTCCATCGAGATGAACCAGAACGCTGCCTCGTCGACGGTCTCGCCCACCGTGAACAGGCCGTGGTTCTGGTGGATCGCAGCCTTGCCGTCGGGGAACTTCGAGGCGAGTTCACGGCCGGCCTCGATGTCGAACACGACGGCGCCGCCCTGCTCGGAGATCACGTGGTGATCCTTGTAGAAGATGCAGGCGTCCTGCGTGAGCGGGGCGAGTGGGATGCCGAGCGAGCTGAACGACTTGCCGTACGGCGAGTGCGCATGGGCCGCGGCGACGACGTCGGGGCGGGCGGAATGCACGGCGGCGTGGATGACGAACGCAGCGCGGTTCACCGGCTTGGTGCCGTAGACGACGTTGCCGCTGTGATCGACGAGGATGAGGTCGCTCTGGCGGATGTGGCGGAAGCTCATCCCGAACGGGTTCACCCAGAACATGTCGGGATACTCGGGATCGCGCACGGTGATGTGCCCGGCAACCCCTTCGCCGAAGCCGAACTTGCCGAACACTCGCAGCGCACCGGCGAGGTGGGTCTTGCGGTAGTGGCGCTCGTCCTCGACGTTGTCGAACTTCGGGATTCCGTCGAGTCCGACGGTCTTGGGCGTGAGTTCGATGCCGTCGATCATGCCCGGCGAAGTGGTGGTGACGTCGAGTTCGTCTTCGGTGATGGCCATGGGCAACACCGTAGCCGTGGCGTCGGGTGGAGTCTCGGGCCGTACGATCGGTCGATGGCCGAGATCCGCCCCGCCGACATCGCTGCCCCTGCGGCGAACTACGCCCACGCCGTACTGACCGAGGGAGCCACCCACTGGCTGCACACGTCCGGTGTGGTACCGGTGGCGCCCGACGGCACGACGCCCGACGATCTCGGCGAACAGGCCGACGTCGTGTGGTCGAACATCGGCGCCATGCTCCGCGATGCCGGGATGTCGCCGGCCGACATCGTGTCGGTCACGACCTACGTCGTGGTCGGTGAGGAACTCGGGCCCGTGATGGCCGCCCGCGACGCTGCACTCGGCGGGCACCGCGCCGCGTCGACACTGGTCACCGTGCCCGCGCTGGCGCGCCCCGAATGGCGCATGGAGATCGCGGTGATCGCGGCCAACTGACCGGCGGCTCACTTCATGACCTGTTCGAGCAGAATCGGCCCGGTCGTCTGGACGGTGAGGTCGGGCGCCGTCTCGTTCGGTTCGGTGGTGGGCGAGTCGGCGGACTCCGGCGCGCCCGTCGAGGTCGCGGACGGTTGCGACGTCAGTTCGTGGGACCCAGCGTGTCCTTGAAACGGACGCCCTCGGCTTCGGAGCGAGCTCGTGCATGTGAAGCCGAGCCGCCTCCACCCCCGCCGCCGTAGCTGCCCGGGTAATCACCGACCGAGGCGTAGTTGCGCATCTTGTTTCGCCAACGCTTGAACCATGCCATCGGAGTCTCCTCGGGTCAGGGCGTGAGTCCACCGTACCCCACCGGATTCACGGTGCCGCCGGAACACCCGCTCGCGAAGCGGCGCGTCGATCTCATCGATGCTCCAGGCGAGGGTGCCGCCCCTCTTCGCCCGACGCGACGCGGTCGGCTTGCCGTCGCTGAGTCGGGGCGAACCCGGCTGTCCTCGTCACGTGGGGCGGGTTGCGTCGGCTGCCTCGACGAGCGCGGCGAAGCCGTCGAGTTCGGCTGCCGTCGGTTGGTGACTCCATACGTACAGCCCGTCCAACAGTCCGGCGTAGGTCGTCTCCTGGCTCGGCCGGACCGCCACTGCGATCGGCATGTCGCCCCGAAGCGTCTCTTTGTACCTCGCGAGGATCTGCCGGTGGTACTCCCGGTCGAGATCGAGTTTGAAAACCACCCCGTGCGCCTCGTCGACGAGCGTGCAGGTGCCCTGCTCGAGAAGCGGGCAGTGCTCGTGGATTCCTGGACCGTGACACACCTCGACGCGATGCCCCATGCCTTCGAGCGCATGACGATCGAAGCGTTCCTCATCGCCTGGCGTGACGTCCAGGATCATTCCGATGTCGTTGTCAGCCATACCTCGAGCCTCGGTCCACTCGCCGGCACAGGACAGGGCACGAGGTCACAAACTCGCTGGTTCGGTCATGTCGGCCCCGTCGTGTCGGGATCGTCGGCAAGGTCGAGATGATCTCGGGCGCGAAGACGGGTCCGGCAAGGTACGACTTCCGGGGCCGATCGTCGCAGTGTGTGGCCCACGACGACCGAATCAGGTGGTGGGTCGCAGGCTGCAATACGATCGGCGCCATGGCTGACGCAACCGACCTGCCGCAGACCGACTCGGGCATTCCGATCAAGCGGCTCTACGACGCCTCCGACCTCGACGGTTGGGACCCGGCGGAGCGGCTCGGAGCGCCGGGCGAGCCGCCGTACACCCGGGGCGTCTACGGCTCGATGTACACCGGGCGCCTCTGGACCATGCGCCAGTACTCGGGATTCGGCAACGCCGAGGCCACCAACGAGCGCTTCAAGTTCCTCCTGAACGCGGGCCAGACGGGCCTGTCGTGCGCCTTCGACCTCCCGACGCAGATGGGTTACGACTCCGATCACGGCCGCGCCGAGGGCGAGGTCGGCAAGGTGGGCGTGGCCATCGACTCGATGGAGGACATGCGGTTGCTGCTCGCGGGCCTCCCGCTCGACAAGGTCAGCACGTCGATGACGATCAACTCGACGGCGGCGATCCTGCTCCTGATGTACGAACTCGTCGCCGAGGAGAACGGCGTGTCGAGCGATCAGATCGGCGGCACGATCCAGAACGACCTGCTCAAGGAGTACATCGCCCGCGGCACCTACGTGTACCCGCCGCGGCCGTCGATGCGGATCATCACCGACATCTTCGAGTACTGCAGCAAGCACGTCCCGAACTGGAACACCATCTCGATCTCCGGCTACCACATCCGCGAAGCCGGCTCGACGGCGGTCCAGGAGATCGCCTTCACGCTCGCCAATGCCATTGCCTACGTGCAGGCGGCGATCGACGCCGGGCCTCGACGTCGACGACTTCGGGCCACGCCTCAGCTTCTTCTGGAACGGGCACAACAACTTCTTCGAAGAGGTCGCCAAGTTCCGCGCCAGCCGGAGGATGTGGCACACGATCATGACCGAACGCTTCGGCGCGAAGGATCCGAGGTCGGCGATGCTGCGCTTCCACACGCAGACCGGCGGATCCACACTCACCGCACAGCAACCGATGAACAACGTCATGCGTGTGACGCTGCAGGCACTCGCTGCGGTGATGGGTGGAACCCAGAGCCTGCACACCAACGGCTACGACGAGGCGCTGAGCCTGCCCACCGAAGAGGCGGCGCGCATGGCGCTGCGTACCCAGCAGGTCATCGGCTACGAGTCGGGGGTCGTCGACACGCCCGACCCGCTCGCCGGGTCGTACTTCGTCGAGTCGCTCACCGATGAGGTCGAGCGGCTGGCGTGGGAGTACATCGAGCGCATCGACGAGATGGGCGGTGCCGTCGAGCGCGATCGAGTCGGGGTTCCAGATGGACGAGATCGAGCAGGCCGCCTACGAGTACACGAAGTCGATCGACGACGACCGGCGCGTCATCGTGGGCGTCAACAAGTTCACGATGAACGACGAGGCCGAACCGAAGGTGTTCCCGATCGACCCCGAACTCGAGGGCAACCAGATCGCCCGCCTCCAGCGCTACAAGGCGAACCGTGACACCGCAGCCGTCGAGTCGACGCTCGCCGCGCTGAAGGCCAGCGCCCACGGCAGTGACAACGTGCTCTACAGCATGAAGGACGCGCTGCGCGCCGACGCCACACTCGGCGAGATCAGCGACGCGCTGCGCGAGGTGTTCGGCGTCTATACGCCGTGAGTCCGAATCCCGACACGGGCGACCCCCCGGTCGCGCCGCCGACTCCGCTGGACGAGATCGACTCAGCACTCGAGGCGTTGGGCGTGGACACCGGCGAGTTCGAGCGGCCGTCCCTCGTCGGCATCCGAGAAGCCGATCCTTCGAAGATCCTGGGCGATCCGAACGGTCGGCGCGGACGGTTCGGTTCCCCGCTTCCACGCAACTTCCGGCTGCTGTGGGGTGCCACGGCATTGTCGAACCTCGGAGACGGTCTCCGCCTCGTGGCGTTGCCGCTGCTCGCCACATCGGTGACCGACGACCCGCGTCTGATCGCCGGTGTGACGGTGGCCGAGCGCTTGCCGTGGCTGATCTTCATTCTTCCGGGCGGCGCGTGGGCCGACCGCTACGACCGTCGTGTGTTGCGGATGCGTCTCGACATGGCGCGTGCGGTGGTGATGGCCGGCCTCGTCGCCGTCATCCTGTTCGATCAGGTGTCGATCGGGGTGCTCTTCCTGGTGGCTGCCCTCCTGGCATCGGCCGAAGCGGTGGTCGATTCGTCCAGCATGGCGATGATCCCGGCGACGGTCGACCTGGGTGATCTCGAGCGCGCCGGGGGTCGGCTCGGGTCGACCGAACTGGCGATGAACGACCTCGTGGGGCCGCCGATCGGGGGACTCCTGTTCGGCCTTGCGATCGCCGTCCCCTTCGGCCTCGATGCGCTGAGTTTCGCGGGTGCGGCGTTCGTGATGGCCTTCATGTCGGGGAGCTTCACGTCCGGCGCGGTCCATGCCCCCGGCGTCCGGATGCGAACTCGGGTCTCGGAGGGCTTTCGATTGGCTCTGGAGCCAGCATCTCCTGCGGATGCTCGCAGTGATCTCCACGGCGCTCGGCACGGCGTCGTTCATCGGCAACGCCGTCTTCGTGCTCTATGCCCGCGACGTGCTGGGTCTGTCGGAGTTCGGTTATGGCGTCCTGCTCGTACCGGGAGCGATCGGTGGCATCATCGGATCGTTGATCGCTCCCCGATTCCGTCGGTTCCCGCTCCGGGTCACGCTGTCGTGTGCGGTGCTGGCGTCCGGCTTGGCGACGTGGCTGATCGCTGCGACCTCGGTTCCGGTCGTCGCCGGACTGCTGACGGCGGTGTCGCTCGGCGCAATCATGGTGTGGAACGTGTTGACGCTGGCGCTCCGACAGCGGCTGATCCCCAACGAGGTGCTCGGGCGCGTCGGGGCCAGCTACCGGTTCCTCGTCTATCTCGGCATGCCCGTCGGCGCCCTGATCGGAGGCATCCTTGCGCACCGGTACGGCGTGCGGTCGGCGATCTTCGTCAGCGGCAGCATCCTCGTCTTCCTCGGCCTCGTCGTTCCGGTGTTGCTGAAGGGAGTCGACCGGGTGGAGAGTCGGCCGGCGTGAGCCGTTCTCGGCGGAATACGTCTCAACCCCTGCAACTCATTCCGCAATGAATCAGCTCCGACGGGTGGCCGCGAGGAGGGCGAGCAGTCACACGCTTCCACGCGGCATCGACGAGCACGACGGCCGGTGCCGACGCGAGGACGACGATCCACGCACCGGCCGGCGGCCACTGCTGATCGAGGAGTTCGGCCGCAGCCGGGATGATGAACAGCGCGAGCGCGAACCCGATACCGACGGCGATCGCCGTCAGCAGGAACCGGTTCGAGAACCAGCCCAACTCCCACGCCGGACGCCGAGTGCTGCGGCACGCGAACGCGTTGGCGGCCTGACCGACGACGACGCTGAGGAATGCTGCGCCGGACGCTGCGTACAACACCGGGCCGGTCGGGAAGTCTGCCCCGAGACTCCAGCCCCCGATCATGAGAGCGACGATGAACGCGATCATCTCGAACAGTGCCTCGGTCGGACCGAGCACCCCGAACGCCCGAGTGGCGACGGTCCGGTTCAGGAGTCGGCCGGAACTCGGTGGCTGCGCCATCACGTGGGCGCCGGCCGGCTCGCTCCCGAGGGCGACGGCCGACAGCGTGTCGGTGCCGATGTCGAGTGCGAGGATCTGCAGCACGCCGAGCGCGAGTGGGAACCGGCCGCCCGACAGGGCCCAGATCACGAACGGTGTCAGTTCGGCGACGTTGTCGGTGAGGTGATAGGTCAGGAACCGCCGAGCGTTGGCGAAGGTCGCCCGGCCCTGCTCGACCGCGGCGACGATCGTTGCGAAGTTGTCGTCGAGCAGCACGAGGTCTGCGGCCTCTCTCGCCACGTCGCTCCCACTCGCGCCCATGGCGATGCCGATGTCGGCCTCCCGCAGTGCAGGCCCGTCGTTCACGCCGTCGCCGGTCATCGCGATCACGTGCCCACGAGCCCGGAGTGCCCGAGCGATCCGGAGCTTGTCCTCCGGCGTGACGCGGGCGATCACCACACCGTCGCGATCCACGAGCGCCCCGAGCACCTGCTCGTCGGCGGGGAGTTCCGCGCCGGTCAGCACCAGTCCGTCGTGCGGTCGCAGGCCCGTCTCGTCGGCGATGGCTCGAGCGGTGAGCGCCGAGTCGCCCGTGATCATCGCGACCCTGATCCCGGCGCGCCGGCAGGCGGCGAGCGCGTCGCGCGCCTCTGGTCGTGGGGGATCCTCGAAGGCGAGTAAGCCGAGCAGTTCGAGGTCGGCCTCGGCCTCGTCGGCGGTCGTCGGCGCGTGATCGGTGAACCTCCTGGCGGCGACGGCCAGCAGGCGCAGACCCCGATCGGACAGGTCCTGCATGGCCCCGCGGACGGCGGCTTCTTCGTCGGCATCGATTCGACAGCGTTCGATCACGGCGTCGGGCGAGCCCTTGACCAGCACCCGATCGTGCGTCACGACCGACGCCCGACGCCGGCGCGGATCGAAGGCGAATCGCGCGATCGGCGGGTCCGCCAGGAGGACCGTGGCGGTTCTGTCGTGGTCGGTCAGCTGGATCGTCAAGGAGTCGATGGCCGCCTCCATGGGATCACCTGTCGGGCTCCAACCGCCCTCCTCGTTGCGAACGACCCGCCCTCTCGAACAGCCACGTGCGACCACCGCCAGGTCGGTGAGTCGGCAACGGATGTCATCGGTCATCGGCTCGATCTCGCCGGTCGGCTCGTAGCCCGTTCCGCCGCGTCTGACCCGCTCGGAGGGCATCCAGACCTCGACGATCCTCATCCGGTTCTGGGTCAGTGTGCCGGTCTTGTCGGTGCAGATGAACGTCGTCGAGCCGAGTGTCTCGACCGACTCCAGCCGTCGAACGAGTGCGTGCTGGTCGGCCATCCGCTGGGCGCCGATCGCAAGTGAGAGCGTCACCGTCGGGAGCAGCGCCTCGGGTACGAGCGCCACCGTGATCCCGATGGCGAACACGAACCCGTCGGATGCCGGCGTGTCGAGGAAGATCGTCAGCACGAAGAATCCACCGCCGACGCCGACGGCGATCAGCGCGATCGTCCGAACGAGGTGGTGGAGCTCGCGGGTCAACGGCGTGTCGGGACGCACGGTGTCCTGAGTGAGGACCGCGATGCGGGCGAACTCGGTCGACGCGCCGGTCGTCTCGACGATCGCCAGACCCTCACCCTCGACCACGAACGTTCCCGCACGGAGGCCGTCGCCGTCGCCGATCGACTCGGGCACGCTCTCGCCGGTCAGTGTCGACGTGTCGACGAGTAGTCCGTGACTCTCCACACAGATCATGTCGGCGGGCACCCGGACGCCGTCGGTGAGCACGACGAGATCGCCGGGCACGACGCCGTCGGCGTCGATCAGCAGCGGAGAACCGTCGCGCACGACCATGACCTGCAACGGCAGCAGGTTCTTCAATCGGGCCGCCGCCTGTTCGGCTCGGTACTCCTGCCCGAAGGCGAAGAGTGCGTTGACGACGATCACGATGAAGATCGCGACGCCCAACTCGGGGAGGCCACCCATGATCGCCAGCACACCCGCGACCCAGAGCATCGCCGCGAAGAAGTGTGTGAGCTGGGCGAAGAGCTGACGCCAGACGGGGATCCCCGTCGGTTCGGGGAGTTCGTTCGGACCGCACTCGTGCAGCCGCCTGGCGGCTTCGGTCGAGGTCAGCCCGGTCGGGCGTGCGGTGTCCGGCACACCTCCAACATCCGCCGCAGGGGCTGTCTTGACAAGGGCATTCGGCCCCTGAACGGCTCAGAGATGCGAGCGGATGGCGCCGAGCAGGTCGTCGTAGGTGTCGAGCGCGGGGAACTGGGGGAACTCGGCGATCACGTTCGCGGGGGCGTGGAAGAGATAGCCGTGGTCGGCGGCACTCAACATGGTCGTGTCGTTGTAGCTGTCGCCGGCGGCGACGACCCGATATTCGAGGCTCTGGAGTGCCTCGACCGAATGCTGCTTCTGGTTGGGCTGGCGGAGCCGGTAGTCCACGATCCGGTCGTCGTGCACCACGAGTCGGTGGCAGAACACCGTCGGCAGTCCGAGCTGACGCATCAGGGGCCGGGCGAACTGCTCGAACGTGTCCGACAGGAGAATCACTTGCGTCTCGTCACGCAATTCGTCGAGGAAGGCGCGAGCGCCCTCGAGCGGCACGAGTCCTGCGATGACGTCCTCGATCAGCGACATCGTGAGCCCGTGCTCGGCGAGCAGGTCGAGGCGGTAGCGCATCAGCACGTCGTAGTTCGGTTCGTCACGTGTGGTGCGCCGCAACCCCTCGATCCCCGTGTGCTCGGCGACCGCGATCCAGATCTCGGGGACGAGCACGCCCTCGACGTCGAGCGTCACGATCGTCTGGCGCTGGTCGTTCACCGGGCCAGTCTCGCCGCTGCACCCCCGCCCCACGAAACCGTCACACGGTGCCGGGTCAAACGTGACGTTTCCGGTTGCCGGGGTCAGGTCGTGACGTGGGTGATGGGGAGCCGGGGCCGTTCGGGCGCGGCGCACTCCTGTGCGGCCCAACCCAGATAGATGATGCCGACGAGGCGGTCGGCGGCGTCGAACCCGCAGAGGTCGAGCACGGCGCCCGGTCGAGTGAGTGCCGGCGTCGACCAGAAACTGGCGATGCCCAGCGCTGTGGCTCCGAGGAGGATGTTCTGGATGCCGGCGGCGACGGCGTCGCGGTTCTCGGCGTGGAGCATCTCGTTGTCGTCGGGTCCGCAACCGACCACGAGGGTCGCCGGCGTGCGGAGGTACTTCGTGCGCGTCTTGGCCCGTTTGCCCTCGTCGCCGAACCCCAGCCGCTCCATCTCGTCGGCCATGGTGTCGCCCAACGTCGCCCGCCCGGCCCCGGTGAACACGGCGAACCGCCATGGCCAGGTCTTCTTGTGGTTCGGTGCCCACGTGGCCAGGTCGCACAACTCGGCGATCAGCTCGACCGCGACATCGCGGGTCTGGTCGACGATCATCGACGTCCGACGCGATCGCACCAGCTTCGAGAACTCGTCGAAGCGGCTGCGGTCGGGATCCATGTCCTCAGGATGTCACGCCGTTGCCCAGATGAGCACTTCGGCACCGTCGGGGCCGGCGGCGAGCCGCAGTGGTCCCGCGCCGGTCAGTCGGGCCGCGTCACCCGTCGACAGCGTGCCGGCGCCATCGAGCACCGCCGAACCCCTCGGCACGAAGACGTGGACGTGGCGATCGTCGGGAACCGTGACCGACTCGTCGGCGGCGAGTCGCCCACCCCACAACACGGCGCCTCGTTGGCGGATCGAGATGGCGGCATCGTGTCCTCTGCCCGACGCGATCGGCACGAGACCGCCCCGTTCGAGTTCGGCGTTGATGTCGAGTTGTTCGTACCCGGGGTCGACCGACTCGGTGTCCGGTCGCACCCACATCTGCACGAAGTGCACGTCGTCGCTGCCCGAGTTGTTCATCTCCGAGTGCCAGATGCCGGTGCCGGCCGACATCCGCTGGGCGAGCCCGGGGTACAGCACGCCCCGGTTGCGTTCGGAGTCCTTGTGTTCGAGTTCGCCCGACAGCACCCACGTGACGATCTCCATGTCGCGATGGGGGTGGGTGTCGAAACCCGACCCGCCGCGCACGACGTCGTCGTTGTTGACGAGGAGCAGCCCGTGGCCGGTGTTGGAGGGGTCGTAGTGGCGTCCGAAGCTGAACGAGTGCTTGGAGTCGAGCCAGCCGATCCTGGTGGCGGGGCGATCCGACGCCCGACGGACGTCGATCACCGGGGCGGTGGAGTTCGTGGTCATACCGATCGAAACACTTGCGGACGCAATCATATTCCGTCGCGGGCCCGGGTCGCCGAGGCGTGAGGGGCTAGACAACGAACCGTGCAATCGCCGACCCGACCGATCGGAGCCGTCGTCATGGCCGCCGTGCTGTTCGGGACGGCCGGCACCGCCCAGGCGCTCGGGCCCGATGCGGCCACCCCCTTGGGGGTCGGTGCCGAGCGCATCGCCGTCGGCACGGCGACGCTCTGGATCGCCATTGCGATCGCCGGGCCGCCGCTCGCCGAGATCGGGGCAGCGGTACGCGCCAACTGGCGACTCATGTTCGTGGGCGGGCTGGGTGTGGCGATCTACACGCCCGCCTTCCTGGTCGCGGTCGATCGAACCGGGGTGGCCGTCGGAACCGTCGTCGCGATCGGGGTCGGCCCGTTCTGTGCCGGAGCGTTGGAGTGGGCGTGGCGTTCGGTACGGCCGAGCCGGGGATGGTTCGTCGGGACCGTCGTGACCGTGGCGGGAGGGGCGCTGCTCGTCGTCAGCAAGTCCGCCGGTGAGGTGACGGACGATGCCGTCGACGGCGTCGGGTTGCTCCTGGCACTCGCTGCAGGAGCGGGCTACGCCCTGTACTCCGTCACCGCCAAGTCGACGATGAGTGCAGGAGTCGCTCCGACCCTGGCACTGGCCGGACCGTTCACGGTCGGTGTGGCCTTCGTCGCACTGCTCGCCCTCCGCGAGCCATTCGGGTGGATCACCACCGGCGACGGTGCCCTGATGGCGCTGCACCTCGGCGTCGCGGCCACCGGCGTCGCGTACCTGCTGTTCGGCTACGGACTGCACCGCTTGACGTCAGCCACGACCGTGACGCTCGTACTGGCCGAGCCGCTCACCGCGACGCTGCTCGCCACGATCGTGCTGGGCGAGACGATCGCACCGCTGGGATGGCTCGGCGTGAGCGCAGTCCTGCTCGGCTTGTTCGTCGTCGGGCGCACCGCCGAGGTGTCGATCGAGCCGGTTCCTCAGTCGATCGGCTGACGCGCCCGGCTCGGTTGGACCCGCGGCGCCTCGTTGGGCATCTTCGGATACACCGGTGGCCACGGCGCGTCGGGAACACCGTCGGCGAGGTCGGCGGCGAACTGCTCGACGAGCGGTGTGATCGAACACGGCGCGTCGTCCATCAGTTCCCACGGGTCGCCGCGCTCGGCGAGACGGGCCGGCACGGTGTCGATCGTCATCGTCTCGGGGTCGATCGTGTCGAGTTCGTCCCAGCCGAACGGTGTCGACACCTGCGCTCCCACGCGGGGCCGCACCCCCCACGCACCGAACATGTTCTTGTGGGGCGCGTTCTGATTGAAGTCGACGAACACGCGGGTGCCCCGCTCCTCCTTCCACCACTTGTCGGTGATGAGATCCGGTTGACGTCGGGCCAACTCGCGGCCGAGGGCCACCACGGCGCCGCGGACGGCGAACGAGTCCCATCCCGGCTCGACGCGCACGTACACGTGGATGCCCTTGCTGCCGGTCGTCTTCGCGAAACCGATCATGCCGAGCTCGGCCAGGAGGTCGCGTACGTGGCCCGCCGACTCGCGGACCATGTCGAAGGTGACACCGGGTGAGGGGTCGAGGTCGATCCGCATCTCGTCGGCGTCGTCGGGGTTCGACGCTCGGAACGGCCAGACGTGCAGGCCGAGTACCCCCATGTTCACCGCCCACAGCACGTGCGCGAGATCGGCGATCACGAGGGCCCTCGAGGGAGTGCCGTTGATGGTCTCGACGGTGGTGGTCGTCAGCCAGTCCGGCGCCGAGTCGGGGATGCGCTTCTGGAAGAACGACTTCTCACGTACGCCGTTCGGATACCGCTCCAACAGCACCGGGCGGTCGCGGACGGTCGGCATGAGGGCATCACCGACGGCGAGGTAGTACCGGACGAGGTCCAGCTTCGTGCGGGGCTCCTTCGCCGGGCCGACCGACGGGAACATCACCTTGTCGGGACTGGTGATCGTGACGATCCGAGACCCCGCATCGATCTCGACCGGCTCCCCGAATTCGTCGGCCTTCGCCATCTCGCGATGCTAGCGACGATCGCGATCGGGGTCTGACCCCACGATCTATTGGGCGGTGTGGAGGTCGGCGTTGAGAGCGCCCCAGGTACCGGAGCGGATGCGGGCGACGACCTTGCCGGATTGTCCGTCACGCAGGAACATCAGGTTGTCGCGACCGGACAGGTCCCGGGCCTTCACCACGCCCTCCGGAGTGAGGACCGGCGTACTGGCGGTCACGTACAGACCCGCTTCCACGACACAGTCGTCACCGAGACTGATGCCGATGCCCGAGTTGGCGCCGAGCAGACAGCGTTCGCCGATCGTGATCTGTTCGGTCCCACCTCCTGACAACGTGCCCATGATGGAGGCGCCCCCACCGATGTCGCTGCCATCGCCGACGACCACGCCGGCGGAGATCCGACCCTCGACCATCGACACGCCGAGCGTGCCGGCGTCGAAGTTGCAGAACCCCTCGTGCATGACCGTGGTGCCGGCAGCGAGGTGGGCGCCCAGCCGGACGCGATCGGCGTCGGCGATGCGGACACCGGAGGGGATCACGTAGTCGGTCATCCGCGGGAACTTGTCGAGGCCGTGCACCGACAGCACGCCGCCGGTCAGCTTCACCCGGAGACGCACGTCGTCGACGTCGGCGACGGCGACCGGTCCGAGATTGGTCCAGGCCACGTTGGTCAGCGCGCCGAACGTTCCGGTCATGTTCATCGTCCGTGGCGCAGCCAGGCGGTGCGACAGCAGATGGAGCCGGAGGTACGCATCTGACGCCGACGCGGGTGGCTCGTCGACGTCGACCGTCAACCGCACCGGGCGGATCGTCACGCGACGAACGTCGTCGTTCGTGTCACGCATACCGAGCTGCGATTCGATCTCGTCGGTGGGGCAGTCGTCGTCGCCGTACTCTCCCCAGCCGAGCCACCGGTACCAGGTGTCGAGCACCGAACCATCGGCGGCGATCGTCGCGAGGCCGGCGCCCCATGCCATCTTCGTCATTGCACGTCCTCGAGCATTGCGGTCTGGAGCCTTGCGGTCTCGAGCATTGCGGTGTTGAACATTGTGGTCCTGAACATTGTGGTCGTCACATCACTTCTGGTCGCAGTGTCGGAAAGAGGATGACCTCCTTGATGGAGTCGACCCCGGCCAACAGCATGGCGACGCGGTCCATGCCGATACCCAACCCGCCTGTCGGCGGCATCCCGTACTCGAGCGCCCTGATGTAGTCCTCGTCGACGGTGCCGGCCTCGTGGTCGCCGGCGTCCTTGGCGAGCTGCTCCTCCTCGAAGCGGAGGCGTTGCTCGACCGGATCGTTCAGCTCCGAGTAACCGTTGCCCAGTTCACGCGAGTCCACGAAGATCTCGAACCGTTCGGTGAGCCACGGGTCGTCACGGTCGGCGCGGGCGAGTGGCGAGATCTCCTTCGGATGTCCGGTCACGAACGTCGGCCGAACGATGTCGGACTCGCACAGCGACTCGAACAGTTCCTCCACCAGCTTGCCGCCGCCCCAACGGGCCTCCCAACGCACGCCGTGTTCATCCGCGAGAGCGCGCAACTCCTCGATCGGTTGGCTCGGATGGACCGTGCGGCCGGCCTTCTGCGACACCGCGTCGACCATCCGGATGCGGGGCCACGGCTCGGCGAGATCGACCTGTTCGCCCCGGATCTCGATGACCGTCGTGCCGATCGCATCGCGGGCGGCCTGGGTGACGAGGACCTCGCTGATGTCCATCACGTCGTTCCAGTCGCCGAACGCCTGGTACAGCTCCATCATCGTGAATTCGGGATTGTGGCGGGTGGAGATGCCCTCGTTGCGGAAGATCCGTCCGATCTCGTACACCCGCTCCATGCCGCCGACGATCAATCGCTTGAGGTGCAGCTCCAGAGCGATGCGCAGGTACAGCTGCATGTCGAGCGTGTTGTGATGGGTGGTGAAGGGCCGGGCGTGGGCGCCGCCGGCCTCGGCGTGCAGGACCGGTGTCTCCACCTCGATGAAACCGCGGTCGTGGAGTGTGCGGCGGAAGCTGGCGATGATCTCGTGGCGGATCTCGAACGCCCGCTGGGCTTCGACGTTCACGATCAGATCGGCGTAGCGCTGCCGGAACCGCGTGTCGACGTCGGTGAGCCCGTGCCACTTGTCCGGCAACGGGCGCACGGCCTTCGCGAGGAGCTCGAGTCGCTCGGTCTTCACCGACAACTCGCCCTTGCGGGTCGTCATGACCGTGCCGTGCACGCCGACCCAGTCGCCGAGGTCGAGCCGTTTGACGGCGGCGAACGCGTCGTCGCCCACCACGGCTTTCGACACGAAGAGCTGGATCTCACCGGAACGGTCGCGAATCGTCGCGAAGACGAGCTTGCCCGAGTCGCGCAGCAGCATGATGCGGCCGGCCACGGCGACGCTGTCGTCGGTTTCGACGCCCGGGTCCAGTTCTCCCCAGGTCGAACGGATCTCGGCAACGGTGTGCGTGCGGTCGAAGCGGTACGGGTACGGCGTGCCGCCCGCTGCTCGCATCTCCTCGAGTTGGGCGAGCCGCCGTGCCTTCTCGGCGGCGAGTCCACTGCCGGTGTGCACCAAGGACGGATCGATGTCGGCGGTCGGATCGCTGGCGGTCGGCATGTCGGCACTCACGGTGCTGCGACGGTATCGAAACCCGCGGCCATGTGCGCGGTCGTTTCGCTCGTACTGCCTGTCCGGCCCGCGCGGACCGTACAGTTTCCGATCGTGCGTCCCCGTTTCGTCCTCGGTCTCGCGGCACTTCTCGTGGCGGCCGTCGGGCTGCCCGCCGCTGCCGCCGCAGGATTCGGTGGATCGATCGACGGGCCCGCCGCATCGATGGTGCCTGCCCAGCGCATCGCTCCGGTGGCGAGCGAGGTCGTGAGCGTCTACAACTCCGGAAAGCTTCGTGCCGAGGTGGCCGACGCTGCGGTGGCCGCTGCCCGTCAGGCGGGTGCCACGATCGCATTCGGGCGTTCGGCAAGCGTCGGCATGGTCGGCGTGTACCGGGGCAGCGCCCCGGTCCAGCTCCCGCAACCCGGATTCTCGTTCCCCATGGGCACGACCGTCCTGCCGCCCGCGGCCGTCGGAGGCATCATGGGGCGCGACGTGTCGGCACTGCTCGCTCCCGATGCGCTCGTGATGGGTGCCACGACAGCGGGACTGCGCGGGGCGCAGGCCGGCGACGTGCTCCAGCTCGTCGCGAGCGGCGGCGCGGTCGTCCTGTTCCGGATCGCTGCGGTCCTTCCCGACTCCCGTATCGGCGGCACCGAGCTGCTCATGTCGCCGCAGGCCGCCGACCGCCTCGGCATCTCGGATCTCAGCCGGGCGCTGCTGTGGAACCCGTCATCGCGGGCTGCACTGGACACCGCGCTCGCCGACAAGGGGCTCGTGTCCACGTCGGTCAGGATCCGCCGGAGCTGGGACCCGCCGGATCCGGACGACACGATCGGCATGGCGCGAACGAAGGCCCTGCTCGGTGAGTTCACGTATCGGGTCAATGCCGACGGATCCGTCAGTCAGAACGACTCGTGGCTGGCGGCCAGTCTTCCTGCGGGGCGTGTGGTGCTCAACGACTCGATTCCGATCTCCGCCCGCTGCCACAACGTCATCGAACCGGCTCTGCGCGCGGCGCTGGCCGAAGTCGCCGCCCTCGGGCTCGGCGGCACGATCGACGTCGGTGACGCCAACACCTTCGGCGGATGTCACCTCGCCCGGTTCAATCGGTTGACGCCCGACAGCTCGCTCGGCTTCCTGTCCCGACACTCCTGGGGCATGGCATTCGACACCAACACGCAGGGCTCGTGCCAGGGATGCTCACCTCCCGACTTCGCCACGCGCCCGGGCGGGTGCGCCACCGTGCAGATCTTCCGCAAGTACGGATTCGCCTGGGGCGGAAACTTCCTCACCCCCGACGGCATGCACTTCGAGTACGTCGGCTGAGCGACGCGATCTGCAGCCGTATCCGTCCCGGTTCTGTCCGAACACTGCGCCGGCGGCCCTCACCGCGGCCGACACCGAGGCAGGCATCGACACGTTCTTCGCCACTGACGGCATGGTCGTGGGCGAGGCCTGATGGGCACTCGATTCCTCATCCTCGGCGGTGGGCCGGCAGGCAACACCGCCGCCACGACGGCTGCCCGTCTCGGCGCAGAGGTGACGATGATCGAACGTGACGTCGTCGGCGGCGCAGCCCACCTGTGGGACTGCATCCCGTCGAAGTCGATGATCGCCACCGGTCGAGCGATCAGCCGCACCCGCGCCATCGGCGGCATGGGCCTCGCCGACGTCGACACCGCCGTCGACGTCGAGACGCTCGCATCCCGGATCGAGTGGATCAAGAACGCCATGCGCGACAACACGACCCGCCTCCTCGAGAGCCAGGGAGTCCGCATGGTGCGCGGCACCGGGCGGTTCACGAGCGCGCACTCCGTGGCCGTCGAAGGTCCCGGCGGCCTCGAGACCATCGAATTCGACGCTGCGCTCGTGTCCACCGGTTCACGCCCCCGGATCCCCGACTGGTGTCAGCCCGACGGCGACCGCATCCTCACCACGCGTGACTGCTACCCGCCGAAGATCTTCCCCGAGAGCGTCACCGTCGTCGGCTCCGGCGTGACCGGTGTCGAGTTCGTGCACATGTTCTCCTCGTTCGGTGCCAAGGTCACCCTCGTGGTCAGTCGTCAGCAGGTGCTCCCCGGCAAGGATCCCGAGGTCGCGGCCGTCCTCGAGGAGGAGTTCATGCGTCGCGGCGTGAAGTTGCTGATGGGCGCGCGTGCGGAGTCGATGGAACGCACCGACGACGGAGTGGTGGTGCACTGCGACGACGGTCGGTCGGTTCGCTCGACGCACGCCGTCCTGGCCATCGGGTCGATCCCGAACACCGAGGATGTCGGGCTCGACGCTGCCGGTGTCGATGTCGACCAGTGGGGCTACGTCGGGATCAACCAGCACTGTGTCACCAACGTGGAGCACATCTATGCCGCCGGCGACATCAGTGGCAAGCTGCCCCTCTCGTCGGTCGCGTCGATGCAGGGACGCAAGGTCGCCGAGCACGTGATCGGTGGACACACCCGCAGCCATCGGCACCTCGACTACGACAAGGCGGCATCGGCGATCTTCACCGAGCCGGAGATCGCCGACGTCGGCCTCGCCGAGGCGGAGGCCTTCAGTTCCGGTCGCAAGATCCGCGTCACGAAGGTGCCGTTCTCGTCGACCGCCAAGGCGATGATCAACAACGACACCACGGGGTTCGTGAAGATCATCTCCGATCCGGCGACGGGAGAGGTGCTCGGGGGGTCGATCGTCGGGCGTCAGGCGGCCGAGCTGATCTCGGTGATCGCGGTGGCCGTGACCGCCGGCTTGACCGTCACCGATCTGGCCGAGAGCATCCTCGTGCATCCCGCCCTCAGCGAAGCCCTCTCCGAAGCCGCCGAATGACCCGCCTGCTGTGAGCGATGTACGCACCAGGTGCGTACATCGCTCACAACGGGCGGCGCGTCACTCGATGATGGCGAGGATGTCGCCGCCGCCGACGGTGTCGCCCGCGGTCACCTTGATCTCCTTGACCGTGCCGGCCTTCTCGGCGTTGATCTGATTCTCCATCTTCATCGCCTCGAGCACCACGATCCCGGCACCGACCTCGACGGCCTGACCGACCTCGACGAGCACCTTCACGATCGTGCCCTGCATCGGCGCCTCGACCGATCCCGAGGCGATCCCGCCGCCACTGCCACTGCCCGAGCTGTGCTTCTTCTTCTTGTTGGCTGCGGGCGCACCGGCGGCCGCCACCAACGGCGTCTCGGGGACCCACATGTTGACGTCGAACCGCTTGCCGTTCACTTCGACGGTGGTCGAGCGCTTGACGAGCGGCTCCGTGTCGGCGTCGGCCTCGGGCGCGGTCGACTCGGACTTGCCACCGATTCCCGTGAGGTCGAGCGTCTCTTCCACCCACTTCGTCGAGTGCTCGACGGCCTGGAAGTCGGGGTGGCGCAGGATGGCCAGATCGGCGGGAATGGTGGTGGCCACACCCTCCACGATCAGTTCGTCGAGCGCACGGATGGTGCGGGCGATCGCAACCTCGCGGTTGCGGCCCCACACCACGAGCTTGCCGACGAGGTTGTCGTAGTACTGGCTGATCTCGTCGCCGGAGTGGTAACCGGAGTCGAACCGGACGCCGAACCCGTCGGGCGGGAGGAGCCGTGTGATCGGGCCCGGTGAGGGGAGGAATTTGCCCTCGGCGACGTCTTCGGCGTTGATGCGGATCTCGATGGAGTGGCCGCGTCGTGCGGCGTCGACCTCGGCCTGCGTCATCGGCAGTTCCTCGCCGGAGGCCACGCGGATCTGCCACTCGACGAGATCGATGTCGGTGATCATCTCGCTGACCGGATGCTCCACCTGCAGACGCGTGTTCATCTCGAGGAAGAAGAACTCGCCGTCCTGGAAGATGAACTCGACGGTGCCGGCGCCGTAGTAGCCGACGGCCTTGGCGGCCTTGACGGCGGCCTCGCCCATCGCCTGCTCGACGCCCTCGGGCAGGCCCGGTGCCGGCGCCTCCTCCACGAGCTTCTGGTGGCGGCGTTGGGCCGAGCAGTCACGCGAGGAGATCCACACGCAGTTGCCGTGCTTGTCGCCCACGAGCTGGATCTCGACATGGCGCGGCCACGTGAGGTAGCGCTCGACGTACACCTCGTCGCGTCCGAAGAAACTCTTGGCCTCGCGCTGGGCGCTCGCCATCGCGTCGTCGACCTCGGCTTCGCTCTGGACCACCTTCATCCCGCGACCGCCACCGCCGAACGCCGCCTTGATGCACACGGGCCAGCCGAACTCGTTGCCGAAGGCCTTGATCTCGTCGGGTCCCTTGGCGAACTCGGTCGTACCGGGAACAATCGGCGCGCCGCCGCGGATGGCCGCCAGGCGGCTCGACACCTTGTCGGACATCTCGTCCATCGCGGTTGCCGGCGGGCCGATGAACTCGACGCCCATCGCCGCGATCGCGCGGGCGAAGTCGGCGTTCTCCGAGAAGAACCCGTAGCCGGGATGCACCGAGTCGGCACCGCTGCGGGCGATGACGTCGAGCATCACGTCGGTGTTGATGTAGCTCTCGGCTGCCGTCTGCCCGCCGAGGGCGTAGGCCTCGTCGGCGAGGCGCACGTGGAGTGAATCCCGGTCCAGTTCGGAGTACACCGCCACGGTGGGAATACCCATCTCCCGGGCAGCACGGATGACACGGACGGCGATTTCGCCACGGTTGGCGATCAGGATCTTCTGGAGCACGACTGCCAATGTAGGGGCCATGAGCGTGCACGGAGACATCTGGGCGGCCGCCGAGTGGCCGAGTCGCTGGCAGGTTCGACATCTCGACGAGACGGGGAGCACGAACGCCGATCTCCTCGTCGACCTCGATGCGGGACTCGCCGGTGATCGCTGCGTGCTCGTCACCGACCATCAGACTGCGGGCACGGGGTCGCCTCGACCGCCGGTGGGACGCGCCGGCCGGTACGAACCTCCTCGTGTCGATCGCCGTGTCACCGGTGCCGAGGGTGCCGTCGGAGGCCACCCATCGAGTCGGGCTCGCCGCGCTGTTCGCCGCCCGACGAGCACGGCCCGATGCGGCGCTGACGCTCAAGTGGCCCAACGATCTCCTCCTGGACGGAGCGAAGGTCGCCGGGATCCTCGCCCAGCGGTCGTCGAACACCGATTCGCTGGTGGTGGGCCTGGGGCTCAACATCGGGTGGGCCCCCGAGGCGGCGGCGCGGCTCGGGGGCTCGGCGTCGCCCGCAGAGGTGCTCTCCTCGATCCTGGCCGAGCTCGACGCGTTGCCGTCCGACATCGGTGCGGTGTACCGGTCGGAGCTGTCGACGATCGGGTGTCGGGTCCGTCTCGAGGTTCCGGACCAGAGCGGCAACCGGTTCGTCGAAGGTCGCGCCGTCGACGTCGACGAGCAGGGACGCCTGCTCGTCGAAGCCGACAGTGGCGCCGTGACGGCCTACGACGTGGGCGATGTCGTCCATGTCCGGCCGTCGGGGTGACCACCGATCCGGTGAGCGTCCTCCTGGTGAGAATCGGGTGTGAGACGAACGTCTCGGCGGTGCTGCCGTCGGGTGCGTGAGCACCGGCAGTAGCGTCGTCGCCATGTCCGAATCCTGGCGTCGTCGTCGCAGTTCCGCGCCTCTGGCGCTGGTGCTCGCTGCGATGGTGGCCGGATTCGGGGCGTTCGGCGTGATCTCGGCTGCGAACGCCCGCACTGCGGACGTGCAACGCATCGAGGGACTCGAACTCGTCCTCACGGCGCAGGACGGGCCGGCCCAGAACTATCTGCTCATCGGTTCGGACACCCGTGAGAATGCCGACCCGAACGACCCCGACTTCGGCGGGATCGGCGACACCAACGCGGTCCAGGGTCGGCGTTCGGACACGATCATGATCCTTCGCCAGGAAGCCGACGGAAACGGTGCCTCGATCGTGAGCCTCCCGCGCGACCTGTGGGTGAACATCGCCGGTCGTGGCAGCGCGGGCCGGATCAACTCTGCCTACAGCGACGGTACCGATGTGCTCGCCGCCACGATCACGCAGGAACTCGGCATCCCGATCAACCATGTCGTCGACATCGACTTCAACGGGTTCAAGGACATCGTCGACGCGATCGGGGGCACGGAGGTCTGCTTCTGGTTCGCCACCCGCGACAAGAACACCGGCCTCGACCAGCAACCCGGCTGTCACATCCTCGACGGGATCCAGTCGCTCCAGTACGCCCGTAGCCGTTACTACGAGGAGTTCCGCGACGGCGGCTGGCAGACCGATCCCCGCTCGGATCTCGGGCGGATCGAGCGTCAGCAGGACTTCCTCCAGCAGGCGGCGGAGGACACGATCGATCGACTCCAGTCCGATCCGTTCCTCGCGTCGAAGCTGATCGACGCCGGTACCGCGGCGGTTCGGATGGATCCGGGTCTCGACCCGGTGGCGGCCGCCGGAACACTCCGCAAGGCGTTCTCGGCCGGGCTGAACAAGTATCAACTCCCCGTGGTGTCGGTGACCAAGGACGGCAACGCCGTGCTCCTGCTCGACGAGGGCGCCGAACCCATCCTCGACTACTTCCGCGGCGTCGGGCCACCACCGCCGGTCGCACCCGGGACCACGGATTGACCTCGCCGACGGCCTACACTCCTGGCCGTCATGAAGGCGCTCATCCTCGCCGGCGGTGCCGGCACGCGGCTGCGGCCGATCACCCACACGCGAGCCAAGCAGTTGGTGCCGGTGGCCAACACCCCGATCCTGCACTACGGCATCCGCTCGATGGTTGCGGCAGGCATCACCGAACTCGGTGTGATCGTCGGCGACACGCGCGACGAGGTGATGGCCGATCTCGGTGACGGCTCGAAGTTCGGGGCTTCGATCACGTTCATCCCACAGGACGAGCCGCTCGGCCTGGCGCACTGTGTCCTCATCGCTCGCGACTTCCTGGGCGACGACGACTTCATCATGTATCTGGGCGACAACCTCCTCGAACAGGACCTCCAGGCGTTCGTCGAGGCGTTCCATGCGGAGCGCACGAGCGAGCATCCGCCCTCGGCGCAGATCCTGCTCAAGGAGGTGTCGGATCCGCACCGGTTCGGTATCGCGTCGCTCGACGACGCCGGCAACGTCGTCCATCTGGTCGAGAAGCCCGCCGATCCTCCGTCGAACCTCGCGCTCGTCGGGGTCTACCTGTTCGATCGCGAGATCCACGAGGCGGTCGCCGCCATCGAACCGTCCGAGCGCGGTGAACTCGAGATCACCGACGCCATCCAGTGGCTGATCGATCACGGTCGGCGAGTTCGCATGGAGATCCTCACCGGATGGTGGATCGACACCGGCAAGCTGACGCCCCTCCTGGAGGCGAACCGTCTGATCCTCGAGACCATCGCCACACGGATCGACGGAGTGGTCGATGCCGATTCGTTCATCGATGGCCGCGTGGTCATCGAGGCCGGTGCCGAGATCGTCAACTCGACGATCCGCGGTCCGGTGGCGATCGGCCCGGGCACCAAGATCGTCGACAGCTTCATCGGCCCGTTCAGTGCGATCGGCGCCGACTGCGAGGTCCGACATTCGGAGATCGAGCATTCGGTGGTGATGGAGCGCAGCCAGGTGATCGACATCCCCCGACTCGAGGACAGCCTCATCGGCAGCGATGCCGTCGTGTCGCGCACGAAACGCAAGCCCCGCGCCATTCGCTTGATGGTGGGCGACCACTGTCAGATCGACGTCGAGTAGGAGACACCGATGCCCACCGTCACAGAGTCGACGCAGATCGCCGGCGTCTACGTCGTCGAACCGACCATCCACGGTGACCAGCGTGGTCTGTTCATCGAGACCTACCGTCGTGAATGGATCCCGGGTGCCCGCGAGATGATCCAGAGCAATCGTGCGAACCGCCAGCAGGGCGCGCTCGTCGGGCTCCACTACCACCTCCATCAGAGCGACTACTGGTACATCCCGTTCGGCACGGCTCGCGTCGTCCTGCACGATCTCCGCGAGGGTGGTCCGACCGACGGCGCCACCCACAGTCTCGACCTGTCGGGCGAGAACCACGTCGGTGTGTACATCCCGCCGGGTGTTGCCCACGGATTTGCGGCGCTGACCGACATGGTCATCACCTATCTCGTGGACGGCTACTACAACGCCGCCGACGAACTCGGTGTGGCCTGGGACGATCCGGCCGTCGGCGCCGACTGGGGAGTGGTCGACCCGATCCTGTCCGAGCGCGACCAGACCAACCCCATGCGGGCGAACCTTCCGTCGAACCGTCGGCCGTACTGGCCGATGCGCACCTGAGAGAGCGGGCCATGAAACTCTTCGTCACCGGCGCGGCCGGATTCATCGGGTCGAACTACGTGCGTCACGTGTTGGCGACGACCGACCATTCGGTCACGATCTACGACGCGCTCACCTACGCCGGCAACCTCGAGAGCATTCGCGATGTGCTCGACGACACCCGAGCCGAGTTCGTCCATGCCGACATCTGTGACACCGACGACGTCGCCCGGGCGATGGACGGCCACGACGCCGTGGTCCACTTCGCCGCGGAGAGCCACGTCGACCGGTCGATCGAGGACGGCTCGAAGTTCGTGCGCACCAACTGCATGGGCACCAACGTGCTGTGCGACGTGGCGAACACGGTGGGTGTCGGCAAGTTCCTGCACATCTCGACCGACGAGGTGTACGGCTCGGTCGAGGAGGGATCGTCGGTCGAGACCGACGTCCTGGCCCCTCGTTCGCCGTATTCGGCGGCCAAGGCCGGCTCGGACCTCATCGCGCTCTCGTACTTCTCCACCTACGGTCTTCCCGTCGTCGTCACGCGGTGCTCGAACAACTACGGCCCGTACCAGTTCCCCGAGAAGGTCATCCCGCTGTTCACCACGAATCTGCTCGACGGCAAGCAGGTGCCGTTGTACGGCGACGGGCTCAACGTTCGCGACTGGATCCACGTCGAGGACCACAACATCGCTGCCCACCTCGTGCTCGAGAAGGGCGTTGCCGGTGAGATCTACAACATCGGTGCGGGCAACGAGGTGACCAACGTCGACCTCACCCATCGACTGCTGGAGTTGACCGGCCGCGACGAGTCGTTCATCCGGCCTGTCGAGGATCGGCTCGGACACGACCGACGCTATTCCGTCAACATCGACAAGATCAGCGCTCTCGGCTGGTCGCTCTCTCGCTCGTTCGACGACTCGCTGGCCGCGACCGTCGAGTGGTACCGCGACAACCGTGACTGGTGGGAGCCGCTGAAGCGCAAGGCCGGCCTCTGAGGCCGAACCCGAAGCGGCCGCACGGATGAAGCTGCTCGTCACCGGCGCCGCAGGCCAACTCGGCGTCGACGTGGTGCGTCACGCCGAGCTCGTCGGCGACGACGTGGTCGCCGTCGACAAGGGGGCACTCGACATCACCGATGCGGTCGCCGTTCGCGGTCTCCTCGAAGCGGTGCGACCGGATGCGGTGATCAACGCCGCTGCGTACACCGCCGTCGATGCCTGTGAGACCAACGAAGCGCTCGCGTTCGCGGTCAACGCCGACGCCGTCGGGCACCTCGCGGCGGCATCCGAACTGGTCGGCGCGCATCTCGTCCACGTCAGCACCGACTACGTGTTCGACGGCAGGCTCGAGCGGCCGTACCGCGAGGACGATGCGACGAATCCGCAGTCGGTGTACGGACGCTCGAAGCTGGCCGGGGAGCACGCGGCCGGGCCAGCGGCAGCCATTGCCCGAACCTCGTGGGTCTGCGGTGAGCACGGCAACAACATGGTGAAGCTCGTGTTGCGGCTCGCTGCGAACCCCGATCAGGCGTTGGCGTTCGTCGACGACCAGCGGGGCCATCCGACCTTCACCGCCGATCTCGCGCCCGCCCTGCGACGGCTGGCAGCCGAGCGCCGCGTCGGGATCCACCACCTGACCAATCAGGGAGCGGTGAGCTGGTACGAGTTCGTCCGCGAGATCCTGTCGGCGGCCGGCCACGATCCCGATCGTGTGGTTCCCATCGCGACGTCAGATCTGGTTCCGCCGCGCCCGGCACCTCGGCCGGCCAACAGCGTGCTCGACAACGCCGTGTGGCGCGCCGCCGGCCTCCCCATGCTCCGCGACTTCCGCGCCCCCCTCGCCGAACTCGTCGCGAAACTCAGGGGTCAGACCTCGGTCTGACCCCTGGCCGAAGTGGAGCCGGCAGACGACAGCGGCAGCTTGCTCCTCTCGTGTGCCGCTCCCCCGGCCAGGGGTCAGACCGGTCGACCCCGAGGAAGTCCCGCGCGGCGTCCACCCCGTGCAGCGTGATGTCGTCGCGGCGAAGGGTGTCCCAGTGTGAGCGGAACATCCGGAAGCCGATCAACTCGTCGGGGGCATCGCGCCGACGTGCCCGTCGGCGGCCCGCCTCCTCGTAGCCCAGTGATTGCGTCACCCCGAGCGATGCCGCGTTGTCGTGCCACAGCCCGGTCGTGGCGATGTCGGCATCGAGGCCGTCGAACCCCAGCGTGAGCGCGGCCAGCCGCATCTCCTTGCCGAACCCGCGGCCCTGGAACTCGCGCCCGAGCCACGACCCCGTCTCGAACTGCCGGAGCATCGGGAAGTCGGACGCGAAGAGGTCGACAGGCACCGATGACGGTGCCGTCGACCACGACGGCGAACTGCAGGCGCCAGGATTCCGGGCGGGTGCCGGCGCGACTCGTCCAGTAGAACCGCATCGCCTCGCGCTCCATCTCCGGCGACGGCAGATCGGTCCACGGGATCGAGAAGGGCATCGTCGCTGGATCGTGGATGCCGTGTGCGGCGACGGCCACGAGTTGGGCCGCCAGCTCGTCGTCGAGGTAACGCAGCGTCAGGCGCGGCGTGCGAACCTCGAGATCGAACAGGGGCCAATGGTCGTTCGCCATCGGGCAAGTGTTCCCAGGGGATCACCTTCACTGCAATGGGATTTCGGCGGCGTGCCAGGATCAGGGAGTGGGTTTCAGCCGCGCCGAACTCGAGTCGTACGCCGGTGCGACGGTGCCGGACCTCGTAGGACCGGGCCTGCGACTGCTGTTCGTCGGGATCAACCCGGGGCTGTGGACCGCGGCCACGCAGACCCACTTCGCGCACCCGGGCAACCGCTTCTACCCGGCACTCTTCGCGGCGCGGATCATCGATCGGCCGATCGACCGGGGGGTTGGCATGAGCGACGACGACCGTCGGCACCTGCTGGAACGCGGCATCGGCATCACGAATGTGGTGCACCGGGCGACGGCCAAGGCGTCGGAACTGACCGCCGAGGAACTACGCGAGGGCGGTGTGTCGTTGCGCCGGTTCGTCGGCCGACACCGGCCGATCGTGGTTGCCGTCGCGGGCATCACGGCCTATCGGACGGCGTTCGGCGCGCCGAAGGCCCGGATGGGGGAGCAGCCCGAGTTGTTCGAGGGCGCCCGACTGTTCGTCGTGCCGAATCCGAGTGGACTGAACGCCCACGAGACGGTCGAAACGCTCGCCGCGAGCTATCGCACGCCGGCGCTCGCGGCGGGCATCGTCGACTGAATCGTCACGTTGGGCCCGGCACGGTGTGACGGCGCGCCCGGCAGGGGCTCGAAGGCGGCATCATGGACGGATGGCGGAGATCGACGCGTCCACCGGGAGGGTGCCGCTGCGCGTCGCGTACACGGTCGAGCAGTGTTGGCATCCGTCACCGGGAGGCACCGCCATCGCTGCGCTGCGGATCGCCCGCGAGCTGAACGAGCGTCCCGACGACGTCGATCTGCTGCTGGTCTCGGGTCGCCATCCCGACGTCCCCGTCCCCGAGTTCCGCCCGGTGGGCAGCGTCGCGATGCTGCCGCTTGCCCGCCCCGCGCTGTACGAGACGTGGAATCGGCTCAACTGGCCGAAGGTCGAATCGGTCGTCGGTGAGATCGACGTCGCCCACGCCACCGGCCTCGTGCCCTGCGCCACGTCGGCGCCCCTCGTCGTCACGGTCCACGACCTCGCCTTCGTCCACGATCCCGGCCAGTTCTCGCGCCATGGTGCGCGCGCGATGCGTCGGTCGCTCGACGTGATCGGTCGCCGAGCCGATCGCGTGCTGTGTTCGAGCCGCGCCACCATGCGCGATTGCGAGGCGCTCGGGCTCGATGCGGCGAAGCTGCGCCACGTGCCGCTCGGTGTCGATCTCGTCGCCGTCTCCGACGCAGACGTCGAACGCGTCCGTCGGCGCTACCGCCTTCCCGCTGAGTTCGTCCTGTTCGTCGGCACGTTGGAGCCTCGCAAGAACCTCCGACGTCTCGCGGCCGCGATCGGACGTCCCGAGGTGACACTCCCACTCGTGGTCGCCGGTGCCGACGGGTGGGGTGACGCCGGCCTCGATCATCTCGACGATGCCCTCTTCATCGGTTTCGTCCCACAGGCGGATCTCGCGCCGCTCTACGCCGCCGCCACCGTGTTCGCCTATCCGAGCGAACGCGAGGGTTTCGGGTTGCCGGTCGCCGAAGCGTTGTCGCAGGGGACCGCCGTCGTGACGAGCCGCGACACGTCGACCGAGGAGGTCGCAGGAGGCGCGGCCGTCCTGGTCGACCCGTTCGACGTCGACAGCATCGCCGCCGGCATCGTCGAGGCGATCGACCGTCGAACCGAGCTCGCCCCGGGCGGACTGCGACGCGCCGCCGAACTGTCGTGGACCGTCGCGGCCGACCGAACCCTCGACGTCTACCGTGAAGTCGTCGCATGACCGGACCCGACGTGACCCCCGTCTGCGAACCCGGTCGCCGCCCCGACCATGGGTCCACACCGATCGAGGTGGCCGTCAACCTGCTGTGGTGTGTTCCGGGCGAAGTCGGAGGTTCCGAGCAGTACCTGGCGCGACAGCTGCTCGGCCTGGGCCTGCAGCCCGCCGAGTTCGCCCCGACGCTGTACTGCCTCCCCGCGTTCGTCGACGCCCACCCGGAGCTCGGTGAGCTGTACCCGATGGTTGCCGCCCGCATCTCGGGTGACCATCGACCGAGGCGCATCCTGGCCGAACACACGTGGCTGCGTCGTCGCACCGGCAGCGCCGCACTGGTTCACCACGGTGGGGGGACGGCACCCGTCGGCGGGCATCGACCGATCGTGCTCACGATCCACGATCTCCAGTACCTCACCCACCCCGAGTACCTGAGCGCTTCGAAGCTGCGCTACCTGTCGTGGTCGATTCCCCGCTCGGTCGAGCGGGCGACGGTGGTCGCGGTGCCGACCGACTACGTGCGACGGACGGTGATCGATGCGTACGGCACCGCACCCGATCGGGTCGTGGTCGTGCCCCACGGTGTCGAGCCCGCACTCGGTGCCGACGCGCCGTCGCCACTCGAGTTGCGCCGTCACTACGGGCTCGGATCGGGCCGGGTGCTCGTCTTCCCGGCGATCACGCATCCGCACAAGGGTCACCTGTTCCTCCTCGAGGTGATGGCCCGACATTGGGACGATCCCGATCTGAGGCTCGTGCTGCTCGGCGGGCCCGGTTCGGTCGACGGCGAGGTCACGGCGACGATCGAACGCCTGGGGCTCGATCGTCGGGTCGTACGGCCCGGTCGTGTGCCGGACGCGCACCGCGACGGTCTCATCGCGCTCGCCGACGCGCTCGTCTTCCCGAGCGAGTACGAGGGCTTCGGTGCACCGGTGGTCGAGGCGATGGCGCTCGGCACGCCGGTGATCTGTTCCGACCAGCCGGCACTGGCCGAGGTCGTGGGTGACGCCGGCATCGTCCTGGCGCGTGACGCCGAGGCGTGGGCCGACGCGCTCGAGGTGCTCGCTCGCCGTGGAGTCGAGCTCCGCGCTGCCGGGAGGCTCCGCGCCGAGTCGTTCACCGCCGAACGCTCGGGTGCGGGCCTGGCGGCCGCCTATCGAACCGCGCTCGACGCCGACCGATGAGGAGGGACGACCGATGAGCAGCAACACCCGAGGGCCACTGATCGTGTTGTGTCCGCACTTCGAACCGGACACCGCGCCGACGGGCACGGTGATGACCCGGATCGTCGCCGAACTCGTCGGGCGCGGCCACACGATCCACGTGGTCACGTCGTTGCCGTGGTACCGCCATCACCGGATCGAGCCCGGGTGGAGCGGTCGATGGGTGCGCCGGGAGATCACCCCGTGGGGGTCGATCACACGTGTCCACCCGTTCCCCGGCGACGACAAGTCGAACCTCCTGCGTCGGGCGATCGGCTTCGTCGGATACTCGGCCCTTGCCGGTGTCCAGTGCGTCCGTGTCGGCGGTTGGGGGCGTCGGGCCGAAGCCGTGATCGCGATGTCGCCACCGCTCACGTTGGGCCTCACGGGATGGGTCGCCAGTCGGATCCGACGAGCTCCGATGATCTTCAACATCCAGGACGTCTTCCCGGACGCGGCGGTGGAGACCGGGGCGATCTCGAACCGCTGGATCATTGCGGCAGCGTCGTGGCTCGAACGGGTGAGCTACCGCGTCGCCGATGCGGTCACCGTGCTCTCCGACGATCTCCGCGACAACGTGGTCGCCAAGATCCCGGTGGGTGTCGCCGATCGGGTCCACGTGATCCCGAACTTCGTCGACACCGATGCCATCGAGCCGCAGGACCGTCTCACCGACTACCGCCGTGATCTCGGCCTCGGCGACGCCCAGGTCGTGCTGTACGCGGGCAACGTGGGGTTCTCGCAGTCGCTCGACCTCGTCGTCGCCGCCGCGAGAGCACTGCCGGACACGACGTTTCTCGTCAACGGCGACGGGGCCGCTCGGGCGTCGCTCGAGGGGTCCGCCCGCGATCTGGCGAACCTGCACTTCGCCGGCTACGTCGAGCCGTCACGTCTCGGTGAACTGCTGGCCACCGGCGATGTGCACGTGGTGCCGCTGCGCGCCGGGCTCGGCCGCGTGAGTGTTCCGTCGAAGACCTATTCGATCATGGCAGCCGGACGCCCCGTCATCGCGGCGATCGATCCGGGCACGGCCGTACCGACCATCCTCGAAGCCTCCGGTGGAGGGGTCTCGGTGCCCCCCGACGATCCCGAGGCGTTCGTCGCCGCCGTTCGCGACCTCGTCGAACATCCCGAGACCGCTCGTCGAATGGGCACGCTCGGTCGGGAGTGGGTCGTCCGCGAGGCGAGCCCAGCGGCGGTCGGCGCCGCCTACGACACGCTGGTGCGGACCTTGGCCGGCGAGGGGCCCCGACCCCCGAAGGGGCCGAGGCGCCGCTAGCCTCTCGTCCTCGTGGCCCCCTCCTCGTCTTCCACCAAGAAAGCTGCCAAGCTGGCCAAGTCCGGCCAGGGCAAGAAAGTGCGCTTCCAGGGCGGAACGCTGTTCCCGATGGTCGTGGCGATCGTCGTCGTCCTCGGACTCGCACTCGTGGTGTACGCCCGCCAGAGTCGACCCGAGGCAGATGCGGCAGCGCCGCAGCTGTCCGATCACTGGCACCATGCGTACGGGTTCTACCTGTGCGACACGTGGTTCAAGCTCGAGGGAGATGCCGAGACGCCGGGCACGAGCGACTTCGAGGAGTACCAGCGCACGGGCATCCACAGCCACGACGACGGTCTGATCCACTGGCATCCGTTCACGTCGGCGTCGGTCGGCACCCGGGCCAAGCTGGGCGTCTTCCTCGACACGTACGGCGTCGAACTCACCAACGACAAGCTGACGTTCCCCGAGAACCAACGTGCGGGCCTGCCGTCGCAGCAGGACACCGGCGTGTTCGAGGAGGGCGAGACCACGTGCACCATCGACGGGAACGAGGAGAGCGCGGAGCTCAAGGTCGTCGTGTGGGACAACTTCACCGACACCGACGACGGCACCACGTACATCGCCGACTTCGACAACATCCGTCTCGACAAGGATCAGATGGTCGTCGCCATCGCGTTCGTCCCCGACAACACCGACGTCAGCATGCCGCCGTGGGCGCCCGACCTGCCGTCGCTCGGCGAGGTCGACACCGGCCAGCTGGCCCCGAGCGAGCTGTCACCGGCGTCGGTCCCGGGTGACACCACACCGGCATCGACACCCGAATCCACACCGGCAACCACGCCCGCCACCACCACGGGCTGATGCGCGCGGTCGTCCTCGTCGGGGGATTCGGCACACGGCTGCGTCCGCTGACGAACAGCGTGCCCAAGCCGATGCTCCCCGTCGGCCATCGGCCGATGATCGCCCGACTCGTCGACCGTCTCGCGCGAGGTGGCGTCAGCGAGGTCGTGTTGGCGCTCGGGTTCCGGCCGGAGCCGTTCATGGAGGCCTTCCCGGACGGACGCTGCGGTGACGTGACGTTGACCTATGCCGTGGAGCCCGAGCCGCTCGACACTGCCGGCGCGATCCTGTTCGCCGCCGAGGCCGCCGGCATCGACGACACGTTCGTCGTCGCCAACGGTGACGTGATGACCGATCTCGATGTCGGAGCCCTGGTCGACGCCCATCGCCGATTCGGCGCCGAGGCCACGCTGCATCTCATCGGGGTCGACGATCCATCGGCATTCGGCGTCGTCGACCTCGGCGACGACGGACGGGTCAGGGCCTTCGTCGAGAAGCCGGCACCCGGAACCGAACCGAGCAATCTGATCAACGCGGGGACGTACGTGTTCGAGCCGAGCGTGCTCGACCGGATCGCGCCGTCGGTCAAGGTGTCGGTGGAGCGTGACACCTTCCAACGCCTGGTCGCCGACGGGACGCTCTACGGGTTCTCGACCGACGACTACTGGATCGATGCGGGCCGTCCCGAGCTGTACCGCGCGGCGAATCTCGATCTGCTCGACGGCGTGCGGCGGTTCGATCGCTGCGAGGCCGTCTCACCGACGGCGAGCGTCGCCGCCGACGCCACGGTTCGCAACAGCATGATCGGTGACCACGTCGTGGTGTCGTCGGGCGCGACGGTCGTCGACTCCGTGCTGCTGCCGCACGCCGTGATCGGACGCGGTGCCAGCGTCGATCGCTCGCTCGTGATGGGATCGGTCGGAACCGACAGCCGGATCACCGATTGCATGGTCGGTGCTGATGGGGTGGTGCTCGACGGTGCCACCCTGGTCGGAGTGTCGATACCGGAACCGTCGTGAACGTCGTCGTGGTCGGCGGGGCCGGATTCATCGGTTCGCATCTCGTCGACCGGTTGCTGTCGGAGGACCACACGGTCGACGTCATCGACGACCTGTCCTCGGGTTCGCTGGCGAACCTGGCCGACGCGCGGGCCGCGGGGAGCGGCCTCAAGATCCATCACCTCGATGCGTGCTCGACGGAGGCCGACTCCCTGATCGGGATGCGTCGGCCCGATGTCATCCACGTGCTCACTCCGCTTCCCCGGTCCGATCAGCCGCCGGTCGCCCACGCGCGGGCGTTCCAGGTGATGCTGGCGGTTCTCGAGGCCGCTCGTCGCCACGGGGTCGGCAAAGTGGTCGTCGCGGTACCGGCGACGGTGCTCCACGGCCACCCCACGTCGAGGGCGCTCCCGATCAAGGACGTCGAGGTCGGCCAACTCGTGCCGCGCGGGGTGCGGGGCGTGGTGGCGCGAGCGTGGGTCGATCTGCTCGTGTCGTTCCGCGATCTGCACGCCGTCGAATTCACCGCCCTCGCGATGGCGACCGTCTACGGTCCGCGTGAGCGTGCCGACGGTGGCGTCGTCGGGACCTTCGTCCACGCTGCAGCCAACGGAATCGCACCGGTCATCCACGGCGACGGCCGTCAGACCCGGGATCTCTTGTACGTCGACGACGCGGTGGATGCGCTGGCCCGCGCCGGCGAGCGCGGCGGCGGTCTGCTCGTGAACGTCGGTACGGGTGTGCAGACATCCGTCGGCGATCTCTGGGATGGCATCGCCCGTCTGGTGCCCGGTGCGTCCGATCTGCAGGCGGTGCACGTCCCGGGCCGCCCGGACGAACTCGGACGCTTCGCGATCTCACCCGTACGCGCCCGGATCCATCTGGCATGGTCGCCGTGGACCGACCTCGACGACGGCTTGGCCCGACTCGTCGAAGGGTGACTCAGCTGCGCTGGAGCGACCGGACGGTCACGAC
This sequence comes from Ilumatobacteraceae bacterium, assembly GCA_963829585.1. Classification (GTDB taxonomy): domain Bacteria; phylum Actinomycetota; class Acidimicrobiia; order Acidimicrobiales; family Ilumatobacteraceae; genus Sva-07. The sequence goes on along the minus strand of CAWHJD010000016.1, from coordinate 163,675 downwards.
CGCGAGTTCCCGCGCCCGTTCAGGCGTCGACATCACCGAGGGGGTGACGACGCAGCGCATGCCGGTTGCCTCCACGTCGGCGGCAAGGTCGGCATCGAGCGGATCGATCACCAGGACCGAGGCGATCGGCGCATAGAGGCGGGCGACGCCGACGACGGACGCTTCGTGCCCGAGTTCGGTGAGCATGCGATCGGCGGGCCCCTTGAGCGCCGTCCCTCCGACGATGGGCGACACGGCGACGGTGTGTTCGCGCCGCTCGGTGAGGAGCTCGTCGACACCGCTCAGCGTTCTGATCGGTCCGATCGAAACGATGGGATTCGAGGGTGCGATCACGATCGTGTGGGCCGACTCGAGCGCGCGTCGGGCCTCGCCGGCGAGCCCGGCGGTGCCGTCGAAGCGGACGGACGTGACGGGCACCGAATGGCGCAGTCGCACGAAGTAGTCCTGGAACGACACCTCGACGGGGTGCCCCTGCTCGTCCGCGACGGTCACGACCGTGCTCAGTGTGTCGTCCGACATCGGAACGATGCGCACACGGACCTGCCAGGCCCGGCGGATCTCGTCGGTGACCTCCGTCAGCGACGCACCCTCGGCGAGGCGCGCCGTCCGGTAGAAGTGGGTCGCCAGGTCACGATCGCCGAGATTGAACCAGCGAGGAGCCGCCGACGACCCGGGGGGTCTCACCGGTTCGTACCGCTCCAGCGACTCCATCGCCCTCCACGACTCGTCGACGAGGCCCCAGCCGCGCTCGGGGTCGATGGCTCCGGCCAGCGTGTAGGTGACGGTGTCGAGATCCGGTGAGATCGACAGACCGTGCAATGTGCAGTCGTCGCCGGTGTTCACGACTGCCGTGATGGCCTCGGCGTCGGGAACGTCGTCGAGGTCGTCGACGGCGTCGATCAGTCCGGCGAGGAACCTCGCGGCGCCGACACCACCCGACACGACCGCGATCCGGGTCGGCTCGCCGGTCGGTCCCGGGGTCACGCGGTCACCTCGAGGCCACCGGCGAGTTCCTGGTAGGTCGCCTGCAGCTGACGCGCGGTGTCGGCCCACGAGAACCGGTTGACGTTGGTGTGCCCCCGACGGACGAGCTTGGCGTACATCTCGTCGTTCGACACGATCCAGTAGAGGTTGGCAGCGAGCGCCTCGGGGTCGTGTGCCGGACTGAGGAGCGCCGCGGCGCCGGCGATCTGCGGGATCGAACCGGCGGTGCTGGCGACCACGGGCGTGCCGAGCAGTTGCGCTTCGAGGATGGGAAAGCCGAAGCCCTCGTCGAGGGAGGGGTAGGCCAGAGCCCGAGCATGCTGGAGCAGCCAGCGCTTCGTGTGGTCGTCGACGGGGCCCGTGCGGATGACGCGCTCGGCGATCGCCGGGTCGAGCCGGGAAATGCCGCGATTGACCGCGTCGGCGTCGTTGCCGACGGCGCCCGCCATCACCAGCTTGACGTTGGGATGTTCGCGAGCCAGGCGCCCGAACGCCGCAACGAGCGTCGGCAGGTTCTTGCGTCGTTCGAGCGTGCCGACCGCGAGGATGAACGGCGCACTCGTGAGATCCGGAAGTCCGCCGGGTGGCGCTGTCTCGGTCGCTGCCGGGTCGACCGGTGGCGGCCCGAGGAGGACCGTGCGGACCCGGTCGGTTCCGAGGAGCTCCCGGACGCGGCGGCTCGTCGCATCGGAGCTGGTGACCACGTGAGCGCCATCTGCGACAGCCCGGCGCAGCACGGCGGCGGCTCGTCGGACGTCGGGCAGGGCATCGGCGGGATGGTCGAGGAACCAGCAGTCGTACACGGTGACCAGGCGTGCGCACCGAACGGGAGGCACGACGTAGTTCGTGCCGTGCACGACGTCGGGATGCCCCAGCAAGCGGTCGAGCGGTGGCGAACGATGCGCCCAGAGCCTGAGTGCCATCGCCGCCGGGATGGGCAGGCGGCGTTGCGGGGAACGGACGCGAGCCCGCATGCTCGTGACGTACGGTCGGAGTTCGAGATCCGTGTTCGCCCGCAGGGCGTCGATGGTCCAGGCCACGGCATTGCCGATCCCGGTCCGCGGCCCGTGGAGTGGTCCGGCGTCGATCGCCACGGTCAGGGGCACGTGTACACCGTCATGCGGACGGGCATCGTACCTGCGCTTCGGTGTGTGCGAGCCGTAGACTCGTCGCCTTATGCCCACAGCGTTCGTTACCGGTATCACTGGCCAGGATGGTCAGCATTTGGCGGAGTTCCTGCATTCGCAGGGTTATCACGTGTTCGGGATGGTGAAGGGGCAGAACAATCCGCGGGTGGAGGCGTTGCAGGCCGAGTTGCCGTTCGTGGAGTTGGTGCCGGGGGATCTGGCGGATCTGCCGTCGTTGGTGGCGGCGTTGCAGATGGCGCAGCCCGACGAGGTGTACAACCTGGGCGCGATCTCGTTCGTGGCGTTGTCGTTCTCGCAGGCGGAGTTGACGGCGAACATCACCGGGTCTGGGTGTGTTGCGCATGTTGGAAGCGGTCCGCATGGTGGGTGGCGCGATCAACAATCCGATCCGGTTCTACCAGGCTTCGAGTTCGGAGATGTTCGGTGAGGTGCGTGAGACCCCGCAGAGCGAGTTGACGCCGTTCCATCCGCGTTCGCCGTACGGGTGTGCGAAGGTGTTCGGCCATGACATCGTGGTGAACTATCGCGAGTCCTACGGGATGCACGCCTCGTCGGGGATCCTGTTCAACCATGAGGGCCCTCGTCGGGGGATCGAGTTCGTGACCCGCAAGGTCACCAACGCGGTCGCCCGCATCAAGTTGGGGTTGCAGGACGAGGTGGTGTTGGGGAACCTCGACTCGAAGCGTGACTGGGGCTTCGCGGGTGACTACGTGAAGGGCATGTGGCTGATGCTCCAGCAGGATCAGCCGGATGATTACGTGTTGGCCACCGGTGAGACCCACTCGATCGAAGAGTTGGTGCAGCGGGCGTTCGCCGAGGTCGGCATCGACAACTGGGCCGACTACGTACGTCAGGACCCCAAGTTCCTGCGCCCCGCCGAGGTCGACCTGTTGATCGGTGACGCCACCAAGGCACGCACCAAACTCGGCTGGGAACCCGAAGTCGACTTCCCCACCCTCGTCAAGATGATGGTCGCCCACGACCTCCAACTCGAAGCCACCAAAGCCGGCATCCCCATCCCCGGCTGAGCAGCGGGCGGTTCAGCTCTCGAACGGCATGTCGGTCATGGCTTCCAGCATCGACGCCTTCGTGGGTGCTGCACCGACCCGGAGTCGGTGGTGCAGCGCCAGCGCGAACGCCACCAACGCCACGATGGACGACACGACCAGCCCGACTTCGATGCGCCGGAACACCTCGCCACTCGACAACCAGGTGGAAAGTACGAATGACGCCAGACCGACGGCCCAGCCGAGGGCGACGAGCGAGTGGCCCTGCAGCGCGATCACGGCCTGCGCCGTCGCCAGCGCCAACATGTACACCGCACTGCTCAGCGTCAGCATCGCGAGGGTGCGGCCACTGAGGTCGGCGTCGTAGACCAGGTTGAGTGCCCACGGCCCGAGGAGGAACGCCCCGAGGGTGCCCACGACACCGACGGCGACGACGAGGAGCACCAATCGCCTCAACCCGGACCGGAACTCGGCGAACGCCCCTTGCGCCGCCTGGCGACTCAACCTCGGCAGCAGGGCGGCCTGTACTGCCTGGAACAGGAAAAGCGGAATCCTCGACAACAGCACGCCGTAGGAGAACGCGGTGACCAGCGCTTCCTCATTGGGGGAGGCGAGCAGACTCGCGGTGATCGGACCGGCATTGAGCAGCGTTGCCGCACACACCGAGCCGACCAGCAGCCAGCCGAGGTTCGGGGTCACCTCGCTCCACTCGGCGGGAGGTCCCGGCTCGGTCCGCAAGGCCCCTCGACGAGCGACGTAGGCCACGGCGAACAGCGGCGAAACTGCAACCGCCATGCCGTAGGCGCCTGCGGCCGTCACGCCGACCACGGCCAGGGCGACGCACAGGATGATCCGTACGATGCCATCGGCACCGAGAACAACCGCGTAGTCGTGGAATCGGCCGGTGCCCGAGGAGATGCCCCGGGTCATGTGCGCGGGTGCATACGCCGCGAATGCCGCGATCAACGCGATGACCATGAACCAGTCGCCATCGAAGTACGACGAGGTGATGATCGGGCTGAGCAGGATGATGACCACCGTGACGAGCGCGACGAGGATGGCGCCGAGGCGGACCACCTTCTGCACGACTGGCTGGCCCCCGTCGCCGACCGCTCGGCGATGCGAGAGCGCACGGCCCAGCTCCTGCTCGAGCGGCAGGAAGAAGCCCGGAGCCAACGCGAAGACGGCGAACCACATCGCCGCGATCGGAGCGAACTCCTCCGCCCCACCGACGGCGACGGTGCCGACCTTGAAGAACGCGTAGGTGGCGACGCCGGCGATCAGCAGTGAGATCCCGACGGGGATCGTGCCCTCGGGCAGCGGTGTGCGCGTCTGCGCATTGGGGGTGGTCGAGGACACGGGTCGGCGATCTTAGCGACGAAGGCTGCGCTCGAGCTCGCGCCGGCGGACCTGGAGGCGCTGATAACTCAGCAAGCCGAGACCGACCGTGACGTATGCAGCGTCCTTGGCGAGGTCGACGGCGCGCTGGGAGACGGTGGCCGCGACCTGGTCGATCTGCGAGAGATCGAAATTCGTGAGGTCGACGCACGTGGGGTCGAGCCTGGTCCAACTGGCCATGACGGTAGGTTAGCGAGCCACGTCGCTAGCCTCGCCCCATCGTGGAATCGGAGATCCAACAAGCACCGCCTGTCGTCGCGGTCGTCGTCGTCCACGACCCTGGTCCGTGGTTCGAGTCGACACTCGAGGCTCTCGCCGCGCAGGATTACCCGAACCTGAGGATGCTGTTCCTGGTCGCCGATGGTTCCGACGCCGACGGTGGTTCCGGCCGAGGCGCCGACGAGATCGATGCGCGGATCAAGCAGGTACTGCCATCGGCGTTCGTGCGTTCCCTCGGCACCAATGTCGGCTTCGGACCAGCGGCCAACGAGGTGCTGAACCTCGTCGAAGGCGACAACGGACTGTTCCTGATCTGTCACGACGACGTCGCCCCCGAGCCCGACGCACTGCGCCTCCTGGTCGAGGAGCTGTATCGCTCGAACGCCGGCGCTGTGGGACCCAAGCTCGTCGACTGGGACGAACCGCGCATCCTGCAATCGGTCGGCCTCGGTCTCGACCGATTCGGCGAGATCGACCCGGTCGTCGAACCCGGTGAACTCGACCAGCAACAGCATGACGGCGTCCGCGACGTCTTCGTCCTGCCGTCGGCGTACTTCTTGATCCGCGCCGATCTCTTCCGAACCCTGGGAGGATTCGATCCGGCGATCGACTTCCACGGCGAGGACGTCGAGTTGTGTTGGCGTCTGCACCACAGCGGTGCCCGAGTCGTGGTTGCCCCGTCGGCGCTCGTCCGTCACCGCGGCGACCTGCGCGAACGCCGCCCCGATCTTCCCCACGGCCGACTCCGTGCCCGGCACCGGATGCGGTCGGTGGCGACGCTCACGGGTGCCTCACGTCTGCCGGGCCGATCGCTCGAGATGGTGGTGCTCACACTGACCGAACTCGTGGTCGGGCTGTTCACCGGTCGCTTCGGCCAGGCATGGAAGTCGCTCGGTGCGCTCATCGGTCTGGTCCCGCGTACGCCGGCGCTGCTCGCCCGACGACGGGAGGTGAAGCCGTGCCGGCAGGTACCCGAACGCGAGGTCTACAGCCTCCAGGAACGCGGGAGCGCGCGGCTCAACTCGTATCTGCGCAGCCGCGAGACCACCACCTACGTCGGTTCCGAGACCGAGGTGAGACGTTGGCGTCCGAGCACGACCGCACCGGTCTTCGCCTGGATCGCCGTCATCGCCGGTGTGATCATCGGCGCTCGATCGTTCTTCGACGGTGGGATCCCTCCCGTCGGTGAGTTCCTGACGTTCCCGAACAGCCCGCGGGTCCTGCTCGACACGTTCATGTCGGGATGGAACCCGAACGGGGCAGGTGCGACCTCGCCGAACCCGACCGGCTGGGCGACCCTGTCCGGCCTCTCGGTCGTCACGTTGTTCCGGATGGGGATGCTGCAGACGTTGTTCGTACTGGGCCTGATCCTCGTCGGTGTCGCGGGTGTCTGGAAACTTGCCACGGTGTTCCCCTCGACCCGGGCGCAGGTGGGAGCGCTCCTCGTCTACGCCGCCACCCCACTGGTCAGCGGTGCGATGTCGTCCGGCCGGCTCACGGTCCTGGTCGTCTACGCCACCGTTCCGTGGGCGGTGCATCTGCTCCGTCGGGCGGCGGGCATCTCGACCGCCGATCCGCAGCTCGCCGAGTTCGACGTCGTCGATGGTCTCGTCGATCTGAGCACCTTGGAACGTGCGCGTCGTACGGTCCTGGTCGGCATGGTGGTTGCCCTGGCGGCCGCGTTCGCCCCGATCGCGTTGCCCCTGGTGTTCCTCGTCGCGGTCGTGTTGGCCCTCGGAACCCTCCTGGCGCGCGGCCCGTGGGTCACCGCGATGTGGTTCTTCGTCACCGGTAGTGCCGCCACGATCGTGGCCGCGTTGCTGAACCTGCCCTGGATCGCCTCGTGGTCGTGGGAGGGCCTCGTCGGCGCCGCACCCATCGGGGAAGCCGGGCTGGGGTTGCTCTCCGTGGCGTCGTTCGAGATCGGTGTGACCGATTTCGCAGCCCTGTCGTTGGCGCTGTACATCCCGGTGTTCGCCGGCTTGTTGCTCGCCCGTGCGTGGCGGCTCACCTGGGCGGTACGAGCGGCGCTGCTCGTGGTGGTGTTCGGGGCGCTGGCAGTGCTCGGTGACCGCGGGTCGCTCTCGATCGCTCCGCCACAGGCCGGTGTCCTCCTCGTCCCCGTGGCACTCGGTACGGCGATCGCGGCGGCTGCTGCGCTCGCCGCGTTCGACCTCGACGTGCGCGGTGGATCGTTCGGTTGGCGCCAACCACTCGGCATCCTCGCCAGCGTGGCGGTGGTGATCGGGATCGTCCCCGGGGTCATGGCCCTCGCCGACGGCTCGTTCCAGACTCCCTCAACGCCCCTCGCGAAACTCATCGATGCGTCTCTGCCCGATGCCGACGCGACCGGGGACTACAACGTGCTGCTGATCGGCGACGCCCGGCTGCTTCCGGTGCCGTCGACCGAGTACCGCGACGGAGTGTCGTGGGCGATCATCGACGACGGCCCACTCGATGCCCGCGATCGTTGGATGCCGCCCTCCAACGACGCAGCCGATCTGATCACGACTGCGCTCGACGAGGTGTCGGCGGCGTCGACCCTGCGCGCCGGTCGTCTGCTCGCACCGCTGGGCATCCGCTACGTCGTCATCCCCGAGTTCGACGGTGTCGTGTCCACTGTCGACGAGCCGCTCCCGATGCCAGTGGGTCTGGTGTCGTCGATGGAGGATCAGCTCGATCTGGTGGCCCGAACGCCGCGACTGCCGACGCTCGAGGTCTTCGAGAACCGGGCGTGGCTCCCGACGACAGCCTTGTTGACGGGTTCGGCGGCGGAGGCCAGCCAATCGGCGGGGCCCGAGGTGCTCGTCCGGGCCGATCTGGCCGAGGCGACGCCGGTGTTCGTCGGCGTCGACCAGTTCGGCACGGCGGTCGAGTCGATCGGGGCGGGCACCGTGCATGTCGCAGTGCCGTTCGACGACCACTGGTCACTCGGCGTCGACGGGACGTCCGTGCCCGCACGTCGCGCATTCGGCGAGACGACGGCGTTCGACGTGACAACCGGGGGAGTGGGTGAGCTCCGGTACGACTCGCCGATCAGCCGCCTGCTCCTCGTGTTCCTCCAAGTCGCCTTCTGGATCGCCGCGCTCGTCGTCGTGTCGCGGGTGCAGGTCCCGACCGGCCGCCGAACCGGTCTGGTCACCACTGACGAAACGCTCATCGACCTGTCGGCCGAACCGCCGATGCTCGCCGTGCCCGTCGAGTCGGCGACGACGCCCACAGCGGACCCGAACTCGGGTGGCCGATGATTCGCCGAGCCGTCCCCGCTCTCGTCGTCGTCACCGCCGGTGTCGCCGGAATCGTCGCGATCGGACGCGACGACGTCCCGGCGCCCGTCGCCTACTTCGCGACGCCGGCCGGCGCCTGGATGCCGGCTGTCAACGACGATGTCGCGCTCACCGGGAGCTGGTTCTGTCCGGGCGTGCCGGCGAGCGGTGAGGACGGAGTCGGCGGAGAAGTCGTCATCTCCAACCGTGCCGGCGAGCAGCTCGTCGGTTCCTACAGCATCCTCACCGCCGACGGCCAGGCCGCCGAGGAGCAGGTCGTGGTCGAGCCGTGGTCGCAGACGGTGATCGACGTCGACTCGGTCGTCACCGCCCCGTTCGCCGGCGTGGTGGTCGAGATCGAGGGTGGAACGGGGCTCGTGGAACAGCGTGCCCTGCACCCCGCAGGCGACTCGGTGTCGCCGTGTGCGAACAACACGTCCGACGAGTGGTACTTCGCCGACGGCTTCACGGTCGACGGCAGCGTGGAGACGTTGATCCTGACCAACCCGTACGACGACACGGCGAGTGTCGATCTGAAGTTCGCGACGGCAGCCGGTGCATCGACGCCGGCCGCGTTCCAGGGCTTCACGGTTCCGCCGCAGTCCGTCCGCACCATTCCGATCGCGGAGCTGGGTGCCCGAGACGAGTCCGTCATCGCGGTGGAAGTGGTGGCCCAACGGGGTCGCCTCGTGGTGGGCCGGGCGCAGCACTATCTCGGCGGCGGTCGACTCGGCTACGGCGTGACGCTCGCCGCTCCTGCGTTGCGCGACCAGTGGTGGTTCGCCGACGGCGAGAAGGGCGCCGGCGTGACCGAGACCTTCGCGATCTACAACCCCACCGACACCGACGTGCAGGTGGACGCGGTGTTCCTCGGACTGCCGACCGACGCCGCGTACGGAGACACGCCACCGATCGACGTACCGGCCAACCGGGTCGTCGTGTTCGATCCGTCGGACGAAGCGCTGGCCGGGCCGCTGCCGGATGGGCGCCACGCCACTGTGTTCTCCACACTCGCCGAACCGTCCGTGGTGATCGAGCGGATCCTGACCCGGCCGGCCGGTGACTCGGTGGCCACCTCGGTGGTGGTCGGCGCGCCGCCGCGCAGCGACGGCTACGTCGCCCAGCGATGGCACGTGGGGATCGGACCGTCGGAGCCGACGCCGCAGGCGCTGGTGGTCTACAACGTCGACAACGTCGACGCGACGATCACGATTCGGTCGGTCGGGCCGGCAGGTCCGACCGATGTGGCCTCGTTGACCGATGTCCCGATCGGGCCCGGTGCCGTGGTCGCCATCGACCTGGTCGATCCCGAAGTGCTCGATCGGGAACTCATCGTCGAGTCGTCGAGCCGCGTGTTCGTCGAGCGGTCGCTGTCCCGGGGTCCCGGCCGCGAGGGTCGATCGGGATCGTGGGCGTTGCCGTCGGGCGGGAGCTGAGACACCGCTCGGCTGCCTGTGGACGCCGTTAGCCTCCGGCGCCATGGAACGACTCCTCGTTGCCGTGGCGATCGTCGTCGTGGTCGCCGTCGTGGCGGTGGTCGTCCGACGTCGCCGGACACCCGATGCGCCGACGCAACGTCGGTTCACCGCTCCCACCCAACTCGATCGGGCGGATTTCGTCCGCCCGGAAGCGCCCTGGCTCGTCGCGGTGTTCACCTCGGCCACGTGCGAGGTGTGCCACAGCGTGTCGGCGAAGGCCGGTGTCCTCGCGAGCGACGAGGTTGCGGTGCAGGAGGTCGAGTACGGCGCCGACCGAGCGATGCACGAGCGGTACTCGATCGATGCGGTACCGACCCTGGTGGTCGCCGACTCCCAGGGCGTCGCCGTTGCGACGTTCGTCGGTCCGATGACGGCGACCGACCTGTGGGCCGCGGTCGCCGAGGCCCGCGAACCGGGCTCGACGCCCGGCGGCGGGTCGTGTCAGCGCACCGAGTGACGCAACGAGTGAGACGTCAGTGGGCGACGATGTCGCTCGACGGCTGACCGGACTCGGCCATGCCCTGCTGGATCAGCTTGGCGACCTCGGGGCCGTCGATGGTCTCGCGCTCGAGCAGCGCTTCGGCGACCAACTGGAGCCCGCGACGGTGACGAGAGAGGATCTCGTTGGCCCGGCTCTCCTGCGTCGTGAGGATTCGCGAGATCTCCTCGTCCAGGAGTTTGGCGGTGTCGTCGGAGTACTCGCGCTGCGACGACATGAGGTCCTCGCCCAGGAACACCGCTTGCTGGCTGCTCCACGCCATGGGTCCGACGCGCTCGGACATGCCCCATTCGCGCACCATTCGCCTGGCGATGCCAGTGGCCTGCTCGAGGTCGTTCGCGGCACCCGAGTTGAGGTGGCCGAACACGATCATCTCGGCGACTCGGCCTCCCATCGCCTTGCAGATCGTGTCTTCGAAGAACTCCTTGGAGTACGTGTGGCGCTCCTGCGGGAGCGACCACGTCACGCCCAGAGCCATGCCGCGGGGCAGGATCGTCACCTTGTGCAGCGGGTCGCCGTGCGGCAGCACGGTGGCCAGGAGCGCGTGGCCGCCCTCGTGGTAGGCGGTCGCCTTCTTCTCCTCGGCCGAGAGGATCATCGATTCGCGCTGCGCGCCGAGCACCACGCGGTCACGGGCGTTCTCGAAGTCGATCCGTTCGATCTGCTTGGCACCACGCCGGACGGCGACGAGCGCCGCCTCGTTCACGAGGTTCGCCAGGTCGGCACCGGACATGCCGGGGGTCGCCTGCGCCATGGTCTCCATGTCGACGTCGGGGCCCATGCGCTTGTCGCGGCTGTGGACCTCGAGAATCGCCTTGCGCTCGCTCGACTCGGGGAGCGGCACCACGATCTGGCGGTCGAATCGGCCCGGACGCAGCAGCGCCGGGTCGAGGATGTCCGGGCGGTTGGTGGCCGCCATGATGACGATGCCCTCGGACGGCTCGAAGCCGTCCATCTCGGCGAGCATCTGGTTGAGCGTCTGCTCGCGTTCGTCGTGTCCGCCACCGAGGCCGGCGCCGCGCTTGCGGCCGATCGAATCGATCTCGTCGACGAAGATGATGGCCTTGCCCATGCGGCGAGCCTGCTGGAACAGGTCGCGGACGCGGCTGGCGCCGACGCCGACGAACATCTCCATGAAGTCGGAGCCCGTGACGCTGAGGAACCCGACTCCGGCCTCGCCGGCGACGGCGCGGGCGAACAGCGTCTTGCCGGTGCCCGGAGGACCCACGAGGAGGATGCCCTTGGGGACGCGGGCGCCGATCTCGCGGAATCGTTCGGGCATCCGCAGGAAGTCGACGACCTCGGTGATCTCCTGCTTGACCCCCGTGTAGCCGGCGATGTCGTCGAACGTCGTCGATGGCTTGTCGGCGTCGTAACTCTTCGCCTTGCTCTTGCCGATCGACATGACGCCGCCCATCTGCCCCTGGGCGCGTCGCTGCATCCACACGAAGAAGCCGATGATCAACATCACCGGGAGAAAGATCGACAGCACGCCGAGCAGCCAGTTGTTGCTCGGCGGGATGAACTTGTACTGGACGTCGTTCTCGATCATCAGTTGTTCGTCTTCGGCCGAGACGCCGCGCTCGCCGCCACCTGCCGTCGTGTACTTGTCGCCGTTGACGAACTCGCCGCTGATCTTTCCCGACCCGGTGTTGATCTCGGCCGTGGCGATGTTGCCCTCGATGACCTGGGTACGCCACTCGGAGTACTCCAGGGTCTCGCCGTCGCTGCTCGGCCACAGACTGGGCACCAGGAACGCCGCGGCGAGCACGCCGATCAGCACCCAGATGGTCCAGCGGGGCCAGCTTCCCGGGCCCTTTCCGGTGGTGGGCGATCCGCTGCCCTCGAGGTCGGCGCCCTTCGGCTTCCTGTCGGTGCGCGAGGAGCCACGACCGGGCTGTTCAGGACGCTGCTGCCCGCGCCCACGCCCAGGTGGCGGGGGCGGTGGGGGAGGAGGCAGATCGTTCATCCCGACAATGCTAGGCGGGTTCCGGGCCGATGCCAGATCGTGCGCGCATCGTGCGGTCACCGGTATTCCCGTGTATCCCCGTGTGTGCCCGTGTATCCGACGCGTGTATCCACCGCTGGACAGCCGCGTCGTTCTACCGTTGCAGCATGTACGCGACGAAGGTGGGGTCGTTCGGACGGCTGTGCTCGCGCACGGGATGCTCGGAGCGCGCGGAGGTGACCCTGACCTATCACTACGGACGGTCGCAGGTCTGGCTCGACCATCTGAGCAGCGAGCGCGATCCGCACGCCTACGACCTGTGCGAGCGCCACGCAGGACGACTCTCGGTGCCGTCGGGGTGGAGCCTCGAGGATCGACGCTTCGGCCATCACACCCTGATCGCCGTCTGACGGCTCGGCGCCTCCACGGATCATCGCGTCGTCATGGCGGTCCCTGACCGTGATGACGACGGTCCCTGACCGCGATGGTCGGGTGATCCGGACGGCGGGTAGGGTCGCAGCGTGGTCGATTCGGCGCGCGGCAGCGCTTCACTGCCCGGCGGTTTCCTGCCGTCTGCTGCGCCTCGACCGATCGACGCACCCACTGCGGCCGCGACATTTCTCGGTGCCTGGCTCGCGGCACAGATCGTTGCGTCGCTGATCGTCGTCGCGCTCGCGGACAGCAGTGCCGACCCCTCGTTCGGCGTCACCGCCCTGGCGTTGGTCGGGGCATGGACCACCTATCTCGTCGCCATGTGGTTGGCGTCGCAGCGGGCCGGCTCGGCGAGCATGGTCGCCGACTACGGGCTGCGGTTCCGTTCGATCGACGTGGTCGGCCTGGGCATCGGCGTGTTGTGCAGTCTCGTCCTGATACGCATCGTCTACCTGCCGCTCGAGGCGCTGTGGCCGACGACGTTCAGCGAAGATCGGCTCAACGAGAACGCCCAGGATCTCGTCGACCGCGCCAGTGGGTCGACGTGGATGGTCGTCGTCCTGGTGGTGATCGGCGCGCCGCTGATGGAGGAACTGTTCTACCGAGGCCTCCTGCAGCGTTCGCTGGCCTCGCGCTACAACGACGGGCTCGTCGTCGTCGGCGTGGCGGCGCTGTTCGCGCTCGTGCACTTCCGCCCGATCGAGATCCCGGGCCTGTTCGTGATCGGGCTCGTCTTCGGCTTTGCGGCACTGCGCACCGGTCGATTGGGCATGGCGATCATGATCCACGCCGGTTTCAACGCGACGGGGATCCTGCAGGCGTTGTGACGTCGCCGATGCATCGGCCTTTGCCATGATGGTCGCCATGATGGAGCCCGTGCGCCGCGTGATCGTGGAGACGACCGTTGAGTGAGGATCTCCACGGAACCGATGGAGATTCCGACGGTGGGGCCCCGGAGGACTTCGAGACGGAGGACTTCGAGAGGTGGTTCGACCGCGAGTTCGTGGGTGTCGAGCAGTCACCCGGGTCGGTGATCGTCGACGCCCCGCCACACGACTCTGCCGACGGCGCTCCTGACGATCTGCCCGACGATGCAACCGAGGGCGTGGACGTCGACGACTCGTCGACTGCTGTGGGGCCCGCCGGGCATTCCGGCCTCGGGTGGAGGATCGGGCGGCGCGTGTTCCGGCGACCCGTCGCCTGGTGGAATCGGCCCTGGACCCCGCAACGGGTGGTCCAGGTGCTCGTCACCTCCGCCATCCTCGTGACCACCACCGTGATCGTGATGATGGTGGTCCACTTGAACCCGTTGTCGCCCAGCAGTGACCTCGTGTTCGACCGCACCACGCCCACCGGCGGCGACATGGGCGCCCACGTCTGGGCGCCGGCCTATCTCCGCGACAGTCTGCTGTCGAACTTCCAGTTGTCCGGTTGGACGATGGACTGGTACGCCGGCCTGCCGATCTACCGCTTCTACATGGTGATCCCGGCGCTGGCGATCGTGGCCCTCGACGTGATCCTGCCGTACGGCGTCGCATTCAAGCTGGTCGCCGTGTCGGGCCTGCTCCTGTTCCCGCTGGCCTGCTGGGCGTTCGGGCGCCTCGCCAACTTCCGCCACCCGATCCCCGAACTGTTCGCCGTCGCGTCGCTGTGTTTCCTGCTCGACGAGAGCTATTCGATCTACGGCGGCAACGTGAAGTCGACGATGGCCGGCGAGTACTCGTTCTCGATCGCGCTCACGCTGGCCGTGCTGGGGCTCGGCCTGCTCGCGAACGGTCTGCGAACCGGACGGTTCCGGGTGTGGGCAGCGGTGGTCCTGTCGCTGGCAGCGGTGTCGCACGGCATCGTGCTGATCTTCGTGGCGGTCGCCGCGACCGTCCTGTGTCTCGTCTGGATGGATCGCCGACGCCTCGTGTACGCGCTGACGACGGGGGCCACGGTGCTGCTGCTGTCGGCATGGTGGGTCGGCCCGTTCCTGTTCGGACACGAGTACATGACCGACATGAAGTACGGGTTCCGGCCGGAGGGCGCGACCGACTCGTTCTGGGACATGTTCTTCCCGCTCGCCGCGCCGCTCGACTTCATCATCACGGCGCTCGCGATCATCGGGTTCGTCGCGATGATCCTGCGACGGAACCTGACCGGCACCGCGATCGGTCTGACCAGCCTGGTGTTCGTGGCGCTGGTCTACCTGACCCGTGACAGCTTGCCCGGAATCGGTCTGCTGTGGAACCCGCGCCTCCTGCCGTTCGTCTACCTGACCCGATACCTGCTGATGGTGATCGGAGCGCTCGAACTGATCACCTGGTTGTTCAACGCGGCCAAGGATCGACGAGCATCGACCGAGCTGTCGGCCTACGAGGGCGCTGTCGCCGCCGGTGCGATCACGATGTCGTGCCTGCTGGTGTTCGGATGGATGTACGAGACCCTGCCGTTCGACGGACAGGTCGCGCAGGGCGACAGCTCGGTGTACGCGTGGGGCCCGTTGCGCAAGGGGCCCGAGTCGGGCCGAGCCGTGGCCGATGGATGGACCCGGTACAACATGCTCGGCTACGAGGGACGACCGAAGTACCCCGAGTACAACGAACTCGTCACGACAATGGGTGAGATCGGCGAGGAGAACGGCTGTGGCCGGGCGCTCTGGGAGAACAACAGCGCCAACGGCGAGTACGGCACCACGATGGCGCTGATGCTGCTTCCCCACTGGACCGACGGCTGCATCGCCTCGATGGAGGGCCTCTTCTTCGAGGCGTCCGGTACCACGCCCTACCACTTCCTGACGGCGGCGGCGATGTCCGAGAGTTCCTCGAACCCCGTGCGACAGTTGCGCTACGTCAACAACGACGGCGCGGTCGGCGTGCGACACATGCACGACCTCGGCGTGAAGTACCTGATGGTGCGCACCGACAAGGCCAAGGCCGAGGCCCGAACGCAGGACGACCTCGAACTGATCACGACATCCGGTCCGTGGGAGATCTTCGAACTCCGTGACGCGAGCATCGTCGAACCGTTGACGGTGCAGCCGGTGGTCGTCGAGGAACGCAGCGGTGACCAGCGCGAACGCAACCTGGAGGTCGGAACGAGCTGGTTCCAGCGACAGGAGGACTGGGCGGCCGTTCCCGCCGACGACGGCCCGGCCGAGTGGCAGCGCATTCCGGTCGAGGTCGACATGGCAGCGCGCGTGGGCGAGCCCGGCGATCGGAGTCGCAACGTCGACTACGTCGTACCTGCCGAGCCGATCGTGCCCGTGGCGCTCGACCCGGTCACGGTGAGCAACGTCGAGGTCGAGGACCAGTCGATCAGCTTCGAGGTCGATCAGATCGGTGTCCCGGTCCTCGTGCGGGTGAGCTACTTCCCGACGTGGAAGGTCGAGGGCGCGGAGGGGCCGTACCGGGTCGCGCCGAACTTCATGGTCGTCGTGCCGACCAGCAACGAAGTCACACTGACCTACTCCAAGACGCCGCTCGACTGGTTCTTCTACGGTCTGACATTCATCGGCATCGCCCTGTGCTTCTACTGGCGTCGCCGCGGCGACGTCCACTACGACAGCGACCGCCCGTCGTGGGGCCGACCCGTGGTTCCAGCCCACGGATCGGAATCCGAGCTGTAGCCTCACTGCTCCATGTCTGTCCTCGACCAGATCGTCAAGGCCTACGACATCCGAGGGACCGTCCCCGACCAGCTCGATGCTGAGGTCGCGTACGCTCTCGGTGTCGGATTCGCCTCATTCGCCTCCGCTGACGAAGTGGTGATCGCCCGCGACATGCGACCGTCCGGGCCCGAACTCGTCGAGGCCTTCTCTCGAGGAGTGATGGAACAGGGTGTCGACGTGATCGACATCGGTCTCGCCTCGACCGACCTCATGTACTACGCGTCCGGTGTGCTCGACATGCCCGGGGCAATGTTCACCGCGTCGCACAATCCGGCCGGCTACAACGGCGTCAAGCTGTGCCTCGCCGGCGCACGACCGATCGGCGTCGACACCGGCCTCGCAGAGGTGCAGGCGGTGGCCGAACGTGTGCTCGACGGCAACCGCCCCGCTCGCGCCGCATCGGCCGGTCGACGGACAGAACGCAATCTTCTCGACGCGTTCGCCGATCACGTCGTGAGCTTCGTCGACCCGGCCGACATCGGCACGATGAAGGTCGTCGCCGACACGGCCAACGGTATGGGCGGTCTCGTGGTCCCCGCAGTGTTCGAGCGACTGCCCGGCGTCGAACTCGAGGTCATGTACCCCGAACTCGACGGAACGTTCCCGAACCATCCGGCCGACCCCCTCCAGCCCGCCAACCAGCGTGACCTCCGCGCCAGGGTGGTCTCCGGTGGCTTCGACCTCGGCCTGGCCTTCGACGGCGACGCCGACCGTGTGTTCGTCGTCGACGAGACCGGGAGTGGGCTGAGCGGCTCGACCACGACGGCTCTGCTGGCGGCAGCAACACTGCGCAAGCATCCCGGCGCCACGATCCTGCACAACCTGATCTGTTCGAAGGCGGTTCCCGAAGTGGTGACCGAACTCGGCGGCATCCCGGTGCGGACAAAGGTCGGGCACTCGTTCATCAAGCAGGTGATGGCCGAGACCGGCGCCGAATTCGGCGGCGAGCACTCGGCGCACTACTACTTCGCCCGCAACTTCAACGCCGACAGCGGACTGATCGCGTCCATGATGGTGATGGCGGAGGTCGGACGGTCCGGCCAGACGCTCTCCGTCGTGCGCAAGCCCTACGAGCGCTATGCGGCCAGTGGCGAGATCAACACCGAGGTGACCGATGCGCAGGCGGTCATCGAGCGCATCAGTGCGCTCTACGAGTCGTGCTCCCAGGATCGCCTCGACGGACTCACCGTCGACTGCGGCTCGTGGTGGTTCAACCTGCGGCCGTCGAACACCGAACCCCTGCTCCGGCTCAATCTCGAGGCCGACGACCGCAGCGCGTGCGACGATCGGCGTCAGCACCCTGCTGGGGGAGATCACCAGCCTCGCCCACATCACCGACTCGAACTGAACGGAGACATCACATGGCACTCGATCCGGCACTGCTCGAGATCCTCGCCTGTCCCGAGGACAAGGGCCCGCTCTACTACGTGGAGAGCGAGGAACTGCTCTACAACCCACGTCTGCATCGGCGCTACGACGTCCGCGACGGCATTCCGGTGATGCTGATCCCCGACTCGACGACGGTCGACGACGCCGAACACGAACGCCTGATGGGTGTGATCGAGTCGGCCGGATTGAAGATGACCTTCGATCCCGACTCAAGTGTGGGCTGAATCCGGTCGATGACCGGTGTACGGTCCGTCGTTGCGCCGCGGCGGACACGGCCTGACCTGGATGCAACGAGGAAGGTGACAGCTGGGATGACGAACCCGAGGAAATGGATCGCCCGCATCCTCGTGCTCGGCGCGCTCGGCGCGTTCGCCGCCGGGGTCGTCGCCCCCACCGCTTCGAACCCCTCGACGGCACTGGCCGCCGACGTGACGCTCGGCGCGGGCGGCGAGTTCCACCCGCTGACGCCGGCCCGCATCTTCGACACCAGAGGAGCCGGCATCGCCGACACGGCACCCCTCGGCCGCAAGCCGACGAGTCCCGACGGCCGGAGCTTCGACGTGAACATCCTCGGCCGCGGTGGGATTCCCGCCGATGCCTCCCACGTGCTCGCAGTGGTGCTCAACGTCACGGTCACCGGCCCGAGTGCCGGTGGCTATCTCGCGATCGCTCCGACCGGGTCGAACGCCGGGGTGTCCTCCCTCGTGAACTTCGACGCCGGTGAAACCGTTCCGAACATGGCGATCATCGGGGTCGGCACCGGCGGTCGGGCGACCGTGTCGCTCTTCACGCCGGCGGGTGCCGGTTCCGCCGATGTGCTCGTCGACGTGTTCGGTTGGGTTTCGACGTCGGGGTTCGTCGATGCCGCCGACACCGGGGCCCGGCTCATGCCCGTCGACCCCACCCGAGCGCTCGACACCCGGTTGACGCCCGTTCCGGCCGGGTGGACGAGCGGACGACCGGTGAAGGCCATGGAACAGGTGACCCTGCCGATCCGCGGCGCCAACGGCGTCGTGCCGCCCGGCCCCGACGTGACCGGCGTGATGGTGAACATCACCGCCGTCAACAACCTGGCAGGAAGCGCGGGCACGTTCATCTCGGCCACCCCGGCGGCCACGCCGCCAGGCACCGAACCGACGACGTCGGTGACGAACCTCGGCGTCGGTCAGGTGAAGGCCAACATGGCCGTCGTCCCGTTGGGTGACGACGGCTCGATCAGGCTGTTCAACAGGTTCGGATCGACACATCTCATCGTCGACGTCCTCGGGTACCTGCAACAGGGCGTGGCCGACACGACCACGACGGGTCGCGTGATCCCGTTGGATGCGCCGTTCCGAGCCTTCGACACGCGCCAGGTCGCATTCGGCAGCCAGCCGCTCGGCTTCGGGACCAAGGAACCGTGGAGCTTCCAGGCCTTCGCGGATTCGGTGCTGCTCGGCGGGCAGACCATCGGTGGTCAGTCGGCGCTCATCGGCAACCTGACCGGCACCGGTCTGGCGCCGCTCGACGGGCGAGGCAACCCGACCACGTATCTCACGGTCTATCCGGGTGTCGGCGATCCTCCGAACAGCTCGAACATCAATGTCACGGTCGGCAAATCGGTCCCCAACATGTCGCTCCTGAGATACGGGTCGGCGAACGGCGACCCGTACACGATCTCGGCGTACAACTACGACGGCACGCTGCACTACCTGCTCGACGTGTACGCCGTCGTACTCGGCTGAGCGTCGAATCGCACTCGTAGCGGTTCGGTCGCCCGGTTCGGTCGCCCGGTTCGGCGGCCCGGCGTCGCTAGGCTGATCACACCGAATCGCCGGGCTGATTCGATCGGTGCCTGAAGGCCCCTGCCCGGTTCGTACATTCCCGAACCACGGAGGCTTTTCCATGTCCGACACCACGACCACCACCACGCCCACGCCCAGCGTCGCATCCCGCAGGGACTTCCGCGTCGCCGATCTCTCGATGGCTCCGTTCGGCCGCAAGGAGATGATCCTCGCCGAGCACGAGATGCCCGGCCTGATGGCGCTGCGCAAGGAGTACGGCGAGTCCAAGCCCCTCGCAGGCGCCCGCATCTCGGGCTCGCTGCACATGACGATCCAGACCGCGGTGCTCATCGAGACGCTGACCACGCTCGGCGCCGAGGTTCGTTGGGCGAGCTGCAACATCTTCTCCACGCAGGACCACGCCGCCGCGGCGGTCGTCGTCGGCCCGAACGGCACGCCCGACGACCCGCAGGGCGTCCCCGTGTTCGCCTGGAAGGGCGAGACCCTCGAGGAGTACTGGTGGTGCACCGACCAGATGATGACCTGGCCCGACGCCGCCGACGGCACGAAGTACGACGGTCCGAACATGATCCTCGACGACGGCGGTGACGCCACCATGCTGCTGCACAAGGGCGTCGAGTACGAGAAGGCCGGCGTCGTCCCCGACCCGACCGAAGCCTCGAACCCCGAACTCGCGATCGTGCTCGGCCTGCTCCAGCGCACGTTCAACACCGATCCGGGCAAGTGGACCCGGATGGCGGCCCACATCAAGGGCGTCACCGAGGAGACCACCACCGGCGTGAAGCGCCTCTACAAGATGATGAACGACGGTGAGCTGCTCTTCCCGGCGATCAACGTCAACGACTCGGTGACCAAGTCGAAGTTCGACAACCTGTACGGCTGTCGGCACTCGCTGGTCGACTCGATCTCGCGAGCCACCGATGTGATGATCGGCGGCAAGACCGCGGTGGTGTGCGGCTACGGCGACGTGGGCAAGGGGTGCGCGCAGTCGCTGCGCGGCCAGGGCGCTCGGGTGATCGTCACCGAGATCGACCCGATCAACGCGCTGCAGGCGGCCATGGAGGGCATCCAGGTCCTGCCGATCGAGGACGTCGTCGACACCGCCGACATCTTCGTGTCGGCCACCGGCAACGCCGACATCATCACGATCGACCACATGCGCGCGATGAAGCACAACGCGATCGTCTGCAACATCGGCCACTTCGACAACGAGATCGACATGGCCGGTCTCGCCCGTTCGGGCGCCGTCCGCGACGAGTTGAAGCCCGGCACCGACGTGTGGCGTTTCGACGACGGCCACCAGGTGATCATCCTCGCCGAGGGCCGCCTCGTGAACCTCGGGTGCGCCACCGGTCACCCGAGTTTCGTGATGTCCTGTTCGTTCACCAACCAGGTGATCGCCCAGATCGAGTTGTTCCAGAACACCGCGGCGTACCCGCTCGGCGTGTACGTGCTCCCCAAGCACCTCGACGAGAAGGTGGCGCGTCTGCATCTCGACGCCCTCGGCGTGAAGCTGACCGTGCTCACCGACGAGCAGGCGGAGTACCTCGATCTCGACCCCTCGCGGGCCGTTCAAGCCGGAGCACTACCGATACTGAGTCGATGGGTTCGAACTTCCCCTCTCGCCACGCCTAGTGTGACGCCTGCCACTGAACAGGCCGAACGAAAAGGGGAAGCATGGAGAACGAGATCCGGGTCGGGCGAGCGCCTGGACGTCGGCAGGTCGAGGGGGAGCCGCTCCTCGTCGTCGACGATCTGCGCACCCAGTTCGCCGTGGCCGCCGGTGCGGTCAAGGCGGTCGACGGGGTGTCGTTCGAGTTGTACCGAGGGCGCACGCTCGGTGTGGTCGGCGAATCGGGTTCGGGCAAGACGGTGCTCTCGCGCTCGATCATGGGGCTCAACACCTCCGCGAACGCCACCACCACCGGATCGGTGCTGTATGCCGGCGACCAGATGATCGGCAAGCCCGCCAAGGACAAGCGGGTCCTCTGGGGTGCCGAGATGGCGATGGTCTTCCAGGATCCGATGACCTCGCTCAACCCGGTCGTCACGATCGGTCGCCAGTTGACCGAACACGTCCGCTATCACCTCGACATGGGCCGCAAGGAGGCCAGCGAGGTCGCCATTGCCCTGCTGCAGTCGGTCCACATCCCCGAGGCCGAGAAGCGTCTCGACAACTACCCGCACCAGATGTCCGGTGGCATGCGTCAGCGTGTCTGCATCGCGATCGCGCTGGCCTGTGGTCCGCGGATGCTGTTCGCCGACGAACCCACCACAGCGCTCGACGTGACGGTGCAGCACCAGATCCTGAATCTGCTCGCCGAGCAGCAACGCGATCGTGCGATGGCCATGATCCTCGTGACCCACGACCTCGGCGTCGTCGCCGGCCGTACCGACGAGATCATGGTCATGTACGCGGGCAAGGCCGTCGAGAAGGCGCCGACGCACGAATTGTTCGCTCACCTGCGTCACCCGTACACGCAGGGCCTGCTCTGGTCGATCCCGAAGATCACGCAGGCGAAGCACACCCGTCTGATCGCCATCCCCGGCCGCCCACCGAATCTCATCAGCCCGCCGCCGGGATGCAAGTTCGCGCCCCGATGTGCCTACGCACAGGACATCTGCCGCCAAGAGGAGCCAACGTTGCGTTCGATCGATTCACCCGATCATGTCTTCGCGTGTCACTTCCCGGTGGGCACGCCCGAGGGCCAGGCAGCTCTGGACGCGAACATCGCGTCGGAGTACCCGCCGGCGCTCGCGGCGATCGGCAGGCTCCGCGCGACCGAGGAGTTGTCGGTCTGATGGCTGGATCAGGATCCGCACACCTGCGACCCGCCGACGAGGTGCTCCTGCAGGTCAACGACCTCGTCGTCGAGTTCCATGCCGGCAGGAAGCGAACGGTCAAGGCGGTCAGCGGGATCAGCTTCGACGTGGCCCGGGGCGAGACCCTCGGACTCGTCGGCGAATCGGGCTGCGGCAAGTCCACCACGGGGAAGGCGATCCTGCAGCTGCCCCGGCCGACGGGCGGATCGGTGGTCCTCGACGGTGAGGACCTGGTCTCGCTCGACCACGAGACGATGCGGACGCGCCGAACCCGGCTGCAGATGATCTTCCAGGACCCGATCTCGTCGTTGAATCCTCGCCGCATGGTGGGCGAGGTGGTCGCCGAACCGCTCAACGTCTGGGGTCCGAAGGATCGCGACGAGCAGTGGAACATCGTGGCGAGGATCCTCGACCAGGTCGGGATCGATCCGGGGCCGGCGAGGTACAAGCGCCCGCACGAGTTCTCCGGGGGGCAGTGTCAGCGCATCTCGATCGCTCGAGCGCTGGTGACCGGACCCGAGCTGATCATCTGCGACGAGCCGGTTTCCGCGCTCGACGTGTCGATCCAGGCCCAGATCCTGAACCTGCTCGAGGACCTCAAGGCCGAGTACGGCCTGACGCTCGTGTTCATCGCGCACGACCTCGCCGTGGTGAAGAACATCAGCGATCGGGTGGCCGTGATGTACCTCGGCAAGATGTGCGAGATCTCCGAGGCCGACGAGCTGTACGCGAACCCTGCCCACCCCTACACGGAGCTGTTGCTGGGCTCGAGTCCGGTGCCCGATCCGTCGATCGACGTCGCTGACATCCGGGTGATCGAAGGCGAGTTGCCCTCGCCGTTGGCCCCGCCGTCGGGGTGCCGGTTCCGCACGAGGTGCCCGCTCGCCGACGAGGTGTGCGCCGCAGAGGAACCACTCATGCGCCGGGTCGGCGAGGACCACTTCGTGGCCTGTCACCATCCGCTCGTCGAGCCCTGGGGCGACGACGCGCTCGCCCCGACGCCGGTGTCGATACGGGCCGAATCGGTGGCCGGTACAGCAGGTGATGCTCCGACTGTGTGACGTACGTCATGTGTGCTAGACAATCGGCAATCCCGCCCGACAGGAGTCGTTCGGACGGGGAGGGGCGTCGACGGGGTGTACATCTCGCCGTCGCGTCGGCATCGTGAACGACTCGAGAATCAACAACTGCAACATCCACAAGATGGGGGATACATGCGACAGCGACGAGTACTGACTGCACTTGCCATTCCATTGGCACTCGCTCTGGTGGCGGCATCGTGCGGGAGCGACGACAGCTCCTCCGAGGGCACCACCGCACCCGGCGAGACCGAGGCCACCGAGTCGACCGAAGCCGCTGAGGAGACGCCGGCCGAAACCGTGCCCGACGTCGACACGACAGTGACCGAGCAGACCGAGACACCGGTGCTCGGCGGATCGGTGACGATCGGCCTCGAGGCCGAGTCCACCGGCCTGCGGCCTTGGGAGGACAGCTGCTCGTCGCCGTGTTACGCGATCATGCGAGCCGTCTACGACACGTTGATGGAGGAGCAGCAGAAGGGCGGCTACGGCCCCTATCTCGCCGAGAGCCTCGAGTCGAACGAGGACTTCACCGTCTGGACCATGAAGCTTCGTCCCGACGTGACGTTCCACAACGGCACCCCGCTGACGGCGCAGACCATCGTCGACATGTTCCCGCTCCAGCAGGCCGGCGCAGCCGGATCGTCCGCCATCTCGGCAGCGACCCTGGCCAGTGTGACCGCCCTCGACGACCTGACGGTCGAATACTCGCTGTCGGCGCCCAACTCGGCGTTCGCCGCCGCTCTCGCCTCGGCACCGCTCGGCATGCCGTTCGATCCCGCCGCCGCTGCGGCCGACAGCGCCGGGTACAGCCTCAACCCGATCGGTACGGGACCGTTCGCGATGCAGTCGCGTGACATCGACAACGAGACCGTCGTCGTCAAGAACCCCGACTACTGGCGCACGGATGCCGACGGCGTCCAGCTGCCGTACCTCGACTCGGTGTCGTTCCGTCCGATCCCCGACGAGGGGACGCGTCTCGACGCACTGCTGTCGGGAACGACCACGGCGATGCAGACGCTGCGTCAGGGCACGATCCGCGACGCCCGTGAGGCGGGCGGCGACCTCGTGTTGATCGAGTTCCAGGGCAACAGCACCGGCGGCGGGATGTACAACACCGCGATTCCGCCGTACGACGACGTGCGCGTCCGCCAGGGCCTCACCAAGATGAACAACCAGGACAACGTCATCGAGGCGCTCGGTGGTACCGGCATCTCGCTGCCGACGACCCAGTGGTTCTCGCAGGACAGCCCGTGGTGGACCCAGGAGGCAGCCGATTCGTACCTCAAGTTCGACTTCGAGGGCGGCAAGGCGCTGCTGCAGGAGTACATCGACGATCCGGCGCGTTCGGACGGCAAGGCTCCCGGCGAGAAGATCGACGTCGAGCTGTCGTGCCCGCCCGACCCCACCCTGATCGCTGCCATGCAGGTCATCGAGCAGGTGTGGAGCGGATCCGAGCAGGTCAACGTCACGTTGACCCAGTTCGACCAGGCAACGCACATCAACAACGCCGTCAGCGACACGCACAAGGCGCACTGCTGGCGTTGGGGTGCTCAGGGTGACCCGGCCGCGCCGATCAACCCGTTCGTCGCCGATCCTGCGGTCAGCGTGGCGAACTTCCCGAACTTCAACGATCCCGAGATGCAGCAGTGGGCCGCCGAGGCGAGCGCCACCGACGACTTCGAGACCCGCAAGGAGCTCTACAGCAAGATCATGATCCGGATCAACGAGCAGGCGATCCTGTGGTACTCGGGTGGCACCGCCACCCTGATCGCCGTCGAGCCGAACATCAAGGGCATGAGCAGCTGGACACTCCCTGACGGTGAACTCGGTGTGGGCACTCCCAGCGCCGAGCCTCGCTGGCAAGAGGTGTTCATCTCCGAGTGATCGGCCCGAGAACACACTGACATCACGACGGACCCCAGGGAGTAGCAGCAACCATCATGGCCAAGACCATCGCATTCATCCTGTTGCGATTGATCGCCACACTGTTGGCAGTCACGTTCTTGACCTTCCTGATGGTCGCGCTGCTCCCTGGGGACCCCGTGGACACCATCTTGGGGACCGGTCCTCGGCCCCCCGGGGTGGAAGAACAGATCCGTGAGGATCTGAACCTCGATGATCCGTTCCTCGTCAGGTACGTCACCTGGCTCGGCAACGCCGTGACGGGAGACCTCGGCGAGTCGTACATCACCGACCAGCCCGTTTCCGAGACCATCAGCCAACGGGTGCCCGTCACCGCTCAGCTCGCGTTCATGGCGATCATCATCGCCGTGTGCGTGGCGATTCCGATCGGCGTGCTCGGCGCCTACAAGCAGTCGAACTGGCAGGACACCGTGAGTTCCGCCGGTGTCCAGGTCGCCCTCTCGATTCCGAACTTCATCGTCGGGATCTTCCTCATCTGGCTGTTCGCCGTGAAGCTGAACGTACTTCCTGCATCGAACTGGAACCGGTTGAGCGACGGCATCGGTGAGAACCTCAAGACGTCGATCATGCCGTCGCTGGCCCTCGCGCTGGGCACGATGGCAGTGTTCTCCCGTCTGATCCGCTCCGACATGATCGCGACGTTGAAGGAGGACTACATCCTGTCGGCGCGGGCCAAGGGGCTGAGCGATCGATACATCCTCTTCCGGCACGCTCTCCGCCCGAGTTCGCTGAGCCTGATGACCATCGTCGGGATCAGTTTCGGTGCGCTCCTCGGAGGCACCGTGGTGATCGAGACGCTCTTCGCCATCCCCGGTCTGGGATTCTCGCTCATCAACGCCATCAACGGGCGCGACATCCTCTTGATCCAGGGCATCACGGTGTTCATCGCCGTGATGTTCATCATCATCAACACGGTGGTCGACCTGCTCTATGCGGTACTCGACCCGCGTATTCGGAGGAGCTGAACGTGGCGGCAACAGAGTCCGGGTTGCACAAGGCCCAGGATGACCAGATCGTCGAGCTGACCGGAGCGGTCCGTGCCGACTCCACCGACGACTTCGTCGTGCCGATGGGTGTCAAGCAGCCACGCAAGTCGGTGTTCGCCGTGTTCAAGGAGATGCCGATCCTGGTCAAGTTGGGCACGATCTGGCTGATCGTCATCTTCGCCGGCGCGATCTACGCCCAACTCGACATCAAGGTGTTCAACGGCTCGCTGCCGCTCGCCGATCCGAACCTGCAGCTCAACGGATTCAATCCCGCCACCGGTGAGTTCGGGACGGCGGAGCCGCTCATGCCCCCCTCGTGGGCGCATCCCCTGGGCACCGATGCGTTGGCACGCGACTCCTTCTCGCGGGCCGTGCACGGCTCGTACGTCAGCGTGATCGTGGCCATCGTCTCGGTCACCTGCGGCGTCATGATCGGCGGACTCCTCGGGTCCCTCGTCGGTTTCGTTCGCGGCAAGACCGAGACCGGTTTGATGGCGATGATCGACGTGCTCCTCGCATTCCCGGCGCTGGTGCTGCTGCTGGCGCTGATCTCGATCTTCGAGGTGCGTGACCTGTTCGTGATCAGTTTCGTGATCGGCGTGTTGTCGATTCCCGCCTACATGCGTGTCTCACGGGCCAACAGTCTGGCGATCTCCAATCGTGAGTTCGTCATGGCCGCGCAGGCGATCGGCACCAAGAAGCGCACGATCCTGTGGCGCGAGATCATCCCCAACGTGATGCCGACGCTCATCGCCTATGCCATGGTCGCGGCAGCCGGCGTCATCGTGGTCGAGGGGGCGCTGTCCTTTCTCGGGCTGAGCGTGCAGTTGCCGACGCCGACGTGGGGCAACATGATCAACCAGGCCCGGCGTGACATCAAGGTCAGCTTCGGACAGGTGCTCTATCCGGCCCTGTTCCTGACGTTCACCGTGCTGGCGCTCAACCAGGTCGGCGACTTCTTCCAACGCCGCAGTTCGCACCGCGCCTCGTCGCTGTGACGCTCACGGTGTCGAGCCCTCGGGCGCGACGCTGACGGGTACGCCCATGGTGAGGCGTGGAAGAACATGGTGGACCATCGGCCCGATCCCGAACGCGAACACCGCCGTACCGATGCCGATCGCGCCTCCCAGTGCGACGCCCACGACCAGGATGGTGACCTCGATGCCGGTACGAGCGACGCGGATCGACACGCCACGCCGGGCGAGGCCCGTCATGAGGCCGTCGCGTGGACCCGGTCCGAGGCCCGCACCGATGTACAGGCCAGAGCCCACCGCGACGATCGCCACTCCGGCGAGCATCATCGCCACCCTCGCGGCCAGCTGATCGGGTTCGGGCACGATCGGCAGTACCAGATCGACGACGAGTCCGATCTCGACGGCGTTCAACAGCGTTCCCAGCCCGGGCGTCTCTCGGAGCGGGATCCAGAGCAACAGCAGCACGAGGCCGGTGACGATGATCACGGTGCCGACGGGGATGCCGGTGAGATCGCTCACCCCGGTGTGGAAGACGTCCCAGGGAGCGGCGCCGAGGTGGGCGTCGATGATCATGGCGATACCCACGCCGAACAGGGCGAGCCCGCCGACGCAACGCAGCACCCGCTCGATCGGTCGGTCGGCTGGAACGAATCGAGGCACGGCGATCAACGCTACGGCGTGAGTTGCACTTGGCGGAGGAAGTCCGGTCGAACCCGAGCCCCCAGTCGGTCTTTCCGGACCCGACCCCAACAGACCGACGCAAGGCCGGTCGGGAACTCTGACACACCCCCTCGTCACACTGATCCCATGATGTTCCAGACCCGTTGTGCCGGATGCGACGCCCCTGGCGTCGCCGTGTGTACCACCTGCCGATTCGCCCTCGTCGGGCCTCGACCACGATCTGCATCTCACGGCGTTCAGGCAGCAGTGCCCTTCACCGGTCGTGCTCGTGACGTGGTGCTCGGCCTCAAGTACCGGAATCGACGCCAGGTCGCCCGGCATCTCGCCGGCCTGGTCGTCAACACGATCGTCGCCAACGGCGACCACCGCGACATCGACGTGGTCACGTGGGCGCCGACCAGTTCGACGCGCCGACGGGCCCGAGGCTTCGACCAGGGCGAGCTCATCGCTCGTCACGTCGGCCGACAGCTCGGTGTCCCGTCGCGGCGGCTCATCGAACGATGCGGCGACGACCACACCCAGACGGGCCGCTCACGTCGAGAACGCCTCGACGGGGTGTCGTTCCGGGCCCGTCCGGGTCTGAACGGCGCCAACGTCCTCGTCGTCGACGACGTCGTCACCACCGGCGCCACCCTCCGATCGGCTCGCGACGGCGCTCGTCGGTGTCGGAGCCGCCGATGTCCGGCTGTACGCAGTTGCCTCCACGCCGGCCGGCGTGGCGTCGGCTGCCCGACCCGCCCGACGGCACCTGCAGGCGGTCACCGACGACGTCGCGGCCTGACCCGTCGAGGGTTCGAGCGCCGGTAGGATCGGACGCTGCATGGGAATTCTCGATCGCATCCTCCGGGCCGGTGAAGGCAAGAAGCTCAAGGCCCTCGAAGGGATGGTGCCGGAGATCAACGCGTGGGAGCCCGAGATCTCGGCATTGTCCGACGACGCACTCAAGGCCAAGACGGTCGAGTTCCGAGAGCGGCTCGACAACGGCGCCGATCTCGACGATCTCCTGCTCGAGGCCTTCGCCGTGTGCCGTGAAGCCGCCAGACGCACCATCGGCCAGCGCCACTACGACGTCCAGTTGATGGGCGGTGCCGCACTGCACTTCGGTTGGGTCGCCGAGATGAAGACCGGCGAGGGCAAGACCCTCGTCTCCACGCTGCCCGCCTACCTCAACGGCCTCACCGGCAATGGCGTCCACCTCGTCACGGTCAACGACTACCTGGCCGCGTCGCGACGCCGAATGGATGGGCCAGATCCACCGGTGGCTCGGCCTCGAAGTCGGTCTGATCATTCCCGGGTACCGCAACACCCCCGACGAGAAGCGGCGGAGCTACAGCGCCGACATCACGTACGCCACCAACAACGAGATGGGCTTCGACTACCTGCGCGACAACATGGCACAGCGCAAGGCCGACAAGGTCCAACAGCGTGGCCACAACTACTGCATCGTCGACGAAGTCGACTCGATCCTCATCGACGAGGCGCGCACACCGCTCATCATCTCCGGACGCGTCGGCGACGCCGCCAAGCTGTACTACCGGTTTGCCTCGATCGCCCGTTCGCTGCAGCGCGACGTCGACTACGAGGTCGAGGAGGACAAGCGCGTCGTCGTGCCGCTCGAGGAAGGCATCGAGAAGGTCGAGCGGGCGCTCGAGGTCGAGAACCTGTACGACAACGTCCAGGCCAACCTCGTCCACCAGTTCACGGTGGCACTCAAGGCCAAGGAGCTGTACAAGCGCGACAAGGACTACATCGTGCAGGGCGGTGAGGTGAAGATCGTCGACGAGTTCACCGGCCGCATCCTCGAAGGGCGTCGCTGGTCGGAGGGCATCCACCAGGCCGTCGAGGCCAAGGAAGGGGTGAAGATCAAAGAGGAGAATCAGACCCTCGCGACGATCACCCTGCAGAACTACTTCCGCATGTACGACAAGCTCGCCGGCATGACCGGAACCGCCCAGACCGAGGCGGCCGAGCTGATGAACACCTACGGCCTCGGTGTGGTGCCGATCCCGACCAACCGTCCGTTGGTCCGTCTGGACGCCGCCGACCTCATCTACAAGACCGAAGAGGCGAAGTTCAACGCCATCATCGACGACATCGAGCCCCGCCACGAGAAGGGCCAGCCGATCCTGGTCGGTACGGCCAGCGTGGCGCGCAGCGAGATCCTCGGGCGCCTGCTCAGCCAGCGCGGCATCCCGCACGAGGTGCTCAACGCCAAGCAGCACACTCGTGAGGCCGAGATCGTGACCCAGGCGGGCCGTCTCGGCGCGGTCACCGTGGCCACCAACATGGCCGGCCGTGGCGTCGACATCCTGCTCGGTGGCAACCCCGAAGGGCTGGCACGTCATGACGTCCTCAAGGAGGGCTACGGCGCGGACCTGCTCGTCGACGAGTACGAGCTTCCCATGCCCTTCGACCAGATGCCCGAGGACTTCAAAGAGGCACGCACCAAGGCGCTGACGCGCTACGAGGAGCTGCTCGCCGAGTACTCGGCACAGTGCAAGGCCGAAGGTGAGGTCGTGCGCGGACTCGGTGGTCTGTACGTGATCGGCTCCGAGCGCCACGACAGTCGACGCATCGACAACCAGTTGCGTGGCCGCGCCGGCCGTCAGGGCGACCCCGGCGCCAGTCGGTTCTTCCTCAGCCTCGACGACGAGTTGATGCGTCTGTTCGCCACCGGCGCGCTGAGTTACGTCATGGGTCGCGCACTGCCCGACGACGAGGCGATCGAGGCGAAGATGGTCTCGAAGGCCATCGAGCGGGCCCAGACCACCGTCGAGACCAAGAACGCCGAGATCCGCAAGAACGTCCTCAAGTACGACGAGGTGATGAACGAGCAGCGCAAGGTGATCTACAAGCGCCGCGACCAGATCCTCGATGGTGAGGACCTG
This sequence comes from Ilumatobacteraceae bacterium, assembly GCA_963829585.1. GTDB lineage: Bacteria > Actinomycetota > Acidimicrobiia > Acidimicrobiales > Ilumatobacteraceae > Sva-07. Next base: position 133,114 of record CAWHJD010000016.1, on the reverse strand, counting down.
CGCTCGGCTGCGATGGAGTACCTGGCCGACGCCGTGGATTCGCTGATCTCGACGCACTGCGCCTCGGCCGCCGACGACGAGTGGGACCTCGACGGTCTCGCCAAGGAACTCACCCTGTACTGGCCGAACTCGATCACCGAGGAGCAGCTGCGCAACTGCGGCGACACCGACGAGATCTACGACATGGTCATGGCCGACGCCACCGCGCACTACGAGCGCCGCGAACGCGAACTCGGCGAGGACGTGCTGCGTCAGGTCGAACGCCAGGTGATGCTGCGCATCATCGACCAGCGCTGGCGGGAACACCTCGAGGAGATGGACTACCTCCAGGGTGGCATCAACCTGCGGGCGATGGGGCAGAAGGATCCCCTGACCGAATGGCAGCGTGAGGGCTTCGAACTGTTCGGCGGCATGATGACCGGCATCGCGCAGGACTTCGTCAAGTACGTCATGCACGTCCAGGTGGTGCAGAACCAGGTGCCGACACCCGACGAAGCACCCGCCGTCCAGAATCTGCAGACGTCGTCCTCCGACGACGTCGAGGTGAGTGGATTCGACCAGGCGGCGCGTGCCGCGGTCGCCGAGGGTGAGCTGCCCGTCAGCGCCATGCCGGCGGATGCCCCCGTCAAGCAGCAGACGGTGGTCAAGGATGCCTTCGACAAGACCCCGCGCAACGCGCCGTGTCCCTGCGGTTCGGGCAAGAAGTTCAAGCAGTGCCACGGCGCTGCCTGATCGGTTCCCATGCGCGACTTCACTTCGGATCTCCGCGACGTCGAGCGTCGCCTCGGTGAGGCCGAGACCTACCTGTCCGTTGCCGACAACCGCGAACGATTCGCCGTGCTCGAAGCCGAGATCTCCGATCCGGCGCTGTGGGACGACCAGGAACGGGCCAAGAAGCTCAACACCGAGTACGCCAACATCCGTGACGATCTCGAGGTGTTCGACCGGCTCACGGAGCAGCTCGGCGATGTCGAGGCGCTCCACGAACTCGCCCGTGACGAGGACGACGAGAGCCAGGAGCCCGAGATCGAGGCGGCGATCGCATCGATCAACGCCACCCTCGATCAGCTCGAGTTGCGCAGCCTGTTCACCGGCGAGCACGACGACAGCGACTGCATCGTGCAGATCAATGCGAAGGACGGCGGCGTCGACGCCCAGGACTTCGCCGAGATGCTGTTGCGCATGTACGAGCGCTGGTGTGAGCGCCGCGGGTTCACCATCAGCCTGAACTACGTGTCCGAGGGAGCGGAGGCCGGCATCATGTCGGCGGAGGTCACCATCACGGGCCGCTACGCGTACGGGCTGATGAGTGCCGAGCGTGGCACGCACCGACTCGTCAGGATCAGCCCCTTCGACAACCAGGGGCGGCGCCAGACCTCGTTCGCCGCGGTGCAGGTGTGGCCGCTGCTCGACGACGTCGACGTCGACATCGACGACTCCGACATCCGCATGGAGGTCTTCCGGGCATCCGGCGCCGGTGGCCAGCACATCAACAAGACGTCGTCGGCCGTCCGCCTGATCCACGAACCCACGGGGCTGGTGGCGAGTTCGCAGGAGGAGCGCAGCCAGCTCCAGAACCGCGAGCGGGCGATGGGGCGACTCACGGCGATGATCGCGGCCAAGGCCGAAGAGGACCGGGCCGCCGAACTCGACGCGATCGCCGGCAAGCAGGCCCAGGTCGGCTGGGGCAGCCAGATCCGTAGCTACGTGCTGCAGCCGTACCAGATGGTCAAGGACCTGCGAACGGAGATCGAGACGAGCGACGTGACCGGCGTGCTCGACGGCAACATCGACGAGTTCGTGGAGGGCTACCTCCGCATGCGCCGCGCCCAGGGCGACTCGGCCGCCTGAGGTTGCTCGCGTTGAGCTCGCTCCTTTCTCTGACGACATCGCTGCAGGCCAGGGGTCAGACCGAGGTCTGACCCCGGTGACCGCACACAACGTTGCACGAGCGGTACCCTCTCCCAGTCCGTCAGGAAGCCCCACATGATCAGACTCGAGAACGTCACCAAGAGCTATTCGTCCGAGGTCGTCGCAGTTCGCGACGCCAGCTTCGACGTCGCCAAGGGCGAGTTCGTGTTCCTCGTCGGCCCGTCCGGCTCCGGCAAGAGCACCCTGCTGCGCATGCTGAACCGGCAGGACCGGCCCGAGCGGGGCGCGGTGTGGGTCGCCGGACGCAACATCGTCGACATGCCCGCCGGGCGTGTGCCGCACCTGCGCCGCAACATCGGCAACATCTTCCAGGACTACAAGCTGCTGCTCGAGAAGAGCGTGTTCGAGAACGTGGCGTTCGCCCAAGAGGTGATCGGTCGTCCGACCCACGTCATCAAGCAGCAGGTTCCGGCAGTTCTCGACCTCGTCGGTCTCGCCGGCAAGGAAGACCGCTTACCGCACCAGCTCTCCGGTGGTGAACAGCAGCGCGTGTCGGTGGCACGAGCGTTCGTCAACCGGCCGCTGATCCTGCTCGCCGACGAGCCGACCGGCAACCTCGACCCGGCAACCGGTGAAGGCATCATGCGCCTGCTCGATCGGATCAACAAGACCGGCACCACCGTCGTCATGGCCACCCACGACCAGCGCATCGTCAACACCATGCGCAAACGCGTCATCCAGCTCGACCGAGGCGTCATCGTGCGCGACCAGGCTCGCGGCGTCTACGAGTGAACTGATGCTGTCCCGCCTGCGCTACATCCTTCGCGAAACCACCGACAGTTTCCGCCGCAATGCAACGCTCACCGTCGCGTCGATCATCACCGCGGCGATCTCGCTGCTCGGCGTCGGCTTGACCCTGCTCAGCCAGCATGCGTTCGACAACCTTCTCGCTCGCTGGGAAGGCGGCGTCGAGATGATCGTCTTCATGAATCCGACGGCGACACCCGACCAGCTGACCCTCGTCAGCGACGCTCTGACGGCTCAGGACCAGTTCATCGAGTCGTACACGTACTGTGACGAGCAGTGCTCGCTCCAGGAAGCCGACCGGATCTTCGCCGGTGAACCCGGTGTGCGAGACCTCCTCACCGAGGACACGATCCTGACCCAGTTCAAGGCGGTGCCCACCGAGGACACCGACGTGGAACTGCTCCGGCAGGTCTCCGACGCGTTCGCGGAGCTGCCGGGGGTGTACGACGTCAGCTTCGCGGAGGACCAGATCAGCCTGATCACACAGCTGCAGAGCTTCTTCGGATTCCGACTCCTGTTGTTGTCGATCTTCCTGTTGCTCGCCGCCATCTTGTTGATCTGGAACACGATCCGTACGGCGATCTTCGCGCGAAGACGCGAGATCGAGGTGATGAAGTTGGTCGGTGCCACCGACTGGTTCATTCGTGTGCCGTTCATGCTCGAAGGTCTGCTCCACGGCATCATCGGCGCCGCGGTCGCGAGCCTCGGCCTGTGGGCCTGGAACAGCCAGTGGACCACCGGCGTCCAGAACTTCCCCGACAACAGCGGGTTCTCGGCACTGGTGGTGGTCGACGGCTACGACCAGACGGTCATGCTCATCATGCTCGCGATCGGTGCGCTGGCCGGCGCCATCGGCTCCGGTATCGCCGCCTCCCGATTCCTCGACATCTGAGCGCGCGGACCGCTCACGGGTCCTGTCACCGGCACAGCGCCGAGGCGTGCGGCCTGCGGCCGGTCCTCGGCACTGCCCCGGCGCCACCCGTTCGCTCGGCATCCCTCCCACCTGCTCGGTGAATCACTGCGTGGGCCGGAGCCTCCGGCGCGGCCGCTTCTCTGCGGGTGCCACGTGCTGGGTACCGTCGCTGCATGGACTACTCGGAGATCCTGTACGACGTGACCGATTCCGTTGCGACGATCACGTTGCATCGGCCCGAGCGGATGAACGCGTTCACGGGGCGAATGATGCACGAGGTCATCTCGGCGTTCGACGAGGTCGACGCCGACGACGAGGTGCGGGCCGTGATCGTCACCGGGTCGGGGGAGCGGGCGTTCTGTGCAGGAGCCGATCTCGGGACCGGGGGCGACACGTTCGCGAAGGGCGGCAGCGACATCCAGACCGAGGTCGGGGTACCGCGAGACGGTGGCGGCATGGTGTCGTTGCGGATCTTCGACTGCACCAAGCCGGTCATCGGGGCCATCAACGGGGCAGCCGTCGGCGTCGGCGTCACCATGACCCTGCCGATGGACATCCGTCTGGCATCCGACACAGCCCGTTTCGGATTCGTGTTCGCGCGGCGCGGCATCGTGCCCGAAGCCTGCTCGTCGTGGTTCCTCCCGCGCCTCGTGGGAATCAGTACTGCCGCCGAGTGGTGTTACACGGGCCGGGTCTTTCCCGCGGCCGAGGCGCTCGATCGCGGCCTTGTCCGCAGTGTCCACGCTCCGGACGCGCTGCTGCCGGCTGCCCGGGAGATCGCTCGGGAGATCGCCGACAACACGGCTCCGGTCTCGGTGGCACTCACCCGTCAGATGCTGTGGCGGATGCTCGGCGCAGGTCATCCGATGGAGGCCCATCGGGTCGACTCACGAGGGATCCTGGCGCGGGGCGCCAGCGCGGATGCCCGCGAAGGTGTGGAGAGCTTCCTCGAGAAGCGACAGCCGGTGTACCCCGTGAAGGTCAGCGACGGCCTGCCCGACATCTTCCCTGATTACGTGGAGCCCGAGTTCCACTGAGTCCCGGTGACGTTTGACACGTCGAAGTTCGGGAATTCCTCAAGTCGACCGATGTTGTTACCGATGTCTTGAACAACGCAAGACACGGACCACACAGAACGAACAGGGGAACCACCATGACGACGATGTTGATGGAGCAGCTGAAGGCCGGCGATGTGATCGAGATCAAGTCGGGCAGCGACGTGATCACCGTGCTGGTACTGCTCGCCACCGACGACGCCGTCGTGCTCGACCCCTGCAACGACCAGACACCCTTCGTGGTCAACACCGAGGAACTGGTCGAGTACCGCAAGTTCGACGCCGAGTCGATGTTCGCCGACGCCTGAGCGTCAGCCGGACCCGTGAGGGTCCGTACAGATCTTCCGAGGCGATCCCCCTTCTCGCTTCCGGGAGAATCCCCCTAGCGTGGGCGCCGTGGACGACACGGCGCCCCCGCTGTTTTTCCGAGTCGGTGGCATGCCGTTCTTCGAACGACTCGTCGACGCGTTCTACGACGGGGTCCGTACCGACGAGGTGCTCCTCCCGTTGTACCCGGAGCAGCCGGATCTCACCGGTGCCCGGCACCGCTTGACGCTGTTCCTCGCCCAGTACTGGGGAGGCCCGACCACGTACATGGAGGAACGCGGTCATCCGCGACTTCGCATGCGGCACTTCCCGTTCCACGTGGGCGTGCTGGAACGTGATCGTTGGCTCGTGCACATGGCTGCCGCGGTGGAGCAGACGTGCGCCGCCGACGAGGTCCCCGATGGTGTCGACAACGAGCTCATGGCCTACTTCGTGTCGGCTGCCGAGCACCTCCGCAACGATTCCGGCCCACCGATCTCCAGCCCCGTCTCCGGCCCGGAATCCAGGGGATAGCTTCCCTTCGGCATGCCTGTCATCGACGTCCGCGACCTGCGCAAGAACTACGGCGCCGTGGCAGCCGTCGACGGTCTGAGTTTCCATGTCGATGCCGGCGAGGTCTATGCGCTGTTGGGGGAGAACGGCGCCGGCAAGTCGACCGCCGTGGAGATTCTCGAAGGGCACAGATCTGCCACATCCGGATTCGTCGAGGTACTGGGCACCGACCCGTCGAGGGCCGGTCGTGACTTCCGCGATCGCATCGGCATCGTGCTGCAATCGTCGGGCGTCGAGGCGGAGTTCACGGTGCGAGAGGTCATCGAGGTCTATGGCGGGTGTTACCGGTCGCCGCGGTCGGTCGACGAGGTCGTCGGGTTGGTGGGTCTCGACGAGAAGATCGACGCGCGCGTCGGTTCGCTGTCGGGAGGCCAACGGCGCCGACTCGATCTCGCCCTCGGAATCGTCGGACGTCCGGAGGTGCTCTTCCTCGACGAACCGACGACGGGGTTCGATCCGTCGGCGCGTCGGCAGTCGTGGGACCTCATCGAGGCACTCGGCGCCGACGGCACGACGGTGCTCCTCACCACGCACTACCTCGACGAGGCCGAGCATCTGGCGTCGCGGGTCGGTGTCCTGTCGAGGGGGAAGCTGGTCGCCGAGGGCACGCCCGACGACCTGATCGATCGCGTGAGCGGCACGGTCGTGAGATTCACGCTGCCCGACTCCGTCGACACGGGCGACGCCGTCGCCACCTTCGCCTCGGTGATCGGGGCCGAGATCCGGGTGTCGGGTCGGCTCGTCGAGGCCAACGTGGATCATCCGACTGCGGCGGTCCATCGACTCACCGGATGGGCCGTCGATGCAGGCGTCGAGCTGGACTCGCTGTCCGTGGGCCGAGCATCGCTCGAGGACGTCTACCTCAGCCTGGCCGACGCCGACCGCACGATCCAGGAGCCGATCGAGTGAGCCAGTTCCCCCCGACCGCCCGGCTGCTGCTCACTCAGACCCGCTACCAGCTGGTGTCGTTCTGGCGCATCCCGGTGGCACTGTTCTTCACGCTCGGCCTCCCGCTCATCATGCTCGTGATGTTCAATGCGCTGTTCGGCGATTCGACCATCGTCACGCCGGAGGGCAGCTGGTCGATGCGGCAGTTCTACACGGGAGCGCTCGCGGCGTTCACGGCCGCGTCGGCGACGTTCACCAACCTGGCGAACATGGTGCCCATCCGTCGTGACGAGGGGGTGCTGAAGCGTTGGCGTGGCACGCCGCTGCCGACGTGGACCTACATCGCCGGCTTCATCTGTTCGGCCATCGTGATCGCGTTCGTCGGGGTGACCGCCATGATCACGCTCGGCGTCGTGGCCTACGACCTCGAGATCGATGCGGCCAAGATGCCCGCAGCGTTCGTCACGTTCCTCGTCGGCGTCGCGTCCTTCGCCGCCCTCGGCATGGCACTGGCGTCGCTGGTCAAGTCGGCGACGTCGGCGTCGGCAGCGGCGAACGCGATCATCCTGCCGCTGGCCTTCGTGTCGAACATCTTCATCCAGCTCGACGATCCGCCGCGGTGGATCGAGGTCATCGGGAACCTCTTCCCGCTGAAGCCCTTCGCCGAGGCGTTCCAAGCCTGCTTCACGCCGTTCGTCGAGGCACCCGCGTTCCAGTGGGACAAGCTCGCCTTCATCGCTGCGTGGGGCGTCGTCGGCCTCGTCGTGGCGCTGCGCAAGTTCAGCTGGGAACCGAGCGGCAGCGCCCCCCGTTCCCGCCGCGCCCGCCGCGCCGCCACCACCTGACACCCAGCACCACCCCCGAAATTCTCCTCCAGGTGCGCGCTCAGCGCGCACCCAGCGGCGAATTTCGGGTGTTTGGGAGCGTCATCAGGCCTCGTTCTCTCGGGATCGTCGGCCGAGTGCGTAACAGGCGACCGCGGTGGCCGCTGCGGCATTGAGCGAGTCGACGTCGTCGGCCATCGGGATACGCACCGGTGTGGCCAGATCGAGGAGCGCATCGCTCAGCCCGGCGCGCTCCGACCCGATCATCACGGTCAGCTTGCGGCCGGGTCGGATCGAGTCGATCGGGATCGCGTGCACTGCCGGTGTCAACGCGTAGTGCTCGAAGTCGACGAGCCCGCGCAGGTCGTCGGCGAGGGTGGTCGTGCGGGCGTGGGGGAGTGAGAACACGGTGCCCATCGCCACTCGCGACGACCGACGCGACAGCGGGTCGGCGCTCGTGTGGTCGAGGATCAGGCCGTCCCATCCGAGCGCTGCGGCGTTGCGGATGATCGAGCCGATGTTCGTCGGGTTGTCGACTCCCTCGACGACCACGAGGCGATGGGCGGTCGCCGCCAGCTGATCGACCGTTGGCCGCGGCGGGCGACGGAACAGCGCGATGATGGCGGAGGGCACGCCCAGACCGGAGACGACCCGGCGGACGGCCTCGCCTCCGGCGTAGACCGGACAGCTGAGTTCGGAGGCGACGGGCGGGATCCGCTCGATGTCGACCAGTGCCGCGACCGGCCGGCACCCGGCTGCGATCGCCCGTGCGACGACCAGGTCACCCTCCGCGAGGAACATGCCGGCGCCGGCATCGTCGCGTTTGTCGGCCCGGCTCGCGAGGCCCCGCTCGTTCAGCCGGAACTGACGGAACCGGGGGTCGTCCGGATCCTCGATCCGGATCACCGCCGCGGTCACGGTGTCCGCGAGGCGTATGCGTCGGGAGCGAGCATCATCAGAAGTGGTACGGATAGTCCGACCAGTCGGCCGGGCGCTTCTCGAGGAAGCTGTCGCGGCCCTCCTGGGCCTCGTCGGTGCCGTAGGCGAGGCGGGTGGCTTCACCGGCGAAGATCTGCTGGCCGACGAGCCCGTCGTCGATCAGGTTGAACGAGTACTTCAACATGCGCTGCGCCGTCGGGCTCTTGGCGCAGATCTCGCGACCCCATTGCAGCGCCGTGGCCTCCAACTCGGCGTGCGGAATCGAGGCGTTGACCGCGCCCATCGCGACCATGTCGTCCGCGCGTGTACTCGCGCCCGAGGAAGAAGATCTCTCGCGCGAACTTCTGCCCGACCTGCCGTGCGAGGTACGCGGAGCCGAACCCGCCGTCGAAACTGGCGACGTCGGCATCGGTCTGCTTGAAGCGGGCATGCTCGGTGCTCGCGAGCGTGAGATCGGACACGACGTGCAGCGAGTGGCCACCACCGGCGGCCCAGCCCGGCACCACGCAGATGACGACCTTCGGCATGAAGCGGATCAGGCGTTGCACTTCGAGGATGTGGAGGCGCCCGGCGCGGCCCGGCTCGATGGTGTCGGCCGTGGTGCCCTCGGCGTACTTGTAGCCGTCCTTGCCACGGATCCGCTGGTCGCCACCGGAGCAGAACGCCCAGCCACCGTCCTTCGCCGACGGACCGTTCCCGGTCAGCAGGACGCAACCGACGTCGGTCGACATGCGGGCGTGGTCGAGTGCGGTGTACAGCTCGTCGACGGTGTGCGGACGGAAGGCGTTGCGGATCTCGGGCCGATCGAAGGCGATGCGCACCACCCCGGCATCGACGGCTCGGTGATAGGTGATGTCGGTGAACTCGAAGCCCGGGACGGATGCCCAGGCCTCGGGGTCGAAGATCTCGGAGACGCCGCTGGGCCGGACAGGTGGTTCGTTCGCCATCACCCCATGTTGGCCCATCAGGTACCGTGCGCCCATGCCGCACGCCGATGTCAACGGTCAGAGGATCTGGTTCGACGACACCGGAGGTGACGGTCCTCCCGTGATCCTGGCGCACGGATTCCTGATGGACCACGAGATGTTCGTCCACCAGGTGGCGGCGCTTCGCGCCGACTACCGGGTGATCACGTGGGACGAACGCGGTTTCGGGCGCACCGAGTACGACGGCGAGCCCTTCACCTACTGGGACTCGGCGAGCGACTGTCTCGGTCTGCTCGATCACCTCGGCATCGACCGGGCCGTCGTCGGCGGGATGAGCCAGGGCGGGTTCTTGTCGCTGCGCGTGGCGCTCACTGCGCCGGAACGGGTGCGGGCGCTCATCCTCCTCGACACCCAGGCGGGTACGGAGGATCCTGACGCAGTTCCCCTGTACGAAGGCATGCGCGACACGTGGCTGGCGGCCGGGCCGGTCGATGAACTGGTCGAGGCAGTGGCGGGGCTGATCATCTCTGATCCCGAGGTGAGTCCGGTCTGGATCGCGAAGTGGAAGCAGCAGCCGAACGACTACATCCAGCAGCCGTTCGCCACGCTCATGTCGCGCGACGACGTCACCGGTCGCCTCGGGGAGATCACATGCCCGGCGCTCGTGGTGCACGGCACGGAGGATGTCTCGATCCCCATGCAGAAGGCCGAGGAGCTCTCGGCCGGTCTGGTGGGCTCGACCGGTGTCGTGCGTGTTCCCGGTGCCCATGCGGCGAACCTCACGAATCCGGTGCCTGTCAACGCGGCCATCCGGGAGTTCCTCGCCGGACTCGCCGACTGAAATGGGCACCTCATGACCCGTCTCGAAGTGTTCGGTGTCGAGGGGCTGCCCGAGATCGCCCCCGGTGACGATCTCGCGTTGCAGATCGTGGACGCGTCGGCCGCCGCGGGTTCGCCGCTGGCAGACCGCGACGTCGTGGTGATCACGTCGAAGATCGTCTCCAAGGCCGAAGGGTGCGCGATCGAGCTCGACGACGTCGAACCGTCGGCGTTCGCCACGTCGTGGGCGCAGCGGTGGGAGAAGGACCCGCGCGTGGTCGAGGTCGTGTTGCGTGAGTCCAAGCGCATCATTCGTCAGATCGGACCGGTGCTGATCACCGAGACGCATCACGGGTTCTGCTGCGCCAACTCCGGTGTCGACCAGTCGTCGAGCGGCGCCCACGGTCGGGTACTCGTGCTGCCGAGGGATTCGGATGCGTCGGCACGCCGGTTCCGGGCGCGGTTCGTCGAACTCGGCCTCGACGTGGCGGTCGTCATCAGCGACACGTTCGGTCGTCCGTGGCGCGAAGGCCAGACCGACATCGCGATCGGGATCGCCGGGATGCATCCACTGCACAGTTACATCGGCGAGACGGATCCGCACGGCCACGAGTTCCGTGTGCAGGAGATCTGTGTCGCCGACGAACTCACTGCTGCCGCTGAACTCGTCAAGGGCAACACGAGCCGGGTTCCCGTTGCGGTCATCCGCGGCCACGAATGGGCGACCGACGACACCGCATCGATGGCCCCCGTCCTCCGCGACGCCGAACGCGATCTCTTCCGCTGATCGACGTCAGCCGGTGAGGTCCTTGGCGATGCCGTAGAAATAGTTGGCGGACATGCCGAGCGAGTCGACGTCGATTCGTTCGTCGTTGCCGTGGAAGCGCGAGCCGAACGTCGCGAAGTCCATTCGGGGCGAGTACAGCCCGGCGCCGTACGCGGTGATCCCGCGTTCGCGGAAGAACCGTGCGTCGGTGCCGCCGACGACGACGCCCGGCACGAGTTCGGCGCCCGGATAGGCGACCTGGGTGTGCTTGGAGACCGTTTCCCACAGCAGATTGCCGGCGCCGAACTCACTGGTGGTCGGATCGCTGTGCTGCAGGACGGCGATGTCGACCTGGTCGTGGAGATCGCCGAGGGCTTCCCGGAGAATGGCGTCGACGTCGTCGCGGGTCGTGCCGGCAACGGTGCGGATGTCGACGTCGATGTCGATGACGTCGGGGATGGTGTTGGTCTTCTGTCCGCCGTGCACCACGTTGGGGGAGATGGTCGTGTGGGTCTCGGCGTGACAACCGCGGGCCACGTGGACCGGCATCCGTTCGAGGGTGGCGAAGATCGTCTCGGTCGAGGCAAGACCGTCGCGCAGCTCGTCGGGCAGGTCCATCGCGGCGACCTGGGCGCGCCAGATGTCGTCGATGTGCGCCGCGGGTCGGAACGTCGAGAGACGTCGCACGATCTCGGCCGCTTTGATCAGCGCGTTGTCGGCGCCGAAGGGCATCGATCCGTGACCCGGCGTCCCGTGAACCCGGAGTCGGCGCCAGGCCAGGCCCTTCTCGCCGACGTTCACCGTGACCGTTCGATGCCCGTCGTGGGCGACCGACGACCAGCCACCGAGTTCGGTCAGCACGTAGTCGGCTTCGATCGCATCCCAGTGGTGCTCGACCATCCACTCGGCCCCCCAGACCCCGCCGGCCTCCTCGTCGCCGACGCCGAAATAGATGAGGTCGCCCTTGGGTCGGAACCCTTCGGTGGCGAGACGCCGGAAGGCGACGGCCATCGACGAGGTGAGGTTGAGCATGTCGATCGCGCCGCGACCCCAGACCTCGCCGTCGATGATCTCGCCACCGAACGGGTCGTTGCGCCACCCGTCGGGATTCACGGGGACCACGTCGGTGTGCCCCATGAGGCACAGCGACGGAGCGTCGGGATCGGTGCCCTCGATCCGGGCGACCATCGAATCGCGTCCCGGCCGCGGCGTGAAACGTTCGACGTCGAGACCACCGCCTTCGAGGTAGGTGACCAGGAGGTCGGAGTTGCGTGTCTCCTCGCCGGAGTCGGGTGTGCCGTCGTTGACGCATGCGTTGCGGATCAGCGCCTGCAACAGTTCGGTCGTCGGGCCGGTGAACTCCTCGGGGGTGGTCATGGGCGCACGCTACTGGGAGTCATCGAAGTGGGTCAGGCCGACCGATCCCCCTGACGATCGCTTGCCAGGCGAGGTCGATCTGCGACTGGGTGATGCGTGGTTCGGCTGCAGGGTCGTCCAGTGCCTCGAGCCAGTCCGTCAGACGCTGGCCCTCGACGAGATGGTTCCCGAGTGCGACCTCGTCGAATGCGGGGCGGTCCGGGTCGGGTGCTCCCCAGTACACGCGTGCCGACAAGCGGCAGGCAACTCCGGCCGGTCGGACGAGTTCGTCGGCGGGCCCGCGTTCGACTGCGGCCTCGGCGACCAGCTGGGCATCGCCGGCTGCGGCGACGAGTCGCTCGGCATTCGGTCGGTCGGCCATGATCGTCGTGATGGCGATGACGCCGGGCGGCCCGATGATCACGTGATCGACCCCGCCGAGCGCACCGCCGATCTGGTACACGATGCGCCACGGCGGCGAGTCGAGTCGGTGCAGTGCCTCCGCCGTGAGCAGTACACCGGACACGGGCTTGGTCTCGTCGGGCTGCAATGCGGCCATCGATCGTCGATACCAGACGTACGCGCCGATGAGCAGGACGACCAGGACGATGAGCGGAATGACCATGCCGAGACTCACAGCACTAGTCAAGCCGACGCAGCGGAGCGTCACCGCGAATGTCTCGAACGAGTCGGATGACGGCATCGGTCACGACGGCGCCGTCGTCGGACACGATCACCGGATTGAGGTCGAGTTCGGCGATCTCGGGGTGATCGGACGCCAGCTGCGCGGCGAGGACCACCGCGTCGACCAGCGGCCAGGAGTCGAAGTCGGCGGCATCGAGGGCCGCAGCCACTCGGGTCTCGCCGAGCATCGTCGTGGCACTCGCCGGCGACACGGGAGCGAGCCGACTCGTGCGATCGTCGATCGCATCGGCCTGCGCACCACCGAGGCCGACGGTGACGATCGCGCCGAGTTGGTCGTCGTGGTCGCAGCGGATCCGTATGTCGACGCCGGGTGAGGTCATGGCCTGGACGATGAGATCGTCGGCGTCGTCGCCGAGCGAGTCACGCATGACGGCGATCGCCTCGACGACGTCGTCGTCGGTGGCGAGGTCGAGGGCCACACCCGCACGTGCCGACCGGCCAGGACGGCGACGCACCGCCTTGACCGCGACGGGGTGGCCGATCTCGTTGGCATCGGCCACGGCGTTCTCCGGCGTGGATTCGGTGGCCGGAGCCATCTCGATGCCGTAGGTGGCGAGCAGGCGGCGCCGGGTGGCGAGGTCGAGATGGATGTCGTCGTCGCCGGTGGCAGCGGCGACCGCGGCGGCGATGATCACGTGGGCAGCGCCGGGATCGACGGGCCGCAGGTTCTCGTCCGGTTCGGATGCTTCGTCGCGCAGCCAACGGGCGTAGTCGTACGACCGTCCGAGGACGCCGGCGGCCTGCTCCGGGAAGGTGAAAGCAGGCACAGGCGACCCGGGCGCGACCGGCCCGTCCGCTCCGCCGAGAAGGACGGCGACGACCGGCTTGCTGTTTCCCGAGGCGCCCACGTCGATGTGACGGGCAGCCGCATCCACGTCGTCGGCGACCGCCGGCGCGTGGATCACGAGGAGCCCGTCGATGCTGTCGTCGTCCAACGCGGCGCGCATCGCCGTCGGATACGCGGACGAGCTGGAGCTCCAGTCGAGCGGGATGGGGCCCGCCACCGGCTCGAGGCCCGCAGCGCTCAGCGCCGCGCTGGCGAGCGTGCCGGGGCTGCGGGAGTTGGTGAGCACGGCGACGCGAGGGCCCTGGAGAACGGGCTGCGTGGCGAGCACGCGAACCGTGTCGAGCAGGGCCGGGACCGTCGGAACCTCGATCAGGCCCGTCTGCTGGTACAGCGCGCTCGCCATCTCGCCGGTTGCCGCCGCTCCGGTGCGTACCGCCACGATGGGCCGGGTGCGCGACACGCGCCGGGCGATCCGGGCGAACTTGCGCGGATTGCCGAACGACTCGGTGTACATCGCCACCACGGTGGTGTTGTCGTCGAACTCCCAGAACTGCAGCAGGTCGTTGGCGGAGATGTCGCTCTTGTCGCCGAGCGACACGAACCAGGAGATCCCGAGATCGATGTCGCGTGCCTTACGCAGCAGTGATCCGCCGAGGGAACCCGACTGCATCGAAATGGCGACCCCGCCGACGGGCAGAGCGACATCGACGAGCGCTGCTTGCAGACGGGTCTCGGGACGGGGGGAGGCGATGCCCATGCTCGACGGTCCGATGATGCGCAGTCCGTTGCGTCGTGCCCGGCCCACGAGCGCCGGCACGTCGATGTCGGTGCCGTCGACCGAGGTGACGATCACGGCCCCGCGCATGCGTTTGGCGATGCAGGCGTCGATCGTCGCATCGAGGGCGGGCGCGGGGACGACGATGATCGCCAGGGAAACCTCGTCGGGCAGATCCTCGATGGAACGCAGGCACGGATGGCCGTGGATGGTGTCGTGGCGGGGGTTGACGGCGTACGTCGGGGCGTCGACGCCGTCGACCACGTTGCGCCAGATGGCGTCACCGACGGTTCCCGGGCGTTCCGACGCTCCGATCACGGCGACGGCGCGAGGGATGAGGATCCGTGCGACGGCGCGTGAGTCGGCGCGTTGCTCGCGGCGCTCGACACTGTCGAGGAACTCGTCGGTGGAGGCGAGGTCCCAGTCGAGGTCGACCACACCGGAGTCGAACCGCCGCTTGAGCGGCCATCCGGCCTTGGCGAACACGGCGAGCATGGCCCGGTTGTCGCCGAGCACTTCAGCGGTGAACCGCTCGATGCCGTTGGAGCGCGCGATCGCCGCGAGGTGTTCCAGCAACAGTGTGGCGATGCCCTCACCCTGGCGGTCGTCGGCGACCATGAACGCGGCCTCGGCCTCGTTGCGGCCGGGCCAGCGCTCGTAACTCGCCCACGCGATGAACTCGTCGTGTGATTCCACGGCGAGGGCGGCCCGGTCGACCATGTCGACGGCGGTGAAGTGGTCGAGCTCCTTCTCGTTCAACTCGGGCTTGGGGGAGAAGTAGCGGCGGTAGATGCTCTCGGGCGACTGGCGTCGATGGAAGTCGGCCAGCGCGGGCTTGTCGTCGGGGGTGATCGGCCTGATGAACGCCGTGTCGCCGCTTCCGAGTACGACCGACGATGCCCATGGTGACATCGACGGTCCGTCATGGCTCACAGCGTGTACCTCACATCGTCAGCATGGCATCCCCGGCGGTCGGAGTGTCACCGAAGCGGCGGCTGTTGTGGGAGCCCGCGCAGTGCATAGGGTGTGATCGTGGCCGTGCCCATTGCAGTCTTCGCAGCAGCTGAGCTCGATCAGCACCTGACACCGGACTGGCATCCCGAACGACCGGGCCGCCTGGATGCGTCGCTGTCGGGCATCGCTGCGGCCGGCCTCGTCGAGGCCGTGACGTTCCACGAGCCGCGGTTGGCGACCGTGGAAGAGCTCGGTCGGGTCCACGAACCGTCCTACCTGGCGCAGCTGCAGCGCTTCTGTGAGAGCGGTGGGGGCGACCTCGATCCCGACACGTTCGCCGCGCCCGGATCCTGGACGACAGGCCGTCGAGCTGCGGGCGCAGTGCTCGACGCCGTCGACTCCTTGAAGTCGGGGTCGTGCGACGTGGCCTTTGCCGCCGGTCGTCCTCCGGGGCATCATGCCGTGCCGGACCGGGCGATGGGGTTCTGCCTGTTCAACAACGTGGCCGTCGCCGCTGCGCAGCTCGCCGACGAGGGGCACCGCGTCGCGATCGTGGACTGGGACGTCCACCACGGCAACGGCACGCAGGACATCTTCTACGACGACCCCCGCGTGCTGTACGTGTCGACGCACGAGTCGCCGCTCTACCCGGGGACGGGACGCGCCGACGAGATGGGTGGGGCGGGTGCGCCACGAGCGAACGTCAACCTGCCGTTCCCGGCGGGGACACGTGGTGACGTCTATCGCCGGGCGTTCGACGAGGTCATCTCGCCGTTGGTCTCGGACTTCGCACCCGACTGGTTGTTCATCTCGGCCGGGTTCGACGGTCATCGACGTGATCCCCTGGCCGGCTTGGAGCTGACCTCGGCCGACTATGCGGACCTCGCTGTCCGTCTGCAGGCCCTCGTGCCCGAACGACGAACCGTCGTGGTCCTCGAGGGCGGATACGACTTCGAGGCGCTGTCGACGTCGACCGGAGCCACGTTGGCCGCGTTGATCGGCCACGGCTACCGGCCGGAGGTCGCATCGACCGGAGACATCGGACTGCCGACCGTGGCCGCCGCCCGCCAACGGTGGGATCTCGCCTGACGCAGGCTCAGGGCGGTGAGCGGTCGGGGAGACCGGCCGGGATGCCGAGATCGGCGGCCACCGCCGGGACCACGAGGTCGCACACGTCGCCGCCGGTCGTCGGCCGATTGCCCGCCACCGTCGTCGCCACGATCGTGCGGTCCGATTCCATCACCCAGACGCACGACACCGCACCGTCGACGCTGCCCGTGTGGCCCCATCCGTACTGGTCGACGATGAGGCCCGGCCACGTCATGACTTCCCTGTCGGTTGCCGTGATCGAGCCCATCACGGCCGCGAGGTCGTCGGTCGAGACCAGAAAGGTGCCGGCCCCACCCAGCCGTGCAAGGCGGTCGACGCCGAGCGCGTAACCGACGTCGGTCGGGAGCTGGCCATCGGTCGTCACGTGGATTCCCGCTGCACCGATCGGGTCGAGCAGGATCGACTGCGCCGCTTCGTCGAGCGGCACTCCGGCCAGCGCCTCGACGAGGAGTCCGAGGGCGCAGTAGTTGCCGTTCGAGTAGGTCCAGCGCCCGCGGTGGCCCTGCGGAGGCTCGGCCATGATGGTCGGCAGGAACGAGCGGCAGTCACCCGACCGGACGAACCACTGGTTGCGCACGACGGGCATGCCCGAGATGTGGTTCAGCAGCTCCCTCGGCGTGACGTCGTTCCAGCCCGGATGTGGTGCGAGGCCCATGAGCTGCCAGGGTGTCGACGCGTCGACGTCGAGCAGCCCGGCCGCGTCGAGCCGGGCGATCATGGTGGCGGTGAGCAGCTTGCCGGCGCTGGCCACCACCATGGGCGAGTCGGTTGTTGCAGGTGCACCGTCGAGGGTGGAACCCGACGCGCGAGCGAGGACGGTCCGGCCGTCCCGTCGCACCGTCATGCTCGCCGACGGGTTCGTCCGGGCGAGCTCGTCGAAGGCGGCGTTGGCCGCCGGAAGGTTCGGCGCGGGGAGGGGTTCCACCGTCGTGCTGGTGGTCGTGGTCGTCGAACTGCTCGTCGTCGAGGTGCTGGTGGTCGAGGTACTGGTGGTCGACGTGCTGGTGGTCGAGGTACTGGTGGCCGACGTTGCCGTCACGGTCGACTCGGTGGCGGGAGGTGACGCGACGACCTGGGCGGTGGACGTCGACTCGCTGCATGCGGCGGTGAGCAGTGCCAGCACGACGAGCGCGGAACCGAGGCTGGCTCGCGGCTGCACGGTGCCGACAATATCCGCGCCGACGCATCGCCGTCGGGCAGCTCGCGGAACGGATCGGCCCGTGCTGGAGTGAGGTATCGCCCTCGTGGCTAGCGTCGGGTCATCATGAGCTGGGAGCTGAGCGACGACCACGAGATGCTGCGTGCGACGGTGCGTGACTTCGCCGCGCAGGAGATCGCGCCACACGCAGCCGAGTGGGATCGAACCTGTCGTTTCCCGACCGAGGTGGTCCGCGCGATGGGTGATCTCGGATTGTTCGGCATCGTCTTTCCCGAACGATGGGGCGGCGGCGGCGGCGACTTCGCATCGCTGTGCGTGGCGATCGAGGAGTTGGGTCGGGTCGATCAGTCGATGGGAATCACCCTGTCGGCCGGTGTCGGGCTTGGGTGCCAACCCGGTCTTCCGGTTCGGTGACGACGAGCAGCGCGACCGGTGGCTGCCCGACCTGCTCGCGGGCCGCTCGCTCGGTGCGTTCGGCCTCACCGAACCCGACGGGGGCTCCGACGCCGGTGCCACCCGGACCCGAGCCGAACTCGTCGGCGACGAGTGGGTGATCAACGGATCCAAGGCCTTCATCACCAACTGCGGCACCGACATCACCTCGATCGTCACCGTGACCGCTCGAACCGACGACGGCATCTCGGCATTCGTCGTACCGGCCGGGACCTCGGGCATGGTCATCGAGCCCGCCTACGACAAGCTCGGATGGCATGCCAGCGACACGCACGGCATCACGTTCGTCGACTGTCGGATTCCGGCCGGGAACCTGCTGGGCCGGCCCGGGATGGGCTTCCGGAACTTCCTGTCGATCCTCGACGACGGCCGCATCGCGATCTCGGCGCTCGCGCTCGGCTCGGCCCGGGCGTGCCTCGAGATGTCGGTGGAGTATGCCGGCCAGCGCCACGCCTTCGGTGGGCCGATCGGACGGTTCCAGGGGCTCGCGTTCCAGCTGTCCGATCTCGCGGTGCAGGTCGAGAACGCCCACAACCTGACGTACAAGGCGGCGTGGATGAAGGATCAGGGCCGCCCCATCGGCCAGGCGGCGGCGATGGCGAAGCTCTACTCGACCGAGGCGGCCGTCGACGCCGCTCGGGTGGCGACGCAGGTGTTCGGTGGGATGGGCTTCATGGAGGAGACCCCCGTCGCGCGTTTCTACCGCGACGCCAAGATCCTCGAGATCGGCGAGGGCACCAGCGAGATCCAACGCCTGGTCATCGCCCGCAACCTCGGCCTCCCCGTCGAGTGACCGTCACACGGTGCCGGGTCAAACGTGACGTTTCAGTGGGCCGACCAGAAGTCGATGAGTGAGTCGGCGATGCCGCCGACGTCGTCGGCCATCCACCAGTGGCCCCGGCCATCGAGGCGCAGCACCTCGGCGTCGAGTTGTCGGGCGACGTCGTTCGACAGCTCCGACGGGATGTAGACGTCGAGTTCGGCGTCGATGACGAGGCCGGGTGGGAGGTCCATCGAGGCCAAGCGGGCACCGAGTTCGCCGACGGCGGGTTGGGCACCCGTTCGATAGAGGCGCAGGATGCAGCGACCCATCTCGGCGTTCAGCCCGCCGGCCAGTTCCGTCGCGAGTTCGGCCGGCAATCCGAGTCCGGTGAACAGCGCCACGCGGTCGTCGGTGCTCGCCGACGTCATGCCGGCGATCACCTGCTCGCCGACGTCGGGGGTCTGCCACGCCTGGGCCATGTCGTGCCAGACGTAGTCGCGGTGCAGTATTCCGGCGATGTCGCCGGCCCACGTGCGCACCAGGTCGGGCCGTCGGCCGAGTGCACCGTAGACGTGACCGGCACCCCAGTCGTGCCCGAGCAGGTCGATGTCGGTGTCGGTGTCCCGGATCGCCTCCAGTTCGCCGACCAGCCAGTCGGCGTACGCGTCCATCGTGGGGTCGAAACCGTCGGGGACCTCTACGCCGAACCCCGGCGGCGACAGCGCGATCACCTCGGCGCGGCCGCGGCTGACGAGTGCTGTGGTGAGCGGACGCCAGATGGCAGCGGTCTCGGGATTGCCATGGACGAGGACGACAGTGCGATCGGGCATGCGGTGACGTTACGCGTCGACACGGCGTCACGTTTGACCCGGCACCGTGTGACGTGCGTGGCGTACCGTCCCGACATGGAACTCTCGTCGACATCCCGCCTCGCCCGACGCCTGGGGTCGGTGCTCGAGCCGGTGATCGGTCAGGTGTACTTCTCGCCGGAGTGCCATGCCAACTATCAGGCGCTCGGGTTCGATCCGAGCCCCGGTGATGCCGATGGGGTCGCTCTCCCGGACGGACCCGCGTATTTCGCGAGCAGGGGCAGCGTGCTCGGCCAGGTACCCGGTGAGGTGATCGCTGCGGCATTCGGTGTCTTCAGCGCGGCCGTCGTGGTGCCATTGGTGCAGCTGGCATGGACGCGTACGGACGCCGAAACGATCCGGGCCGCCCGGGCCGATGGGGCCGTCGCGCAGCTCCGACGGCTGCTCGGGGATCGGCCCGAGGGTGTGGAACGTGCTCGTGATCTCCTTCGGGATGCGGCTGCACCGCTGCCGATCAACGGTCGAGCGATGGCCGCGGGCATCGCTGCCCTCGACGTACCGGACGAGCCGTTGGCAGCGGTGTGGCACGTCGGTGACTTCCTGCGTGAGTACCGGGGCGACTGCCACAACGCCGCGTGGGTGGCCGCCGGGCTGACTGCCACCGACATCGGCATCCTCACCGAGCTCTACTGGGGAATGCCGATCCGCAGCTACAGCCGAACCCGTGGCTGGACGGCTGACGAGTTCGATGCGTCGGAGCATCGGCTCCGCGACCTCGGTCACCTCGAGGGGGAGGGTTCGGCGACCCATCTGACGCAGGCCGGTCGCCACGCACGAGAGGCGATCGAGGTGGCGACCGACGAGCAGATGATGCCGGCCATCTCGGCGCTGGGTGGCGACATCGACGAGCTGTTCGAGATCCTGGCCCCCTGGGGCGACACCATCCGCGCCGGACGCGGCTACCTCGCCGCCGGCCCCCACGACCTGGGTTGACCGCCCGCGGTCACTCGGTTTGGGCGGGTCGAGCGTTGTTCGGATTGAATGGAAGCAGAGGGCGGGTGTCCCGCCCGCAGTCCGAAGGAGACGTGATGACCAATCAGCATCCGGCCACCGTTGCCGACAGCCTCACGGTGCACGGCGACGTGCACGAAGGGGATCTGGAGAAGCTCATCGATCACTGGAGCAAGCTCGACGCGCGCCTTCGTTCGTTCGACGCGGGCACCGTTGCCATGCAGTTGTTCGTCAAGGATCGCGGCACCAAGAGCCAGCACGTGACGCTCGACGTCAAGGTCGACGGGCACGCTCCGCTGGTCGCGACCTCGTCGAGCACCGATCTCGATCACGCGTTCAACGAGGTCCGCGACGAGATGATCCGTCAGCTCACCGACATGAAGACCAAGAACGAGCCGCGCAGCAACAAGCGTCTGCGCGACACCGCCACCTGAACCGCGTCGGTTCGCTGCAGGGCGCTTCAGCCCGGCAGTTCGATCTCGACGCGTGGGCACTTCTCCAACACGTCGGCGACCGCATCGGTCACCGCCGACAGGTCGATGTCGGCCATGAACGTGCTGAGCGTCAAGTGGGCGAGCACCCAACCGGGATCCGATGCCCACGGCGGCAGGAACTTCGCCCGTTGCACGAGACCCTGGCTGCGCAGCTCGCCGAGTGCCGGTATGGCGAAGAGATCGAGCTTGCCGGAGAACAGCAGGCCGAGCGTGTCGGCGCGCCCTGCCCTGAAGGCGGCACGGATGAACGTGGCGACCGACAGATAACCCGAGAGATACGAGCAGTCCTTCGTGAAGGGTGCGCCGCCGGTCATCGGCGCGCCCCGGAAGATGCGTCGGGTCGATTCGAAGGCCTGCTCCGGGTCGGGGCTGCGTTCGAGGAACCAGCGGTAGAGCTCGATGAAGTCGGCGCCGTCGATGACGAGCTGGGTGGCCACGATCCGGTCGGCGAGTCGACGCAATCGGTCCATGCCGAGCGTCCCGGACACGTACTCCGAGTAGACGGCGAGACCCTCCTGCGTACGTGTGGTGCCCGGGTGACCGATGGCGAGGATCGGGATGTCGGACTGTGCCCGGCCGTTCAGCCCCGTCGCCACGTGGATGAAGGCTTCGTGGTTGAGCAGCTGCGCCGAGTCCTTCGCGGTGAACTTGGCATCTCGACGAATCTTGATCCGGCTCGTCGACGCGACCGCATTCGCCGACAACTCGTCGACGAGGAGGACCTCGGGGGCGGCCTCGCCGAAGTGCTCGTCGACGGCCGCGGTGATGAACGTGGCGACCTCCTCGCCCGTACGGGTGCGCTCCACGGGCCGAATCAGCGACGCTGCCTTCAGGTCCTCGAGCGATGACTCCACTTTGGCGGCCAACTCGAGTGGTGTCGCCGGGTCATAGCGCAGGGGTTGGGAGGGCACGCCGTAGAGCCGACGGCTGTACGCGTGGAACGCGGGTGTGCCGAGCGAGGACAGCATGAGCGCCGTCGACTCGATGGACGTGGCCTCGCGGTCGAGCCAGTCGTCGACCACGTTGCCCGGTCGGAGCAGGCGCCGCGCCGCCGCGATGCCGTCGAGCACGGAGGTGGGGTCGACCAGCGTGTACGTCGGTTCGGGGAGCTTGTCGGCCCCACCGGCCAGGAACTCCTCGCGAAGGTGGGCCGGCCAGGCCAGCGCGGAGAGCACCTTCATGGGCTTCGCCACGTCGTGCAGGATCCGGGCGGCGTCGCGGTACCGGTCCTGGGGGGTCTCGGTTGTCATCGGCGCATCATGGCACGTGATGCTCTCACGTCGTCAGGACGTCGCCCGTGCGCAGGTCGACGGTCACGGTGACGGTCGAATCCGGCGCACTCCACCGCACCGAGAGTTCGTGGTCAGCCGATGTCAGCAGTTCGAAGTCACCGCGGAACGCCGGGTGGGCCGCTCGCCATCTCAGCATTTCGACGAGGCGGCGGACGACCGGACGCTGCATCGCCTCGGCGATCTCGTCCGGGGTGTACCGGTGCCGATTGACGTCGCGGCCCGAGCCCGTGGCCGCGAGGAGGTCCATGTCGTTGGATCCGGCGAGGAGTCCGACGTAGTAGATCTGGGGCGTTCCGGGCAGCACGAGCTGGATCATGCGGGCGGCCAGGTAGCGGTGGTCGTCGCGACCGAGTGCGTCGTAGAAGGTGCAGTTCACCTGGTAGAGGTCGAGGTTCGAGGCTGCCGAGCCGGTAGCGAGTCGGCTCGTTCCGTTCGACCGCTCGTGGATGCCCTCGACGAGATCGTGGATGCGCTGCTCGGAGAGCAGTCCCGGCCGGTCGCGGTTGCGGGGGTCGACGCCGACGTCGATCACACCGATGCCGTCGTGGGTGTCGAGCACGTTCACGGCGTTGTTCGGGCGCATGTCGATCCATCGCTCGAGCGGGCCGGCGTCGCCGGTGAAGAGCGCGTCGAGCACGAGCGGCGGCAGCGCGAAGTCGTAGACGAGGTCGACGCGCTGCGCAATGTCGATCTGGTCGAG
Organism: Ilumatobacteraceae bacterium; assembly: GCA_963829585.1. Taxonomy (GTDB): domain Bacteria; phylum Actinomycetota; class Acidimicrobiia; order Acidimicrobiales; family Ilumatobacteraceae; genus Sva-07. The sequence continues at coordinate 110,058 of CAWHJD010000016.1, read as the reverse complement.
GTGATGGCCGTGGATCTCGACGAGGACCCGTATCGATCGCTCGTGGCACGCCGCCGTCAGCCGGTCGATGAACTCGAAGGTCTCCGGCAGCATGAAGCAGGAGGTACCGGCGCGTTTGATCGCGTATCCGACGGCGTCGAGTCGCACGACGCCGATCCCCGACTGTTCGAACCGATCGAGGATGTCGATGAGGTAGCCCCATCCGAGTTCGTGCTCGACGTCGATGTCGATCTGTCGTTCGGTGAACGTCGTCCACACCGCCCGCACCGATCCGTCGGCGAAGGCCACCTCGGTGAACGGCGAGGTGGGCCGAGGGCGGTAGACGACGTCGGTCTCCTCACGGGTCGGTGAGTGGCCGAAGACCCGTTCGGGCGTCAGGAACATGGCCCCCGATGGCGATCCGTCACCCCGAGCGAGCCAGTCCTGGAAGGCGGCCGAGTCGGCGGACACGTGGTTGACGATGACGTCGGCCATGACGTCGTACCGCTCGCTCAGCGTCGCGACGTCGTCCCAGTCGCCGATTCGGGGGTCGACGCGGGTGTGGTCGACCGGGTCGAATCCGGCGTCGGCGCCGTCGATGGGGACGAAGAAGGGAAGCAGGTGCACCCCGCTGAATGCGCCTGCGAACTCGTCGTCGAGAAGCCGCCGGACCCCTTCGATGTCGCCGCCGAGCCGGTCGGCGTAGGTGATCAGCTGGGGTGCGTTCGAAGGATCGGCCCGCATCGTCACGCTCGTGGCGATCCTGCCCGGTCGGTTGCCACGAGGTGGAGGTCGTGCATGCGGCCACGGTACTGCTCGGTTTGCGTGCGTGAGCAGTGTGCACTCCAATGGGGTGCCGTGACCCCTCGTTCCGAGCGCGACGTCCAGGATCGGGTGCGTCCCGGCCGCACCATCACGGGGATGTCGGCGGTACTGCTGCCCTTCACCCCCGGCGGCGACATCGACTGGTCGGCTACCGAAGCCCACGTCGCTCGCACCGCCGCTGTCGGGCTGACCCCGGCGGTCAACATGGACACCGGCTACGTGCAGTTGCTGAGCCAGGCCGACCAACTCCGGGTGCTCGACCTGACCGCCTCGGTGACGGGCGGCGACTTCGTGGCCGGCGCCTACGTGCCCGACGAGCCCGGCGCCGCCTTCGATCTCACCGGGTACGCGCGCGCCTGCACGGCGATCAGCGAGCGGGGTGGGACGCCGGTGGTGTTTCCGTCGTACGGGCTCAACACGCTCGACGACGGCGGGTGGGTCGAGGCGCTCGGGCAGATCGGTGCAGAGGTCGACCGGTTCATCGGGTTCGAACTCGGTGCGATGTTCGTGCCGTACGGGCGCATCCCGTCACTCGATGCGTACGAGGGATTGATGGGCATCGGCGCCTGCATCGGCGCCAAGCACTCGTCGCTGAGTCGCGAGTTGGAGTGGGATCGTCTGGAGTCACGTGATCGTGTGCGACCCGACTTCACCGTGTTCACGGGCAACGACCTGGCGATCGACATGGTGATGTACGGGTCCGACTACCTGCTCGGGCTGTCGACGTTCGCGCCGGTGGCGTTCGCCGCGCGGGATCGGATGTGGGCCGCGGGCGACCCGACGTTCCACGAGTTGAACGATCTGTTGCAGTATCTCGGCCACTTCACGTTCCGGACGCCGGTGCCCGGCTACCGCCATGATGCGGCGATCATGTTCGAACTCAGGGGCTGGGCGCAGTGCGACGGCACGCCACCGGCGGCGCCTCGCCGGCCCGACTCCGATCGCGCCGTGCTGGCGGACGTGCTCGAACGACTGCGCCCGTTCGAAGCGCAGTTCGAAGCGCAGTCCGCAACGGGTGAGGGTGCAACGTGAGCGTCCGCTGGACCCAGGTGAAGAAGCTCGACAGCGTCGACGCGTTCCGCCACCACTGCGCCCGACTCGCGATCGAGATTCCGATCGTCGACGAGGTCGACCCGGCCGGATCCCTCGCGCAGCCGGTGCTGATCCGTGACGGATCGGGAGGCACGCTCACCTCCCCCAATCGGTTCGCTGTGCTGCCGATGGAGGGCTGGGACGGCACGACCGACGGCCGGCCGACCGACCTCGTACGACGCCGCTGGCAGCGCTTCGCGTCGAGCGGTTGCGGACTGGTGTGGGGTGAGGCGACAGCAGTACGCCTCGACGGCCGCGGCAAATCCGAATCAGCTGGTGCTGAACCGGTCGACCGTCGACGAGGTCGCCGATCTCCGCGGCATCCTGGCGCCGGAACAGGTGGCCGGTCTGCAGTTGACACACTCCGGCCGCTGGTCGCGTCCGGAGGGGTCGCCGATGCCCCGGACCGCGTACGAGCATCCGATCCTCGATGGTCGTGTCGGGGCCGATGCGGCTGCCGTGCTCAGCGACGACGAACTCGACGTGCTCGCCGAGGACTACGTCGCCGCAGCGGTGCTCGCACAGCAGGCAGGCTTCGACTTCGTCGACGTGAAGCACTGCCATGGATACCTCTTGCACGAGCTGTTGACCGGCTACGAGCGGGAGGGCCGCTACGGCGGTGACTTCGCCGGGCGCACCCAGTTCCTGCGCACGGTGGTGTCGGGCATCCGCGAGCGGGCGCCCGGCCTGGCGGTCGCCGTGCGATTGTCGGCGTTCGATCTGGTGCCGTACCGACCCGGCGACGACGGGATGGGTGTCGCCGAATCGACCGGGACGTATGCGTACGCATTCGGTGGTGACGGGACGGGACTCGGCATCGACCTCACGGAGACCCATGCCTTCTTGCGCCTGTGCAGCGAGCTGGGCATCGGGCTCGTCAGCATCACCGCGGGAAGCCCGTACTACAACCCGCATGTCCAGCGCCCGGCCTACTTCCCGCCGTCGGACGGCTATCAGCCGCCCGAAGACCCCCTGCACGGCGTGGCCCGACAGCTGGCCGTCACCCGCGACCTCACGGTGGCGCACCCGTCCCTCACGATCATCGGGTCGGGCTACTCGTACGTGCAGGACTGGCTCGCACACGTGGGTCAGGCCGTGGTCGACGGCGGGGGAGCGAGCATGGTCGGGTTGGGTCGAATGATGTTGTCGTACCCGCAGCTGGCCGCCGACACGCTTGCCGGCAAGCCGTTCGAGACGAGGCTGGTCTGTCGCACGTTCAGCGACTGCACGACGGCGCCGCGCAGCGGGCTCGTCTCGGGTTGTTATCCGCTCGATCCGTTCTACAAGGAACACCCGCAGAGGGTGGAGCTGACGCGGGCGAAGCGGGAGGCGAAGACGCGGCTGCGATGACTGCCGCCGACTCGGGCCGATTCGTGGCCGGGCGGCGATGGGGCATGATCTGGGGATGATCCGATCGACGATGCTCGACGAACTGACGCTGACGGTGGTCGTCGACAACGAGACCGACACGTTGTCGAGTGTCGATGCCGGCGTGCCGCAGTTACCGGAGGTGATCTCGCACGTCGTGCGGCGACCGCCGACGCGCCGGTACGACGGGCACGACTGCATCACGGTGTTCGACCATCTCTGTGTGGCGTGCCATGGGTTCTCGGTACTCGTGACGGGTCGGATCGATGACGAGCGTCGTGCGGTGCTGTTCGACGTCGGGCCGTACGGCGACGTGTGGCTCGACAACGCCGATCGCCTCGGAGTCGACTTGGCCACGATCGAGACGGTCTTCCTGTCGCATTGGCACTGGGACCACAGTGGAGGCCTGCCGGTGGTCGTGGAAGCGATCGCGGCGGCCCGTCGAGCTGCGGGTCTCGCGGCCCCGATCGTCGACGTGCATCCCGATCGACCCGACCAGCGCGGTATCCAATCAGCCGGGGGAACGTTCATCATGTTGCCCGAGGAGCCGACCCTCGCAGCGTTGGAGGCAGCCGGTGGCAGGATCGAACTCCACGCCGACGATCACCTGCTCGGCGGTGGTTGCTTCCTCGGGAGCGGCGCGATCGAGCGAACGACGTCGTACGAGGCCGGGCTCGTCGGCCACCATTCGTTCCGTTTCGGTGCGGGTCCCGACGGTGGAGACATCGTCGTGGCGGATCCGCTCATCATGGACGAACGGTTCCTCGCCGCCGAGGTACGTGGACGTGGTGTCACCGTGCTGTCGGCGTGTTCCCACGCCGGAATCGTCAACGCCTGCCTCGGGGCGAAGGAACGTTTCCCCGGCGCACCGATCGACGTGGTCCTCGGTGGCTATCACCTCGCGGGCGGCCCGATGGAACCCCGGATCGGGCCGACGGTCGACGACCTCGACACGCTGATCGCTCCCCGAATCGTCGCGCCCGGACACTGCACGGGATGGCGCGCCAAGGCCGCCCTGGCCGATCGCTTCGCGCCCGGTCGATACGGGCCGTCGGTGGTGGGCACCACGTATTCACTCAACGCGGAGTGACGAGACGTCACGTTGGGCCCGGGGAGTGACGAGACGTCACGTTGGGCCCGGGGAGTGACGAGACGTCACGTTTGACCCGGCACCGGTGACCGGTGACGAAGGGCTCTGGGGACCTGGCGGGCATCGTGGCAGACTGGAATGGCAGGACGAAAGGCGAGTCCATGTCGACGACAACGACCATCGCACCGGCGATCTCGATCTCCGGGCTCGTGAAGACGTTCGGCTCGACTCGGGCGCTCGACGGCCTCGACCTCGAGGTCGCCACGGGCGAGGTGCACGGCTTCCTCGGCCCCAACGGCGCCGGCAAGACCGTCACCATTCGCGTGCTGCTCGGCCTGCTGCGCGCCGACAGCGGGACTGCGAAGTTGCTGGGCGGCGATCCGTGGAACGACGCGGTCGAGCTGCATCGGCGACTCGCGTACGTCCCGGGTGACGTCAACCTGTGGCCGAACCTCTCCGGCGGTGAGACGATCGACCTGCTGGCGCGTCTGCGCGGTGGTGTGAACCGACGCAAGCGTGACGAACTCGTCGAGCGGCTGGCCCTCGACCCGCGCAAGAAGAGCCGCACCTATTCCAAGGGGAACCGTCAGAAGGTCGCCCTCATCGCGGGGTTGGCCTCCGATGCCGAACTCCTACTGCTCGACGAGCCCACGTCGGGCCTCGATCCGCTGATGGAATCGGTGTTCCAGGACTGCATCCTCGACGCCACCCGGGAGGGTCGGACCGTCCTGTTGTCGAGCCACATCCTCGCCGAGGTCGAGAAGCTCTGCGACAGGGTCACGATCATCCGTCAGGGTCGGGCGGTGCAGTCCGGCTCGCTCGACGACTTGCGGTATCTCACGCGCACGAACGTCACGGTGGCCACGGATCGCCCCGTCGTGGGCCTCGACGAACTCGTCGGCGTGCACAACGTCCGTGTCGACGACGGTCACGTCGCGTTCGATGTCGACGGCTCCGGCCTCGACGCCGCCATCCGTCATCTCTCGTCGTTCGGTATCCACTCGCTCGTCAGCCAACCGCCGACGCTCGAGGAACTCTTCCTGCGTCACTACGGCGACGACCTGGCTTCGAACGACCGCGCCGGCGCGGGTGCGAGATGACCGGACTCGCCGTCACCACCGATCTCGCGACGGAGCAGGTCACTGCCGTCCCGGCCGGTTCGTCATGGGGCGGCCGGACACTTGCGGGCACCGGTCTGCTGGTGCGCTTCGTGCTGCGACGCGACCGTGTCCGCCTCGTCGTGTGGTTCGCGGTGATCGTCGGGTTGGTCGTCCTGACGGCGGCGAGCATCACGAGTCTCTACGACACTGCCTGGCAGCTCGAGTCGTACGGCCGCACCGTGCGAGGGAACTCCGCGCTGATCTTCCAGTCGGGGCCCGGGTACGGCCTCGACGAGCCGACGATGGGTGCCGTCATGATGAACGAGGTCGCGATGTGGACGTTCATCGCCGTCGGCCTGATGAGCGTGTTCATGATGGTCCGTCACACGCGTGCCGGAGAGGAATCGGAACAGGCCGAGCTGATCCGGGCTGCGCCCGTGGGCCGTCACGCTCCGCTCGCCGCCGCGTTCATCGGCACAGCGATCGCGAACCTCTTCGTTGCTGCGGGCTGCGTGCTGACGTTCACGGGCTACGGCCTCCCGGCGTCCGGATCGATCGCCTTCGGAGCCTCGGTCCTCGGTGCAGGACTGGTCTTCGCCGGTGTCGCTGCGGTGGCCGCCCAGATCGCCAGTGGGGCGAGAGCGGCGCTGGGGCTCGGAGGCGCCGTGCTGGGCATGGCGTTCGTGTTGCGGGCGATCGGTGACGTCGGCAACGGCGTGCTCTCGTGGTTCTCTCCGATCGGTTGGGCACTGTCGATCCGGGCGTTCGCCGACGAACGGTGGTGGGTTCTCCTCCTCCCGCTGTTGACGACGACGGTGCTGGTTGCTGTCTCGGTCGCGCTCCAGGGACGCCGCGACTTCGGTGCGGGTCTGATCGAGCCGCGCCCGGGCGCTGCCGCGGCCGGTCCACGGCTGTCGAGCCCGCTCGGGTTGGCAGTCCGTCTCCAACGAGCCTCGCTGCTCGGGTGGGCGGTGGGCCTCGGCCTGATCGCCTTCTTCTACGGCATCGTCGCCGACCAGGCCGAGTTGATGCTCGAGGAGAACCCCGAGATGGACGAGTTCTTCGCCCAACTCGGCAAGGGGTCGGTCACCGACGCGTTCCTGGCGCTGGCCGTGCTCGTCATGGGCCTCATGGCGACCGGGTTCACCATCTCGTCGGTGCTGCGGCTGCGCTCGGAGGAGGTCGCCGGGCGCACCGACGTGCTGCTCGCCACCCCCCTTCCCCGTCGATCGCTGGCGTTCAGCCATCTCGTCGTCGCGGTGTCGGGAACGGTGCTGATCATGCTGGTCAACGGGGCGGCCATCGGCGTCGGATACGCGATCGTCATCGGTGACGTGAGCCAGGTCATCCGCATGGCGGCTGCCGCGCTCGTGATGGTGCCCGCCATGTTGGTGTTCGCCGGTCTCTCGCTCGCTCTCTACGGCCTCATCCCGAAGTGGTCACCGGTGGTCTGGGCGGTGTTCGTGTGGGCGCTCGTCGCCGGCATGTTGGCCGAGGTGCTGAACCTCCCCGGCTGGGTGCTCGATCTGTCGCCCTTCCAGCACGTGCCGGGGGTGCCTGCCGACGCGATGTCGTGGGGGCCGGTGGTCGCGCTCGGCGTGATCGCGGCGGCGCTCATGGCCGTCGGGCTGTGGGCACTCGACCGACGTGACATGTCCTGAGCGGCCGACTGGCTCGATCTGTCCGTCGTGGGCGACGTTCGCCGGACCGTTCGTCGAGGAGCGGCACGCCTGTCAGAGGAGCGCGTCGATCTGGCCCATGGCCTCGCGGATTCCTTCCTCCATGCCCATCGCGACCATCTGCTCCATCGCCTCGAGTGACGGGAAGGTGGACTCCATGACCATCGTCGTGCGACCCGGCGTGTCGGAACCGATCGACACCGACATCAACGTGGTCGGCAGCTCGGTGTTCGGGATGCCCTCGGCGTCGGCGAACCCGTCCTCGAGTTCGAGGCGTCGGGGTGGGTCGACGCTGATGATGCGCCACCAACCACGGTGTTGGTCGCCCTCGGGGCCGGTCATGAGGTAGGTCACCGAACCGCCGGGACTGAGGTCGTGTTCGAGCACCGTTGCCGGGTACGTCGGCGGCCCCCACCAGCGTTCCAGCAACCGCGGATCCTGCCACAGTTGCCAGACCCGCTCGGCGGGTGCCTCGAACTCGGACGTGACGGTGAGGGTCAGGCGCTCGGTGTTCTTCTGGATGCTGGTGACGGTCATGGTGTGGTTCCTCCTGGGTCTGGTTCGGTGAGTACGGATTCGAAGCGGTCGAGGCGGTCTCGCCAGAGGGCCTCGAGTTCGTCGAGCAGGGTCTGCGCTGTTCGCACCGCCCCGATGTTGGTTCGCACGAGCTGCTCGCGCCCGCGGCGTGTCTTGCGCACGAGGTCGGCGCGCTCGAGTACGGCGACGTGTTTCTGAACCGCGGCAAAGCTCATGTCGTAACGACGAGCGAGGGTCGACACGGAGTGTTCGCCGGTGAGTGTTCGCTGCACGATGTCGCGTCGCGTCCGATCGGCCAGTGCGTGGAAGAGGCGGTCGATGTCGTCGTCGCTCAGCTGATCTACAACCATATGGTTGCAGATTACGAAATGGAGACCGATCTGTCAACCCGGCAGGACCGATGTGGCACCATCGGGTCGTGGGAACCGTGCTGCACGTCATCGGACTCGATCACCTCGTGCTGGTCTGCGCCGACGTCGACACGACGCTGGCCTGGTACACGGATCTGCTCGGCCTCGAGCCGGTCCGCGTCGACGAGTGGCGGCGAGGGGAAGTGCCCTTTCCGTCGCTGCGGGTGAGCGACACGACGATCATCGATCTCATCGCCGGTCATCCGAGCGACGGTCGCCTCGACCACTTCTGTCTCGTGGTCGAGCAGACGGATCTCGACGCCATCGCGGCGTCAGGCCAGTTCGAGGTCGTCGATGGGCCAGGTCGTCGATTCGGCGCGCGCGGTGACGGCACGTCGCTGTACGTCCGCGATCCCGACGGCACGATCGTCGAACTGCGCCACTACTGAGTCCCGATCGCCGGATCTCCGCCGTGCGGTGTGGCTACTCTCTTGGCGTGCTCAGAACCGCCATCGCTGTCGTCCTGATCTCCGTCGCTCCGGCGATGCTGGTGTCGTGCGGCAATGACGCTTCCACCGAAGCCGGCGCCGGTGGCGAGCCGAGCCGAACCATCGACATCACGGCGACCGAGTACGCGTTCAACGGAGACCCGGGAACGATCGCATCCGGTGACACCGTCGACTTCGCGGTCGAGAACGTCGGTCAACTCGACCATTCGCTCGAGGTGCTGTCGTCGGAGGGTCGTTCGCTCGGCAAGACCGAACGGATCCCCGCCGGGTCGAGCGACACGGTGACCGTGACCTTCGATGCCGCCGGCACCTATCGCCTGATCTGCGACGTCGACGACCATCTCAGCCGCGGTCAGTCCGCGACGATCACCGTCGGCTGATCAGCCGAGTCGCCCGACGAAGTCGGCGATCAGGTCGGCGACCTCGGCGGCATGCGAGTCCTCGTGCATCGAGTGGCCACCGCCCTCGACCACTGCCAGACGGGCATCGGGCATCTTTCGTTGGAGGTACTCACCGGCCCCGGTGTATTCCGGCCGGTCGTCACTGCCGGCGAGCACCAGCGTCGGCGTGGTCGTCTCGGCGAGACGATCCATCACCACCGAGTCCTCCTGCAGGTTGAGGGTGGTCACCTGCAGGGGGACGCCGAAACGGGGAGCGTTGCGTCGTGAGCGGTCGTTCCACTCCTCGCGCTTGACGGGGTCGCGGTAGCCCGGACCGGTGTTGAGGACGACGACGCCGCGCACGACGCCGGGTCGTGTGGCGGCGTGGGCCAGGGCGAGGTAACCGCCGAGTGAGTGGCCCACCAGTACGGCGGGGGTGTCGACGTCGACGGCGATGTCGGCCAGGACGTCGTCGAGGTCGTCGAGGGCCCGATCGCGGGTGTACTCGCCCGGATCGTCGGGCACCGGGGACCCACCATGACCGAGGAGGTCGGGAGCGACCACGCTGAAGCGGTCCTCCAGCAGTTCCATGCAGCGTTGCCACGTCGCCGACGAGGTGCCCATGCCGTGAATGAAGACGATCGGCGGGCCGGACCCGCGACGTACCACGTGCAGTCGAGTGCTCATGTCACTCGCCGTACTCGTGCTCGGGGCCCGGATAGACGCCCTTCTCGACGTCTTCGCGGTAGGCGATCGCAGCGTCGAGCAGGGTCTGGCCGATCGAGGCGTACTGCTTGACGAACTTCGGGATCCGGCCGCGAGTGAAACCCGCCCAGTCGCTCCACACGAGCAACTGGCCGTCGCAGTCCGGGCCGGCGCCGACCGAGATGGTCGGGATCGAGAGTTCCCTCGTGGCCTGCGCCGCGACGCCCGACGGCACCATCTCCAGCACCACGGCGAATGCGCCCGCATCCTCGACGGCATGGGCATCCTCGAGCAGCTGTTGGGCCCCTTCGCCGCGTCCTTGGATGATGTGGCCGCCGAGGCCGTGTTCGCTCTGGGGCGTGAATCCGATGTGCGCCATCACGGGGATGCCCGCGCGCACGATCCGCTTGATCTGCTTGGCGCTGCGGACCCCGCCTTCGAGCTTGACCGCGTGGGCGCCCGTCTCCTTCATGAAGCGAATCGCCGTGGCGAGTGCCTCGTCGGGGCCGTTCTCGTAGGAGCCGAACGGCATGTCGGCGATGACGAGGGCGCGGTTGGCGCCGCGCACGACGGCGGCCGTGAGCGGGATCAGTTCGTCGACGGTGACCGGGATCGTCGTGTCGTACCCGAACACCGTGTTGCCGGCAGAGTCGCCGACGAGCAGGAAGTCGATGCCCGCATCGTCGAAAATGGAAGCGGACAGGAAGTCGTAGCTCGTCAGCCCGGTGATCTTGATGCCCTGTTCCTTCGCCCGTTGGAAGTGGCGCGTTCGGACTCGTTTGAGTGCAGGGTCGGCTTCGCCCGCGCCGTAGGGACGCTGTTCATCGGTCACGCGCCCACCGTAGACCGTGGGGCCCGCTCACCCAACCGGGCCGAGCCGCACTCGTTCAGATGCGGTCGGCGGCGCGGGCAGCGTCCTCGGCGGCGGTGAGTTGGCCTTCGACGATCTTCAGCCCGTTGCGCCAGAAGTGGGGATCGGTCAGGTCGCAGTCGACCATGCGGGCGAGGTCCTCAGGGGTCTTCGAGCCGCCGGCTCGCAGCAGATCGAGATATGCCGGCACGAAGGCGTCGCCTTCCTCCTGGTACCGGGCGTACACCGACAGCGCGAGCAACTGGCCGTAGGCATACGCGTAGACATAGCCGGGCGAACCCATGAAGTGCGGCACGTAGCTCCACCAGCTCCGATAGCCCTCGGTGACCTCCACGGAGCTGCCGAGCATCGCCTCCTGGCTCTGCGCCCACAGGTCGCCGAAGCGCTCGACGCTCAGCTCGCCCTCCTCGCGCCGAGCGGTGTGACAGGCGTGCTCGAAGCGGTTCATCGCGATCTGGCGGAAGACCGTGGCGATCGAATCCTCGAGCGTCGTGGCGAGCAGCGCGAATCGTTCGTTCGGATCGTCGATCATCGACAGGAGCCGGTTGCTGGTGACCGTCTCACCGAACACCGATGCCGTCTCGGCGACCGTCAGCGGTACGTCCTGGTGGAAGATGCCCTGCTCGCGCGCCAGATGGAAGTGGACGCCGTGGCCGAGTTCGTGGGCGAGCGTGGCGACGTCGCGTGACTTCGACGTCCAGTTGAGCATCACGTAGGGATGGTGGGTCGGCGACACACCGGCGCAGAAGGCGCCACCGCGCTTTCCCGGTCGCAGCGGTGCGTCGATCCACGATTCGTCGATGAAGCGGTCGACGATGCCCGCGAGTTCGGGAGAGAACGATGCGTAGGCGTCGCGGACGATCTGTGTGCCTTCGCTCCACCCGATCTCGCGGTCGGTCGTCGCCACCGAAGCCATCCGGTCGTAGTCGGCGAGCCGGTCGATGCCGAGCACCTTGGCCTTCAGTGTGTACCAGCGTTGGGCGATCGAGTAGTTGTCGACGACTGCGTCGACGAGTGCCTGCACCGACTCGTCGGAGGCTTCGTTGGCGAGGTTGCGTGACGAGACCCACGAGTCGTAGTGCCGCAGTCGGTCGTCGACGGCCTTGTCGAGCAGGAGCGTGTTGAACACGTAGGCGCGGGTTCGCAGGCCCGGCTCGAGGCCGGCGGTGATGCCGGAGGCGACCTGTTTGCGCACGGAACGGTCGGGGTGCTGCAGCATCGAGGCTGCCTGCATCAGTGGAAGCCCCGACCCACCGAGTTCCTCGGGCAGATCGACGGTGATCGCCGAGGACAGTTCATCGAAGAGCCGGACCCATGCCGAGAAGCCGGTCTGGTTCTTCTCGGCGACGATCGTCTCCTCGGCTTCGCTCAGCAGGTGGGGCCGAGTGAGGCGGAGTCGCTCGAGGTGGTGACGGCAGAAGTCCAGTTGCGTGTCGGCGAGCACGGCTGACGCGTGGTCCTCGTCGGCAGCGGCCCATTCGAGATCGAAGAAGATCAGTTTGGTGCCGATCGCCGTCGAGCGTTCCTGTGACGCGGCCATGGCTGCGCCGCGAGCGGGGTCGTCCGTCGCCGTGGTGAACGCCAGCATCGCGTGATAGGCGGCACGGGCCACCAGGTCCTGCAGCTCGGCGATCGTGTGCATCGCTGCCGCGAGTTCGGTTGCGTCGAGCTCACCGACCCTTCCACGCAGCGACACGAGGCCGTCGGCCAGCTCGTCGGCGTCGTCGAACAGGTCCGACGCTGACTTGCCCTCGGGCAGGATCGTGTCGATGTCCCATGCCACGTCGGCAGCAGTGAGATCAGCGGTCGTGTCGGCGTCGATCGTCGTCATGTCGAGAGTCTGCCGCGGCCGCGGGTACTGCCACACCATGACCGACGGAGTTGTCGCTGTGGGGGACGAGGACCTCGTCGGCGACGTCTCCGATGTCGGGCCACAGAACCCGGATGAGGAGCATGGCGAGACCGACGGCGACCAGCTGCGCGGCGACGAAGCCCGGAACACTGGCCGGTTCGATGCCGGCGAACGTGTCGGAGAACATGCGGGCCACGGTCACCGCCGGATTGGCGAAGCTGGTCGACGACGTGAAGTAGTAGGCGGCCGCGATGTAGCCCCCGACCGCGAACGCCACGGTGGATGCGCGACCCGAACGTACGACGCCGAAGATCACGAGAAGGAGGCCGAGGGTCGCGACGCCCTCGGCGAACACGAGGTTGGTCGAGGAGCGGTCCTTCGTCGACCAGTTGACCGCATCGAGGTCGAACATGAGGTTGGCGACGATCACGCCGACGATGGCTCCGGCGAACTGTGCACCGACGTACCAGACGGCTGTGGGTGTGTCGATGCCACCGAACGCGCGGTCGGCGATGGTGACCGCCGGGTTGAAGTGCGCGCCGGACACGGCCCCGAAGGCGAGGATCAGTGCCACGAGCGCCCCGGCGGTCGCGAACGCGTTCTGCAGCAACTGCAGACCGACGTCGTCGGTCAGGCTCTCGGCCATGATTCCCGAGCCGACGACCGCAGCGAGCAGAAAAGCCGTGCCGACGAACTCGCCGGTCAGTCGGCGGATGTCCGGCCGCCAGGTCGGCCCGGACATGGTGTTCACGACGGCTCGATCGACAAGCTGGCCATGAGCTGCTCGACGCGCTCACGGATCTCGTCGCGGACCGTTCGGACGAACTCGACGGGTCGTCCCGCGGGATCGGTCAGCTCCCAGTCCTCGTAGCGCTTGCCGGGATACACCGGACACACGTCGCCGCATCCCATGGTCACCACCACGTCGGCGCTCCGAGCGTCGTCGTCGGTCCAGCGCTGAGGCTGTTCGCGCGAGATGTCGATGCCGACCTCGCCCATCGCGGCGATTGCCGCCGGGTTGACCTGGTCGGCCGGTTCCGACCCGCCCGAGAACACCTGCACCCGATCGCCGGCGAGGTGCCGGAGCCATCCGGCGGCCATCTGCGAGCGGCCGGCATTGTGGACGCAGAGGAAGAGGACGGCGGGGCGGTCGTTCATCGGTGGTCACCTGACTGGTCGGCGTTGCGGGTGGGGGAGGAGAGCACGGCGCCGAGTTCGTCGAGACGTTCGCGACGGAGCCTGAACCATGCCCACTTCCCGCGCTGTTCGCGGTCGAGCACCCCGGCGTTGACGAGCAGCGAGAGGTGGTGGCTGACGGTCGGTTGGCTGCGGTCGAGCGAGTCGGGGAGATCGCACGCGCACACCTCCCCGGTCGGCGACGTGGCGATGATCGAGACGAGGCGGAGCCGCACGGGGTCGGCGAGCACCTTCAGTGCGGCGGCGAGTTCGTGGGCCTGCTCGTCGGTGAGGGCGTTGCCGCCGACCGAACCGCAGCACGACACCAGCGGTTCGTGCGGATCGGAATTCGTATTGACGTTCATCGAAATGAGACGATAACGTATCGACAGACATCGATACAACATGGATGTCGAACTTGCACGAAAGGACCGTCCGATGCGCCTCCAACTGGCCCTCAATGTCACCGACCTCCCCGCCGCGATCGACTTCTACTCGAAGATGTTCGACACGGCGCCCGCCAAGATCCGCGACGGGTACGCGAACTTCGCGATCGAGAATCCACCGCTCAAGTTGGTGTTGTTCGAGTCGGCGGAGTCCGACGGATCGATCAACCACCTCGGCGTCGAGGTGGAGACCGCCGAGCAGGTGACCGACGCGGAACGCCGGCTCTCGCAAGCCGGGCTCGAGACGACCGGGGTCGACGACACGATCTGCTGCTTCGCCGAGAAGGCCGAGACCTGGGTGCACGCTCCCGACGGCAACCGCTGGGAGTGGTACGTCAAGAAGGCCGACGCCGACCAGATCGAGATGGTCGTCCTCGGGCGCCCCGACGAGCGCTCGACCACCTGCTGCCCCTGAACGCGTCGCCCTGCATTGTTGTGAGCGATCTGCGCGCGATGTAAACTCTGCGTAGATCGCTCCACGAACAGGCGGGTGGTCAGCGCAGACGGAGGCCGGGGTCGCCGTCGGTGACGGCGCCGATGCGGGCCGCGGTGTGGCCGGTGGCGGCCAGTTCGGCGAGGACGCCGGCGGTCTCCGACGGGTCGACGCCGAACACGAGCCCACCCGAGGTCTGGGCGTCGGCGACCAGCAGTTGGTGCACCTCGTCGTGTGCGCCGGTGTCGAGGAACTCGAGTGCCCACGTCAGGTTCCGGCGGCTCCCGCCGGGCATCACGCCGTCGGCGGCGAACTCGACCGCACCGGGCAGGAACGGCACGGCCTCGAACTCGATCGTGACGGCGACGCCCGACTCCAGGGCCATCCGCCCGAGGTGGCCGGCGAGGCCGAATCCCGTCACGTCGGTACAGCCGGTGGCCCCGGCAGCGAGGGCCACCCGTGAAGCGACGTCGTTCAGCCGGATCATCGAAGCCACTGCGGCGGCGACCTGATCGGGGGTCGCTCGGCCGGCCTTGATCGCAGTGGTGAGCACGCCGACCCCGAGCGGTTTGGTGAGCACGATGTCCTGCCCGAACCGGAGGCCGGCGTTGGTGAGGATCCGAGCGGGATGCACCTCCCCGGTCACCGCCATGCCGTACTTCGGCTCGGGATCGTCGATGGTGTGCCCACCGGCGATCACGAAGCCGGCCTGCGTCGCGATGTCCTGCCCGCCTGCGAGCACCTCGCCGAGCAGCTCGGTGGGCAGCTTGTCGGTGTTCCAGCCCACCAGGTTGAGTGCGAAGAGTGGCCGGCCGCCCATCGCGTACACGTCCGACACGCTGTTGGCCGCCGCGACCCGGCCCCAGGTGCGCGCGTCGTCGACCACCGGCGTGATGAAGTCGGCGGTGGAGATGAGGGCGCGATCGTCGTCGAGCTTCCACACGGCGGCGTCGTCGCCGGTGCCCGGCCCGACGAGGAGTTCGGCCGGATGGTCGGAGTTGAGGTGGCTCACCACGTGGGCCAGCTCGCCGGGGGCGAGCTTGCAGCCTCAACCGGCGCCGTGGCTGAACTGTGTCAGCCGGATCTGCTCGCGTGCGTTCTGCGGCTCGTCGGTCATCGTCACCCCCTCTCGGGCGGAGTGAGCATCGACACGTCGAGGTCGACCATCAATTCGTTGGCGATGTCCTCGAGGGCGTCTCGCAGGGTGTCGAGATCGAGGTCGGCGGGGAGACGGAGCGAGGCCGTCGCTTCGAAGAGTTGCTCGGCCGACATCGGTGCCGAGATGGTCGATGTCTCGAGCTGCTCGATGCTGACGTCGCGCTGCGCGAGCGCGCTCGCGACTTCCCGGATGATGCCGGGGCGGTCCTGGCCGATGAGGTGGAGCTGCAGGAGGGGCGCGGTGTCGACCGGGCCGTCGGATGCGGCGGTACCGGCAACGGCGATGCGCACGTCGAGCAGGCCCTGTGCCCGGACACCCTCGAGGCTCGCCTCGAGTGAATCGACGTGTTCGTCGGGAAGTGTGACGACCACGATGCCGGCGAACTTGCCGGCCAGGCGGGCCATCTGGCTGCGATCCCAGTTGCCTCCGTGCTCGGCGATCGGGGCCGCGAGCGCATCGACCAATCCTGTGCGGTCGTCACCGATCACCGTGAGTACGAGCGTGGCCATCGGCGAAGTCTGGCATGTGATCGGCGTGGACGATCGAGAAGTGCCGCAAGTCATCCGCGTCGATCATCCCGCACCGGTCGGCCGAGGAAGTCGTCGCTGATGCTGATGCGCACCCGTTCGCCGTCGAAGTCGCCGCCGGCCTGGTCGAACTCGGCGAGCTTGTCGGCGTAGTACTGCTCGCGATGGTCGCCGAGTGACGCTGCGTTGTAGGTGAGGTACGCGGCACGTCGTGGACGATTCGTCGTGTTCGTCTCGCTGTAGTGCGGTGTGTACGAGTCGAAGAACAGCAGGTCGCCGGGCTCCACGGGGGCGGGGCGCCAGTCCAGGTCGGCGGCGGCCGACGTCTCGATGCGTCCGCGTTCGTCGGTGGGCAGTCGGCCCTGCTCGTAGCCCGGCGCGACCCACAGGCACCCGCTCGCCTCCGTCGCCGGGTCGAGCGGGACCATGCACGAGATGTGATGATCGACGAAACGGTAGGCGGTCGCGTCCTGGTGCGGGGCGAACCCGCCGCCGCCGGGTTGCTTGTAGTTGATCTTCTCCTTGAACAGCACGGCCGGCTCGCCGAAGAGCTCCGCGAGGATGTCCATCACCACGCCGGCGCAGATGACGCCTCGGAGGACGTCGCTGTCGTTCACGAAGTCCTCGCTGCGCGCGATCACCGCACCGGCATCGGTCTGTTCGAAGTGATGCAGCCCGGGGCCGCCTGTCCGCGCCCAGTGTTCGAGTTCGTCGACGGCCTCGTCGATCCTGGCGAGTTCGTCCCGGTCGAGCACTCCTGGTACGAGCAGCCACCCGTCGCGACGAAAGCCGGCGACATCGATCTCGTCCATTGCCGAAGAGTACAGACGTCGGTCCCGTTCGTCGCGGCGGTGATGCCGTGTTGCGGACACTCCGTCACCGATGAGTCTGGGCGCGTAGAGGTCGCGCCGAGACTCATCGCAGCAGCGTGCGGTTGCCGCGAACTCGTGCTCGTGGATCGAGGCTCGTTCAGAGCATGCGCTGGCGGCGCAGCGAATTCATCGCGAAGTAGCCGAAGAGCGGCGGGATGTAGAACGTGATCATCCGGTAGCACAGCGCTGCGCCCATCGCGCTGGCGCTGTCGACGCCGATGGCGATGTACCCCGCGGTGAGCGCGGCCTCGGTGACCCCCACACCGCCCGGCACGGGCATGAGACCGGCGAAGAGAGCCACGCACACGTTCACGAGCACCACGTCGGCAAAGCCGACGTCCTGTCCGAACGCCTGCAGGATCGTGTAGCTGGTCAACGAGAAGAGCAGCTGCACGAGCAGGTTGGCCAGCACCACCGAGATGAGCCGCCGCGGTGAACTGAGCAGCGGCCCGATCTTGGACCAGGTGGTCCTGATCACGGCGACCACCGGGTTGCGGAACTTCGGAACGAAGGCGACGACGGCGACGCCTGCCGCGACGCCGAGTATCACGATCAGGAGCAACCGGCCGTCGAACTCGACGTCGGAGGTGTCGATGTCGAGATTCAGGCTCCCGAGCCCGAACCCCACGATCGTGAAGATCAGGATCATCTGGGCGACGAACCCAGACACGCTGTCGAGCCCGCCGACTGCGATGGCGGTCGTCCGGTCGAGGCCGTTGCGCTGGAAGAAGCGGATGTTCATGGCGACGCGGGCCGCAGTCGACGGGACGGCGAGGTTGACGAAGGTGATCGCGAATTCGAGCAGGGTCAGGCGCCCGTAGGGGACGGGGAGCGGGGTGGCCTGCGACACGCTGAGGGCGCCGGCGAATCGAGGGGTCTGGCCGACGATCAGCGCCAGGAGGAGGATCGGCACGCTCGCGCCGGCGACCGCGTCGATGATCGACTGGACGCCGATCTCCTGGATCGCACCGACGATCGTGTAGAAGACGATTGCCAGCAGGATCCACATCAGGACGTTGCCGACGGAGAACCGATGGATTGCCTGGAGGTCCTGCTCCTCGGCGCCCACCGCGGTGGTCGTGGCCTTGCGAAGGTCGTCGATGTCGAGGTCGGCGTCGCCGGCCCGGCGCCGCAGCGCCGGCAGCATCGCGGCCGGTTGGACGAACGTGGTGGTTGCCGCGACGCGTTCGCTGCCGAGCGCATCCACGGCCGCTGCGATCGCGCGATCGGCGCCGACCACGACCGCCGTCGACGTCAACATCTGGGCTTCGTCGAGCCGGCGTGACAACTCGTCCCAGTCGATCGACGCGCGATCGAACTCCCCGATGTGGACGTTGCCGTTGGCGACCTGGAGGTGTTCGGGCGTGATGCCGCCGTGGCAGATGCCGGCCTCGTGCAGCCGCGCCAACGACGTCCACACGCTCGCCAGCAGCGCATCGTCGACGTGTCCTCCGTCGGCTCCGAATGCGGGGCCGACGCGCTCGGCGACGAAGAGGGCATCGCCGCGCTGGTCCATCGCCGCTGCCACGAGGGGAGCAACCAGTGCCCCCTCGCGTTCGGCATACAGCGTCAGATAGGCCTGATGTTCGATCTGATGGCGCCGGTTGACGGTGACGTTCCGACCACCGGAACGGTAGAAGACGAGCCGCCACATCTTGACGAAGAACTGGCTGTCCCACGAATCGCGCCCATGGACGTGCACGTCGAGGAGGCGATCGTCGGGCGTCCGCGCTGCGGCGACGGCCACACCGTTGCGCACCTCGACCCGGGTCGGTTGGGCGTCGACGCCGATCGAGCGCAGGGCCTCACCCAGATCGTGCAACGAGATGGTGCTGTCCGGTGAACCGAACAGGAGGTGAACCAGCGCACCGGCGGTCCAGCCGATCGCCAGGGCGCACATGCCCGCGCCCGGCTGTGTCAGGCCGAGGACGAGCGTGGCGAGCCATGCGGTGCCGATCAGCCACCGACCGAACGTTCGCAGCGGACTCACGAAGTAGGGGCTGGCCACGGTGACGGCCGCCGCGCCCGCAGCGAGCGCGAGTGACGGGAATGCTCCGGCTCCGTCGGCGGGCCCGATGCTGTCGGCGAGCGTCGGAAGGTCACCGTCGACCAGCCAGCCGACGAGGAGGACTCCCCCGATGGCGAGGGCGATGCTCGCGACCCAGTCGCGAAGGAGTCCCCATCGGTGCCGGGCGAGCGCGAGCACTCCCACGATGACGACCCAGATCTGGATGAAGTCGTAGGTGATCTTCCACAGGAAGTCGAGGAGTCCCGGAAGGTTCGACAACCACTCGGCGAAGGTCTTCTCGAAGTCGCCGGGGTCGTCGACCGCCCTCGCGGTGACCGTCAGGATGACGAGCGACACCAGGAGCAGCACCACGTCGGTGGGGCGCCGGAATCGCTGCGGTTTCGCGGGCACCGAGAACGCCCGGGTACTCAGGCGGCCTGATCCGAGGTCGGAGAGCCTGACCGCACGGTGAGAGCCACCTGCGTCGTTCCGAGGCCTACTCATGCCTGCCGGGACCAGTCGAGTGTTCGGATACGGCGACGGTAGCGCTCGGCGGGTCGTCAGGAGGGGACCACCCTCGACGAGCGTGTCGGATCGGTGCCGGTGGTCCTATGTTGTCGGTGGAACCCCCCGAAAGGACGACATGAGCATCTCCCCGAACCAACTGATCGAGCCGACGTTCTGGCGCCAGCCACTGGCCGACCGCATGGCACAGTTCGCCGACCTCCGTGAGCAGGGCTCGATCCTGCCGGTCGAGGTGCACAACCCGATGACCGAGACGACCGAGGTGTTCCACGCCCTCACTCGCTACGACGAGGTCGTCCAGGTGAGCAAGCGCCCCGACGAGTTCTGCTCGGGCAAGGGTGCGATCTCGATCTTCGACATGCCCATGGAGATGCTCGAGTTCTTCGGCAGTTTCATCAACATGGACAACCCGCGTCATGCGAACCAGCGACGGATCGTCGCCTACAGCTTCACCCCGAACGAATTGCAGGGCGTGTTGGAGTCGGTCGAGTCGATCGCCACCGAGGTGATCGACGGGTTCTGCGAGCGCGGTGAGGTCGACCTGGTCGAGGTGCTCTCGCAGCCCTTCCCGTTGCTCATCATCTGCGACATGATGGGCATTCCTCGCAGCGAGTTCACGACCGTGCTCGACGCGACGAACGTGATCCTCAGTGGCGGTGACGCCGAGTTCATGGGTGACGGGGACCCGATGGCCGCGTACCTGAATGCGGGCATTGCGCTCAGCACCCTGATGGGCGAGTTGATCGAAGAGCGCCGCGCGAACCCGACGAACGATCTGACGTCGAAGCTCGTCCACAACAACCTGCCGGAAGACCTCCTCACGCCCGCCGAGATCACGTCGTTCTTCGTGCTGCTCGCCGTCGCCGGCAACGACACGACGCGCACGGCGATCAGCCACGGCGTGAACCTGCTGGCGATGAATCCGGATCAGCGGGCGATCTGGCAGGCCGACGTCGCCGGTGTCACCAACAGCGCCGTCGAGGAGATCGTCCGCGCCGCATCACCGGTCACCTTCATGCGGCGCACCGCGACGGGCGACGTGTCGCTCGCCGGCCAGGACTTCCACGAGGGCGACAAGTTCGTGATGTTCTACGGCGCGGCCAACCGTGACCCGCGGGTGTTCGACGACCCTGAGCGTTTCGACGTGCTCCGCCAACCGAATCCGCACGTCGGATTCGGTGGACCGGGGCCCCACTTCTGCCTGGGCGCCAACCTCGCTCGTCGCGAGGTGGCGATCATCTTCCGCGAGTTGTTCGCGCGCATGCCCGATCTGGAGGTGACCGGCGAGGCGGTTCCCCTCGCGGCCGAGGGCATTCCGCTGGTCACCGGCATCAAGCACCTGCCGGTCAGCTTCACGCCGAGCGCTCCGGTCAACCGCTGAGCTTCTCGAGCATCGCCTTCATCTGGGCGTGCACGGCGTTGATCGCCTGGAGCGGACGCATCATCACCTTGAACTCGGTGATCATGCCGTCGTCGTCGCAGGTGATGATGTCGACGCCGTTGGCGTACTTGCCCTCGACGGTCGTCTCGAACTCGAGCATCGCATGGTTGCCCTGCAGGATCTCGGTGACGTACCGGAAGCCACCGCGCGAGTCGCCGGTCACTGCATCGGTCACGGTCGCGGCCTCGCCGCCGAGGGTGCCGCCTGCCGCGGTCAGGTACAGCTTGGTGATCTCGCGACCGTGCTGGGGCGTGAAGACGATGGGTGACAGGAAGACACAGTCCTCGTGGAGGATTGCATCGAGCCCGCCCTCGAGTTCTCCGCGCAGGTGCCGGTGCCAGTTGGCGATGCAGTCATCGATGGGGGATCGCGCGACGTCGGTCATCGGGCGACTGTAGCCAAGGGGCCGCCGGCAGGTGCCGGTCGGCTCAGCCGGCGTGGCTCGTCTGTTCCTCGGCGATCTGGCGGCGGACGTCGTCCATGTCGACGGCGCGGATCTTCGTGATCAGTTCGTCGAACGCATGGGCGGGAAGTGCGCCGGGCTGCGAGAACAGCACGACGTTGTCGCGGATCGCCATGAGGGTCGGGATCGAACGGATGTTGAAGTGGCCGGCGAGTTCCTGCTGGCTGTCGGCGTCGACCTTGCCGAACACGATGTCGTCGTGCTGTTCGGCGGCCGCTGCGAACACGGGGGCGAACTGACGACACGGGCCACACCATTCCGCCCAGAAGTCGACGAACACGAAGTCGTTGTCGTTGATGGTCTGCTCGAAGTTCTCGAGGGTGAGTTCGACGGTCGGCATGGTTGTCTCCTGGATACACCTGGGGGTATGTGGTCTCCCCGTGCAACCGGCAGAGGCGGGCGAACATTCCCGTCGCTCGGGCCGGCGAATCACCCCGAACGGATGACGGTGTCAGATCGCCGAACGACGACACTGGAGTCATCCCACGCCCCCTCGGGCCGAACCGCCAGGAGTTTCTCATGCGTTCCCTCGCCGCTCTCGCTCTCGTTGCTGCTGCCCTCGTCGGATCGTCGTGTTCCAGCGACGAATCCCCGAACACGTTCTGCGAGAACCGTGAGGAACTCGACAGCGCCATCCAGGACCTGCGTGACGTCGACGTCGCCGACGACGGCCTCGAAGCGCTCGACAGCCAACTCACCGTCGTGCTCGACGACGTCGACGCGCTCAAGGCGTCCGCCGCCGAGTTGGAACCGGAGGTCGACGCTGTCAAGACATCGGTCGAGTCGTTGAAGACCTCGGTGGCGGCCGCCGCGACACCGGTCGACAAGGCCACCGCCCTCACCGGAGGACTCGCCGCGATCGAAACGGCGTGGCAGGCATTGACCGACGCGTCCGACGCCGACTGCTGACGACTGGCGGAGTCCGCCGCGCGAACTCCGCCGTTCAGTCGTCCTCGTCGGTCGGTTCAGGGTGTCGAAGTGTCGACTCCATCCGTTCGAGCCGCTCGTCCAACGCCTGGAGCACCGATTCGAGCCGGGCGAGGCTCTCGGTTCCGGCCTGCCCGTCGGCCGTATCCTTGCGCTTCGCGGCAGCGGCGACGAAGGTCGAGGTGATGATGGCGGTGATGACGGTGATCAGACCGACGGAGGTCAGCATCACGACGGCAGCGACGACCCGTCCGACGAAGTCGGCGGGAGCGTTGTCGCCGTAGCCGACCGTCGTCACCGTCTGCAGGGTGAACCAGATGGCGTCGCCGATCGTCGGGTACTCCTCGTGGTCGAACACGCGGATGACCACCGCGCCCAGGAGCGTCATCACGACGGTGACCGTGATGATCGCGCCCGACGCGTACCGCATCGATGCCGGATTCTCGAGGAACCGGCCGATGACGCCGCGTGCTCCTCGTTTGCGCCCTGGCAGTCGGTTGGGGTCGAAGTTCGACATCCTCGGCAAGGTACTCGGGTCGTCGACCCGAGTGAAGGCTCTCGCGAAGTGCGGCTATGCGGAGAACTCCGCCTCGGTGATCTCGGTCCACCGAGGGTCGCTCTCGATGGCGAGCGTCCCCCCGCGGCGCTTGATGACGATCACCGCGACGACGATGCCGACCAGGAACGCCACCAGCATCACCGCCCACTTGCGGTTCGATCGACCGCTCAGTTCGTCGGCAGCCTCGTGCAGGACGGTGGCGGCGACGTCCTTGCCGATGAGTTTCGCAATCGGTCCCACGTGATCTCCCTCGGCACCCGACCTCATTGATGCGACCGGCGCGGGTGTCCGCCGGTCGACCGCCGACAACTGTAGATGCCCGAGCGCCGAATGACGCCCCAGGACGAGTTCGTGGTGGCCGTCGTGCCACGATGCGGATGCGGTTCGCAGCAACGACAGGAGCAGCCATGAGAGCAGCGGTACTCAACTCCATCCCCGGTCGGCTCGACGTCGAAGACGTCGAGATCGGTGAGCCGGGCCCGCGCGAGGTGCTCGTGCGAACCGTCGCCGCGGGGCTGTGCCACAGCGATCTGCACTTCATGGAGGGCAAGTACCCGTTCCCGTGTCCGGCGGTGCTCGGCCACGAGTCGGCCGGCATCGTCGAAGCGGTCGGTTCGATGGTCCACTACGTGCAGCCGGGCGACCATGTGATCACCTGCCTGTCGGCGTTCTGCGGCCACTGTTCCCAGTGCACCGACGGTCACCTCACGCTGTGCGAGAACAAGGCGACCGAACTCGTTCGCCAGCCGGGCGAGCCGCCCCGCCTCAGCCGTCGCAACGGCGAGTTGGTCAACCAGTACCTGCACCTGTCGTCGTTCGCCGAGATGATGTTGATCCACGAACAGGCGCTGGTGAAGATCGATCGCGACATGCCGTTCGACAGGGCCGCGCTCATCGGATGCGGCGTCACCACCGGGCTCGGCGCGGTGTTCCGCACGGCCAGGGTGGCTCCCGGCGAGACCGTGGCGGTCATCGGGTGCGGAGGAATCGGCCTGTCTGCGATCCAGGGAGCCCGCATTGCGGGGGCGAACAAGATCATCGCCGTCGACACGAACCCGTCGAAGCTCGAACTCGCCCAGCAGCTCGGTGCCACGCACGTCGTCGACGCGGCGTCGCAGGATGCGGTCGCTGCGGTCAAGGATCTCACCGGTGGCGGTGTCCATCATTCGTTCGAAGCGGTCGGGATGAAGATCACCGCCGAGCAGTCGTTCGAGATGTTGCGCAACGGGGGCCAGGCGACGGTCATCGGGATGATCCCGGTCGGCACTCGGATCGAGATCCACGGGCCGGAGTTGCTGTACGAGAAGACGTTGACCGGCTCGAACATGGGGTCGAACCAGTTCCGTACCGACATGCCCCGCTATGTCGACATGTACCTCGATGGCCGGCTGCATCTCGACGAGATGGTGTCGAAGACCATCACGCTGGACCAGATCAACGACGGGTTCGACGACATGAAGGCGGGCAACGTCGCCCGCAGCGTCATCCTCTTCGACTGATTCGCCTGGTTGCACTAGTCGTGCACTCAGTCGTGCACTCAGTCGAGGGTGCACGCCTCGAGCAGGTCCAGTTCGTGGGGAATGCGCGCGGCGAGCGCCTCGAGATCCGGGATCAGGTAGCGATCGGACACGAGGCTCACGCACAGCCGATCGTCGACCGAGATCGCCCCGATGTGGAGCCCCATGCCGTCGACGATGCCGAGGATCGGATAGATCGCTGCCACTTCGGCTCCGAGCGCGTACTGCGTCGATCTCGAACCGGGCACGGAGGTGATGCTGGTGTTGAACGGCGGCATCAGGCGGTCGGCGAGCGGGCTGCGTTCGAGCAGGCGCGATGCAACGATCCCGAGCAGTGGTGTGCCGCCGCCGATGCCTCGGATCTCGGCCACCGTCATGGCGCCGTGTCGGGTGACGCCCTCGGCGATCTGCTCGTGGACCGTCCGGAGCCGGTCGGGGATCCGGTGCACGTTGGTCTCGAGGCTGACGACGACGCCGGCGATCCCTTCGATCGCCTCGGGGTCGGTGACCGACAGCGGGACCAGCGCCTTGAGGCTCTCGCGGGGAAGCTCGTCGTGTTGGAGCAGCCACCACCGCAGCGCCCCACCGCAGATCGTCGTCAACACGTCGACCGTGCTCACGTCGAAGCGGGAGCGGATCTCGGCGATGCGTCGAAGGTCGAGGTCGGCACCGGCCCAGCGCCGGTGCGGGCCGACTCGGCCGTTGAACGAGGTGCGCGGCGTGATGCCGGACTGTTCGGCGATCACGATCGAGCGTTGGGCGCGCTGGTTCATCAAGGCCAACGCAGGGTTCAGGATGCTGCGCAGCCCGGGAACGGTGTTGAGCGTCCGGGGGACGTTGCGGAAGGTGCGGAACGGATCGAAGAGCGCGTTGAGCCAGGCACGGGTGCTGATCTCGTGCAGCGACGGACCTGGCTGCGGCGTCCACCCGGCGGGACCGTGGTTCGCCGCTGCCGGATCGCCGAGCAACTCCGCGGAGTCGCCGATCAGGCCGGCGCACAACGAGTTGCCGGTGGATTCGGCGAGCGCCGCGAGGTGCATCTTGAAGAGCAGCGCCACCTGGCCGTCGGCGAGTCCCGAGATCAGGTAGAGCTCCCACAGCGGTCGGTTGCGGTCGAGTGGGCGGCTGTGGATGCGCGCCACCAGTTCCGCGAGCGCGTTGGGATCGTCGGGATCGGGCACCGCGATGTGTCGCAGGTGGTAGTCGAGATCGAACCCCGGGTGGTCGCGCCACCACGGTCGGTCGAGTCCCAGCGGCACGTCGACGAGCGATTGGCGCAGCATGGGGAGATCGTCGAGTCGGGCCTCCACCTCGCGTCGCAGGAGTGCGGCATTGATCCGATGTGGCGCCGTCGATGCGTTCAGCACCGTCAATGTCGAGGTGTGGCCGAGCGCGGTCGGTGTCTCGATCGCCAGCAGCCGTGAGTGGCGTCGCTGCATCTGTGCGGTCGGCATGGCGATCAGACTCCGACGACGCGGGTCGTGGTGCCCGCCGGTGGGCCGTCGAGCGTCGGGTAGCACCACGACAGCAGCGCGGGCGGTTCGAAGGGCTGCCACTCGCCGTCGCGTTGGGCGAGCCGATCGGCGACGGCCCAGAGCACCGACGGATTGTGGCCGAGACCGATGTGAGCGCCCCGCACCTCGATGTTCTCGGCGGTCGGGCCGACCGGTTGGAGACACGAGCCTGGCGCGACCACGCCGTCCTGGCGGGAGTAGATCACCGTCGAGGGCACCGGTACCTCGGTCAGGTCGTGGCCGCGTCGGTTGCGCTGGAGCCCCGAGAGCTGCGCCAGACGCCGGACGGCGTCACTGAGGTTCGCCTGCGGATCTTCGATGCGGATGGGGCTCCCGAGCGAGATCACCTGCCGGACACGGTCGGGGTGGTGCAGTGCCAGGAGGCGGGCCATGATTCCTCCGAGGCTCCAGCCGACGATGTCGATCGGGCCGCCGTTCTGCTTGACCAACCGTTCGAGCAGCCGCAGGAGTTGGCGAACCGTCTCGTCGTCGGGCCCGACATTGAGGCCGAGACCCCACGGCGACGGGCGATGCCCGAGTGCCCGCAAGGTGAGGCGGAGCGGCGCGGTCGACACGTCGCCGGCGGTGAAGCCGGGCAGGACGAGGACGCGTCGCCCGTTGCCACGTGGCGCGGTGGCGAGCCAGGGCGCGGAGAGAACGAATGCGCCGAACTCGGGGATCGCCGTGAGTTCGTAGATGGTTGGCGCTGGTCGTTCCACAGACCCAGTCTTGCTCCAATCGGGTGCTCGCACGAAGCCACACGGCGGAATCCGAGCGGTGCGGCCCCACTTCAGTCGACGATGAACGGGCAGTGTCGGCAGCCGCTGTCGCAGCAGGAACCGCGGCGGGCGAGGGACTCCGACGTGAATACGCTCAGTCCGCTCTGCGGGTCGGTGTACACCGGGAGGCCGTTGTCGAGCGCGGCGCCGTGCGCCCTCAGGATCTCGCCGCGCCGAGCGTTGGTGTGGGACAGCCGTGCGGGATGCGGAACGTCGCGCCACTCGTCGCGAAGGAGTGCAGGATCGGTCGACATCGTTCGGTCGCGCAATCTACTGCCGAGACCCGCGACGTTCGTCTCGCTGCAACCGTCCCGGACCCGGCGCCGGGTGGCCAACAGTGCATCCGATGAGCGAAACAACCGACATCCGGTGGTTTCGCTCATCGCTGGCTGCGCCGACTGGTGCACGCTGATGTCCGTGCGGATGTGGCTGGGATGTCAGTGTTGGGGGGATGGATCCGTTGACGTATCGAACCGTGTCGGTGAACGGGGTCGACCTGGAGGTGTCGGTCACGAACGAAGGTGGCCCGCGTGGTCTCGCGTTGCTGCTGCACGGATTCCCGGAGCTGGCCTTCTCGTGGCGCCATCAGATCCCGGCGCTCGCCGCAGCCGGCTACGAGGTGTGGGCGCCGAATCTGCGCGGCTACGGACGATCGTCGAAGCCGCCGAAGGTCGCCGACTACTCGATGGACCGTCTGCTCGCCGACATCGCTGCGCTCATCGATGCATCCGGTCGGGACGAGGTGACACTGGTGGGACACGACTGGGGCGCGGCGCAGGCGTGGATGTTCGCGATCCGTCGCGTCCGGCCGCTCGAGCGGCTGGTGATCATGAACGTCCCGCACCCTGCATGCATGCGCCGAGAGCTGCGCAGCGTCCGCCAGCTCCTCAAGTCGTGGTACATGTTCTTCTTCCAGATCCCGTGGTTGCCCGAGAAGCTGCTGTGCGCACGACGGGCGAAGGCCGTGGGTGAGTCCTTCAGGAAGATGGCCGTCGACGCGACCCGATTCCCCGACGAGGTGACCGATGTCTATCGCGAGGCGGCGCTGCGGCCCGGTGCGATGCGATCGATGGTGAACTACTACCGAGCCGCATTTCGTGGCGCCCGAGCGATGTCGTCGGAGCCCCTTCCCGTGATCGAGACGCCGACGTTGATGGTGTGGGGGTTGGAGGACACCGCGTTGTCGAAGGAGACGACCGACGGCACCGACGAGTACGTCGCCGACCTCACCATGCGGTTCCTCCCCGGCGTCTCGCACTGGGTCCAGCAGGAGGCGCCGGAGATCGTCAATGCCATGTTGTTGGCCTGGCTCGACGGATCGCCGGTTCCCGAGGCCGACGAGGTGACCGCGGAGCGACTCGCCGAGCCCGCCGCCGGCGTCGACAGCTGTTAAGCTACGCCGAGTAAGTTTCTGTCACGAGTACAGCGCATGCTGATCTCGTGCCGTTTGGATGGGGGTCCGACGATGCAGAGTGCCGATGACATCACCCGTGCGCCAGGATCATCATGACGGCGCGGGGACGAGCGGGCGGACTCCGGCGGCTCGCGGTCGGCCTCTCGGTCGTCTCGCTCGTCGCAGCGGGCTGCGGCAGCGACGACGATTCGTCGGAGTCCAGTGCTTCTGCTCCGACGGTTTCGACGGCGCCGGACGTGACCGACGCACCGGCTGTGACGGAGGCACCCGACGAGCCCACGGCAACCGACGCACCGGTGACGACCGATGCCGCTGCGAGCGGCGACTTCACCGCCCGGGTGCCGACACTCGAGGCGCCCACCGGCGAGCCGATGGTTGTCGGCCTCGATCAACTCCGAGGGGGTGCCCGGGCTCGACTTCCCCGACATCCGAGCCGAACATCGAGGCCACCTTCGCGTATCTCAACGAGCACGGCGGCTTCGGTGGTCGGCCCGCTCGAGCTGACGTCCTGCGCATCCAAGGGTTCTCCTGAAACCTCGCAGGCCTGCGCGCAGGAGATCGCCGGATCGGGTGTCGAACTCGTCCTGCTCGGACTCGACCTGTTCCCGGGGTATCCGACCTTCGATGCGAGCGGACTTCCCGTGATCGGGCTGCTCCCGATCCTGCCGGGGGACTACACCGCCAACGCGCTGTTCGTGACCGGTGGGAACGCAACGCTCGCGGCAGGCATGGCGGCGGTCGCCAAGGAGAAGTTCGATGCCCAGTCCGTCGGCATCATCAGCGCCGACAATCCGGGGGCCAACGGCACCGAGGCAGCGTTGAAGGCCTCGCTCGACAAGGTCGGGATCCCGTACGTCTCGATCAAGGGCGGCAACGAGGAGACCGACGCCGGCTACCAGGGACTGATGGCCCAGGCGAATGCCAACGATCCCGACCTCCTGGTGTCGCTCTACGACGGCCCGGGCTGTATCGGCACCATGCGCGGGCGCACGGCGCTCGGCATCACCACGCCGGTGTTGGCGGCCAGCTCGTGCGCGGCGAGCGAGGTCCTCGACCAGGTCGGCGACGACGCGCTCGGCTGGATCTTCCTCGGGGCGCAGACCAACGAGGAGACGCCGGCGAACCAGATCATCCGCGAGATCATGGCCCCGTCGCTCGGGGTGCCGGTCGACGAGGTCGATCCGAGTGCTCTGGGGCTCGGTGGGCTGGGCATCATCCAGGCCATGACGTTGGCGCAGTTCGCCGATGCGATCGTGGCCGACGGCGGCGAGGTGACCGGGGCGTCGTTGTACGACTACTTCGCCTCGACATCGACTCGCTCTGGCCGACCGGCCTTCCGGCCGAGTGTGGCAAGGCGCCCGCCTATCCAGCGATCTGCACATTCGAATTCCCCGTCATCGAGTACACCGAGGACGGGACCCTGCAGCCGGCCGAGGGCATCGAAACGGTGTCCGCGTTCGACTACCTCCCATGAGCAATTGACCACCCCGATCAGTACAAGGAGATCACCATGACAGTCATCGACGACAGCACGCCCGTGTTCCTGCAAGGCAATGGCCGGCCGGTCACCGAGGAGCGCACGGTCACCGACCTTGTCGTCACCGGTTCGCTGCCGGCTGAACTCGACGGCCGGTACGTCCGCAACGGCGCCAACCCGCTCACCGGCGTCGCCGACCATCCGTTCTTCGGTGACGGCATGGTCCACGGCGTTCGCCTGCGCGACGGCAAGGCCGAGTGGTACCGCAACCGGTACGTCCAGACCCCGTTCATCGCCAACCCCGACATCGACATCCTCGATCCAGCCGTGCTGATGGACGTGAAGGCGTCGAAGGCGAACACGAACGTGATCGGCCACGCCGGCAGGATCTTCGCCCTCGAGGAGGGCCACCTGCCGTACGTGCTCGACGGTGAGCTGACCACGGTCGGCCCGACCGATTTCGGTGGGATGCTCTCGAGCTCGTTCACCGCCCATCCGAAAATCTGCCCCGTCACCGGTGAGCTGCTCGCCTTCGGGTACGCCGCGTTCGAGCCGTACCTGCGCTACTACCGGATCTCCGCTGACGGCACGATGGTGCAGAACGAGGACATCACCGTCAACGGCCCGACGATGATGCACGACTTCAACATCACGCAGAACCACGTGATCTTCATGGACCTCCCGGCCGTGTTCGACCTCGACATGGCCATGCGCGGCGAGATGCCGATCCACTGGGACGACAACTACCCGTCACGGCTCGGCGTGATGCCGCGCAACGGCACCGACGCCGACGTCCGCTGGTACGACATCAACCCCTGTTACGTCTTCCACCCGATGAACGCGTACGAAGCCGGCGACAAGATCGTCCTCGACGTCGCCAGGCTCGACCACATCTGGCGCGACTCGATGATGGACTTCCCGAACCCGCAGTTCTGGCGATTCACGATCGATACGACGACCGGAAAGGTGCACGAAGAACAGGTCGACGATCGACCGGGTGAGTTCCCCCGCGTCGCCGACTCGGTGGTCGGACTACAGCACCGCTTCGGCTACATGATGGGGATGCCCGAGAACCCCACCTACGAGGAGCCGATGAGCATGGCCGGCGCGATCCTGAAGTACGACCGCCAGACCGGCGTCCGTTCGGAGATCGCCCTCGGCCAGGGAAATCTCCCCGGCGAGCCCGTGTTCGTCGCCGCCGAAGGCGCGAAGAACGAAGACGACGGCTACCTCATGACGTTCGTCTACGAGGCCGAGACCGACACGAGCCGTTTCGTCGTGATGGATGCCTCGACGATGGATGACACGCCGGTCGCGTCGATCGAGTTGCCGCGAATCCCGTTCGGGTTCCACGGCAACTGGATCCCGTCGTCCGTCGCAGACTGACCCGCCGACGTCACCGCCCCGATCGGACGAGCCGACCGGGGCGGGCGCCGGTGTCGGCGTCGTTGCGGCGTGTGACCACTCCGTTGACCATCGTGGCGAGATAGCCCTGGACCGGTTGGATCAGCCGCGTGCCTCCGGCGGGGAGATCGTGGAATGCCTTGGGTGGCGACACGGTGAGGCCGTCGAGGTCGATGACGTTGATGTCGGCGCGGAGTCCCGGCGTCAACGACCCGCGATCGGTCATGCCGTACAGCGCGGCATTGCGGGCCGTCTGCTTGGCGACGAGGAACTCGAGTGGGATGCGCTCACCCCGCCGGCGGTCGCGCGTCCAGTAGGTGAGCTGCGTGGTCGGCATCGTCGCGTCGCAGATCAGCGTCACGTGGGCGCCGGCATCGCTGAGACCGGTGACGGTCGACGGGTGCACGAGCATTTCGCGGATCACGTCTTGGACCTGGTTCACGTCGAGCCCACCCATCAGCGCCCCCATCACCCGACCGTCCTGCTCGAGCAGGAAGTCGTACATCACGCTCAGGATGTCGTCACCGGTCGCAGCTGCGCGAGCACCCAGGCACTCGGACATCTCCGGCTCGTAGTTCACGGGATCGGCCAACGGGTAGATCACCGCGGCCGCCATCTGGAACAGCGTGTAGAGGTTGGCCATCGATCCCGGCTCGTCGACCTTCATGTCCTCCTCGGACATGATCGCCGCCTTGACCTCGGGCTTGGACATCTCGCGGACGCGATCCTCGAGCGGCAGCGATGCGAGGCGCATGTAGGTGGGACGCCGCATGAATGCGTGGTAGCCCGACAGCCCGGTGACGAGTCCGATCGGGCGTGAGGACACCTGCGGGTAGAGCTGTGCGCCGGCGGCGTTCATCTCCAGCGTGGACGCGAGGATCTCGCGCCACATCTCGGCCGGGTAGTCCGGCGACTGCACGAGCGTGAAGGTCACCGGCCGCCCGCTCTCGCGCGAGACCATGTCCATCAGCCCCAACTCCTCGGCGGGCGAGTAGCGCTCGCCGCCCAGGCCCTCCAACTTGCCGACCGTGCCGGACGGGATCATCTCGAACACGCCGGTGCCCGCCGACTTCATCGCATGGGCGATGGCGAGCAGCTCCTCCTCGGGAGCGAACGTGCCCGGTACCGGCGACCCCCACAGGGAGCGGTGCCCGATGGTGCGCGACGTGCTGAAGCCGACCGCTCCGGCCTCGAGGGCCTCCTGCACGAGTCGGGCCATCTCGACGAGGTCGTCGGCGGTGGCGTCCTCGTTGTCGGATCCGCGCTCGCCCATCACGTAGTAGCGCACGGCGCCGTGGGCGATCTGTGCGCCGATGTCGAGCGAGTACTCCCGTCCGGCGATGTAGTCGAGGTAGTCGGGGAAGGTCTCCCACTGTCCCCACTCCATCCCTTCGTACAGGGCGGTGCCCGGGATGTCCTCGACACCCTCCATCAGTTCGATCAGCGACTTCTCGCCGCCCGGGCGAACCGGTGCGAACCCGACGCCGCAGTTGCCCATCACGACCGTCGTGACGCCGTTGCCGGCCGACGGATCCATGACATCGTCCCAGCTCACCTGGCCGTCGTAGTGGGTGTGCACGTCGACCCATCCCGGGGTGACGATCGCTCCGCTGGCGTCGATGGTGTCGGCGGCGGCGTCGGTGATGGTGCCGCCCACCTGCACGATGCGGCCGTCCTTGACGCCCACGTCGCCGGTGACCGGGGCTGTGCCGGTGCCGTCGACGATCGTGCCGCCCTTGATGATGTGATCGAGCATGTCAGAGTCCTCCTGCCACGATGAGTGTCTGTCCGGTCATCCAGCTCCCGGCGGCGCTGGCGAGGTACACGGCGGTCGAACCCATGTCGTCGGGTGTGCCGAGCCGCTTGAGCGGGATCCGCTTCTCGGCCATCTGTTCGAGCTGGCCTTCGTCGGTGTCGAGTGCGATCATCATCACTTCGGTGGGGACGTACCCGGGTGAGATTCCATTGACCCGCACCGACGGGGCGAGTTCGAGCGACAGTGTCTTCGTCAGTGAGTTGACTCCTGCCTTGGCTGCGGCGTAGTGACCGCTGCCGGGCACACCGCGGTCGCCGGCGGGGGAGGAGATGTTGATGATGCTGCCGCCGTCGGTCATGCGCTCTGCGGCGATGATCGACGCGCTCCACACCGACGTGAGGTTCAACCGCAGACACGCGTCCCAGTCGTCCTCGGACAGATCCTTGAGCGGTGTTCGGATGGTCGAACCTCCGGCGTTGTTGACCCACACGTGCAATCCGCCGAACGTGTCGACGGCGGCGTCGGCGAGGGCCACCAGGGCGGCTCGATCGGTCACATCGGTGGTCACGGCGAGTGCCTGTCCGCCGGCGGCGACGATGTCGTCGGCGACGCGGGCGATGCGGTCGCTGTGGCGCGCTGCGACGACGACCGAAGCGCCGGCCTTGGCCAGGTTCTTGGCGATGCCCTCGCCGATGCCCTGACCGCCGCCGGTGACGACGGCGACCCGCCCACTGAGATCGAACGCTTCCATGCTTGCTCCTTGGTGTTGATGGTCGAACTGTCGAGCCGGATCCGGCCGTGTGGTCACCGCGAGATCATTGCGAGATCACTGCGAGGTCACCGCGTGGGTCGGATGACCTTCTCGCCGAAGTCGCGGAGCCGATCGAGGCCACCGGCACCGGCGAAGAAGAACGCGGGGATCATGATCCGGCCGACACCGGCCTCGGTGAATTGCTCGACGCCGGCGAGCGGATCGCCCATGTGCTGGCTGAACATCGCATTGACCTCGATGCTCTTCGGATCACGGTCGGCTGATTCGGCGGCCGCATGGAGACGGGCGAGCAGTGCGACGAGTCGCTCGGTGTCGCCCTCGCCGGGAAAGTATCCGTCGGCGATCCGTACGGCCCGGGAGATGGCAGCGTCGGTGTCGCCGCCCACGAGGATCGGGATGGACTCCTGCACCGGACGGGGGCTGCACGTCACCGGCGGGAAGTCGACGAACTCGCCGTGGAACTCGGCGTGCGGGCCGGCCCAGAGGGCGCGCATGGCGGCGATGTACTCGTCGTTGCGTGCGCCGCGACGCTCCCACGGCACGCCGAGCGCGTCGAACTCCTCGCGCATCCAGCCGACGCCGAGGCCGAGTTCGACGCGACCGCCCGACAGTCGATCGAGCGTGGCGAGCTCCTTGGCCAGGATGAGCGGGTTGCGCTGCGGGACGATGAGGATGCACGTGCCGAGCCGCAACGTGGGGGCTGCGGCCGCGGCGAACGCCAGCCAGATCAGCGGATCGGGGATCGGCGTGTCGGGTTCGGCGGGGATCTTGCCGTCGGCCGTGTACGGATAGCTCGACTCGATCGAGGTCGGCAGGATGACGTGTTCGCCACCCCACACCGATTCGAAGCCGGCCTCCTCGGCGGTGCGACAGATGTCGAGTGCCGAGTCGTGCTCGATCGCGATGCTGCTGGCGAATGCAAGTCCGAACTTCACGTGCTGCGTGCCTCTCCCTGACGTGCCGCGGTACGGCGAGAATATTTACCCATCGTACGCAATTGGTTCCGGACGGCTCCGACCGGAGCGCTCGCGGTCCTACTGATCGATGGCAGCCTTGAGGTTGGCCAAGGTCGCTTCGCATGCCCGTTCGAGGTTGTCGCGTCGCCCTTCGATCCGGCCCGGATAGATCTCGGGGTGGGCGAGGAGGGGAGCGTCGAACGACTCGGTGACCACGCACCCGTCACCGTCGGGTTCGACGAGGTAACGCCAGACCGTGGCGTACTCGAAGTCGGGCGGGACCTCGTAGGCGAAGTACCGGTCGGGCTCGAACTCGGTGACGACGCAGTCCGCATGCCATTCGTAGTCACCGGCGCGGTTGTAGCCACGGAACCTGGCCCCGACCTCGATGCGATCGGAGCCTTCGTGGAACTCGCACCGTACGTTCTCGGGGCTCAGCTCGGGCAGCTTGGCGAGATCGGTGAGGTGGGCGAAGACCTCCTGCGGCGACGCGGCGATGCGCACGCTCGCCGATCCGCTGGTCGGTGATGGTTCCATGGGATGTCCTTTCGGGCTCGGAGCGCAGCGTAGGCGAGCGGGTTGTGGCACCGGCACCCGACGCGTTCGATCGCTAGCCTCCGCTCGTGTGAGCGACCGTAACGACATCAGGGCAGGAGCCGAGGCCGGAGCAACCGTGCCGGAGTACGGCGACTTCCCGCTGAAGCGGTTCCTCGGTATGGAGCTGACAGGTGATGAACCCGGTGTCGGGTTCGCCCACGTCGACATCGGCCCCGACCATCTCAATCCGAACGGTGTCGTCCACGGGGCGGTGCTGTTCGCCCTCGTCGACACCGCGATGGGCAAGTCGACGATGAGCGTGGTCGATGAACCGGGTCACTACTGCGCCAGCATCGAGGTGTCACTGCGCTTCATCCGGCCGGCGGTGGCCGGGCGGGTGACCGCCACCGCGACTGTCGTCAAGCGCGGCCGGCACGTGGCCCATCTCGAGGCACGTGTGGTCGACGATGCCGAACGCCTGGTCGCGACCGGGGCGGGAACGTTCGCCATCATCGGTCCCTGACCACTCGGCCACAACGAAGAGCCCCGGTGGACCGTGCGGTCCACCGGGGCTCTCGTGTCGACGACGTCGGTGACGTCGCTCCGTGTAGCTCTACGACGTCCGTCGGGTCAGCCCGGCGAGGGCCGATCCAGCGGCGATGAGCACGCCGGCCATCAGGACGATCATCGAGACCGAACCACCCGTGGTCGGCAGGGAACTCGGGGCCGCCGAGACGGACTCGACGACCGGTGCCGTGACCGTTGGGGTCACCGTTGGGGTCACCGCCGGCGACGTCACGACCGGTTGCACAGCCGCCGATTCGACGGCGGGGGGTGCTGTCGTCGCGGGCGGCTGGACGACCTGTGCCGGGGCCGGGTGCATCTTGACGGTGTGCACGCAGGCGACACCGCCGCCCTCGTGGCCGCCTTCTTCGCCGCCGCCGCCGCCCTTCTTCGCCGCCGCCGCTTCTTCGCCGCCGCCGCCGCCGCTGCCTTCTTCGCCGCCGCCGGCTTCTTCGCCGCCGCCGGCTTCTTCGCCGCCGCCGCCGCCGCTGCCTTCTTCGCCGCCTGCCTTCTTCGCCGTGGCCGCCTTCGCCTTCTTCGTGGCCGCCACCTTCACCGCCGCGTGGGCAGACGTCGCGAGCGAGATATGTACCTTCGCCCTCCTCGACGACCCAGGCGCCCGTTTCCCAGTCCACGGTGACCGTGAAGGTCGCGGTGGGGCGTGCGGGGACGATGAGGCCCTCGGTGCCCGAACCGTGGCCCGGATTCTTGAACACGCAGGTCAGCACGTCGCTGCCGTCGGGATAGGTGCACGTCGCCGACGTCGGCATTCCTTTGCCGGTCTGGCTGGTTGCCGAGAGCACGAACCCATCCGGGAGCACGAGGTCGGAGCCGCCGATCAGCATCCCGTCCGAGTCGTACCACTCCACCGATGAAGGTCAGCCGGTTCGGATTGCCCTGACCGCCGGAGCCGCCCTCGTGATCCGTCCCGGGTTCTTCGGTCTCGTGTGCGTCCGCCCCGGGTTCTTCCATCATGAGTGAGACGGTCGGCATGGATTCGGAGGGCAGTGCCCCGCTCGACTCGTCGGGCAACGTCGTGCTGTCAGCTGCCGAGCCGAGCACCATCTCGACGACCGCCGGTTCCGTTGCGTCGGGACCGAGCATCTCCGGCTCGATCATTTCCGGCTCGACGAATTCGGGATCGAGCATCTCCGGATCGGGCATCTCCGGATCGGGCAACACGATCTCGATGACCGCGATGTCCTCGAACGGTGGCGGCGGATCGACGACGATCAACTCGGTGCTGCTCTGGCCGACGTCGGCCGGACCGATGTCCGTCGTCTCCGTGGGGGCCGGGTCGATCGGGGGTGCTTCGTCGGTCGCCACGGCGACCGAACTCACCAGGGCTGATCCGACGATGGCTCCCGCAGCAACCGCCAATCGGACCCAACGGACATCGAACGCGCGCATGATGCACCTCTCTCATTCGGCCGGAGGTGCCCAGGTGGACGACCACCGGATGCGACACTTTTCTCGCTCGACGAGCGGGGTCCCGCTGACCTTCCGCCACTGGGCGACGCTCGTCGGCCCTTCCAGCGTCCGCTCCGCACGCCGGGTTCGGCCAGGGTCGAACGGCCCGACTGGGCCGGTGCAGGTTCCGCTGTCGCGCTCGAGCGTGATCAGGTGCCGAGCGATCGGCCCACGGGAAGGTTCATGGGGCTCACCACGGACCCTGAGGCCGTCTCCGGGTTCTGGCTGACGGCGAGCACCGAGCGCCCCGAGCGGTGGACCCGGATGGCGGCCGGGCCGATGGACGTGTCGTGGATGGGCACCACCACGAGGTCGCCCGGCTGGGCGACCGCAGCCACCCACGCTTCGAGGTCCTCCGCGCCGTCCCGGTGCTCGGCGGTCTGCGGGACCGTGAGGCCGGCGATCGCCAGCTCCGACGGCGCGACCGGGCCGACGATCAGCGCCTCCTCGCGATGGCGGCACAACGTCGACGCGAGCTCGAGCGCCAGTGCCATGGTGGGCAGGTTGCCGGGGACGAGTTCGCGAGCGGCGGAGTACAGCATCACCCGCCCTTCGTCACTGCCCGGGTGCAGCGCCGCGACTGCGACGGGAACGGACGTGGCCGCGACGATCTCGCCGTAGGTCGCGCCGACCATCCGCGCCCGGAGGTCGTCGGGACCGGGCCACCCGAGGAGCAGCAGCGACGCATCGATCTCGATGGCGGTCTGGTGCAACCCGGTGGACACCGAGCGGTCCAGCCGCAGCAGTGTCTCGGCGTCGCCGCCGAGCTCGCGCAGCACCCGATCGACCGCGGCCTGCTTCTCTCGGCCCTCGACGATGTCGGCACGGTTCGGCGAGGTGACCGGCACCAGTGGCTGGACGATGCCGCCGGCGGGGTCGGCGAGGTCGTGACCGAGTCGCAGCACGTCTGCGAGCCCGTCGAGGTCGCTGAGAACGGGGACGAGGATCGTCTCGCCGGCGCGTCGTCGCTCGTCGACGGGTGGGGGGATCTCGGGGGCGAAGCGATTCGTGCCGATCGAGGTCACGACCAGGCTCACCGCCACCACGACCATGACCGCGTTGACCACGTCGGTGCCGTACAGGCCGATCTCGAAGCCGATGACGGTGGCTGCCAGAGTGGCGGCCGCCTGCGCCACGGACATCGAGAACAGCAGCCCGACCTCGGCCCTGACGAGACCGAAGATGCGTCCCGTGAGCCAGGCCGCGATCACCTTGCCCACGATCAGCGCCGCCGCGAATCCGAGTGCCAGGCGGATCGTCGACCACTCGAACATGACCTCCGGGTCGAACAGCAGCCCCACCGAGACCAGGAACGTCGGGATGAAGAAGGCGTTGCCGATGAAGTCGGTCACCGCCATCAGCGGACTGGCGTTGGGCACGAGACGGTTCAGCCCGACGCCGACGAAGAAGGCGCCGAGGAGTGGCTCGATCCCGACCAGCTCGGCGACCACCGCGGACGACGTGAGGCCGACGAACAGGAGCATGTATCGCAGGGTCCGCTCCTGGCCGAGCCCGGTGAAGAACCACCGAGCGATCGCGGGGACCACGACGAAGCAGTACACACCGAGTACGAGGAATCCGATGGTGATGTCGAACACCAGCCGCGCGCCGCTCGTGTCACCGGTCTCGGCGCCCACGATGAGGGCGAGCACCACGAGCGAAACACCGTCGGTGATCGCGCTGGCGCCCACGATCGCCGCGACGGGCCGGGTCTTCGTCAGCCCGTACTTCGCCACTGTCGGGTACGCGACCAGGGTGAACGAGGCCCAGAACGACCCGATCAGCAGCGCCGGCCGCAGGTCGATACCCAGCAGCAGCGCCGCACTGGTGCCGAGCGCCATCGGGATGAAGGAGGTGAGCAGGCCGAACGCGCCCGATATGACGCGGTAGCGGACGAAGGCCTCGAGGTCGAGCTGCAGGCCGGCGAGGAAGATCAGGTACAAGACGCCGATGCTCCCGACCGCCTGCAGGCCGACGAAACGCGGAAGCACGTCGAGCATGTTCGGCCCGATGACCGCGCCGAACATGAGCAGCCCCAACAGCCCCGGTAACCGCAGGCGCTCGGCGACGAGCGGTCCGAAAACGATGACGAGCCCGACGACGGTGAAACCGAACGCGGGGCCCGACTGCACGGCTTCCCAGTTCATCGGCAGACTCTACGCGCGGCCCCCGAGGCTCGACGTTCCGATCTGCGGCAGCGGTCACGCCATGTCGTGGTACCTAGGACTCTGGAGCGCAGGAGACGTCGGAGCGAACATGAGAGTGAGGAGAAGTGAGGAGAGGAGTGGAACATGCCTCCGCATTGCGATTCTCTCGACGGACCAGTTGTCACGGCAGCTCGCGAGGCCCTCGCACATGAGGACGTCGAACTGATCCTGCCCTTCGTGAAGAAGGATGGTGAACCCGAGGTCAGGGCCGCGTTCGACCTCGCCGTGAAGGCGCGCTCCCAGGGCCCCGAAGCACAGCAGGTCGCGGATCGATTCTTCTTCGAGACCGCGGTCCGGGTGCACCGGGCCGGGGAGGGCGCGCCGTTCACCGGCCTCAAGCCCGCCGGACTCGACGTCGGTCCGGTGATTCCGATCGCCGAGAAGGCCATTGCATCGGGTTCGCCGGTGGAACTCGTCGACTTCCTGACCACGACCGTGCGGACGGAGGTCGAGGCGCGTTTCGACGCGATCCGCGACGCCGAGAAGTCCGCATCGAGGAGTGTCGAGGACCACCGCGCGTACGTCGAAGCAGTGCTCGGGCTGCAGGTCTGGTCGCACAAGCTCTACGGAGCGATGAAGGCAGGACCGCACGCCCCGCACGGTCACGGATGATTGCGCCCGGCCACGAGCAGTGGCCGGTCAAGGGAGCAATTCGACGTACCCGTCGGTTCCGTGCACGCGGATGCGCTGACCATCGCGGATCAGCCGGGTCGCGTCCTCAACACCCACGACGGCCGGCAACCCGTACTCGCGAGCGATCACCGCTCCATGCGTCATCGATCCCCCGACCTCCGTCACCAGGCCGGCGATGACCACGAACAGGGGTGTCCAGCTGGGGTCCGTGTGGGTCGTGACGAGGACGTCGCCCGGTTGGAGATCGGCCTGTGCCATGTCGTGGACGACGCGGGCCCGCCCTTCGATGGTCCCGGCCGAGACGGGGAGGCCGATCAGCGCACCAGCGGGCGCGTCGGAGCGGCGATACGCACCGCTGATGACCTCCCCGTCCGACGTCAGCACCCGTGGCGGCCGGAGCGCGCGGTACGACCTGAATGCCTCCCTGCGGCGGTCGATGAGCTGGTCGTCCACGCCGGCCGGTGCGTACGACGTCGTGCAGCTCCTGGAACATGAGGAAGAAGATGTCGTCCTTCGCTCGGAGCACGTGTGCCTGCACGAGGCGCTCGGCCTCCTCCAGTAGCGCTTGCTTGTAGGCGAAGAAGCGACAGATGATGCCGTACTTCGGATACTCCCGGTACCCGATGAAGGTCCGCAGCCGGTCGATCATCCGCGCGGTCTCATCGGCTTTTCGCGCGCCGTCCGGCAAGGCCCGCAGGCGCTCGAGTAGCTCCTGCTCCTTCGTCCACGCCTCCTGCCGGCCGTGCTCGAAGCGCCGTGCGGCGGCGCCCGGTTCGAAGTTCGCGACGTTGCCGAGGATCACGGGCACGAGGGCCGCGGGGCGTTCGCTCCAACGCGGTCTCGTGATGTCGATCTCGCCGACGCAGCGCATGCCGTAGTCGTCGAGCCACGCCTCGATGGCGGCTCGCGCCTCTCGGCCACCCGCGAGCCGTTCCATCTCGTCGAGCGAGAACTCGTCGTCGACGCGTTGCAGGAATGCCACCACGTCGGGGTGTGGGCGGATCGCGTCCGCGACGTCCAGGAGGGCAAGCCCCATCTCCGACGTGACGTTGTGCGCGACGGATTGCGTGAGCGTGTCGGCCGCGTTCTTCTCGCCCAGCCACGCCTGCAGATGATCGTTGAGCCACCACAGTGCGTCCATTCCCGCCATGACCGCCTGCATGCTCTGCGGATCGGAGAAGAGCAGCCGCTTCATTTCTTGGATGTCCGCCAGGATGAAGTCGAACAGCTCCGATCCGGACTGTTCGCGGATGTCGCGACGCATGGCAGCGACCGATTCAGCGGTGCGCGCGATCAGCTGCTCGACGATGGCGGGGTCGGTGTCGATCGGGGCAGGCGCGCCGCCGGCCGCGGGCACACGGGGATCTTCGTCGGGGAGCGACGGGATGAAGTCGCTGCGGTCGATGATGGTCTGCAGCGCGTCCCCGATCAACGGGTCGGATCTTCCCAGGGCCGCAACGAGACCTGCACGTTTCGTCGGCGACGCCAGCTCCCGGGTGACGTCGACGAACAGCCGTCCGGCAGCTTCGTGCATGGGTCGGCCCGCCGTCAGCTGCCACACGGACAGCCCCAACGGCTTCATCGCGTCGGTCATCATCTGCTGATGGCCGACGGAGACGTACACGTGGTTTTCTCGGTCGCTCGCCGCAGGGATGGGGAACAGTGTGGTGATCGGCCGGCTCTGGACGATCTGGAAGTCGTCGTCGACCAGGCACCATTCGATGTCCTGAGGACGGCCGAAGTGGGTTTCGATGCGTCGGCCCAGCTGAACGAGCCGCACGGCCTGCGCGTCGGTCAGCGCAGGCTGTTCACCGGCGATCGTCCTGGCGATGACGTCGCCGTCGCGCACCTTGAAGACGTCCGCGTTCACCTGCCCCGAGATCAGCGCTTCGCTCGAGCCGAAGCCGGCTTCCACGGACGCAACCTTCCGGTTGCCCGTGACCGGGTCGGCGGTGAAGAGGACGCCAGCGGCCTGCGAGACGGCCATCTCCTGCACGATCACGGCCATGTTGACCTTGCGGTGGTCGATGTCGTGCCGCTCGCGGTAGCTGACGGCACGGTCGGTGAAGAGCGAGGCCCAGCACCGGCTGACGTGCTCGAGGACTGCGGCGAGCCCCACGACGTTCAGGTACGTGTCGTGCTGGCCTGCGAACGAGGCCGTCGGCAGATCCTCGGCTGTCGCGCTCGATCGCACGGCGTAGGCGCCCTGGTCGCCGAGTTGGGCGAGCGCGCTGCTGATTGCCGCTGCGAGATCGTCGGGGATCGCGATCGATTCGATGGTTCGGCGAATCTCGGCGCTGATCGCGCTGGTCGCCTCCCTGTCGTCCGGATCCCGGCGGGCGAGCTGATCGAGTACCTCGTCGAGTGACCCTGCCTGCGCAGTGATCAGCCGGTAGGCCTCCGTCGTCACGCAGAAGCCCACGGGCACGCGAATGCCGTCGATCTGCGACAGCGATCCCAGACTCGCTCCCTTGCCACCGACGACCCCGGCGTCCAGCTCGTCGACCTCTCCGAGCCCCATCACGTACTGCTCGCTCATCGCGCCGCCTCCAAGGGGTGCGTGCGTCGCGTACGGCGTGTCCTCATCTCGTCACCTCCCCGTCGTCGAGTCTGCCGGCCGGTCGGCCGGTTGACGACTGGGATGTCGAAGACCCGGTGGCCCTGCAACACGGTTGGGCTCGAGGAGCGGTACGGAACCAGCGAGTACGAAGCCGCTCAGTCTGTGGTGTGGCACGGTCGCCGGGACGTTCGAACGGAAACCGTCCCCCTTGATCGACCACATCGAACGCGGCGGTGAGCGGCCGTCGGATCATGCCGCCCTGATCGGCGACTGCGACCTGACCACCGGCTGCGGCGCGAGCACGTTTACCGGCCCCTGACGCGGGGGAACGTCACCTCCATCGCCGACAGGGGCACGACACGAGACGAGGAGAGACGACCGATGAACACCGACCAACTGAACGAACTCCTCCTGCAGGGGTTGGAGACCGAGCGCGGAGGCGTGCAGGTCTACCGCACCGCTCTGGAATGCGTGGTCAACGACGACCTCCGATCGGAGTGGGAGGAATATCTCGACCAGACCACGCGCCACGAGCGGATCATGACCGACGTCCTGACGACGCTCGGCGTCGATCCGGAGACGGAGACGCCCGGCCGCCAGGTCGTGCGCCACATCGGAGATTCGCTCGTCACTGCGATGCAGATGGCGTTGACGGCCGGCCCGCCCGAAGCCGCGGAACTCGTTGCCGGCGAATGTGTCGTCCATGCCGAGACCAAGGATCATCTCAACTGGGAACTGATCAGCATGGTCGCAGAGAAAGCTGACAGGGAAACCGCCGGCGTGCTTACAGCCGCGTGCCAACGGGTCGAGGAAGAAGAGGACGAACACGTCTATCACTCGACGGGATGGACCAGGGAGTTGTGGATCCAGTCGCTCGGCCTGCCGGCGGTCCTGCCGCCGCCGGAGGAGCAGAAGAACGTCACCACCGCCATTGGGGCAGCGCGCGCCAAGAACGCACGCGAGGAGATGAAGTAGCGATGGGCGACGAGCGCCGAGGCGACCCGCTCGCTCCGAGTGGACTGTGGGGGAATGGGTGATGTCGAAGAGCGGTCGTTCCGATCCGGAACAGATGAAGGTCGATCAACAGGGGGCCCATGGACGACTGACGAGTGACCCCTCGCAGCCTCCGATCCTGACGCCGCGGACCAGCAAGGTGCCGGCGCAGGACAGTGACTTCTTGACGACGTCGCAGGGTGCTCGGTTGTCCGACACGGACGACTCGTTGAAGGCGGGGGAGCGTGGTCCGACGCTGATGGAGGACTTCCATCTGCGCGAGAAGATCATGCACTTCGACCACGAGCGGATCCCCGAACGGGTGGTGCACGCCCGCGGTGCCGCGGCCCACGGGGTGTTCGAGTCGTACGGCACTGCCGCCGAACTCACCTCGGCCGACTTCCTGCAGCCGGGTCGTCGTACGCCGGTGTTCACGCGGTTCTCGACGGTGGTCGGCTCCCGCGGTTCGGCCGACACCGTCCGGGACGTGCGCGGGTTCGCCGTCAAGTTCTACACCGATGCCGGCGTGTTCGATCTCGTCGGCAACAACATCCCGGTGTTCTTCATCCGTGACGGCATCAAGTTTCCCGACCTCATCCACGCCGCCAAGCCGGAGCCGGATCGTGAGATCCCTCAGGCCCAGACCGCGCACACGACGTTCTGGGATTTCGTGTCGAGCATCCCCGAGTCCCCACACATGTTGATGTGGGCGATGTCGGATCGGGCGATTCCGCGCTCGTACAGGATGATGGAGGGGTTCGGAGTCCACACATTCCGACTCGTCAACGAAGCCGGCGAATCGAGCCTCGTGAAGTTCCACTGGAAGCCGGTGCTCGGCGTCCACGGCCTGGTGTGGGAAGAGGCGCTCACGCTGAACGGCGCCGACCCCGACTACCACCGTCGCGACCTCTACAACGCGATCGGCGCGGGAGCGTTCCCCGAGTGGGAGCTCGGTGTGCAGGTGATGCCGGACAGCGACGACCAGTACTTCAACGGCATCGATCTGCTCGACTCGACGAAGCTGGTCCCCGAGGAACTCGTGCCGGTGCAGCCCGTCGGCCGCATGACCCTCAATCGCTGCCCCGCCAACTTCTTCGCCGAGGTCGAGCAGGTCGCCTATCACGTCGGTCACCTCGTGCGAGGCGTCGAAGTGGTCGACGACCCGTTGATGCAGGCTCGTCTGTTCAGCTACCTCGACACGCAGCTGACCCGTCTCGGTGGTCCGAACTTCTCGCAGATCCCGATCAATCGGCCGCTGGTGCCGGTCAACGACAACTTCCGCGACGGCTTCCATCAGAACGCGGTGCATCACGGCAGGACGCCGTACCTGCCGAACACGGTCGGAGGCGGGTGCCCGTTCCTGGCCGGCGACACCGATGGCGGCTACATCCACGTGCCGCGCCAGGTCGAAGGGACCAAGGTTCGCCGACGCGGCCCGGACGACGAGTACGCCCAGG
Organism: Ilumatobacteraceae bacterium; assembly: GCA_963829585.1. Taxonomy (GTDB): domain Bacteria; phylum Actinomycetota; class Acidimicrobiia; order Acidimicrobiales; family Ilumatobacteraceae; genus Sva-07. Next base: position 65,175 of record CAWHJD010000016.1, on the reverse strand, counting down.
CCGCGCTGTTCTGGAGGAGCATGAGCGAGATCGAGCAGGACCACATCGTCGACGCCTTCACGTTCGAGCTGGGCAAGGTCGAAGTCGCCTCCGTCGTCGACCGGATGGTCACGCGGCTGATCCTGGTGGATCCGGAACTCGCCCGCCGCGTGAGTGTCGGCCTCGGGCTCCCCGCCTCGATGTTCGCCACGCCTCCGATGGGCGACCCGTCCGAGGCCGAGGCGAGCGACGACGAATCGTTCGTCGACGCAACCGGTGGTCTCGACGCATCTCCCGCGCTGGCAATGGTGACGGACAACGTGTACCCCGTCGACGGGCGCGTCGTCCAGATCCTCGCCAACGACGGTTGCGACCTCGCAGGCATCCGCATCCTCCAGACAGCACTCCTCGCCGCCGGAGCAGTTCCTCATGTGGTCGCCACGCACAAGGGCAACATCACCGGGCCCGGCCGACGTGGCGATCAACTCACGGTCGACAAGTCGTTCCACACGGCGTGCGCGGCCGAGGCCGACGCATTCGTCGTGGCCGGCGGCACCGGGCTCGCCGACGATCCTGGTGTCATCACCTACCTCCAGACCGCGTTCAGGCACTACAAGCCGATTGCTGCCTGGGGCGACGGCGGACTGATCCTCGAGGCCGCGGGAATCGGCAGCGCCGAGCCCGGGGTCGTCGTCGCTCCGAAGGCGAACAAGACGTTCGCCAAGTCGTGCATCGATGCGCTCGCCGTTCACCGTCACTGGGATCGCGCCGCGACCCACCCAACCCGAAACGCCGGAGCAGAGGTGTGACATGGCAAACGGAATCGACTTGATCCTCGAGGACCACGAGACGGTCAACGAGCTCTTCGCCCAGTTCGACGACACGGGGGACGCGACGCTGATCGGACAGGTCGTCGACTGCCTGAAGGCACACGACGACGCCGAGCAGGCCGCCCTCTACCCCCTGTCCGGCAATCTGCTCGGCGATGCCGGCATGATCGACGATTCGCGACAGGTGCACTCGGCCGTCAAGAAGCAGATCGACCTGCTCGGCACACTCGAAGGCGCTCCGCTCGTCGACGCCTTCGCCGAGCTGCGCCGGCTCGTCGACATCCACGTCGCCGACGAGCAGGGCAACCTGTTGCCGGCGCTCGCCGACGCCGCCACACCTCAACAGCTCGAAGAGCTCGGCGCTCGCTTCCTGCAAGCGAAACAACGCGGCGGCTGATCCCGAACGCGGACCGAGCCGAGCGACTCAGAACTGTGGAATTGCGGGCGCCGTGGGCCGCTGTGGATCGTGCGCAGGGTCCCCGGCGGGCAGCGTCCCCTCGAACCACGGGTCGAGCTTCCAGTCAGGCACCGGCGGTTCGACGTCGTGGCGGGGGACGAACTCCGACGCCGACACCTTCCGGTATTCGTGCACGTAGCGGCGGCAATTCGCAAAGATCGTCCGGGCACGTACTCGCACGATGCACTGCGCGCCGTGGTACGACTCCAGGAGGGGATCGTCGAAATGGATGCTGGCGTCTCCGTTCACCCGCAGCCGAGCGCCGCCCTCGAAGTCGATGAACAGCAGCCCGACGCGGGGGTTCACGGCAAGGTTGCCGAGCGTGCGGAACATCCCGTTGCCGTCGAACACCGGGAACGCGAGCGTGACGTCGTCCACCACTCGGACGAAGCCGGGGTCGCCGCCCTTGTAGGAACAGTCCGGCGAGCCGTCGGCGTCGGTCGAGGCGATGAAGAACATGTCGCGGGCCCCGATGAATCCAGCCAGGCGTTCGTCGAACGTCTCGCTCGAACCCTCCGCCAGCCGGTCGGCGAGTCGACGGGTATCGAACCGCTCCTGGAGCTCTCGTTGACCGTTGTGATACCGAATCGCCACCGCCGCCCCTCCTTGCGTCGATCGTTCGAACATACTCCTCTCGGTCAAGACGTGGAAGAAGCATTGCCTGGCCGAGCCCGGCTCGCGAATCGGGATCGACCAGAACTCGCTGGTTTCCGCTTGCGGCCGCCTGCGAGGATGACCGATCGTGCTGGACGAGTTCGCGACGCCGGATCGGGCGACCTTCTTCGAGGTGAACCGGACGCGACTGCGGGCATGGTGCTGGGGCGATCCGGCGGCCCCGCCGGTCGTGTTGGTCCACGGTGCTTACGACCACGGGCGCACGTGGGACGGCTTCGCCCCTCGACTGGTGGAACTCGGGTTCCACGTGGTGGCGATCGATGTGCGCGGCCACGGCGATTCGGGGCGGCTGTCGTCCGGGCTGATGTGGAGTGCGTCCACGATCGATCTGTGCGAGCTCGCCCGAGTGTTGGCGCCGGCGCCCGACACGCCGATCGGCATGATCGGGCACTCGATGGGCGGTGGTCAGATCCTCACCGCGGCGGCCACGATGCCCGAACGCTTCGCCTGGCTGGTCAACCTCGACGGGCTGGGACCGCCCGCCGAGGGCTTCGTTCACGACGGCATCGTCGAGGTGGCCACTCGGTGCCTCGACGAGATCGACAAGTTCCGCAGCAGCCCGCCGCGGCCGTGGGCGTCGCGTGACGAGCTCGTCGAGCGACGCGGGGCGATCAACATCCGTCTGCCCCGCTCGTTCCTCGAGCACCTGGTGGAGTTCGGCACCCGCGAGGTGGAGGGCGGGTTCGTGTGGAAGTGGGACCCGCTGTTCCGCACCGGTGTCCCCGACGGGTTCTCGCTCGAGCTGATCCTCGCCCAGTACCGCCACGTCGCCGCGCCCACGCTCGTGCTGGTCAGCTCCGAGGAGGATGCCTGGACCGAGGTACATGACGAGGAGGCCCAGCGGCGGGTCGCGATGCTCGCCGACGGGCGGCTGGAATCGGTGCCCGGTGCCGGCCACTACGTGCACGTCGAACAACCCGACTTCGTGCTCGATCGCATCACCCGGTTCCTCGACGAGATCGGTGCCCGTCCGTGACCGACCTCCTCGTCCTCCACGACCTCGGGGCTCCGGGTGGCGGCGAGTGGGCTGCCGCGTTCGAAGGCTGGCCCGGACGTGTCCTGGCACCCGACCTGCCCGGGCACAACGGGACGCCACCTCCGGTCGGCGGGCAACACGCGGCGGGCGACGCGGTGTACGTGGCGCTCGACCTGTTGCGCGCCGAAGCTCCCCGAGAACTGGTCCTCGTGGGCGTCGGCCACAATGGCGCAGCGGCCCAGATCCTCGCGCTCGGTGGTCGGGCGGCGGGATTGGTGCTGGTCGACGGGTTGGGCGGTCCGTGGCTCGGGCCTGTCGACATCGAGACGCGACAGCGCGAGATGCGACGACGGATCCTGACGACGCCCGCTGCGATGTCCGAGCCCGCACCTGGCGCTGACGACCCTCGGGCGACGATGGTCGTCGGCGCAGCCGACCGGGGATTCGCCGTGCGTCAGGCCGAGTCGATGCCGGTGCCCGTCCTGGTGATCGAGACGCCGTCGTCGCCGACACCCGACACCGACGACCTCGTCGGCCACTTCGCCCAGGTGACGCTGGCGCACATCGACGCACGCGACCCGGGGCGCGCTGCGCGCATCGTGCGTTCGTGGTGGGCGAACCGGTGACCACGTCGAGACACCTCCGGTGCGTGCCTACGATCGGTGCGTGGTGGAGTTGCGCTCGATGACGATCGACGATGTGGCCGTGCTCGTTCGATGGGATGACGACCCTGATGTGGCGGCAGCCATCGGTGGCCCTGGTGCCGATTGGTACGACTGGCCGGTCGAACTCAGCCGAGACGTGCCCTGGCGTGAGTTGCTCATCGCCGAGGAGGACGGCCGACCGATCGGATTCCTGCAACTCATCGACGCCGGCGAGGAGGAGTCGCACTATTGGGGCGACATCGAACCCGGGACGTGGGCGCTCGACATCTGGATCGGGTCGCCCGACGATCGGGGCCGCGGACTCGGTGCGGAGGCGATGAAGGCGGCACTCGGCCGCGTGTTCGACCGGCACGGCGCTGAGAGCGTGGTGATCGATCCTGCCGTCGGCAACCGTCGGGCGATTGCGTTCTACGAGCGCCTCGGCTTCGAGCGCGTCGGGGTTCGCCGGTTCGGCGACGATGAGTGTCTGGTGATGCGCCTGTTGGGGAGTTCGACCGACTGACCATCGGGCGCCGAGGACGATGTCGCGTACGTGTACGGTCCCGCCATGAGAGACGGCGGCGACTCTGGTCGGGTCCGGTCGTGGGAACCGATGGACGTTGGCGATCTCGACCGTCTGCGTCTCCTCGCCGGAGCGGATGGGAGCGCCGCTCAGGCGTCGCCGAACTGCAGCTGAATCACGAACCGTGGTGGCCCGTCAGGCACCGTGACGGTGAACGGATACTTGGTGTCGAGCCCGATCGCCCAGGTCGTGATCCCTTCGAAGTTCGCTGTCTGACGCACCTCCACGATGTGTCCGCCATCGGCCGGCACGATCTGCGTTGGGCCGGTGTAGCCATCACCCTCCGGAGAGGGCATCCACGTCCCGACACGAACGAGCAGGGTTGCCTCTCCGGCGATGTCGACGGTCTCCCCACTCTCGCCCAACGCCACAGGATCATCGACGTACTCGACCTCCCATCCGGCACCGTCCAGTGGGTCACCAACGAGCGAAGACTGCCGGAAGATGACATCAGCGAAGCACGGGTCGACACTGAACTGGAGATCGGTACCGACCTGGGAGGACGACACGACGAACGGCTCGCGCAGTGTCTTGGGCTCGAGATCTCCTGTGACCGAGCAGGTGGCTGCTGTCGTCGCGGGCTCGACGACCGGCTCCGTGACCGGCGAGCTGGTCTCCGGCGCCTCGGTCGATTCCGGCACGATTGATGCGGGTACGGTCGAAACCGACGCGGAGGTAGTCGGTTGGGAACTCGGCAGCACGGCTTCAGTCGACGACTCCGACTCCGAACCGGAACACGACGCCAACACCGCCACAGCGAGGCCGAGGAGAACCGGCGTCACCCACGACCTGTGGTTCACGATCTCGCATTTACTGTCCATCGCATGACAGTAGACCAGTCAGTACGGGTGACAGAACCGTCGCGGCGAACGACCTCCCGTCATCGAGCCGTCAGCCGGTGATGTCATGGTCGAGATGATGCAATCGCTGAAGCCCGTCGTTGCGCCGAGCGAGTGTTCAACGACCGCCCGCCAGTGGGAAACCTTCTGCAACTACCACCGACCCCACGGAAGCCTCGACGGCCAAACCCCTACGAACGCCTTCGTGCCAGAACACAACAAACGGGGACCCGCACGTGACGAATCCCCGTCAGTCGCACACCCAACCGCCACTACCACGGCACCGGCAAACCCCCACGAGGACCAAAGGCACCCGAAACCGCAACGGACGGACCCCAAATGAGGGTCCGCCCGTTCGGGATGTCTCGCGACATCACACGGTGGAGCTGGGGGGAATCGAACCCCCGTCCATCAGCCGGTGAACGAACTTGCTACGACCATTCCCGATGTTGCCACTGACGCTGTGACACCGACGGGTCGGCTGTCCGCTCGAGGCGGACCACGCTCAGTCTTTCCTGAAAGTCAGCAGTCTTTCCCGCTGGCAGCAGTCTTTCCTGCCGTCATCCCTCACTTCTGTTGCCGGGCTGTGATGGATTGGCCCCGTGCGGCATCGCTGCTCACGATGATCGTTCCCGACCTGATGAATCAGGCGGTGAGAACGAAATTGTCGTTATGAACGGCAATTATGTTGGTTGCCCCGTTTAGCGAGTCTGAGCAACTCGGGTCGCAAACTCGAACAGCGTTACTGACGTCGAAACCAGTCAGCCCCATGTTCGATATGTAGAAGCCGGACGAATTCTCGGCCGACTCCGATGACAACCTACTGACTCAGCGAGTTGTTCCCGCCCTCAGAACCGCCCAATGAGTCTGGGCGCGCACAGGTCGCGTCGAAACTCATCTCAGCGGCGGTCTGTTCGTCAGCGATGCGTCTGGGCGCGCACGGGTCGCGCTGAGACTCATCGCTGGGGCGGGGCGGGCGATGGTCGCGGAGCTGCAGGCGCCGCCGACACGGCTGCGGGCTCTGGCTGGCCCTGGGCGGCGGCTACCGATCGGGGCCGTACTTGTTGGCCCGGTTGAACTCGGTCTGCATCTCGCGGTTCGCGTCGCGCTCGGCCATGTGCTGTCGCTTGTCGCCCTTGGTGCGCCCCTTGGCGAGTCCGAGTTCGATCTTCGCCCGCCCATCCTTCCAGTAGAGGCGCAGTGGCACGATCGTGAGGCCACCCTGGGCGACACGCTGGTCGAGCTTGTCGATCTCGGCGCGGTTCATGAGCAGCTTGCGGGCCCGGTCGGGATCGTGGGCGCCGAAGCCGATGGCATTCGTGTACGGCGGGATGTGGATGCCGTCGAGCCAGACCTCGCCACGCTGCACGCGGGCGTAACCCTCGGCGATCTGGGCGTTGCCCTCACGGAGACTCTTGACTTCGCTGCCGGTCAGGACGAGGCCGGCTTCGTAGGTGTCGAGGATCTCGTAGTCGCGGTAGGCGCGCTTGTAGGACGCGATGAGCTGGGTGCCGTCGGCGCCGGCCCCCTTGTCCTTCTTGGTCTTCTTGCCCTTCGCCATGTCGTCCTTCGTGCAGAGACCCGCTGGTCTCTCGTGTGAGGGTTCAGACCCTACCGACGTGGCCCGACAAGGGCCGCCGGCGTTACCGTCGTGTTCGTGCAGATCCGCAACGACAATGTCACCCTCAACCTCGCCGAGGACGGCGATCCGGCCGCCCCGCCGCTGCTGTTGCTCCACGGGATCACCTCGTTCGGTGGTACGTGGGAGTGGTTCGTGCCGGAACTCGCCGAACGATTCCGCGTGTTGCGCCTCGACTTCCGCGGTCACGGCGCGTCCGACCGTGCACCCGACGCATATGGCGCCGCCGGCTACGTGAGCGACGCGATCGCCGCATGTGAGCAGGCGATCGGCGAGCCGTGCATCGTGATGGGGCATTCGCTCGGAGGCGTGACGGCGGCGATCGTGATGCAGCAGCGTCCCGAGCTGTTCCGCGCCGCGATCCTCGAGGACCCGCCACTCGGCATTCCCGCTGGATCGACCGGCACTGTCGGCGAGGGACACGCCCTGTTCGGGATGTTCGCGCTGATGCGGCAATCCATCCCGGGCGTCCAGGCCGCCGGTATGTCGGCCGAGGCCGTCGCTGCATTCCTGTCGTCGGTGCCGACTGCGACCGGCACCACGATGGGCGAGGCGATCGAGGCCGACGGTCTGTTGTCGATGGCGGGTTCGCTGCTCACGGTGGACGCTGCGGTCCTCGACCCGGTGCTGAACGGCACCATCGACCTCCTGCTCGAGGCCGATCGTGCATTCGATCCGCCGACGCTGATCATCACCGCTGATCCTGCGAAACCCGATGCAGTCGCCGACCCCGAGCTCGCCCGTCATTTCGCTTCGATCTCGCCGGCCACCGAGGTCGTCACGATCGAAGGTGCCGGTCACCTCATCCACGACGAGATCGCCTCGCGTCCGACGTTCCGTGCGGTCGTGCTGGAGTTCCTCGACCGGGTCGCGACGTGATCGAGATCTCGAGGGCGGCGTATGCGCAGATGGTCGGCGCCGCGCTCGACGCCTATCCGTACGAAGCGTGCGGGCTGATCGCCGGGCCGCCCGCAGCAGGTGGGGGAGCGGGCGACCGGGCGCCGGTCTTCTATCCGTGCCGGAACGCCGCCGAGTCGGCTCGGGTGTACACGATCGATCCGAAAGATCACCTCCGCGCCGAGAACGACGCCGACGACCGGGGCTTCGAGATCAACGGCGTGGTCCACAGCCATACCCACTCCGAGCCCTATCCGAGCCCGACCGACGTGTCGGCGGCGCCCGACCCGTCGTGGCACTACGTGATCATCAGCCTCAAGCGTGAGGCACCCGAGGCCCGCAGCTACCGGATCATCGACGGCCAGATCACCGAAGAGCCCATCGCCATCGTCTGACGGAGCCTCGTCACCATCGCCGGCGATGAGTCTGGGCGCGACCTGTCCGCGCCGAAACTCATCGCAGAGGGGTGGGACTTGCCGGTGATGAGTCTGGGCGCGACCTGTCCGCGCCGAAACTCATCGCAACGGGCGGTTGCCTGGGGTGGACCGGAATCGGAGCAAACGATACGATTCCCGACAAGAACCATCGGATTAGTCGGAATGCTTCCGTCGTCGCCGTGGTTGGGAGAAGTGTGACGAACACCTTGAACCCGAACTTCACGATGCCAGGGCTCGTGAACGACAGCGTGCTCGACATGATCGGCAACACCCCGATGGTCGACGTCTCGGTCCTCTCACCGAATCCGAACGTGCGGATCATCGGCAAGATGGAGATGCAGAACCCGTTCGGGTCGGTCAAGGACCGCATCGCCAAGTCGATGATCGAGACCGCCGAGAAGGAAGGTCGGCTCCTTCCGGGCCAGACCATTCTCGAGCCGTCGTCGGGCAACACCGGCATCGCGCTCGCCGCGATCGCCGGCATCAAGGGCTATCCGATCAAGATCATGATGCCGACGAGCGTGTCGATCGAGCGTCGCCAGATGCTCGAGGTGTTCGGCGCCGAGCTGATCCTCACCCCCGGCGAGGAAGGCTCGAACGGTGCCGTGTCCCGTGCACTCGATCTGGCAGCGCAGCATCCGGAGTGGTACTTCCCGTACCAGTACGCCAACGACGCCAACCCGCGCGCCCACTACGAGGGCACCGGCCCCGAGATCCTCCGTGACGTTCCCGAGATGACGCACTTCGTCGCCGGGCTCGGTACCAGCGGCACCCTGATGGGCTGCGGTCGGTACTTCAAGGAGCAGAACCCCGACATCCAGATCGTGGCCGTCGAACCGCCGCTCGGCGAACGCGTCGAGGGATTGCGCAACATCGGTGAGGGCTACATCCCGCCGATCTTCGAGAACTGGAACGGGTTCGACATCCTCGATCGCAAGCGCGTCGTGCGTCCCCGTGAGTCGATCGAGTGGACGCGCCGTCTCGTGAAGGAGTGCGGCGTGTTCGCCGGCATCTCCGCCGGCGCGGCGCTTGCCGGCGCCGCAAAGGTCGCTGCCCAGATCGACGAGGGGACCATCGTGTTCATCGTGTGCGACGGTGGCTGGAAATACCTCTCGACCGGCGCCTACACCGACGACCTCGACGTCGCCGAAGCCAACGCCGAAGAGATCATCTACTTCTGAGTCGCTCGCGAGGGGGCTGCCCTCGCGTCAGAGCACGGCTGCAGCGTCGATGTCGACCACGTGGTTCAAGATGCGCGTCGAGTACGCCTCGGCCATCGCCGCACCCCGATCGTTGCCGGCGTCGAACGTGCCGATGAGCGACATCGCCCCCGACAGGTAGTAGAGCGCCGCCTCGCGATAGTGGGTCAGCGCGTCGTCGAAGGAGTATCCGTCGACGCCCAGCTCGCGGACCGCCCCGTGCCAGCGGCGCAGGAGCTGCTCCCAGTTCTCGCGTCCGAGTTCGTGGGGCACGCTCGTGCCGATCAGGTAGGCGATGTCGGCGACGGCTCGGCCGCGCAGGGCGAGCTGGAAGTCGATGAACGCGACGCTGTCGTCGGTCTTGGAGAAGAAGATGTTGTCCAACCGCGTGTCGCCGTGGATCAAGGTGGTCGGCCCGCCGGCGGTGCGGTGGAGCAGTTCCTCGAATTGCGGGTCGACGGATCTGGCCACGTCGATCGCCCGCGGGGGACGCGGTCGGCCCACTCCGTCTCGAGTACGGGGAGACCGGCTCGGTAGATGTTCGGGACCGCCGCCACGTACTGCGGGGCGTTGGGAACCGGCAGCCAGTCCATCGTGTCGAGCTCGGGGCGAGCCCACCAGTGCGCGTGCATCGCCGCGAGCGCATCGATCGCGGCCTCCGCCTGCGACAAGGTTGCGCCGATGACCTGGTCACCGACGTCGTAGGCGATCGACATGTTCTCCAGGAGGAGGAGGAACTGCCCGTCGTCCTGTTCGACGGCGCCATGACACATCGGCGTCGTCATCGGGGTGTCGTCGAGCACGTGCTCGAACATCTTGATCTCGCGGTCGTACAACCCGAGCATCAGGGCAATCTCGAGATTGGCCGGCTCGGTGCACGCCATCTTCGCCACGACCGATGCGGGGGCGTTGCCGCTGTGGTTGTCCACCTGGAGATCGAGCCGGGCGATCTGGCCGAAGATGCCGGTGCCCTCGCCGATGTCGTGGGCCTCGACCGAGGTGATCGTGCCGCCATCGAGCGTGTCGGCGAGCAACTCGTTCAACAGGGCAGGCGTCAGTTCGGCCGGTGTCGCCGGCAGCTTGTCGGTCATCGCCACGTTGTATCTCTTGGATCGCGGCGGACACGCACCGGACGAACCGACCGCCTGAAACGGTGGGGTCCGACCCCAGCGTTTCAGGTTCGGGCGAAGTGGGCGATGCTCGCGGCGGTCTGCCGGCTCACGTCGGGGAGCACCGGCGTGAAGATGTCCATCCCGTGCGAGGTGCCCATCACGATGCGGCACTGGGCGGCGACGCCGGCCCGGAGCAGTAGGCGGTAGAAGTCGACGCCCTCGTCGCGCAGCGGGTCGGCCTCGTTGACGCTGATGAACGTCGGCGGCAACCCGCTCACGTCGGCCTCGGTGGCGTGCGACGGCCAGGCGAGCGGATTGCCCTCCTCGAAGTGCTCGATGCCGTACGCCATCGCCCCGCGGTTGTGGTGCAGGTTGAGCAGGTAGCCCTCGTTCTCGATCGACGACGGGAACCGGTCCTGCGGCCACTGTCCGGCGATGTACGGGCACAGCGCGTACAGGCCCTTGATCAGCCCGATGTCGCCGTCGCGCAGCAGCATCATTCCCGTGGCCAGCGTCAGGTTGCCGCCGCCGCTCTCGCCGGCGACGATCACCTGTGCCGGGTCGATGTGCAGTTCCCCGGCATTCTCGACGACCCATCGCAGGCCCGACACGCAGTCGTGCAGTCCGGCCGGGAAGGGCTCGACCTCGGGCGCTGACGACGCCGTGACCGCGTTGCGGAAGTCGACCATGGCGACGGCGAGACCTTCGGCCGCGAGCACCCTGGCCCAGATCCGGTAGAGCGCATCGAAGGCGCTGCCGTTCTGCATGCCGCCACCGTGGATGTAGTAGACGCACGGAAGTGGCTCGTCGCCCTCGGGGCGGACGTAGCGGATCTTCACCGTGTTGCCGTCGGGCGCCGACGTGAACTCGTGGACCGTGATCGACAGTCCCGCCGACGATGCGACGCCCTCGGTGTCGAGCGTGTCGTACAGGGCTGCGGTCTTCTCGCGCATGGCCACTGCCTTGGGATGGTTGCTGATCTCCAACAGCGTGTCGCGGCTGTCGACGTCGGTCAGATTGGTGACCGGGACGTTGCGCAACGCCCACTTCACGCGTGGGTCGAGCCGGGGATCGTTCTGGAGGTCGGGCATGTCAGCGCTCCTCGCCGCGCACGGCGATGTTGAAGATGGCGTCGGCCATCTGTGGCCAGTAGATCGAAGGCATGTCGTGACCCATCTGCCCGAAGACCAGGAGATCGGCTCCCGGAATTGCCGCTGCCGTCGCCTCACCGCCCGACAGGGTGATCAGCGAGTCCTGGCGGCCGTGGATCACCAAGGTCGGCACGTCGAGCCCGCCGAGTGCCTCGGTGCGGTCGCCCGACGCGGCGACCGCCACGAGATGGAATGCGGTGCCCGCCGGATTGAAGCACCGGTCGAACGACTCGGCGGCGATCGAGCGTGACAATTCCTCGTCGAACAGGTCACCGGAGATGACCCGGGAGGTCTCGACGTTCTGGCGGATCGCGCTGTCGCGATCGGTCGGTGCCGGCGTGAGCAGGACCATCATCGATTCCGGCTCTGGTTGGCCGACCTCGGTGTGGCCGGTCGTCGACATGATGCTGGTGAGCGACAACACCCGGTCGGGGTGCTCGATGGCCATCGTCTGGACGATCATCCCGCCCATGGAGGCGCCCACGATGTGTGCCGCAGGGATCTCGAGGGCGTCGAGCAGCCCGACCGCGTCGGCGGCGAGCGTCGAGAGCGTGTACGGAGCCTCGATCGGATGACCCCCGAGGAACTGGGCGTAGAGCGCCATCACGTCGGGCGGGTCGCCGACCGACTTCGTCGACAGTCCGACGTCGCGGTTGTCGAAGCGGATCACACGGAAGCCGCGGTCGAGCAGTTCGCTGATGAACCCCGGTTGCCACAGGGTCATCTGGGCGCCGAGGCCCATGACGAGCAGGGCGGGCGGTGCGTCGTCGGGGCCGAAACTCTCGTAACAGATCTCGATGTCGTTGACGGCAATGGTTGGCACGACTCGATCATTGCAGGCACTCGCGCGACCGGGTGCACCCGGCTGGTGATCGTCAAGCTCCGCTTAAGAAGCGCCGCAATACGCCACTCAGCGCAGTCGGTCTGTCACAATTCCGCGATGAGCGATTCGGATCCGACACTGCCTGACGCGCCCGGAGGCAGCCCGCCGCCTCCGCCTCCGCCTCCCGCCGCCCCTCACCCGTCGACCCCGCGCGTGCGGGCGACCAGGCGCTCCCCGATCTTGACGAGGCCGGTCTCGAGCCCACCACGCAGATGTCGGCGACCGATCCGTTCGGCGACCAGACCCTGCCGGGCGATCCTGGCGCGCCCGGCCTGGAGCCCACGACGCAGATACCGGTGATCGACACTCTGAGCGACGGCGGCATCCCGCCGATCTATCCGCCGGGGGCGCCCGTCGATCCCGACGAGGTTCCGGAGGAACCGGTCCCGTGGTACAAGAAGCCGGGTCCGATCGCAGCGTTGATCGTCGCGGTCCTGGCGATCGCCGGCCTGGTCGCCTGGCTCGTCCTCGGCGGCGACGACGAGGAGGAGGCCTCGGCCACGTCGACCTTCCTGGTCTTCGAGACGAGCAGCGAGACCGGCGCCGACATCGACGTCGGTTTCCTCGTCACCGTCGAAGGTCCCGTGGAAGCTGCGACGTCGTTCGTCTGGCTGCGTCCCGACGGTGTGCCACCCGGCGAGACCGCAGGCGACACGACCGGAACCGACGGTCGCGTGGCGTTCGAATGGGAGCCCGACGAGACCGTTGCCGACCCCGCCGCATGGCAGTCGACGGTGACCGCCCTCGCCCAGGTTCCCCCTGGCTGGACCCCGCCCGGCCCGATCGTGGACTGTGTCGTGCGGCCCTTCGACGGCCCGGTGACGTCCGTCGCGATGAACATCGTCCTCGATTCGAACGACGACACCATCGATCGAACCGCCACCTTGAGCTTCCCGAACCACACGTTCGCCGCCGGTGACTCGGTGACCTGCACGCTCATCGCCGGAGCTCCGACACCGACGACGGTCGTCGAGACGACGGTCGTGGACACCACGGTCGTGGACACCACGGTCGTGGACACCACCGACGCGCCGACGACGGCCGCGACGACCACGTCGCCCCAGACGACGGTGCCGCCGACGACGGCGGCGCCCACCACGGTGCCGCCGTCGACGACCACGACGACGATCGACATCGAGCCGCCGCTGCCGACCGAATCGCTGTGGGACGTCGTCGTCAGGGAAGACGAGCTCAGTGAGTTCGAGCAACTCGTGCTCGATGCCGGCTTCGACGACGAGTTGAACGACCCCGATCTGACGCTCACGATCTTCGCGCCGACCAACGATGCCGTCACTGCCGCTCGTGAGAGCCTCGAAGCGGGCAGTGGGCCCGTCAACGAGAAGACCTTGAACGAGCTGCTCCTGGCCCACGCGGCAGACGGCAGGTACACGCTGGCCGATCTGCTCGATCTGGATCCGCCGGAGCTGGAGATGCTGTTCGGTGGTCCCCAGCCCATCGCCACCGCCTCGACCCCGTACCTCGCGATGATCGGCGACGCCCACATCCTGTACGAGACGGCGCCGGCGAGCAACGGCAACCTGTTCATGATCGACAAGGTGCTCACACCCGTACCGTGATCTGACACCCGTCGTCCGGCGTCCACTCGGCGCCGGACGACTGCCGTAGGCTGCACACCCGTGGATCGGCCGATCGGGATGTTCGACTCCGGGTTCGGCGGCCTGACCGTCGCCCGGGCGACGATCGACCTGCTCCCGGCCGAAGATCTCGTGTACATCGGCGACACTGGCCGCTATCCGTACGGATCCAAGCCGCTCGCGGATGTCCGGGCGTACGCCCACGAACTGGCATGGAGCCTGGTGGAGGACTACGACGCGAAGGCGATCGTGGTCGCCTGCAACACGGCCACGGCGGCCGGCCTCGACGACCTGCGTGACGAACTCCCGGTTCCCGTCATCGACGTGATCGCGCCGGGGGCCCGCGCCCTCGTGCAGACCACGGTCACCGGTCGAGTGGGTGTCATCGGCACCGTCGGCACGATGGCGTCGGGCGCGTATCTCCACGCGGTCGTCGAGACCGGAGCTCCCGTGTCGTTGACGAGCGCGGCCTGCCCCGGGTTCGTGGAGTTCGTCGAGCGGGGCCAGACCAGCGGCGACGAGGTGATGGTGCTCGCCGAACGGCTGCTCGCCCCGATCCGGGAGGCCGCCGTCGACGCGCTGCTGCTGGGGTGCACCCACTATCCGTTCCTCGCCCGCACGATCAGTGACGTCATGGGGTCGGAGGTGACGCTCGTCAGTTCGGCCGACGAGACCGCGTTCGAGGTGATGCATCGTCTCGGCGAACTCGGCCTGTTGCGCGACGACGACCGGGTCGGCCGCCACCGGTTCGTGTCGAGCGGCGACGTCGACACGTTCCGCGAGCTCGGCGCCCAGCTGCTCGGGCCCGAACTCGACCACACGGAGTCGTGGCGATCGCCCGCGTCATGAACGACGTACACGCATGTGTTGGACACATCGCGTGGCACCCTGGACCGACACTCACGACCATCCCGACCACACCCCTGAATGGAGACCTCCATGGCCCGCCCCGATGGACGCAGCAACGACGAGCTGCGACCGATCACGTTCGAACGCGACTTCACCGAGATGGCCGACGGCTCGTGCCTGGTGTCGTTCGGCAAGACCCGCGTGCTGTGCACCGCCTCGATCGACGAGGACGTGCCACGGTGGATGCGCAACTCGGGCAAGGGCTGGGTGACCGCGGAGTACTCGATGCTTCCCGGCGCGTCGCCCGAGCGGATCGACCGCGAGGCCGCCCGCGGCAAGCAGAGCGGCCGGACCGTCGAGATCCAACGCCTCATCGGCCGGTCGCTGCGCGCGGCCTGCGACATGAAGGCGCTCGGTGAGCGTCAGGTCATCGTCGACTGCGACGCGCTGCAGGCCGATGGCGGCACCCGCACGGCGAGCATCTGCGGTGGCTTCGTCGCCCTGCACGATGCGCTCGAGCGGGTCGTGCAGCGCGGTGATCTGCCGGCGAATCCGCTGCACTCGTTCTGCACGGCGATCAGCGTCGGCATCGTCGGCGGCACTCCGGTGCTCGACCTGCCGTACGTGGAGGACAGCACCGCCGAGGTCGACATGAACGTGGTGATGCTGCGCCCGATCGCCGGCGGCGAGGCGCGCTTCGTCGAGGTGCAGGGCACGGCCGAGGGCATGGCGTTCTCCCGTGAGGAACTCGATGCGCTCGTGGCGCTCGCCGAGGGCGGCCTCCTCCAGATCGCGGATCTGCAAGCGGCCGCCATCGCGACACCGCCGTCGGCGCGTCCTGCTCGCTGAGGCCGTTCGATGATGCAGCTGGTGTGTGCCTCGGCGAATCCGGACAAGGTCGTCGAGATCCAGCAACTGCTCGCGGGTGTCGTCGACCTGCTACCTCGTCCCGCCGGTGTTCCCGACGTGGTGGAGGACGCCGGCTCGTTGGTCGGCAACGCCCGGCTCAAGGCGGTCGCGCTGTGTGAGGCAACCGGTCTGCCGGCTGTCGCCGACGACACCGGGCTCGAGGTCGATGCGCTCGACGGAGCGCCCGGCGTCGACGCCGCGCACTATGCCGGTGAGGGCTGCAGCTACGCCGACAACCGCCACAAGCTGCTCGCCGATCTCGAGGGCGTCGACGATCGGCGCGCGGCCTTCAAGACCGTGGCGATCGTGGTGTGGCCCGACGGTTCCGAGCTGTACGTCGAGGGCGTGTGTCCCGGCGTGATCACCACCGAGGAACGCGGGGCGGTCGGATTCGGCTACGACTCGGTGTTCCAGCCCGACGAGGGTGGGGGAGCGACGTTCGCCGAGATGGGCACGGAGGCGAAGAACGCCATCTCGCACCGAGGCCGGGCGTTCAGGGCGCTGCTGGCCGAGCTGGCGCAACGGTGACGACGAAGCCCCGGTGATCGCTGCCGGGGATCTCGAAGTCGGCCACGTCGGTCGACACGAGGCCTGCGGTGGTGAGCGCATGGTCGAGACGAACGAAGGCGGGCGGGATCGTCTTGCCGGCCGGCCACGACGACGAGAACCCCTGGCCGTGCGCGATGTGCGCGTCGACGAGTCCGGCATCGAGCAGTTCGCGGAAGTCGGGATGCCAGTACGAGGCGTTGAGGTCGCCGATCACCAGTGTCGGTGATGTCGCGTCGCTCCCGATCCGGGCCGCGGTGGCGAGGTCGCGCTGCCAGTTCTCGAAGCTGATCAGGGGCGTCGGCACGTGCATCGCGACGAGGCGGACGTCGCCGTCGGGGCCCTCGATGGTGAGGTCGAGGCTGTGGTTGTAGGTGTCGGGTGCCTCGCCGACGGTCACCGGCTCGCGGCTCCACACCGCGATCCCGCCCGCGTAGCGATCGGTGCGGTCGATCCGGTACGGGTAGTCGTCGGCGAGCGTTGAACCCTGGAGGGTCGACTGATGTTCGGGGGTGTACTCGTTGAAGACGATGACGTCAGGGGCGAGGTCGTGGAGCGTCGCGACGACGTCGTCGATGCGGTCGTTGCTGTAGAGGAGGTTGACGGACGCAGCCCGCAGACCGACGGCATCGGCGACCGGATCCGGTTGGTCGTCGGGGAAGGCCATCGGCGCGGCGAGGACGAGGATCCCGAGGCCGATCGCTCCGCAGGCGGTGAGGAGGTACAGGTGCCGTTGCCACACGGCGACCAGCGCGACCGGTACCAGGAGGAGTGCGAGGTATGGCGTGAGCGAGAGGACGATGGCGACGTTTCGAGTCGCTGTCCAGCCGAACGCCTGGGTCAGCGCAATGGTGCCGACGAGCGCGACGACCGCCCATCCGATCAGTTCCAGTATCCAGCGCCCGTGATCGCACCGAGCCAGGGTACGACGCCCGTCCGTTGTGAGCGATGTGCGCACCTGGCGCGTACATCGCTCACAGCATACGGGTGTGGAGCGGGAGTGGGCTGGCGTTACTGTTCGGGGACCGGCCGACGTAGCCCAACTGGCAGAGGCACGGCGTTTAGGTCGCCGTCAGTGAGAGTTCGAGTCTCTCCGTCGGCACGCGAAGCTCGAGGACGACGCGCGCCTGTGTCGCCGGAAGGTCCCGGCAGTCGCTCAGGTGGACGGCGCCGTGGAGGTCGAGCGCCGACGAGTGGCGACGACGACGATGCCGCCACCGACGAGCATCAGCGCACCGATGCCGAGGATCGGCGACACACCCGAGCCGGTCCGAGGCAGGCTGCCTGCCGGAACGGTGACGGGCACGTCGTGGTCGTGGTGACCGGGGGCAGCACCTGCTCCTCGACGTAGAAGTCGACGCAGATTCTCGGGAATGCGGTCGCCGTCGACCGTTCCAGCTCCGCACACACGGCCGGAACCGGGACGCGGGCCATTCGGCAACGGAGTGGGAGGAGTCCTGCGCAGATACCGCCGATCCGCCGATGCCGATGAATGCGACGGTCGCAAGTGCGAGAATGAGCTTCTTCATGTGGTCCTCCTCGAGGTAGGTCCATATTCGTCCGCCTGGTGAGAATCTCCCAGGATGACATTGTGGGTCTTCTGTGTGGAATATGCAACGGTCATGAGACCATCGATGGTGAGTGGTGAGAGCTTGGCTGCTGCGCAGGCGTCGAGTCCGTGGACGAGATCGAGCGCCGGGACCGACACGTGGTCGATCATCGGATGCAGCGGGCGGTTGGCCGCTTCGCCGTTGCCGAGCAGCACTTCGTGCATCTTCTCGCCCGGGCGCAGGCCCGTGTAGGTGATCTCGACGTTCGCCCCCGACCGCTCGATGAGCTGGCGGGCGACGTCGAGCACCCTCACCGGCGTGCCCATGTCGAGCACGAGGACTTCGGCGGGCCGCCCGATCGCGGCGGCCTGCATCGTGAGCCTGACTGCCTCGCGCACCGCCATGAAGTAGCGGGTGACGTCGGGGTGCGTGATGGTGACCGGGCCACCGTTGCGGATCTGCATCTCGAAGGTCTCGATCGCCGAACCGCGACTTCCGATGACGTTGCCGAATCGCACCGACACGAACGGTCGGCCGGTGCGCCGGGCGCTGGCGGCCGTGAGCCGTTCGGCGATGCGCTTGGTGTAGCCGAGCACGTTCTCCGGGTTGGCGGCCTTGTCGGTGCTGATGTTGACGACCCGTTCGACAAGATGGCGTTCGGAGACCTCGAGGACGTTGCCGGTGCCCACGACGTTGGTCTTCCACCCTTCGCTCGGCGCGCCTTCCAGGGCGGGCACGTGCTTGAGGGCTGCAGCGTGGAACACGACTTGGGGGCGATGGCGGGCCCAGATGTCGTCGAGCCGGTCGGCGTCGCGGATGTCGGCGATCACCGGGGTACAGAGGCCGCGCTGTTCGACCGTGAGCGATGCGACGACGTGGTGGAGCAGCGAGTCGTCGCGGTCGAGCGCGACCAGGCTGGCGGGTCCGAGTGCGGCGAGTTGGCGGACGAGTTCGGAACCGATGGAGCCACCGGCGCCGGTGACGAGCACGCGGCTCCCGGCGACGAGGTCGCTCACGGACTCCGGGTCGATGTCGACGATCCGACGATTGAGGATGTCTTCGTCGCGATAGTGCGTGAACTCACGGGGGCTGCCCTCGCCGACCAGCCGTTGCACCGGCGGCATCACGAGCGTTTCGAGCCCGGCGTCGCGCACGATGGCGTTCAGACGGCTGAGTTCCTCGCCCGATGCCGACGGGATGGCGAGCAGCACCGCCTCGGCGCCGTACTTGCGGGCGAGCCGCTCGAGGTCGGCCGAGGTGCCCTCGACCCGCAATCCGCCGATGCGGTGGTGGCGCATGGCCGGGTCGTCGTCGATCAGCGCGACCGGGCGGTACAGGCTCGAGCGAACCGCGTGCATGGCGCTGATCGCCCGGTAGCCGCCGTCGCCGGCACCGAACACGATGACGGGCATCTTGTCGGCGTTGGCAGCAGCGGCGATGCGTTCGGCCCGAACCCGCCGGAGGTAGCGATGGCCGAACATCAAGCAGGCGGCGAGCGACGTCGCCATCACGAGGATCTGTCCGGCCCGACCCTCGTTCGCAACGACGAATTCGACGGCGATCAGCAGGACGCCGACGGCGCCCGCCGTGACCGCCACGGCACCGGCCTCGTCGAAGCTGAAGCGCTTGAAGTGGCCGCGGTAGAGCCCGGTGGCGAATCCGAACACGAGCTGCGCGGCGATCGCCGTTGCCGCCAGTAGCGGCAATGGCGCCTCGGTCGGGTTGTTCCCGTAGAAACTCGTTGCGATCGCAAGCGACACCGGCCAGATCGCCAGGTCTGAAACCATGACGACCACGTGCTTTGCGTTGAACCGGTGGCGCGGCTCGGCGACGGGTGTCTTCAGCGCCTCGCTCCCAACGTCCACGTCATTCCCGCCTTGCTCTGCTCACTGTCCGTGAGTGTCCGTACCTGCAAGCTAGCGCACCCAGCCGTCGGAAGGAAAGGGGTTTGTCGAAGCCTTGACACTTCCCAGACGATGTCCGGACGATGCCTGGACGATGCTCGGAGGGTCTCCCGGAGCGACTCGACGGGGACGGTTACGATGGGGCAGTGCACACCCCTACCAACCGCCAGGTTCTGCTGATCGGCGCCGGCGGCCATGCCCGAGTGTGCCTCGAAGCACTCCGTGACATGGGCGATCTCGAGGTCGTCGGGGCAGTGAGCGCGGACGGAACGGGGATCGCAGGCCTCGGCGTGCCGGTCCTCGGGACGGAGTCCGACGTGAAGAATATCACGGAGAGTATGTTGAATATCACTTTGTGTGTTGCAATTGGCGACAATCGCGACCCGGCGAGATGTCACGAAAAGATTGACGGAGAGTGGTCATCTCGTCACTCATACTGTCAGTCGCTTTGCCATGATCTCGCGAACGGCGTCGTGCGGTGACGGTGTCCAACTGTTGCCGGGGGCTGTCGTCAACGCAGCGACCGAATTGGGCGCCGGAACGATCGTCAACACGAACGCATCGATCGATCACGACTGCCGGGTCGGCGAGTTCGTCCACGTCGCGCCCGGGGCCGCGATCGGCGGCGGTGTGACGATCGGCGACCTCGCCTTCATCGGGCTCGGTGCCCGGGTCTTGCCCGGGCTGACGATCGGCGCCGGAGCGATCGTCGGTGCCGGCGCCGTGGTGATCGACGACGTGGCGCCGGGCGCAACGGTCGTCGGTGTGCCTGCTCGAGCCCTCGACGTGCGACCGTGAGCCCGTCGGACCGGGTCCGCAGGCTGGTCGATGTCGCCGTTGCCGCGGTTGGCCTCGTGGTGCTGTCGCCGCTGCTGGCCGGGGTGGCCGCCGCAACCCGCGTGTCGGCCGGTCGGGGTGTGGTCTATCGGCAGCGCCGGCTCGGCCTCGCCGGGCGACCGTTCGAGCTGCTCAAGTTCCGCTCGATGCGCCATCCGAAGCCGGGTCGTGAGGCGCCGGAGTTCGACGCGAGCGCCTGACGCGGGTCGGCCGGTGGGTCCGCGCCACGAGCCTCGACGAGCTGCCGTCGCTGTGGAACCTGCTGCGCGGCGAGATCACGCTGGTGGGGCCGCGGCCGCTACCCGTGCACTACTGGGACCGGTTCGTCGGCGACGAGTACGAGCGCTTCGAGGTCCGCCCCGGCATCACCGGGCTCGCCCAGGTGCGCGGCCGAAACGCAGTGGACTGGCCCGAGCGGTTGGCGCTCGACGTGGAGTACGTGCGGACGCGGAGCCTGCTCGGTGACCTCCGGATCGTGTTGGAGACCGTCCCCGCCGTGCTCTCGCGCTCGGGCGTCGATCACGCCGAGGGCGTCACCATGCACGAACTCCCCGCCAACCGCTGACAACTCTTCGCATCGGGGTCGCATCGGACGACCCCTTGCGGTCAGCGAGGAGGGTTCGGTAGGCGTCGAGCGTGCGGTCGATGATGCGCTGCTGGTCGAACTCGGCGGCGGCGCGTTCACGGGCGGCCGCGCCCATCGTCGAACGCAGTCCGGCGTCGCCGACGAGCCGCTCGACCGCAGCGGCGATCGCCTCCGGATCGCGTACGGGAACGAGCATGCCGGTCTCGCCGTCGGCGATCACCTGGCGGTTGCCGCGGATGTCGGTCGCCACGGTCGGCAGGCCCATCGAGGCGGCCTCCATGGCGCTGCGCGGGAATCCCTCGCGCCAGCTCGCGGTGACGAACAGGTCGGCAGCGGCGTAGCACTCGGGCATGTCGGTCCGGGTGCCGGTGAGCACCACCCCGTCGGTCGCGGCGTTCTCGAACACGGCGGGGTCGATGGCGTCGCTCTTGTCGGGGTCGGTCGGGCCGACGACGACGAACCGGGCAGGCACGCCGCGCCGGTGGAGGTCGTGAGCCGCCTCGAGCAGCTCGACGATACCCTTCTCGCGAACCAGGCGACCCACCACGCAGGCAGACGACCTCGTCGTCGGCGATGCCCCATTCGGTGCGCAGCTGCGTGCGAGCGGCGGCCGTGATTGCGCCGGGGTCGAAGCGGGTGAGGTCGACGCCGTTGCCGAGCAGGCGAACCTTGCGGGCCGGGATGTGCAGCGTGTCGACGAGGGTGTCGACGTCCTCGGGATTCTGGACGAGTTCCACGTCGCCGAACGCGGCGGCGATGCGCTCGGCCGCGTACACCGGGATCCGGCGTTGCCAGCGATCGGTCGGCTGCGCCCACAGGCCGTGCTGGGTGTTGACGACGAGTGGGGTTCGGGTGAGGCGGCGCGGCGATGCGGCCGAGGATGCCGGGCTTCGGGTTGTGGGTGTGGACGATGTCGGGGCGCAGCGAGTGGAGCAGCCGCAGGAGCTGGCCGAACGCGCGCAGGTCGTGGAGCGGGTTGTTCGAGCGGGTGAAGGCGGGCACGTCGACGTGGCGGATGCCCATGGCGTCGAGGTTGGCGACGTGGGGCCCGGCCGCCGACATGCCGATGACCTCGTAGCCGGCGCGGGCGAAGGCCTGCAGCTGCGGTCCGAGCAGCCAGTCGAGGCTCATGTCGGTGGTGGTGATGTGGACGACTCTCGGCTCGCTGCGAGTCACGCGGCGGCGGATCAGCGATCGACGTGTCACCGGTCGGCGCCCCGGTAGCGGGCGCGGGCGGTGAGCGACCGCAGCTCGCCTTCGAGGCGGAGGCCCGCCGTCGGCCTTCAGCGCGAACGTGTCGAAGCCGTCGCTGCGTTGGATCGGTGTGCGCCAGAGCCGGTGGCGGTCGGTGTGGCCGGGCCGGTTGACCCGGCTGGCGGCGAGCGATGCGCTGGCGAACCGTTGCCGGACGGCGATCTCGGCCGACGGCGAGCCGGGCACCGCCTTGGGGTAGGCGAAGTGCCGGGCGTCCACGCCGAGGTGTTCGCCGATCAGTTCGATCGATCGGTCGAGGTCGGCGGTGGTGGTGGCGGCGTCGAGCCGGTCGAGCAGCCAGTGGGCGTGGGTGTGCGAGCCGATGGTGACGTTGCCGCTCGTGAGCGAGTCGCGGAGCGCCGACCACGATGTCGGGGGCGCTCCCCACGGGAAGTCGGCCTGCTCGTCGACGTAGTGGGTGGCGACGAACAGCGTGGCGGGCAGGCCGTGGCGGTCGAGCGCGGGCACGACGACGTCGGTGAAGTCGGCGGTGCCGTCGTCGAAGGTGATGACCACGCCGCGGCGGCCGTCCGCTCCGGCGCTGGTCGCGCGCCGGTCGGACGGTGCGGCGGCGGCCCAGCCGTCGGAGGTGCCGGCGCTGAGTTCGGCGACCGCGGCATCGAGCGAGAGCACCCGGTGGTGTTCGGCGAGGTGTTCGAGTTGCCGGTCGAACATGGCGGGGTCGAGGTCGACCTCGCTGTCGGTGCCACCACCGACGCGGTGGTAGATGAGGATCGTGATCCCGGCGGGCGGGGGAATCAGCCGGTCGAGCACCAGGCCCGTCCGCTTGACCATCTGCTTCACGTCGGGCATGTGCCCCCGGCTCCGATACCCGTCATCGGCAACCGATCATGGCAGGTGTCACCCGAGCAGGGCGATCAATCGAGCCGTGAGGTCGTCGATCTGCGTGAAGCACGCCGACCACGTGGCCGGCGAGCGCCCGGTGGGGTCGTCGATCTCGCCGACCGTCGTGTCGAGGTAACCGAGCGGGTCGGGCCGTTCGGCATGCAGCGCCGCGAGCCACTCGAGGTGCGTGCGCCGGCCGCGGGCGCCGACACGTTCGCCGAGCTCGACGATCTCGGGGAGCGTGAAGGTGTAGTCGTACGCCTCGGGCCAGCGTCCGGCGATGGCGACCACATGCTTGTGTTCGGCGGCGACGATGAGATCGGCGCCCGTCACCCCGGGGCCGGACAGGTAATGGCTCAGGTAGCCGGAGACGTCGATGCCGCGGCGCTCGAGGAAGCGGACGGCGTTGTCGGTGGGGAGTTCGCCGCCTGCCTCGGAGAAGCCGGCCGATCTGACGGCAACGTTGAGCCGCCTGCCACGTGCGTGATCTTCGAGGAGGCCACCCATCATCACCGAACGGGTTCGGTTGTGCGTGCAGACGGCAAGGATCCGCAGGCTCCGAGGCATCTGCCGAGTCTCGCTGCTGTTGGCCGCCATCCCAACTCCGCGAGCTGACACACTGGTCGGGTGAGCGCAACGTCGTCCTGGAAGATCCTGTTGTCGCCGCCGGAGGTGGGGCCGCAGGAGCGTGAGCTGTTGCTGGCGGCGTTCGACTCCAACTGGGTCGCGCCGGCCGGCCCCGACATCGATGCGTTCGAGGCGGAACTCGCCGAACTGACGGGTGCGTCCGCGGTTGCGGCGCTGTCGAGCGGTACGGCTGCGCTGCATCTGGCGCTGATGGCGGTGGGCGTCGATCGTGGCGACGACGTGTTGGTCAACTCCCTCACGTTCGGCGCGAGTGCCTTCGCCGTCACCTACCTGGGTGCCCGGCCGTGTTTCGTCGACTGCGATCCCGAGACGTGGCATCTCGATCCCGATCTCCTCGACGAGGAACTGACGCGCCGGGCCCGCGCCGGCGAGCAGGCAGCTGCGGTGGTGTCGGTCGATCTGTACGGGTCGGTGGCCGACGGCGAGCGGATTGCCGCGGTGTGTGCGGCGCACGGTGTGCCGCTGGTGCAGGATGCGGCCGAGGCGATCGGTGCGTTCCGCGACGGCGTGCACGCGGGCCGCCAGGGGCGGGTGGCGGTGCTGTCGTTCAACGGCAACAAGATGGTCACCACGGGCGGCGGGGGAGCGATCATGAGCGACGACGCGTCGATCGTGTCGCATGCGCGCTACCTGAGCACGCAGGCCCGCCAGCCGGTGCCGTGGTACGAGCACGAGGACATCGGCCTCAACTATCGGATGGGCAATCTCAACGCGGCGGTCGGCCGGGGCCAGCTGCGAACCCTCACCGATCGCATCGCCGGTCGTCGACGGGTCCGTGCCGGGTACGAACGCATCCTCGGCGAGCTCGGCGGCGTCGGATTCCAGCACATCCCCGATGGGTGCGAGCCGAACCACTGGCTGACGACGGTCGTGTTCGACGAGTCGTTCGGTGCGACGCCCGGCGACGTGCTCGACGCGCTGCGTTCGGCGGGGATCGAGGCGCGGTACTCGTTCAAGCCGATGCACCTCCAGCCGGTGTTCGCGTCGAACCCGGTGGTGGGTGGCGGCGTGGCCGAGCGACTGTTCGCGCAGAGCCTGAGCCTGCCGTCGGGGTCGTGGATCTCCGACGACGAGGTGGCCTGGATCTGCGACGTGATCGGGTCGGCACGAGCGTGAGCGAGTCCGACGTCGGCCCGCCTCCGGAGCCCGACGCCGCCGACGAGGTCGACGCCGCGGACGTGGCGACGTCGCGCCGTCGGGCGCTCGCAGCGGGCATCGGTCTGGCGGTGGTCGTCGCCACGTACGGGCCGTCGGGGCTCGGCGATTCGTCGCGCTGGTGGGCAGCCGCGGCGACGATCCTGGTGGCGCTCGCATTGGCCGACCTGCTTCCTGCCGTCCGCGAGCTGCTTCCGATTCCCGGCGTGGCGCCGCTGACGATCGTCGCTGCGCTGGTTGCGATCTACCTCTGTGTTCCCGAGACCGATCAGATCCCGGTCGCCGCGATCATGCCGGTCGTGGTGGTCGTGCTCGAGTTGGTGGGCCGTCGACAGGTCGGTCTCGAGTGGTATGCGGTGGCCGCGGCGTCGGTGCTGTGGGCCGGGATGTTCGGCGCGAGCGGGTCGCCAGAGCGCGCTCGTCGGTGCGTTGTTCGCCTGGTGGGCCGTGGCCCTGCTGCCGCTGGTGCATGCCGTCCGCCCGATCCCGACGCAACGCCGCGGCGGTGGCGGTCGCCGCGATCGGGGCGGTGGCGGTGGCCGTGATGGCCCGCACGGGTGGCATCGCATCGACCGGCAGCGCCGCGTGGCTCGCTGCGGCAGTGGCCGCGGCGGTGTCGTTCGGGCTGGCCGTGGCGGTCGTGTCCGTACTGTCGGCCAGGGCCGAGAGGGCGGTCAGCGCCAGGCCGTGACGCCGTCGGCGCTGAGGACGCTGCGGCGTTCGAGGGTGCCCTCGAACTCGAAGATCTCGTCGCCGCCGGAGGTCTGGGCGTCGACGATCAACGTGTCGGGGTTCGGCAGCGGCTGCGGCCGGTACAGCAGTTGGTAGGCGCCTCGGCCGATGTCGCCGGACAGTTCGAGTTCCATCACCACGGTCTCGCCGGGTGGGATCACGACCACCGTGGTGTGGACGTTGTAGCCGAGGTCGGGGACGGTGTACGGGGCGATGTCCTCGCCGTCGAGTTGCGCGGCGTCGACGCCGAGGCGGGTGTAGACGTCGAGGATCGTTCGGCTGGTGCCGGTGGGGAGGTCGACCCGGTTGCCGATGACGTAGTCGTCGTATCCGGTGGTCGGCGCCGTGTTCGTCATCGAGATGGTCAGCGTCGCGGTCGCCTTGCCGGTCTGCTGGTCGACGACCGGGCGGTACTCGATGGTGCGCTCGAGGAAGCTGTCGATCTTGTTGGCGCTGCGGTTGATGTTGACGACGGCGAGTGCGTCCTCGCCGCTCATGCGGATGTTCGGCAGCGAGCCGTCCATGCCGACGAGGTCGAGGAGTTCCTGTTCGGCGGGGTTGGTGACCCATCCCGAGATGTGCCCGTTGAGGACCGCGGGGGCGAGCGCGGCTGCCATCTGCTGCGGCGCCGGCAGCGTCGAGTTCAAGACGTTGTCGATGGTGGCGTCGGTGACCGCGGTGAGGAGGTCTTCGCGTTCGTTCTCGGCGAACTCGTACTGGCCGAGGGTCAGGAACTCCTCGGCGTTGCTCGAGTCGATGCGTTGGCCGATGTCGGGCAGTTCGACCGGGCCGGTGATCTCCAGGAGGCCGGCGATGCCGGCGGGGTCGATGACGAACACGCCGTCGACCTCGCGGCCGGTGGCCGCCTCGTACATCTGCGCCATCGGGTTGCCGACGCTCGGCATGTCGGCGGGGATGGTGACGTTGGCCCAGTACTTCTGGGCGACGCCGATGTCGCCGTCGCTGTTGCTGACTTGTGCGCCGTACGGGATGTAGCGCTGCATGTACTCGTCGCTCATGTCGAGTTCGAGGGTGCTGAGGCCGGGGACCTGGAGGTCGGCGGTTCGTCCGCTGTTGGTGACCTCGATGCGGCCGTTGTCGACGGTGATCTCGACCCAGTTGCCCATCAGCCCGCTGGTGCCGCGTGCTTCGGCGTTGTTGACGAAGGCGAGGAGGTAGGTGCGCGGTTCGTCGGCGCCGAGGAGGGCGGGCCCGATCCGGGCGGCGGCCGCTGTGGCCTTGGCCTGGTGGGCGGCCTGGTCGGCGCGGCGGATGCCGGTGTCGAGTCGTGACTGCAGCGGGGCGACGAGCCAGTCCGATTCGGCGCTGCTGAGCGTGTCGCTGAGCGCGCTGACGGTCTCGTCGAGGTCGTCGAGGGGTGCTTCGAGCGCGGCGAGCGCGCCGATGTCGATGACGCCGTTGGTCACGGTGAGCTGGTCGAGGTTGACGAACTGCAGCGTGGTGGCGGCCGACTCGGCGGCGACGGCGGCATCGGCGAGGACGTCGACGCCGACGTTGCGGTTCTGGGCGACACCCGGGATGAAGCGGGCCATCTGCGTCAGCGGGCTGTTCAGCGTGCTCTCGGCGTCGGCGAGGTCCTCGGAGGCCTGGGTGAGGACCCCGCTCGCTTCGGTGACCTTGCCGTCCTGCAGGTATTCGAGCCCGTCGAGCAGGCCGAGGTAGCCGTCGCGGGCGGTGGTGCGGGCCTGCACGGCGGCCACACCGAGCCCGGCGATGGCGACTGGCGGCGAGCGCCCCGACGCCGACGGCGCTCCACATGATGCGCTTGCGGACGTACTTGCGGCGCCGGACGTAGCCGGAGATGCCGACGACACCCATCGCGGCGGCGGCGATGATCGCGGAGGAGAGGAAGAACTCGTTCCATTCCAGCCGCAGCGAGACCTGCACGACGGCGGCGGCGATGACGGTGCGGACGATCGGTTGGTTGGCGCGGTCCCATCCGATCCAGGCGCTGGTGGTGAAGGCGATGGTGGCGAGGATGATCCAGACGAACGGTCCGGGGAGCGCCCCGACGAGGGCGATGCCGGACCCGGCCATGAGCGCCCACCAGGCGGCTGATGCACCGAGCCAGGTGACGAAGCCGGCGAGAGCGGCGACGAGGACGATGTCGGTGCCGGTGGTGCCGGTGGGGGAGGCGTCGGAGAAGAGGGCGAGGACGGCCGAGATGGCCGAGACGACGGCGACCGCGATCGTGTCGTTGTAGCTGATCGTGTTCCGCCTGGTCTGCGACATAGAAGCCCCAAGTATCACCCACCCGTCCCGGCAACCGGCGGCATCTTGACGACACCCTGAATGAGACGCGGGGTCAGACCCTGCGTCGCACGCTCAGCCTGTCTGGCGGGCGTGCTCGGCGCGCATCCAGTCGACGGTGGTGCGGAGCCCGTCGGGGAACGGGACCGGCTCGATGTCGGGGAACAGCGCCCGCAGCCGGGTGTTGTCGGCCTGGCTGTGGGGGACGTCGCCCTTGCGGTTCTCGACGTGGTTGCGCTCGATCGGGTGGCCGAGGATGCCTTCGAGCAGTTCGAGCGTGTCGAGCAGCGTGATGCGGCTGCCGAACGCGAGGTTGACCGGGCTCGTCGCTGGTGACGCGTGCGGAGCAGGGCGTCGGTGATCGTGGCGCAGACGGTGCCGACGTAGGTGAAGTCGCGGCTCTGGGTGCCGTCGCCGTGCACGGTGAGCGGCTCGCCGCGCGAGCGCGGCGTCGACGAAGGCGGGGATGACCGCGGCGTAGGCGTGGCCGGCGGGCTGCAGCGGGCCGAACACGTTGAAGAACCGGAACGCGAGCACGGGCAGGCCGTAGCTGGAGCCCCAGGCGAGCGTGTAGCCCTCGGTGGCGAGCTTGCTGCCGCCGTAGGGGGAGAGGGGCCGGGTGGCGAGGTCTTCGTGCTTGGGCAGGATCGGGTTGCGAGCCGTAGACGCTGCGAGCTGCTGGCGACGATCGGTGTGCAGGTCGCCGTGGCGGCGGGCGGCTTCGAGCACCATCACGGTGCCGGTGGCGTTGGCGTGGTGGCTGGCGAGCGGGTCGGCGACGCTGCGCGGCACGCTGCCGAGCGCGGCGAGGTGCACGACGGCGTCGGCGCCGGCGAACGCCCGGTCGAGGGCGTCGTCGTCGAGGATGGTGCCCTCGACGAACGTGAGGCGTCGGCGTCGAGCCCGTCGAGGTTGGCGCGGTTGCCGGTCGAGAGGTCGTCGATCACGCGACCACGTCGAGCCGTCGGTCGGCGAGCAGCCGTCGGCACAGGTTCGCCCCGATGAACCCTGCCCCGCCGGTCACGACCATCTTGCATCGGCTAGCGAGCCTACCGGGCTGTCCGTCGCACTCGATGCCGGGCGTAAGTTCCGTCACCATGTGGCGTGCAGGTCCTGTGGGTGATCAAGGGCCTGGGCCCCGGGGGCGCCGAACGACTGCTCGTCGCCGCGGCGACGCCGCACGACCGCGAGCGGTTCACGTTCGAGTGCGCCTACGTGCTCCCGTGGAAGGACCACCTGGCCGGCGAGCTCGAAGCGGCCGGTGTGCGCACGCACTGTCTGAGCACACACGCAACGATCTGCCGCTGGCCGCCCGCGCCTGGCGACGCTGATCCGCGACGGGCGACTACGACGTGGTGCACGTCCACTCGCCGCTGCCGGGTTCGGTGGCGCGAGCTGGCGGTGCGGTCGATGCGTCGGCGCGACCGGCCCGGCCTGGTGACCACCGAGCACAACCGGTGGGAGACGCATCGCTTGCCGACGCGCTGGCTCAACCGGCTCACGAGCCGGTGGGACGACGCGCACGTTCGCCGTTACCGACGAGGTGCGCGGCTCGATGCGGGGCCGGGTGCGAGCGGGCGATCACGCTGCGGCACGGCATCGACGTCGAGCGCGTCGCCGCCGAGCGGGCCCGACCGCCGAGCGTGCGCGACGAGCTCGGGCATCGGCCCCGACGAGCTCGTGATCGGTCACCGCCGCCAACTTCCGGCCGCAGAAGGACTACCCGAACCTGCTTGGCGCGGCCGCGGCTGCTGGCCGACCGGCGACGTGCCGGTGCGGCTCGTCGCCGTCGGCCAGGGCCCGCAGGAGGCCGAGATCGCGAGCGCTGCACGACTCGCTCGGCTGGGCGACCGGCGTGATCACGTTCACCGGCTTCCGCGACGACGCCACGCGGGTGATCGGCGCGTGCGATCGTGTTCACGCTCGCGTCGAAGTGGGAGGGCCTGCCGGTCGCGATCATGGAGGCGCTGCGCCCTCGGTCTGCCGATCGTCGCCACGGCGGTCGGCGGGATGGCCGAGGAGTTCACCGATGGTGTCGATGCCCTCCTCGTTCCGCCGGCGACGCGGCGGCCTGGCCGACGCGCTCGAGCGGGTGGCCGACCGACCGCGAGCTCCGTGCGCGTCTCGCCGATGCTGCTCGCAGCACGGGCGCCCGACGTTCGACGTACGCGAACGCCGTCGCCGAGATCGAGGCGGCCTACGCAGCGTGCGCCCGCCGAGCGCCTGTGCTCGAGCCGAGGAGCCGCTCTCCGCTGCCGGCAGCGCCGTCGGCCGGCCGGCACTCGACATCCGTCCGGCCGAGCCCGGACGACCGTGACGCGTCATCGCGCTGCTGCGCCGTTCGCTCGGCAGCGATGACGATCCCCGCTATCCCGAGCTGTTCGCGTGGAAGCACGACCAGAACCGCTTCGGTCCGTCGCCGATGTGGGTGGCCGTCGACGGCGATCGCATGGTCGCATTCCGGGCGCTGATGCGCTGGGAGTTCGTGCGTGGCGGCCAGGTGCTGCGGGCGGTTCGGGCCGTCGACACCGCCACCGATCCCGACTATCAGGGCCGCGGGCTGTTCCGCGCGCTGACGATGCACGGGCTCGAGTCGGTGAGGGCAGAGGGTGTCGACTTGGTGTTCAACACCCCGAACGACGCAGAGCCGGCCCGGCTATCTGAAGATGGGCTGGCGCGAGGTCGGCCAGCTGCCCGCCGCGGTGCGCTTCATTGGGCCGACTGGAGCGGTCACGCGCGTTGCGCTCCAAGGTGCCGGCCGATCGCTGGTCGCTGCCGCTCGACGTCGGTGAACCGGTCGCTCGACTGGCTCGACGCCGGGGGCGCCACGTCGTGGCTGGAGCGCTGGCGTGCCGACCCGGTCGACGTCCGGGAGATCCGGACGAACCTCGACCGACGAGTTCCTGGCCTGGCGGTTCGGCACGCCGCTGCTCGGTTACCGGGTGATCGAGAGCGACGACGGGGCGGTCATCGTGAGGAGCCGCCGTCGTGGCGAGGCCACCGAGCTGGCGGTCGTGGGAATCTTCGGCGATCCGGCGAGCGCAGACCGTCTCGTCACCCGAACTGCCCGCGAGGCAGGCGCCGACTACGCCATCCGCCTCGGCGCCCACAGGTCGTCGTCGGGCTTCGTGCCGTTGCCGGGGGGCGGCCCGGTGCTTACGTGGCGAGCGGTCAACGACCTGGGCATGCCGCCGCTCAGCAACTGGGGACTCACGCTCGGCGACGTCGAGTTGTTCTGACGCTCGCCCTCCGGGTCGTGCTTCGGGCGGCGGGGGAGTTCGGGGAGACACACCACCAGCAGGAGGAACGGGAACACCAGCGCCTTCTGCCGGGCGAGTACGCCGAGGTTCGCAAAGCTCGAGAGCGCCAAGCCCATGACGAAGAGCGTCGTCATCGCGAAGGTGACGAACGGGACCGTGAGGACCAGCTTCGGGATGTGCATCAGCCGCCGGTACGAGAGGATCCCCAGCCCGATCAGCAGCGTCATCTCCAACGCCGTGAGCAACTGCGCCGCGCCGCAGCCTCGATCAACAACGGCCGGGTCAGCGTGCGAACGGCGGCGTAGGGCCAGTTGATCGGGTTGGTGATGTTGGGCGGATCGAAGGCCGATCCCGCCTGCTCGGTGCGCCGTGTCGTCTCGTCGACGATTGCGGTGAGGCTCTGGTCGTCACCGAGGCTCGGCAGGTAGCGGATCGCCGCCTGCGACAGCACGGCGAATCCGATCGCAGCCACGCCGATGACGATGAGCATCGTCGCTTGGCGACGCGCACGCCCGACCCCATCGGCAGCGCTGCGCTGGTTCTTCACGAACAGCACGATCAGCGCAGGGAACACGCCCGCGACCCAGATGCCGGCGATGTGGGGTCGGATTGCTCCGGTGAAGGCAAGTGCGGCGGCAGTCATGATGAGTGGCCACAGCACGGCACCCGTCGTGAGGAACTTCGCAATGCCGAAGGTGGCGATGCCGATTCCCAGGATCATCAGCGCCTCCTTCCCGATCGACGACGGCCAGTAGGCGAGGCTCGGTGCGAGTGCACAGAGTGCTGCGTAGCGGTGCGTCGCCAGCCCCGGGATCGCAATGCACGCTGCCTTCACGAAGAAAAGGACACCGAGGTAGCCGATGAAACCGAACACGACGAAGCCGCCCATCTTGCTCGACCCGACGAGCGTGTACACGAACGCGGTGACGTTCTCGACGAAGCGGGTGCCCGTGCCGGTCGGGACCACGTCGAAGATGGTGAGCATGCCGTCTCGCACGTCGGCCGAGCGCTGCACGGCGAAGTCATGGTAGCGCTGGGCGTCGATGCCGCCGGCGTACGCCTCGAACCCGACCCAGTACCGAAGTGCCGTACCGACGAGCTTGGCGAGAAGGCCCGCGTACAGAATGTTTCGTAGGGTGATCAGTTCGCCGGAGAACATCGTGCGGATGACGAGTACGCCCAGCAGACCGAGCGGTGGGATCACGACGAGGACACCCCACACGTCGTAGGGCATCGAGCCGATGGCGGCGCCGAGCAGTACGAGATAGCTGAGGCCGGCGACGACGGCCAGCCCCTCGGTCAGGCGGCCCGACATGTCGCACGTCCCGTCACGACGACGAGAGCTCGGCCGCCCGGGTGGCCGAACCGTCGTCTCTCATGCGGGGGCTCGGCCATGGCCACGAGGTGCGTTGGCGATCGTCGCCGTACTCGACGTACTTGCCCCTGCTCGGCTTGACCCCGGTGAGTGCAAGGATCACCGGGGCGGTCGACACGTCCCGCAGCCGTGTCAGCGTGCGCTCCGCGTCTTCAAGCAGAGTGTGGCCGAGCCGGACCACCAAGATGATGACGTCCGCGAACGGCACCACCTCAAGCGGCTCGGCTGTGAGCCCGACGGGGGACGTGTCGATGACGATCTCGTCGGCAATTCCGGACAGCGTTGGCAGATGAACCGCGGACGACCGGACGAGTTCGCTCGGCGGCGCGGCGATCGGACTCAGGTCGAGCATCAGCAGCTTCGAATGGCGGGTCTGCCGGAGCAGGAGTGTCGGATCTATCAGCTCCAGTTCTTCGAGATCGAATGGCAGCTCGGCCGGAGGTTCTCCGTTCACGGCCTGCGTGAGTCGGGGACGCCGAAAATCGGTGTTCACGGCGATGGTGCGACGGCCTGTCTCGACCCACGCAGCGGCGAGGTTGGCGGCGAGCGCCGTCTTTCCGTCGCCCTGCCCGGGTGACACGATCACCGTCACATGTGCGCGTTGGAGCTGCTCGGCTCCGCTCTGAATGAAAGTGACCACGTTGCGGAGGGTTCGGTAGGAATCCGAGAGCACGTCGTGTCGGCCGTGGACCACCACGACGCCTGCCGTTCCGTCCGGGGTCTTCACCACCGGGATTTCCACTCGTGCGCGCATCCCGAGAATGTCCTCAGCCTGCTCGCGGGAACGGATCTTTCGATCGGCTCGAGCGAGGAGCACCGCGACTGCGGTGCCAATGGCCAGACCCGCGATGAGCCCCATGACCGCGCGTGTGCTTCGCCCGGTCGGGGCGCTCAGACCTCGGTCGACCACCGGTACGGCTCGGGCGCTGCTCCAGGGTGGTAAACGATAGGAAGCTCGGAGCGGTGCTGAGTGAACGGTCCTGCTCGAACGCCTGACTGTACTCGCGTGAGATGGCATCCCGCTGGCCAAGCAGCACAGGATTCTCCGGGTCTACTGCCAGTTGTGCCGTCAGTGCATTGAGTTCTGCCTCGAATCCCTCAAGCCGTTCGCGCGACTTCTGGACCCGCTCGTTGTAGACGATGTCCTGCCGCTCCACGAGGTAGGCATTGGTGACGTCGGCGAACGTGTTCGCGACCAGTTCCGCCCGTTCTGCGGTGTCCTGCGAAGTGGTGAAGAGGAGCGCTCCGCTTGCTTGATCGAACGACACCGAGACCTGTGACGAGAGTTCTGCTGGATTGCCGTCGAAGCCGATCTGCTCAGCAACTCGTTTTGGCACTTCGCCGACGGTCGAGAGGATCACTACCTGGTTCGGCGACACTCCCACACTCGACGACAACCCACCGGAGTCGTTGACCAACATCGTGTTTGTGGCATCGAAGGTAGTCGCCTGCTCTTCGACCTTCTGGGGCTGCGGTGCTGCACCGAGCACGGCGCCCACGACCCCGAACAGGAAGACGATCCACAGGCGTCGCCTGACGCCGGAGAGCAGAGGTGATGTGGTGGTCATAAAGGGGACGTGTCCGGAGCGAGCGTACATATCGCGCCCGGGGTCTTGGGTTCATCGGCACGTTGCAGTTCCAACCTGAGCGGAGCCCGCGACGACTTCACGCTGTCGTCCCCGCCGGTGGCTCTCTGCGATCGGTTGCTCGACGGGCCACTGGTCACGGATAGAAGTGCCGATATCGGATCGAACCGGCAATGCGGCCCACGTTCTTCGCCATGCCACGGCGCCACCGGACCATGTAGTCCTGACGCCTGACCGACGTCGGGAGGTGAACGAGATGCCACACCCAGGACTTCGCCGCGAGAGCGAGAGTGCGACGAGGCATTCCCCGATCACCGAAGCGCAGGTGCAGCAGCACCTCCGCCTCGCCGTAGCGACGAGCCTGACGAACGACGGAACGCGCCGTTGGCGCGAAGCCGGTAGTGGATGATGGCGCTCGGGGCGTCGACCAGCGAATGGCCCGCGAGCTGCACGGACCAGGCAAACGCAATGTCCTCGCCGGCGGCGCCTGTGAAGTACTCGTCGAATCCTCCGATCTTCTGGAAGATCTCGCGTCGAACCGCGAGGTTTGCCGTCCTCGCCCAGGGAAGCGTGTTCGGTGCCCTGACGACCCCGGCGGCCGAGAACGAGTCGTACCACGATACGACGGATGCGTCATTGAGCGCAGCGACTTCGAGTCGGCCGGCCGCAACGTCGGCCTCTCGAACGGCCGCCACCAATTCGTCGATCCAGTCAGGTTCCACGACGTCGTCGGCATCGCAGAACAGGAGGAATTCCCCTGCGGCAATGTTGGCGCCCGCGTTTCGGGCGGCTGCTGCCCCGGGAGGCGGGTGGTCGATGACTCGCAGATCGGGGATCGATCCTGCCCACGAACGAACGACTTGGGAGGTGTCGTCCTCGGACCCGTTGTCGACCACGACGAGTTCCCACTTCACGTCCGTTCGCTGGTGTGCGAGTGCCTCGAGTTGCTGATCGATGGTCGAGCCAGCGTTGCGGGCAGCGATGATGACCGTCGCGTCGTATTGTTCGCCATCCGCCATCGCTCGAGCGTACATCCGCTCAGGAGTCGGTCGCAGCCGGCGTGCGGACCTCGAGAGCAGAGCTCGCCCGTGGTCGAATTGTCCGACCCACTCGTGGTCGCAGGCGTTGTTCCTCAGGACGCCCATCCCCGGGTGGGGGTCAGGCTGCGAATTAGCAGCCTGACGGCGGTCGAATTCGGCGAGTTGACCAGCGAGCGCACCGAATAGAGCAAGGTCTGACTGCGCCGCCGAGCGAGCATTGCGCTCGCCGACACTCGACTGTACTGGTGTGCGCGAGAGCGGCGATCCAAATCGGCTGCATGACGCAGGGCCACCACCTGCCGGCACCGGAATCGGAGTTCCGGGTTCACTCCCGGGCGAGGTGTGTCGTGCGTGCGATACCAGAATCCCGGTTCGGCCGACCAGGCGAACACTGCTCGATCCCGCATGCGGAGCCACCAGTCGATGTCTTCGGAGACCCTCAGCGCGGGTCGAACTGGCAGGCATCCTCTCGGCGAAGCATCACCTGCTGTATCAATGGTGGATTGGCGTGATGGAGCGTCTCACGCATGTCGCCCTCGTACCGTCGGTCGTTGGCGTTCGAGCGGACACGAATGGAAGCGCGCATCACCAATCTCACGGATTCCTCGCTCGATCCGATCCTCGGAGAGCAGATCGTCGTCATCCAGGAACACGACGAATCTTCCGCGAGCAAGGGCGAGACCGGTGTTCCGTGCCGCCCCCGGTCCCATGTTGCGGTGGTGCCGGATCAGGGTCAGGCGCCCGTCGCCGACGTCGATCTCGACCGGCTCGGGGGAATGGTCGTCCACGACGAGGACCTCGAGGTTCTGGTGCGTCTGTCCCAGGATGGATGCCACCGATTCGTGGAGGAAGTCCGGGCGGCCGTATGTCGGGACGATCACCGACACGAGAGCAGATTCGTTCATCCCTGACTCATCGTGGTGGTGTCCACCGGTCGATACGCACGGTCATCGTGGCTCACCGTACTCAGCCGCTTCGCTCATCGCGGTTCCAGACCAGGGCCGCCCTGCGGCGCGAAGGTCGGCATACCTGCCGGAGGCTCGCCCGCCATGATTCGATCGAACAGGCGTAGCGCCTCCCTCGGGTGGTACAGGCCGCTGCGCACGCCTGGCCAGGCGTCGACGTCGCTCCGATGAACCAGCGCGGGGCGCTTGTCGATCGCCACCGGAACGGGGTCGACTCCGAGTGCGGCAAGTGCTGCCAGACGGTGGAGTCCTGGCCCGTGGACAAGCCGACCCAGTTGCAGTCGTCGATCAGGAGTTGCACGCCGATTGGTTCGGAGAGGGATTCTTCGTAGCCGTTGTGTGCGATCGACGCCGCCAGATCGCAGTAGCGCTGATACTCCAGCCTCCCGAGTTCGTCGGAGGCCGGTCCGAACAGTTTGTGGCCGTGAGAGCTGTCGAGCTGACGTCCGTGCCGCAGCGACTCCTCCCTGGCCCATCGATCGACGACGGCAAGTCGATTCGCCGGGTCGACGTTCTCCGTTTCGGGCATCCACGGAAGGCCGACCGCTGCAGCCGGTTGACGAAGTTCGGGCGACGAGTCGACCGAAAGCCCCAGGAGTTCGGCCACCGAGGCGGGCTGCCAGCGCGTGTAGTACTCGTCGATGCTCGATCCTTCATACCCCGACGTGCCGCTGCTCCGGCTGTCGACGATGGCGCAGACGAACGGGTTGAGCTCGGGTGTCAGCGCCAGGCCGAGTCGGGACCACCGCAGGTTCTCGACGGGCATTCGAACCCGGGCGGTCTGGAAGTTGGCGAGGTACACCGCAGCGTGTGGGTCGGTGTCGAGAAGGTCTCGGTAGCGCCCACGTGGTGATTCGTCGTGCAGGTCCAGCCGCGAGTTCAGGCTCTTGACGAGCCGACGGTATGAAGCGGCAGGAAGATCCCTCGCTCGGTGTCGAGACGCAGCGTCTCGGAGTCGTCGAACGGCGCCTTGGCTTGTCGTGTGTTGCTTCACGTCGTGGCTCCTCCGCGGAATCCTGGCTGGTGAGGGATGCGATCGCCGAGTGGCGACGGTAGTTCTAGCGGTTCCGAAACGCCTGACGGTAGTATCGGCCGTCGGCGGTAAGGGATTGATGCATTCATGGCGGACCGGCGGCAAGTCGACGATCTCTTCCTTGACGCCGACAACGTGATCGAGGTCCACCCGGCCGATCTCGACGTTGCTCGTCAACGTGCGCAGGCGGGGTTGCGATACCTCGGTCTCGTCGAGCCCTCGGAGTACGAGTTGCCCGTTTCGAAGCGAACCGCAGATGGCCTCCCTCGTCGCGCCGTTCTCGAGCATGGACCAGGTGCTGAAGAGCAACGCCGATGTGCTCCTACTCCCCGGCGGAAAACTCGTCGCCTTGAGTCCGGGCGTCGTACGTTCCTGCACCGCTTTCGATGGCCAAGTTGATGTCCTCGCTGGTGGCCATCGAGTCCTCGCAGGTTCATTCCCCGTCGTGTGGTTCGGCGGGTGAGTCCGTAGCTGTCGCCGGTGGTGGTGCCGATGTGGGCGTGGTGGCAGAGTCGGTCGAGCACCGACGCGGCGTTGGGTTGGTCGGGCAGGAACCGTCCGCAGTCATTGAATGGGCTGTGTGATCCGATTCATCGAAGGCCGGACAGAGCGAGCGCTTCCCGGTAGAAGTCCGACGAAGCTCTCGAGTAGCTCTGGGGTGTCGAATCCCACGAGTTCGCCATCTTGGATGACCATCAGGCGGTCGCAAATATTCAACGTAGACAGCCGGTGGGCGATGATGACGATGGTCATCCGTTCGCGCAGTTGTTCTATCGTCGCTCGGATCGCCGACTCGGATCTGACGTCCAGCGCGGCTCGTCGGTTCGTCGAGTACCAACATCTCTGGCTGCTCCACAAGAGCGCGGGCGATGATCAATCGCTGCTGTTGACCTCCGCTGAGCTGGCCGCCGCCCTCGCCGACCTCGCGGTCATAGCCATCCGGGAAGCCCGAGACGTCGTTGTGCAGGTTCGCCAATCGGGCGGCTTGTTCGATATCAGCTTGCGTGATGTCGTCGCGGTAGAAGCGGATGTTGTCGGAAATGGTCCCGGCCACGAGGTGCGCATCCTGCGGGACGAAGGTGACCTTGCGTGCCCACTCCGCTCGAGAAAATAGACCTACCTCCCGCCCATCGGCGAGGACGCGGCCCGACGTGGGCGACCGTAGCCCAAGAAGCAGCTGGACGAGCGTCGACTTCCCGCTGCCGGACGGTCCGATGACACCGATGACCTCCCGGGGGCGGATCTCGATGGAGATGTTCTTGAGCACGAGTTGGCCCGGGACGTACGCGAACGAGACATTTTCGAGCGCGAGAATGCCGAGAGTGTCTACCGGCACGCCGTGGTCGACGACCGCGGCCGCCTGATAGCTCGCAAGTTCTTCCTGCAACTGCTGCACGAACGGCAGGGCAGCGTGGATGTCAGCCGACACGGTCTGGAGCGACTTGCCATAGGTGAGCGATCGGAGCATGACGACCATCGCCGCTCCGGCCGAGCCCACGTCAGCAGAATCGGACATCGAAATAACCGCGAGCGCTACGACGAGCGCCACGTACGCCATGCCACCGTAGATCGCCGGCAGCAGTCCCTGCATGATGGAGAGTCGACGGGTTGCAGACTCGTTCTGGTCGACCAGCGAACGGACTCTGGCCTCGACAATCGGCTGCACATTGAAGACATGCATCTCCATCCCGAGCTGCGAGATCTCGTTGAGTGAGGTGGCGAAGTCCATTCCCGTGTGCGCGGTGATCGAGGACTGTCGCCGAACCCGCGCTCGGAGCGGCCGGAGCACGAGGCCGAGAACGACCAACACGGCGATGGCAACGAGTGCCGCCCACGCATTGATCCACACCGCCGCGATCAGGAGGGTGACCAAACTCACGGAGGTTGAGACCCCGGTCGTCACGCTCGCGACGAGTCCGGAGCCCTGCGCTGTGAACGCCGTCAAGAGGTGTTGCAGCCATCCGGGCTTCTGGCCGTGCTGACTCTCCCAAGACGCGTGAAGAAACGCCTCGGCGAGCTGGCCTCGAATCGCCTTGGTCACCGAGGTGGTGAGATTCGCGCTTTGCCATGTGGTGAGCACACCAACGGCAACCCGTACGACGATGAGGGCGAGCGCGAGACCGATCGCTTCCGTTATGGTGAGCGAGACACTGGCGACTTCGACTGCGTCACGCCCGGCATCTGTAATTGTAAAAGCGATCTGGGTGAAAAGCACGAGAAACGCCGCTTCCAACAGTCCACCGACGACCGACGTGGCAGCAAGGCGGGTGAGCTGCCTGTACCTTCCGGCGAGCAGCAGCCGAATGTTTGATCGGTCATCTCGAGGACTTGTTTCGGTCGAACTAGCGTGTTCCTGGCTCATCTCCATCTCCAACCGCTCAAAGAAAAATGCATCGCTCCCTCACCGAGCCAAGGAGATACCCGGTCCGGCGAGCCGACCTTCTCAACCAGACCGAACGGTGCGAGGGCCGAACGATGAGGGGCAGCCGCGTAACAAGCCATAACCAGTCCAACGCAGCGCGCCGGGGATCGGACCGCTGCATACCGTGAGCGCGGTACCGGCGGTAGAGCGTCGGTCCAGTTCGGCACCAACGATGGACCTGCAACCACCTCCCACGGCTTGTGGAGCGCTGGCGGTAATAGACGACAGCCTTTGGAGCGGTCGTGATCTCGTAACCCGCCAGTTGCATCCGCCAGGCCAAATCGGTGTCCTCGCA
Organism: Ilumatobacteraceae bacterium; assembly: GCA_963829585.1. Taxonomy (GTDB): domain Bacteria; phylum Actinomycetota; class Acidimicrobiia; order Acidimicrobiales; family Ilumatobacteraceae; genus Sva-07. The sequence goes on along the minus strand of CAWHJD010000016.1, from coordinate 25,216 downwards.
GTAGCTCAGGTCGAGGTCAAATCCGCCGATTGCGTTGAACGCCGAACGGTGGACGAGCATGTTGTTGCTGTAGGCCGACTGCCAGAAGTCAAAGTCGTTGCCCGGTACGACCGCCGTTTCTCGGTCGACCTCGGCGAGGCGCGACGGGTTGTTGAACGGTACGGCTGCACCCGCCACCGCCGGGGACGTTCCCTGCCGAAGGAGTTCGACGAGCCAGTCGTCCGCCACGATGTCGTCTGCGTCGCAGAAGGCGACGAGTGGTGCCAGCGCGGCAGCAGCACCGGCGTTGCGGGCATAGCTCGCCCCGCGGCGTTCGAATGCCTCGACGACGCGCACTCTTTCGGAGGCGCACGCTGCAATGACTGCGGCGGTGTCGTCGGTGCAGGGCTGGAGAGCGACGACGATCTCCCACTCGTCGCTCATCTGTTGACGTTCGAGCGCGCGCAGTTGGTCGGCGATCGTTGCTGCAGCGTTGTACGTGGGGATCACGACGGTCACGACCGGCGGACTGCCAGCAAGAACCGTCACAGGTACACCGTCCGTTCAGTGAACGAGCCGATGAGCCGTCCGGCGCGCAGCGCAGATCGTTGCAGCCACAGGTTACGTCGATCCTCACGAGTCAAGAACGGTGTCCGGGAGATGATCCACCACCAGCTCCGGATCGCCCTGGACGTCACCGAACGACGCATGCCATGGCGGGCGTAACGGCGATAGAGCGCCGGGTCGTACCGCGCCCATCGGTAGTCCTGCAACCAGGTCTTTCTCCGGGTGCTTCGCAGACGACAGTAGATGATCGCCTCGGGCACAACCTCCACGCGATAGCCGGCGACCTGTAATCGCCACGAAAGCTCCACATCGTGACGACGGTGGAAGTGAAGATCGAAACCACCGACCGCGAGCAGCGCTGATCGCTCGACGAGCATATTGCCCGAGTATGCGGTCTGCAAGAAGTTGCATTCGACGATTGGTAGCTGCAGTTCGGCTCTGGCGATCGTGTCGGGCGAGAATTCCCCTTGGAAACGAAGCAATCCCCCCGCAAGTACTGGGGCAAGTGTTCGCCGCGACATGAGCTGGGTCAACCAGTCATCTGCCACGATGTCATCGGCGTCGCAGAACGCAATATAATCCGATTGAGCGGCCTCGACACCGAGGTTTCGGGCGAATCCGGCTCCCTTGCGAGCGGACGCGTCGACGATGACGAGGTTGCGGTCGGGCCGGAGCGACAGGATGTGCTCGGTGTCGTCGGAACACTCCTGAAGCGCCACGATCACCGTCCACTCGCCGTCGAAATCCTGGCGTTTCAACGCATCCAGTTGCGCCCCGATGGTCGCAGCCGCGTCGAGCACGGGGATCACGACACTCACGTCGCATCGTTCGCTCGCTTCGCCCATGCACCCGCTCCGTTTGACCTTGAGGGCTGCACCACCGGTCCTGAGTGGTCCCGCCATACACGCCTGGGCGGCGATGCTATCGGCCATGGTGATCAGGTGCACGTTCTCGCCCCACGAGTGATTCGGCCGCCACGTATAGAATGCCGACTGTGGTGCGTGCGGGCAATCAGCTTTTCGACGGTGCGACGCGCGTACCGGTCCGGCATCTATCGGTGTCGACGCATGATCAGGCACCAAGTACCTCGTGTCGGTCGGGTGAACACGGCCGTGGCATCCAACAACGAGGTCGTTCTCACGTTCGATGACGGTCCCGATCCGCGGTTTACCGGACCGCTTCTTGCGATACTTGCCGAACTCGACGTTCGTGCGACCTTTTTCTGTATCGGATCGCGTGCCTCTGCGCACCCTGGGCTGGTGCGAAGCATGGTTGATGCTGGGCACTCGGTCGGGTCGCATTCGCTCACCCACACCGACCCATGGACCCTCGGCACGGTCTCGCTGGTCCGTGAAATCCGCAACGGTCATCGCGCTGTAGAGAAGGCGATGGGTCGGAGCTCGGATCTCTTTCGACCTCCAAAGGGACATCTCGATATGCGCGTGGCGTCTGCAGCGCGAATAGCCGGACTGCGATCGTGGCTCTGGACCGTCGATCCTGCCGACTGGCGCCTCGGAGCAACATCCGCGGAGATCGATGCGGGGTGCGCCAGCGCCGGTGGGGGAGATGTCGTGCTGCTCCACGATGGAATCGTTGATGGCCCAGACGCTGGTCGCATGGATCGGGCTGCGACGCTCGCTGCCGTCCCCATCGTCGTCGAGCGGATTCGTTCCCGCGGCCTCGGCTTTGCCGTCCTACCGATGTAGGCCAGACCGTTGTCCGGCCCCCGTACAATTGCCCCGCTCCGGGGCCAAGAGCAGCCTTTTGTCTCGGTGTTGATAGCTGCGCGCAACGCCGCAGAGACTCTGGGGCTTCAACTGGAAGCACTTGCTGCCCAGGATTTCGCTGGGTCGTGGGAGGTGATCGTTGCTGACAACGGATCAGTCGACGCCACCCTGGAGGTGGCACTCGCGTACCGACGAAGATTGCCGAATCTGCAGGTGGTCGACGCGTCGGGCCGTCCAGGACAATCATTCGCGCGCAACGTTGCGCTGGCGGTGGCCCGTGGGAGCCTCATCGCGTGCTGTGACGCCGACGACCGCGTCACCAAGGGTTGGCTTCGGGCGCTCGTCATGTCATTGAAGTCGTGTCCGGTCGTCGCTGGACCAATTCTCGCTGGCGTCGGCGCCGACCTCGCTCCGACGACCGAGTCCGTGCCGGAGCATCCCCTAGTTGCGCTGAGTCACCTTCCTTTCGCCCCAGGCGGGTCGATGGCTGCTGACCGCAAGTTCCTTGTCGGGCTCGGCGGCTGGGACGAGACGTTTGTGCTCTCGGGCGCCGAGGACGTCGATCTCTCATGGAGAGCGCAACTGGCGGGCGCACCGTTGGGTTACGCTCCGGACGCCGTGGTGTGGATCCGTGAACGGACCGGCGTGAGGGCATTGTTCCGCCAGCAGTTCATGCGTGGACGGTCTGATGTGTTGCTGTACATGCGATACCGGAATCAGGGTGTTCGACGTCGCTCCGGCAAGACGGTGCTGGCCCGGTGGGCATCCGTCGCACGGCTGCTGCCCTCAGCGAGCAGCGACATCGTCGTTCGCCGGCAGATCGTCCGTCGTGCTGCACTCGATCTCGGCCGGCTGTTCCAAAGCGCACGATCGCGCACGCTCTACTGGTAGGAGCGACGACGAGAACACGCTGTACGAGTCGCGCTGGAGTGGTGCAGCGACCAGCCGAGAGGTCCGGTGGCGCTCGACGGTCGTCAACGGGGGAGTTGAGCCAGACGCCACTTTGCCAGTCGATACGCAGCGAACGCCCGGGCGCGGCGAGGGATTCGGAGAAGACGCGAGGCCAGGCGGCGTGGGGTCGTTCTGGGCGCGACCACGCTTGGGCCCGCTTCCTCGGCTGGCGATGACGGTGCCATGATCTCCGGTCGTCGTTCGGCAACCATTCGCTCCAGCCGCTGGACCTCGTGCGGAGCGCCGAGCGTGATATACGCCCATGCATCGGCTTCGTTGTCTGACGAGTGGACTGGGTTGTACAACTCGGCGTTTGAGAGGCCAGCGCCGATGGCGCTGCGAATGGCCTCCTTGGCACGGACGATGTTCGCGTTGGTGAGTCCGGGATAGCGCTCGAGCTGTGACCGGTTCGGTAATTGCGGCCGTCGGTCGATGGCCACGATCATCGCGAAAGGAGGCCCCCCGTTCGTCGCGTATGGACCCGGTCCCCAGTTGCCGCCCCTCATCTCGCGAGCGCATCGCGTCCGCGCCTCGTGGTCGAGGCGCCGAAGATCGAGAACCTCGAAGCCGGACTCGCCCAGAACTCGCATTGCGGCGGCGACACCGTCATCACCAGCTCGCTGACGGAGCACGAACGTGACCATCGCGCCATCGTCGTGTCGAGTGTCCTCCCGGCTCTGTGGTGGGAAGTGGCGCGAACGCAACCAGTCGTTTCGTTCGGCGAGGCGGCTGAGTGCGTCTCGCGATGGTTGCCACTCGACAGCGGCGAGATGGTCGTCGAGTGCCTCCATCGTGATCGGCCCGGAGTATTGGTCGTGTTGAGCGAGTGCCGCCAATACGACCGCATAATCATGCTCTGGACTTGCCGACACCGTTACCCCGGCAATGTTCGTCGGAAGACCGGAACGCTCGCCCTTGTGGTAGACGGCGTGGAATGCCAGGCTGCGGAAGTACTCGCGAGGTTTCGGCACGAGGTAGCCGCTTTCGTGTCGTTCGGTGCCGCGCAGTAGTTCTGCAGCTACCTTCGGTGTGTAGTACGCCATGCCGTAATAGTCGGCACCCGGTAGTCCGCTTTCGCTGTAGACGTCGCACGGGATGGTTCCGGGGCTCGCTTCGAGTACGTCGATCATCGCATTCAGGTCGTGATCGGCGACCAGGATGTCAAGATCTTCACCTGTCTCGATGTGAGGAAGCTCATCAAACCATCGCAGGACTGCGTAGCGGACACCGACATTGTCGAGCAGGGTGGGCAGTCCGGAGACACCCACTGCAGGCGAGAGGTAGCGACGTGCGCTGCCACCATGCGAGACGGTTTGGTCGACCGCCCACAATTCCTTTCCGCCCCAAAGGAGACGTCTCGATCGGCGCCGTCGCACGAGGGCAGCGGCCAGTGCGACGTCGAGTCGATCCCTCCCGCGAACCATGCTCGCCAAGATCCGGGCGTTGGCGACGCGTGGTTCCCAGACCAACCCGTGATACGGCGGGTTGAGTATCAGCACGTCGGCGTTGTTGGCGGTAATGTCGCCGATCGACGACATCGTGGCGAGAACCTGTAGATCGCCGTCCGTCCGCTGTTCCAACAGTTCAGGGCGATCATGCGGGACCAGCCCGAGGTACGCGTAGCCCCGAGCGATACACCAATGAGCGAGGTCGAGGTTCGACGGTGCGACCTCGATGATCCGGTCCGAAATGTGGATCTCGCCTGGGCCTTTGGATTCCATCGGCGTTCCATCTCCTTCGCTCGAGCGGTCCATGAGGGTAGTGGTAGACCCTGGCTGCCAGCGTAAGGGTGGACTTCGCCGGTCCGTGACGGAGATGGAGCCTCGTGGGGTGATTCGTAGGTCCACCAATGGGTGAGCCATCGGCGTGATCTTGGTGTGTTTCGTCCTTCGTTCGAGCGGGGCTGACGTCGTACCGGCTCCTTTCCATGGGGCCCGCTGTCTACCTCTGTCGTCATCGACATGTCGAGACTCGTCGTACAGCCCTCGACGAGCACCTGGCACCGGTCATCTAGAGCTTCCTGTCCAGAGGTAGAGGTGACAGGTCCGCCGTGAGGTGGGCCCGGTGGTGGAACCTGTGGTTCCTCCTACAGACCCACGAAGGGACCACCACCGTGACCTCAGATCAGATTGTGTACCAGCAGCGCGTCCGCGCCTTGGATCACGCCCGAACAACCGGCAACGTCGCCGAGACGTGCCGCACGTTCGGGATGAGCCGCAAGACGTTCTACAAGTGGCGCAACGCTGCGGCGAAGTATGGGATCGCGGCGTTGCGACCGAAGACGAAGCGGCCACCCGCAATGCCGAACGCGACACCGACGCATGTGATCGAGATGCTGTTGACGATGGCGATCACGCTGCCGACGCTGGGCTGTCGCCAGTACGCCGACCGGCTTGCTGATCAAGGCTTCGAGATCAGCAAATCGACAGTGCAGAACCTGCTCGTCGCGCACGGTCTCGGCCGCCGCCACCAGCGCCTCGCTCGTGCAGCAGCGATCACTGCGCTCACAACCGGCGTCGTGACCGACATCGCCCGCGAGGACGAACCGTTCGGGTTCTGCCATTGGGCCGGCAAACCGGGCGCTCTGGTTGCCGTGGACTCGTTCTACATCGGCAACCTGACGGGTGTCGGCAAGGTCTACCAACTCACCGCGGTCGACACCTACACCCGCTGGGCGATGGTGTGGCTTGTTGCCGGCACAGTCAACAAAGACGCCTCGGTCGCGTTCTTCGAGCGGATCTGGACCACCTGGTCGAAGATGGGGTTTCCGATCGAGGCGATCGTCGCTGACAACGGACCCGAGTACAAAGCAACAGCGTTCACTGATGCGCTCGCCGCGAAAAACGTGGCGCGGATCAAGATCCCGGCCAGGTCACCGAACCACAACGCGGTGGTCGAACGCTTCCAAGGAACGATGCTCCAAGAATGCTGTCGACCAGCATTCCACCGGCTCTGCTTCACGAGCATTCGCCAGCTGCAACGCGAAGCCGACGCCTGGCTGACCACCTACAACCACCGACGCCGGAACCACGGCGACTACATGGCCGGCCGACGACCCATCGACCTGCTCGAACTATCCTCATGACACCCCGAACCACAGACCACCACTGTCACCCCAGGTTCTGGACAGGAAGATCTAGAGTCACGACGTGCGCGTCCTGTATCTGATCCCCGGCATGAGTGGGAGCGGCGGCGCAGAGCGGTCGCTGGCGGCGATGGTCCCGTTCCTCGTCCCATCGGTGGACCTGCACATCGTGACATGGACAGGCCGAGACGATCTGCGTTCAGTGGTCGAGTCGGGCGGTGCCTCTCTCACAAATCTCGTCGCCGACAATCGGCGGGCCCTCGCTCGGGAATTCGGGCGACTCGTCGATCAGAGGAAGCCGGACCTGGTGCACACGACGCTCATCGACGCTGATGTGGTCGGCCGGCCTGTCGCCGCCTCGCGCCTCGTGCCTGTCGTTTCGAGCTTGGTGAACGTCAACCACGGCATGTCCGTGATGCGTGGGGGTGCGGGTCGTCTGGACAAGCGCCTTCTGGCTTGGTCGACAGATGCAGCCACAGCCCGGCTCGTGGTGCGCTTCCACGCACTCACCGACCACGTGGCTTCGGTGATGTCCCGTCGCCTTGCTGTGCCGCGTGGCCGCATCGAGGTGATACCTCGTGGTCGAGACCCGCAAGCGCTCGGTCGCCGCACGTCCAGCCGTCGACGATCGGTGAGGGCTGCACTGGGTGTCGAGGATGACCGCCCACTCGTCGTCGCCGCTGCCCGGCACGAGCAGCAGAAGGGTCTCGACGTCCTGATACGTGCAGTTCCACTGATCTTGGAGCGCCACCCGGACGTTCGAGTCCTCATCGGGGGCAGGGAGGGCCAGGTGTCGTCCGACCTCCGCAGACTCGTGCAGGAGCTCGAACTCGGCAAAGCGGTCGAGATGATCGGACAGCGTGACGACGTCTCATCCCTGATGTGTGCGGCTGACGTCTGGTGCGTTCCCAGCCGGTGGGAGGGACTGGGCAGCATCCTGATTGAGGCGATGTGTCTCGAAGTGCCGGTCGTGGCATCTTCCGTCCCTGCGATCCGAGAACTTGCCGGCGATCCACCGGTGTTCACGCTCGTTCGACCTGGAGACCCTCACGATCTCGCCACCGGAGTCCTCGACGTCCTGGCCGATCAGAAGTCCGCCGAGCAGCGCACGCGTCGTGCTCATGATCGGTTCGTGAACGAGTTCGTCGCCGAGGATGTCGCTCGGCGGATGGTGAGCTTCTACGAACGTGCGCTCGAATCGTCACGGCTCGTCCGGTACCCGGTTCTCGATCGTCGGTGAGGGTCGCTCGTGGCCGGCGGCGGAGATGCGAGCACTCACCAGAGCACCCGGATGCCGCGTTCAGTGTTCGTCCCTACTTCTTTCTCCCCGGTTTCGGGTCAATGCTCTGACGCGAAGCCTTGCCTGTCACTTTGGCGCCATCATTGATGAGTGTCGGCGACTCGTTGATCGTCGTGGTCGTCGTACTCGGTGAGGTCGTCGATGTCGTCGATGTCGTCGATGTCGTCGATGATGTCGTCGTACTCGGCGTCGACGTAGTTGTCGACGTAACCGCTGTCGTCGAACTGGTTGTCGAGGAAGCCGATGATTCCTCGACGATGCTTCCTCCCGCGATGCCGATGGCTCGTGCCCAGCTCACAGTGGACTGTACGGAGAACGGTGCGATGGGACGAACCATGGCATTCCATTCGGGGCGGTAGGTTCCTGCGGTGCCCGGGGGTGTGGCCGCGACCGTCTCATCGGTTGTCTGCACTCGAACGACGGAGTCCGGGAGCGTGTCGTCTCGCAGCCGCAGAAGCGGGGAGGTGCTCTCGCAGTGCACGATGTCGAACAGCTCTCGTGTGGTCGCACCGTTTGTGCCGTCATAGGTCATTCCGATCGCCGCCTTGCGCTGCGCCTCGAACCTGCAGGCGACGAACTCGGTTGGTCGTCCCGGCTGCAGGGTGTGTTTCAGCACACGCACGCCATAGTCGCTGCCTGGTCCTGCGATGCAATGGAGGCCGACGAAGCGCTGAGCCATGATCGAGTTCGAGTTGGCATGGAGATCGATCGCTGCCGACCCGTTCTTGTACAGGTAGCCATTCCTGTAGAGGTACGAGGTCACATAGGCGCCGTGACCGACGCCAGCGGTTCCATTGTGGTAGCAGACGAAGTCCTCGACGACGTGAGGGTTGCCGGTGTTCTGCCAGGTGAAGGTGCCATAGCACCGGTTGTTGTGGGAGACATTCCGCTTGAAGTCCCAGACGCCCGTGGTGGTGTTCTCCGGCCAGAGGAATCCCGATGAGTCACGGTTGCCCTGAACGCCGACGGCAACACAGTCATGAACTTGGTTCCCGCTGCCGGCTCCGAGAGCGAACCCCGAGAGCCGGTAGCCCCGTGTCGCAGGGTCACACTTCACTCGTGATGCGACGCACGTTTGGAACACGAGGTCGTTGGTGTCTGGTCCCGGTGTACGTGTGCTCGACCATTCCGTCGTACCAGTAGGCGTCGTCGAACGTGTTGTGGCTGATGCACGAGGTGAAGGAGATGCCGTGGCTCTCGTGTGCGACGAAAGCGTGGCCTCCAGCGTCTCTGACCACCCCACCGACGAGGCGCGAGCCGCGCGACGCGTCGCCGACCATGTGGAAGTGGACCCCGTAGCGGCCGAGCACGCCGGCGGTGAAGTCCAGCTCGCCCGTCGCCTGGCGGGGGCCGACCCAGCGCGTCCCGAAGTACGACATCTGTTGTGGCCTTCCGCTGTGGACGAAGATCACGTGGGCGCGTCCGCCGGGAGTGCCCTCGATGTTGACGTTGCGGGTGAGGTTGAGCACCTCTGGTGCGATCACGACGCCGTTGCCGACGTCGACGGCAGGATGGGCGAACTTCGTCGGCGCCGAGAGCCCGACGGTGGAACCGGACACCGAGGTGACCCGTGCGTAGTCGTAGGCGTCGTGGTGATTCGAGGAGTCGGTGCCGAGTGTCGGTGCGATCGCGAGTTCGTCGCCCACCTGCCATCCGACCGGGTCGACCTGCAAGGTGATGCTCGATACTCCCGCGGGGACGCTGGTCACGGTGCGAGCCCAGGCGCGGCGGGGAGTACCGGCAATGTCGACGATCCCGTCATTGAGACACCACAGGCCGACGTCGGTGTCGAGCACCATGTGGCCACCACCGACGAACTTCGACTCGTCGATGCCGGTGAAGCGGATCAGGTGGTTGACCGCTACCGAAGACGGGCGCATCTGCAGCAGACCGAGCACCACGATGTTCGCCGTGCTGGTGAGCGTGCAGCTGCGGTCGGGATCGAAGATGAGCGCGCCCCCGATCTGGATCGCCAGACCGCCGACTTGGGCGTCGACGTCCAGCATTACGGGTCGATCGAGCGACACCCACTCGCCCGGCGACGGAACCTTGCCGCCCCAGGTCGCTGGATCCGACCATCGGGGTGCGCTGTCGACGGTCGATTGCGCCAACACCCTCGACCAGGCGGTGCTCCCCACCAACGCTGCGCCGGCAGCGACGAAGCTCATCGACAGGAAGCGCCTTCGATCTAGTTGCGTGCTCATGTTCGAAATGCCCCCTTCGGTGCGCCGGACGTTCCGTCCTCAGCGCATCGGCAGCTCGATTGCGAAGCTTGAGCAGAAATTCACCACATGAAGAGAAATACCTGAGCCTCGGATGGCCTGAGCCTCGGCGGCGAGACGAGGTTCAGCGGCTGGGATCGTCCGGCCTGGCGGGGACCAGGCTCGCGAGGTAGCCGGCCCAGTGCGCCGCCACCGACGTCCACGAACACGAGGTTTCGAGGTGCCTCCGCGCTGCCGCTCCCCAGGCAGCGGCGTTCGGCAGGAGCGTGTCGATCGCCCGAGCGATCGTCTCTGGTGAGGTCGACTCGGTGATCATCCCCGTCGCTGCGTGGATGATCAGGCTCTCCATTGCGCCGATTGCGGGAGCGACGGTCGGGACGCCGCACAGGCCCGCTTCGATCACAACTCCGGGCATCCCCTCCGTACGGCTGGTCATCACCAGGATGTCGCACGCGTGGAGAACCGTTCGCACGTCGCCGACGTTGCCGAGAAACCGGACCCGTCCAGGTGCCGCACGTTCCGCGTGCTCCTCCAGCTCCCGACGCAGCGGACCATCACCGGCGACCAGCAGATCGACCTCGGACAGCTCGGCGATCGCGTCGATTCCGCGATCCACCTGCTTCTCCTCCGACAGCGCACCGATGACCGCAGCGACCTTTGTCGTCAACGGGACGTCGAGTCGTTCTCGAGCCGCAGTGCGCTGTGCGGCGGTGGCGGGAAGGAACCATCGGGCGTCGCGGGCGTTCGGGATGATCTCGACGCGTTCGGCATCGACACCGAACAGCTGCCGAACGCTCCGCTCGCCGCCCGGCCACAGCACGACGACGCGGTCCGCCCGCCGGTAGAGGCGTGCCCAGACCATCCGATGGAATGTCCCCCGCACCCAGCGAGCGGGGTCGCCGATGCTGCGGTACACGAATGGCACGCCGGTCCCGAGCAGGGCGAGCACGCACGCGCTCAGGGTGCTCGAGCCGTATGCCACGACCACATCGGCCCCCCGGGCGCAACGTCGCAGGGCACGCAACGTGCGGACGTCGAGCGTGCTCGCACCGAGTATCTCGACGTCGAGGCGGCTCGTGGGATCGCCGGGGCAGAGCGCCACCGTTCGGGCATCCAGGCCCAGGTCGACGAGTTGCGTCGAGAGTTCGGTTCCCTCGATCTCCGCACCCCGACGTTGTGCCGAGGTGACGACGACCAGCACCCGCGGCGGGGGGCTTCGTCGCTGGCCGGTCACGGTCACCGGCGAACGCTCAGTTCACGAGCGAGGACGCCGCGGTCAGGGTGCCGCGTTCGACCCGTCGTCCAACGAGGGTGCGGACGAGGTCGTCGTGGTGGCTTCCGAGGTCGTCGTGGTCGCTTCCGTCGTCGCAGGAGGCTCGGTCGAGGTCGTCGTGGTCGCCTCGGACGTCGGTGTGGTCTCCGACCCGGTGAGCTGGTTGCCGGCATCGTCGGTGAGCAGCGACTGCGATTCCAGCGCTCTCGTCTGCCACGACTGGAGTTCCGGCCAGAGGTGTACCACTGCACACAACGACGTAGATGTGCGAGTAGCCCGCGGGGAGCGACACGGTCTGACGACACTGGCCATCGAGGGTGGGCGTACCGCCGATGCCGGGGACGCAGCCACTTGGGCCCTTCTTACCGATGACGTTGATGACGTCATACCCCGGCGGCAACGTGACCGATCCCCCGGAACCCTCGCTGTAACCACCTGATGCCCCGGGGACGCATGCCTGCACCACCGTGAGTGCGCTCGAATTCTGGATCGTGGTTGCGCACGGGGTTGTCTGGAATGGTGTACACGCCGTACTGCCCTCGACTTTGAACACGTAGACGTACGAGCAGGCAACCTCTTGGCAGGTTCCTCCGCTGGATGCGCCGACCTTCGAGGAGACGATCATCGGAGCGGTCCACGCCGCCGCCGCCACGACGGCGCCCTTCTTCAGAACGTCCCGCCGTCCGACCGAGTTGCCCATCATTTCGTTCTCCACGCCCACTCCTCATCGGATTCGGGCACCGGTGATGCCGGTACCGCCGCTCTGCCTTGATGTTAGGCGCACGCCGAACCTCCGTCCACCTCATTCGGTGAAGATCTGGCCATGTCGGACGCTCTGTGTGGCATCGACAACGCGTTGAGTCAGTTGCCTCCGGTCTTCGTCAAGAAATCAGCAAATTCGGCCGGGGTGGAGCGTCCCAGCTCCCAGCACGTCGAGCGACGAACGAGTTCGGCCAACGCCTCGAATCCGCCGGCACCGTCGAGATCGAAGGAGTATTCGGTGAGGCGAGCGAGCGATCGTGATCGGCAGAGCTCGAGGGCGTTGCCCGGCGCCGCGTCGCGTGGCAGGAAGACGATCATTCCGGGTTCGGCCGACGATGCGATCCGTGCCCCGAGTGAGGATGCGGCGACGAACTGCTGGGCCTGGCGGCCGCCGGGTCGATACGCCAGGGGAGGCGATTGCAGACGCTCGCGTTCGAGCCCGAGCAACTCGATCGACGGAGCCCGCAGCCCGACGGGCTTCGCCGCCCCGACGATCTCTCCGTCGGCCCGGACTGCGGTGATGTCATCGGTCAGGTACCCGAATCCGGCCATCGCCAACGCAGTGCTGGCCGTGGTCTTTCCCGCACCGGACGCGCCGACGATCAACACGCCGTGGCCGTCGACCTCCACCGTGCCGGCGTGGACGAGCACCGGTTGCCGTGATGTTGCGACGATCCGTCGATTGAGGTGCCAGTGCAGTGCTCCCAGAGCCCGGCCGCCGGTCGTCGGGGAGGCGAGCTGCTCGCCGTCTCGCAGGATCACGAACTCGTCCGGGCCCCGGCGTGACAGCTCGAAACGCTCGGTGGCCTCCACCGTGTCGTCGTACGAGTCCGTATACACCTCGCGGAGGTGTGCGGCGAGCGCGTCGTCCTCCACGACGATCTCGTACGCGAGATCGAGGAGCCGACCGCGGATGTGGGTCACGTCGACATCACCTGCGACGTGCGATCGGCCCTCGGACGGCGTCGACCGACTGGCGGTAGGCATGACGGAACCGGTCGGCTCGTCCGCGATGTCGAGCCTCGACGTACGAGTCCCTCGGCAGTGCGAGCGCAGCCGCGTAGGCCATCCGGTCGCGCAGCGACGGCAGCGTGGCGAGCGACAGCAGAGCTCGCACTGCCGATGACGTCTCGTGCCGCCGGTGACTCTCGATCATGACCGAGTCGATGAGGCTCACCGACGGTGTCGTCGACCAGGTGGGAGCAATCGCGTCGGGCCACCAGAACTCGGCGATCGCCGTCGAGACCCCACGCTCCACGACGGCCGAGACGCCCCAGCGCGAGCTGACCTCGGCGACGCCGTCGGGCTCGACAAGTCCACCCACCAGACCGCGACCGACGTCGGAGAGCGACGACAGCCGGGCAGGGGGCGGTGCCAGCACGGTGTGGAGGCACGCATGGATGAACCGTTCGGTGTGTGCCAGCGCCCGGACCTCGACGTTGCCGACCTCGAACGGCGTCGAATCGTGCCAGAGATCTGCAACGGGAATCCGATGCCCGACCGGCCCATCGGCGATCGTGCGGTGCACATCGATCTCGACCTCGCCGACGAAGCTGACGCTCTTGGTGAACCGTTGATCGAATCCCGGTCTCGGCTCGGGGAAGCGGCGACGGAATCCGTCGTCGTTGAGGACGTCGAACACCGCAGGCATGTCCCGACCTCGCACGAGCACGTCGAGATCACCGATCTGCCGGAGTTCCGGACGCTCGTGGTCGAGATGCGCCGACGCGGGACCTTTGAGCACGCGGATCTCGACGCCGCGCTCTGCAAGACGCTCGACCAGCCAGAGCAATCGCCCCTCGATCCTCAGGCACCGCCGCATCATTTCGAGCCACAGCTCGTGGGCCTCGTCGGACTGTTCGTCGGTTGCTGGAAGAAGCCCCTCCGCGACTGCAGACCCGAGCGCAGGAACCACCCGCTCGCTGACGGCGACCGATCTGAGCGCCTTCCACCCATCGGCGGCGAGTGGAGTCGACGGTGCCGCCAAACGGACCCGGGCGGGACACACCAGGTGGGCGAGCAACCGACGGGCGGTCGGTGAGTGCTCAGCCATGACGGAAGATCCCGCTGTCGAGCAGTTGGTCGATGAACGACAGTGCCTCGCCGTACTGCTGGCTCCCTTTACCGAGCCTGGCGGTCAGCTCGTCGGTGACCTCCGATGCCCGACGTCGAGGTGCGATGATCCGCCACACCACGACACCCGACCCGGTGATCACCGTCTCGAGCCCCTTCTCCTGGTCGAAGAGCACGATCCGATCTCCGAGATCGCGCCACGGTCGACCGGGGGTCACCTCGAGCAGCACCGCCGAGCGAGGAGCGACGGAGCCGTCATCCGACGTGGCGTGGCGAGTGGTTGGCATGGGGACCCCATCTTGACACCCGACCGCGATCGTGGGATCGGTCATCGTCAATTCCGCGACGACCACCAAACACGGCTGTCCGCGCTCGACACATTCTCCTCGACGAAGAAGGTGAGCGTGTCGGTGACTTCCGCCGGCACGACGAGGCAGAACGTTCCGGTCGCTGCCTCGCCGGGCCCGAGCGGTGCCAGCCCATACATGTCGTCGGGAGCGAGCGCGACGCAGTCGACGTCCTCGAACTCTCTTCCCGCATCGTCGACGGCGCCGACGCGGAGGTCGAAGTAAGGTTCCGCTTCTCCGACCAGGCCGTTGAACCGGACGTCCAGCGTGATCATGACGTAGGTGTCGCCCGGCGGGGGCGTCGGGTTCGACGGGTCCTCGGCGAGGATCAGCTCAGTGGCATCGAGGTCGACGGCGGTCATCGCCACGGCGTAGCGATCGCCGATCGGCGCGGTAGTGCCGAGCGGCAGTGCGGCGCTCGCAGGACTGCTCGGATCGACGGGGGCCGGAGTCGACGGGCCAGGAGCCGAGGCGTCGGCGTCGATCGTGCTCTCGACGTCGGTGCCGGAGGCGGTCGAGGGGACGGCTGGGTTCACGGCCGGGTCGTTCGTAGCCTCGCCGCTCGGGGTCGTGACCTCGTTCTCGGGGCCGACCGGAGTGGTCGGCTCGGCGGTGGGCGATGACGGTGACGGTCCGTCGTCATCATCGAACGCGCCCAGTCCGACGAGCGCCACGAGCCCCACCGCGATGGCGGTCACGGCTCCGATCAGCCAGCGTCGCCGGCTCCCTCGCGTCGGCGGCCGGTCCGGTGCGTGCGGCATACCTCCAGGTGGCGGGACGCGTGCCGAACGGAGGGAGGGCGGCGGAAATGACGTCGGCTCAGGCGACGGTGCTGGGAGTTGGGGTGGGGCGAGCGGCGGCGGTGGGAGTGAGGGACGTACCGGCTCGAGTCGAGGCGACTCGGATTGCCGAAGTGCCGTCGTGGACCGGCGGTGGGAGGGCGGTGGGTGGGGGAAGTAGCCGGTGGGCGGGTCGCACCGATGGCGTCGCGAGTGGCGGTTGCCAGGCGACGAGTGCGCTCGGACGACGACGGACGAGGGGCGGACCCCATGGCTGCGTGCGGAATTCGAGCATCGACATCAGACGCCACCGCCGTGCGGTGACACCGCTCGTGTTGTCCGATTCGTGCGCTCATCCGTGACTCCCGATTCGTGCGGATGACGGTAGTTGCTGCTCCTGGACCGATGGTGGACCCATTGATCGACGGCGTGGCCGACGACCGGACGGTACGATGCGAACGAACCGATCCGAGTCGGTGTACGAGACCACGCGAAACGGCGGTAGATCGCATGCTCCTCCCATCATCCGAATCGACGTCCGACTCACGACGCCCGAACGAGCAGTTGCGATCGGACCTCGCGGCGGTGGTGATCGACGGTGACATCGTCGTCTACGATGCCCGCCGGGCGGAGAGTCACGTGCTCGCGGGTGGTGCGGTGGCTGTGTGGATGGCGCTCGAGGACGGCGGCGTCGCCGGTGTGGTCGACCGTGTCGCCGAGGCGGTGGGCCTCGAGCCCGACGCGCTCGCAGACGACGTCGACGCTGTCGTGCAGTCGTTCCGGGAGCTCGGTTTCTTCGACGGGCCTCCATCGACCGACAGAGTCCGACGGGCTCGAAGCCGGATCGGGGGACGGCGAGTGACCGGCGCCGAGCACCGCCAGGTCGGACGGCCGGCGGTTCGTCGATCCGCCGTCGCCTTGAGGCGCCATCCCCGCCGATCCCGTGTGGATCGGCTCCTACACCGCAACGCTCGGGTCGTGGGACATCGGCGTCCGCATCGACGACGCCGTAGTGCAGCGAGTTCCTGCTCGCCGAGCTGGGAGATGCGCTGCACCCGAGCGAGTCGCCACCGCCCGGCTATGCGGTGGTGACGACGAACGCCGGGTCGAACGGCGTCGGGCGTGAACTGCCGCACTGCGCTTCGGGCACTCGACCGTGTTCCGGAGCCGGTCGCCGAGTCCGGCTCGCGCAGGCGCTGGTCAACCACCTGCGCTCGCATCTCGACCGCCATCAGGAACGCTGCGACTGCGGACCGCTGCCGTCGTTCGCGGGGAGAGCGTGGTGCTGCTTCCTGATGCGGTGATCTGGGTCAGCCGGGCGCGAGCGGCAGCTCGATCGGTTGGGTCTGGCTCCGTTCGACAGCCCGATCGTCGAGTCGACGAGCCGGGCTGGTCCGGCTGACGCAGTGGCTGGAGACGGCTGGGTCGTACGGAGCGCGCCGATGGAGGTCGCGGCCTGGCTGATTCCGGAGCACCTGCTCGGCGGGATGGATCCGCAGCTCGCGCAGCTCGATCCTGGCCGCTGCGACCAACCTGATCGATCCCGCCTCGCCGCTCGACCCGCAGACGGCCTTGAACCGGTCGCCGCGCTGCTTCCGGTCATCGAGCCGCTCGACGCTGACTGGTCCCTCGACGACCTGGCCGACTCGCCGGGCTGACAGCGCAGGCGCCGGCGGCCGCCGGGCCTAGGACGGCGGACCGCCGTCGGAACGGCAGCGTCGTGCCCGAGGGTGACTCGTCGGTCGACGTCATGGCGAGGGCTCGCAGTGTCTCCCGGCAGTCGTCGTCGTCCAGATCGTTCGCAGCTCGACGAGCTTGCGGACGCCCGCCTCCAGTTGATCGACCCGGATCGTCGTCGGCGTCACCCGCGGATCGACGGGTGCACCGTTGGGCGCTCACGCTCGTCGAGTGCGACCAGCTCCTCGGCGAGCTTCTCGCCGGGGCGCACCCCGGTGATCTCGATCTTGATGTCGGTGCCCGGCTGGCGTCCGGACAGGCGGATCATGCGCTCGGCGAGGTCGAGGATCAGCACGGGCTCGCCCATGTCGAGCATGAACACCTCGCCGCCCGCGCCGGGCTCGGCGAGGGTGGCGGCCTGAAGCACGAGCTGCACCGCCTCCTCGATCGACCGACCGAATCGACGATTCATGGGGCGATGAACTCTCGTTCGAGGATCAGGGTTGGGAGTGCGCGTTGCGTACTCGTGTTCATCGGCGGGTTGCGGCGCGATCTGAAGCTAGCGAACGTCGGTCGAGTCGATGGACGAGCAGCACTGTGACGGCGTAGAGACCGATGGCGGCCAGATCGAACGGTTCCCGCCTGGCTTCACCGATCTCGTTCTGGCACGACACACGGCGGGACCGAGCTGGTACGAGGCACACGACCGCTCACTCGTCGGTGGCGACATCGGTGGCGGCTCGAACGATCCCCTCCAACTTCTCTTCCGCCCAGTCGTCGGGCGCCCCTGCCGGACCCCAACCCGTCGCTCTTCCTGTGCTCGGCGGCCACGCCACCCGGCGCCGGTGTCCACGGCATGTGCGGCCGAAATGCGGCACGCGTTCCCGTTACGCGCGCGCTGCGGTGACGGGGGTCCGATCGGCGCAGACGTCGATCTCCTGTGGTCGCGGCGGCCGTGTAGTTCGTTCCGGAGTAGACCCCGGATTCCGGGACCCATGCCGGAATGTCCGGTCTCTGTTGAAGGGCCGGGCCGTCCACCACGTTGCTGTCCTGCTCCAACGGCTCCGGGTAGTCGCTCCGAGCTGTCCCTCTCCGAATCGTCAACCGGACCGCGATCTTGAATGCCACCTGGTAGCCGGCTCCACCGCCCTCATCGGAGGTATCAGCAAGGTTCCCGATGCCGTGATCTGGGCAGCCGGCGGAGCGGCAGCTCGATCGGATGGGTCCGGTTGCGTTCGACAGCCCGATCGTCGACGTGGATGAGAACGGGCAGGTCAGCCCCGCCTATTGGGCTGAAGGTGAGATCCTGCGCAGCGGTCCGATCGAGATCTCTGCCCGGTTGGTCGCCGAGCAGGTGCTCGGCGGGATGGATCGGCGCTCGCGCAGCTCGGTTTGGCCGCTGCCACCAACCTGATCGATCCCGCGTCGCCGCTCGAACCCAGACGGCGTTGAACCGGGTTGCCGTGCTGCTTCCGGTCATCGAGCCGCTCGGCGCCGAGTGGCTCGCTCGCCGATCTCGCTGCGCCGTCGGGCTGACAGCGCATACGGCGGCGGCCGGGTGCCTCAGGAGGCGGACCGCCGCCGGAACGGCAGGGTCGTGCCCGAGGGTGACTCGTCGGTCGAGGGCATGGCGAGCGCCCGCAGCGTCTCGCGGCAGTCGTCGTCGTCGAGTTCGTTGGCGTGCTCCACGAGCCGCCTGACGCCGTCCTCCAGTTGGTCGACACCGATGGTCGTCGGTGTCACCCGCCGGATCGACGGATGCAGCGTCGGCCGTTCGCTCTCCTCCAACGCGATCAGCTCCTCGGCCAGCTTCTCGCCGGGCCGCACGCCGGTGATCTCGATCTCGATGTCGCGTGCCGGGTTGACGGCCGGAGAGGCGGATCATGCGCTCGGCGAGGTCGAGGATGAGCACCGGTTCGCCCATGTCGAGCATGAACACCTCGCCGCCGGAGCCGGGCTCGGCGAGCGCTGACGCCTGCAGCACGAGCTGCACGGCCTCCTCGATCGACATGAAGAAGCGGGTCATCCGCGGGTCGGTCACCGTGACCGGCCCGCCGGCCTCGATCTGGCGCATGAACGTCGGGACCACGCTGCCGCGGCTGCCGAGCACGTTGCCGAACCGCACGGCGCAGTAGGCGGCGCCGGGCGGCGTGCGGGCGATCACGAGCTGCTCGGCTGATCCGCTTCGACGCGCCCATCACCGACGACGGGTACACCGCCTTGTCGGTGGAGATCGCGACCAAGCCGCTCGACGCCGACCTCGTCGGCGGCGTCGAGCACGTTGGACGTGCCGACCACGTTGGTCATCACGGCCTCGGTCGGATGCGCCTCGAGCAGCGGCACGTGCTTGTGGGCGGCGGCGTGGAACACGACGTTCGGCCGGTGCTCGTTGAACACGGCGTGCATCTGGCGCCGGTTGCGGATGTCGGCGAGCACCTGGACCACCGAGTCGCCGCGGAGCTCGCCGGCGACGTCGTGGAGGTGGGTCTCGTCGTGGTCGAGCAGGATCAGCCGCTCGGGGTCGCACGCGTACACCTGGCGGGAGATCTCCGAACCGATCGATCCGCCGGCGCCGGTGATCAGCACCCGTCGGCCGGTGAGGATCGCCCGCACGGCATCGAGGTCGGTGACGACCTCCTCGCGGCCGAGCAGGTCCTCGATCTGCACGTCGCGGATGTCGCGCAGCGAGACGCCGCCGCGCATCGCCGACGAGATGCCCGGCACGATCTTCAGTGCCACGTTGGCCTCCTCGGCGGCGGCTGCCGCTCGGCGCACGGTCTCCTGCGGTGCGTTCGTCATCGCGAACACGGCGAGATTGGCGCCGGTTCGCTCCACGACGTTCGGGAGGTCGGCGATGTTGCCCGCGACCGGAACGCCCATGAACGAGCGGCCGTGCCGGTTGCGGTCCTCGTCGAGCACGGCGACCGGGCGGAACCCGGCTCGTGGGCTGTGGAGCATGTCCGACACCAGTGCCGCGCCGGCGTCGCCGGCGCCGATCACGACGACGCCGAGCCCGGGCTGATCGGTGGAACGCCGGAACGAGAACAGGCGGCTCTGGAATCGCAGCAGGCCCATCAGGAACGTGGCCATCACCGTGCCGGTCACGACGACCGAGATCGGCACGTGGCGCGGCCCCCACTCGATCACCAGCAGCACGGCCATCACCGACAGCGCCGGACTTCACCAGCTGCATCGCCTCGTAGAGGCTGGCGTGGCGCCACAGCTGGCCGTAGAGGCCCCAGGCGAGGTTGCTGACCACGACGACGAGCATCGCGATCGGCATGAACGTGGCGAAGCCCGACCAGCCGTCGTCGGGCACCGACGCGTCGTAGCGCAGCATCAGCATCGCGGCGAACGCCGAGGCGGTCAGGGCCATGTCGAGCGCGACCACGACGAGGTCGCTGCGCATCCGCACGATGCGCCCGGCCAGCTTCGCCCACACCCGGCTGCACGCCCGGGCGCGTCGCCGCCCACCATCGTCGCTCGTCGATCATCAGCTGCCTCTTCTGCGCGGGCGTCATCCGCACGGTCTCGGATCTTCGGCGGCGATCGAGCGCCGCCGTCACTTCAATGTCGGCAGTCCGTGACGGCGATCTTGAGGTGAGCCAGAGATCGCGTCAGCGGATGCAGACGAGCGCGGCGACGCGGCGTGCCGCGGCGATGATCCGTGGCGGACGCGTCAGCGGATGTGGGCGTCGACCGGACCGTCACTGCGGCGAACCGCCGCGGCGCGGTCAGTCGAGCGCGCGTGCACGTGGTCTGGCGGGCGTAGTTCGCCTCGTCGTCCCAGCGCACGATGAGTTCGGGATGGAACTCGATCGGGCCCGTGGAGTCGTCGATCGAGCCGAACGGCGCGGCCGTCTCGTCGCGGCGCAGCCAGCTCTCGAGCAGCAGCAGACCGGCCAGTGCTGGCCAACGAGCACCTGGACAGCTATGACGATCGTCACATCGTCAGTATCGTCACGCGGCACCTCCGACTTGAGGATCTTCTCGAAGAAATTCTTCGCAGCGCCTGGCCGGACAGCGTGCGACTACAGGATCTCGCCGGTGAATCCGGTGTCGCGCATGATGTTCTTGGCGTCGAACACGAGCGGCGCGTGCTCGGCGATCGTGCGCCGGATCGAACTCCGGGTGGTCGACCAGCACGACGACGACGTCGGCGGCGCCGAGCGTCTCGGGCGTCGAAGTCGACGAGCGGGAACCGGGCGTTGCGGGCGTTGACCTCGGGGATGTGCGGATCGCAGAACGCGACCTCGGCGCCGCTCGCGGCGAGCCGTTCGGCGACGACGACGCTCGGGCTCTCGCGCCAGTCGCTCGTGCCGCGCTTGTAGGCCAGGCCGAGCAGCAGCACCTTGGAGCCGTTGAGGCTCTTGCGCTGCTCGTTCAGCAGCGACGTGATCCGGGCGTGCACGTAGTCGGGCATGTGCTCGTTGACGTCGTTGGCCAGCTCGACGAACCGGAACGTGCGGCCGAGGTGCTGCTTCACCCGCCAGGCCAGGTAGCTCGGGTCGATCGGCAGGCAGTGGCCGCCGACGCCGGGGCCGGGGGTGAAGCGCATGTAGCCGAACGGCTTGGTGGAGGCGGCGTCGATCGCCCGCCACACGTCGACGCCGAGCTCGCGGGCGAACATCGCCAGCTCGTTGACGAGCGCGATGTTCACGTGCCGGAACGTGTTCTCCAGCAGCTTGACCAGCTCGGCCTCGGCGGGCGAGCCGACCGGCACCGTCCGGTCGACGAGCGCTGCCGAAGAACCCGTCGACCGCCGCGAGCGACGCCGCGTCGACGCCGCTCGTCACCTTCGGCGTGTTCACGAACGTGTGGGTGACGTTGCCCGGGTCGATCCGCTCGGGGGAGTAGCCGAGGCGGTAGTCGCCGCGGGCCGAGACCCGAGGCCTCCTCGAGGATCGGGCCGAGCAGCTCGGTCGTCGTGCCCGGGTAGGTGGTGGTCTCCAGGATCACGCAGGCGCCCGGGCCGCAGGTGCGCGCCGAGCGTCGGCGCCGGCCTGCTCGATGAACGACAGGTCGGGCATGCCGTCGCGCAGGGGAGTCGGCACGCTGATCACGGCGACGTCGAAGCCGGCCAGATCGGCCGGATCGTCGGTGGCGGTGTAGCCGCGGGCCAGCGCGGCGTCGAGTTCCTCGTCGCTCACGTCGCCGACGAAACTGCTGCCGGTCTGCAGCGCCTTCACCCGCTCGGGCGACACCTCGAACCCGACGACGTTCGCGAACCCGACCTGCGACGCCCGCATCGCGACGGGCAGGCCGACGTAGCCCTGGCCGACCACCACCACCTTGGCGGTGCGATCTTGCAGTTTCTGCAGCAGGGGGTCCATGGGTGCTCTCTCTCGTCGGCGCTCGGCGCGAGCCTAAGGGTTCGTCGGTTCAGGCGACAGGAATCCAGGCGAGCGCGAGCTATGTGACCTTCCCATCGGTGCGCCTGCACCCGGCCTTGAGCGCCCACGCTGTGATCTCGTGAACAACGTTGCCGGCTCATGGTGCGCAACTTGTTCACGAGTTCGGCGGCGCAGGCGCTCGCGCCGGACTGGCCTCGTCAAGCCGACCGGGATCCAGGCGAGGGCGAGTTGGGTGACCTTCACGTCGGTGCGCTCCAGGCCCACCTCGAGGGTGGTGACGTTCGCGGCGAGGCCGTCCCACTTCTCGGCGATCTCGGCGATGTCGGCGGCGGCGTCGGCCTCCAGCTCGGCGAGCTGATCGGCGAGGCGGGCCGCCTTGTTCTCGGCGGCATCGACGCGACGGCCGGAGGCGCTCGTGCTGCCGCGCCGTCGGGCGGCGGTGCCGGCATCGCCGAGGATGTCGCCGATCATGGCGCCCTTGGACTTGCGGCCACCGAGCAGCCCGCCCAGCAACGACCCGGCGGTCGAGAGCAACTCGGAGTTCCGCTTCGCCTCGGCCTCCGCCTCGAGCACGTCGGCGCGGTCCTCGGCGGCGTCGATCTGGTCGCGGAGGCGCGTCGCCTTCGCCTCGTACTTGTCGCGCAGCTTGGCGATCTCCTCGTCGGCGCGCTCGTCGGCGAACGCCGCGCAGCGGGCGGCGAACTCCTCGGCGGTCTCGCCGGGACGGCCGTAGAGCTTCGAGGTCGGTGTTCGCCGGGATCTCCAGCGTCAGGCTGCGGGTGAGGTGATCGACGCAGGTCGCGCTCGACCTGGGTGAAGAACGTCTTGGTGGCGATCTTCGCGTCGGGGAGCCGGTAGGTGACGCCCGCGGGCGCGTCGGTGCGCAGATCGCGGTCGTCGTAGTCGACCTGCACCACGCCCGACGGGTCGACCTGGTCGCCGAGCGGGAACAGGACCGCCTCGTACTCCTCGTCGTGCACCAGGTCGGCCTTCGTCTCGTCGTAGCGGATCGCGACCCGGGCGACGATCGCCGCCTCCAGCACCGTCCCGCTCGAGTCGCCGCCGACGTCGGCCGAGCCACGGCGCGGCGACGTCGACCCAGCGCACGGCGACCCCGTCGGCCACCTCGGGCATCACGGCCGTGCACGTCGGACGGCGAGCGCGTCTGTTCGGGGTCAGGTCCGGAAGAGACCGCGGAGGTCGTTTCCGGCGCGAGCCGGTCTGTCGGGGTCGGGTCCGGAGTGACGCGGCGCGGCCGTCAGCATGGCGATCTGGTCGCGGGTCATCGGGCCGCGCAGGTACGACATCGCCCAGCGGGTGGTGAAGATCTCCGGCTGGTCCTTGCCGGCGCGGCGCAGCATGAACTCGCGCTTGCCGAGCCCGGAGATCGTCGCGTCGACGGCGGCGACGTCGACGCTGCCCGGCCGCCGACGACATGCCCGTCGAGCAGGCGCGCCTTGTCGCGTTCGGTCTGCAGGCGGCCGATCATCCACGTGCCGGCGTTCGACATCGCCTTGTAGTCGAGGTCGACCGGGTTCTGCGTCGACAGCACCACGCCGACGCCGAACGCCCGGGCCTGCTTCATCAGCGTCATGATCGGCTTCTTCGTCGGCGGGTTCGCGGTGGGCGGGAGGTAGCCGGCCACCTCGTCCATGTAGAGCATCGCCCGCAGGTCGGTGGTGCCGCTCTGGCGGCGCATCCAGGTGACCAGCTTCGCCAGCATCAGCGACGTGACGAACTGGCGCTCCTCGTCGGACAGGTGCGCTGTCGTGACGATCGCGCAGCGGCCGCGGCCGTCGGGGGAGTAGAGCATCGACTGGATGTCGAGCGGCGAGCCCAGCGCCCACGACGCGAACGACGGCGACGCCAGCAGCCCGTTGAGCTTCATCGCCAGCGCCATGCGGTCGTCGGCGGGGAAGAACTGGTCGACGTCGAACACGCCGAGCTTGCGGATCGGCGGCGACGGGATCATCCCGACGAGCGTCATCAGGTCGAGCGGCCGGCCCTCGCTCCACGAGTGGTGGATGAGGTTCGACAGCAGGATGTGCTCGCGGCTCGGCCAGCGGATCGGCGGCGATGCCGACCAGGCCGAGCAGGCCCGTGACGTAGCCCTCGATCTCGTCGGCGACCGCCTCGGCGTCGGCCATGTCGGCGGGCACCTGCAGCGAGCCGACGATGTTCAGCGGCACGCCGGACTGCGAGCCGGGCGTGTAGATCGTGAAGTCGGTCTTGGCGCGCAGCGCGCCGATGTCGGCGCCGGCGAGGCCCCATCCGGCGAGGCCCTCGGCCCACAGCGCCGCCTGGCTCGCAGCGAACTCGTCGGGGGTCTCGCCGGCGTTGCGCGCCTGGGCCTCGTCGATCCACGGGCGGAAGTCGGCGGGTGCGAGGTTCGGGAACGTGAGGCAGAGGTTGGTCAGGTCGCCCTTCGGGTCGATCGCCAGCACCGGCAGCCCGGCGCGCAGCGCCTCCTCGATCAGGATCACGCCGAGGCCGGTCTTGCCCGAGCCGGTCATGCCGACGATGACGCCGTGGGTCGTCAGCGAATCGGTCGGCACCGTCACGTTGCCGGTCGCGTCGGTCGCCGTGCGCTCGTGGGTCGCTGGATCGATCGAGCCGCCGAGGAAGAGGTCTGCCATGGGCGCGACCGTAGTGGTGGCGATGGCCTGCCCGACCGAGTTCGTGCGGCGGTCGCGTCGGGATGTGAACGCCAGAGACCTTTGGCACTGGACCTCGCGATGTCTCCCGGCCGTAGCGTTCATGCATGACCCGGTGTCGTGTTGTTCGAGGCGCCATCTCGGCCCTGACAGTTGCTGCGATCGTCGCATCATGCGGCGGCAGTGACAGCGGCGGCGACGACGCGGCACCGGGCACAGCCGAGGCGGCAACCGAGAGCGACGCGTCCACGGAAGCGACGACCGGGACGGACGCATCGGAGTCGGACGCGAGTCGCCGGACGGAATCGAGCGACGACGGGGACGAATCCGCCGCAGCGACGACGCCAGAACTGCGACGCCATCTTCTCGATGGCCGAGATGGAGGAGTTCTTCGCCGAGCCGGTCGAGCTGACCGAGGAGACCAACGACGACCTCGGCCAGCTCGTGTGTACGTGGGAGTCCATCG
>CAWHJD010000015.1:0-252858 GCA_963829585.1 Ilumatobacteraceae bacterium | reverse complement strand
CGCGAAAATGGACCCGTGAGGTGCGCTCCCGTTGGCGGGGAAGGCTTCGAATCAGTCAACGAATCCGGGGGACCGGTTCCGTTCCTGGATTCCTGTGTGGCACCTCAGCGGGTCCGATTCGATGGTCGCGCCACATCGGTCGAAAAGCAATGGGTCATTGGTCCCGGGATCGGTCTTTCCGGACCCGACCCCGAAAGACCGGCTCAGACGACGATGTTGACCATGCGGCCCGGCACGACGATGACCTTCTTCGGGATCGCCGTGTCGAGTGCCGCGACGACCTTCGGGTCGGCCAGCGCAGCTGCCTCGACGGTCGCGGCGTCGGCGTCGGTGGCGACCTCGATGTGCCCACGGACCTTGCCGTTGACCTGCACCGGATACTCGACCATGTCGTCGACGAGCAGCGCCGGGTCGGCCTCGGGGAAGCTGACGTAGGTGATCGTGTCGGTGTGGCCCAGCCGGCGCCAGAGTTCCTCGGCGAGGTGCGGCACCAGCGGCGCCGCCATCAGCACCATCGGCTCGGCGATCTCGCGCGGCGTGGCGTCGAGCTTGGTGACGGCGTTGTTGAGCTCGATCAACTTGGCGATCGCCGTGTTGAACCGGAGTGCGTCCATCTCCGTGCGCACGACGTCGATGGTGCGGTGGAGCAGCTTGCGGGTGGCGTCATCGGCAGGATTGTCGACGACGACACATTCGCCGCTCGTCTCGTCGACGATGTTCCGCCAGAGGCGCTGGAGGAAGCGGTACATCCCGACGACGTCCCGTGTCTCCCACGGCCGTGACGCATCGAGTGGGCCGGTGGCCATCTCGTAGAGACGCAGCGTGTCGGCGCCGTACTGCTCGTACATGTCGTCGGGCGACACCGCGTTCTTCAGGCTCTTGCCCATCTTGCCCCACTCGCGGGTGACGGGCTTGCCCTCGTAGGTGAATCCCGTGCGCTCGTCACCCTCGATCCTCGTGGCGTCGACGTAGATCTCGCGCTCGTCCTTGTAGGCGGCGGCTTGGACGTAGCCCTGGTTGAACAGTCGGGCGTACGGTTCCTTGGAGCTGACGTGACCGAGGTCGTACAGCACCTTGTGCCAGAAGCGCGAATAGAGCAGGTGCAGCACCGCGTGCTCGACGCCACCCACGTACAGATCGACGCCGCCCGGGTGATCGGGACGAATGTCGGTACGCGGCCCCATCCAGTACTCCTCGACCTCGCGGTCGACGAAGCGCTGCTCGTTCGTCGGGTCGAGGTAGCGCATCTCGTACCAGCACGATCCGGCCCACTGCGGCATCACGTTCGTGTCGCGTCGGTACACCTGCGGGCCGTCGCCGCTCTCGGGATGGAGGTCGAGCTCGACCTCGACCCAGTCGCCCAGCCGGTCGAGCGGGCTCTCCGGGTCGGAGAACTCGTCGTCGGCGTCGAACGTGCGCGGCGAGAACGACTCGGTCTCGGGCAGCAGTACCGGCAACATGTCGTCGGGCAAGGTGTGCGGGCGACCATCGGCGTCGTAGACGACCGGGAACGGCTCGCCCCAGTAGCGCTGGCGGCTGAAGAGCCAGTCACGCAGCTTGTAGTTGATCGTGGCAGTGCCCGCACCGTGCGCGTCGAGCCAGGCGTTCATGCGCTCGATGCCCTCGGCCTTGGTACCGATCCCGTTCAGGTCGAGGTCGTCGTTGGCCGACTGCACGTACGGCGCGTCGCCGATGAACGCGACGGGCCACCTCGAGGTGTCGAGTGTCGGCTCGATGTCGTGGCCGGCGAACCACGAGTCGGACGGCTGCTGGATCGCGACGATCGGCAGGTCGAACGTGCGGGCGAACTCGAAGTCGCGTTGGTCACCACAGGGCACCGCCATGATGGCGCCGGTGCCGTAACCCATGAGCACGTAGTCGGCGATCCACACCGGGATCTGTTCGCCGTTGACCGGGTTGGTCGCGTACGAGCCGGTGAAGACGCCGGTCTTCTCGCGGGTCTCGTCCTGACGCTCGAAGTCCTTCTTCGCTCCGGCCTGGATGCGATACGCCGCGACGGCGTCGGCCTGCTCGGGCACCGTGAGCTCGTCGACGAAGGGGTGCTCGGGCGACAGCACCATGAACGACGCGCCGAAGAGCGTGTCGGGGCGGGTGGTGAACACGGTGATCTCGTCGGAGCCGCCCCCCACGAACGTCACCGGGAAGTGCACCTCCGCACCCACGCTCCGGCCGATCCAGTTGCGCTGCATCGTCTTGATGCCATCGGTCCAGTCGAGCAGGTCGAGATCGTCGATCAGGCGGTCCGCGTACGCCGTGATGCGCATCATCCACTGGCGCATGTTGCGCTTGAACACGGGGAAGTTGCCGCGGTCGCTGCGGCCGTCGGCGGTGACCTCCTCGTTCGCCACGACGGTTCCGAGACCGGGGCACCAGTTGACCGGCGCCTCGCTGACGTAGGCGAGGCGATGGCCGTCGACGACGTCGGCACGCTCACCGCGCGACAGGTCGGCCCAGGCGACACCGCTCGGTGTCGGCCGTGTGCCCGATTCGAACTCGGCGACGAGCTCGTCGATCGGGCGCGCACGATCGAGGTCGTGGTCGTACCAGGCGTTGAAGACCTGGCTGAAGATCCATTGCGTCCACCGGTAGAACTCCGGGTCCGTCGTGGACACGCTCCGGCGCGGGTCGTGCGCGAGGCCGAGGCGGCGTAGTTGGCGCCGGTAGGTGGCGATGTTCTCCGCGGTCGTGATCGCCGGGTGCTGACCATGCTCGACCGCGAACTGCTCGGCCGGCAGACCGAACGCGTCGAAGCCCATGGCGTGCAGCACGTTGTGGCCCGTCATCCGCTTGAAGCGGGCGAACACGTCGGTGCCGATGAATCCGAGTGGGTGGCCGACGTGCAGGCCGGTGCCTGACGGGTACGGGAACATGTCGAGCACGAACAGCTTCTCGCCGCGCTGGGCGGCGAGCTCGGGGTCGGCGAGCGGGCCGGCGGTGTTCGGTGTCTCGAAGGTGTGGTGCTCGTCCCACCATGCCTGCCAGCGAAGCTCGATGTCACGCGCGAGGTCCGAGGAGTAGCGGTGCGGAGGTGCATCGGTGCTGGTCGTGGGCGTGGCCGTCGTGTCGTTCATACCGGTCGACCAGCCTAGGCATCGGGCCGGCATCAGTCGTCGGCCACAACACCGAGTTTCGGCGTTGTCGCTGACGCTGAAGTCACAACGAGGCTGGGAGGTGACCGTGGGCCAGGGTGCCGGCAACGATCGTCGCGACGAGGTTGGCATCGCCGTCGAGGATCGTGAGGTCGGCTCGACTCCCGACCCGCAGCCGGCCGCGGTCGGTCAATCCCAGCAGGTCGGCCGGGGTGGAGGTGACGGTGGCGAGCGCGTCGGCGAGCGAGCAACCGGTGAAGGCGATGAGATTGCGCACCGCCTGATCGAGCGCGAGGGCACTGCCGGCGAGCACACCGTCGACCGTGCGGACTCCGGTCTCGTCGTGGATGATCTCGAATCCCGCGAGATGCATCCGGCCGTACGGCATGCCGAGCGCGGGTGACGCATCCGAGACCAGTGACGTGCGTCGCGGGCCGAGGGCACGCCACGCCATCCGCACGGCGATCGGATCGACGTGGATCCCGTCGCAGATGATGCCTGCCACCACGGCATCGTCGGCGAGGACCGCCCCGATCGGTCCCGGCGATCGATGGTTGAACGGGGCCATCGCATTGAAGAGATGCGTGACGTACGAGAGTCCGGCCCGTCGCGCGACAGCCAGGTCGTCGGGTGTCATGGCGGTGTGGCCGCCCGATACGACGACTCCGCCGCCTGCGAGCCGTTCGACCAGTTCGAGAGCCCCCGTAACTTCCGGCGCGAGCGTCACCAGCGAGACGACGCCGGACGCGATCCATTCGTCGATCTCCTTCACGTCGAGCATCGCGACGTGAGCGGGAACGTGCGCGCCGAGGTGGTGTCGCGAGATCATCGGGCCCTCGAAGTGCAAGCCGATCGGGTCGGCGCCGGAGGTCGGACGCTGCGCGCTCCGCAGTGCCTCGATCGCTGCGTGCCGCTTGGCCGAGGGGCTGGTGACCACCGTCGGCAGGAACGAGGTGACGCCGAAGCGGGGGAGTGCCTCGGCGACGATCCCGATCGACGTCGGGTCGGTGGTGATGTCGGCGCCGACAGCCCCGTTGCACTGCAGGTCGATGAAGCCCGGCGAGATGACGAGACCCCCGCAATCCACGATCTCCGCAGCCGGGTCGTGGCGGTCGCCGATCGCCGAAATGTCGCGCCCGTCGACGGCGAGGTTGCTGCGCGTGAGATGCCCGTCGACCAGCAGCTCAGCGCCCGCGAACACCACGTGAGACATCGGTGCGAGCTTGGCACACACGAGTTGCGCGAACACACCGACACATCTCCCGGGATCGACTCGAGGGCAGCACGTGACCGCCGGGTTCGCGGACTAGCGTCGTGGTGATGAGCGACACCCAATCGCTGACCACCATCGAGCGGCTCGAACTCGCCGCCGACTCCGGCACGGGGGTCACGTTCGTCGGATCCTCGATGGCCACCGACGACGTTCCGACGCAGGTCAGCTGGCGGCAGATCCACGACGATGCCCGAGCGGTCGGCGCCGCGCTGCAGGCTCGAGGTCTGCTGCCCGGCGACCATGTGGCGATCCTCGGGCCGACGAGCCGCGAGCTCATGACGATCATTCGTGGCTGTTGGATGGCGGGGCTCGCGTCGATGGTGCTTCCGCTGCCGATGCGGATGGGTTCGCTCGAGGTGTTCGTCGAGTCCACCCGTGGTCGCATCCACCACGGCGATGCCGCGTTGCTGCTGATCGACGATCTCCTCGCCGACTTCTACGTCGCCGCCCCGGACGACCCGCCGATCCTGCCGATGAGGGCGGTGATGCCCGGGTCACCGAACGTCCCCACGGGTGATGCGCTGGAGATCCCGCCGCACGACCCCGAGCGACTCGTGATCCTGCAGTACACGAGCGGCTCGACCAGCGAACCCAAGGGTGTGATGATCCCCGACCGGGTGCTCAGCGCCAACATCGACGCCTGCGCCGAAGCGGCCGAACTGACCTCCGACGATGCGATGGTCTCGTGGCTGCCGCTGTACCACGACATGGGACTCGTGGGGTTCCTCGCATTGCCGATGACGAAGGGTGTCGACCTCGTGCAGGCGGCACCGCAGGACTTCCTCGCTCGCCCCGGCAACTGGATGCAGTGGCTGTCCGACTATCGGGCGACGGCGACGGCGGGCCCGAACTTCTCGTGGGTCCTCGCAACTCGGGCGCTCAAGCGGATGGAGGGGCTCGACCTGTCGCGTCTCACCGTCGCGCTCTCCGGCGCCGAACCGGTCGACCCCGCCGCAGTCGATGCCTTCGTCGCCGAAGCGTCGCGTTTCGGATTCACCCCGGGCGGCATGTTCCCGGCATTCGGCATGGCCGAGGTCGCGATCGGTGGCACGTTCCCGCCGCGGCATCGGGGGTTGGTGACCGACACCGTCGACCGGATCGTGTTGGAGACCCAACGGGTCGCGAAACCCGTCGAGATCCACGACCCCGATGAACTCGGGCTGACGGCTCGCAAGTTGCCGTTGCTCGGCAAGCCGGTCCCCGGCCTCGAGATGAAGGTCGTCGATCCCGAGACGTACGAGGAACTCCCGGAACGTCATGTGGGCGAACTGCTCCTGCGCGGAACGTCGGTGACGCCGGGCTACTACAAGCGCCCCGACGCGACCGCGGCCCTGTTCCACGAAGGGTGGCTGCTGCACCGGGGACCTCGCCTACGTCCTCGACGGCGAACTTGTTCTCTGCGGGCGCATCAAGGACGTGATCATCGTCGGCGGACGCAACGTGTTCCCCGAGGACATCGAGCGGGCGGTCGGGCCACTCGACGGTGTGCGCGCCGGCAACGTCATCGCGTTCGGCATGGAGGGGTACAAGGGCAAGGAGAGCGTGGTCGTCGTGGCCGAGGTGCGCGTGAGTGACACGTCGGGTGGCCTCGACGAGATCCGCGAACGCATCCATCACCGCACGCTCGAGGTGTGCGGCCTGCCGCCACGCGACGTCATGCTCGTGACGCCCGGAACGCTCCCCAAGACGTCGAGCGGCAAGCTGCAGCGCGCCAAGTGCCGCGACGAGTACCTCAACGAAGAGCTCGCCCTCGCCGACGGACCGTGACAGTGTCGACCGCGACGTCCGGGGTCGGACCCCGGACGTGACGCACGGTCAGGAGATGAGCGGGGCGAGGGTTTGGCCCAGGAGAGCCACACGACCTTCGATGTGGCCGTTGGCGGGCATGTTGACGGTGAAACCGTCGATGCCGGGCGGCAGCATGTCGGCAAACGCTTCGCCGACGGTGTCGGGGTCGCCCCAGATGAAGTTGGAGAGCCAGACGGCCTGCTCGTCGTCGGACATCGAGGCGAGATCGAGCCCGCGACGACCGAAGTAGGCCACGAGATCAGCCTTGGCCTCCTCGGCTGTGGGTGCGATGCAGGCGGTCTTCTGCCACGAGACGGTCAACTCCGAACGGTCGCGACCCAGCGTGTCGCAGTGGCCGTCGAGAGCGTCGAGCTTGCGCTGCACGTCGGCGGGCGGGCAGATGATGTTCGACTCGTCCGCGTACTGGGCGACCATGCGCAGCGTCTTGCGTTCGCCTCCGCCACCGATCATCACCGGGATGCGCGAGATCGCCGGAGGCTCGTTCATCGCCTCCTTGGCCGTGTACCGGTTGCCGGCGAGGGATGGTCGTTCCCCGCGCAGCATCGGGACGATGATCTGGAGGGCCTCCTCGAGCTTCTCGAAACGGTCGGTGAACGTACCGAACTCGATGCCGAACGCATCATGTTCGAGTTCGTACCAGCCGGCACCGATGCCCAGCTGCGCGCGGCCGTTCGACACGATGTCGAGCGTCGTCACGGTCTTGGCCAGGACCGCCGGATTGCGGTACGTGTTGCCGGTGACCAACGCGCTGAGCCGGACGTTCGAGGTCTCGCGGGCCAGCGCCGACAACAGCGCGTAGCACTCGAGCATGTACTGGTCGGGCTCGCCGAGCATCGGCAGCTGGTAGAAGTGGTCCATCACCAACACCGTGTCGAACCCCGACGTGTCGGCCTCCTTGGCCTGCGCGGCCACGACGTCGAACAGTTCGGCCGGGCCGACGCCGGGATAGGTGAAGTTGGGGATCTGGTAGCCGAGACGGGTCATGGACGGATGAGAACACCCTGGTCGACCGGTGTCAAGCCGGGCGGACCCTACGGGCTGATGGGGCGGGATGATGGGGCGCGATGATGGGCGGGCTGATGGGGCGAGCGTCTCCCGGAATCTCTTACACTTCGAAGCACGATGAGCCACGGTTGGGAGACCCGTCAACAGCGGACCCGTTCGGAGATCCTGGTTGCCGTCGGTGACATCATCGCGTCCGACGGCGTCGACGGGCTCACGATGCGCAAGCTGGCCGAACGCGCCAATGTGGCTGTCGCCACCCTCTACAACCAGTTCACCGATCGCAACGGCGTCCTGGTCGCCTTCGTCAGCAACGGACTGGACGAGCTCGAGCTGTCGCTCGACGAACAGCCGGCGTCCGATCCCGTCGACGGGACGCGGGTGCTCCTCGGTGCGCTCGACGACACCATCGGATCCGCGGATCACGTCTGGCGACCCGTGCTGGCGACCATCGGATCGAGCCCGGGCTCGCAGCGGATGGGATCCGTGGGTGACCGCATCATCGCGAGCATCGAGATCGACCTCGCGAAGGCCCGCGCCGCAGGGCTGTTCTTCGTCGACTGCGACACCGACCGGCTCGCGCGTCACGTCTTCGTGCAGTGGACGCGCGGACTCGAACGGTGGGCGCACGGCACGATCGACTGGGCCACGCATCGGTCGAACGCGGAACTCGGCCTCGAACTGGCACTTGCGGCGGTGCTGGTCGAGCCCCATCGCACCGACGCCCTGCGTCGTGCGGGGATCCTGCGCTGACGGTGGGATCCTCGGTGGGGGCGTCGATGCGCGTGGTCGCCTCGGACCGACACCGTGGGCATGCCCCGCTCGCCGAGATCGAGTCATCCGGGCTGCAGCCACCGTTCGAACACCCCGGTCGAGCGGATGCGATCCGCGACACGCTCGCAGCCGACGATCGATTCGAGCTGGTCGAGCCCGACACCTGGGATGCGACAGTGATCGAGGCGGTTCACGACCCCGGGCTGGTGCAGTTCCTCGAACGCGCGTGGGCCGACTACCAGGTGCGCCATCCCGGAACCCACGACGTCGTGCCGGATGTGTTCGCCGTGCCCGGCCTCGTCGAGGGCATCGGTCCGTTTCCCGAACGGGCGCCCGTCGACCACGAGCTCGGCCGCTGGTGCTTCGAGACCACGACGCCCATCACCGAGGGGACCTACGGGGCTGCTCGCTCGGCGGTCGACATTGCGCTGTCGGCGACGACCGACGTGCTCGACGGCCGCCGCAGCGTGTACGGGCTCTGCCGGCCACCCGGACATCACGCTCCCACGAGCCTCTACGGCGGGTACTGCTTCTTCAACAACGCAGCAGTCGCAGCCCACCATGTGGCCTCGACGACCGGTGCGAAGGTGACGATCCTCGACGTGGACTACCACCACGGCAACGGCACACAGCAGATCTTCTACCGACGCGACGACGTCCAGTACGTCTCGCTCCACGGCGATCCTGCCCGGGCGTATCCGTACATCACCGGCTTCGCCGACGAGACGGGTGCGGGTCGTGGGAAAGGGGCGAACCTGAACCTCCCACTCGCCGCGGGAACCGACGACGACGACTACCTCCGGTCGCTGGAGGCGGCCCTGGACGCGATCGGCTCGTTCGGACCGGGCGTGGTCATGGTGTCGCTCGGTGTGGACACGTTCCACAACGACCCGATCTCCGACCTCGCCATCACCGCCGACGGATTCCGCCGACAGGGCGAACTCGTCTCGCAACTCGCCCTGCCGACCGTGGTCCTCCAGGAGGGCGGCTACGACGTCGACGCCATCGGCGACAACGTCCGCCAGTTCCTCCTCGGTGTCACGACAGGGGTCTGACTGACCGCTGCTGCAGGGCGGCGTCAGTCGGCGACGAGCCAATCGACGCCGTCCGGCGTGTCGCGTACCTCGATGCCGGCCTTCGCCAGCTCGTCACGGATGGCATCCGACACGGCGAAGGCCTTCTCGGAACGTGCGATCACCCGGGCAGCCAGGGCCGCCTCGACGACGGGCCCGACCACGTCGCGGACGTCGCGGACCCCTTCGGTGGCGGCCGCGCCGAGGCGGACGATCATCGAACGGAGCGCCGCGCGGGCCCGGCCGATCTCGTCGGACTGCAGCGTGTCGCGTGACCAGTCCACGATCGCCGATTCCAGTTCGAGGATCGCTGCCACCGCGGCATCGGCGTCACGAGCTTCCAGTGCGGCGGTGAATGCCGACTCGTGGGATGCGGTGGCGGCGGCGAGTGAGTCGACTGGTGTGGCGGTGTCCTCTGTGTTCTTGTTGCTTCCTGTGCTCCCTTTGCTCCTTCTGGTCTGCCGCTCTCGCTTGGGCCAGGGGTCAGACCGAGGTCTGACCCCGGTGCGGGTGCGTGGGGGAGACGGGTGTCGCCAGCGTGGGGGGGATGGGTGTCGAGGGGGCCGGCGCGGAGGACGTCGATCGGCACGGTCGTTCCCGACTCGATGCGGACCGACCGGCCGTTGCGACGCAGCGTGACCGCTCCCTTGCCGACGATCTCGGCGGTGTCGGCGTCGAGATCCATGATCACGCCGGTGTGCTCGTCGATCCCGAGCACGAACGCCCCGTCGGG
Source organism: Ilumatobacteraceae bacterium (assembly GCA_963829585.1). Taxonomy (GTDB): domain Bacteria; phylum Actinomycetota; class Acidimicrobiia; order Acidimicrobiales; family Ilumatobacteraceae; genus Sva-07. Next base: position 243,084 of record CAWHJD010000015.1, on the reverse strand, counting down.
CAGTCGGGGCTCCAGCATCGTCAGTCGGCGTTCGCCGAGGTAACAGAAGTTGGTGTCGTGATTGCCGCCCTCCTGGTTGTCGAAGTGGGGGATCACGGCCACGTTCAACCCGACCTCGCTCAGCACGTCGAGTCCCGCGGCCCAGTACGGATCGACGCCCACCTTGTAGATCTCGTACACGGGAACCGTGGCCACCCCGAGGGTGAGTGCGGCGGCCGACGAGAACACGACCGCCCCACCCGAGCGCAGCATCGTGGCCAACGCATCGGGGACGGCGGTGTTGCGCCACTGCTCGAGCGCGAATGTCGGGCTGCCCGGGCCGGCGAAGACCCAGTCGGCCTCGCGCACCCGCGACACCCCCCGTTCGATGGCGACCACGTCGCCGGTGTCGGTGCGACCGAGCCCGGCCACGACCACCTCGCGACCGATTGCGTCGCGGAAGTACTCCGTCGCCTTTGCCGCGAGGATCGGTGCGTTCTCCTGGAACCCGAACGGAGTGTCGAGCAGGACCGCATCGACGTCGGGCCCGAGCCGTTCGAAGATCGAGCGGTGCGGGCCCTTCATCGTCGGCGCCGTCTCGCCGGACCCCATGATCGCCAGGATTCGAGGAGTCGTCACGGTTGGACCTCCGGTGGGGGGAAGAAGTCGGGCTCGGTGACCGCCCGGTGCAGGAGGTCACCGACCTCGGTCGGTCGTTGGGCGTGGACGTCGTGATGGGCGGGACTGAACCACTCGGCTCGGCCACGGGGGAGCGAGGCGACGGCCGCATCGACTGCCTCGTGCTTCGAATGGGTCCACGCAACGTCGCCCGTGTCGGCGGCGATCAGCAGGGTCGGAACGTCGATGAACGGGTAGCGGGAGGACGGCTGGTGCTCCCACAACCCACGCAGCACCATGATGTGGCGCTCGAACGTGAGCCACGGGGCGATCGTGCCGTCGTCGCGGACCTCGAAGTTCGCCAGCGTTCCCTGGCGACCCTCTTCGGGCCAGTCGGCCGCCGAGGTCTGCAACCACCCCGTGATCCGGTCGAGGGGCGTTCCGACGAGACGGGGAGGGGCGAGCGTCGTCGCAGCATCTTCCCAGTCGGGAAAGCGGGTGCCGAGGTCGATGAAGCCGCCGTCGACGCAGACGATCGTGCTGACGGCTCCCGGGTGACGGTACGCCAGTTCGAGCACGACGTTGCCGCCCCACGATTGGCCCGCCACGGCAGGACGATCGAAACCGAGTGCCTCGATGAGCGCAAGGAGATCGTCGGCGACGGTGGTCATCTCGAATCCGGCGTCGGGCTTCGACGATCGTCCGTGTCCTCGCTGGTCGATGGCCACCACGGTGTGGCCGAGTTCGGCCAGATGCCGTGCGACGCCGTCCCACAGCCGGGCGTTCGACGCCAAGCCGTGGACCAGGAGCCACGGAGTGCGATCGGCGTCGGCGCCGCCGGGCGGATCCCAGTGGACGCCGTGCAACTCCACGCCCGACGGCAAGGCATGCATCTCGTGGCGCGGTTCGATCATCGGCTCGCCTGCCCGATGCGTTCGATGAGGCTCAAGAGGTCGGCGGTGGCAGACATGGGACGGGGCCAGGGTGCGTCGCTGCGGACGGCGGCGGCGAACGCATCGACCATACCCAGATACGGATCGCTCGGGGTCACCGACACCGTGCGCACGCGGCCGTCACCGCGGGCCACCAGGATGGTGTCGGCGCGCCGGCCGCCGGTGTGGGCGTCGGAAGGGATCACGAGGGAGGCGTCGTCGCCGATGATCTCGATGCGCTGTTCTTCGGCGTCCACGAACGAGCACCGGATGCGGGCCTGGCGGCCGTCGACCCATTCGAGTGTGGCTTCGGTTCGGGCGTCGACGCCGCTCGTGTGCCACAACGCCGTTGCGTCGATGAGATCGGGATTGGCTCCCCAGAGCTCGACGATCGGTCCGAGGCAGTAGATCCCGACGTCGAGCAATGCGCCACCACCCTGATCGGGCGACCAGCGGTAGTTGTCGTCGCCCTCGGGGCCGATCGTGAACGTGAACGAGGCATCGATGTCGATGATCCCGCCCAGGTCGCCGCTGGCGGCCATCGACATCGCTCGGCGCCAGCGCGCATCGAAGGGGGTCATCCACGCTTCGGCCAGGAGCACACCGGCTCGATCGGCCGCATCGGCGAGGCGTCGGGCGTCGTCGGCGGTCGGCGTGATCGGCTTCTCGCACAGCACGTGTTTGCCGGCGGCGATGGCACGTTCGACCCATTCGAGGTGCATGCCGTTCGGGAGTGGGATGTAGACGACCTCGACGTCGGGGTGGTCGATGACGTCGTCGTACAGCCCGGCGCCGAGGTGACCCCACGGCTCGGGGACCGGCCCCCCGAGCGACGACACGGCCACCAGCCGTGCGCGATCGGATGCATCGATCGCGGGCATCACTGCCTTGGTCGCCACCATCGATCGGGCGCCGATGACGCCGAATCCGACCGCCGAGACGTTCGGCTCGTTCATCCCAGTTCGATCAGTTCGCCACCGTTGGCGCCCGACCGGTGCCCGGCCTCGAGCACAGCGACGACATCGCGTGACTGTTCCGGTCGCACCGCGAGCGGCTCGCCGAGGAGGAGGTGGTCGGCCAGGTTGCGATGGAATCCCCAGCCGGGAGCGGGTGCCGGCTCGACGACGGACTCGCGCACACCCATCGACCCCTCGTACGTGGCGACTCTCAGGTCGACCGGTACCTCGGCGTGGTGGGAGATCTGCTCGACGTGGCCGCGCCCGGGTTCGACCGAATTCGTGCGCAGCGGCAGGTAGTGCCCCTCGATCGTGCCGCGGGTGCCCTCGACGTGGAACTTCGGGCGGCGGATCGCGCACACGTCGCTCTGGCGGAACGTGGCTTCGCGTCCGTCCGGCCACTGCATCCAGAGTGAGAGTTGGTCGGCGTTGGTGGTGTCGTGCCACACCCGGTTGTGTGCACTGCACAGCACCCTGCTCGGCGCCGAACCGTACAGCTGCACGATCCAGTCGACGTGGTGGGAACCCCAGTCGTAGATCGCGCCACCCGAGATCGACTCCTCCGAGTGCCATGCGCGGCAGGGGTGCTCGAAACCGCCGACGAACGTCTCGATGTTGAAGACCTCGCCGATGTCGCCGCGAGCGATGACGTCGCGGACGGCGAGCCAGTCGCGATCCCAGCGGCGGCTCTGGTGGACGGTGACGGCCAAGTCGAGATCACGAGCCGTGGCGATGATCTCCTCGGCGTCGGCGCGGCGCAGACACATCGGCTTCTCGATCACGACGTGCTTGCCGGCGCGCAGCAACTCCAGTGCGAGTTGGGCGTGGAGCACCGGAGGAGTGGCGATGATGGCGATGTCGACGGCCGGGTCGGCTGCCAGTGACGCTGCGGAGTCATGAGACGTGAGTTCGGGAAAGTCCTCTCGGGCTGCCTCGAGGCGCTCCGCAGCCGAGTCGGCTGCAGCCACCAGGGCGAGACCGTCGGTCTCGGTTGCGGCGAGACCGTGCAGATATCCCATCCCGCCGAACGGTCCGTAGCCGACGACGCCGACACCCAGATCAGTCGTACGTGCGGGTTGGACCGGACGGAGCAGACGGGCGACGAACGCACCGAGTGTCGGGTGGCGGCGGATGGCGCCGAGGTCGCTGATTCCGGTGGACACGATCCGACCGGCGCCGACGGTGCGGACCGCGATGGTCGGCTGGTGCTCGAATCGGATGCTGGTCGTCGCTGCGACCCGAACATCGGCGGCCACCGGCCGGAGGGGTCGAAGCGCTGATGTGACGGCGACTTCGCCGTCGAGTCGGGCGGCGGCGGCACGGTCGGCGAGGGTGACGAACCACTCGGTGGTGGGCAGATCGGCCACCACCTCGACGCCTGCAAGTGCAGCACCGAGGGCATCGTCGGGCTCGAGAGCGATGAGTGCGTTCCCACCCGATCGCACGAACCGATCGAGCTCATCGGCCCGCTGGGGATCGAGTCGACCCGTCACCAGCTGCGAGTCGTTCCAGCATTCCGAAGGCATTCGGGGGACCATACCCAACGGTTCCGGCCGATGCTCGCCGAGCTCCAATGTGCTCGGCGAGGAGATTCGAGCACGACGTCGTGTTGCGAACAGCTCGCAACTAGGTTTGTACCGGTGATCCGCGATTCCGCCACGAACAGCACCTTCGGTCAGCTCGTCGCTGCCGGCGCGGCAGTGGCTCTGATCGTCGGCCTCGCCGCATGCGGGACCGAGTCGGACGAGACGTCCTCGTCCGACGCTGCGGTCCCGTCCGACGCTGCATCGCCGTCCGATCGGCTCCGGGTGGTCACCACCGTGGCCCCGATCACCTCGATCGCCGCCAACATCATCGGCGACCGTGCCGACATCGTCGGAATCGTGCCCGAGGGGACCAATTCACACACCTTCGAGCCACCTCCGTCGGCAGCCGAGGTGATGAGCACCGCCGACGTGGTGTTCATCAACGGGTTGCAGTTGGAGGAACCGACCAAGGAACTCGCTCTGGCGAACGTCGCCGACGGCGTCGAGGTCGTCGAGATCGGTGATCAGGTGATCTCGCCGGGTCAGTACAAGTACGACTTCTCGTTCCCCGAGTCGGGTGGCAAGCCGAACCCCCACCTGTGGACCGATCCGGTCCTGGTCAAGGCCTACGCCGACGTCATCCGTGACTCGATGGTCGAGATCGATCCGGAGGGCACGAGCGTCTACGACGAGAACCTGGCCGAGTTCGAGCAGCTCGTCGACGACTTCGACGCGGCAACGGTGACGGCGTTCGACACCATCCCCGAGGACCAGCGCAAGCTCGTGACGTACCACGACGCCTACGCGTACTTCGCCGACACCTATGGCTGGAACGTCATCGGTGCGATCCAGCCGTCGGACTTCGGTGACCCGACTCCGAAGGAGATCGCCGATCTCATCGACCAGATCGAGACCGAGAACGTCTCGGCGATCTTCGGTTCGGAGGTCTTCCCGTCGCCGATTCTCGAACAGATCGCGAAGGAGACCGGCGCCACCTACGTCGACGACCTCCGTGACGACGATCTGCCGGGCGAGCCCGGTGAGGTCGACCACTCGTGGCTGGGTCTGATGAAGTTCAACTTCGTCACGATGACCGAGGCGCTGGGCGGGGATGCGAGCGCGCTGAAGGAATTCGTCGTCCGCAACGTCGCTGTCGACAGCGCGGAGTACCCCCAGTGAGCGGATCATGAGCGCGCAGCAGTCGCTCGAATCGATGGGCGCGCTCGTCGTCGTCGATCGCCTGACCGTCAGCTACGGCGGTGGCGCGCCGGTGCTCATCGACGTCGACCTGACGATCGAGCCCGGAGATCTCGTCGGGATCGTCGGCCCGTCCGGGTCGGGGAAGTCGACCCTGCTCAAGGCGATGCTCGGCACGGTTCCGCCGGTGTCGGGGAGCGTGCGCCGTCTGCCGGGGCTCGCGGTGGGACTCGTCCCGCAGGTCGAGACGATCGACTGGAACTTCCCGGTCACCGTCGCCGAATGCGTCGGGATGGCCCGGGCGCGAGGTCTGCGCACGCCGTGGATCAGCAGGAGCGAGCGCGCCGAGATCGCGGCGGTGCTGGATCGCCTCGGATTGACGGGTCTCGGAGGCCGTCACATCCGTGAGTTGTCGGGCGGTCAGCAGCAGCGGGTGTTCCTGGCTCGAGCTCTGTTCACCAACGCGCAGGTGATCTACCTCGACGAGCCGACATCCGGCCTCGACGTGCGTACCCGCCACGACGTGCTGCATCTGCTCGACGATCTCAACGCCGAGGGGCTCACGATCGTGCTCACCACGCACGACCTCAACGGCATCGCCGCGCATCTGCCGACGGTCGTGTGTCTCAACCGGTCCGTGATCGGCGCCGGAAGGCCCGACGAGGTGCTGGTGCCCGACGTCCTGGAGCGCACCTACGGCTCACCCATGCAGGTGCTCGAGCACGGCGGGATGCGGGTGGTCGTCGATGCGCCGCTCGACTCCAATGTCACGCCACTGCGCCGCACCGCCGCCGGATCGGGTGCGTCGGCATGAGCTGGGCGGAGTTGCTGCGACCGTTCGAATTCGAGTTCTTCCGCAACGGCCTCTACGTCGCGACCATCGCCGGCGCGCTGTGCGGTGTCGTCGGCTGTTACGTGGTGCTGCGCAACATGAGCTACATCGGCCACGGGCTTTCGCACTCGATCTTCGGTGGCTACGCCGTGGCCGGGCTGGCCGGCGTGAACCTGTTCCTCGGCGCTGGGATCTGGGGCGTGGTCACGGCGCTGGCGGTCGGCGCCATCGTCCGGCGTCGCCCCATCGGATCCGACGCAGCCATCGGGGTGGTCACCACGGCGTCGTTCGCTCTCGGTTTCGCCCTCGTCCAGCTGTACGGATCACCGGGCCGCAACGCCGACGCGCTGCTGTTCGGCAACGTGCTCGGGGTGACCACGTCGGACGTCTGGCTGATCGTCGGTGTGGCCCTGGCGACCGCCGCGGTCGTCTTCTTCTTCTATCGCCCGCTGTTGTTCACCACGTTCGACTCGCAGGTCGCCGCCGCGACCGGTGTGCGCACGGCGTGGATCGACGCGCTGCTGATGATCGTGTTGTCGGCCACGGTGTTGGCCACGATGAACGTGATGGGCGTGACGCTGATCGCTGCGACGCTCGTCGTGCCCGCAGTCGTGGCCCGCATGCTGACCGACAGCTTCGGCACCATGCTGGCCCTGTCGGCGGTCATCGGAGCCGTCAGTGGGTTCGTCGGCATGAACGCCAGCTACCACCTCGATGTGGCGTCGGGCCCGACGATCGTGCTCACGTCGGCGTGCTTCTTCATCGTCGCCTACGTCTTCGGCGGCCGCTTCCGCCGCCGCGCCGGCACCGTCGCCCACGCCCACTGAACACGACCGGCCGCCCGCTGCTGTGAGCGATGTGCGCGACGACCGGGTGCATCGCTCACAGCGCGAGCGGGGTTAGCGACCTTGTGAGCGATGTGCGCGAGTGCTGCGTGTATCGCTCACAGCGGAGGACGAGGGAGGGTGGCGGGGGAAGGGTCAGGCGGCTTGGAGGGCGGCCATCACGGCGGCCCAGCGATCCGGGTCGCTGGCGTAGGGCGCGTAGAAGCTGATCCGCTGGATCACGTCGCCGTAGCGCGTCGTCAACTCGGGGGCGATGCTCTCAGGTTCCCCGACGACGGCGAAGGTGTTGAGGATCTCGTCGTCGATGAGCGTGCCCATCTTGGCCCACTCACCCTGCTTCGACAGCGTGTTCAGCTCCTCCTGGAGCCCACCCCACCCGTGGATCTCGAGCACGTTGCGGTACGCGGGGGTCGATCCGTAGAACGCGATCTGCTGGCGGGTGGCGGTTGCGGCCGCTTCCAGTTCCTCGTCGTTGTTCCCGGTGACGACGAACGACGGGCCCATGATCTCGAAGCCCTCCATCGACTTGCCGGCCTTCGCCCGGCCGCGCTCGAGAGCCGGGATCGTGACCTCGCGCAGGTACTTCTCGGTCGTGAAGCCGTGGCACAGGAACCCGTCGCAGACTTCCCCCGCGACCTCGGTCATCAACTCGCCGACGCCCGCCAGGAACACCTTGGGCGGGCCGAACCCGTCGAGTTCCTTGGCGTTCGGCGTGAAGAACGGGGTCATCAGCGTGTGGGTGTAGAACTCTCCCCGGAAGTCGAGCTTCTCGCCGGTCAACCACGTGTTCCAGATGGCCCGCATCGCCAGCACCATCTCGCGCATCCGGGGGGCCGGATGGCTCCACTCCATCGAGAACCGCTTCGTGATGTGCGGCTTGATCTGGCTGCCGAGGCCGAGGATGAACCGACCGCCCGAGTAGGCCTGGAGGTCCCAGGCGGTATTGGCGAGGGTCATCGGGTTGCGGGCGAACGCCACGGCGATCGACGTGCCGAGTTCCAGCTTCTCGGTGTGTTCCGCCGCGAGGAGCAATGGGAGGAACGGATCGTGCGACGTCTCGGCCGTCCACGCGCCGGAGTATCCCGCTGCTTCGACCTCCCTCGCGTTCTGCGCCACGCTGTGGAGGTCCATGCCGATGTTGCCGTCGATCTTCATGGGCCCCGACGCTAGACCCTGGGTCTTTCCGGACCCGACCCCGACAGACCGTGGGTCTTTCCGGACCCGACCCCGAAAGACCGGTTCAGTCCTGGTCGCGGAGGAACTGCTGGATCTCGTCGGCGAGTTCGTCGCCCGAACGCATCTCGAATGCCGGACCCGGAGTCACGTCGCCGTCGGTCGACGCGTCGTACATCTCCTCGAGTTGGTGCAGCATGGACAGATGCTCGGCGTTGTCGGCGATCGACGCATCGATCCGTTGGCGTTGCGGGCCGACTGCGGCGCGCAGGTCGGCGGCAGCCACTTCGATGCCCGTGACCTCGGTCAGCCCATCGAGCAACGCCACCGAAGCCGCCGGATAGGGGAGTGCCGCCACGTAGTGCGGAACCTGTACCCAGATGCCGATCGCAGGGATCTTGCGGGCGTGCATCGCGTGCTCCAGCGCGGCCGCCATGCCCGCGGGAACATCGACGGAGCTGCGCGGCGAACGTCACGTTCGCGAGGACCTCGGTGGAGGGTGACGAACACGACAGGCGCGGTGTGCGGGTGTGCGGCGCAGCGAACGGGTAGGCCCCGAAGGCGACCATCTTCGTGACGCCGAGTTCGACCGCGATGTCGGACATCGATCGGGCGAAGCGGTGCCAGGCCATGTCGGGTTCCGGACCGGTCAGCACCAGGACGTCACGACCCGACGTCGAACGTCCGGAACGCAGCTCGATCGTCGACCAGACGAGGTCGGTGTTGATGCCGTCACGAAGCTCCATGATCGGCCGGCGGGCCCGATAGTCGATGAACGTGTCGTCGTCGAACCGCACGAGGGGGCTGGTCTCGCACTCCTTCGACAGTGCGGCGGCCGCCGCTCCGGCTGCGTTGGCGGCGTCGATCCACCCGGTCAGCATCACCACGAGGACAGGCTCGTGGAGCATCGGTTCGTCGACGAGCCACTCGTAGGCGCCGTCGCCCGTGCCATGTCTCGACGGATCGCTCACTGCAATGCCTCGAGGTACCGCTCCGCGCTGGCGGCGGCTTGCTCGACCTGCACCTTGAACGGAGCGAGTTCCTCCGGTGATCGATCGCCGAGCGCCCCACCGAGGTAGCGCGAGTACACACCCTCGATGATGCAGGCCAACTTCCAGAACGCGAAGGCGACGTAGAAGTCGAGCTGCGAGATGTCGCGCCCGGACACCTCGGCGTAGCGCTCGGCCAGTTGCGGGCGGTCCCAGAACCCGGGAGCCGAGGTCGACGTGCCGCTCCATGCGCCTTCGGCGTCGTTCGGTCCGTTCCAGTACACCTGCAGCAGACCCACGTCGGCGAGGGGATCGCCGAGCGTGCAGATCTCCCAGTCGAGTACCGCGACGACTTCGCCGTCGTCGCCGACCATGCAGTTGTCGAGGCGGTAGTCGCCGTGGACGATGGTGGCGGGCCCCTGTTCCGGGATGCGCGACAGCAGGCCCTCGTAGACGCGGTCGACCGCAGCGAGCTCACGGGTCTTGCCCTGGTTCCACTGGCCGTACCAGCGCTTCAGCTGCCGCTCGATGTAGCCGTCGTGGCGACCGAGGTCGGCCAGTCCGGCGGCATCGAGGTCGACGGCGTGGATGGCGGCCATCGTGTCGACGAGCGACCGGCTGGCATTGCTGCGGGTGGCTTCGTCGGGCAGTGCCGCCTCTGCAGTGACACGGTCGCGGAGCACGTGGCCGTCGACGAACCCCATCACGTAGAACGGCGCGCCGTTGACGTCGAGGTCGTCACAGAATCCCTTCACCGGAGGAACCGGCACGGCAGAGGTCTGGAGACCCGACAGGATCCGATGCTCGCGCCCCATGTCGTGGGCGCTCGCCAGCACGTGTCCGAGGGGTGGGCGACGCAGCACGAAACGGTTGCCGTCCGACCCGGTCACCCGGAACGTGAGATTCGAGTGACCGCCCGCGATCACGTCGAACGTGAAGGGTCCGACGGCACCGTCGACGTTCGTCTCCAGCCAGTCGGTGACGGCTCCCACTTCGATTCCCGGCACGGCGTTCACGGCATCTCGCTCCCCAGTCATGTGGTGCCGAGGGTACTCATCGGGCACCGGTAGCGTTGGGTCCATGGCAGCCATCGATGTCACCGACGCAACGTTTCAGACCGACGTGATCGACAAGTCCGCGGAGGTCCCGGTCGTCGTCGACCTCTGGGCTCCGTGGTGCGGCCCGTGCAAGACCCTCGGACCGATCATCGAGAAGGTCATCGACGAGACCGGTGGCAAGGTCGTGCTGGTGAAGGTGAACATCGACGAGAACCCCGGCCTGAGCCAAGCGTTCAAGGTGCAGTCGATTCCGGCCGTGTACGCGGTCAAGGACGGCGCAGTGGTCGATGGCTTCATGGGCGCATACCCGGAGCATGCGGTCAAGGAGTTCGTCGACTCCCTGCTTCCGAGCGAGGAGGAGGTCGCCATCAGGGAACTGCTCGACGCGGGTGACGAGGGCAGCTTGCGGATCGCACTGTCGATGGCGCCGGCGAACGAGGACGTCATCGTGGCGCTCGCCGAGCTGCTCATCGCCGAGGGGAACAGCGACGAAGCGCTGGCGCTGCTGGCGCGGATCCCGGAGTCGGATCGCACCCGGCACGTCGCCGCGCTGGCACGTGTCGGTCAGGCTCCGCAGGACGACTACGACGAGCAGCTCACCGCGCTGCTCGACCAGGTGAAGACCGATGACGACGCCCGACAGAAGTACGTCGACCTGCTCGAGCTGATGGGTCCGACCGACCCGCGCACCGCGGACTACCGGCGCCAGCTCACGTCGCGTCTCTACTGATCTCCTCGAGTTGTCGGCGGTGGGCGAAGAACTCGCCGAGCCGCTGTTGGAACGACACGACGACGTCGGCATAGGCCGAGCGGAGTTCCGCGCTCCCTCGGCCCGGGTCGAGCGAGTCGGGCAGCTGGGGCTCGGTCCTGAGGAACCGTTGGCACGCTGCCAGTTGCACGAAGGCGTCAGCGAGCGGTGCGCCTTCCTCGGCCGGTCGGGTCTCCGTCGCGGGCCATGCCTCGCCGGCCAGTCGTGACCCGGTGCGATGGAGCATGGCAGCGAGCGAACGGGCCCGAGCGTCGATCTCGTCGAGGTCCCACAGGCGTCTCACGACCGCGTCGTCGTCGCCGATGACGAGCGGCCCTCGGGTCACGATCACGCCGGCGAGATCGGCCGGCACCTCGATGTTCGCCGGGCGCAACCACGTGTCGGGACGCAGCTCGCCGAGCCGCGCACCGACGACCGTCGATCGGAACGCGCGCCGGTCCGTGACGGAACGGCCCTGCGCCAGCACGGCGACGAACCACCAGCTGCCGTCCCAGTTCGTCGGAGGTTCGAGTCGGCCCGCGTCCTGTTGCGCCTGGCGTTCGAGGAGTCGTCCGCTCAATCGGTAGATCCCGTTGTCGTTGTCGAGTTCACCCCGCGCCACCATCCGCGACAGTGCGGTGCGTGCCGTGCCCGTCGTGATCCCGAACAACGAGGTGAACGCGAGGAGTCGGCCGACCGGCATCGACGGCGGGTGGGTACCGAGGAGCAGTGAGAGCACGATCGAGCGCGGGCTCAGTGGACCGAGATCGACGTCCGCGTCGTTCGTACGAAGATTGATCACAGTGATCGGGGAGTGTAACATCGAGTCATGACGCAGATGGCCACTCCGCCGGCGCAGCGCACGATGGTCCCACCGGTCGACGCACTGCCCGACGTCCTGCCGACCGAGCGTCTGAACGAGCGAGGCAAACCGCGCCCTCCGCTGCGCAACGAACTCCGCCACATCTCGAACCTGCGCAATGCGGTCGCGGTCGCGAGCACCCTGCTGCAATCGTTCGGCGTCGTCATCGCCGCGGCGTGGATCAACACGTGGTGGTCGTACCTCCTGGCGTTCGTGCTGATGGTGCGGGGGCACGTGTGCCTCAACATCCTCGCCCACGAAGCGGCCCACCGGCTGTTGTTCACCGAACGGCGGCTGAACGATGGTGTCGGCCGCTGGTTGCTCGCCTACCCGACGTATCAGGCGATGCTCGCCTACCGGCGAGCGCACTTCGCCCATCACCGCGACGAGATGGGTCCCGACGAGCCTGACCTCGGGCTGTACTCGGGGTACCCGGTGTCACGCGAGTCGTGGCACCGCAAGCTCCGCCGCGACGCGACGGGAAACAGCGCCTCGAAGAACTTTCGCTCGCTGTACCACGCGCTCCGGCGTGGTCAGACCGAAGCCAAGCAGATCCTGATCGTTCACGTTGTCATGCTCGGTACCTCGATCGTGTTCATGCGTCCGCTCGCGTACGTCGTGTGGATCTTGTCGTGGTCGACGCTGTGGAAGGTGTCGAATCGGCTGCGTGCCATCGCCGAGCACGGGGGCATGGTCCGCTCGAAGGACCGGCGCCTGACCACGCACGTCATCCGCCAGAGCCGCCTCGCCCGCTACTGGATGGTGCCGTACAACACGGGCTGGCACTTGGCCCATCACGTCGACATGGGCGTCCCCTGGTACAACCTGCCCAAGCTGCACCAGGAACTCGTCGACGCCGGATGGGTGACCGAAGCCATCGAGTACCCGAGCTACCGGGCCTTCTGGCGCGCCGCCTCCTCCGGCTGAGACGCACTCAACCTGAGACGCGGGGTCAGACCCCGCCGTTCCAGGTTCGGCGTTCGGGTTGAGTCGCTGCTGTGCAGCGATAGGTTCACATCACCGACTTCCTCCTGATGACGTTGCGCCGCGCGCATGTTCCGTTCGAGGAGGCCGATCGTGGAGCCCCTGTCGAGACCCTCCTCGCCGAGTTCGTTCGCCGAGCGGGCGCGGGCGTGGATCGAATGGTTCGGTGTCGGACGGCTCCTGGCGGCATCGCTCGCCACGGCGGTCGTGTGCGGAGGCGCATTCTGGTTGGTCAGCAGTCCGCCGCCTCCGACCGAGGCGTCGCTGCCGATGGCGACGAGCACGACGGTGGTCGAACGGCCGAGCGCAGCGCTCGATCCCACCGCGACGGTGCCGTCGGTGGTGCTGGTGCACGTCGCCGGCGCAGTGGTCGAGCCCGGCGTCTACGAGCTGATGCCCGGAGCGCGGGTTCGCGACGCGATCGTGGCCGCCGGTGGGCCGACCGAGGCGGCCGACTGGAACGCCGTGAACCTGGCAGCCGTGGTCGCGGATGCCACGCGCATCTACGTTCCCGTGGTCGGCGAGGAGGTGCCGCCCGACATGGCGGTCGGCCCGAGCACCGCGTCGGTCCCGGCTGGCCCCGTCGACCTCAACCGGGCCACGGCCGATGAACTCGAGGAGCTGCCCGGTGTCGGTCCGGCGACGGCGACTGCCATCGTGACCGAACGCGAACGCAACGGACCGTTCGTCGACGTCGACGATCTCGATCGGGTGCCCGGCATCGGGCCGGCCAAGCTCGCCGCCTTGCGCGATCTGGTGACGACGTGAGCTGCCGGTCAGAACAACGAGTCGGAGATCACGAGCGCGGCGATGCCGAGCGCCAGGCAGCTGCCGAGCCAGATCCCGCCACACATCCACGCGAAGTGGTGCCAGTAGTCGCTCCACGTCGCCACCGGGTTCCGGGTGGCGCGTCGCGAGGCGAGGAACCCCACGAGGATCCAGAGGAGTCCTGATGCAGCGATCGCCAGCCCGTAGAGATCGTGCTCGCCGAACGGTGCGCCCACGAGCAGGAGGCCCGGGGCCGCGCACACTCCACCGATCAGCCCGACGGCACCGCTCCAGGTTGCGTCCGACCAGCGGAGTGCTGCGTAGGCGATCGCCCCGAGGATGCCCGGAACGACGAGGCCGACCAGCGGACCCCATGTGCGTATCCGAGACCGGTACCAGCGGGGTCCCTCGGTGAGCGGCGCGGGCGTCAACGAGTGGTACGAGGGTGGCCGGGCACCGGGCGGGACTGGGGTGAACGAGGTCACGGGTGCACCAGGTTACGACGATTGTGTCGGCGCAACGACGCACCCAGCGGACAGCGATCGCCCCGCTTTCGGCGACGGTGCGGTCGTCGGTCTCGCGATCGTGACGGGGGTCGGGGTGTGGACCGGTGCGCCGATGGTGACGGTGGGCGCCGTCGCGCTGGTCGGCGTGTCGGTCGAGGCGGCGCGTCGGGCCGGATGGCGTTGGTTCGCGCTGGCCCTCCTCGTGGCGGTCGGCGCGGGGATCCATTCGCAGCAGAGTTGGGCAGATCTGGCACCGGACCGACTGGGGCCGTTCACGGGGTGGGGGCGGTTGATCGACGACCCGCGGCCCTACCCGTCGAGCACTCGCGTGATCATCGAACTCGAAGGCGAACGGTTCGAGATGTGGTCGCGCGGTCGTGCCCAGCAGCAGCGGGTGATGCGGTGGCGGGGCGGGGAGTGGATCCACGTGCAGGGCGAGCGCGTCCTTCTCGACGCAGAACGGGCACATCGCGTCGCCTGGCAGCATGTCGTCGGCCGGTTCGATCTCGAGTGGGCGAGCGACGTGGCACCCGGCAGTCCGGTGGCCCGAGCTTCGAATCGTGTCCGAGCGGCCATCGAACGGGCCGCCGAGTACATCCCGGAACCGCACGGCGCCCTCTATCGCGGCCTGGTGATCGGTGACGATCGTGAACAGCCCCCCGACATGACCGCCCGGTTCCGCGCCAGCGGGCTGTCGCACTTGACCGCCGTATCGGGCCAGAACGTGGCGTTCGTCCTCGCGGCGTGCGGTCCGCTGCTCGTCCGGCTCCGGCCGTTTCCTCGCTGGGCCGTGACGGTGTCGGTCATCGCCTGGTTCGTGGTGATCACCCGGTTCGAACCGTCGATTCTGCGGGCCGGTGTGATGGCGGGCCTGTCGGCGACGGCGTTCATGACGGGCCGGGAGCGATCGCCGGTGCGGATCCTGGCGCTCGCCGTCACCGGACTTCTCCTCGTCGACCCGTTGCTGTTGTGGTCGGTCGGATTCTGGTTGTCGGTGGGCGCCACCGCCGGGGTGTGCACGGTGGGTCCATGGCTCGCGCAGCGCCTTGCGATCCTCGGGCCGGTCGCGCTCCCGCTCGGGATCACGCTCGGCGCGCAGGTGGGTGTGATCGTTCCGAGCGTGCTGGTGTTCGGGCGTCTCGCGTTCGTGAGCGTGGCCGCCAACCTCCTCGCCGTCCCGATCGCCGGGATGGTGATGCTGTACGGGCTGCCCGCGGGACTCGTGGTGGGCGCCGTGCCGGCGCTCGGACCGGTGGTGATGTTTCCCGCGTGGCTGGGGACCAAGTGGGTCGACACCGTCGCCCTGCTCGGGGCGCGGCTCGAACCCGAGCCACCGTGGTCGTGGATCGGCTGGGTCGGGATCCTGGTCGCCGTCATGACGGCGCTCCTGTGGAGCAGGTTCAGTCGGCGGTGACACGACGCGATAAGAATCGAGGTCTCCATGGCGACCCATCTGCTCAGCGGCAACGACGAATCGATCCTGCGATCCGCGGTCCACGAACTCGTCGACGAGCTGGTGGGTGCGGGCGATCGGGCCATGATGGTCGACGAGTTCGACGGTGACGAGTACGAGCTGCGCCTCGTGGTCGACGCAGCGCAGACACCGTCGTTCCTGACCGACAAGCGGGTGATCGTCGCCCGCGACGTCGGCCGCTTCAACGCCACCGACCTCACCCCGCTGCTCTCATACCTCGCCGACCCGCTCGACTCGTCCGACCTCGTCCTCGTGGTCAATGGCGGCGCCGTGCCGAAGAAGCTCGCCGACGCCGTCAAGGCCGTCGGCACGGTGGTGAACACGTCGCCGCCGTCACGCCCGAAGGATCGTCAGGAGTGGATCTCGGAGCACATCGCCGCTGCCGGGTTGCGGATCAGGCCCGACGCGGCCGCCCAGCTGGGGCAGTGGCTCGGCGAGGACGCCGGTCGGCTCGACGGAATCCTGGCGACGCTCACGAGTACGTACGGCAACGATCACGTGCTCACCTTCGCCGATGTCGAGCCGTTCCTGGGCGAGGCCGGGGGAGTGCCGCCCTGGGAGTTCACCGACGCCATCGACACCGGCAAGACCACCGAGGCGCTCGCCCTGCTCCGACGGATGATGCACGCCGGGGGCCGGCATCCCCTGCAGATCATGGCGATCATGCACGGCCACTACTCGAACCTCGCCAAGCTCGACGGCGCCGAGGCGCGCTCGGAGGCCGATGCGTCCGCAGCGACCGGCCTGAAGGGGTATCCCGCGAAGAAGGCACTCCAGACCTACAACCGCCTCGGCACCGGCCCGATCCGGCGGGCGATCGAACTCCTCGCCCAAGCCGACCTCGACCTGCGCGGCGCGAAGGATCTGGATCCCGAGCTGGTGATGGAGGTCCTCGTCGCCCGCCTGTCCAAACTCCGCCGCTGAACAACGCCCTGCACAACGCCCTGAAACCGAAAATGCCTGGAATTGCGCGCTCAGCGCGCACTCCCAGGCGAATTTCGGAGTGAGGAGGTCAGCCGGTGGCGGCGTTGACCTTCTTCATCAGGCGGCTCTTCTTGCGGGCCGCGGTGTTCTTGTGGATGATGCCCTTCGAGGCAGCGCTGTCGATGCGCTTGACGGCGAGGCGCACGGCATCTTCGTTGTCGTCGGTGCCGATCGTGTCGTTGGCGCGCTTGGTGCGCGTCTTGACCTCGGCCTTGACGGCCTTGTTGCGCTCGTGGCGCTTCTCGTTCGTGAGAATGCGCTTCTTCTGGCTCTTGATGTTGGCCATGGCCGTGAAACCTGTGCTTTCGTCGATCGTCGTGTCCGGGGGGCCCGATGCCCCACTGAACAGCCTCGCAACTCTATCGGGCGCCCTCCACCAGCGGCAACGTGCCGACATGAGCGGCAGCAGGCCCAGATAGCGTTGGGTCGGTCATGGATCTGGGCCTCATCCGCAATTTTTCGATCATTGCGCACATCGACCACGGCAAGTCGACACTGTCGGATCGCATCTTGGAGATCACCGGGGCCGTCGATGCTCGGGACATGCGCTCGCAGTATCTCGACTCGATGGATCTCGAACGTGAGCGGGGCATCACGATCAAGGCCCAGAACGTGCGTGTCGACTGGAAGGGCCACGTCTTCCACCTGATCGACACGCCCGGCCACGTCGACTTCGGCTACGAGGTGAGCCGGAGCCTCGCCGCGTGCGAGGGCGTCGTCCTCGTGGTCGACGCCGCACAGGGCATCGAGGCGCAGACGCTGGCCAACTGCTACCTGGCGCTCGAGAACGAGCTCGAGATCGTCGCGGCGCTCAACAAGATCGACCTGCCCGCCGCCGACCCCGACCGCTACGCCGCCGAGATCGAGAAGATCCTCGGCATTCCCGCCGACGAGATCATCCGCATGTCGGCCAAGACCGGCGAAGGTGTTCCTGACCTCCTCGATGCGGTCATCGAGCGCATCCCCCCGCCGGTGGGCGATCCCGACGCCCCGCTGCAGGCCCTCATCTTCGACTCGCAGTTCGACCAGTACCGCGGGGTCGTGTCGAGCGTCCGCATCATGCAGGGCAAGCTGACGTCGGGTTCGAAGCTCACCTTCATCCAGGCCGGCGCCAACCACGAGGCCATCGAGATCGGCACGCGCCGCCCGGTGCCCACGCCAGTGCAGGAACTCGGCCCCGGTGAGGTCGGCTACCTCATCGCCGGCATCAAGGACGTCGGCGACGCCCGTTCGGGTGAAACGGTCACGACCGCGTCGGGCGGGTCGTCCGAAGCGCTTCCCGGCTATCGCGACCCCAAGCCGATGGTGTTCTCCGGGTTGTTCCCGATCGACGGCGACGACTTCGAGAACCTGCGCGAGGCGCTCGAGAAGCTGAAGCTCAACGATGCGTCGATCACGTATGCGCCCGAGTCCTCGGGGGCGCTCGGGTTCGGATTCCGGTGCGGCTTCCTCGGCCTGCTCCACATGGAGATCGTCAAGGAGCGTCTCGAGCGGGAGTTCGGATTGGCGCTGATCGCCACCGCTCCGAGCGTCGAGTACCGGTTGACCCGTACCGATGGCACCATCGTCCTGGTCGACAATCCCGCCGACATGCCCGAGGCGCAACGCATCGCGGCGATCGAGGAGCCGTTCTTCAAGATTTCGATCATCACGCCGACCGAGTACACGGGCACGCTGATGGATCTCTGCCAGAAGCGGCGCGGCGAGATGAAGAAGATGGACTACCTGTCGCCCGAACGCGTCGAACTGGTCTACGAGGTGCCGCTCGCCGAGGTGGTCATCGATTTCTTCGATCAGATGAAGTCGCGCACGAAGGGCTACGCCAGCCTCGACTACGAACTGTCGGGATATCGCCCGTCGAGCCTCGTGAAGGTCGATCTGCTCCTCAACGGCCTGCCGGCCGACGCGTTCAGCACGATCGTGCACCGGGACTCGGCCTATCACTACGGCGCGCGCATGTGCGAGAAGCTCAAGGAGCTGATTCCGCGCCAGATGTTCGACGTGCCGATCCAGGCCGCCATCGGCGGCAAGGTCATCGCCCGCGAGACGGTCAAGGCGAAGCGCAAGGATGTGCTCGCCAAGTGTTACGGCGGCGACATCACCCGCAAACGCAAGCTCCTCGAGAAGCAGAAGGAGGGCAAGAAGAAGATGAAGTCGATCGGGCGGGTCGAAGTTCCCGGCGACGTCTTCATCAACGCCCTCAAGTTGGACGACTGAGAGCGGCGGAGCGGTGTCGTCGACGTTCCGCTCACTGAAGTACCACAACGCCAGGTTGTTCTTCGCCGGCTTGGCCGTGTCGAATGTCGGCACGTGGTTGCAGATGACCGCGATGTCGCTGCTCGTCTACCGATTGACCGGCGAGGCGACCGCCGTGGGGATCAGTGTCGCTGCGCAGTTCCTGCCGATGCTGTTGCTCGGCGCGTGGGCCGGTGTCATCGCCGACACCTACGACAAGCGCACGATGGCGATCCTCACGCAGAGCGGCCTGGCCGCGCAGGCGTTGTTGCTCGGCGTGCTCGATCTGGCCGGACTCGTGACGCTCCCCGTCGTCTACGTGCTCTCGTTGGTGCTCGGGGTGATCGCCGCATTCGACAACCCGGCGCGACGAGGCCTCGTGACCGAGTTGGTCCCGACGGCCGACATCTCGAACGCGACATCGTTGAACACGGCGGTCATGACGGGATCACGGATCTTCGGTCCGGCGATGGCAGCCGGGCTGGTAGCCGCCGTCGGTACCGCCTGGTGTTTCATCTTCAACGGCGTCTCGTTCTTCGCGATCATCTTCTCGCTCGTCGCCATCCGGCGCGACGAGATGTTCCCGATGCCCCGGCGTCCGAAGGGTGGCAAGCCGATCCGCGAGGCGTTGCACTTCGTTGCCGGTCGGCGCGACATGGCGATCATCTACACGTTGCTGGTGATCGTCAGCGCGGTCGCGTTCAATCAGGCGGTCGTGCTCCCGAAGCTCGCCGACGAGCGATGGGGCGGCGAGGCGGTGTTCGGTTTCGTACTGGCGGTGATGTCGGTCGGATCGCTCACCGGTTCGTTGCTGACCGCCCGGCATCAGAGCGTGACGATGCGATGGTTCTTCGGCTCGCTGGTGGTGATGGCCCTGGCCGGGTTCGGACTCGCCTGGTCGCCGGGCCTCTGGCTGGCATTCGTGTGGGCGATCCCGTTCGGCGTCGGGAGTGCCGGTTTCATCGCCGGAGCGAACGCGATCGTGCAGCAGGAGTGTCCGGCCGACATGCGCAGCCGGCTCCTGGCCCTGCAGGCCGTGGCATTCCTGGGGTCGACGCCGATCGGTGGCCCGCTCACGGGTCTGATCGCCGACAACGTCAGCGCCGAGTGGGCGCTCGCCTACAGCAGTGTGATCAGCCTGGTCTGCGTCGGCGTTGCCGGTCTGTACTGGCAGTCGGGGAACCGAGCGACAACCGAACTCGCCCCGTCGAGCCGCGTCGGTTGAGGCGATCGCACGTGCGCGGCATGCTGAGGAGATGGATCGGCGCGCTCGGATCCTGGTGACCGCAGGGGTCGTCGGCGCGCTCGTCGGTCCGGTGATCGTCGACCGCGACAGCTTCCCGTTGTCGACCTACCCGATGTACTCGCGGACGCGCGGTGAAGCGGTCACCTTCGCGACGGCGCAGGCGGTCGATGCGCAGGGATCGGCGTCGGCACTGAGCCTCGGGGTGATCGGCGACAGCGACGATCCGCTGATCGTCGCCGGCGAACTGCGCAGCGCGCTCCGCGAGGGCCGTGCCGACGTCCGCTGCATCGAGATCGCCGACCGAGCGGACGGCTGGTCGGGCCTCCCCGATGATGCGGTGGCGATCGAGGTCGTCACGGAGCGTCATGACGTCGTCGCGCGGGTGTCAGGCTCGCCGAGCCTGCTCGATCGAACTGTGTACGCGCGATGTGAGATCGAGCAGCCGTGACCTGGACACCGACGGTCGAGCGGGAGGCGGCCGCGCCGGAGCTGTGGCGGATCGTCGACGCGCAGGCACCGCCCGAGCGTCTCGCCATGCTGCGGATACTGACCGGCGTGTTCGCGGTCGCGTACCTGGCGATCAGACTGCCGGTGTTCGTGCAGCTCACCGAGCGGGAGTCCGGGTTCGACGGCGTCGGTGTGGCGTCGGCGCTGACGGGCCCGGTACCCGACTGGGCGCTCGTCGCGTTGATCGGCGTCACGTTCGTCGCCGGGCTCGCGTACACGCTCGGGTGGCAGTACCGCCGGCTGGCTCCGGTGTTCGCCGTGGGCTGGCTGGCACTCGGGACTTACCGAGGGTCGTGGGGCCAGCTCCTGCACTTCGAGAACCTGTTCGTCCTGCACCTGTTGATCGTGGGGCTCGCCCCGGCCGCGGATCGATGGGCGCTCGACGCGAGGGCCGGCAGGCGACGAGCCGGTCGGGAGCCGACGAGCTACGGGTGGCCGATCGCGCTCACCGCGCTCGTCGTCGTGATCACCTATGTGATCGCCGGCCTCGCCAAGCTGCGCTACGGCGGACTCGACTGGATCACCGGTGACACGCTGCGCAACCATGTCGCCTACGCGGCCGCTCGTCTCGACCTCCTCGGTGGTGACCCGTCGCCGCTCGCCGCCAGCGGTGTGAGCCTGGCGTGGGTGTGGCCGTTCGCTGCTGCGGCGACGATCGCCGTCGAACTCTCGGCTCCGATCGCGCTGCTCGGCGGGAAGGTCCGAACGGCGTGGGTGATGGCCGCCTGGCTCCTCCATGCCGGGGTCCTGGCGTTCATGCTGATCGGGTTCCCGTACCCGCTCTTCCTCGTCGCCTTCGCCCCGTTCTTCCGCATCGAGCGACTCTGGACCGATCGGGCCGCGTGGATGCCCTGGGCGAGGCCTCAGGTACGAGCCTGAACGACGGCCTCGGCCAGGGAGCGGCCCCACGCTTCGGCACGATCCGCCTCGTTCGGCTCCAGATGATTCGACTTGTCGACGAAGAAGCTCTCGGGTTCGACGAGCACGGTGAATCCGTGGCGACGCAGGCGCTTGACGATGCCCTTCGACGCCTGGCCGGTCACGAGCGTGCTGGCGTGCACCCGTGTGTCGAACGCCGCTGCCCGGCCCCGCTGCGCCTCGGGGAGTTCGTCGAACCAGTCGCGAAGCCCGGGACCCTCGGCGTCGGGGTCGAGGTGGAGTTCGCTGTCCTTGGCGGCCATGTCCTTGGCGCCCTCGCGGCTGCGTTGACTTGTCATCCCGTGCACGTGCGTCGGCCCGCCCACCACGACGAGGTCGGCCGACTCGACGAGTTCGACGGTGGCATCGTGGACTCCGACGATCGTGGTCTCGAGTTGCGTTCGCAGCCCGGTTGCGATGTGGTCGGCGATCACGTGGGTGTTGCCGAACATCGACTCGTACACGACCAGTGCGCTCATGGCGGCCTCCTCCTCATCGAATGCTGTGATCCCATGATGCGCGCCGGACGGCCAGCAGCGCACGGGGAATTCGTCCCGAGTCTGCTGACGGCGGCGGCCATACTTGGTCGATGCCTCCCACCCTCGAGGAACTCGATGCCCAGCTCGATCGTGTCGCTGCGGCGCCGTCGGACGTCGGGATCGTCGAGCTGATCGTTGCCAGGCCGGCGGTGGGGGAACGCCGGATACTCGACGTCGGCGAGTTGCGCCCGGGCGTCGGGCTCGTCGGCGACAACTATCTCGAGCGTGGCAGCAGTCGGCCGGCCGGCGGCCCTGCCGATCCGCTCGCGGAGCTGAACATCATGAGTGCTCGAGCACTCGCGGCGGTCGCCGGCGCCGATCGCAGGCGCTGGTCGCTCGCGGGCGACCAGTTCATCGTCGACTTCGACCTCTCGCTCGGCGCCGCGCCCGCGGGTACCCGCCTCCGCATCGGCACCGCGGTGATCGAGGTGACCGAGAAGCCGCACAACGGCTGCGCGAAGTTTGCCGAACGATTCGGCGTCGACGCGGCCCGCTGGGTCAATTCACGCAAGGACCTCCGTCTGCGCGGGATCTGCGCCGTGGTCGTCGAGCCGGGCACCGTCTCGGTGGGCGACGAGGATCAGTACACACAGAATCGGAGATCGAGCGCCATCTTGATGCGGCGGGGTCGCCGAACTGCGGGTACAACCGGGGTCGTGAAGCGCTCCATCATCTGGTTTCGGCGGGATCTGCGTCTCGAGGACAATCCGGCGCTGATCGCTGCGGGCGCCGACCGTGCCGAGGTGGTCCCCGTCTTCGTCGTCGACCCGGCGTTCGCCGCATCCGGAGCACCTCGCCTCGCGTACCTGCACGACTGCCTGTCGTCGCTGGATGCCGAGATCCGTCGTCGTTCGGGGACCGGGCTCGTCGTACGGCACGGCGATCCGGTCGACACGTTGCCCCGTCTGGCGGCGGAAACCGGTGCCGACGCGGTGTTCGTCAGCCGCGACTACGCGCCCTATGGACGTGCCCGCGATGCTGCCGTCGCTGCGGCACTGCGATCGCAGGGCCGCTCGCTCCAGGGCGTCGGTTCTCCCTACGCCGTGGCGCCGGGGAGCGTCCGCAAGAGCGACGGCGATCCGTACGCCGTGTTCACCCCGTTCTCGAAGGTGTGGCGCCAGATCGGCTGGGAGCTTCCGATCGACGCCCCCGACGACAGCTTCCGCTGGCTCGGCGCCGGGGCATCCGGCATCGTGGGTGATCCGTTGCCGACGAGTGCGGACCCGGCGTGCGACCTTCCACCAGCAGGGGAGGAGGCCGCTCACGGCCTGTGGTCGCAGTTCCTCGGCGGTGTCATCGACGACTACCCCGACCAGCGCAACCTCCCGGGGGTCGACGGAACGAGCCGACTCTCCCCGGCGCTCAAATGGGGCACGATCCATCCGCGTCAGTTGTTGGCCGAGCTCGACGCGTCGGGCGCCGGGCCGAAAGGGCACACCGTCTTCTCCAGCGAACTCGCGTGGCGGGAGTTCTATGCCGACGTGTTGTTCCAGCAGCCCCGGACGGCGTGGGAGAACCTCAACGGCAAGATGGACGCCATGCCCGTCGACACCGACGCTGCGGCACGGCGGCGCTTCGATCTGTGGGCGGCCGGCGCGACAGGATTCGGCATCGTCGACGCCGGCATGCGGCAACTCGCGGCGACGGGTTGGATGCACAACAGGGTGCGGATGATCGTGGCGAGCTTCCTCGTGAAGGATCTCCACCTGCCCTGGCAGTGGGGAGCGAGGTGGTTCATGCAGCACCTGATCGACGCCGACCTCGCGTCGAACAACCACGGCTGGCAGTGGGCGGCGGGCACCGGCACCGACGCCGCCCCGTACTTCCGGGTGTTCAACCCGACCCTCCAGCAAGAGCGATACGACCCCGACGGCGAGTACGTCGCCCGGTGGGTGCCCGAGCCCGTCGCCCCCATGCTCGATCATCGGACCGAACGCGACGAGGCACTCCGCCGCCTCGCCTCGATCCGTTGACCCGGTCTTTCCGGACCCGACCCCGACAGACCGCCCCGGTCTTTCCGGACCCGACCCCGACAGACCGACGGTCGGTCCGGGGCGCTGGCAGTCGATAGACTGGAGTGCCAGATGTTGGACGACCGCAAGACAGCGATCCTGACTGCCGTGGTGCAGGAGTACATCGCCACGGCCCAGCCCGTGGGATCGAGCCACATCGCAGAGGCGCCCAGCATCAAGGTCTCGTCGGCGACCGTGCGGAACGAGATGGCCCACCTCGAGCACGAGGGATACCTGGTCCAGCCTCACACCTCGGCCGGGCGAATCCCCACCGACAAGGGCTACCGCTACTTCGTCGACCACCTGACGGCGCCCGGCCACCTCGACACCGCCACCACCAGGCAGGTCGGCGAGTTCTTCTCCGCAGCCCACGGCCGGCTCGAGGAGATGCTGCACCAGACGTCGAATCTGCTCGCCTCACTCACCAACAACGCCGGCGTCGTGGTCGGTCCACGGGCCGAGGCGGTGCCCGTGCGGCGAGTACAGATCGTGTCGCTGTCGGCGACCGCGGCCACCGTCGTGGTCGTCTTCGCCAACGGCACGGTCGAGAACGTGTCGATCGACCTGTCCGAGGGCGACGACGATCTCAAGCTGTCGGCCGCCGGTGCTCACCTGTCGGCGTTGCTCGATGGTCGTGTGCTCGGCTCCATCGGGCGCCGTCACCCCGACCGGCGATGCCGTGGTCGATCGGTTGTGCGACGAAGCGCTCGCCGCGCTGCGGTCGGCAGGGAGCCCTGAACAGGTCTTCACCGGCGGCGCCGCCGCGGTCGCCAACGTGTTCGATGCCGTCGAGATCGTCAGATCGGTGCTCGCCACCCTCGAGCAGCAGTTCGTGGTCGTCACGCTCGTCAGCGACATCGTCAACCGCGGCATGTCCGTGGCCATCGGCGTCGAACACGGCGTCGAGCCGCTGTCGGCGTGCTCGGTCGTGGTCGCCCCCGTCGTGGTCGATGGGGAGCATCTCGGCTCGGTCGGCGTGCTCGGCCCCACCCGGATGAACTACCCGCAGGCCCTTGCCACGGTGGAAGTCGTGAGCAAACAGCTCGGCCACCGCATCGAGGAGGGCTGAGTCGCGGTGTCGAAGTCCCGGCATGATGGGGCCTGCCATGGCTGACTACTACGCACTCCTCGGCGTGCAACGCACCGCGACGGCCGACGAGATCAAGAAGGCCTACCGTCAGCGAGCTCGCGAGTTCCATCCCGACGCGAATCCCGACAACGCTGAAGCTGCCGAGCAGTTCAAGAAGATCGCCCAGGCGTACCAGGTGCTCTCCGACGACGACCAGCGAGCACGGTACGACCGCTACGGCGAAGCCGGTGTCGGTGGCAACGGCGGCGGGGGACCGACAGCGGAGGACCTGTTCGGTGGGGGCCTGGGTGACATCTTCGAAACCTTCTTCGGAGGCGGCGGAGGGAGCCCGTTCGGTGGCGGTCGCCAGCGTGGTCCGTCGGGGCCGCCGCGTGGACAGGACATCGAAGTCGTTTCCGACATCACGTTCGAACAGTCGGTGTTCGGTGATCAGGTCGACGTGTCGCTGAAGCTGCCGGTCACGTGCGCGGAGTGCAGTGGCTCGGGTGCCGGCGCCGGCACCAGCCCGGTCACGTGCTCCGACTGCGGTGGCAGCGGCCAGATCCAGCGTGTGCGCCAGAGCTTGCTGGGCCAGATGGTCACGGCCAGCCCGTGCGGCCGCTGCGGTGGTCTCGGTCAGGTCATCACCACCCCGTGCGGTTCGTGCCGTGGCGAAGGCCGGGTCACCGTCGACAAGACCTATCAGGTGGACGTCCCCGCCGGTGTCGACTCGGGGTCGACACTCCGGTTGTCGGGCCGGGGGGCGGTCGGCCCTCGCGGTGGGCGGTCGGGCGACCTGTACGTTCACCTCAGGGTTGCACCGCATGACCTGTTCGTGCGGGAAGATCACGACCTGATCACCGAGGTGCCCATCTCGATCGCCCAGGCCGCGCTCGGCACGGCGATCGAACTCGAGACCCTCGATGGCACCGAGCATCTCGTCATCCCGGCCGGCACGCAGCCCGGCCGCGAGTTCGTCCTGCGTCAGCGTGGCGTCCCGCACCTGCGGGGCCGTGGCCGCGGCGACCTGCGCGCACGCGTTCGTGTGGAGATCCCGCAGACGCTCTCCGACAAGGAGGTCGAACTGCTCACGGCGTTCGCCGAGGGACGCGGTGAGGTGGTCGGGTACGAGAAAGAGGGCCTGTTCAGCCGCATCAAGTCGGCCTTCAGCTGACGGCGGCCGCCGTGGACCTGTCGTCGCTGCGATCGACCAGCGCCCATGTTCTGGTCGATCCGGAGCAGTTGGACGTGTTGTCGATCGACGACGACACGCTGCACCACCTGCGTCGTGTGCTGCGGCTGCGCGACGGTGAGCGGGTGAGCGTCACCGATGGTGGTGGCCGTTGGCTGCTCGCGTCGGTTCGTGTGGACGGCTCGACGCTGGCCCTGGAGGCTGCGAGCGAGATCGTGGCCGAGGCGCCTCGCGCCGATCCGTTCACGTTGTCGGTGGCCATGCCGAAGGGGGACCGGCTGGACTGGCTGGTGCAGAAGGTGACCGAACTCGGAGTCGATCGCCTGGCACTCCTGCACGCGGAGCGCTCGGTGGTGCGGTGGAAGCCCGATCGTGTGGAATCGCAGCTCGCACGTCTTCGGCGGATCGCCGACGAGGCGTGTCGGCAGAGTCGCCGTGTGTGGCGCGTCGAGATCGCTGCGCCGGTCGAGGCGTCGACCGTGCTGGCGGACTTCGTGGCCGCCGAGCCGGGTGGCCGTCACCTCGGCCCGGAGGACAGGTCGGTGGCGATCGGGCCCGAGGGCGGGTGGTCGCCCCATCGAACTCGAGGTGGCGCGCGATCGGGTGTCGCTCGGGTCGAACATCCTCCGAACGGAGACCGCGGCGGTGGCAGCAACGGCACTCTGCGTGACATTCGAACGCTGACAGTCTATGATGGCCGAGTTACCCCCGGGTAACGTGCCGGGCGGGCGGCAGGCGGACGTCACCGAACGCAGAGACAATCGAACAAGGCGGAATACCCATATGACAGTCATCGACGACGACGCACCATCGGCCTACAGCCAGCAGGTGGGTGAGCGCTTGCGTGTCATCCGCAAACAGAAGCGGATGTCGCTGCAGGAAGTCGAGGCGCAGTCGAACCAGGAGTTCAAGGCCTCGGTCCTCGGGGCCTACGAACGTGGGGAACGCGCACTGTCGGTGCCTCGTCTCGATCGGCTCTCGCAGTTCTACTCCGTTCCGGTCGAGCAACTCCTGCCGCGTGAGGTGACGGGTGGCCAGGCTGCGGCGGCGCTCCAGTCGCCGGTCAACAAGAAGTTGGCGATCGACGTCGCCAAGCTCGTGCAGCTCAAGGGGTCGCCGTTCGAGATGCTGGCTCGGTACCTGCGGCTGATCCAGGTGCAGCGACAGGACTTCAACGGCCGCGTGATCACGGTGCGCGGCGACGACACCCGCGCGATCGCCGCGATGCTCGACGTGCCGGTCGATCAGGTCGCCGAACGCCTCGCCGCCCTCGACCTGCTCTTCGTCCCGGGCACCTGACCCGCTCCGATGAGTCTCGCCGCGGACAGGTCGCGCTGAGACTCATCGCTGGAGGGTGCAACTGCCGGCGATGAGTCTCGCCGCGGACAGGTCGCGCCGAGACTCATCGCTGGGCGGTTGACTGGGGCCATGGCCGCAGCGTCGTTCGGGGTGTACGTGCACATCCCGTTCTGCGCGTCGAAGTGCGAGTACTGCGCCTTCGCCACGTGGACCGACCGTCACCACCTCGTCGACGCCTATCTCGCCGCCCTGCGTACCGAGATCACCCGGGCGGTCGACGCCGGGTTGCCGGTGGCGGACACCGTCTTCGTCGGCGGTGGAACGCCCACGCTCGTCCCGGCCGACGGTCTGGCTTCGGTCATTGCCTCGATCCCCGTCGATGCGGGCGCCGAGGTCACCGTGGAGTGCAATCCGGACGACGTCACCGTCGAGCTGTTGAACACCTACCGGGCCGCCGGTGTCAACCGGGTCAGCCTCGGCGTGCAGTCGATGTCGGCGCACGTGCTGGCGTCGCTCGGGCGCACCCACGATCGGGCGAACGTCGAGCGGGCGGTCGCGGCGATCCGGTCCGCCGGGATGCCGTCGTTCAACCTCGATCTGATCTACGGGGCGGTGGGCGAGTCGGTGGACGACTGGCGATCCACGGTCGAGTCGGCGCTGGCGTTCGACCCGCCGCACATCTCCGCCTACGGCCTGACCGTGGAGGCGGGGACGCCGCTGGCCGCGCAGCCGGACCGGCATCCCGACGACGACGACCAGGCCGACAAGTACGAACTGGTGGACGACCTCCTTGTCGCGGCGGGCCTCCGCAATTACGAGGTGTCGAACTGGGCGCGACCGGGTCACGAGTCGCGTCACAACTTCCTCTACTGGAACCAAGCCGACTACCGCGGCTTCGGCTGTGCGGCGCACTCGCACGCATCCGGTCGCCGCTGGTGGAACGTGCGCACACCCGATCGGTACATCGAGTCGATCGACCGTGGCGAGACGGTCGAGGCCGCGTCGGAGACCCTCGACGCCGAGACGCGCCGGTTCGAGGGCCTGCAACTCGCCCTGCGTACCCGTGACGGCGTGCTGCGGGATTCGTTCTCACCCGACACGCTCGAACTGCTCGACGCCATGGTGGTCGACCATCCGACCGATCCGGCCCGGGTGGTTCTCACCCGTCACGGGCGACTGATGGCCAACGAGGTGTCACTCCGCCTGCGATGACGCGTCGGCCGAGATGGTGCCGAAGAGCGCTGGGAACACCTTGGCAACCTTGGCGGTGAGGTACTCGCCGTACGTTCCTTCCCAGGCCAGCACGTCGGCACCGTCCCACCGGTCGTCGTGGCGGCCGGCGGCATCGGTGGCCAGGGGAAGCGTCGGCACGGTGGCATCCCAGGACGGATCGAAGAAGTAGGGGAACGACAGGCGAGACACACCGGAGACGTTGCGGACCCGGTGTGGCGTCGATCGATAGCGGCCTGCGGTGAGTCGCTCGAGCATGTCGCCGAGGTTGCAGATCAGCACGCCACGCTGCGGTTCGACGTCGATCCACCCGCCGTCGAGCCCCTTCACCTGGAGGCCGCCGTGATGATCCTGTGCGAGCAGTGTGAGCAACCCGTAGTCGGTGTGCTCGCCGACGCCCCACTGCTCGTCGGGACCATCGGGCGGGTAGTGGAAGATGCGGAACAGGATGGTGGGATCGGCCGTGAGGTGGTCGGCGAACCAGGTGGCGCGGAGCCCGAGACCCAGCGCGATGCCGCTCATCACGGCGTCGGCGACTCCTCGCATCGCGTCGAGCCACTCGAGCACCAGCGGTCCCAGTTCGGCAGGATCGGCCGGGAACTGGTTGCGTCCGTGCAGGGCAGTGGCGGAGCGGACCCGAGCATGGTCGGCAGCGTGCTCGGCGCCGAAGTAGATCCCCTCCTTGTGATCGGGGACTCCCGACGTCAACTCGCCGCCGACCGGGAACCATCCGCGCCACGCCGAGCCGGCGTTCGCCATCGCGATCCGGGCCTTCTCGTTCTCGGGGCGTTCGAAGAACGCACGGGAGGCGAGCTCGAGGCGATCCTGGAGCGCAGGGTCGACGCCGTGACCGGTGATGGCGAAGAATCCGACGTCCCGGCAGGCCTGATCGATCGCCGTGGCCGCTCCGGCCCTGTCGGACGGCGGAGCATCCGGGTCGACCAGCGCAGCGACGTCGACGAGCGGAAGGTGTGGGGCGGGGCTCACGAGTTGGTAACGTACTGCTCCGCTACGGGCGCGTAGCTCAGTTGGTTAGAGCGCTACCATGACACGGTAGAGGTCCCGGGTTCGAGTCCCGTCGTGCCCACCCTGAAGCCCTGGTGAGGAGCAATCCGACCGGGGCTTCGTCGCGTACCGGGTCCCGTCTGCTGGATCACGACGTGGCGACCTCAGGTAATCGTCGTGAATGGCGACGCGTACGTGAACGTGCCGGTGATCGACGGGTCGAACGACGCCAACGTCCGCACCTGGAAGTGCTCGCCCCAGGAGGGTTCGGGCGGGTGGATCGCCAGGTGCGAGCCCGGGACGAACCCGAAGCGGCCGTAGTACCCGGGTGCGCCGAGCAGGGCGATCAACGGTTCGCCGAGAGCATCGGCAGCCCCGATCGAGCCGTACATGAGCGACGACCCGACGCCCTGGCGCTGCACCGTCGGCATGACGCCCAGGGGTCCGAGCCCGACGGCGGGCACCGCATCGACGTACCCGCGGGTGCACACGACGTGCCCGACCACGACCCCGTCGCGTTCGGCGACCCAGGAAAGTGCGGGGATCCACGCCGGTGAGTCACGCAGTGCGTCCACGAGGCGCACCTCCGTCGGCTCGCTCGCGGACGAGAACGCCGCGCCGTGGACGGCACGGATCGCGGCGATGTCGCCCGGTTCCTCTCGACGAATCAGCACCTGCAGAGTGTCACACCTTCCGGGAACGGCCGGGTTCTACGGAGTCGTTGCGGTGGCGACGGCGTTGTCGATGGTCGCGACGAAGTCGTCCAGGCTCGTCGTTCCCGCCGTCCAGCCGGTGATCTCGCGCCACAGCAGACCCGAGCCGATCTCGGGCGGCATGACGTCGGAGGCGTCGAAGCGCAGTTCTCGCCCGTCGAGCAGCAGGTCGGCGAACAGCTGATCCGTGTCGGTGTAGTACGTCTCGACGTCGACCGAGGTCCGCGCACTCAGATAGCCGCCGCGTCGGGCCCACTCCCGCGCGCCGTCCGGTGTGACGAGATACTCCATCAGACGGTGGACATCGTCGTCGTCACTGAACTGGACCAGCCCGTCGGCACCCACGAGCATCGGCGCGGCGACGCCGTCCTCGACCCCGGGCAGTACGAAGAAGTCGACCTCGTCGCCGACGTCGACACCGTCGGGGAACCACGACTCGGCGAAGCTCGCCTGCTTGTACATCGCACACTCGGCCGGCGTCCGGAACAGCGGCTCGCCGGCGCGGGTGACGTCGACCTGCAGGATGCTGCGCAGGCCGCCGGCCGCACGTCCGCTGGCGACGACGAACTCGTCGAACGTCGTCAGCGCCTCGCGTATCGCCGGGTCGCTCCACGCCACTTCACCGGCGGTCCATCGGTCGTAGACGTCGATTCCGGCCTGCCGCACCACGAGGTCTTCGACCCAGTCGGTCGCTGCCCAGCCGGTCGCGGTGCCGGCCGCCATCGTGAAACACCACGGCGCGATCGGCGTCGCCGAGCCGGTCTCGGCGCGTCCGATCTCGTCGACCAGTGCTTCCAGTTCGTCGAGTGTGGTCGGGACCGCCCAGCCGTGTTCTTCGAAGACGTCCGGCCGGTACCAGACGAGCGACTTGGCCGACACGCGGTACGGCGCCGTGAAGCCCTCGTTGCCCATCGTGAGCTCGGCGGCGCGATCGCCGTAGTTCTCGACGATCGCTGCCACTGTCGCGTCTGCAAGGGGTACGGCGACACCCCGGTCGACGGCCTCGGAGATCAGACCCGGCTGGGGCACGACGGCGATGTCTGGCGCATCGAGTCCACTCTCGATCCGTTGGCGCAGGTCGCTGACGAAGTCCGCGCTTCCCGTGTAGTTCACATCGATTCCGGTGGAATCCTCGAATCCCTGCAGCGAGGCCGCGAAGTTGTCGGCCTCGACGCCCCGGTACGGGCCGAACACGTCGATCGCGTCGCCGGGTGCGGAAGACGAGGGGTCGGCGCACGCGGCCAGCGCAGACGCGACGACCAACGACGCGAGCAGGCGCCTCATCGCGCACTCACGGTGAAGAGTTCGTCGCGCTGGTAGAGCAGGCGCAGATCGACGGGTCCGTCGAATCTCTGACGGATCTCCTCGGCCAGCGCCCACACCGGACGTGGGTCACCACTCCCGGAGACGAGCAGATCGACGGTTGCCCGCCCGTCGACGGCGTCCGATTCGAGGTCGACGATGCGCACCTGGCCGTCCCACGCCTGTACCGAGGCGACCACCGCTCGACGAAGCCGCGTGTCCTCCAGTGTCGTGAGGGTGTGCACCGTCAGGGGGATCGCGACGACGACGACCACGACGAGTGTGATGGCCATGCGCGTGCGCAGCGCACGGCGACCGGAGTACTGGCTCGGTCGGAACCCCGTGAGGACGAGGGCGATGCTCGCCGCGAACACGATCGCGGCGAGGTTGGTGAGAAAGAGCAGGAACGCATTCCACGCTTCGGTCGGGAAGCCGTACTGGAACGTGATGCCGACCGTGGCCAGTGGTGGCACCAGCGCGACGGCGATACCGACGCCGGGGAGGGCCCCGATGGTCGACTTGCGCGGGAGGATGTATCCCGCCGCCGCACCCGCGGCGACAGCGATCCCGAGATCGAGCAGCCCCGGGAACGTACGGGCCTGCACCTCGTTCGGGAGTTCGCGGACATCGGTCGCCGTGCCACCGGCGATCAGCGACACCAACCAGCCGACGGCCACGGCGAGGACGATGCCCCACGCGATCACCGCGAAGGCGCGCCACAACCGCGGGTTGCGGGCCGTCACGATGGCGCCGGCGACCGCCGTGATCGGCGTCATCATCGGCGCCACCAACATCGCACCGATGACCACCGCGGCGGAGTCGGCGAGCAGACCGAACGCAGCGATCGACGCCGACAGCATGATCAGGAAGCTGAAGCGGACGACGTACTCGAGGAACTCCGGGCCGTCCTGCGGGATCAGTTCGTCGATCGCCGCATGTTCCTCCTCGGAGGGTTCACGGCGCCAGGTGTCTCGCAGCCACTGCGTCACCGACCCCGCCGCGGTGAGCTGGGTAGCCGACTCCGTGGGTGGTCCGTCCGTGGTGTCGTCCTCGGCGGTCACGGCGGCGAAGCTACACCGCGGGGGTTCGAGAACGAGGGAGTCCGACAGCGTCACCCGCTGCGCCGCCGCTCACGAAGCGCGTGTCCCCGCCGTGGTCACGCTCGTGTGCCGAGAGCCTCTCGACCGGGCGCGTAGCGAGCGATTCCGTCGTCGACGTGCCGCACCAGCTCGCCGCGCTCGCGCAGGTGCTCGAGGTGCGCGTAGGTCTCGCTCTCGGCCATGTCGCCCCACGATCGTTCCTTGAACAGCACGCGCATGAACTGGGCGACCGTGCCGTCGGGGAGGCCCGGCAGTGCCTCGCGGATGATGTCGAGCCGTTCCTCGTGATGTTCGATGATGTGCTCGGCGCGTCCGCGGAGGTCGTGGAACGGGTGACCGTGGGCGGGAAGCGCGATCGAGACGTCCTGCATCTCGGCCATTCGCTGCAACGACGCGAAGAAGAGCGCGAGCGGGTCGGCGTCCGGCGCCAACCCGCTGATGTGCGGCGTGATCGACGGGAGCACGTGGTCGCCGGTCAGCACCACACCGAACTC
This sequence comes from Ilumatobacteraceae bacterium, assembly GCA_963829585.1. Classification (GTDB taxonomy): domain Bacteria; phylum Actinomycetota; class Acidimicrobiia; order Acidimicrobiales; family Ilumatobacteraceae; genus Sva-07. The sequence continues at coordinate 209,792 of CAWHJD010000015.1, read as the reverse complement.
TGGGTCGTACAGGCAGAGATGGTCGTAGGTGTGGCCAGGTGTGTGCATCGCCACCCACTCGCGTCGCGCCAGCTCGATCGTCTGCCCGTCGACCAGTGGTCGTGTCGGCCTCGGGGTAGCGAACACCGATCCCGTCGATCCTCCGGCATCGCGGAGACGTTCCAGGAACTCGGGGGACGGCCCGGCGCGGCGCCCGCCCCACGGGGACGGCTTGGCGAAGTAGCGCTCCATCGCGGCGGCACGGTCGTCGGGGGAGTTGACGTCGAGTTCGGCGGAGTCTTCGTGATCATCGATGTCGGCCGTGTCGAAGATGGTGCGGAACGACTCGTGCGTGACGACGTCTGCACCCGCCTCGTGGTGGAGTCGCATGGCCCCGCCGAAGTGGTCGGGGTGCGAGTGCGTGACGACCACGGTGTGAACGTCACCGACGGACCAACCGCCCCGAGCGAGACGGTCGACCAGATGATCCCACGACTCCTGGCCGGGAAGACCGGGATCGACCACGGCGATTCCACGTTCGTCCTCCAGCACATAGCAGTTCACGTGTCCGAGCCCGGGCATGCTGATCGGAAGCTGCGTCCGAACCACACCCGGGGCCACCTCGATCACCTCGGTCGACGCGTCCTCCTGCTCCTGCTTCGGTGTTCTCGGCACCACGGGTTCGCCTGCACTGCCGAATTCGTTCGAGTCGTGGTCGTGATGGTGGTGCATGGACGAGACGGCCTCCGCCGACGCTGCGACCTCGTTGGTGGCGGTCTGCTCGAACATGGTGCCCGATCCCACACGAGTGCGCCGCACCAGAGCGTGACCCTGCCGCTGATGACCGCGCGCACGTTGTGCGAGGCCGTGCTGCCGTTCGGCGTAGAGTCGGGTACGTCACAGCGTCACGATCAGTCCTCGTCAATGCTGCGGGACGGCGCTCTCGCGGTTCATCGGGTGCCACGAGGACGATGCCTCGGCCCCAGGCAACGCCCAGCCGACCGCCGGAGGTGCAATCGTGTGTTTGTCAGCGCAGACCGACCTGGTCGGCGGCGTTGTGCTCGGCGCCATCGGCATCGACGCGCTCCGTCACGTCGGCGGCCGGCGTGAGTACCTGCCCCTCGCCGCGCTGCCCCTGATGTTCGCGGGTCACCAGGTCACGGAGGCCTTCGTGTGGTGGGGACTGCAGGGCCACGTCAGCGAAACCGTCGGCGAGGTCGCGACGTGGCTGTACCTGCTGTTCGCATTCGTGGTGTTGCCGACATACGTCCCCGTCGCGGTGCTGGTCACCGAACCGCCCGGCCCGCGCCGGCGACGCATCCGTTGGTTCGTGGTCGTCGGCCTCGTCGTCTCGACGCTGTTGCTGGCCGCGATGCTGCGTGGACCCGTCACGTCGAGCCTCGCCGACTGGCACGTTCGCTACGGCACCGGAATCGATGCGGTCGTACCGATCGTCGGCGCCTACATCCTCGCCACCTGCGGGTCGTTCATCTTCTCGGGCAATCGCGTCCTCGTGCGCTTCGGCGTGGTCAACCTCGTCGCTGTCGTGGTGTTGGCGATCTTCGTCATCCAGGGATTCGCATCGCTGTGGTGTACGTGGGCAGCTCTCGCCAGCGGCGCGTTCGCGCTGTACCTGCGCGGGAGCGACCAGGCGCCGAGCCTTCTCGAGGTCGACGTCCGACGGATCTGACGGCGAGCCCGGTCAGGATCCCGCGAGGAGCCACGACTGCGCGTTCACGAGCGCGTCGACCGTCTGCTCGGCCCGAGCGCGGCTGCCGACGGTGTCGACGTGAACCGGGTCGAAGAACCACTCGTCGTGTGATTCGGCCAGCGAGTACCAATCGACCACCGTCAGGTTCACGTCGCGTGCCGCTCGTGAGTCGAGCACCTCGTTGAAGGTCGCCGTCGCGCTCGACGAAGTCGAACGGAACCTGTGGATCGCGGTGATAGTCGAGGTTCACCCACCAGACGCGCGAGCCCGGAGTGACGACTGCGAGCATCGAGTCGACCAACGACGCCGCAACCATCGGATCACCGGCGCCGAAGATGAGGTCATTGGATCCGAGAGCGATCACCCAGCAGTCAGCGTCTCCCCAGGTGGATCGAACATGTCGGGCGGCGAGCACACCGCTGTAGGGGGCACGGACGGTGTCAGGAATTCGGCGACTGGGCTGTGCGTCGATGATGTTCGAGAAGCCGGCTCGACCGAGTTCAGTGCTGAGGTACCAACGAGCATTGTCGGTGAGCGAGTCCCCGATCACTGCCACGCGGCGACAGCCGGGCGGGGGCAACGGTCGGATGCGGACCTGTTCACCGCGGGTCGCGGGCGCCGAGGCCCCAGCGGGCGTCAAGAGTCCGAACGAGGTTGTCGCTTCGGCCCGCGTCGACATGGTCGTTCGGGCGAGAGAACCGAGCGCTACGAGCCCGAGCACGAGTCCCGCTGCGATCAGCAGCTGGGTCATGTCGGGTGGTCGTCGCCGCACGTCGGCGACCCTATTCGGTCGGCGCTGCGACGGAGACCGATCGTCGCCGCTGTCGGCGAATAGAGTCACGCCCGTCATGTTCGTCTCGTCGAACTCCGAGCGTGGGCGTCGCCGGAAGCGTGGTGTGGTCGGTGCCCTCGTCCTGCTCCCGGTGTTCGTGCTCGGCCTGGCCGCCATCCCGGCCGACGGTGACGTCGAGGGCATCGTGCTGAGCAAGGACATCGAGCTGCCGACGCCCGGCCCGCTCGGCGCAGTGACCGTCGTGGGTGACTCGGTGCTGCTCGGATCCGGACTCTGGAGCCCGACGCTTCCCGATCAGCTGCATGCCAACGGGTGGGGCCCGATCCGGTTCCGCGCCGGGGTGGGTGACAAGGCGGGACCGACCGGCGACACCACCACGGTGGGATGGTGGATCGAAGCATGGCGGCGTCAAGGGTGGGACGCTCCGAACGTCATCGTGAACCTCGGCGCGAACGACTCGGCGATCTGTCGTGTCGATGTCGCCTGCTCGCGCAAGCGCATCCTCGATGTCGTCGAGCTGATCGGTCCGGGCCACCGCATCTGGTGGCCGATGATCACGCGCAACCCCGGCAGCGAAGCGGAGTCGGCGGCGTGGAACTCGGCGCTCACCCAGATCGCTGCCGAGCGTGACGACTTCTTCACGTGGGACTGGCCCACGGAGATGGCCACCGGTGGCTATGTGAGCAACGACAACACCCATCTCGACGCCGCCGGCTATCGGCGGCGTTCGCTTCGCATGGCGGCCGCCTTCACCTCCGATCTCGCCCGCGCCGTGCGGGTGGGAACCGATGCTGCACTCCCGACACCCACCGCATCGCCGAGCCGGTTCCTGGCACTCGACCCTGTCCGTGTCGTCGACACGCGTCTCGACCCACCTGGCCGTCGAGCCGACGGCACGGAACTCGCGGTGGACTTCGCCGGCAGGCTGCCGGCCGCAACGACAGCGGTCGCGATCAGCGTGACCGCGGCGGGGCCCGGAGCCGACGGCTACCTCTCGGCCGGCCCGTGCGGGAGCACGAACAGTGGATCGACCGTCAACTTCACGCGTGGGGTGTCTCGCAGTGCCATGACCGTGACGCCACTCGGAGCCGATGACCGTGTCTGCATCTTCAACAGCGGTGAGACCGACGTCATCGTCGATCTGCAGGGAGCCTTCGTCGGTGGCGCGGGGGAGAGCGGGTTCACCCCCCTCGATACGAACCGGCGCCTCGTCGACACCCGAGCCACGGGCCGGTCGGCTGTTCTGGTCGTCGACACACCACCCGGGGCGACGGCGGTCGCCGTCAACCTCACCGTCGTGAACGCTGCCGGGCCCGGGTGGCTCCGCGCCGCCCCGTGCGATGCGGTCACCGGTGTGTCGAACGTCAACTACGGACCGATCGAGGCGGTTGCAGGCTCAGCCTTCGTCGCCACGTCGGAGCAGGACACGATCTGCGTCGAGACGAGCACATCAACCGACGTCATCGTCGACCTGACGGGCACGTTCGGCGCCGGCGGGTTGTCCTTCGTCCCCGTTCCCCCGACCCGGATGCTCGACACCCGTAATGCGATCGGTGGATGGGCACCGATTCACGGTGCCGGACAGGCCCTGGACGTGCGTGTGACGCCGCAGGATGCGAAGGCGGTCACGGGCACGATCACGATGGTCGGCCCCGCGGCCGAGGGGTACCTCGTCGGCAACGCGTGCGGATCGACGCCACCGACCTCATCGGTGAATGCCCGCGCCGGCCAGGTGCTCGCCAACTCGCTCACGACGGGCGTGTCCGATTCAGGAAGGCTGTGCGTGTATTCGCAACCGGTGACCCATTCGCTGTTCGACGTGACGGGGTGGTGGGTTCCGTGACGGCGCACGTGAGGCGCGATCCACGACTGTTGCGCCATCTCGTCGTCGGTCTGGCTGCTGCCCTCGCCGCTGCTTCGTCGGTGCTGGCCCCGGCCGCGGCGGAGGTCGCCCATGCGGCACCTCCGGAACATCGCGTCACGCTCTTCAGCGATTCGGTCGGCCTGGGCGCTGCAGCAGCGCTCCCGCGGGCGTTTCCCGCCGACTGGGAGGTGAACACGATCGGGACGCCGGCCTACATGGTCGAACAACTCCGTGACCGGCACGTGATCCCGACGTTGATGTCGAACCCTTCGATCATCGGCGATCACGTCGTGATCGGGAGCGGGTACAACTATCCGTACTGGGACCCAGCACGCTTCGACCGGTCGATCGACTCGATGATCGACACCCTGACAAATGCCGGCGTCGAGCACATCTACTGGGTGACGCTTCGCGAGGTGAAACCGCAGTACGTCTCGGCCTCGGCGTGGCAGGAGGGACTGAAGTACTCGTGGTACTTCCCGACGGTCAACGAACACCTCGAGCGGGCGGTCGAGCGGCATCCGAACCTCACCCTCGTCGACTGGGCAGCTGCAGCCGACCAACCCGGCCTCACCTATGACGCGATCCACCTGAACCCGACGGGTGCCGCGCTCTACAGCTCGCTCATCGCGGAGGCGGTCCACAGCACCGAGACGCGGCTCGAGAACGCAACGGTGACCCGGATCCACGTTGCCGACGCCCCGACGACCGCGGTTGCCGTCAACCTCACGGCCACGGGAACCCGTGCTTCGGGCTGGTTCGCGGCGTATCCCTGCGAGGTGACCCGACCCGACGTGAGCAACCTGAACCACGGTCGTGATCACACGGTGGCAGCCGCTGCAATCGTCCCGGTCGGGCCGAGCGGCGACATCTGCGTGTACAACCAGACGACCACCGAACTCATCGTCGACCTGTTCGGTCGATTCGACGAGACGGTGGACCTCCTCGATGCGACTCCGACCAGGCTCCACGACAGCCGGATCGTGGGCGCCCGACAGCCGGCGTCGGCCGAACTCGAACTGCACGTGGCCGATCCGGGGGTCGGTGCGGTGGCGCTGAACGTCACCGCCCTCGGTGCCGACGCGCCCGGATTCGTGACCGTTCAGGCCTGCGGACTGACCACCCTCGAGACGTCGAACGTCAATCTCGTGCCGGGCTCCGTCACGCCGAACCTGGTGATGGCGCGCCCGGACGCCGACGGCAACGTGTGCATCATCGCCTCCACCACGACACATCTCATCGTGGACCGGTTCGCCTCCTTCGCCTCCGACGAACCGATCGACCTGGTGCGACCGGACCGCGTGGCCGACACACGATCGGACGGTTCGACGCGAGTACCCGGCCGTGTGGTCCGCTTCTCGATCGGCGACACCGAACTCGACACCGGCAGTCCGATCGAAGCAGTCTTCATGAACCTGACGATCGTCGAGCCCGAGGGCGCCGGTTTCGGCACCGTGTACCCCTGTGCCGGGGGCCGTCCGGACACCTCGAACATCAACTTCGGTCGAGGCCGGACGATCGCCAACTTCGCCGTCGTACAGCCGGACGCCAACGGTGAGATCTGTGTGTACTCCTCGGTGGCTGCCGACATCCTGATCGACGTGATGGGCTCGGCCGGCCCGGGCTTCGAAGGAATCGGGCCCTCGAGGAAGGTCGACAGCCGATCGGGAATCGGAACGCCCTGACACCCTCGATCCGCCACACGCGAATCGCCTGAACGCGGCGCCACGGTTATGGTCTCGCGAACCGAGCTGGGAGGGGGTCCAACGTGAGCAGCAACACCACAACGCCGGAAGCCGTCGGGATGAGCGCGAAACGACTCGATCGTCTGCGACCGATCATGGAGTCCTATGTCGGCGAACGCGGCGTCGTCGGCATCAGCACGATGATCAGCCGACGCGGGCAGGTCGTCCATGCCGAACAGTTCGGCCACCGCGACAGGGAAGCCGACCTGCCGATGACCGCCGACACGATCTTCCGGATCTACTCGATGACCAAGCCGATCGTGTCGACCGCTCTGATGCTGCTCCACGAGGAGGGCCGGTTCCAGCTCGAGCAGCCGATCGCCACCTACCTTCCCGCCTTCGGCGCCGTCAAGGTGCTGGGCGCCGACGGCACGCTCGTCGACCCGGTCAGGCCGATGGACATCCGCGACGTGCTGACACACACCAGCGGCCTCACCTACGACTTCATGATCGACACACCGGTCGCTCAGATGTACCGCGACCACCGCATCAGCCACGACGCGACCCGCACGCTGGAGGAGATGATCGACGAGCTCGCGACCCTGCCGCTCGCCTCGCAGCCGGGCGCTCGCTGGCACTACAGCCTGGGGATCGACGTCGCAGCCCGACTGATCGAAGTGATCTCCGGACAGTCGTTGGGCGACTTTCTCCGCGACCGACTGTTCGATCCGCTCGGCATGGTCGACACCGGCTTCGGTGTGCCCGACTCGGAACTCCACCGCCTCGCCGCCATGTACGGGCTTCCCGATCTCGTCGGAGAGAACTACTCGGGGATCCAACTGCTCGAGGCCGCACTGAGCGGTTTCAACGAACGGATCGACGTGTCGGCGACCTATCCGACCGGTACCCCTGACATCTTCAGCCGCGGCGGGCTCGGCCTGTTCTCGACCATCGGCGACTACATGCGATTCGCTCAGATGCTGGCCAACGAGGGGGCATTCGACGGTGAACGCATCGTCGGCCGCAAGACGCTCGAGCTGATGCACAGCAACCATCTCCCGGCCGGGCTGATGCCGTGGGAACTGCTCGGTCAGGCGAACCCCGGGATGGGCTTCGGGCTCGGTTCACGGGTCATGCTCGACCCGGCGCAGACCGCCGGACCGGGTTCGTCCGGCGAGTTCGGCTGGGCGGGCGCCGCCAAGACCTACTACTGGATCGACCCCGCCGAGGAGCTGGTCGGGATCTTCATGAGCCAGTACATGACCGGCGTCCTGTCGCCTGATCGAGACATGCGATCGCTGACCTACCAGGCGATCATCGACTGATCCTGCTGTGGCGGACGTCTCGAAACGGAGCATCGACGACGTCCTCGCGGCGACACCGCTCTTCGGGGTCGCAGCCCCCGCAACGATCGCCGACCTTGCTCGGGCATCGCGATGGCGGACAGTTCAACGCAACGAGGTGTTGTTCGCGGTCGCCGAGCCGGCCACCTCGATCCATGTCGTCGCGTCCGGGACCCTGCGTGTCTTCACGTCGTCGATGCAGGGAACGGAGCCCACACTGGCACTCATCCACGAAGGAGAGGTCGTCGGTGAGCTCGGCGTTCTGGACGACGTGCCCCGGTCTGCATCGATCGCGGCGTTGCGCCGCTCGGAGATCATCGAAGTGCCCGCCGGCGCGTTTCGCGCGGCGTACCGGTCCGACCCGGCAATCGCCCGTCAGATGGTGACGATGCTCGCCGCTCGGCTGAGAACCGTCACCGATGGTCTCGCCGACCTCGCATATCTCGATCTCGGTGGCCGGTTGGCCAAGTACCTCCTCACCGAACAGGAACGTCAGGGCCGAGCAGCCATCACGCTCACGCTCACGCAAGCCGAGTTGGGACAGATGCTCGGTGGGGCTCGACAGAGCGTGAACCAGGTGATGCGAGCCCTGGAGGAGGCGGGCTTGATCCGCCTCGAGGGTCGGACCGTGCGGATCGTCGACGAACATGGCCTACGCCGCCGCTCGGTGTCGGCGGGTGGTCGATTCGAATGAATTTCTCGGGAGTGTCAGACGGCTGACAATTCTGCGTCGCGGGGTTCGTGCAGAATGCGATCAAACAATCGGGGGCTGACCGGCCCGCACCACGAGGGAGACAGAACATGAGCACCAAGGACAACGAAGTCAACCGCACCATCGACACCGATACGGCCGAGGGGCACCGGGTTCACGAGAAGGTCATGTTCGGTGAGGCCGACGACGCGGGAAAGCGTTCGTTGATCCGCCACGGCGACGCGCTCGACGACGAGGCCGAGGGCCACAAGGTCGCCATCTGACTCCGAGTTGTCGAAGGGGCACCGACGGCGGGGTCGGTGCCCCTTCGACGCGTTTCCGGTCGCGCGTCTCAGGTCGGTGAGGGCGCGTTCACGGCCAACTGCGCCAGGATCGTCTTCGCCTGCCACGGCCTGATGCCGGGGTGAGCGGCGAGGATGCGGGCGAGATGTCCGGCCACCACGGGGGCGGCGAACGAGTTCCCGGTGGTGCGGATGGTCGCACCGTTCGACCACGCCACATCGACGTCGATGCCTGCGGCTCCCCACTCGGCCGGCCCCTGTGGATTGCACCAGACCATCTCGCGATCGCTGCCGGGAGCACAGGCGACCGAGAACACACCCGCGAACTCACTCGGGATGGTGCGCTTGCGTTCGTTGTTCATCGCCGAGACGAGCAACACGCCCCGGTACGTGGCCAGGTCGACGAGGTCCCAGAACGTGTCGGCCCAGCGATCGCTCGCCGTCGACATGCTGAGGTTGATGATGTCGACACCCTCCTCGATGCACCACTCGACGCCGAAGGCGAAGGCGGCGACACTTCCCTTCAGGTCGTCGCGGAGCACGCGGACCGACACGAGTTCGACCTCGGGGGCCACCTCGCGGATGATGGCCGCGCACGCGGTTCCATGGCCGTACAGGTCGCGGTGCGTCCCGGGCACGAAGCGCACGCCGGTCTCGGTCGTGTCGTCGCGATCGATCGCGACGTACTGCTCGACCCCGCCGACCATCGGGTGATCGCCGTCGACTCCGCTGTCGACCACAGCGACGCGCACGCCCCTGCCGCTGCCGTCACCGTATGCCCATGCCCTCGTGAGCGCCTGCGGGAAGGCGATCGACGGCGCAGGCCCCGGCCCGTCCTCGCGGTGGAACGGTTCCGACCATGCCGGGAGAATCGAACTGTTGGTCACCAACGGCGCCTCGGTGTGGCGAGCGAGATGCTCTCGAGCAGGATGCGTTCGACGGCCTGCTGGGACGCCGCCGGCAGTAACCGGAGCTGCGCGAGCAGCGAGGCGAGCGTGGCGATCTGGGCCTCGTCCTCCGGGAGCTCGTCGGCGAGGCGACGAAGTGCCTTGACGAGCGTGGTCTCGTCCGCGTCGACAGCGTCAGCGAGCGCTCGAAGGAGGAGCGGACCCAGCCTCGTGACCGCGCCGGACATCGCGAGAATCGGCGCCGCCACCCGCGCCGACGCCGACGTCACCGCGAGCGGATCGCCGATCCCGACGGTTCGGTCGAGGACCGAGATGACACCGAGTACCCGGTCCTGCAGGTCGACGACCGGGACCGCCAGCAGAGAATTCGGCACGTACCCGATGCGCTCCGCGACATCGCGTGCGAATCGCGGGTCGGAGTGCACCTCGTCGACCACGAGTGACTGGCCCGTGTGAGCGACGTAGCCGGCGATACCCCGGTCGGACGGCAGACGTAGACCCATCACGTTCGCCGCGCCGGTTCCCTCGGCCGCCTCGTACGACAGCTCGCCGTCGTCGAGCCGCGCGATCGACACGCTCGCGGCCCCGACCGCGAGCCGGGTCAGCGCGCAGAGGTCGATGAGCTGGTTGCGATGTTCGACGGGCATCGACATCGGGCCGAACGAGTCGGCCACCGCTGCGAGTTGGCGTGTCAGATTTCCGGGGTTGGCCACGATGACATTGTGGTCCGGGTGCGCCGTCTACGTTTGCGATGCATTCCGAGGTGAGGCGGTGACGACGCGAACATGACGGTGATTGGTGAGCAGTTCGCCGAGTCGCGTCTGGCGATGGTGGGCGTTTTCCGCAATCCATCGCTCCGGCGCATCAATCTCGCCCTCGTCGGATCGGTGATCGGCGACTGGGCGTTCAGCGTGGCGCTGAGCGTCTACGCCTATCAGAACGGTGGCGCCACCGCACTCGGCCTGTTCAGCGTGGCGCGCTTCGTCGCGATGGCGGTCCTCGCCTCGGTCCTGTCCGTTCTGGCCGACAGGTACGACCGACGCCGGCTGATGATCGGCGCGGACGTGATTCGAGTCGTCCTGGTACTTGCCGCAGCGGCCATCGTGCTCGCCGATGGGCCGGCGCTGCCCGTCTATGTCCTGGCGATACTCGTGGGCGTCGTCGGGTTGACGTTTCGGCCGGCGCAGGCTTCGCTGCTCCCGAGTCTTGCGACCAATCCGTCCGAGCTGACCGCTGCGAACGTCGCATCGAGCACGATCAACAGTCTCGGCTTCTTCGTCGGCCCGATGATTGCCGGGTTGCTGCTGGCGGTGGCCGACGTCGGGGCAGTCCTCATCTTCGATGCACTGACGTTCGTCTGGTCGGCGGTGATGGTGTTCGGGGTACGGCGCGCCGCCGTGGTGGTCGAGACCACACACGGCAACGAGACCCTGATCGAAGTGGACGAGGCGCCCGACGACGATGAACCAGCCGAACAGGGCAGCAGTATGTACGCCGAGATCGCTGCCGGCTACCGCGTCATCCTGCGAGACCGGAACCTGCGTCTGATCGTGGCGCTCTACGTCGTGCAGACCTTCGTCGTATGGCTGCTCCGCCGTGTATCAGGTGACGATCGCGCTCGATCTGCTCGAGATGGCGGAGAGCGGTGTCGGCGTGCTCAACGCAGCGCTGGGCGTCGGCGGCTTGATCGGCAGCATGGTTGCACTGGTGCTCTCCCAACGCGGCAAGTTGTCCCGCGACTTCGGCGTCGGTGTGGCGTTGTGGGCGGCACCACTGCTCCTCGTTGCGGCGTTCGCCTCCCTTCCCTCCGCCCTCGTCGCCATGGTGCTCATCGGCATCGGGAACTCGATGGTCGACGTCAACGCCGAGACGATCATCCAACGGCTCGTTCCCGACGACGTGCTCGGCCGCGTCTTCGGTGCGCTCGAGAGCGCCGCGATCGCCGGCATGGCGATCGGTGCTGCGGTGATGCCGGCGATCATTGCGACGATCGGCCTCACCGCCGGGCTGGTGGTGCTCGGTGTGGGCGTCACGTTGCTGGTGGTCATGGCAATCCCCGGACTCGGCCGTGTCGACAAGACGGCGCTCGCGCCCGAGGGCCTCGACCTGCTCCGTGGCGTTCCCATGCTCGCCGTGTTGCCCGAGCACGTGATCGAGCGCCTCGCTCGGTCGTCCGAGCGGGTGATGGTGCTCGCCGGTTCCCCGGTGTTCGCCGAGGGCGACCACGGCGATCGGTTCTACGTGATCGAGTCAGGTGTTGCGCGCGTCTCGAAGTCGGGACAACCGGTCGCGGATCTCGAGGTCGGCGAGTCGTTCGGCGAGATCGCCCTCCTGCGAGACGTGCCGCGTACTGCGACCGTTGCGGCGGTCACCGATCTGACCGCCAGGGCCATCGATCGACGTCATTTCCTCTCCGCTGTCACGGGGCATGCGGACGCATCACAGCAGGCCGAACTCGTGATCGGCCGCTTCACCGAAGTGTCATGAACCGGCCTGACTGCGTCCAGGCGTGCACGAGGGGGAGTGGCATCTGCTCCGGTTCGGGTGGCAGCTCGGCACCGAAGATTCCCTCGAGCAGGCCATGCACCACCGGATGCAGGCGTTCGTCGACGAATCGATCCCAGTCGTCCTTGGTCTCCCAGACGTCGATGTAGCGCAGACCACCTTCGGGCCTGTCGATGACGAGGTGGACGACGAGTCCTACCGGTGGCTCCTCACCGACACCCTCGATGATGCGCCCGTAGAAGTCTGCGTCGATCGGGACGTCCTGGGTGAATGCGTATGTCATGATGGCCTCCAGATATGATCCGAATATGTGCCGGATGAAAGTATGAACCCAACCGTTTCGTCCGTCAAGGCCCGGGTGTACGACAACTCCGCCCGAGCAGCGAGGTCGGAGGAGACCCGTCAACGGATCATCGACGTCGCTCGAGCCCTGATGCTCGAAAACGGGTACCGGCGCACGACGATCTCGGACATCGCGCGTGACGCCGAGGTTCACGTCGACACCATCTATGCACTGGTGGGGCGCAAGCCGGTGCTCTTCCGCGAGCTGATCGAACAGGCGCTGTCCGGGTCAGCGCAGACGGTTCCGGCCGCGGATCGCGGGTACGTGGCAGCGATTCGGGGCGAACCCGACCCGCGACGAAAGCTCGAGATCTACGCACGGGCCACACGTGAGATCCATGCCCGTCTCGCGCCGCTGCTGCTGGCATTGCGAGATGCCGCGGTGACCGAACCAGAAGCCCGCGAAGTGTGGCGTGAGATCAGCGACCGGCGCGCGGCGAACATGCGTGAGTTCGCCGGCGACATCAATGACGTGGGCGGCCTGCGCTCCGGGCTCTCGATCGACGATGCCGCCGACAGCATCTGGGTGACGAACAGCCCGGAGGTCTATGTGCTGCTCACCGTCGAGCGGGGGTGGTCGCCGGACCGCTACGAACAGTGGCTGGCTGACACATGGTGCCGTCTCCTGCTGGCTGACACCTGACCGTGCGTCTTCAGTTGCCGAGGATCCGATAGCCGGTGATCTGGACGTCGTCGACGCCGGCGTCGGCGTAGTTGTCGGCCCCGCGGGCGTTGATGAAGTCCCGGAACACGAACGGGCGGTACACCGGAGTGCCGACGGCCAGTTCATCGATGGGTTCGATGACGGCGTCGATGGTTGGGTTGTGGAAGTAGGGGATGCTCATGCGATCGGTCGTGTCCATGGGCAGGACCCGATGGAGCGCGGCGCGATATCGGTCGTTCGTCCAGACCTGCATGCAGTCGGCCAGGTTCACGACCACGGTTCCGGGACGCGGTTCGACGTCGATCCACCCGTCGTCGGCCGACAGTGCCTGCAGACCGCCCGTTGCATCCTGGATCAGCAGGGTCAGCAGGCCCGAGTCGGTGTGTTCGCCGAGTGCGACGTCGTCGGCCAGGTCGTTGAGCTCGCCGCGCTCGTCCTCGGGAACCGGGTCATCGACGGTGTAGTGGTTCAGCCGCATGTGGCTGGAGGTCCGATCGCCCCGATGGTCGTCCACGGCCGAGGCCGACAAACCGAGTGCGGCGAAGACCAACTCCGTCGTGCGGGCTGCGAGATCGCTGAAGGCGTCGTAGTGAGCGCACATCGCGTCCCGAAATCCGTCGACCTCGGGCCAGCGGTTGCGGTGAGCCGCACGTCCCTGGGTGGGATCGACGAAGTCGAACACCTCCTTGTGGTCGCGTCGGCGTTTCGTGAGTTCACGGTCGTTGTATCCGAGCGCCACGAGGGCATCACGCCGAACGTCGTCCTTCACCGACTGGTCGGCGTCGAAGAATCGCCTCGCTGCCGTGAACGTGTCGTCGATCACCTGGTCGAGGTCGTGACCCCGCAGGAGGAAGAATCCGTGACTCCGACACGCGCGATCGAGTTCGTCGAGCGATGTTGCGCCCGGGTTCCGGATGTCGACGACAGGTACGAGTTCCACACCGCCACGGTACGCGCGTTCGGCGTGTCGGGTGAGTGCTGCGGAACTACGGTCGTGGCATGCGAATCTGGCGACTGCGCGAGCTCGGGGAACCGGCTGACCAACTCGAACTCGTGGATCAGGACGCGCCGACGACCCGCGAGGGCGAGGTGCTGGTCGATGTCGAAGCTGTCGGGTTGGCCTTCCCCGACGTGCTGCAGTGTCGGGGCAAGTATCAGGTGAAGACCGGTCCGGGCTTCACGCCGGGTGGAGAGTTGGCGGGCACCATCAGCGCACTCGGCGACGGCGTCACGGAGTTCGAGGTCGGCCAGCGGGTCGTCTTCCTCGGGGGCGGTGGGCTCGCCGAGCAGGTCACCCACCCGGCACGTGCCGTGTTTCCCGTGCCCGACGGTGTGTCGGCGGCTCAGGCGGCAGCCATCCCGATCAACTACTGCACCACGCTCTACGCCCTGCACGACCGCGGCAAGCTCCAGGCGGGCGAGTCGGTGCTGATCACCGGAGCTGCCGGCGGAACGGGCACCGCGGCGATTCAGCTGGCCAATGCCGCCGGCGCCCGGACGATCGCTGTCGCCGGTGGCGAGGAGAAGGCGGCGCTCGCCCGGGAGGTCGGAGCCGACGTGGTGATCGACCATCTGGCCACACCCGATTGGGTCGACCTCGTCCGCGAAGCCAGCGGCGGCGGCGTCGACGTCGCCTACGACCCCGTCGGTGGCGACACGTTCCACCAGGTCCGGCGCTGCATGGGCTGGGACGGACGGTTGCTCGTGATCGGTTTCGTCGCGGGGATCCCCGAAGTGGCCACGAACCATGTGCTGCTCAAGAGCTACTCGATCGTCGGCGTGCACTGGGGCGCCTCGCTCGGTCGGCGCCCCGAGTCGCTCGGCGAGCAGATGACGACGCTGCTCGAGATGGCGACGACCGGAGCCATCGATCCGCCGCTGTATCCGCCGTACGCCTTCGAGGATGCGGCCACGGCGCTCCAGGATCTGGCGAACCGCGCGACCTACGGCAAGGTCGTCGTCACGTTGTGAGCGCTCCGTCACGACGAATCCGATCGAAGGATCGAGCATGTCCGATCGTCTCGTGATCGATCGGCGACCCGTCGGGTCGTCCGATCCACCCGAACGTCTCGTCGTGTTCTTCCACGGGTTCATGACGACGCCGGCCAGCTACCGCACGCTGCTCGGTGCGCTCGCCGATGAGCGAACCGTGGTGGTGGCGCCGCGCATGTACCGGCCTGGTCCCGCCGTCCTGGCCGGCCATCCGACTGCGACACAGGAGGCAGCGGCCGGCGTGTCGGTGATCGACGAGGTTCGTCGGTCGTACGGTCCGGGAGAGCTGTGGCTCGCAGGGCACTCCCGAGGCGGCCAGGTGGCCTGGATCGTGGCAGGTGAGACGGCGCCCGACGGCGTGATCGTGGTCGATCCGGTCGACGGCGGCGGACGCAAGGCCACCCGGCTGAACGCCACGGCCGCGCCGGCGAAGTTCGAGAGTCGTACGCTCGTGATCGGGGCAGGCAGCGGCGGACGGTGCGCCCCCGACCCCGTCAATCACCGCCACTTCGGCGCCGCGGCACCGCCAGGGGCGAGCTATGTCGTCATCGACGGGATGGGCCACGCCGACCTGCTCGACGACCGGCCACGCCGCGCCGCGCGTCTGCTGTGTCCCGGACACGACCAGCCTGATCTCGCGCGCCGGACCGTCAGCGAGCTGATGCGAGCGTTCCTCGACGGAGCGCTTCCGCCGAGCGGTGCGACGCCGCTCTCGTTCGAGAACCGATGACGCGCGTGCCGCTCAGTTCGGGGTGACCAGGTCGACGACGACGCCGGCATGGTCACTCGCCCAGACCGGCTCGCCGTCGATGTCCACCGGCTCGGTGCCCACGAGCCATGCCGCTGCCGGATTTCCGACAGGCTTGGCGCGCGGCCACGAGACCAGGACGTAGTCGAGGCGGCGGTTCGGCCAGGCACTGTGCGCGGTGAGCGGGTTCTCGCGGCGCCAGGTCCACCCCGGCCCGTCGCCGACCTGCTCCCACGTGTCGGACAGGACGATCCCGCTGACGCCGTCTCGGCGACCGGTCAGCAGCCGGACCTCGTCGCTGTCCGCGACGGCGTTCAGATCGGCACCGATCACGACCGGCAGATCGATCGTCGGATCGCTCCGCCACTGTGCCGCCAGTTCGAGCAGGCGTCGCGCCTGACGTTCTCGGGTCGCGGAGTCGTCGAAGCGATGATCGAGGTGGGTCGAGGCGACCGGCCACCGCCCCCACGGGGATTCGACGTTGCCGGCGATCACGCGGCGATGACCGGGCGTGCCGTCATGGCGCGCAAAGGCCTCGTCGGCGATCGGCTCGATGGGCCACCGCGAGAGCACGGCATTGGCGAAGCCAACGCCGCCACGTCCGATCGCGACACTCCGTGCCGTGTGGAAACCGAGTTCGTCGCCGATGAGCGAAGCGAGGTCGGTGTCGGCATCGACCCACACCTCCTGCAGGCAGATGACGTCGGGATCGGCGCGACGCATCGTCTCGACGATCGCGTGCCTCCGTTGCTCCCACGCACCGAACCTCCACCACAGGTTCCAGGTCATGACGCGCACGATGGCATCCTTGCCGACAGGCGGCACCGTCGTGTCGTTCAGCCGTGAATGGGCGCGACGCGCCCGGCCCACGGACTGGCGGTCTCGAGCTGTGATGCGACCCGCAGGAGCAGCGCCTCGTCGTCGATCGGTCCGACGAACTGCACCCCGATCGGCAGGCCGTCGTCGCTCCAGTGGAGCGGGAGGGAGATCGCCGGCTGGCCGCTCACGTTGAACTGTGCTGTGAACTGCAGAATGCTCGTGAGCCGCTGGGTACCGAGTTCGGGATCGCTCAACCACCCGATGGGGGGCGGCGGCACGGCGATCACCGGCGTCACGAGGAGGTCGAACTCGTCCCACCAGGCCTGGAGTCGCCGAGACCAGGCGTGGACCCAGTTGATGGAGTGGACGTAGTCGGCCGCCGGAATCGCACGTCCGATCGAGCCCATGAGCCAATTGCTCGGTTCGACGTCGTGCTCGCCGATGGGCCGCCCGATCGCCTCGCCCATCGTTGCGAAGTCGACGGCCGTGGCCACCGCGACGACGGTCACGAAGTGACGGGAGAACTCGTCGTCGAAGAACGCGTCGGGCTGTGCGATCTCGACCTCGTGGCCGAGCGACTCCAGCAGTTGGCCGGCACGCTCGACGGCGGCGACGCACTCCGGGTCGGTGCTGACGCCGGCGTGATCCGGGGCCAGCCCGACGCGGAGTCGACCGGGATCGACGCCGACCTCGTCGGCGAACGGGCGTGTCGGCGGTGCGGCCGCGTACGGATCACCGGTGTGACGCCCGCTCATCACGTCGAGCATCGCTGCGGTGTCACGAACCGAACGCGACACGACGCCGTCGGTCGTGGCGCCCGCCCATCCCTCGCCCAGCTTCGGACCGTGCGTGATTCGACCCCGGCTCGGCTTGAGCCCGACCAGACCGCATTCACTCGCGGGAACTCGGATCGATCCGCCACCATCGCTGGCATGGGCCATCGGAACCATTCCGGCCGCAACGGCGGCAGCGGAGCCGCCGGAGGAGCCGCCGGTCGAGTGATCGGTGTTCCACGGGTTGCGCGTGGCTCCGAACGCCAGTGGTTCGGTGGTGATCGTGCCGCCCAGCTCGGGTGTGTTCGTCCGGCCGAGCGTGATCAGGCCTGCAGCGCGGATCGACTCGTAGAGATACGAGTTCTCGTCGGCGCGCACGCCGGCGTCCGCGAGAGCCTGGTTGCCCATGGTGTGTGGTTCGCCGGCGATCTCACAGCCGAGATCCTTCACCAGGAACGGGACGCCTCGGAACGGGCCGTCGGGGATCGACCCGGCCGCCTCGGCCCGCGCGGCCTCGAACCGTTCGTGGATGACCGCATTGACGGTCGGGTCGAGCCGTTGCACGCGCTCGATGGCATCGTCGACCAGTTCGACCGGCGATGCCGCACCTGATCGGATCAGCGCGGCGAGTTCGGTGGCGTCCGGAAGGGGAGTGGTCATCGGGAGTTCCGGTCGATCAGGACGTCTGCACGATGAGAACGGAGCACCCGGCGTGATGAGCACAGCGGCTCGACACGCTGCCGAGCAGGAAGCGCCTCGCACCCTGCATCCCCCGGTTGCCGATGACGAGGAGGTCGGCGTCGACCTGCTCGCAGAGCGAGAGCAGGGCATCGGCGGGATCACCGGCGAGAGCATGGGTCGTGACCTCGGCACCCGCCTCGGCAGCGAGCGCCGCTGCCGCTTCGAGTCCGATCCGCGTCGACTGCTCGCTGGCCTCACCCCACTCGTTCGAGGCGACGATCATGTCGGGCGCGACGAGGACCGGGATGCGCGGCGCCACCATGGCGACGTGCAGATGAGCGCCCGTCAGCGCCGCCAACATGGCTGCCTGGGAGACCGCTTTGGCTGCGGTCGCCGATCCATCGGTTCCGACCACGATCGATGTGTACATGTGAGCCTCCTGGGGATGTCGTCGTACCGTAGCAATCGTGACCGCGTTGTGCCGTGGTGTCGTCGACCCGACGGATCAACGCGGTTCGCGCGGGAGTCCGAGCACCCGCTCGCCGAGGATGTTGCGCATGATGTCCGACGTGCCACCCATGATCGTGTAGCCGGGCGCGTAGACGAGTCCGCGGGTGACCTCGTTCCACAGCAGCGCATCAGCGCCGAAGGTTCGACCCACGAAGTCGGCCACACGGATCTCGTGCTCGGTGCAGAAGCACTTCGTCGCAGCGGAGAATCCGGCCGGTGCCTGCCGCAACACCTCCCGGGTGACGAGGATGCGCCCGATGCGATAGCCACTCTCGAGCGCCGCCATCTCCTGGCGGACACGGGGGTCGGCACGGTCGGCGCGCTCGACGGCGAGTTGGTAGAGCGCCCGGTTCGACACGAGACGATCGATGCCGCCTCGCTCGTGTTCGAGTTGCGCCATGGTCTGTTTGAACGCGTTGCCCTCGAGGCCGACCAGATTGTGGACCGGCACGCGCACGTCGGTGAAGAACACCTCGCAGAAATGCCGGTTCGTCGTCATGTCGGTGATCGGCCGCACCTCGATGCCGGGGGTGTCCATCGGCACGATGATCTCGCTGATCCCTCGGTGCGGAGGGCCGTCGGCGTCGGTACGGCAGATGAGATAGCAGTAGTCGGCCAGCTCCCCGAAGCTCGTCCAGATCTTCTGGCCGTTGATGACGAAGTCGTCGCCGTCGCGCACCGCGCCCGTGGTCAGGGAGGCGAGGTCGGATCCGGCATCCGGCTCGGACATGCCGATGCACCACGTCGTCTCACCCGACAGGATGCCCGGCAGGAACTCGGCCTGCTGGTCCGGTGTGCCGTACTTGATGAGCGTCGGGCCCATCTGGCGGTCGGCGAACCACATCGCCGCGATCGGGGCGCCGGCGGCGATGAGTTCCTCACCGACGATCAGGCGGTTGATGGCCGGTTGGCCGCCGCCACCGAACTCGACCGGCCACGTCATCCCGATCCATCCGTGGGCGGCCATCTCCTTCGCGAAATCCTTCGAGAATCCGTTGATCCACGAGTCGTTGTGGCGCCCGTAGCGTTCCACCGCTTCCACCGCGACCTCGTGGGCCTGGTCGCGGAGGGCGGTCTGCTCGGGTGTCCAGTCGAAGTCCATCGCGGTGGAGCGTAGATGGTGATGGTGCACGCGTTCCTGTGGAGCATCCGGTCCCGGGTTGCTACAGTGCAGACAAGTTGTAGACAAGTCGACCCAAGCGAGCAGGAACCCCCATGAGCGAGATCACCCCGTCCACCATCATCTACACCTTCACCGATGAAGCCCCGGCGCTGGCGACGTATTCGTTGCTGCCGATCCTCGAAGCATTCGCAGGCGTGGCCGGTATCGACGTCGAGACCCGCGACATCTCGCTGGCCGGCCGGATCCTCGCGAACTTCCCGGAGCGCCTGACACCGCAGCAGCGTGTTCCCGACGCCCTGACCGAACTGGGCGACCTCGCGCTCACTCCGGCCGCCAACATCATCAAGCTGCCGAACATCAGCGCATCGGTGCCCCAGATGAAGGACGCGATCGTCGAGCTCCAGTCGAAGGGCTACGACATCCCGGACTATCCCGACGAGCCCTCGTCGCCCGAAGAGGTCGAGATCAAGCAGCGCTACGGCAAGGTGATGGGCTCGGCCGTGAACCCGGTGTTGCGCCAGGGCAACTCCGATCGTCGTGCCCCCAAGGCGGTGAAGGACTATGCGAGGTCGCATCCGCACTCGATGGGAGCATGGTCCGCCGAGTCCAAGACCCATGTCGCCACGATGGGCGACCACGACTTCCGCTCGAACGAGCAGGCGATCACGCTGGTCGACGACACCACCCTTCGCATCGAGCACGTCGCCGCCGACGGAACCGTGAGCGTGCTCAAGGACTCGCTTCCGGTGCTCGCCGGGGAGGTCGTCGACTCGACCGTCATGGAGGTGGCAGCGCTACGTTCCTTCCTCGCCGAGCAGATGGCCGATGCACGCGACCAGGGTGTGCTCTTCTCGATCCACCTCAAGGCCACGATGATGAAGGTCTCCGACCCGATCATGTTCGGCCACGCCGTGCAGGTCTACTTCGCCGATGTCTTCGCCGAGCACGGTGACGCGATCGCAGCCGCCGGCGGCGATCCGAACAACGGCTGGGCGAGCGTGCTCGCTGCCGTCGAGTCGATGCCCGCCGAGCAGCGCGCGGCCATCGAGTCCGACATCGCCCGCGCCTACGAGGACGGCCCCGACCTCGCGATGGTCGACTCCGACAAGGGCATCACGAACCTGCACGTGCCGAGCGACGTGATCGTCGACGCCTCGATGCCGGCGATGATCCGCACGTCGGGTCAGATGTGGAACAAGGCCGGCGAGCCGCAGGACACCAAGGCGGTCATCCCCGACAGTTCCTATGCCGGTGTGTACCGGGTCGTGATCGACGACTGCCGGATCAACGGTGCCTTCGATCCGTCGACCATGGGGTCGGTCCCCAACGTCGGCTTGATGGCACAGAAGGCCGAGGAGTACGGCAGCCACGACAAGACCTTCGAAGCTGCCGCGGCCGGCTCGATCCGTGTCGTCGACGCCACGACCGGTGACACCGTCATGACACAGGTCGTCCAGGCCGGTGACATCTTCCGTGCCTGTCAGGTGAAGGACGAGCCGATCCGCGACTGGGTACGTCTCGCCGTCGACCGGGCGCGCGCGACCGGCGCTCCCGCGGTGTTCTGGCTCGACGACACGCGGGCCCACGACGCGCAGCTCATCGTGAAGGTGCGCGAGTACCTCGGCGACCACGACACCGACGGCCTGCAGATCGAGATCATGTCGCCCGAGGACGCCACGAAGTTCTCCATCGATCGGATCCGGCGGGGAGAAGACACGATCTCGGTGACTGGCAACGTGCTGCGTGACTACCTGACCGACCTGTTCCCGATCCTCGAACTCGGCACCAGCGCCAAGATGCTGTCGATCGTTCCGCTCCTCAACGGTGGGGGACTGTTCGAGACCGGCGCCGGCGGTTCGGCACCCAAGCACGTCCAACAGCTCGTCAAGGAGAACTACCTCCGGTGGGATTCGCTCGGCGAGTTCCTCGCCCTCGCGGTGTCGTTCGAGCATCTCGCGAACGTGACCGGGAACGAGCGTGCTCGCATCCTCGGCAGGACCCTCGACGTCGCCACGGGGCAACTGTTGGAGAACGGCAAGTCGCCGGCGCGCCGGCTCGGGCAGATCGACAACCGGGGCAGCCACTTCTACATCGCGCTGTACTGGGCCCAGGAGCTCGCGGCGCAGAGCGACGACGCCGAACTGGCGGCGACGTTCGCGCCGATCGCGGCCGATCTCTCGGCCAACGAGCAGGCGATCGTCGACGAGTTGCTCGCGGTGCAGGGCCAGCCGGCCGACATCGGCGGCTACTACGCGCCCGACGCCGAGAAGGCAACGGCGATCATGCGACCCAGCGCGACCTTCAACGCCGTCATCGACGCCCTCTCCTGACCAACGTCGCGATTGGGGTCTGACCCCAATCGCGAGTCAGCGGTTGGCGAGCGGGACGTAGCTGCGCTCGTCGGGGCCGGCGTACCACTGGCGCGGCCGGGAGATCTTCTGGGCCGGGTCGTTGAGCAGCTCCTGCCAGTGCGCCAGCCAGCCCGACATGCGCGGGATGGCGAACAACACCGTGAACATCTCGACGGGGAAACCCATGGCCTGGTAGATCAGGCCGGAGTAGAAGTCGACGTTCGGATACAGCTTGCGGTCGATGAAGTACGGATCCGAGAGCGCCGTCTCCTCGAGCGCCAGGGCGATGTCGAGCAACGGATTCTTGCCCGTGACCTCGAACACGTCGTAGGCGGCCTGCTTGATGATGCGCGCACGCGGGTCGTAGTTCTTGTACACCCGGTGGCCGAAGCCCATCAGACGACCCTCGCCGGCCTTGACCGACTCCACGAATGCGGGCACGTGCTCGATCGAACCGATCTCGCCGAGCATCCGGACGACGGCCTCGTTCGCGCCACCGTGCAGCGGTCCGTACAGCGCCGCGGCAGCGCCGGCGGCCGACGAATACGGGTCGGCGTGGCTGGAACCGATGACGCGCATCGCCGTGGTGCCGCAGTTCTGCTCGTGGTCGGCGTGCAGGATGAAGAGCACCTCCATCGCCCGCTCGAGGCGAGGATCGACCTCGTAGTCGCCGACCTTCCACATCATGTTGAGGAAGTTGGCGGGATACGACAGATCGTTGTTCGGGTAGTTGAACGGCAGCCCGACCGAGAACCGGTAGGCCATGGCTGCGAGGGTCGGAGCCTTGGCGATCAGGCGCAGGATCTGGCGCTCGCGTTGGACCGGATCGAAGATCTCCTTCGAGCCGTCGTAGAAGGTTCCGAGCGCGGCCAACGCGGAGATGAACATCCCCATCGGGTGCGCGTTGTAGTGGAAACCGTCGACGAACCGCTTGCGCATGTTCTCGTGGATGAACGTGTGGTGCGTCACGTCGCCGACCCAGGCATCGAGCTGCACCTTGTTCGGCAGCTCGCCGTTCAGCAGCAGATAGGCGACCTCGAGATAGGTCGAGTGCTCCGCGAGTTGCTCGATCGGGTACCCGCCGTAGCGCAGGATTCCGGCATCGCCGTCGAGGTAGGTGATCGCGGACTTACACGACGCCGTCGAGAGGTACGCGGGGTCGTAGCAGTACAGCGTCGGGTCGAGTTCACGTAATGCCGACGACGGAAACACCCCACCTTCGATGGGGACCGTGACGGTCTTCCCGGTGCGGTCGTCGGTGATGGTGATGGTGTCGGGCACGTGGCTTCCTCTCGTGGCGCGAACTCGTTGTCGATGCCGCCGAAGGTTCCTCTCCGGCTGCGGGGCCACGATAGTGCCGAGCCGCCCTCGCTGCCCCAACCGGCTCCGTCGTGGACGGCGTCGGCGCTGCCGGGTCGGCTCGCGGGTCAGAGTGGGCTGTTGCCGTGCTTGCGCCCGCTCAACACCTCGCGCTTGTCGGCGAGCGCGTCGAGCGCGGCGGCGATCTCGCGGCGGGTGTCGGCCGGGTCGATCACGGCGTCGACGAGCCCGCGCTCGGCGGCGACGTAGGGGTTGAGCAGTCGGTGCGCGTAGTCCAGCTCGAACTCGGCGCGTTCCTCGGGCGTCGCGCGCCGTTGGAGGATCGCGGCTGCCTGGCCCGCACCCATCACGGCCAGCTCGGCCCATGGCCAAGCCAGACACAGGTCGTTGCCCATCGTCTTGGAGTCCATCACGATGTAGGCGCCGCCGTAGCTCTTGCGCAGGATCACGCAGATGCGTGGCACGGTCGCACGGGCATAGGCGTAGACGAGCTGTGCCCCGTGGCGGATCATGCCGCGCCACTCGAGGTCCTTGCCCGGGTAGAAGCCGGGCGTGTCGACCAGGGTGATGATCGGCAGGTTGAAGGCGTCGCACATCGCAACGAATCGAGCGGCCTTCTGCGATGCCGGGATGTCGAGCGTTCCGGCCAGCGTGATCGGCTGATTGGCGACGATGCCCACCGGCGCCCCGGCGATGGTGGCGAATGCCGTGACGACGTTCGCAGCCCACTGGGGCTTCAGTTCGAGCATCGAGTCGACGTCGACGATCGCGGCGGCGACCTTGCGGACGTCGTAGCTGCCGGTCGAGGTCGGCGGTATCAACTCGCCGGCCTCCGGGCAGCTTCGGTCGGCCGGGTCATCGGTGGCCACGACCGGCGGCTCGAGGTCGACGTGATCGGGGAGGTACGCGAGGAGGTCGCCGACGGCCTCGACGGCGGCCTCACGGTCGGCGACCACCATTGTGGCGACGCCGCTGTAGCGGCCATGGTTCGCCGCGCCACCCAACTCCTCGACGCCGATCCCGATGCCGGTGAACTCCTCGACCATCGTCGGCCCGTTCACGAATGCGTAACTGTCGGCGGTCATCACCGTGAGATCGGCGAGGCCGAGGAGCAGGGCCGGCCCCGACACGGCGGGTCCGTCGACGATCACCGCCATCGGCACGATCCCCGAACACTGGACCATCGCCGCGGCGACCGTCCCCCACGCATGCAGCGCCGGGATGCCCTCGTCGATCGCGGCACCCGAAGTGGCCAGGACCATCACGAATGGAAGCCGATGTGATCGGGCCGCCTGGGCGGCGCGGGCCAACTGCAGCGACGATTCGGTCGTGAGCGGAGTCGTGCGATCGTCGGTGGTGAACTCCGCCCAGACCACGTCACGTCCGTTGAGCGGGCGAACCGACACGGCGATGTCGCTCGGTGTGTGTGCCGCGAGCGTCAACCCCATGGTCGTCGATGCTCCTTCGCTCATGCGCGGCGACAGTATCGGCCCGCGCTCGTGCACGCAGAACGTCGGGTCAACCCGACCGGCCGAATCGGGTCAACCCGACCGACCGAAGGGAATGGCGCCGGCGTCGGGATGCACGCCGTGTTGGGCGTGGCCCTGCTCGCGGGTGACTTCGCGAAGCGTCTCGAGTGCGGCCATCGTCGGGGCGCTCGCGCTCGGTCGGCGGCGTCTCGCGAACGCAACCACGCGGCGGGGGAGTTCCGGCACCGTGATGAGGTGGAACGATCCCTCGAGCCACGTGGGCACGGCGGTGGCAGGCACGATCGCAGCGCCGAAGCCGTCGAAGGCCAACGACGCCAGCAGGCGGACACCGTCGACCTCGGCCTGGGCGCGCAGGGTGATGTCCGCAGTGGCGGCGGCGCGTTCCAGGACCCGTCGCAGCGCGGCGCCCGGTGGTGGCAGCAGCAACGGCACCTCGTCGAGGTCGGCGAGCGGGATGGTGTCGCGATCGGCGAGGGGGTGCCCGTCGGCGGCCAGCAGGAGCAGGTCCTCGGCGAAGAGGGGTTCGATGACGAGTTCGGGGTCGTCGACGGGCAGATGCACGACGGCGGCGTTCAGCTGCCCGGTGAGCACGTTGGGGACGAGCGACGACGTGGCGCCTTCCTGGACGATGACGCGTACGAAGGGATGACGCTCACCGAGACGGTTCAGGAATCCGGGGATCAGCCATCGAGCAGTGGTGCCGATCACTCCGATGCGGGTCTGGCCCGACACGTCGGCGTGACGGCTCGACATGTCTGCGGTGATGTCGTCGATCTCGTTGAGGACCCGACGGGCCCGCTCGACGACGCGTGCGCCCTCCTCCGTGAGCCCACCCTGGGCGCGATCGACCAGCGTCACACCGAGTTCCTTCTCGAGGCGGGCGATGTGGCTGGAGACGTTCGACTGCACCGTGTAGAGCGCACGCGCCGCCGCCGAGAAGGTTCCGTGGTCGGCAATTGCCACCAAGGTCGCGAGCTGCCGCACGTCCATCTCCGACAACGATAGTGGATATCTCTTTGTTCTACTTGTCAGATCAGTTGTTCACGTGCATACTTTCACAAGCAGATCGCAGTGCGAACACCCCCCATGTTCCACTCGAAGGGAAGTCCACCATCCGATTCCCCCAAATCGGAGGACATTCCCAGGTTGAGAGACCCGGATCCCCCATCCGGGTCTTTCCCGTTTTTCGGCCCGTGATCCCCGGCTCGGATCCCGGGCTGGCGTCGCCTGGGGAGTGCGTAGCCTGGCCCGGTGACCTCTCGACGTGCCGCTGCCTTCTTCGACCTCGACCGAACGCTACTGCGCGGTGCGTCGGGGGAGGTGTTCGCCGGTGCGATGCGCCAGGCGGGCCTCGTCGGCGCCGACCCGATCCCCGGCGAGCAGCTGATCTACCGCCTCTTCAACGCGATCGGTGAGACGTTGCCGTCGATGGCGCTGGCTCGCCAAGCCGTGACTCTCGCCAGAGGGCGCTCGCAGGCCACGGTGGCCGCGGCTGCCGAGGGGGTTGCCGACGAGCTGTGTGCGATGGTGCAACCGTTCGCCCAGACGGCCTTCGCCGTCCACCGCGCGGCAGGTCGCCCGATCGTGCTCGCCACCACCAGCCCCTACGACCTCGTCAAGCCGTTCGCCGACCGCCTGGGGCTCGACGACGTGGTGGCCACCCGCTACGGCGTGGCAGCCGACGGCACCTACGACGGCACGCTCGACGGCCCGTTCGTCTGGTCGGCAGGAAAGCTGGCGGCGATCACCGAGTGGGCGGACCGCAACGGTGTCGATCTCGCCGAGAGCTACGCGTACTCCGACAGCGTGTACGACACGCCGATGCTGTCGGCCGTCGGCCATCCCGTGGTCGTGAACCCCGACCCCCGGATGGTGCTCGTCGCCGCTGCGCGCCGGTGGCCGACACTGAACCTCGACGTGTCGCCGGGAGTGCTGAAGGTTCCGCTGATCGGGCTCGAAGTGCAGGAGATCGCCCTGCGATTCGCACGTCCCGGCCTGTACCCGTACGCCCGATTCGACATCGACGGTGTCGACAACATCCCCACCACCGGAGCGGCGATCCTGTGCGGGAACCATCGCAGCTACTTCGACGTGGCGGCGATGTCACTGACGATCGCGAAGAGCGGTCGGGCAGCCCGCTTCCTCGGCAAGAAGGAAGTGTTCGACGCACCGATCGTGGGTCCGATCGCAGCGGCGATGGGTGGCATACGCGTCGACCGTGGCACCGGCTCCGACGAACCTCTGGCTGCGGCGGCGGCCGCCCTGGCCGGCGGCGAGATGGTGACGATGATGCCGGAGGGGACGATCCCCCGCGGACCGGCGTTCTTCCGCAAGCCCGTCGGCCGCTGGGGGGCTGCACGGCTCGCCCAGCTGAGCGGTGCGCCGATCATTCCGGTCGGCCTGTGGGGAACGGAGCGGGTGTGGCCACGATCGAGTCGGGTACCGAACGTGTTCAATCTCGCGTCACCGCCAACCGTGCGGGTGCGGGTCGGCGAGCCGGTCGAACTGAAGGGCCGGTCGCTCGAGGCCGACACCAAACGACTGATGGCCGCGATCGTGTCGCTGCTGCCGGCTGATGCGTACCGTCGCCGCGCCGTGAGTGCCGACGAACTGATGCTGACGTATCCGCCCGGATATCGCGGCGATCCGGCCAGAGAGGTGGGTCGTCGCCCCGGCACCGATCTCGAGGAGGAAGACATTGAGTAGGAAAACTTCGTCGTTTCGTCATCCGACCCTGCCGACAGGTTCGTAGACCTCACATGCCGCTTCGCTGCGGCGTGAACAACACAGCGAATCCACCCCTACGAAAAGGACATTCACATGAAGCGCACCTCCACCCGTCTCGTTGCCGTCGGCGCGATCGCCGGTCTCCTCGTCCTCAGCGCCTGCGGATCCGACTCGAACGACGAGAGCTCGTCGACCGAGGCCCCCGCCGCCACCGAGGCCCCCGCCGCGACCGAGGCCCCCGCCGCCACCGACGCCATGACCGAGACGACCGAGGCCATGGCTGAAGAGCCGGGCACGATCGTCGACGTCGCCGTCGCCGCCGGTTCGTTCGACACCCTCGTCGCCGCCGTGACTGCAGCTGGTCTCGCCGAGACGCTGTCGGGCGAAGGCCCGTTCACGGTGTTCGCACCGACCGACGACGCGTTCGCTGCGCTGCCTGCGGGCCTCGTGGACTGCCTGCTCCTCCCGGAGAGCACGGACGCCCTCACCGCGATCCTGACCTACCACGTGGTCGACGGTGCGGTCATGTCGACCGACCTGACCGACGGTCCCGTGCCGACACTGCAGGGTGAGGACATCACGGTCGACCTCACCGACGGCGTGACGCTGAACGACTCCGTCACGGTGACGACGGCCGATGTCGAGGCCAGCAATGGCGTCATCCACATCGTCGACGGTGTCCTGGTCCCGCCGAGCATCGACGTCGAGGCATTCCTCGCCGCCTGCCCGGCCTGATCATCGAACGCTGATCTCGATCAGCAGAACACGTACACCTCCTGAACGTGGGGTCGGTCGCCATCGTGGCGGCCGACCCCACGGTCGCGTACGGTGACCGGCGTGGCGGATGATCCGACGTGCGAGCTGTGTGAGGCGACTCCCTTCACCGAATGGTTCCACAGCGACGATCTGTGCTGGATCGCGGAGTGCGACTCGTGCGGGGTGCCCATGGTCGTGTGGCGATCACACGATCCGTCGCCGCCGCCCGAGGTCAGAGCGGTGCTGCACGAGCGGTTGACCGCGGTCGTCGAGTCCCGATCCGCGGCACCGTTCTGGATCGACGACCACCTTCGCTCGATTCCCGACCACTACCACGCCCACGCTCGCCGCCGACCCGACTGGACCTCCTGATGGCATCACGCACCGTCCTGCCCCGCCCCGACGAACTCCTGCCGCACCGGGCACCGTTCCTGTTCGTCGACGAGCTGCTCTCGATCGTGCCGGGTGTCTCGGCCTCGGGGATCTGGCGGCTGACGGGCGACGAGTTCTTCTTCGCCGGGCACTTCCCGGGTCGTCCCACCCTTCCCGGCGTGCTGATGTGCGAGGCGATCGCCCAGGTCGGCGCCGCTGCCGTGCTGGCCGATCCGAAGTTCGCCGGCAAGCTCCCGCTGTTCGGGGGCCTCGACGGTGCCCGGTTCCGCCGACAGGTGGTGCCCGGTGACGAACTCGTCCTCGAGGTCGAGCTCGGCCGCATGTCAGCCCGCGCCGGCAAGGGCTCGGGTCGTGCACGCGTCGGCGACGAGATCGCCTGCCAGTGCGACCTCCTCTTCGTCCTCGCCGACGCCTGACCTCCGAACCCACGGTTTGCGTGACAATTCCGTTGGGGCGGGCCAACGGAATTGTCACGCAAACGGTTCGTCGTGGTGTGGAGGTGTACGAAATCTCAGCTGGGAGGCGCGACGACGACGGAGCCGTTGTGGCCTCCGAAGCCGAAGTTGTTCGAGATCACCGGACCCGGCTCCCAGGGACGGGCGTCGCCCATCACGAGGTCGATGTCCATGTCGTCGCTGATCACCGTGGTGTTCGCCGTCGGCGGGATCAGACGGTGCTCGATCGAGAGGAGCGCTGCTGCGGCTTCGAGCGCCCCCGCCGCGCCGAGCGCGTGTCCGGTGACGCCCTTGGTCGACACGACGGGAACGTTGCCGGGTCCGAAGACGGCGGTGATCGCGGCCGCCTCGGCGGCGTCGTTGAGCGGCGTCGAGGTGCCGTGGGCGTTCACCTGCTTCACGTCACCGGGCTCGAGACCCGATTCCGCCAGCGCGAGCCGCATGCAGGCGATCGCACCGACACCGCCGGGCGCCGGCGCCGTGATGTGGTGTGCATCGGCCGTGCTGGCACCGCCGAGAATCTCGCCGAGAATCGTCGCGCCACGCGCGACGGCGTTCGACCATTCCTCGAGGATCAGTACAGCCGCACCTTCGCCGAGCACGAAACCGTCACGTTGGGCGTCGAACGGCCGGCTGACACCGACCGTCGACAATGCGGTCATGTTGCCGAATCCGGCGAGCGCAGTGAGGGTGGCAGCCGCTTCGCTGCCGCCGGTGGCGACGGCATCGACGACACCCCAGCGGATCAGCCGGGCTGCGTAGGCGATCGCGTGAGAACCCGCGGCGCACGCGGTACAGATCGTTTCGTTCGGGCCCTGGAGCCCGTAGCGCATCGAGATCGACGCCCCCGAGGCGTTGGCCATCATCATCGGAACGAGGAAGGGAGAGACCCGGCGGTCACCCTTTTCGAGCCTGACCTGCACCTGCTCCTCGATGGAGTGGAGCCCGCCGACGCCGGTGGCGAAGATCGTGCCGAATCGGGCAGGATCGACACCGATCGCGTCGACCCCGCCGGCCTGGTCGAATGCCTCACCGGCGGCGGCGACAGCGAACTGTTCGACGCGGTCGGTGCGACGTGACTGTTTGGGATTGTCGAAGTATGGCGCAGGGTCCCAGTCCTCGATGACGAGCGACTGACCGCTGGTTGCGCCGGGCCCGAGCAGTCCGTCCCAGAACGCGTGTCGACCGATACCGGTCGGCGCAATGACGCCGAGACCCGTGACCGCGACCCGTCGGCCGCCGTTCATCAGAGTTTGGCGACGACGATGTCGTACGCCTGCTGGACGGTTTCGACTCCTTCGAGATCCTCCTCGGGAACCGAGACGTCGAACTCCTCCTCGAGTGCCATCACGAGCTCGACGAGATCGAGGCTGTCGGCGTCGAGGTCGTCACCGAAGTTCGCCTCCGGAACGACGGCGCTCTCCTCGACGGACAGCACCTCGACGGCGCACTTGCGGAAACGGGCGAACAGTTCTGGATCCACGGTCTTCTCCTTGATGTTGCGGTTCGACTGCGTTGGTTGTCGAGCCGGGTTGAAATTGTAGGCACACCGGGTTCGGCGTACCCGTGATCGGTCGTGCCGGCGCGGTCAGTGTCCCATGCCCAGGCCACCGTCGACGGGGATGACGGCACCGGTGATGTACGCAGCGTCGGCAGATGCGAGGAACGACACGACGCCGGCGATCTCGTCGGGGTCGGCCATCCGCTGCAACGGGACCATGGCGGTGAGGTCGGCGAGCCGGTCGTCGGCGAGCGCAGCGGTCATGTCGGTGGCGACCGGTCCGGGAGCCACGACGTTGACGGTGATCGAGCGCGACCCCAGTTCGCGGGCGATGGATCGGGCGAAACCGACCAGCCCGGCCTTCGACGCGGCGTAGTTCGACTGTCCGGCCGATCCCAGCAGTCCGACGACCGACGACACGAGCACGATCCGGCCCGAACGTGCCTTCAACATGCCGCGCGACGCCCGCTTGACCACGCGGTAGGCGGCTGTCAGGTTCGCGTCGACGACCGAGGTGAAGTCCTCTTCGCTCATCCGCAACAGCAAACCGTCACGGGTGATGCCTGCGTTCGACACGACCACCTCGACGTTGCCGCCGAAGTGGTCCTCCACGGCGCTGAAGGCCGCGTCGACGTCGTCGTTCGAGGTCACGTCGCACTTCACGCCGAAGAGCCCCTCGGGAGGGGGTGACGAGTTGTACGTGACGGCGACCCGGTCGCCGAGTGCCTCGAATCGGCGCGCACACGCGAGCCCGATCCCGCGGGAGCCACCGGTGACCAGCACGATGCGTCCCGAGGTGGTGGCGGCAGTGGTGCCGGTGTCGGTGCTGGTGGGGCGGTCATGTGGCAGCACTCCGTTCGTGAGCTGTCTGATTCCACCGCACCACGGCGCTGGCCGAGGTCATGCCGGCTCCGAATCCGACGAAGAGCACCAGGTCGCCATCGGTGACACGGCCGGCGTCGAGGGCGGCGGCAAGGGCCAGCGGTACCGATGCAGCCGATGTATTGCCGGTGTGATCGAGGACGATCGACGCTCGATCGACGTCGATCCCGAGGCGATCGCAGGAGGCGGAGATGATGCGCAGGTTGGCCTGATGGGGAACGACGAGGGCGATGTCGTCGGCCGTGACACCGGCGTGGGCCATCGACTTCGTGGCGGAATCGACCATGATCCGCACGGCGCGCCGGAACACTTCCTTGCCTTCCATCTGCAGCAGACCGCCGTGCTCGCAGTAGAGGGCGTCCTCGGCACTGCCGTCGGCGTCGAGGTCCCATCCGAGCAGCTGTCCGGGTCCGTCGACGGCCTCGATCACCGCAGCGCCCGACCCGTCGGCGAACAGGATGGCGGTGTTGCGATCGGTCCAGTCGGTGATGCGTGCGAGGGCATCCGTACCGATGAGCAGGATCTTGTCGGCACCGGTCGCGATGAACCCGTGGGCGGCCACGAGTCCGTACACCCAGCCCGAGCAGGCGGCGTTCACGTCGAATGCGCCGCAACTGAGGCCGAGTTGGTTCTGCACCGTCGCGGACGTGGCCGGCACGGCGCGATCCGGTGTCGTGGTCGCGAGGATGAGCAGGTCGATCCGGGCAGGATCGACGCCGGACATCTCGAGCGCCCGGCGCCCCGACTCGACCGACAGACTGGTGGTGGTGCCGCCGATGTGGCGCTCGCGGATGCCCGTGCGTTCGACGATCCAGTCGTGGCTGGTGTCCAGCGTCTTCTCGAGGTCGTGGTTGGTGACGATGTGATCCGGCAGGGCGGTTCCCCAGCCTGTGATCACCGCTCCACGCGTGCCGTTCGGTACTGCTGGCATCAGGTCAGGTCCCCTCGTTCGTCATGACCCGTCACTGCGCAACCAGGCAATCGGCTGGCGTGGTGTGACCCGTTCGGTGTCGAGCGCGATGTAACTCTGGAGGATTCCGGCGAACGGTGAACGCACTTCGACGTCACCGACGTGGCCGATCACCGATCCCACCGTGATGACGGAACCCTCGGCCAACGAACCGATCGGCGTGAAGACGCCCGCTGCCGGGCTCACCACGAGACGCTCGACGGCGAAGAGATGTTCGCCCTCATGTTGAACGGGTGCCGACGTCGTGCCGGCGCCGACCCACTCGAGCAGCTTGTCGAGGTCCTCCGGGGTCGACACCGAGATCGTGCGTCCGTCGGTGACCGTCCGTTTGGCCATGCCCGTCAACACTGCACCGGGCCCGAGCTCGGCGAAGTCGGTCACGCCGCTCTCGGCGAGGGTGAGCAGACAGTGCTTCCAGCGCACCGGGCTCGAGAGTTGGGCCGACAGCAGGCTTGCCCAGTCGGCACCCTGGTCGTGGGCCAACGCGTCGACGTTCGACACCACCGGGACGTCGGAGTCACGCGGGGCGGCCGCCGCGAGCGCGGTGCGGAGACGGTCACGGGCGCCCGCCATGAACGGTGTGTGGAACGCTCCGGACACCTGGAGCGGCATCACCTTCTTGGCGCCGAGTTCCTTGGCGTGCACGGCGGCGGCATCGACGCCCGCCGGCGAACCCGCGATCACGACCTGGCCGGGGGCGTTGAAGTTGGCGACCCACACGTCGGCATCGGCGCGGCGACAAGCGATCTCGACGTGGTCGTCGTCGAGGCCGAGCACGGCGGCCATCGTGCCGGGTTGGGCGAGCCCGGCGTCGTGCATCGCGGCGCTGCGCTCGATGACGAGTCGGATACCGTCGTCGAAGCCGAGTGCACCCGTCGCCGTCAGGGCCGTGTACTCGCCGAGGCTGTGACCGGCGCAGTAGCTGGGCTCGATGCCGAGGCGCTCGACGGCGTCGAGCACCATCAGGCTCGACACGAAGGTCGTCAACTGTGCGTTGCGCGTGTCCTTCAATTCCTCGGCGTCGGCCTCGCAGAGCAGGGCGCCGACATCTCGACCGGCGATGTCGTTCGCCTCGTCGACGAGTTCCCAGCTCTCGTGGTCGCGCCAGGGAAGTCCCATGCCCGGGCGTTGGGAGCCCTGGCCGGGGAAGGTGAAAGCGAGCATCGGTCGCAGGCTAGACGTCCGCCCCGGTCTTCACGAGCTACCGCTCGGTAAGCCCGCTAGCCTCGGCGCCGCACGCCCCGGTAGCCCAATTGGCAGAGGCAACGGTCTCAAACACCGTCAAGTGTCGGTTCGAGTCCGACCCGGGGCACTGCGCACGTCGTGGCGTGGGCCGCCGGGTAGATTCGGCCTCCTGATGGGGAACTGGCTGGTCGAACGGCGACTCTCGCAGGTGGCGACCCGTCTGAAATCGCTGCGCACGGAATTGTCGGTGATCGACGAGCAGATGATCCACCTGGGCGACGATGCCGACGACCAGGCGATCAGGGCCCTCGTCTCGGAGACAGCCGGGGCGTCGTACGAGGCGCGTGACGCGCGTCGGCACGTCGACGCGCTGGCGAAGCACCGGTCGAAGGTGATCGAGGAGATCGCGTCACTCGAGATCCGCCAGGACGAACTCCTCGACCGCATGTGACTCCTCGACCGCATGTGACGGTGGCGACAGCTGACATGCTCGGCCGATGGATCCACTGATCGCACGCAAGACCTGGCGCACGCTCGAACCAGTGCACGGCGCCATCTACTTCGTGCCAGAGGCCCGCGAGGAGTACGCGGCCATCGGCATCGACGACCGTATGCAGGGCTACTTCGCCTCGCGTTCGGCCCCGATGGGTGCGGTGCCCGCACCGGTGGTGATCGCCACGTTCTTCAACTTCGACCCCGACCTGGTGAGCGCGAGCATGGACGGGATCTGGGATCGGGTCTCCCCTGACGCCGTCTCGGCTGCTCGATCGAGAGCCGCCGATCGCATGATGCGGCGGTTCGCGCCCGACGGCGTCGACGGACCGGACATGGTGGAGGCGGCCGAGTTGGCGCGCACCGCTGCGCTCGCCGCGTGCGAGCGCCCCGAGGGACGACCGTTGTTCGCCGGTCACGCAGCGCTCGCATGGCCCCAGGAACCGCACCTCGTGCTCTGGCACGCCCAGACGCTCCTGCGCGAGTTCCGCGGGGACGGGCACGTCGCCGCGCTGACCGCGGCGGGGCTGAACGGCTGCGAAGCGCTCGTCACGCACGCCGCGGCCGGCGACGTGAGTTCGGAGATCCTCAGGGCCACGCGGCAACGAACCGGCGACGACTGGCTGGTCGCCGAGGAACGGTTGCGTTCCATCGGATGGCTCGACTCGGATCTCGCATTCACCGATCTCGGCCGACAACAGCGTGCGGAGATCGAACAGCGCACCGACGAACTCGCCGCCGCTCCGTACGACGCCATCGGTGTCGACGGTTGCGAGCGACTGCGCGAACTGGTGCGACCGGTCAGCAGGGCAATGGCGGCGGCGTTCGGGTGACCCGGGCACGGTGCAGGAACGGATGGCGGCTGTCACCTGCTAGATAAGAGCCATGCCGTTGCGTGTCGTGATCGCCGAGGACGAGGCCATCATCAGGATGGATCTCCGTGAAACCCTCGAAGAAGAGGGCTACGAGGTCATCGGCGAGACCGGCCGGGGCGACCAGGCGGTCGAACTCGTTCGGGCGCTGCAGCCCGATCTGGCGATCCTCGACGTCAAGATGCCCGGCATGGACGGGCTCGAAGCAGCCCGCATCATCAACGGCGAGAAGATCTGTGGCGTCCTCATGCTGACCGCATTCAGCCAACGTGAGGTCGTCGAACAGGCCCGCGACGCCGGCGCGCTGGCATTCCTCGTGAAGCCCTTCCAGAAGAGCGACCTGATCCCGGCCATCGAGGTGGCGATGGGTCGCTTCAGGGAACTCCGTTCGCTGACCGGTGAGATCGACGCGCTGGGCGAGCAACTCGAGTCCCGCAAGGTGGTCGAACGGGCCAAGGGCGTGTTGATCGACCAAGCCGGGATGTCCGAGTCGGACGCGTTCTCGTTCATCCAGCGCACGGCGATGAGCGAGCGGACCCGGATGCGCGACGTCGCCGACAGGATCCTCGACGGGTCGCTGCGCCCGGGCGCTGCCTGAGCGCCGACATGGGCACCTATCTGGTCGTCGACGGCAACTCCCTGACCTATCGCGCGTTCTTCGCGCTGCCGACCGACATGGCAACGGCGAGCGGTCAGGTGACCAACGCGGTGTTCGGCTTCACGTCGATGATGATCAACGTGATGAAGGACCACCGCCCTGACGGCGTGCTGGTCACCTTCGACTGTGCCGAACCGACGTTCCGCCACCAGGCCGAGCCGCTCTACAAGGCGCAGCGTGATGCGGCACCGGACATCCTGCGACAGCAGATGGGTCTGGTGCGCGAAGTGCTCGACGCGATCGGGATCACCACCGTCGACCTGCCCGGATGGGAGGCCGACGACCTGATCGCCACGGCGACCGATCGCCTCGTCGAGGCCGGTCATCAGGTGATCATCGTGACGGGTGACCGCGACAGCTACCAGCTCGTTCGTGATCCCGACGTGAAGGTGCTCTACAACAAGCGTGGCGTGAGTGACTACGCGTTCTACGACGAAGCGGGGATCGAGGAACGCACCGGTGTGACTCCGGCGCTGTATCCGCAGTACGCCGCACTCCGGGGCGACAACAGCGACAACCTGCCCGGTGTGCCCGGCGTGGGGGAGAAGACGGCGGCGAAGCTGATCAACGCCTATGGCGGTCTCGACGGCATCTTCGAACACGCCGACGAACAGACCCCCAAACTGCGGACGAACCTGGCCGAGCACGAGCAGCGCGCCCGGAAGAATCTCGATCTGATGCTGCTGCATCACGACGCACCCATCGAGGTCGATCCCGACGATCTCGCCGTGAAGCCGAATGTCGCCGAGCTGAGACGACTCTTCGACTTCCTCGAGTTCCGGACGCTCGCGGCGCGACTCGACGAGGCGCTGTCGGGGATGGGCGCCTCGGTCGACCTGGGGCCCGCCGACGAACGCGTCGAGCTCGTGGCAGAGGTGACGACGGCGCCATCAGCGGCGCACGCAGCATCGGCGATCTCGACGGCGGCGACGCTCGATGTCGCGGCGACGTGGCTCGGTGAGCCGGGCCGCACTCCGATGGCCGGCATCGCCGTGGTCGTCGATCCGTCGATGGCCGACGTCCTGTGGATCCCGGCCGACGTGCTCGCCGACGATGCGGTACGCGCAGCACTTGGCTCGCACACCGATCTGCGTGGACACAACGTGAAGCCGCTGATGCGATCGCTGCTGGAGTTCGGGGTCGAGGTGCGGGGACTGACGCTCGACACGGCGATCGCGGCATACCTCATCGATCCCGCCGAGGCCCGCTACACACTGCCCGACCTCATCGAGAAGTACACGAAGTTCGCACGGCCGTCCGACGACGCCGCCGGCAGCGGTCAACTCGATCTCGACGGAACCTCGCTCGGTGACGCCGAGCTGGCCGCTCGCGATGCGCTTGCCGTCAACGCGCTGGCCGGGCCGATCGTGGCGAGCATGGAGGCCCAGGGGATGGCCGAGCTGTACCGGACGATCGAGAATCCGCTGGTGCTCGTCCTGGCCAAGATGGAGCACGTGGGCATCGGCGTCGACGTCGACGAGCTCCGCGCGCTCGGCAAGCGGCTGTCCGACGAGGTCCAGGCGCTGCAGGCGCAGCTGCGCGAGGTGGCGGGTCGCGACGACCTGAACCTCAACTCGCCGAAGCAGCTGCGTGAGATCCTCTACGACGAACGTGGCCTGGCGCCGGGCAAGAAGACCAAGACGGGGTACTCCACCGACGCGGCGACGCTGGAGAAGATCAAGGACCAGTGGCCCGAGTTCCTCGAGCCGTTGCTGCGGTTCCGCGAGGTCGAGAAGCTCCGGAGCACGTACGGCGAAGGCCTGCTGGCCGAGGTCGGACCCGACGGGCGAATCCACGCGACGTTCAACCAGACCGTCGCCCGTACCGGACGCCTCTCCTCCGATCGCCCGAACCTGCACAACATTCCCGTGCGTACCGAAGAGGGACGCCAGTTCCGCAAGGCGTTCGTCCCGGCGCCGGGCATGAAGCTGCTCGTTGCCGACTACAACCAGATCGAGTTGCGCTGCATCGCCCATCTCGCCGAGGACCCCGGTCTGATCGAGGCGTTCAGGAGTGGCCAGGACATCCACAACGCCACCGCGGCGCGGGTGTTCGGTGTCGATCCGTCGGCGGTCACCGTCGAGCAGCGCTCGAAGGCCAAGATGGTGTCGTACGGGTTGGCCTACGGCATGGAGGCCTACGGCCTCGGCCAACGGTTGAACATCTCGACCGAGGAGGCCGCGGTCATCCTCGATGCGTACTTCGTGGCGTTCCCCAACGTGAAGGACTACATGGACCGCACGGTGATCGAGGCCCGTGAGCGTGGGTACACCGAGACGCTCTTCGGACGTCGTCGCCCGATCCCCGAGTTGATGAACTCGAACTTCCGCGTGCGACAGGCGGGGGAACGCCAGGCGATGAACGCCGGGATCCAGGGTCTTGCCGCCGACATCTTCAAGGTGGCGCTCGTGAACATCGACGCCGCGCTGGTCGCGGGCCGCCACGACAGCCGGATCGTGTTGCAGGTGCACGACGAGGTGATCGTCGAGGTGCCCGAACACGAGCACGACATCGTCGGCGATCTCGTGGTCCGGCTCATGTGCGACGCCTGCGAACTCGACGTTCCCCTCGAGGTGAACGTGTCGTGGGGCGACACGTGGGCGTCGGCGAAGGGTTGACGGTGACCGAGCAACCGTCGCACCCACCCGAGGACTGACTCCGGTGGTTGATCGCGACCACTGGTTCGAAGACCTGGCCGACCACATGGGGACGGCCTACGACCGCTATGCGCACACGAAGGGCACGGTGCAGGAGGTCGACCACGTGGTCGGCGCAC
This sequence comes from Ilumatobacteraceae bacterium, assembly GCA_963829585.1. Taxonomy (GTDB): domain Bacteria; phylum Actinomycetota; class Acidimicrobiia; order Acidimicrobiales; family Ilumatobacteraceae; genus Sva-07. The sequence goes on along the minus strand of CAWHJD010000015.1, from coordinate 171,531 downwards.
TCGATCTGGCGCCCGGTGACCGGGTCCTCGACGTGGGGTGCGGTACCGGTCGCCACGCGATCGAACTCGCCCGGCGTGGGATCGATGTCCACGGCGTCGACATCAGCCGGCGCTTCATCGACATCGCCCGATCACGAGCGAGCGATGAGCGAGCGAACCGGACGCCGGTCGCCTCGCTCATCGCGGCCGGCACTCTGACGTTCGAACGGCGTGATGCGCGGCGAACTCGACTTCGACGGCGAATTCGATGCGGTGATCTGCCTGTGCCAAGGGGCGTTCGGGATGATGACCGCCGACGGCGACGACGCCGCGGTGGTGGCCGGTATGGCCCGATCGCTGCGGCCGGGAGGGAGACTGGCGCTGAGCGCGTTCAACGCCTACTTCGCGGTGAAGTACCACGACGACGCCGAATTCGATGCCGGAGCCGGCGTGTCGCACGAGATCACCGAGATCCGCTCGGAATCCGGCGCATCCCGACGCGTCGACCTGTGGACCGGCTGCTACACCCCTCGTGAGCTGCGACTTCTCCTCGCCGCGCACGGCCTCGAGGTCGATTCGATCTCCAGCGTCGAACCCGGCGCCTACGTCGTCGCCCCGCCGACGACCGAATCCCCCGAGTTCCTCGCCATCGCCCACGTCCCCTGACCGCCCGACACCCCGAACCCCCGAAATTCTCCCGCCGGTGCGCGCTCGAGCGCGCACGGCGAGGAGAATTTCGGGATTGTGGGGGATTGTTGGGGATGGGGGAGCGGGTTGGGGGCCATGGCCGTTTGGGGCGGCGGCTGGTACCATGGTCGGCTGCGTCACGCCAGTGGCGCGTCTGTCCATCTACTCAACGTCCGTTTCGAAAGCAGTCCGTCCTTTGTCCGACACCGCAACCACCTCCGAGTCTCCCGTGAACCAGATGGGAACCTTCGACGACGAGGGCGTCTACACCCCCCGTGAGATCGTGTCCGACGACCTCGGCATGTCCTTCGCCGACGCGATCGACGGCACCATGGTCACCGTCGAGGACGGCCAGCTCGTCCACGGAACCGTCGTCAAGATCGACAAGGACGAAGTACTCCTCGACATCGGCTACAAGAGCGAGGGTGTCATTCCCGCTCGTGAGCTGAGCATTCGCAACGACGTCGACCCCTCCGAGGTCGTCTCGCTCGGTGAAGCGGTGGAAGCCCTCGTCCTCACCAAGGAGGACAAGGAAGGCCGCCTCCTGCTGTCCAAGAAGCGGGCGCAGTACGAGCGCGCCTGGGGCGACATCGAGGCCAAGAAGGAAGCCGACGCCGTCGTGTCCGGCCCGGTCATCGAAGTCGTCAAGGGCGGTCTCATCGTCGACATCGGCCTGCGTGGCTTCCTGCCCGCATCACTCGTCGAGTTGCGCCGTGTCCGTGACCTCGCTCCGTACATCGGCGAGACGGTGCACTGCAAGATCATCGAACTCGACAAGAACCGCAACAACGTGGTCCTGTCACGTCGCGCCTACCTGGAGGAGAACCAGAAGGAGACCCGCGACCAGTTCCTCACCAACCTCAAGGTCGGCGAGGTTCGCGAAGGCACGATCTCCTCGGTCGTCAGCTTCGGTGCGTTCGTCGATCTCGGCGGCATGGACGGGCTCATCCACGTCAGCGAGCTGTCGTGGAAGCACGTCGACCACCCGGGCTCCGTCGTCGCTGTCGGCGACCACGTCAAGGTGCAGGTGCTCGACGTCGACTTCAGCCGCGAGCGCATCAGCCTGTCGCTGAAGGCCACCCAGCAGGATCCGTGGCAGGAGTTCGCCGAGAGCCACCAGGTCGAACAGCTCGTGTACGGCCGGGTCACCAAGCTCGTCCAGTTCGGTGCATTCGTCCAGGTCGGCGAAGGCATCGAAGGCCTCGTGCACATCTCGGAGATGTCGGCGCATCACGTCGACTCGCCCGAGCAGGTCGTCACGCCGGGCGAGGAGTTGTGGGTGAAGATCATCGATCTCGACCTCGCTCGCCGCCGCATCAGCCTGTCGATCAAGCAGGCCGCCGAGGGTGGCGAACTCGCCGCCGAGTACCGCGAGCACTTCGAGGTCGACTCCGCCGGCAACTGGGTCCAGGGCGAGGCATCGGCCGAGGCCGAAGCAGCATGGTCCGAGTACTACGGCGAGGGTGGCGAAGGCGCAGGCACCGAACCGGTCGACGCTGCCGACGAGTCGGCGGTCGAGGAAGTCGCCGTCGAAGACGTCGTCATCGAAGACGTCGTGCCGGAGGAAGCACCCGCCGAGTGATCCTGGTCGGTCTGACCGGGGGAATCGGCGCGGGCAAGTCGACGGTGTCGGCGATGCTCGCCGAACGAGGTGCTGCCATCGTCGACGCCGATCAGATCGCCCGCGACCTGCAAGCGCCGGGCAGTCCGGTGCTGGCGGCGATGGCCGAGCGGTTCGGCGATCACATCCTGCTGGCCGACGGCTCGCTCGATCGTGGTGCCGTCGCCAAGATCGTCTTCAACGACGAAGCGGCGCTGAAGGACCTCAACGGCATCGTCCACCCGGCGATGCAGGACGAGATCCAACGACAGATCGATGTCCACAAGGACACCGATCGTGTCGTGGTGCTCGACTTCCCACTGCTCGGCGAGAACCCCCGCAAGGGCCTCGCCGCCACCATCGTGGTCGACGTTCCGGTCGACGTGGCCGTGCAGCGGCTGGTCGATCAACGGGGCATGGACGAGACGGATGCTCGTGCTCGCATCAGCAGCCAGATCAGCCGTGACGAGCGACTGGCCACCGCAACACATGTGATCGACAACGGCGGCGACAGGGATTCGCTGATCGAGCAGGTCGACTCGCTGTGGACCGCCTTGACCGAACTGTCGACTGCGACCTCAGCCGAGCAGTGACAGCGAGATCTCGAGTACCGGCACGTCCGGTGCCGGTGTCGTCGCGTAGATCGCCGAATGGTGAGCCCCGAGGTCGCTGAACGCTTTGTCGACGAGGTCCCAGTACGACCGCCGAATCGCCGCGCGGCGCTCGTCGCGAGCTGCCTCGTACCGCTCGACGGCGCTCTGCCTGGGTACATACGTGACGACCCGCTCGGCGCCGATGGGGACCTCGGCGTCGATCCGGTCGGTCACATCGGTTCGCTGGTAGTCGCGTTCACGCCAGTCCAGCCGGGCCAGCTCCTCGTCGGTGACCCGCACGGCGACACCATTGCAGTGCTCGGCTTCGGCCATCACCAGCCCGAGTGAGATCACCACGCCCTGGCGCACGTCGATGTCGTCATGGCGCCAGTCGCCGCGCAGGTGGAGCGACCCGTAGTTCCATCGTCGTCCGTACCCGCGGAGATGAGCGGCAACGACGTCACCGGGCTCGACATGGCGTCCGATGGTCGAAGCCAGCGAGGCCGGCGACACCAGTGAGCCGTAGCCGAACACCCAGGTGCCGGCGCTCATGCGTGGAAGTGTTCGTGCACGGCGCCCACGAGCAGCCGTACACCGAGCGCGATGGCGCCTTCGTCGACGTCGAAGTGACCGGCGTGGAGGTCGAGCGTGGGGCCGGACGGGTTGCGCACGCCCAGGCGCACGTAGGTGCCCGGAACCTCGCGCGTGAACCACGCGAAGTCGTCGCCGCCCCAGCTCTGCTCGACCGTGGCGACCGACTGCGCGCCCACGACGTCGACGGCAGCACGGCGCAACGTCTCGGTGACACCGCCATCGTTGACCACCGGAGGGACGCCGTGGGTGTAGTCGATCTCGAGGATGGCACCGGACTCGCCGACGATGCTCACGACTTCATGTTCGACGAGTTCGGCCAGGCGCTCCCAGACCGGGAGGGACGGGGTTCGGATCGATGCCTTGAGCTCACAGTGGGTGGGAATGACGTTGGCGGCGTCGCCGGCATGGATCGCTCCGAACACGACCTTCACCTCGTCGGGATCGGTGAGGCGTCCGGCGACCCGCGCCGGCAGCTCAGCGATGATCCGAGCGGCGAGGGCGACGAGATCGACGGTGAGTTCCGGACGGGCGGTGTGCCCGCCCGGCCCCACGAGGCGGATCACCGCCATGTCGGCAGCGGATGAGATCGCCCCGGACCTGAGGCCGATCGTGCCGACGTCGAGCTTCGGCTCGCAGTGGAGCCCGACGATCGCTGCGACGCCGTCGAGCCCACCGTCGCGGATCACGTCGAGTGCTCCGCCGGGCACGCGTTCCTCGGCCGGCTGGAACACGAAGCGGACGGGCCCGGCCAGGAGGTCTCGGTGATGGGCGAAGTACAACGCTGCGCCCAGGACGATGGTGGTGTGCACGTCGTGCCCGCACGCGTGAGCGACGCCGGGATGGCGGCTCGCGTACGAGACGTCCTTGTCGTCGGTCATCGCCAGTGCGTCGAGGTCGGCGCGCAACGCGAAGCGCGGCTCGAACCCGTTGCCGTTCGTCGGATCGAGATCGCACACGAGACCGGTGCCGACTGCCAGGCGCCGCGGCTCCAAGCCGGCCAACCGGAGTCGCTCCTCGACCAGTTCGGTGGTCGCGTGCTCGGCGCCGCTGAGTTCGGGATGGGCGTGGAGGTTGCGCCGCAGGGCGATGAGCCCTTCGCCGTGTTCATCGAGCCATTCGGTCAGCGGTGTCGCGACGAGCTTCATGACCGGAGTTCGTCGGCGGTCAGGCTGTCGACCAGGAGTTGGACCACGTCGACGAGCGTACCGCCGGCCTCGACCAGGGCTCGTTGGCGTGTCGCGCCCGTGCCCACGTCGAGCACCGTGAGGAGGTCGTCGAGTTGGGCCGTGGTTCCGAGCAGTTGCGCAGTGGGTCCGAGGTCGTCGATGAGTTCGGCGAGGAGGTCGCGCACGGATCGCCGCTCGGGGCGCCCGGTGTCGGGGTGCTCGACGATCAGGTCCGCGTCGATGCCGAAGCGAGCAGCCAGCCATCGGTTCTCACGCACGGTCCACTCGCGTGGTGCAACCGGCAGCGTGCCGTCGTCGATGCGGGCATTGCACCAGGCCACGAGCGTCTGCGCCAGTCCCGCGAGGGCGACAGCTTCACGCACGGTCGGGGTCGCATCACACATGCGGAACTCCACGGTCCCGAAGTCCGGGTGGGGACGGATGTCCCACCAGACCTCACGGATGGAGTTGATGCACTTCGAGTCGAGCAGCGTCGACATGAACGCCTCGAAGTCGGTCCAGTCGGCGAGTTGCGGCGGGAGCCCGGCCGTCGGCAGTCCCTCGAAGACCTTCGATCGTGCGGACGCGAGTCCCGAATCCTCGCCCTCGAAGTACGGGCTCGACGACGACAGCGCGAGGAACAGCGGCAGATGGCGTCGCAACTCGTTGATGATCGTGATCGCACGAGCGCCGTCGCTGACCCCGACGTGGACGTGCATGCCGCAGATCAGGAGCCGACGAGCGGGCCACTGCATCGACTCGATGAGTTCGTGGTAGCGCACGTCGGGGCTGACCAGCTGATCGCGAGCGAGCGCGAACGGGTGGGTGCCCGAACTCATCAGCGCGAGACCTCGGCGATCGGCAGCGACGCGAAGCTCGGCGAGGGTCGTACGAAGGTCATGGCCCGCTTCGTCCGGTGTCTCGCAGACGCCCGTGATGATCTCGATCGTGCTCTGGAACAGTTCGTGCTTGGCCTTCGGGTGCCGGCCCTCCGGGTGGTCGAGGCCCAGTTCGTCGAGCAGTTCGTTCGCTGCCGACACGAGATCACCCGTGGCGCGGTCGACCACGTGGAGTTCCATCTCGATGCCGACGGTCGGCCGTTCGTTGTGGGTGAATTCGATCGTCATGCTGGGCGACGACCGGTCCCGATCAGCGGTAGCTGTCGAGGGCTTCGGCGATCTGCTCCGGCGTGGTGGTCGGTGCAAATCGGGCCACGACCTTGCCATCGGCGTCGACGAGGAACTTCTCGAAGTTCCAGACGATGTCGGCGCTGTCGCCGGTGCCGGGTTGCTCGGCCTTGAGCCACTGGTAGAGCGGGGCGGCACCGTCGCCGTTCACCTCGATCTTGTGGAACATCGGGAACGTCGCACCGTACGTCGACGTGGCGAATTCGAGGATCTCCTCGTCGGTTCCGGGTTCCTGGTTGGCGAACTGGTTGCACGGAAAGGCGAGGACGGTGACATCGTCGTTGTCGTCATGGAGCGCACGCAGACCTGCGTACTGAGGCGTGAGGCCTCAAGCGCTGGCGACGTTGACGATCAGACAGATCTGGCCGCGGAACTGGTCGAAGGAGACCTGCTCGCCGGTGATCGAGGTCATCTCGAAATCGTGGAAGGCTGACATCGCTCGGATTGTAGCCCTCGAGGGAGCCACTGCCGTCGGACGAGGCCGATGCCCGATCGACGGCGGAGGCCGGGATGACCGTTACGCCTCGGCAGCTGACCCGTGTGGATATCATCTGTTCACCCATGCCCGCCGATCGAAAACGAAGTTGACGCCGTGCTGACTGCTCTGGGGCTGGTCGGTGTCGTCGCCCTGATCGTCGCGAACGGCTACTTCGTCGCCGTGGAGTTCGCGTTCGTGACGGCGCGCCGGAGCCGGTTCCTGGAGCAGGCCGCCGACGGTGACCGCCGTTCGAAGCGGGCGATCGCCGTTCACAAGCGTCTCAGTTTCATGCTCTCGGGCGCCCAGCTCGGCATCACCGTGACGACGCTCGTTCTCGGTTTCATCGCCGAGCCGGCCATTGCCTCGGTGTTGGCCCCCGTCCTCGAGGCCGCCGGCGTACCGGAATCGGCGTCGCTCGGAATTGCCCTGGCGATGGCGCTCCTCTTCGCGACGATGGCGCAGATGGTGTTCGGTGAGTTGGCACCGAAGAACCTCGCGATCGCCCGGCCCGAACCCGTTGCCCGGGCGGTGGCCCCTTCGATCTGGCTCTTCATGCGTATCGCCGGGCCGGTGATCCGGCTCTTCGACGGTGCCGCCAACCGGCTGCTCCGACTCGTCGGTGTCGAACCCGTCGAGGAACTTCGTGACGCGGTGTCGACCCAGGAACTCGACCTGATCGTCGACTCCTCGGCCGAGAGCGGGCACCTGACGTTGCTGCAGGCGCAGTTGCTCGAGCGTGCCATCGACTTCGGTGAGCTCGAGGCGTCCGATGCGATGGTGCCGTGGAACCGAGTGGTCACCATCGGCGCCGACGCGACCGCGGCCGACCTGCGCGCGCTCATGTCGTCGTCGCATTCGCGTTTCCCGGTGGTCGACGGGGAAGACCGCGTCCACGGCATCGTGCATGCCAAGGATCTCCTGGGAGTCCCCCGTTCGGACTACGAGACCACTGCGGTGACGTCGCTGGTGCGAGAGATCCTGGCTGTTCCCGAGGCTGCCGGCCTGAGCGTCGTGCTCGCCGAGCTGCGCGAGCACGCGACCGAGATGGCGGTCGTCATCGACGAATACGGCGGGCCGGCAGGCGTGGTGACGCTCGAGGACATCGTCGAGGAACTCGTCGGCGAGATCGAGGACGAGTACGACCCGAGCGCGCGCGGTGAACACGTCGAGATCGAGCCCGGCGTGTGGTCGGTGGCCGCCAGTTCGCGCCCCGACGAGATCGAACGGATCACGGGATTCGATCTTCCCGACGGCGAGTACGACACGGTGGCGGGTCTCGTCCTGGACCGGCTCGAGCACATCCCGGCGGTCGGCGAGATGTTCGTCGTCGACGGCATCGAGATCGAGGTCGTCGCGGTCGACGGATTCGCGATCCAACGACTGCAGTTGCGTGTTGCCCACACCGACGAGATGCCCGACTCCGACGATGTCGAAGGCGGCGAGCGATGATCCTCGCGGCCTCGGAGGGCATCCAGGTCAGCTGGTCGAGCCTCGGACTCGCGGTCGTGCTGCTCGGACTGAACGCGTTCTTCGTCGCCGCCGAGTTCGCGTTGCTGGCCTCACGCCGCTCGCGCCTCGAGCAGTTCGCGGCCGAGGGCGACAAGCGGGCCAGGCATGCGCTGGCCGGACTGCGCGAGCTGACGTTGATGTTGGCGGGAGCGCAGCTCGGCATCACGATGTGTTCGCTCGGCCTCGGCGCGGTCGCCGAACCGGCGGTCGCGCGCGTCATCGAGGGCGCGCTCGGTGAGCTGTTCACCCTGTCGGACACGGCTCGCCACGTCATCGCGTTCACCATTGCGCTGTCGATCGTGGTCTTCCTCCACATGGTGGTGGGCGAGATGGCGCCGAAATCGTGGGCGATCGCGCACCCGGAGAAGTCGTCGTTGCTCCTGGCTCGACCCTTCCGGATGTTCGCCCGTGTCTTTCGCCCGATCATCCGCATGCTCAACTGGATGGCGAACGTCGTCGTACGCCTGGTCGGTGTCGAACCGCAGGACGAGCGAGCGATGGCGCACTCGCCGAGCGAGCTGCTGCTGCTGATCGACGAGTCGGCCGGGCGCGGAGGAATCGCGGCCGAGGAGCATCAACTCCTGGCGCGCTCGCTCGAACTGTCGGGTCTGACTGCGGCCGATGCCATGACACCACGTCGCGACATCGTCGCCCTCCCCGCCGAGGCGACTGCTGCCGACGTCGCGGTCGAGGCCCACCGGACCGGCCGTACTCGCGTGATCATCCACGAGGGAGACCTCGATCACGTGCGCGGATTCGTGCACGCGAAGGACGTCATCCGGCTCGACATGGGCGCCTGGCCGACCACGCAGGCGGGCAGCATCGCCCGACCCGTCATGGTCACCCCCGAGCACCACGGTCTCGAGGATCTGCTGCTCGAGATGCGGACCGAACGCCACCATGTCGCGCTGGTGGTCGACGAGCACGGACTCGTCCTCGGACTGGTGACGCTCGAGGACGTCATCGAGGAACTGATCGGCGACTTCGACGACGAGTCCGACCGCCGTCTGGGTGAGTGCGAGCAGCTCCCCGACGGGAGCTACCAGATGAGCGGGACGACCAGGGTCGAGCAGTTCGAGGAGTTCACCGGGGTCGAACTCCCGGAGGGCGACTGGCAGACACTCGCCGGGTACGTGATCGATGCGCTCGACGACATCCCTTCGGAAGGGGACCGGGTGCAGACCGAGCTCGGCGAGTTCGAGGTGCTGAAGATGGACGGCTTCGCCATCGACGCGCTGCGCATCCGCATGACCGTGTCGGGCGATCGCTCGGACTGACACGGAGATGGCCTATCCCCGCCGACTCCTGAACGACCACGAGAGCGTGACGGTCGACCTGCATCCGCACTGGTGGTTCCTGGCGTCGCCGACGATCGCCGTGGTCGCATCGATCGCCGCGGCGCTGGCGACGCTGGCGATGACCGACGCCGACACGACGCAACAGTCGGTCGCCGGATGGGGGTCGCTGGTCGCACTCGGCGCGTCGGCGATCTGGCTCGTGATCAGGTACTCGAAGTGGCTGACGACACACTTCGTGATCACGAACCTGCGGATCATCTTCAGGTCGGGGCTGGTGACGAAGCGGGGAATCGAGATTCCGCTCGACCGGGTCAACACGGTCCACTTCCACCAGGGCATCCTGGAGCGGATCGTCGGAGCAGGTGACCTGCTGATCGAGTCGGGTGGTGAGTCGGGGCAGCAACGATTCACCGACATCCGTCAGCCCGATCGTGTGCAGCGGGTCATCCACGCCGAGATGGACGCCATCCGTCGACACAGGAGCGGCGAGCCGGTGATCGACGTGGCCGGCCAGCTCGAACGACTCGAGTCCATGCTGATGCGGGGGAGTCTGACCCCCGACGAGTTCGACCGCCAGAAGCGGCGCCTCCTGGGATCGTGACCGTGCCTCGGGTGGTGCCTCGGGTGGTGCCTCGGGTGGTGAGCCTCGTCCCGTCGAGCACGGAGACACTGTTGGCGCTCGGCGCGGACGTGGTCGCCTGTACGCGGTTCTGCGAGCAGCCCGAGTTGCGTCACGTCGGTGGTACCAAGAACCCGGACATCGATGCCATCGTCGGGCTCCACCCGGACGTGGTCGTGATGGACAGCGAGGAGAACCGACGAGAGGACCACGACGAACTGTCGGCCCGCGGCATCAGGGTCTGGGTGAGCGCCGTTCGCAGCGTCGCCGATGCCCTGGCGGTCGTCGTCGATCTGGCGTCGCTGATCGGCGTGGACCCTCCTGCGGTCGAAGTGCCTTCGAAGCTCGGCGTCGGCGTCCGGACTGCCTTCGTGCCGATCTGGCGGCGGCCCTGGATGTCGATCAACGAGCACACCTACGGCGCCTCCGTCCTGGAACGTCTCGGCATCGAGTCGGTCACGGCCGGATCGCCGGATCCGTATCCGACCGTCGACGTGGCGGACGTCGCCGCGCTGGCCCCTGATCTGGTCCTCGTGCCCAGCGAGCCCTACGAGTTCAGCGACTCACACCTCGCCGAACTGCGCCGGTCGATGCCGCACACGACCATCGTGCGCGTCGACGGTCGAGACCTCTTCTGGTGGGGCATCCGCACCCCGGGAGCGATTCGTCGCCTCGCCGGCGTCACCGGCGTCACCGACGGTGTCCGGCACCTTCGGTGACACGGCGGGCGCCGGCCGACGGCACGACGCGCCAACCGGTGCCGAGGGCGCCGCGTTCACAGATCGCCACGGTGCAGCCTCCGAAGCCGCCTCCGGTCATCCGGGCACCGAAGACGCCGGGTGTGTGCACCAGCCGGTCGACGGCAGCATCCATGGCCGGCGTCGACGTGTCGAAGTCGGATCGGAGGCTCTCGTGGCTCTCGGTCATCAACCGCCCCGCTGAGGTGTAGTCGCCTCGCCGGAGCGCTGCCGCGAAGTTCCGCACCCGCTCGTTCTCCGTGACGACGTGGCGGGCACGCCGCCACGCGACATCGTCGAGGGACGTTCGACGGCCGAGGACGTCGTCGATGGTCGCCGCCCGCAGCGGCCCGATCACGGCTTCGGCCCGGGCGCACTCGGCGACCCGATCGGAGTACGCGGATCCCACCAGGGTCCGGTGCGCGATGAACTCGACGACGACGTCGATGTCGGTCGGCACCGGCACATGCGCAACGTCGAGGGTGTGACAGTCGATCAGGGTCGCATGGCCCGAGGTGGAGGCGGCGATGCAGAGCTGGTCCATGATCCCCGTCGGCACTCCCGTGGCGGCGTGCTCGGCGCGTCGCGCGGCGAGCGCGAGTTCGGTCGGCGAGCCGTCGAATCCCAGCGCGAGCCCGACGGCACATTCGAGTGCTGCGCTCGACGACAGCCCGGCCCCCGAGGGGATGTCGGAGGTGACGTCGCCGGTCAGCCCGCGTTCGGCGCCGAGTTCGCGTGCCATGGCGGCGACGTACGAACCCCACCGCGGGAGGACGGTGGAGGGATCGTCGCTGACGGGAAGCGCGATGTCGACCATGCCGGGTTCGTCGGCCGAGGTCAGCCTGATTCGCGCCGCATCTGCCGTGTAGTCGATCGTGGTTCCACGGTCGATGGCCATCGGGAAGACCAGGCCGCCGGTGTAGTCGGTGTGGTCACCGATCAGATTCACGCGTCCGGGTGCATGCACTCGTTGTACGTCGACCACGCAGCGCACGGTATCGAGATTCGCCCGCAGGTTCTGCAACACTCGCCGACATGCCACGCGCATCGTTGCCCTCCGGAATCGAGTTGGAGTACCGGACGACGGGAGACGCCGCCCACCCGGTGCTGTTGGTGGTGAACGGGTACACGACACAGCTGATCTCGTGGCCGCAGGACTACATCGACCAGATCGCGGCCCAGGGCCTGTTCGTCGTGCAGTTCGACAATCGTGACGTCGGCCTGTCGACCAAGCTCGACGGCCAGACCGTGTCACCCGGCGCCGTACTGAGGTCGGTACTGGCCGGCGAACCGCTTCCTCCCGTGCCGTACACGCTGTCCGACATGGCTGCCGACGGCATCGGTCTGCTCGATCATCTCGGTGTCGACCGCGCACACGTCGTCGGCAACTCCATGGGCGGAATGATCGTGCAGACCATGGCGATCGAGCATCCGACCCGCATCTCGAGCGTGATCTCGGTGATGAGCAGTACCGGGGATCCGCGTGTCGGAGCACCGAGCCCCGAGGCGCGTGAGGCGCTGTTGGCCGAGTCGCCGCCCGACCGCGAGGACTACATCGCGGCATCGTTGAACTCGAGGGTGTGGGCGTCGAAGAAGTACTACGACCCCGACTGGTTGCAGGCGCTCGCCGCTGCGCAGTACGACCGGTGCTTCTACCCCGAGGGGGCCACCCGGCAGCTCGCCGCGATCTACGCCTCCGGTGATCGCAGCGCCGCTCTGGCCCAACTCGACGTGCCGATGCTCGTCATCCACGGACGCGACGACACGCTGATCACTCCGGAGGGCGGCGAGCGCACTGCCGAGCTGGTGCCCGGAGCGTGCTACCTGTTCCTGTCGGACATGGGCCACGACATGCCCCGACCGCTGTGGCCGGTTCTGGCCGAGGCGATCGGCGGACACGTACGCGTCTCCCTGGCGCCGCCGTGCTGACCTGACGACGAATCACCCGAACGACCACAACACCCGTACGAAACAACATCCGTACGAAACAACATCGAGGAGCAAACGTGGCTGGACCACTCACCGGATACCGCATCATCGAAATCGCCGGCATCGGCCCCGGGCCGTTCGCCGCCATGCTGCTCGCCGACATGGGCGCCGAAGTCGTCCGCGTGGAGCGAGCCGGCGCCGTACGTGGACCGCTGCCGGAGGGTGCGCACTTCGACGTCCTGCTGCGTGGTCGCCGCAACGTGGCGATCGACCTGAAGCATCCCGACGGGGTGGAAGCCCTGCTGACCCTCGTCGAGTCGGCCGACGCGCTCATCGAAGGGTTCCGCCCGGGCGTGATGGAGCGCCTCGGGATCGGGCCCGACGACTGTCTCGCCCGCAACCCCAAGCTGGTCTTCGGACGCATGACCGGTTGGGGCCAGGAAGGTCCCTACTCGCAGGCTGCCGGACACGACATCAACTACATCTCGCTCGCCGGGGCGCTCGCGCACTTCGGTCGCGCGGGCGAGGCCCCTGTTCCGCCGCTCAACATGGTCGGCGACTTCGGAGGCGGCGGCATGTTCCTCGCCTACGGCGTCGTGTGTGCCCTCCTCGAGAGCCAGCGCAGCGGCCAGGGCCAGGTCGTCGACACGGCGATGGTCGACGGCGCGGCGGTCCTCATGTCGATGTTCTGGGCGTTCCGGTCGATCGGGATGCACGACGAGAACGCCCGTGGCACGAACCTGCTCGACACCGGCGCCCACTTCTACGACGTGTATCGCTGCAGCGACGGCAACTACATCTCGGTCGGCTCGATCGAGCCGCAGTTCTACGCCGAGCTGCTCCGCCTCACCGGACTCGAGGGTGACGAACAGTTCGCCAAGCAGATGGACAAGGCCGAGTGGCCGGCTCTGAAGTCGCGTCTGACCGAGGTCTTCGCGCAGAAGTCGCGGGCCGAGTGGTGCGAGATCATGGAGGCGACCGACGTGTGCTTCGCTCCGGTGCTCACGATGGGCGAAGCTGCCGAGCATCCGCACAACGTCGAACGGAACACGTTCATCGACATCGCCGGCACCACACAGCCCGCCCCGGCGCCCCGGTTCAGCCGGACGGTGCCGGAGGTGTCGATGCCGCCCGCATTCGCCGGCTCGCACACCCGCGACGTGCTCGCCGACTGGGGTGTCGGCGTCGAGCTGATCGACTCGTGGGAATCGTCGGGCGCGATCAAGCAGGCCCGACCGGCGGCCGGCTGACGTGGCGACCCTCGTCTGTTTCCACGCCCATCCCGACGACGAGGTCATCAGCACCGGCGGCACGATCGCACGAGCCGCGGCAGAGGGTCACCGGGTCGTCCTGGTGGTTGCCACCAACGGTGACCACGGCGAGGTCCCCGACGATCTCGGCCCCGGTGAGACGCTCGTCGACCGACGCCGGGCCGAGACGGAAGCATCGGCGGCCGCCCTCGGGATCAGCCGGATCGTGTGGTTCGGCTACACCGATTCGGGCATGACCGGTTGGGAGCAGAACGACCATCCCGCCAGCTTCCTGCGTGCCGACCTCGACCATGCGGCCGAGCGTCTCGCAGCGGTACTCCGAGAGGAATCCGCCGACGTCCTGACGATCTACGACTGGCACGGCAACTACGGGCACCCCGACCACATCGCCGTCCACCGCGTGGGCTCCGCAGCGGCGCGTCTCGTGCCCTCGGTGCGTGTGCTCGAGGCGACGATGAACCGCGACGCCTTCGTGCAGATGATCCAGGCGATGCGCGACGCAGGGGTCGAGGCGCCCGACGGCTCCGACGGCGACTTCGATCCCCACGGTCCGGCCGACGACGGCAACCCGATGGGCATGCTGGAGGCCGACCTCACGTTGGCGGTCGACGTGACCGAGCACCTGGCGGCCAAACGCGCGGCGATTCGCTGCCATCGCAGCCAGATCTCCGACACGTCGTTCTTCCTCGAGATGCCCGACGAGGTGTTCGCGATGGCATTCGGCACCGAGTGGTTCATCGAGCACGGCGTCGAGCCGCCCGTCAGGCGAGGCTGGATCTTCGAGCCGACCTGACCCGGAGATCCCCGTCTCGTCGGCAACACTGGACCATGATGTTCACGATGAATCGGCGACTGTTGGCTGGGGTGGCAGTGGTGGGTCTGCTCGTCACCGCGTGCGGGGGGTCCGACGAGTCGGCCAGCGAGACCACGACCGAGTTCACGCTGCTCCCGACGACCGCGCCACCGCCTTCCACATCCACGACGTCGACGACGTCGACCACATCGACGACCACGTCCACGACGTCCACCACGGTGGCCATCGTGCAACCCTCGACCACCGTCGCCGATCCAGCGGTGCTCGCACTGGTCCTCAGCGGTGAAGGAATCGGAACTGCCGGGTTCGGCGCCGAACCCGACGGTGTGATCTCGTATCTTGGGCTCCTACCTCGGCGAACCCACGAACGACACCGGTTGGGTCGATCCGCTGACCATCGGGATCTGTTCGGGAACCGAACTCAGGCGCGTGTCGTGGGGTGTGCTGACCCTGCTGTTCGGTGACGTGTCGTCCGTGGTCCAGGGGCGTCGACACTTCTTCGGGTACACCTACGGCGATCAGGCCGAGATCGGTGCCGCCCCCGCCGGACTGACGACGAGCCGAGGCGTGATGATCGGATCGCGTGTCGTCGACGTCAAGGCGGCCTATCCCGCAGTACAGATCCTGCCGGAGGACGACTTCACCCCGCCGTTCTTCATCGTCAACGACAGTCTGCGCGGATTCCTCACGGGTGTCGACGACGACGCCACGGTGACGGCGATCATCGGCGGCGACGACTGCGGCATCTAGCCCTCACGAGCTCGCGTTCACGTCGATGACCCTCTACGACCTGCACCGCGCGCTCGCCTGGTTCCTCGTGCTCGGCAATGCCGCCGTCGGTGTCTGGGCGCTCGCCGCCCAGTACATCCCGGTGCTCCGGGTCCGCCCGATGTGGTGGGCGATCGGCGTGGCGGAGCTGTCGGGCTTCGCGATCGCCATCGTCGGTGTGCTGATCGTCAATCGCTACGACGTCGAACTCGACCAGTTCCACGCCTTGTACGGCTTCAGTGTGATCGTCGCCGTCGGCATCCTCTACAGCTACCGGGGCAGTCCGTTCGTCAAGGACAAGGTCTGCCTGTTGTACGGCCTGGGCAGCCTGTTCATCATGGGTCTCGGCATCAGGGCCATGTACCTCGGAACGCATTGACGCCGATCCCCTGGGGGAGCTTGGCGGGATCCCACGACAGCTGCGCCAGCGCCTCCTGGCATGCGAACCGGTCGGTCATCCCGGCGACGTAGGCGACCGCCGCCCGCAGCGCCTCGGTGCTCCCGGCGTCGAGACTGCCCGTCGCTCGATCGCCCAGTGCGGCGGTCACGGTCTGCGACGGAATGGCGTGGGGGCGGTCGGCGTAGTGCTCGACCAGCGCTCGCAGGAGCGAGATGACGGCACCGGCCTGCTGCTGGCTCGCCGGGCGGAGGTAGATGCGTTCGTAGTTGAACCGACGGAACGCCGTGAGGGCTTCGGCGACGTCGGGCGACATGCCGATCCTGCCGGTCGCGGTGGTCGTCTGCACCATTGCCCGTACGAACGTCCCGAGCTGACGCGATCGGTCGCGGCCGCACTGCTCGGCGACGATGGGTGGCAGCATGTCGGCAGTCACGATGCCGGCAGCGACCGCATCCTCGAAGTCGTGACAGACGTAGGCGATCCGATCGGCCCACGAGACCACCTCGCCCTCGGGAGTCCGAGGCGCAGGGAGGCTCCATGAGTGGTTGCGGATGCCGTCGAGCGTCTCCGAGCACAGGTTGAGCGGCTGCAGCGTGACGTCGGCACCCCACGGGGCGTGGTCGAACCCGCCGTCGAGATAGGGCGACAGGGCATCCTCGCTGGCGTGGCCGCCGGGCCCGTGCCCGCAGTCGTGACCGAGCGCCATCGCCTCGATGAGCGGGACGTTCAGGCTGAGCGCGTCGCCGACCGAGCGGGCGACCTGGGCCACTTCCAGCGCGTGGGTCATGCGTGTGCGCTGGTGATCGTCGGGAAACACGAAGACCTGGGTCTTGCCCGCGAGGCGCCGGAACGCCGAGTCGTGCAGGATGCGGTCGCGGTCGCGTTCGAAGCACGTGCGAAACGGATCGGGAGACTCCTCGACGGCGCGATCACCGGCACCTGCGGCACGCGTCGCGTTGGTTGCGAGCAGTCTCGACTCGGCCTCCTCGCGTGCCTCGCGTGTGCGCACGACGGCGTCGCCGACCGTGGCCGTGGAGTTCGCGTGTGCGACCACGATGTCGTCGGCGCCGTGGCCCGTCATCGTGGCTGCCCACCGATCGGCGCGATCGGCGGCCGAGTCGGGGAACGGCAGACCGGTCATGGCAGAACGATACGAGATGCCATCCGATTGACGGCGTTAGCCTCACTGGAATGTCGCAGTTCGTCGACGAGTGCCAACTGAACGTTCGTGGAGGTGACGGCGGCGCGGGCTGCGTCAGCTTCCGTCGGGAAGGCCCCGAGTCGATGGGTGGACCGAACGGAGGCGACGGTGGCAACGGTGGCAACATCTGGCTCGTCGCCGACCACAACGTGTCGTCGCTGTTGGCCTTTCGCGATCACCCCCACCGGCGTGCGGGCGACGGCGTCCACGGCAAGGGCAAGGATCTCCACGGTCGCCGTGGCGAGTCGATGGAGATCACCGTGCCGATGGGCACCGTCGTGTTCGACATGTACACCGGCGACATGCTCGCCGAGCTGGTCAACCACGGCGACCGGTGGCTCGCGGCCGCCGGGGGTCGCGGCGGCCGGGGCAACGCCAAGTTCCTGTCCAACAAGCGCCGGGCGCCGAGCTTCGCCGAGCAGGGAGAGCACGGCGAGGAGCGTTGGCTCAGGCTGGAACTCAGGCTGTTGGCCGACGTCGCGCTCGTCGGGTTCCCGAATGCGGGCAAGTCGACGTTCATCAGCGTGATCTCGGCGGCCAAGCCGAAGATCGCCAACTACCCGTTCACGACGCTGGAGCCGAATCTCGGTGTGGTACGTGTCGACGACGAGACCGATTTCGTCGTCGCCGACATCCCGGGGCTCATCGAGGGCGCCAGTGACGGCAAGGGGCTCGGTCATCAGTTCCTCCGCCACGTCGAGCGGGCCAGGGTGCTGTGTCTGCTGCTCGATCTCGCCTCGATGGACGGTGTGAGCCCGCAGGAGCAGGAACGGATCCTCCTGCACGAGCTGGGCGCATATCAACCCGAGCTCCTCGATCGTCCACGCGTCACCGTGGGAACCAAGGCCGACAGCGTGCAGCCCGACGAACTCGCCGCCCTCGGTTGGGACGGGCCGATCATGTCGTCGGTGACCGGCCAGGGCGTCCCCGAGGTGGTGGGCCAGCTCGCACAGAAGGTGCACGACATCCGTCAGGCGATCCAGTGGGCCGAGGGCGTGGTCGTCCTGCGTCCCGAGGTGAGTGGTGCCGCGGTCGAACGGGTCGCCGACGGCGAGTTCCGTCTGCTCGGTCGCGATGTCGAGCGCGTCGTGGCACTGAACGACGTGACGACACCGGAAGCGCTGTCCTACATCGACTACCGGCTCGAGCGGCTCGGCGTGCCCAAGATGCTCGCCAAGGCAGGTGCGCGTGAGGGTGACGTCATCTGGATCGGTGACTTCAGCTTCGAGTACTCGCCGGACCTGTAGGCGCCCGGTTCCGTGAGCGTTCCATGAGAGTCGTCGCGAAGATCGGCACCGCATCGATCACCGACAGCGGGGGAGCGATCGACGTCGTGGCCATGGCGAAGCTGGCCGACGAGGTCGCGGGCCTGCGTGCCGAGGGACACGAGGTGGTCGTGGTGTCCTCGGGTGCCGTCGCGGCAGGTGTGGCGGCACTCGGCCTGACCGCCCGACCGACCGACATGACGACGCTCCAGGCGATCTCGGCCGCCGGACAGAGTCGCCTGGTCGAGGCGTACAACCAGCAGTTCGCCCGCCACGGACTGGTCGGCGCCCAAGTGCTCCTCGATCCTCACGATTTCGTGGATCGCACGCAGTACCTGCATGCCCGCCGCACGATCGAACGGCTGCTCGAACTCGGCTGCGTGCCCGTGGTCAACGAGAACGACGCGGTCGCCAACGACGAGTTGCGTTACGGCGACAACGACCGGCTCGCGGCGCTGGTGGCGAACAGCATCGGTGCCGACGTGCTCGTCCTGCTCACCGACATGGACGGCGTGTACACCGCCGACCCTCGTCGCGATCCGTCGGCCACGCTGATCCCGCTGGTCCGTCGAGGAGACCCGTTGCTCGCGGTCAGCGTCGACGCCGGCGGGAGTGGCCGCGGGAGCGGCGGCATGGCGTCGAAGTTGACGGCCGCTCGGATGGCGTCGTGGTCGGGCCTTCGCAGTGTGATCGCGAGGGCATCGCGCCCCGATGTACTGGCCGGGGCCGTGTCGGCCGAACTGGTCGGCACGACGTTCGAGGCGCACGATCGCACGTTGTCGGCGCGCAAGCTGTGGATCGCGTTCGCCGCCGAGGTGATGGGCACCGTCCATGTCGACGCAGGGGCCGAACGGGCATTGACCGACCGGCCCAACAGCCTCCTGCCCGCCGGCGTCGTGGCGGTCGACGGCGGGTTCGTCGAAGGCGACACCGTCGACATCGCAGGTCCGTCCGGTCGGGCGTTCGCACGCGGACTGGCTGCCGTCGATGCCGATGTGGTGCGCAGTGTGCTCGGTCTTCGCACCGGCGACCTCCCGGCCGGCGTCAACCACGAAGTGGTCCACCGCGACGATCTCGTCGTCCTCCCCTCCTGACCAGAACGGTTTGCGTTGCACTTCGGTTGACCCGGGCCAATGGAACTGCAACGCAAACCGTTCTGGGGGCGGGTTTGGGGCCGGAAGTGGGGGATGGGGAGTGTGTCAGCTGCGGTGGAGGCGTCGGCGAACGGCGTCGAGTTCGGGGGCGCCGAGCGCGTACAGCACGCCGAGGTAGACGCCGACTCCCGCGACCGCACCCACGACGAGCCGAACGACCGCGTCGAGACCGGCGTTGCCGCCCACCTGATTCGCCACCAGCCACACCGCTTCGGCCATCAGGAGCGCGGCCAGCAGCATCCGACCGATGCTGGCCAGGATCGACCGCACGGAGAACCCCGGCACCTTGTAACTCAGGACCTGCATCGCCCAGACCGACGAGATCATGTAGGCCAGCGCGAACGCCAGCCCGAGTCCGAGCACGCCGTAACGATCCACGAGCACGAACGCGAGGACGATGTTGATGAGGTTCTCGACGACGTTGATCTTGAACGGTGTCTTGGTGTCCTTGTGGGCGTAGAAGCCGCGGAGCACGAACATGTAGATGGAGAATGCACCGAGGCCGAGAGCCAGCCCGGCCAGTGCCCGTTGGGCGGCATCGGCGTCGGCGGCGCTGAATTCGCCCCGCTGGAGGAGCGCTCCGATGATCGGTTGGCGCAGCACGAAGATCCCCACACCTGCCGGGATCGTGAACAAGGCGGTCATCCGGAGGCCGAGTGAGGCCTGGTCGACGAAGCCCGTTCGGTCACGGCGCGCCACCGAGCGCGACATCTCGGGCTGGAACGTGGTGGCGATCGAGACCGCCAGGAGGCCGTGGGGGAGCACGAAGAAGGTGAACGCGTTGATGTAGGCGCTCGCATCGCTCGATCCCGGTTCGGCGAGGTTGCGAACGACGAGGAGGGCCACTTGGTTGGCCACGACGAACCCGATGGTCCAGAACGACAGCGACAACAGCTTGCGGACCGCCGGGTGGCGGACGTCGAAGTTCGGGCGGAACCTGAACCCGGTGGCGAACATCGCGGGGATGAGCACCGCCGCCATCGTGGCGATCCCGACCGTCGCGCCGAGTCCGAGGGTCCAACGGAGACGGTCGTTCGAGAGCACGTCCTCGAGCTGCCAGTCGGCCGAGCCCGGATTCGGCAACGACAGCAGGAACGCGATGATGATGACGTTCGGCAGGATCGGGGCCCAGGCAGCGGCGAAGAACCGTCGGCGGCTGTTCAGGAATGCATTGGCGAGGCCGACGAGTCCGTAGAAGAGGATCTGGATCAGGAAGATGCGCGCGAGCGTGGTGCCGACGGTCCGGTAGGTGTCGGCGTCGACGCCGTCGGCCACGTTGACCGAGTACAGCCCGAAGATCAGCGGCGCGGCGATCACGGCGACGACGGTCAAGGCCGCCATCAGCGTCACCGACACCGTGAGCACCACGTTCGTCGCCTCGTCGTCGTCGGTCTCGACGAAGGTCGAGAACAACGGCACGAGCGTGGCCGACAGCAGACCGCCGAGCAGCAGCTCGTAGACGATGTTCGGGGTCTCGTTGGCGATCAGGTAGGCATCGGAGAGGGCTGTCTGGCCGAGCACGTACCCGAGCACGATCAGGCGCAGCAGTCCGGTGATCCTCGACAGCGCGGTGCCGCTGGCAACGACGACGTTGCTCCGCAGCAGCCCACTCATTCGAGCGAACGCTACTTGCGCCGACCCGTGCGACCCCGTTTACCTCCATCCCACCTCCCATCCCGCTGCCCCATCCATCGTTGTGAGCGATGCACGCACCTGGCACGCACATCTCTCACACCTGGCGGGGTCCTGCGGTCTGTTGTGAGCGATGTGCGCGCCCGGCGCGTGCATCGCTCACGATTGACCCGTGGGTCAAGCGGCCGGGTAGCGTTCGATGCCATGACCACGACGGATGCCGGGGCAACCGGCAGCACCACCCACCGCTTCGAGAGTGTGCAGTCGGTGCGCGACGCCCTGCGCGACGTGAGCTATCTCGCCGACGACGGCATCGCCGGCGTGGCCTACCTCGCCGACCGGCTGCAGAAGCCGATCCTCGTCGAGGGGCCTGCCGGAACCGGCAAGACCCAGCTCGCCAAGTCCATCGCCGAGATCACCGACGCCCGGCTCATCCGACTGCAGTGCTACGAGGGCCTCGACGAGTCCAAAGCCCTCTACGAGTGGAACTACAAGAAGCAGCTCCTTCGCATCCAGACCGAGCGGGGCGAACAGGGCGAGGACTGGACGGAGATCAAGGACGACATCTTCTCCGACGAGTTCCTCCTCACCCGTCCGCTGCTCGAAGCGATCACGGCCACCGATCCTGTGGTGCTCCTGATCGACGAGGTCGACCGCGTCGAGGTCGAGACCGAGGCGCTGCTGTTGGAGATCCTGTCGGACTACCAGGTGTCGATCCCCGAGCTCGGCACGATCACGGCCACGCAGATCCCGCTGGTGTTCCTCACGTCGAACAACACGCGTGAACTGTCCGAGGCCCTCAAGCGTCGGTGCCTGTACCTGCACGTCGACTACCCGCAGCTCGAACGCGAGAAGGAGATCGTGCTCGCCAAGGTGCCCGACATCTCGGAGCATCTCGCCGATCAGGTCGCCCGTATCGTGCGCTCGATCCGTCAGCTCGATCTCAAGAAGTCGCCGAGTGTGTCGGAAACCCTCGACTGGGCTCGCACCCTGTTGCTGCTCAACATCGACAACATCGACGAGCAGACCGCCAAGGACACGCTCCACGTGCTCCTCAAGTACCAGACCGACATCGCCAAGGCGGCCAAGGAGCTCTCCGTGGAGAGCAGCTGATCAGGCGCTCGACGAACGGTAGGCGCACACCCCATGCTCGATCTCCTCAACGGCTTCGTCGTCGAACTCCGCAACGCGGGGCTGCCTGTCAGCCTCACGGAGAACCTCGACGCGATGGAGGCCGTACAGCACATCCCGATCGAGGATCGTGAGGCGTTCAAGTACGCGCTCGGCGCCACGCTGATCAAGAACCATGCGCACTGGCGCAGTTTCGAGACGGTGTTCGAGGTGTACTTCAGCCTTCGTGGACCCGAGTACAAGCTGGTGCAGGGTGGCGACGACGAGACCGACATCGACGAGCTGTGGCGCGAGCTGCAGGAGCAGCAGCAGCAGGAGGGCGCCGGCGGCGCCGGTGGGCTCGACAGCCTGACGCCCGAGGAAATCGCGCAGATGCTCATGTCGGCGTTGATGAACGGCGACCAGGGCGTGATGCGGGCGATGGCCAAGCAATCCGTTCAGCGCTTCGCCGGCATGGAGCCCGGGCGGCCCGTCGGCGGCACGTACTACCTCTACCGCACACTGCGCAACCTCGACCTCGACGGCATGCTCGAGAAGATGATGGAGCAGGCGCGTCAGGACGCCGACGGCGAACTGACGGCGCTCGAGGAGCGTCTCGAGAAGGAGGAGTTCGAGGACCGCATCGAGAAGTTCAAGGGCGAGATCGAAGCCGAGATCCGTCGCCGTCTGGTCGCGGACCGTGGTGCCGAGGCGATGGCGAAGACGCTTCGCAAGCCACTACCGGAAGACGTCGAGTTCATGCACGCATCGCGTGACGAGATGCAGGCGCTGAAGAAGTCGTTGTACCCGCTCACCCGCAAACTCGCGGCGCGGCTGGCTCGCAAGCGCCGTCACGGTCGCAAGGGCCCGCTGGACTTCCGCAATACCGTGCGCCACTCGTTGAGCTACGGCGGCGTACCGGCCGAGCCCAAGTTCAAGTACCCGCGTCCGGCGAAACCCGAGCTCATCGTGGTGGCCGACATCTCGGGCTCCGTGGCGGCGTTCGCCCGATTCACGTTGATGCTCGTGTACGCGATCCAGAACCAGTTCTCGAAGGTCCGGTCGTTCGTGTTCATCGACGGCATCGACGAGGTCACGGACTACTTCCGTGCCACCGAGGACATCGCCGAGGCCATCCACCGCGTCAACACCGAGGCCGATGTCGTGTGGGTCGACGGCCACTCCGACTACGGCCATGCGTTCGAGGTCTTCTGGGAGCGTTACGGCAAGGACATCGGCCCGAAGTCGACGGTGCTGCTGCTCGGCGACGCCCGCAACAACTACCACGCCAGCCAGGCCTGGGTGGTCAAGGAGATCGCGCAGAAGGCCCGCCACGTCTACTGGCTGAACCCCGAGCCCCGGAGTTACTGGAACACCGGCGACTCGATCGTCGGCGAGTACGGCACGCACACCGACGGCGTCTACGAGTGTCGCAATCTGCGTCAACTCGAGGCCTTCGTCGAGAAGCTTGCCTGAGCGACCCTCCACTCCCGGACCGGCGGGCTCAGGAGCGCTGGTAGTTCGGGGCTTCCTTCGTGATGGTCACGTCGTGGGGGTGTGACTCCTCACGACCGGCCGCGGTGACCCGCATGAGGCGGGCGCTGCGGAGGGCGTCGAGCGTGGCCGCGCCGGCGTAGCCCATGCCCGAGCGCAGACCGCCGACGAGCTGGTAGGCGACATCGCCGAGCGGGCCGGCGTACGGCACGCGGCCCTCGATCCCTTCGGGCACGAGCTTGCTGCTCCCCGCGCCGACGGCGGTCTTCCCGCCCGACGACTGACCGGTGGCGTATCGGTCCTGACTGTCGCCGGTCATGGCGCCCATCGAACCCATGCCGCGATAACTCTTGTACCGGCGTCCCTCGAACAGTTCCATCTCGCCGGGGCTCTCCTCGGTGCCCGCGAGCAACGACCCGAGCATCACGGTGGACGCACCGGCGACGATCGCCTTCACGATGTCGCCGGAGAAGGTGATGCCTCCGTCAGCGATCACCGGAACCCCGAGTCGACGCGCGCGCTGCGACGTGAACCAGATCGCCGACAACTGGGGCATGCCCGCGCCAGACACCACGCGGGTGGTGCAGATCGAGCCGGCTCCGACACCGACCTTGATGCCATCGGCGCCCGCACCGGCGAGCGTCTCGACGCCTTCCTCGGTGACCACGTTGCCGGCCGTGACCGGCAGATCGGGCCACGATCCCTTGATGCGCTGGATCGCCTTGACCACGTTGGCCGAATGGCCGTGGGCCGTGTCGATCGACACCGCGTCGACACCCATCGCCACGAGCGCGTCGACACGCTCCTCCAGATCCGCGCCGACCCCGACCGCAGCCGCGCATCGCAGCCTCCCGCGGGCGTCACGGGAGGCGTTCGGGAAGTCGAGCCGCTTCTGGATGTCCTTGACCGTGATCAAACCGGCGAGGTGACCCTTGGCGTCGACGAGGGGGAGCTTCTCGATGCGGTGCTGCTGCAGGATCGCCTTCGCCTGATCGAGTGAGGTGCCCACCTCGGCGGTGACGAGCCCGTCGGCAGTCATGAAGTCGGTGACGGGTCGCTCGAAGTCGGCTCCCTCGCAGAAGCGGATGTCGCGGTTGGTGAGGATGCCGACGAGGCGTCCGTCGGGGTCGGTGATCGGAACGCCGGAGAACTTGAAGCGGTGCATCAGGGCCTCCGCCTCGTGGAGCAGTGCGGTCGGGCCGAGGGTCACCGGGTCGGTGATCATGCCCGACTGCGAACGCTTCACCTTCTGGACCTCGGACGCCTGGTCGGCGATCGACATGTTGCGGTGGATCACACCGATGCCTCCGTGACGGGCCATGGCGACCGCCATACGACCCTCCGTCACCTTGTCCATCGCGGCAGAGACCAGCGGCACGGCCAACTCGATGTCGGCGGCGAACGTCGCGGAGGTGTCGACCTCGTCGGGCAGTGTTTCGGAATAGCCAGGGATGACGACGACGTCGTTGAACGTCAGTGCCTCGAACCGGTCGAAGAAGTCGTCGTTCGGGCTGGTGCGGCGTTGATCGGTCATGCGGAGACCTCCGTGCGGTCGGGGGTGGCGGTACAGAGCGAGGAGAGCGTGTCGACGAGGAGCCGGTGCTCGGTGGCGTGCACGAGTTCGGCGAATGCATCGAACCCGGCGGCGGTGTCGATGTCGATCGTGGCGGTTCCGAGCACCGGACCGTCGTCGACACCTTCGTCCGGGACCAGGTGGACCATGACGCCCGTTTGCGTGCGCGTGCCGGCGATCGCGTCGTCCCACGCCCGTTCGATGGCGCGGGTGCCGGGAAGATCGCCGGGGAGCGCCGGGTGGAGGTTGACCACCCGGTTCGGGAACCATCCGAGGAAGCTCATCGTGAGCAGGCGCATCCATCCCGCCAGCACGACGAGATCGGGGTCGAAACCGGCGACGACGTCGGCGAGTCGGGCGTCGTAGTCGGCGCGTTCCTCGCCGGGGTGCACGCCGACGTGAACCGCAGGAACACCCGCGGCGTCGGCGCGCTGGAGGGCGAAGACATCGACCTTGTTCGAGACGACGGCCACGACCTCGGCGGGAAGGCGATCGTCGGCACAGGCATCGATGATGGCCTGGAGGTTCGAACCGCTTCCCGACACGAGCACGACCAGTCGCTTGGCCCGCGTGGGGCGGTCGGTGTCGGTGGCTCCCATGTGTCGAACCTAGCGATCGATTGCGTCGGCACCGGCGAGCCTGAACGAAAAATCCACGCGGCCCCGCTCGCCCTCGAAAACCCCGAAATATGCCTCCCAGTGCGCGCTCAGCGCGCACTGGGAGGCATATTTCGGGTTTCAGGTGAGGTGGACGGTGCCGGAGCCGGGCTGCAGCTCGCCGATGATCCAGGTGGGCTCGGCGATGGTCGAGCGCAACGCGTCCACCTCACCAGGAGCACACACGATCACCATGCCGATGCCCATGTTCAGCGTGCGGTAGAGCTCGTCGGTCTCCATCAGCGGCGTCAACTCCCGTGCGAGCGCGAACAGCGGCGACACCGGCCACGAACCCAGTTCGATCACAGCGTCGACGTCGTCGGGCAGCACCCGCGGGAGGTTCTCGGGGAGGCCCCCACCGGTGATGTGGGCGAGGGCCTTGACGTGACCCGAATCGAGCGCAGGACGCAGCACGTCGAGGTACGAACGGTGTGGCTCGAGGAGCGTCTCGCCGAGCGGGCGATCGAAGCCGTCGGGGACGACGTCCATCGGGATCCAATCGAAGATCCTGCGCAGCAAGGAGTAGCCGTTGGTGTGGGGTCCGCTCGAGGCGACGCCGACGAGCACGTCACCGGCGGCGACGTCCGACCGGGGGAGCAGCTCGGACCGTTCGGCGACGCCGACGAGTGTGCCGGCGATGTCGAACGCGCCCGGCTGGTACACGCCGGGCATCTCCGCGGTCTCTCCGCCCAGCAGTGCGCACCCGGCTGCCCGACAGGCGTCGGCCATCCCGCGCACGACCTCGGCGACCATGTCGGCATCGAGCACGCTGGCGGCGATGTAGTCGAGGAAGAACAGCGGCCGCGCCGACTGGACGAGCACGTCGTCGATGCAGTGATTGACGATGTCCGTCCCGACGCCTCGGACCATCCCGAGTCGAGCGGCCAGTTCGACCTTCGTTCCGACACCGTCGGTCGATGCCACGAGCACCGGATCGTCCAGCTCCAGGATCGCCTTCGCCGAGAACACGCCGCCGAAGCTGCCGACACCCTTGAGCACGCCGTTGTCATGGGTGGCCTCGACGGCCGCCTTCATCTCCGAGACGGCTCGGCTGCCCTCGTCGATGTCGACCCCGGCTGCGGCATACGACGCAAGGCCGGCGCCGAGCGCGCGCCAGCCGATGTCGCGTCGCACCTGCATCCCGTCGAACTGGATGTTCGCCATGCGCTCGTAGGCAGCGCGACGTGCCTCCGCGAGATCGAAGCCGATCCCGGTGACCGACAGCACCCGACCTCCGGCGACCCGACCCTCGTCGTCGACGGCGGCGTCGAAGCGCAGGGTCGTGGTGCCGTCGGGACCGATGACGCCGCTCTGCATGTTGTCGGTGACGCTCGCCCCGGTGACCGGTGCGGCCGGGTACCCGGGCGCCGCAGCGACAACGGTGAGCGCCGACTGCGAGCGCACGACGAGCGGGACGTCGTCGAGCGCTCCGCGCGTGCATGCCAGAGCCAAGTCGGCGAGGTCGGTCTCGACCAACGGCAGGACGGCCTGCGCCTCCGGATCACCGAAGCGGACGTTGTACTCGATCAGCCGTGGTCCGTCGGCGGTCAGCATCAGCCCGGCGAACAGCACACCGACGTACGGGGTTCCGTTGGCCGCGAGGTGGTCGAGGATCGGCTGGACGAACGTCGCCAGCAGGTCGTCGGCCGGATAGGGGACGGGAGCCGGTGCGTAGGCGCCCATGCCGCCGGTGTTCGCTCCGGTGTCGCCCTCGCCGATGCGCTTGTGGTCCTGGGCGAGCGGCAGGGCAACCGCCCCGGAGCCGTCGCACAACGCGAGCAGCGAGCATTCGGGGCCGTGGAGTCGCTCCTCGAGTACGAAGGGGCCGACAGCGGCTGCTGCGGTGATCGCGGCGACCGTGTCGGCATCGTTCGACGGCACCGTCACGCCCTTGCCGGCCGCGAGGCCGTCGAGCTTGACGACGACGGGGCGGGCCAGCCGGTTCCACCAGGCGATCGCCTCGTCGGCTTGGTCGAAACAGCCGAATGCGGGGCCAGGGATGCCGAGCGACGTCGCCAACTCGCGGGCGAAGGATTTCGACGACTCGAGTCGGGCGACGTCGGCGGTGGGGCCGAAGCACGGGAGACCGCGGCGCGCGCATTCGTCGGCGACACCGGCGACGAGCACCGCTTCGGGGCCGGGGATCACGAGATCGGTGTCGTCGGTGGATGCATCACCGAGGTCGGCCTCGATGCGTACGTCGTGGCCGTGGTGCCGACAGGCCCACGCGATCGCCTGCTCACGTCCGCCCGATCCGATGACCAGGACCCGCATCAGGCGAGCACGCCTTCGAACGAGAGCTTGGGCTGCGCATCGCCGACGTTGATCGGGTACTTCCCGGTGTAGCAGGCGTTGCAGTAGCCGTCGTCGTCGTTCGCCGTGGTGTCGGCCACCGCCAGCATCATCCCGTCGAGGGACAGGAACGCCAGGCTGTCGGCGCCGATGTGCTCACGCATCTCGTCGATGCGCAGGCGGGCGGCGATGAGGTCGCCGTCGTGGCCCATGTCGACGCCGAAGTGACAGGCATGCGTGATCGGCGGACATGTGATGCGGACGTGGACCTCGGTCGCGCCCGCATCGCGGACCAGCTTCACGAGGGGACCCGCAGTGGTACCGCGCACGAGCGAGTCGTCGATCATCACGACCCGCTTGCCCTCGAGGTTCTCGCGCAGTGCATTGAACTTGAGGGCCACGCCACGCTCACGGATGTCCTGGGTGGGCTCGATGAACGTGCGACCGATGTACCGGTTCTTGATGAGCCCGTCGTTGAACGGTATGCCGCTCTCGTTCGAGTAACCGATGGCGGCCGGGATCGACGAATCGGGCACGGGAATCACCACATCGGCGTCGGCGGGGGCTTCCTGGGCGAGCTGCATGCCGAGACGTTGGCGGACGTGGTGGACGTTGCGGCCGTCCCACACCGAGTCGGGGCGCGAGAAGTAGACGAACTCGAACGTGCACCGAGCGCCGCGTGGTTGGGGGGCGAGCACCTGCGAGCGGTGCACCTCGGCGCCGATCAGCGTCACCATCTCGCCGGGCTGCACCTCGTCGATGTCGACACAACCGAGCGTGGACAGGGCGCAGGTCTCGCTGGCCACGGCGTGCCCTCCGTGGGGGAGACGGCCGATCGACAGCGGCCGGAATCCCCAGGGGTCGCGAACGGCGATCACGTGGTCGGCCGCCAACAACACGAGCGAGAATGCGCCCTTCCACGCCGGCAGGGTGCGCTCGAGGCGCTCCTCCCAGGTCTGGCCGCCGGCCGCGGCCAGCATCAACGTCATGACCTCGGAATCGCTCGTTGCCGTGAGCCCGAATCCCCGCTTCAGCAGCTCGTCACGCAGTGCCGGCGCGTTGACGACGTTGCCGTTGTGGGCGAGCGCCAGTGGCCCGTGCATCGTCTCGACGAGGAACGGCTGGATGTTCCGTTCGGCATTCGAGCCGGTGGTCGAGTAGCGGGTGTGGCCGATGGCGTGGTAGCCGGTGAGCGGTGCGAGCGCCTCGGGCGTGAACACGTTGGCAACGAGTCCGGCCTCCTTGTGCACGCGGGCCCGCTTGCCGTCGCTGACCGCGATCCCGGCGGCCTCCTGGCCCCGATGCTGCAGGGCGAACAGGCCGAAGAATGCGAGCTGAGCCACACCCTCCCCGTGCGGGGTCGAGATGCCGAGGACGCCACATTCGTCCTTGGGGGAGTCGTCGTGCGGCAGGGCCGTCACGCTGAGGTGTCGATGCTGCATGGTCATGTCAGGTGATCTCCAGTCGCGCGAGAGCGGCGCTGATCCGTGGTCCCGCAGGGTAGACGCCCGGGACGAACGTGGTTCCCGTGAGTCGCTCGTAGGCGTCGATGTAGCGCGCCGACGTGGCGGCCCAGACCTCGCGAGGCAGTTGCGGGATCGGGCCGTCGCCGGTGTACCCCGCGTCGGCCAGTGCCCGACGCACGACCTCCTTGTCGAGGCTCTCGGGCTCGGCGCCCGCGGCGAGGCGCTCGTCGTACGTGTCGGCGATCCACCAGCGCGACGAATCCGGAGTGAGCGCCTCGTCGATCAGCAACAGTTCACCGTCGGCGGCAACGCCGAACTCGAACTTCGTGTCGGCGAGGATGAGGCCGGCCTCGAGCCCGCGTCGCGCGCCGCGATCGAACATCGCGAGTGCCGCAGCTTCGACGGCTGCCCACAGCTCCGCCTCGACGAATCCCTGCTCGACGACCTCGGCCGACGACAGTGGTTCGTCGTGCGACCCGGCCCCGCCCTTCGTGGTCGGGGTGATGATCGGCTCGGGAAGCGGCGTGTTCTTGCCGAGTCCGTCGGGAAACTCGTAGCCGTAGACGAGGCGCTCGCCGGCCGCGTATCGCGTCCAGAGGGCGGTGTCGGTGACGCCCGTGATGTAGCCGCGAACGATCACTTCCACCGTGAGCGGCGTCGCCTCACGCGCGAGCAGCACGTTCGGATCCGGTGTCGACAGCGCGTGGTTGGCCACGATGTCGCGCGAGTGCTCGAACCACCACCACGAGAGCTGGTTCAGCACCTGACCCTTGTACGGAACGCCCGCGATGATGCGGTCGAACGCCGACAGTCGATCGGTGGTGACGAAGAGCCGGCGACGCCCCGGCAGCGCGTACGAGACCCGCACCTTGCCATCGCGTCGATCGGTGAGTGGGAGGCCGCCGTCGACGTCGACGTCGAGATCGACCTCGAGGAGAGGATCGGGCAGCGCCGACAGGTCGGCGTCCATCACAGTCCCTCGGCGTGTCGCACGCCGTTGTCGAACAGGCGAAGACCCAGATGCTGTGGGCCACCACCGCCGCGCCGATGGAGGGGATGCTGGCGCGCCACGACGTGGTTCTCGGGGTGGGGCATCAGCCCGAGCACCACACCGGACTCGTCGCTGACGCCGGCGATGTCGGCCACCGATCCGTTCGGATTGGCGCTGTGATAGCGCAACGCCACCTGACCGGCCGCCGCGAGGCCCTCGGGGTCGGGGTGGACGTAGCGGCCCTCGCCGTGGGCGATCGGACAGTGGATCGGATCGTCGATGCCGCGCGTCCACACCGACACGCTGGACGGCACCGGGTCGAGCACGACCCAGCGACAGTCGAAGCGTCCCTGCGCGTTGTGGCCGAGGGCGCCGGGGAGCAACCCCGTCCGGGTGAGGACCTGGAAACCGTTGCAGATGCCGATCAACGGTCGCCCGGCGTCGACGAACGCGCGGAGCCGGTCGCCCAATCCGATCATGAGATCGAGCGCCAGCATTCGCCCGGCGCCGAGCGAGTCGGCGTAGCTGAAGCCGCCGGCGACGACGGCGAGTCGAGCCTCG
Organism: Ilumatobacteraceae bacterium; assembly: GCA_963829585.1. Lineage (GTDB taxonomy): Bacteria > Actinomycetota > Acidimicrobiia > Acidimicrobiales > Ilumatobacteraceae > Sva-07. The sequence continues at coordinate 140,507 of CAWHJD010000015.1, read as the reverse complement.
TCGAGGAGGTGCGGCCGACGGATCAGTTCGTCGGCCAGCACGATCTGCACCGAGGCTCCCGCCAACTCCAGCGCCAGTTCCACGTCGTGGTCGCGGTTGGTGCCGGGCCCGGCGACGACGAGGGCCGGAACGCGGCTCACGCCTCGGCCTCGCCCTGGAATGCATCGACGAGCGCGTCGACCGGCACGGGTTCGACTCCCGCGATCTGGAGCGTCGAGGTGTCGTTGACCGTTCCGATGCGGATGGCCCGGTTGTCCATCGCCTGCAGGAATGCTGCCACGCGTCCGGGCTCGACCTCGACGACGAGCCGGCCGCACGACTCCGCGAACAGTGCGGTGACCAGGTCGTCGTGGGGCAGGGTGTCGATGGTTGCGCCGAGGCGACCGGCGATGCACATCTCGGCGACCGCCACAGCGAGGCCGCCCTCGCTGACGTCGTGGCACGATTCGACCAGACCGGCGCGCATCGCGGCGTGGAGGTGGCGGTAGTCGCTCGGCGCGTCGGGTACCGGTGAGGGGGCGACGCCGGGAAGGTTCGCAGCACCGGACAGCATGTCGAGATGCGACCCGGCGAACTCGGCGTCGGTCGTACCGATGAGGAGCAGGATGTTGCCGGGCGCGGACAGGTCGGGTGTGATGCAGTGGTCGGCATCGGGCACGTGGGCGATCGCGGTGATCACGAGCGTCGGCGGCACGGCGTGACGCCGGCCGTCGGAGCCCATGTACTCGTTGTTCAGCGAGTCCTTGCCCGACACGAACGGGGCGTCGTACATGCGGGCGGCACCGCAGCAGCCCTCGACCGCCTTCACCAGTTCACCGAGCGTCGACGGGCGTCGGGGATCGCCCCACGAGAAGTTGTCGAGCAGTGCGACCCGCTCCGGGTCGGCTCCGACGGCGACAACGTTGCGTATCGCTTCGTCGACCACGGCGTAGGCCATTGCCTCGGGGTCGTGCAGGCCGTACCACGGGTTCACGCCGATGCCGATCGCGATGCCCTCGGTGGCAGTCGGCTCGGCGAGGACCACGCCGTCGGCGGGGCCGTCACCTGCCGCCCCGACCAGCGGGCGTACCACCGTCGATCCGAGGATCTCGTGGTCGTACCGGTGGATCGTGCCGGCCTTGGAGGCGATGTTCGGATGGGCCAGCAGCGCGAGCAGCGTGGCCGCAGGATCGGTGACGGAACGCATCGCGCGGTCGGCACGGTTCGGTGTCGGCAATTCGGCCCGCATCCGTCGTTGCGGGCGGCCGTCGTGGAGGAACGCCGTGTCGATGTCGGCGACCGTGTCGCCGCCGTTGCGGACGACGAGTCGGCCGTCACCCGTGAACGATCCGATGTCCGCGATGTCGACGCCCACGCGGTCGCACCGCTGTCGGAGCGCGTCGAGGTGCTCGGGCGGCACGGCGACCACCATGCGCTCCTGGGCCTCGGAGAGCCAGACCTCCCACGGCTCGAGTCCCGGGTACTTGCGCGGCACCAGGTCGAGTTCGACGTCGGCGCCGACACCCTCGGCCATCTCTCCGATCGCCGACGAGAGCCCTCCGGCCCCGCAGTCGGTGATCGCCGAGTAGAGGTCTTCGGCGCCGATCAGCGCGTCGATGAGGAGCTTCTCGACGATCGGATCGCCGATCTGGACGCTCGCGCCCGCCACCTCACCGGTCGTTGCGTCCATCGTCGCCGACGAGAAGGTGGCGCCGCGGATGCCGTCGCGTCCGGTCGCGCCTCCGAGCACGACGACACGGTCGCCCGGGAACGGCCCGGTGTGGAGCGGCCGCGTCGCAGCGGTACCGATGCATCCGGCGAACACGAGGGGATTGGTGGTGTAGGCGGGGTCGTAGAGGATGGCGCCGGCGACGGTCGGAAGGCCGATCTTGTTGCCGTAGTCGGCGACACCGTCGATGACGCCGTCTCTGATCCGGCGTGGATGCAGCGCGCCGTCGGGGAGATCGGCCATCGGGAGATCCGGGGGACCGAAGCACAAGATGTCGGTGACGGCGATCGGCCGGTGGGCGATGCCCAGCACGTCGCGGATCACACCGCCGACACCCGTGTTCGCTCCACCGAAGGGCTCGACCGCAGAGGGATGGTTGTGCGTCTCGGCCTTGAGAGCGATCGTGGTGCCCTCGGTGAACTCGATCACGCCCGCGTTGCCGACGAAGGCGGACCGGACGAACCCGGCATCGATCGAGTCGGTGCAGTCGCGGAGTTGGGCGAGGAGCGGATCGATCGTGCGCTCACTGCCGGTGCCGTCGGTGACGTCGATGATCGCCCGGAACGTCTTGTGCGCGCAGTGCTCGCTCCAGGTCTGTGCCAGCACTTCGATCTCGACATCGGTGATGTCGCGCCCGAGCCGCTCGTACTCGTCGCGGATCGCGCGCAGCTCCTCGATGTCGAGGTACAGCGAACGGGCCTCGTCGATCTCGCGGAGTCCGTCGTCGTCGAGCCCGCGGATCACGATGATCGCGCCGGTCGTGCTCGACGGTGTGTCGTCGACGTGCGGCGGGTCGATCACGCCCTGGCACCAGCGTTCGATCACGGGATTGGCCACCAACCGACGGACCAGGTCGTCCACGATGTCCGGCTCGACGGGATGGCCGAACTCCACTCGCCGACCCGTGGCTGCAGCATCGGCGGCGACGCCGAGTTGCGCAGCCGCGTGTCGCACCGCGTCGGCAGCAGTGTCGGTCACGCCGGGCAGGAACGTGATCTCGACGCCGTCGGTGCCAGGCAGTTCCCAGCTGCCGTGCTGCAGCAGGGGATCGACGAGCACGCCGTGCAGTCGTTCGAGGTCGTCGGCGTCGAGATTGCCGTCGATGAACACGATGTCGGCGACCTGGATCGGCTCGGGGATCCGAATTCCGACCGCGTGGGCAGCCACGGCGAGGGCCACCGCTCGGGGGTCCCGGTCGAGTGTGCGAATGGTCAATCGATGCCGGGTGGCCACTACAGCGACCCTACGGATCGCGTCGGCGCTGCCCCGTCCGATTGTACGAAATGTCTACGCCGGCACCCCTGACCTGGGCCGATGCGTCACCGGATTTTCCGTGGGACCGCTAGATCCCGAGTCTGAACATCGACGAGGCGGTCAGTGACTGCACCATGTCCTCGGTGGGGAAGACCGGCACCCACCCCTCGGGTGAGATCGAGGTGATCGTGATGGTCTCGGCGCCGAGTTCTGCGGGCATGATCGACTTGCGGACGATGCCGGCACTGTCGATCCAGAGTTCGATGCTGAGCGTTTCGACCGCCTCGGAGCCCGGTTGCAGGACGACGCCGGGCGACAGAGCGACGACCGGCTCGGGTGGTGCCGGTGCGGGAGCTGCCGGTGCGGGAGTCCCGTCGACGGGCGGCGGGGGAGCCGGCGCGACCGCGGTGGCCTGCGAGATGGCCGTGGGGTCGATCGAGACGAGCAGTCGCGTGGTCGCTTCGGTGCCGACGGACGATTCGGTCGCCCGATCGATGACGGCGGACTCTCTGATCGCCGGCGGAAGGATCTGGTCCAGCGAGCGGATCCAGCGGCTGATGCCGAACTCCGAGTCGACCGGGAACTGTCCGCGGTCGAGCCGGTACCAGGTCGACTCGTCCACGCGTCGGATGAAGGCCGTGTCCCACAGCGTCAGGATCTCGAGGTCGGGTGTCTCGGTACGATCGACGACCACCCGGGAGACGCCGGTCTCGAAGTCGGTCGTCACCTCGAAGGTCTGCGGACCGTTCAACGCGTCAGGGCGCTCGACCAGGAACGTCGCGGTCCTGATCGGGGCGACTGCCGCGGCGGGCGTCGGGAACTCCAACGGCACGGCCGGTTCGTCGACGGACTCCTCGCCGCCGGCGAGCTTCATGAGATCGGACCCGTGGGTGAAGCCGGCGTAGGCGATGGCGCCGATCACGGCGAGCACGATCAGCCAGGTGAACGTCCGTCGTCCCTGAGCCGCGCTTCTTCACCTGGGTCGGCTTCGCAGGCGACCACTGCTGGTCCATCGATGTCGCGAACGGGTTCGCGTCAGGGGCGACCGGCGGTTGTGGCACGGCCGGGGCGATCCGAGGCAGCGACGGGGTGGTGCCCTGACTGATCTCATTCGGCGGCCGCAGGAATGCGGGGGGTACCGGTGGCGGTGGCGGATAGCCGTTGACCCCGGGGATCCCGGCAGACGGCGCCTGGAGTTCCGTGGTGTCCTGCATGATGATCATGTCATCGGCCGGCGCGGTCGCACTCTTGAACGTCAACGTCAGCTCTCTCGTCGTTTCCCCTCGTAGTGTCGTGGTGTGACTGGTTCGTGGGTCGTGGTGGGCGCGGGAACGGCAGGTTGCGTGGTGGCCGCCCGTCTGTCCGAGGATCCGGGCCGCCACGTCGTGCTGGTGGAGTCGGGCCCCGACCTGGTGGCCGGGTGCGGTGCCCCCGGAGATCGATGCCGACAACTTCTTCGCCGCGGTCGACCTGCCGGCGCGCAACGACGGTGAGGTGCTGGCCACACGGACTGCAGGAGGGACGCCGCGGCCGTACCGCCGGGGCAGGGGCATCGGCGGTTCGTCGGTGGTGAACGCGATGGTCGCGCTGCGCGGTGATCCGAACCTCTATCGATCGTGGGGCTGGGACGATGCCGACGCGGCGTGGTCGGCGATCGCGCTGCCCGAGGAGGAACCGCTCGACAGCGAACTCGGCCCGATCGATCGGGCCCTCATCGCCGCCGACGGCGATGCGCGACGCGTTCCGCTCACCCGGCGCGGTGGTCGCAGGATCACGTCGGCCGAGGCGTACCTCTGGCCGGCGCGGGAGCGACCGAATCTCCTGGTTCGAACCGATGCCAACGTCGAACGTGTGGTGCTGGACGGTCGGCGAGCCGTCGGCGTCGTGCTGTCGAGCGGCGAGGAGATCGCAGCCGCGCGCGTCATCCTCTCGGCCGGCGCGATCCGGACGCCGACGCTGTTGTTGCGATCAGGATTCGACACGCCGGGAATCGGACTGGCTCTCCAGGATCACCCGTCCGCACCGCTGACGCTCTCCCTACGCGCCGGCGTCCCCGTCGACCCGTCGGGGCTCGTCATCGGCACGTTCCGTCGACGCGACGGCATCCAACTTCTTCCGATGAATCACCTGGGTCCCGATGCACCGCACCTCGGCATGCTCCTCGTGACGTTGATGACGCCGTGCAGCCGATCCGGCACGGTCCGCCTCGACCCGCACGGGGAACCACTCGTCGACTTCGCACTGCTCGATGATCCCGGCGACGTGAAGGCGCTCGGCGCGGCAGTGGCAGACGCCGCGAGGATGCTCCGGTCCGCCCCGTTCGCGGAGATCGTCGAGCAGGTCTACGTCGACGACTCGGGAACCACCATCGACGCGCTGGGCGACGCGGCGTCGATCGAACGCTGGCTCCCGGGCGCGCTCGGTGACTGCGTGCATGCGTCCGGCAGCTGCGCCATGGGTTCCGTCGTCGACACCGAGGGCGCCGTGCTCGGATACGAGTCGGTCCACGTCTGCGACGCGTCGGTCTTCCCCTCGATCCCCGACGCGAACACGCACCTTCCCACGACGATGCTCGCCGAGCGTCTGAGCGCCCGTTGGCGGCGCAGTGACCCGTGACATGATGAGGTCATGGGAGCCACCGACTACACCCTGGGTCTGCACGAGCTGGGCAACGGCTGCTTCGCATATCTCCAACCCGATGGCGGTTGGGGCTGGAGCAACGCCGGCCTGATCGTGGGCGACGGACAATCGCTGCTCGTCGACACGCTGTTCGATCTCGACCTCACTGCGGCGATGCTCGACGCGATGAGCCCGGTGATGGGCCATGCTCCGATCGACACGGTCGTGAACACCCATGCCAACGGCGACCATTGCTACGGCAACGGCGAAGTCGTCCGCCGACGGCCCGACGTCGAGATCGTGGCAACGACCGCGACCGCCCATGAGATGGCCGACGTGCCGCCGTCGATGCTGGCGGCCCTGAACCAGGCCCCGGGTGAGGTCGGCGAGCTCTTCCGCTCGTTCTTCGGCGAGTTCCACTTCGACGGCATCGAGCTCGTCGTGCCGACGACGACGTTCGACCGCCGGCTCGACATCGAGGTCGGCGGTCGTCTCGTCGAGCTGATCGAGGTCGGTCCCGCCCACACCGCGGGCGACACGATCGTCCACGTGCCCGACTCGCGGACGGTCTACACCGGCGACATCCTGTTCGTCGGCGGTACGCCGATCGTGTGGGCGGGCCCGCTGTCGAACTGGGTGGCAGCCTGCGATCTCATGCTGGGTCTCGACGTCGACACTGTCGTGCCGGGCCACGGTCCGCTCACCGACACGGCGGGGATCGTGGCCGTTCGTGACTACCTCGCCTTCGTCGACGCGGAGGCGACCGTGCGCCAGGCGGCGGGCGTGGATGCATTCGAGGCCGCACGCGACATCGGCCGGCTGCTCGGTGTCGACGAACGGTTCCGCGGGTTGGGTGAGTTCGGTCGGATCGCGGTCAACGTGGAAACGGTCTATCGCACTCTCGACCCGGCGCATTCGACACCGGACGTCGTCGAGCAGTTCCGCCGCATGGCCGAACTCGAACGCAGCTGACGGCATGACCGATTCGCCACGCCACGTCGACGTGGTCGTGATCGGCGACGGCCCGGCCGGCAGCGCGCTCACGTGTGCCTGCCACGCGCGTGGCGTCGACGTCGTGCTCGTCGGCCCCGGCGAAGCGTGGACTCCGACCTACAGCACCTGGATCGACGATGTCCAGGGCGTCGAGGCGATCGGCGACGACGTCGACGATGTGCTCGAACAGCGTCTCGAGACCATCGCCGTGTACACGCGTGATGCGGCGCAGATCGCCCGACCGTACGGGGTCTTCGACAACGAGCGGCTGCGATCACGTCTTCGTGACGGGGTGGAGCACATCGTGGGCAGGGTGACCGGCGTCCGCTCCCCGGCCGGCGATCGTCATCGCGTGGTGTTGGCCGACGGCTCCGAACTGCGGGCGCGCCTCGTCGTCGACACGAGTGGCTGGCCATCGTCGTTCGCGCGTCTCTCGGGGTCGACGCCGCCGGCCTGGCAGACGGCGATCGGCGTCGTGCTGGCCGAACCACCCGGGGGTGACCTCGGACGGCCGACGCTGATGGACTTCCGGGCGGTCAGCGGTGCGAGCGGAGACGGCCGCCCGTCGTCGATCGGTCCGAGCGGCATCACGACGTTCTGTTACGCGTTGCCGGTGAGCGACGGATGGTTGGTCGAGGAGACAGTGCTTGCTGCACGGCCGGCGGTCGAGCCGATCGCGTTGCTGGCCCGCTTGGCCGCTCGGCTCGGGCGGCACCCCGACGACGTCCTGGCCGACTCCGTACGAACCGAGTACGTGCGCATCCCGCTCGGAGGCAGCCGACCGGGCATCGACGAGCCGGTGGTCGCCTTCGGCGCCGCCGCCGGCTACGTCCATGCAGCAACCGGTTTCAGCGTGGCGTCGTCACTGCGGGCTGCGCCACGCGTCGCCACGTCGATCGTGGCCGCACTGCAGTCGTCCGCGTCGGTCGCCGATCCATCCGTCGTCGCCGAGGCGGTGTGGCCGGTGGAGTTCCGTCGGAGCCGGGTACTGCACGACTACGGGCTCGAGCTGCTGCTACGACTCGACGATGACGACGTACGGGACTTCTTCGGCGCCTTCTTCGCGCTGCCCGTCGAACAGTGGCGGGGCTACATGCGCATCGACACGCCGCCGTCGGAGGTGGCTGCGGTGATGACGAAGCTGTTCAAGGTGTCGTCGTGGTCGATGAGGCGTCGACTGTTGGCGGGGAATCCGACGATGTTCGCTCGGCTGCTGCGTCCGTGACATTCCGAGGTCGACGAGCGGCGAGCGAACGGCGCACCGCCAGTACCCATCCGAGCAGAACCGCGGCGGCGAAGATGAACCACTGGACGGCGTACGACAGGTGGGGACCGTTGCTCAGCGTCGGCGGCGGAACCGGTACCGGATCACTCGCGGCGATGTTCGGAATGCTGCCGATGAGGTCGAGATAGACGGGGAGCAGGTCGCCGGGGAGCTGCTCGTCGAGCCGTTGGAGATCGACACGACGAACCTCGGTGAGCGGCCCTTGCGAGGAGTCGGTCAGCTCTCCGAGCTGGCGGCCCGGAGGTACACGGATCCGGCCGAGCACCTCGATCTCGCCGGTCGGCGGCGGGCGAACGTCGTCGTCGAGCAGGACGAATCCGCGGTTGACGACGACGGTGGTGTCGCCGTCGACCAGTGCGCTGAGGACGTTCTTGCCTGCCAACCCGTCCTGTGACCGGTTGAACCACACGATCTGGTCCGCCAGGTATTCGCCGGTCACGGTGACCTGGCGCCATTCGACGGAGCCCGGATCGGTGCGCACCGAGGTGAGGAGTTCGTCGAGCGGGACCGGGGGCTGGTCGATCCGTTCCGTGACGGTGGTCGTTGAATGCCTGGCGGGCGTCGAGGCGTCGGAGCTGCCAGAAGGCGAGCCAGATCATGAGCGCGATGGAGACGAAGACCAGGAGGTGGAAGGCGATCCATTTCGGACTCGACAGCAAAGCACGGCTCGACCCGGACATCTCCGCCCGACGGTAGCGGCCGTCCAGCACTACCGTGCGTCGCGATGAGTCCTGACGACATCACTGCAGATTGGCTGTCCGGCGTCCTCGGTGGCGAGGTCCGTTCCGTGGATGCCCGCCCGATCGGCGACGGGCACGTCAGCACGACCGTTCGATTGTCACTGGTCACCGACGACCCGACGATCCCGTCGTCCATCGTCGCCAAGGTGCCCGCCGAGGACGAGCGGAGTCGGATGCTGGCGGCGTCGGTACGCAGCTACGAGCGCGAGGTGAAGCTCTTCCGTGAACTGGCGGCCACGGTCGACATCCGGATGCCGCACTGCCATCACGCCGACTGGGATCCCGCCACCAACGACTACATCGTGCTCCTCGAGGACATGTCGCCGGCCGAACAGGGCGACCAGCTCGCCGGCTGCTCGATCCAACGCGCCGACCTCGCCGTGCGTGAGTTGGCCAAGCTGCACGGTCCTCGGTGGAACGACCCCACGCTGGCCGACATCGACTGGCTGAACGGCAACGATCCGGACGCGAACACCGACGGATACGCCGTCATCTGGTCGATGGTGTTCCCCGGCTTCGCCGCCACCTACGAGCGGTACCTCACCGCCGAGATGCTCGATCTCGCCGAGCGATTCGGTGAGCACATCGGTGCCTTCATCGGCGGTCGGGCCCGCCCGTTCTCGCTGGTCCACACGGACTACCGACTCGACAACATGCTGTTCGGTACCGACGCCGGCGGTCCACCGATCACCGTCGTCGACTGGGGTTCGCCCGCCCACGGCATGCCGATCACCGATCTGTCGTACTTCTGTGGGGCGGGGTTGCTCGTCGAAGACCGCCGTACCCACGAGCGCGACCTCGTTGCGGCCTACGCCGAGGCGCTCGGTGCGTACGCGGTGGACGTCGATCGCGACTGGCTCTGGACGCAGTACCGGCGTGAGGCCTTCCACGGCGTGTTCATCACGGCCATGACGTCGCAGATGGTCACCATGAACGATCGCAGCCTCGACATGTTCGGGGCGATGGCGTCTCGGCACCTCCAACACGCCATCGACCTCGATGCTCTTTCGCTGATCTGATCCTGCAATGCCCCGCAGCAGGGTTCGGCAGCAGGGTTCGGCAGCAGGGTGCGGACCCCGGATGCAAGACTGGCGTGATGGAACTGCCGGACTTCCACATCCCGCACGCGGAGAAGATCGAGTGGATGATCGAGACGACGGGATGGGCGCTGGAGCCCGTCGCCGCCGACGTCGACGCCGAGCCACCCACCCCCGGATACGCCTATTCGATCGGCATGCCATCGGCCGTGGGCTTTCCCGAAGTTGCCGTGTTCGGCCTGACACCGGTCGCTGCGAACGGTCTCGTCACGCTCGTCGCCGACGCGTGCCGAGGTGGCACCGAGATCCCGCTCGGTGTCGAACTCGTCGGCCTGCTCGACAACGATCTGCGCTGCATGTTCGCGCCGATCGATCTCGGCCGGTGGGGGCCGTGGTTCCGCACGGCGGCCGCCTGGTACCGGGGCGCGCCGTTCGAGATCGTCCAGCTGCTCTATCCCGACCGCAACGGATTCATGCCCTACGAACCTGGATTCGAACAACGCATGACGTTCGCCCAGCCGGTCATCGGTACCGTGTCATGACTCCATGACCACCGCCCAACCTCTCCCCGTGTCCGGCGCCTGGAGGCCGGGCGACGAGCCGGGGCATCGACAGTTCTTCACCTTCGCGACCGATCGGCGCTTCGCGCTCGACTGCGGTGTTGCACTGTCGGACGTGACCGTCGCGTACGAGACGTGGGGGCAACTCGATGCGGACGGCGCCAACGCCATCCTGCTGTGCCACGCCTGGACCGGCGACAGCCATGCCGCCGGACCGCCCGGACGAGGCCATCTGGCGGCCGGATGGTGGGACGAGACCGTCGGGCCGGGCAAACCGATCGACACCGACCGGTACTTCGTCGTCTGCGCCAACGTGTTGGGCGGATGTCAGGGCTCGACCGGGCCGGCATCGCCGCACCCCGTCGACGGACGCCCGTACGGATCGAGATTCCCTGTCGTCACCATCCGCGACATGGTCCGCTCGCAGGCCCGGCTCATGGAGTACCTGGGTGTGCCACGCTGGCTCGCGGTGATCGGCGGCTCCATGGGCGGCATGCAGGCGCTCGAGTGGGCCGTGATGTACCCCCGTCGGGTCAGGTCGCTCGTGGCGATCGCCACCTGCATGCAGGCCACGGCTCAGCAGATCGCGTGGGGAGCGATCGGGCGCCGTGCGATCCGCCTCGATCCCAAGTGGCGCGGCGGGGACTACTACGACGCCGAGCCCGGTGACGGCCCGACCGAGGGACTCGAGATCGCCCGCATGGTCGCGCAGGTGACATTCCGCAGCGACAACGTCTTCACCGACCGGTTCGGCCGCGAACTCGCCGACAAGGCTGCCGTCGGCGACACGCTCGGCATGTGGCAGCGGTTCGAGGTCGAGCGCTACCTCGAGTACCACGGCCGCAAGCTGGCGCTCCGCTTCGACACGAACAGCTACCTGGCCATCGGCAAGGCCATGGACCTCCACGACGTGGCGCGCGGCCGCGGCTCGCTGGATCGGGCGATGCTGCGGGTGACGGCGCCGACCATGGCGGTCGGGATCTGGAGCGACATGCTCTATCCCGCCTATCAACAGCAGCAGATCCACCGGACGTTGCTGGCCAACGGCGTGCCCAGCGAGTACGTGGAGATCGACTCGCCGCACGGCCACGATGCGTTCCTGATCAACAGCGATCAGCTCGACGAACCGATCGAACGCTTCATCGCTGCCGTCGCCAAGTCCGACACCTGACAGCGGGGTCACAGCGATGCCCGAGGGGCTCGAAGCCGAGATCTGGCGGTTGGCGATGGAGGACACGGTCGGCCGCACGGTGGAGGACGCGTGGGTCGACGAGCGTGTCGCCGAGCCGGGATTCGTCGATGCGGTCGTCGGCGTCACCATCGTCGGGATCAGACGCGCCGGCAAGGTCGTGCTGGTCGACACCGCCGGACCGACGATCGGCCTGCACTTCGGGATGACGGGACGGGTGGTCGTCGACGGGGTCGCCCCGATCGACAGGCTGCAGTACGCCTCCGGCCGCGACGACCCCGGATGGGATCGCCTCCGGCTGTTCACCGGCGGTGACGTTCCGGCGATCCGGTTCAACGACCCGCGTCGTCTGGGCCGTCTCAGCCTCGATCCCGACGTCTCGGCGCTCGGTGTGGACTTCACCGCCGTCACGGCTGCCCGACTGGGTCTCGCCATTTCCGGACGCAGATCCGCGATCAAGACCGTGCTGCTCGATCAGACGGTGGTCGCCGGGCTCGGCAACATGTGCGCCGATGAGGTCCTGTGGTGGGCGGGGATCGATCCGCACCGGCCCGCCGACGATCTCGACGGCGCGGAGATCGACCGACTGGCGAACGCGATCCGGCGGCGCCTCGCGATCATGATGCGGCGAGGCGGAAGCCATCGGGGGACGCTCTCGCCGACGGTACGGGCACAATGCCCGCCATGTGATCGCGACGGCCGGCCGTTGCGACGGGACACCATCGGTGGTCGCACTGCCGTGTGGTGCCCATGGCATCAGCGCTGAGTGCGTGATCCGACGCAACCGTGTTCGGAACTGACACAATCTCGGTTCCGTGCGAGAACTCACCACCCATTCGTCGATGACACCGGTCCTGCTGGCTGCCGGTGACCCGGGTTCGACGCGTCTGGTCTACGCCATGGTGGCGGGCCTCCTGGTCGTCGGTGTCGCGTTCCTGATCCTGGGAATCTGGCTGTTCCGTCAGACGAGGTACGACCCTCCCGTACTCGCACCGCTCGAGCGCATGGGCGACAAGAAGTGGCGCCGTCAGAGCGATCCGGCGACGCAGCGCCGTGTGTTGGACGAGGTGCGTCCGGAGGGCGCCGAACCGTTGCGTCAGGAGTCGTCGCCTCCCACGCTCGATGCAGAGTTCGAGCTGACCGAGCGGCCCGTCACCTCGATGAGCGATCTCGGACCCTCGACGCTGTCCGAGGCCGCGAGAAGGGATCTTGCACCTCCGTCACCGGAGTCGCGGACACCGACACCGCAGGGAATCGAGCGTCCCGATTGGATCGAGGCCACCGACGGTTCGTCGGAGGGCGTCGACCGGTAAGGTCGTCGACGTGGCAACGTTCGATCCCGACGAGATGGTCCAACGGTTCAAGGAACGCGCGGCAGCAGTGAAGAAACGTCCGATGCCTCCCGTCGAGGGAGAGGGGCGGCGTCACTTCATCGAGCAGTCGAAGCTCGACTTCCAGGACTTCGCGATGATCGGTGACGCCGAGGTCACCCTCGACGAGGGCATCCTCACCCTGCGCATCGATCTGCGCCCGCCTGATCAGCGCTGAATCGATCAGCTGCCGATCTCGTTGTCCGGTCCGGGACCCGGACTGCTAGATTGTGCATTCCTCGCGGACGTGGCTCAGTTGGTAGAGCGCAACCTTGCCAAGGTTGAGGTCGCCGGTTCGATCCCGGTCGTCCGCTCCGAAAACCCCTGCAGTGCAGGGGTTTTCTGCTTTTCGGGCGCCTAACCCGACGGGAGACCACGCCTCAGTTCCTCGATGAGTTCGAGTCCTGGGGCCTCATCGGCCGGTAGGTCTCCGAAGATCGTGATGAGGTCGTCGAGGTGGGTTCGTACCGAGTCCCGTTCCCTGATCGTCGACCGACTCTCGAAGGCTGTGACGTACTGGTGGATCGCTTGCCTGATGTCCGTGTGACTCGTCGTGTCGCCTCTCAGGAGGGCGACGGTCAGGAGTGTGTCGCCGAGCTGGGATCGGTCCCAGAAATTGGTCGGGGAGTTGGCATTCGGCGTCGCCAGGTCCAAGAGGCGTCCGGCGAGTTCGAGATGCTCGTCGCGTTGACGGTCGCCGCACGAGGCCGCGTACTCCAGCTGCAACCAGACGTTGGCGCTGTAGAGGTCGGGCTGTCCGTCGAGGCCGGCGAGCGCCGCGTCGTTGGCCTGCTCGTACTTCGCTTTCGCCGAGGCGAGTGCCTCCGTCGCGGTCTTCGGGAGACTCGAGTCCGGTGGCACCGCCACCTCGGGGTGCCGGGTCAGCACCACTGCCAGCTTCTTGTAGACGGATCCGAGCAGCGACAGCCGCCCGGGAGTCTCTCCGACAGCTGCGATGACTGCCCCGAGCTTGTCGGCCGCGGTCTCGAACGGGGCAACGTCGGTGTGGTCGGCGGTGGTGGCAGCGTCGCGAACCAGCATGTTGGCGTACTGCTCGATCGCTCGCAGTTCGCCGCGGCCGTCGGGCGAGATGAAGCAGCGTTCGTACCATTCGGCTGCCTTCTTGAACTGGCCGACGGACTTGTACGCGTCGCCGACGGCCAGAGTGACGTGCGCGCTGTCGAGGCGCTCGCCGGCCTCCTCGACCAGGTTCTCCAACTCCTCGTCGAGTCTGCGGATGTGGTCGTCGTCCGCCTGCCCGGCGTTGCCGGTCAGGATCTGCAGGTTCTGGATGAACTGGTTGTCGCTGACGATGGGTTCACGGCGACGTCTGGGCCGTGAACCGGTCACGAGCTGGAAGTCCGGATCGCCGTAGCACTGGTACGCGCCCCAGGTGTTCGATGTCTCCCCGGTGACGTCGAATGCTGCGGCTCTCGCCTTGCGCACTGCGTCGCCGAACGGCTCGGCATCGAGGAGGCATCGGTACAACCGATCGGCGAAGGCCGCCGCAGCCTGGTCGTCGACCTCCCACCCGGCCACGACGACGGCCTTGACGCCGTTCTGCATGAGCTGTGTCGCGACGGTGGCGGCCAGCTTGTGGGGTTGGCGGAGTTGGCGTGGATCGAGCCACGACTCGAGCTTGCGCACGTCGTCGCCGGCCTCGAGCCGTCCGAGGTGACAGCAGTTCAGGAAGACGAGATCAGGCTGCACCGACATCGAGCGGAAGTCGAGCGCGGTGAGTCGATGGTGTGGCCCGGTGCCGGTCACGACGCCGCTGCGGTTCGGCTCGTCCGGATCGAAGATGCCGTGTGCTGCCACGTGCACGACCCGATAGGGGGCTGCATGCAGGAGGTTGTCGATCTCGACCCACTGTCCGGCGGCCTCGTCGTCGGCCTGGGAGATGTGCTCGGTGACCTCCCAGTCGAAACTCTTCAGCAGCTCCGCGACCTCGCCCGCTTCTCGTCGCGCGCCCGGCAGTCTGCCGAAGTTGGTCGGCGGGTCTCCGACCACCAGCGCTTGGAGGCCGGTGGGTCGCACGGAGCCCTGCCGAGTGATCTGCTCGCTCTGCAGCTGGCGAAGAAATCCTGCCCGCAGTGCGAGCGCGCCGCGAGCCTTTCCGCCGGTGTCGCGAGCGGCAAGGAGTTCCCACGGCAGCTGCCCGAGATGCTCGTCGACGAGCAGATGGATGTTCTCGGACCGACCGAGCTCGAGTTTGACGCGGTGCGGCAGGAGGAGCTCGTAGAGCGTGTGACCGACGCTGTCGGTCCCGGACTTGTCGATCGCAGCGCTGACGTAGTCGCTGATCTTGTCCAGGTCGACTTGGTGGGTGAGCTTGTCGGCTTGCGCCTGGCGGGCGAGGACCGACACGCTGATCTCGCTGATCGGTGAGACCTTGTTCGGGTCGGGCGACTGGAGCGATGCCTGCATTCGGATCCATGGTCGACCGGAGACGTTGTGGGTGGGAGCGCCGGGACGACCGCCCTCGCGTGTCTCGACCACCTCGGTGATGTCGAGATCCATGGTGTCCAGCAGGTTGTGGTCGATCTCCTCACGTATCGTGCAGAGCGCCTTGGCAGCGTCATCGGCCTGCTGTTCGTACAGTTCGATGAACTCGAGATCGAACTCGCTCGGCCGGTCGTCGCCGAGCCGTCCGAGGGCCCCCATGACGCCTTCGATGATCGCGACCATCGACGATTCGATCTCCAACCCGTAACGACCGGGTGTTCCGATGAGCACCGAGGCCAATCCGAACGGTTCGGTCCTGTCGATGCCGGCTTCGAGTCGCATGCGGGCGAGGCGCAGTACGCCGTCGGCGATCCCTTCTGTCAGGACCGACTCGGTCAGCAGGCCGAACTCGCCCAGACCGACGACGACAGCGCCTCCCGGGCACTGACCTTCGGGGGTGCGCACGACGAGGGCATGCCCGGGGTCGTCGGCGGTCAGCCCCAGGCGGTACCGGGCGTTGAGCACGCCGCCCAGCTTCCAGTCGAGGTAGCCCTCCGCTCCTTCGGCCGGCATCCGTGCGTAGTGTCCGACTGCGACGGGATGGCTGGTCTGCTCCAAGCTGGCGTGGACGACCCTCACGTTGAGACGCGAGCGATTCGGCTCGTCGGATCCGCCGCCGAGGACCATCGACAGCGCATCGTCCATCACTCGACGGTCGTCGCTGGTCGGCGGGCGAAGGGCGCCTCCACGCGTGCAGGTGACCGGCGCGAGTGGCTTTCGGTCGATGTCGTCGACGGCGAGCATCCTCGGTAGTTGACCGCCGACACCGCGTCGCGCCGGGGGTCTGGCGAGGAACAGATCGGTGATGGACGTCGTACCGTCGCGGATCAGGTCATCGAGCTTGTCGAGGACCGTGGGGTTCGAGATGAGCCCGCCGTGTGTCGCATCGACGAAGTACATCGGCATCTCGTCGAGTTCACCGAGGCGATGCGCAACGCGGCCGTCGCCCATGGCGAACTGTCCGATGCGCATCTCCCCGCCGTCCCCGATCGTGACGCGATACGGAGTGTCCTTCCCGTACCCCGCGACGTAGGTGAAGCGCGGCGCATCGACACCGGCCTCGGCGAGCTTCGCGTGCGTGTCGCGCGCCAGCGTGAGCAGTTCCGTGCGCACTGGCGCGCCGTCACCCCAGATCGCCGTGTCGTACAGATCGTCCCAGTTGTCGCTGTCGTCCTCGATGCCGTCCGCGAACGGCAGCATCTGGTAAACGCCGGGGAACCCGGCGACGATTGCACTGACCTCCTCCTTCGTGTGTGTGCGATCGATTGCCGCGAGTCCGCGTACTGCGAGGTCACTGCCGAGCAGCGTCAGCGGGGTCGAGTACGACCCCCGATTCGGCGTGCCGAGCATCACGAGTCGTCCGCTCGACGCGCCCGCGACCGTCGCGAGTTCGTCCCAGCGCTGCCGGTGCTCGGCGACGAATGCCCGAACGACCAGACCACCCATCGAGTGAGCCACGAAGTTCACCCCCCGATCGGGGTGCTCGGCGCGAAGTCGTTCGACGAGCTCGCCGAGGCGGCCCGCCGATCGGCAGATGTCGTCGCGCCAGTCGTACGGGAACAGGTGCACGTCCCAGTTCCGCGCGAGCCTCGTGATCATGGGGAGGTACGCGCGGTTGACGCCGATGGCCGTGACCGCGCCATTGCCGTCATTGTCGTGATAGGCGAGATCACCGATGCCACCGCGGGCCAGCCGGAGCGCATCGACCCAGATCGTGCGGCCTGCTGCTGCGAGATGGGAGCCCATGACGCCGGGCAGGACGATCACGGCATCGCGTTGTCCCGTCGGTGGTGATGCCGTTTCGGCGATCCCTGCGGACATCGCGCCGAACTTCTTGCGGATCGAGTCCGGCAGGGATTGAACACTCTCGATGATCGACTCGACCGACATCGATTCGCCGACGCGGGCGGTCTCCGCCTCGGGGTCCGTTTCCGCCTCGGGGATCTCCGGTGTCGTCCGTGCGTCTTCGTCGGCCGACAACCAGGTCAGCAGTTGGCGTGTCGCTCGGGAATCGGTCCAGAACGAACTGTGATCGACGCCTCTGGACGCGTCGAGAACGAGGCGCTGGCCCGGTCTCACCTGGAAGCTGCCGCAGCGGACGTACGCGCTGGACGTCGGCACGATGCGGTCGTTGCGGAGTTGGCCGAAGTACATGTCGAGCGCGTCGTCGTACTTCGTCTGGAGAAAGCCGGCGGTGGCGGCGGGTTCGTACTCTGCCGCAATCGACCGGAGCACGATGTGTTCGGGCGTCGGGTGCTTGTTGAGTTCGTTGAGGTAGTCGCCGCCCGGCCGCATCGCGACCAGCCCCTCGAGGCCGGGGAGTGCTCCCTTGAACACGACGTCGGCGAGCATCTCCAACACGAGCACGAAGCCATCCGTGCCGGGAAGGTTTCCGACGAGGTTGGTGACGCCGTCGAGCAGCCCGGATGGCCGATCGGGGTCCGCCATCGGGGTGCCGCCGTTCGGGGAGGCGACGAACACGATCGAGCGGATGTCGATCTTGGAGCCCTCGGTCAGCCTCGCCAGCTCGCGGGCGACGAGGCCTCCACGGGAGTGCGCGAGGATGTCCAGGCTCATTTCGTGGCCGTCGAGACGCTCGAGGAGTTCCTCGGCATTCCGACGCGGTGTGGCGGCCAACGTGGGGTGGTCGTACGCGATCATGCGGTCGTCGTACGCGGCGCCGAGCCGCCGAACAGTTGCCTCCGAGAAGCCGAACGATCCGTGGATCGATCCCATGAAGCCGTGGATGACGAGGAGACTGCGGTCGTTGCGGTCGAAGCGTGTCAGGTCGGGCGCTTCCACGCTGCGCGCCGCGTAGTTGTCGGCGGCCCAGGTGCGCAGCACGGGTGGGTTGTGCCGTCGTTCGTACGCGCCGACCGCGGCCTGGGTGGCCACGCCGGCTGCCTTCTCGATGCCCTTGAGCGCGATCACGCGCAACTTGCGCCGCACGAGATTGGTGATGCGTCCACGACTGCCCGGGGCGCCCAATGTCACCGGGAGGACGACCTCGTCTGCGTCGCGCTCGGGGAGGTACCAGCCGTATCGACCGTTCTCCTCGACCAGGACGATGCGCTGTTCGTCGTCGTCCGGCCGCCCCAGTTCGACGATCAGTTCGCCCGGCTCGGCGACGCCGTGGGCCCGTCGGCTCGTCTGCTCCAGTTCGCCGATGGTTGCCTGCGCGACCACCCGGAAGTCGGCAGATCCCTCACCGGTGGATCCGTGGTTCGTCAACGCTGTCGCCACGGCGTCGATCCCCGCTCCGCCACGCGTCGTCGCTCCGCCGCCCCACTCGAACCTCACGTTCAGGTTCTCACCGCGGATCTTGACGCCGTTGGAGCCGGCGCCGCCTGTCATCGTCCTGGTTGCCCCGACGTCCGGCGAGACACGCCGGGGCTGCGGCGCGGTGACGCGTGCGTCCTCCGGGGATCTGCCGTAGTGCAGCGCGACCGGCAGCTGTTCGGCGGTCGGTGTCGGGAGGCCGAACGCCTCGGCCCTCGCCACGATGACGTCGGTGTTGTCGGTGAACTGGATCGGCACGCCCGGGTAGTGGGAGCGGATCTTCTGGAGCGCGTCGGCGTCGGGGTGCTGGAACTTGGACCCGTCGGTGCAGATGAGAATCGTGGCAGGGTCGATCAGATCGAGCAGTTCATCGGTCATGTTCTGCCGACTGCCGTGGTGAGAGAGTTTGAACAGATCGACCGTGAGCTTGTCCTCGCCGCGCTCGTCGAGTACCTGTCTGATCGTCGATTCGAGTTCGCTCGCGTATGCGTCACCCGTGAAGAGGAGCCTGACGTCGTCGATCTCGAGGAGGAAGGCGATGCTCGATCCGTTGGCGACGCTGCTGTCCTTGCCGAACACACCGGCGGCGCGGGTCTCCGCTCGCTCGACATCGGTGGCGTCGTCGAATGCGTCGAAGAGGTCGTGGATCGGGTCGCCACGAGTTGGCTTCGGCCACTTCTCCAGGAGTTGTTCCAGCCGGTCGCGGGAGGGCGACAGCAGTGTGCAGCGCGCGGGGCCGGGCATCCCGGTCACCTGGAAGGCGCCGGTCTCGGGCACGTGGATCGCTGTGCCGCCGACGACTCGGTTCCGTTTGCCGGGCGGTATCAACTTGTCCAGGGCGTCCCCCTGGCGGGGCCCACGACTCGAGGCACCGGTGTCGGGGGTGTGGACCAACTCGTCGAGTTGGTCGCGTCCGTTGAACCAGATGTCGCCGGTGGTGAGCCGGTTCGCACCGAGTGCTTCGATCACACCCTCGATGTGATCGAGGTCGATGTGGGTGACGACGACGAGGTCGAACTCGGTCGGCTGATCAGCCGACTCCCGCAGGTACCTGCCGAGTCCCTCGTCGTAGCTGCCCTTGAGCCCGCCGTCGATCAGGATCCGAAAGGGCCTGTCGCCCGCCGAGCCGTATTCGACGACGAGGCAGTCGCCGCACTTGGCCGGCAGTGCGCGGACCGTGACTGCGGTCATTGTCCGCCTCCTGTCGTCTCGCCGCGTGCAAGTCGCGTGAATCGGGCCCGTTCGACGGTTCGTGTCATGTCGCCGTGCCCGAAGATGACATGGAGGTTGGCAGTCGCCAGCATGTAGCCGTGCTCGAGCAGGGAAGCACACACCGTTGTCCCCAGTGGCTTCAATGTCGTCGGCACGGCTGACGAAGCGTCGACGATGTCGTCCCACGCCGACGCCGACACGCCGTATCGGTCGAGGAACTCGCGCGCCTCGTCGGCCCAACGGTTCATGTCGCCGGCGGTCCGTCCGGGCCCGATCGTGAAGAGGTCGACGAGCCGATAGGGGCTGTCCTTGATCTGGACGAACACGCCGTCGAGGTGAGCTGTGCCCTTGGACGCTGTGAAGAACTCGCCGAGTGCCTGGCGGCGATGCGAGGTGGACACGTCGTACTGGACGTCCTTGGAGCGCATCAGCGCGTCCAGTTCGAAGCGCAGGCCGCCGCTGGGCATCGGCCGGAGGCTGTTCCAGTCCGACGAGGCATTCACGACGACGAGCGACCGTGCAGCTGTCGACTGGACGTCGGCGAGACCTGGCCACCTCGCAGCACGGTCCGAGAAGCCGTACTCCCATCCGTCGGCCATGTTGTCGTAGACCCCGCCGTCGACGACCACGATCCGGTCGACCGTCACGTCGGCGTGGGGTGGGTGATCGTCCGCCGTCAGCGTCCCGGGCGTCAGACCGAGTCGCTCGAGCCCGACAGCCCTGGCGCGGAAGGCACCGGGGACGCAGGCCGACGCCTGCACCGCGGTCGACAACGGCACCGACGCCGGCCGGGTCGTACCGCCGAACTCCCACCCGTAGACCATGCGGTTGCTGAAGTAGAACGTGGTGCCTCCCTGCACGTCGGTGGTGCAGATCACGTGGTGGACACTCAGGTCGCGGGCCTGCTGAGCGGAGAGGCTCGTGTGCGCATCGCCGAGCAGTTCCCTGTCGATGGCGCGCTCGGTCGCCGACGATCGCTGCGAGAACAACCACAGGGTCAGCCATCCGAACACGAGGAACAGCACCAACGCGATCGCGAACACGACGGGCCACCGGGCAAGGCCTGCGACAGCCGCCGTGGCGAACGCGGTCACGATCAGGACGATGCTGGCGACGAACGAACGGAGGTACCACTTCGTCGCCGGTGCGCCGCCCTGCAGGATCCCGCGTTCTGCAATCGACTGCACTGTCCGGGCGATGTGTGCCTCGACCTCGGCGAGAGGTGCGGTGCCGAAGTCCGGTCCGACCATCACCGCGCCGTTCGCGATCGATCCTCCGGACACCGAACTGATCGAGGCCGTCCGCGCACACAGGCCGGCGTCGGCCATCGCGAGCAGCGCGCCGAGCCCGAACACTGTCGCACGGTGGCCACCTCCCGACAACGCGACGCCGATGTCGCGTTCGGTCGACGCGTCGACGTCTGCCACGTGGTCGGCGGCGGGCGCCGGATCGGGCGGTGTACTCATCTGCCGTCTCCTTCGTGTTGGTTACCTGGTGGTCACTCGGCCGGCAGGCCGTCGTAGATGTCGAGCATGTCGAGGTCGTCGAGATCGACCCCGTCGTCTGCTTCGGTCTCGCCTCCGCCGCGGGTCTGCGCCGCGACGCGGGTCTTCGCCCCGATGAGTGCGGTCCACGTCTTCGGACCGACCTCTCCGTCGCTGCCCAGCCCCGCCAGGGTCTGGAACTGACGGACCACATTCTGTGTCGCTGGTCCGTAGTCGCCGTCATGGTTGCCGGCGGTGTCCAGCAACAGCCCGCGGACGATCAACGTGACCTGGAGTACGACCACATGGGCGCCCTTGTCACCCGGCCTGACGACCGTGAGCAGCGCTCCCCACGTCTGCGGTCCGACGACGCCGTCGACCGCGAGGCCGCGGCTGCGCTGGAACTCCTCGACGATCCTGACCGACTCCGGCCCGTAGATGCCGTTCCGGCTGGCGGATGAGTCCGGCAGGAGCCCATTGGCGATCAGGGCTTCGAGAAGGACCGTGACTGCTGGCCCCGTGTCGCCCGGCCGGGCCCGGAGCGCCGGCGTGAGTGGCGTCGACGAGGTGATCAGTGGCGGCGTGTCGGTGGGCCCGGTCGTCTCGCTGGACGCGTTCCACGGAGGGAGACCCCATGTGGGTTGTTTCTCGTACGACGATCGAGACCGTGTGAGTTCCGACGGTTGTACGTGCCACGGTTCGTTGTTGACGTTCTCGAATGTCTGCAGGTTGAAGCGTGCGACGTTGTCGCGCACCCACCCGATGTCGCCCGTCATGTCGGCGGCGAGGCCGATCTCGTGCATCGACTTGCCGGGCGGGGCGGCCGCCGCCATACCCGGGAGCCGACTCCATTTCTGGCCGGCGTGGGTGATCGACCCGTTGGGGTCGGGAACATGCCGGCTGAGGAACATCTGCAGCTGTTGCTTCGGGTCGCGGAGACCTTGGCCCAGACCGACGCTGCCCTCCGAGGCCTCGATGAGCTGACGCACGCGTTCCTGCATCTGCGGGTGCATTCCTTGGAACGTCCTCGACGCGACGATGTCGCCGATCGTCGCGCGCCTGTCCCCGTACGTCGGATAGTCAGTCATGTCGGCCTCCGTCGCCGGCGACATCGACGTGGCGTCGAGCGTGTCGCCGCCTCGATCGAACAGCCTGCGCTGATGCACGACTGTGCATGCTGTACCCCTTCCCCGACGCTGCCACGGATGGCCGGCAGCCTCACCCGTTGACGACTCAGAGTAGTCGATTTGATGCGGTCCGTGAAGAGGCCCTCGTCACAATGTTCGCGAGTTCATCGCGTGTGTCGTGCTCGCGGTGTGCTCGCGGTCCTATGCTGGCTCACGTGTCCGATGGCCGGGAGGTGTGCCAGTTCGACGAGACTCGTGCCGGCTCCTATCGTCCTCGTGACGATTTCGAGAAGGTGGCGGTGCTCGTCCAACCGAGCGATCCGGCAGCTGAGACCGTGATTCGGACACCCTTCGGCGAGCAGCGCTTCACCGGTGCCTTCTACGTCGTGGCAGAAGGTGACGGGTCGTACGGGGCGACGCGCGACGAGTTCGAGGAGACACATACGGCGGTCGGCGCGAACCGGTGGGTGAAGACTGCACCGGTCTCGGCGTACCGGACGGAGGATGCATGCGTGGTGGACACGGTGGTGGGCGGGCATGTCGAGGTCACCGTGACCGCGCGTCCGGGCGACTGGATCGTCCGTCAGTCCACCGGCGAGCTGATGGTCGTTCGTGGCGACGAGTTCGAGGAGCGGTACGTCAGTGACTGATCCGAGCGCGCGCCGGCGTGCCGAACGCCGTCGGGGAGGAGCAGGATGGTCACCTCGACGGGCGTGTCGTCGCTGACCCGGCGCACGACTTCGTAGATCATCGGACGGTACGCGCGGCGCCGGTCGGAGTCCGGCTGCCAGACCTCCATCACCTCCATCGACGGCGACCAGAGATGGCGGGTCAGACTCTGCACGTAACTCTGGTTCAGATCGCGGAGCCAGTTCGTCTCGCGTCCGTCGATCTCGTCGACGAGGTCTCCCCAGGTCCAGGCGGACTTGCCGTCGTGGGCCCTGAACAGCGACAGCGTGTAGCTGGTCGTGTCGTCGATCCCTTCGACGACTCGGGCGTTCCGTGGAAGCCCCTCCCTCGCGTCGGCCTCGCCACAGAGTGTGAGGTCGAGCACGATGCGGTGACACGGCCGGTAGGGGTGGACGTCGGGGATCCGACCCGACCCCGACCGGGCCAGAACGCCTTCGAACCCTTCGGCGATCCGTTTCGCCGCTGCGTCGACCACGTCGTCGGACACATCGGGAACGAGAGCGCCCCGTTGCCACGTGTCCGACATGTTCCAGGTCTGCGTGCACATCGGGCGAATGAGTTGCGTGGCGATCTCGTCGGGGAGTGCGCGCACACACTGCACTTGGCTGAGCGGTGCGGGCGGCAGCCCGTTCGGGTCGAACAGACAGGCGACCGACACCACCTCGTCCGCCTCGAAGCGGACGAACAGTCCGACCTCGTACAGGCACCAGTCCCAGGTGTGATGAGGCGTGGTGAACAGCAAGATGAGGAGATGGCTCTGTGCGAGCTGCTTCTTGATCTGGCGTTCCCAGTCGGCGCCGGCGGTCAGCGCCCGGCCGGACACCCAGCAGTCGATGAGGTCGGGCGCGAGTTGGCGCAACTCCTCGGCCACCAGATTCGCGAGGTCCTTGTCATCGGACTTGTGGCTCACGAAGACGTTGAACTTGTCCTGCTGCAGTCTGGGCATCGGATCTCCCTTCCGACGTGCCGTCAGGCGACGAAGAGTGACATTACTCCCACAGATTGCGTTCGTGCGTGACAGAATCGTGACATGTCGTTGTGGTCGACCACGCGGTCTGTCGCCGATGCGCTCGGGCTCTGGAAGCGCCGGGTCGTCCCGGTCGGCTGGGAACTCGGCACGACGATCTTCCGTGAGGCGAAGCGGTCGGCTCAGATCGCGAACGTCGGTCGGGCGACACGCCCGCTCGGGGCCGACACCATCGAGCGTCTCCAGCCACTGTTTGCGGACCTCGACCTGCATCTGGTCCGGGTCCGATCCAAGTGCCGGCTTCCGTCGAACCGGTTTCGCGAGCACGGTTCGATCTACGCGATGACCTTCGGCAACACGATCTACTGGCGTGATGATCTCGACGAGCATGATCCCGGGGATCTGGTCAGGCTCATCCACGAAATCGTGCACGTGGACCAGGTACGCCGGCTCGGTGGCGAGACGGCGTTCGCTCGCGCGTACGGTGCCGGTTATCTCGAGGGCGGTGGGGAACTGCCCGCCCATGTCGGCCGGCCGACCGCCTACCACCGCAACCCGCTCGAAGCCGAGGCCTACACGTTCGAGGCCCGGTTCCGCGACAGCAGCGGTCGCGTGGTACCGGATCGGCTGCCGGAATGCAGATGATCGGCGAGCTCGTCTCGGAGATGCGAGTCGTCGTCGACGACGCGCGTGAGCACGACGACGCGAACGGCTACTTCGCGGCCATGTACCTCGGGGTCACCAGCACCGTCGAACGCGGACTGGCCGACGGCACGTTCACAGCTCCGGACCGTCTGAGCGAGTTGACGATCACGTTCGCCCGTCGGTACCTCGATGCACTACGTCTCCATCGAACCGGGGAGCTCACAACGCAGTCCTGGCAGGTGGCGTTCCGAGCGACGCAGACGTGGCGACCGACGGTTCTGCAGCATCTGCTGCTCGGCATGAACGCACACATCAACCTCGACCTCGGCATCGCCTGCGCGGCGGTCGCGCCGGGAACGGGGATCCTCGAGCTGGAGTCGGACTTCACGCAGATCAACAGCGTGTTGGCCGGACTGGTGCAGGCGGTCCAGGACCGCTTGAACCGAGTGTCGCCGCTCTACCGGTTCGTCGACGACATCGCCGGACAATCGGACCGTGCGGTCGTCAACTTCAGCATCGCCCGCGCACGGCGGGAAGCATGGCGGTTCGCCACCGCGCTGGCCTCGACGGACCCGTCGACCGCAGATCGGCGGATCGTCGAACAGGACCTGGCGGTCAGCCGACTCGCCACGCGGGTGCTCCGACCGGGGCCGATCGCGTCGACCGGACTGCTCGGGATCCGAGTCACCGAGAAATGGCATCCGTCCGAGATCATCGAGATCCTCTCCGACGCAGCGTCGTGAGGGTCGGTGACCTTGGCCTCTTTGCCGCATGTCCACGTTCTCCCACAGTGGACGTGTGGGTGTGAGCACGAGAGGTCCGCGGCAAGCCGTCGATGCGCTCCAGGCCGACCTTGATCGTCTGCGGGAAGATCGCGTCCTGGAGCTGGCGCTCGACGATCTGGATGCCTTGTTGTGCGAACCCAGCGCGGATCCGTTCGAACTCCGGCGCGGGCCGAACCGGTCCGGTCTCGATGACCTCGGGCTCACGCTGAGTGCCGCCGAACGCCTGCCCGACGACCTGACCATCCGAATCCTGCTCCCTGCGGAGACCTCGCCATCCGTCTCGGTGGCGGATGCGCAGGCCGCGCTCCATCGCCGCGCGAGCGACGCTGCATCGGCGGCGTGGCGCGACGCCATGGCCGTTCGCAGTATGGGACGCCGCCAACTCCCGATCGGGGTGCCGATGGCGGTGGTCAGTGCCTTCGTCGCCTACACCGCCGGGTACCTCGCCACTGTCACCGACAGCACCACGACAGCGGGCCTCCTCGTGGTGCTCGCGATGGTCGCGATCACCGTGGCCTGGGTGGTTTCGTGGATGGTGATCGAGTCGGCCTTCCTCGACTGGCGCCAGCCGGCGCGTCGAGCCTGTGCCTACGATCTCATCGCGCGCTCGACCCTCGAGGTGAAGAGAGTTGACGGACACAGTTGACGGAGAGGGTTGACGGCGCGCCGGCGTCATTCGACGACCCGGAGAGTTCCGGGAAGGTCCATGTTCCGGAGTCGGCGACCGAGCAGCAGGGGGGCGGCGGCGACCGCCACGAGTCCGACGACCGCGGCGACCACGACAGTGTTCGGTGAGACGTAGACGTCGATGCCGACGTCGGGAAGCGTGGTCGTCGCCATGGATGCCAGCATCCACCGCAGGAAGGCGACACCGCCCACGAGTCCGATGAACGTCGCGACGATGCCGACCAGGATGCTCTCCTTGACGACGACACCGAGCACGGCTCGAACGGGAAGTCCGAAGGCCCGCATCGTCGCGAGTTCTCGTCGTCGTTCCTCGACGGTGATCCGGGTGGCGTTGAACGCGATCAACAGGGCGAGGGTCAGGACTGCCGCGGCGGTGACGTAGAGGAAGCTGAGGAACTGGTCGAGCGCTTCGTCGATCGCCTCGCTGATCCGCGCGACCGGCTGGCTCGACGCCACGCCGGGGAGACCGAAGACCGCGCGTTGAACGTCGGATCGTGTCGCGCCGTCGGCGGGGTATGCCTGCAGCACGTTCGTCGTCCCCTCGAGTCCGAACCCCTCGGCGTCGCCGGCGTCCAGGAACGCGAACGTCCTGATCGGATTGGCATGGATCCCGGCGACGACGAAGTCGGTTTCGGTCAAGCCGAAGCTGCCCAGGTCGTTGCGGGCCGGATGGCGAACGGTCACCGTGTCGCCGACGTCCACACCCAGGTCGTCAGCTGCCTTGCGCGCCAGCAGGATTCCACCACCGGTCGCCGGGACGTCGCCCTCCTCGATCGTGGGCGCCCAGACCGCCGTCTCGAAGTCGACGAACTCGACCAGGAGATCGAGGTTCGAATCGGACTCGCGTGCGAGGGCGGTGGCAGGGAGGCGGAGTCCGGCGTCGATGCGCCCGACCGACGGGGCTGCACCGATGTCGGCGACCACATCGGAGCCGGTGGGGTAGAAGGTGTCGAGCTGCACCACGATGCGGTCGGCGTTCGCCTTGGTGAACTCGTCGTTGCCCTGTTGGATCGTCCGATCGAAGCTGTCCATCATTCCGAGTACGGCAACGAGGGCCGTGATGGCGGCACCCACCCCGATCGCAGTCATCGCCGACCGGCGGGGGGTGCGCACCACGTTGCGGAACGGCATCTGGGTGATCGACGAACCGGGCAGCCGGATGCGGCCGGCGAAGGTGCTCAGCCGGCTGCTCCTGGCGGTGAGATGACCGGTACGGATCGCCTCGATCGGTTCGACCCTGAGCGCCCGCCAGACCGGTAGCGCACTGGCGACGACGGGGATCGCGATGCCGAGCGCGGCCGCACGGCCATAGACACCGAGCTGGAAGGGTGTGCGGCGCTCCGGGAGCGGCACGAACGACTCCAGGAGGTGTCCGAAGGCGTCGCCGACGAGGAGTCCGAACCCGATTCCTGCGATCGTGCCGATGATCGCAACCTGCACGCCGATGAGGAGCGGACGGATGGCGAGCTCTCCGCGTGGGACGCCCAGGGCCATTCCGATGCCGATCTCACGACGCTGCGCTTCGACGATCCGACTGATGAGATTGAACGCTGCCAGGGCCGCCGCGACCAGGACCAGCGCCGACAGCGCGTTCCAGAACCGCTGGTCGTTGTCGATGTCCTCGTACAGCACCCGGACGGCATCGGAGTCGTCCCGAGTGGTCACCGTGGCGCTGAGACCCAGATCGGAGATCGCAGTGGCGAGTTGCGCCTCGATCGCGTCTCGATCGGCGCCGTCGACGAGCGTGAGGACGACATCGTTCACCATCCCGACGTGGCCGCTGATGTCCTGTGCCGTGGCGAGCGGCAGATACACGACGGCGAGTTCGCCTCCGGCGAAGATCGTGCCCTCCGGTCCTTCGTAGAAGAAGTCGTCGGGAGTCATGCCCAGCCCGCTGTAGGCGAGCGTGTGTCCACCTGTCACCGTGACGATCCCCTCGACAGGAAGACCGCGATGATCCGCGAACTTGGCCTCGAGGACCGCAGACGCCTGGTCGGTCGGATCGTCCGTCGATTCCGTGGCGTCACGTATCCAGACGTCGTCGACGGGATCGGCAGCGTCGAAGGTCATCCCCACCAGACGCGCCGGAACCAGCACCGAGTCGGATCCGCCAACGGTGCCGGTGTCGACCTGGCTGTCGACGACCAGCCGTTCGGCCGTCGCACTCACCGAAGCTGCGTCCTCGATCCCCGCAACCGCGTCCGCCAGCGACCCCTGCTCTGCGAACGTCCCGGGGCTCAGGGTGGCACGGAGGTCGTGCATCGCGAGTGCGGCGAAGCTCGCGTCGTTGGACTGACGTCGCCATTCGGCGGTGCTTCCGAGTCCGGCGTACACCCCGGTACCGATGGCCAGCACCAGGGCGATCGCCACCACGGACACCCAACGTGAACGCAGATCGCGCACCGACCATCGCAGCCACAATCCGACGCGGCGACCCGTCACCACTGGAGCTCCCCGATGTCGGCCTTGCCGCCGGCCGGTGGACCGTCGGAGACGATTCGGCCGCTCGAGAGTTCGATCACCCGATCCGCGACTCTGGCGATCTCGCGGTTGTGGGTCACCACGAGCACGGTCATCCCTGCGCGAGCCTGCTCTTCGAGAACCCCGAGAATCTGGACGCCGGTGCGGAAGTCGAGTTCGCCCGTGGGTTCGTCGGCCAGGATGATCGGATTGCCGGTCGCGAGTGCTCGTGCGATCGCCACGCGCTGCTGTTCGCCTCCCGACATCTGATGCGGGAAGTGGTGGTGCCGCTCGGCCAGGCCGACCTGGGCCAAGGCGTGCTGTGCTCGCACCGCCGGGTCGGACCGCTGCGCAGCGTCGGCGCCGAACTGCACGTTCTCGAATGCGGTCAGGCCGGGGAACAGGTTGAACGTCTGGAAGATGAAGCTGACGGTGTGGCGTCGCAGCACGGCGCGGTCTGCCTGCGAGGCGCCACTCACGTCCACTCCGTCGACTCGTACCGAACCGGACGTCGGCGTGTCGAGCGCCCCGATCATGTTCAGCAGCGTCGTCTTGCCGCAACCCGACGGCCCGACGATGGCGACGAACGCGGCTTCGTCGACGTGGAGGTTGATGCCATCGAGGGCAGTCACGTCGACCTCGCCGATGCGATACAGCTTCGACACGTCGTCCAGGTCGATCCGCGTGCCCGCATGCCCGATGCGCGCATCCACGGCACCCGAGCCGACCCGATGATTCATCGCGTCATCGCTCATGCTTCCACTGTCGTCGGAGGCCACTGCCGTGGCCAGAGGAGGAAGGACCTTCTACGTCCGGGAACCCGACACTGGTCGCCCGCCACGCCGCCTGCCACCACGAGATGACTAGCGTCGGACCATGAGCGAGGCTTCCATCGAGAGCGCCACACCCGAACCCGGGAGCCGGGAATGGCTCGAGTCGGTCGTCGAGGACGTGGTCGATCCCGGTGCGGCGATCATCGACCCGCACCATCACCTCTGGCCGGTCGGAGGTTCCCTGCCCTACGGGCTCGACGAGCTGCTGGCCGACCTCGCCAGCGGTCACCATGTCGTCGACACGGTCTTCGTCGAGTGCGGCGCGGCGTACCGCCGTGAAGGTCGTTCGGAACTCGCCCCGGTCGGCGAGACGGAGTTCGTGACCGGCGAGGCCGAACGCTCGCCGCGACCGGTGATGGGTGGCATCGTCGCTCACGCCGACCTGACCGACCTCGAACGCCTCGACGAGGTGCTCGACGCCCACGACGAGGCGTCGCACGGTCGCCTGCGCGGCATCCGCCACGCCGGCTCCCACGCGCTCCACCCGGACCTGCTGTCCATTCCGGGACGTGCCCCCGCCGGGCTGTATGCCGACCCACGGTTTCGTGCCGGTGTCGCCAGGCTGGGGGAGCGCGGCCTCACGTACGACACGTGGCACTACCACTACCAGAACCAGGATTTCGCGGATCTCGCTCGCTCGGTCCCCGGCACTTCGATGGTGCTCGACCACTTCGGAACGCCGCTCGGTGTCGGACCCTACGCGTCGCAACGTGAGCAGATCTACCGGCAATGGACTGACGACATCGCCGACATCGCCACCTGCGCCAACGTGGTGGCGAAGATCGGTGGCTTGGCCATGCCGGACAACGGATTCGGGTGGCACACCGCAGATCGTCCGCCGACGTCGGACGAATTCGTCGCGGCCCAGCGTCGCTACTACCTCCACACCATCGAACAGTTCGGACCCGCTCGCTGCATGTTCGAGTCGAACTTCCCCGTCGACCGGTTCTCGCTGTCGTACCGGGTCGTGTGGAACGGGTTCAAGAAGATGATCGCCGACTTCTCGTCCTCCGAACGCGACGCCATGCTTCGCGGCACCGCCGCTCGGGTCTACCGACTCTGACGGCCCGCCGTCACCCGGGTGGGGTCATCGCGGCAATGACCTCGGCGATCATCTGCGAACGAGGCGGCATCCCGGGGAATTCCTCCGGCGGTGACGGATTCAGTTGCTCGCCGATGCTGTGGAAGCGCTCGACGGCGATCTCGAGCCAGTCGGGGTGCGGGAAGATCCAGTACCGACCGGTGCGCACCGCATCGACGACCAGGTCGGCGACAGCACCCGGCTGCATGCCCTCGTCGATCGCTCGGCGGAGGTAGTTGAGGCTCACCTCCTGACCGGCATCACGGGTTGGTGCGTCGCCGAACGTCTGCGGCCAGTTGCGTTCGGAGTGCGCGATGCCGGTCTTCACCCAGCCGGGACACAGGCAGCTCACGCCGATCGGCAACTGCGCTGCCTGCATGCTGGAGTAGAGGCCCTCGGTGAGCGCGACGACGGCGTGCTTCGTGGCGTCGTACGGGGCGGCGAACCCCGGATAGAGACCGGCCATCGACGCGGTGTTGACGATGTGGCCGCCACCGGACATCGCGATGTGCGGCAGGAACGCACGGACACCGTGGACCACACCCCAGAAGTTCACACCGACGACCCAGTCCCACGACTCGATCGGGCCGAACCAGGGATCGCCGAGCCCGCCGACCCCGGCGTTGTTGCACACGACGTGCACGGCACCGAACCGCTCCATGGTCGCCGCAGCGAGCGCACCGACCTGCTCGGCCTTGCTGACATCGGTCGCCACCGTCAGTACGTCGACACCGTGCGCGCCGACCTCGACGGCGGCGGCAGCGAGGGCGTCCTGTTGCACGTCCGCGAGCACCACGTTGCATCCCGCCGCAGCGAAGGCGTTGGCGAGCGCCAGCCCGATGCCGCTTCCTCCACCCGTGACGACCGCCACCTTTCCCGGTCCGAGTTCCATCCCCTGCCCCCTTGTTCGTCGTTCGTTCGGTGCGCCGAACCTACCTGACCCATTCAGTTGGCCGCCGACCGAGCCGGAGCCCGGCAATGGCGTAGGCTTCCCCGATCCATGGGAAAGGACCGTCGATGACCGAGAACTCCGTGATCACCCACCGAAATGTCGGCGTTCTGTCGGTGGAAGCGGTGGAAGCACCCGAAATCGTCACGTCGGCGTGGATCGACGAACAGCTGGCGGAGACCTACGAACGCACCGGCCTCAAGGCCGGAACGCTGTCCGAGCTCGCAGGCATCGAGGCGCGTCGGTGGTGGCCCGAAGGCGTCACCTTCGACCAGGCGGCTGCGATGGCGGGCCAGGCCGCCCTCGACGCGTCGGGCATCGATCCCAGCCGGGTCGGGATGCTCATCTCCACGTCGGTCTGCAAGCACCATCTCGAGCCGTCTGTGGCGTGTGCGGTACATCACCAACTCCAGCTGGCCCCGAGTTGTCTCAACTTCGACGTCGGCAATGCCTGCCTCGGATTCATCAACGGCATGCAGATCGCCGCCAACGCGATCGATGCCGGAGCGATCGACTACGCGTTGATCGTCGACGGCGAGGGAAGTCGCTACGTCCAGCAGAACACCATCGCCCGTCTGCAGCAACCGAACATCGAGGCTGCCGACGTCTTCGCCGAGTTCGCCTCGCTGACGCTCGGATCGGGCGCTGCGGCCGCAGTGCTGTGCCGCCTCGACGAGCATCCCGAGGCCCACCGTCTCGTCGGTGGCGTCGCCCGGGCCGCCACACAGCACAACCAGCTGTGTGTCGGTGATCTCGAGCGGATGACCACCGACACCCACGGCCTCCTGGTGGCAGGCCTCGACGCCGGCGAGGCGGCCTGGAAGCATGCCGGGCACGACTTCGACTGGGAGCTCGGCATGGACTGGTACATCATCCACCAGATCAGCCAGGTGCACACCCGGCTGATGACCGAGCGTCTCGGCATCGATCCGGACCGGGCGCCGCTCACGTTTCCGCAGTACGGCAACGTCGGCCCAGCGGCGATTCCGATCACGCTCGCGAGCGTCGCGGACCGGATCCAGGTCGGCGATCGTGTGCTCTGCATGGGCATCGGTTCCGGCCTGAACACCAGCTTCACCGAAATCGTCTGGTGACGGCTGCGGTCGACACCGCCGGTGAGGCAGCGTCGTGGTCGCCGCACCCACCGACCGATGACGATTGGCGTCGCTGGAATCTCGAACCCGAGTGGTCGAGATTCGTCGACGTGGTCAGCCATACCGGTGGCACTCATCGTTGGCACGTGCTCGACACCGGCGTTCCCGAGGGTGCCGACGCCTCGTCGACGCCCACGGTGCTGTGCGTCCACGGCAATCCGACGTGGGGCTACGCCTGGGCGACGTTCCTGCGGCGCCTGCACGGCCGCTACCGGGTCGTCGCCGTCGATCAGCTGGGCATGGGCTTCAGCGATCGGGTCGAACGCCGACGCTACGCCGATCGGGTGCGCGATCTCGATGACGTGATCGTGGCACTCGGGCTGCCGGGCTCGGCGCCTCTCGTGGTCGCGGCGCACGACTGGGGGGGAGCGATCGCCATGGGGTGGGTCGTCCAGGACCCGCGTCAGGTCGCCGGTCTGATCCTGTGCAATACCGGCATCGCCGTTCCCGAGGGTCGCAAGGCGCCGTCGATCATTCGACTCGCCGCGTGGGCGCCGATCCTGGACTTCGTGTGCCGAGGCACATCGATCTTCGTCGACGGCACGCCGCGGCTGTCGCGTGGCCGGATCTCGAAGGTCGATCGGGAAGCGTTCAGGGCGCCGTATCGGACTGCCCCCTCGCGGGCTGCGATCGCCGACTTCGTCGACGACATCCCTTTGAGCCCCGGTCATCCGTCCGAGACCGCGATCGCCGAGGTGGCCGAACGCCTCGGGAGCGTGCGCGCCCCGGTGCTGTTGGCGTGGGGGGCGAAGGACCCTGTGTTCAACGACGACTTCGCCGCCGACCTGGCCGCGCGGTTCCCGAACACGACGACGCACCGCTTCGCGAAGGCAAGTCACCTCGTGATGGCGGAGGCAGATGTCGCAGGTGTCGCCGACGCATGGCTCGGGGACCTGTTCGAGGGTCGGCTGGCATCGGTGCCCGTAGCAGCCGGCGAGCCGACGGCCGAGGCGTCGGTGTGGTCGGGGATCCTGGCCGCACCCGACGGCGGGCGTGAGGCCTTCGTCGATCTCGCGACCGGCGAATCGATCACGTTCGCCGAGTTGGCACGGCGAGTCGAACGGGTCGCCGTCGACCTGGTCCGCCGAGGAATGCAGCCCGGTGACCGGGTCGCCATGCTCACGCCGCCCGGTGTGGATCTCGTCGCGGCGGTGTACGGGGTGTGGCGCGCCGGTGGTGTGACGGTGATCGCTGATCGTGGACTCGGGCTCCAGGGGCTCGGCCGAGCGGTGCGCTCGACCCGTCCGTCCTGGGTCATCGGCCCGAAACGGGCGCTGGCCGCATCGAGGGGTCTGCGCTGGGCTCCCCGGGCCACGCGGCTCGATGTGGCCGATCTCGTCGTGGCCGACGCGGGTGAACTCCCACCGGAACCGTCGGGCGACGACGTGGCCGCGGTCCTCTTCACCTCCGGTGCGACCGGCCCCGCCAAGGGCGTGCGCTACCTGCATCGTCAACTCGTGGCGCAACGCGACGCGCTCGCGGCCACGTACTCGATTACCGCGGGCGACCGGCTCGTGGCCGCCTTCGCTCCGTTCGCGCTCTACGGTCCGGCCCTCGGGATCCCGACCGCTCTGCCGAACTGCGACGTCACGAAGCCGGCCGAACTGACGGCCGCCACGCTCGACGAGGCGTGCACGAGGATCGGGGCGACGCTGGCGTTCGCGTCGCCGTCGGCGCTCGCCAACGTCGTTGCGACCGCCGACGGGTCACGCCTGGCGGGACTGGAGGCACTTCGGGTCGTCTTCTCCGCCGGTGCGCCGGTCCCGTCGGAGACACTCCAGGCTGTCGCCCGGCTCGCTCCGAATGCCACGCTGCACACCCCGTACGGCATGACGGAGGTGCTACCGGTCGCCGACATCGAACTCGGTGAGATCCTCGCTGCCGAGGCAACCGACCCTGATGGGGGCGTGTGCGTGGGTCACCCGGTCTCGGGCGCGCAGGTGCGGATCGTGCCGCTCGACTTCGATGCCACCGAGGTGCCCGATGCGGTGGCCGTCGGCGTGATGGGGGAGATCCTGGTCCGTGCTCCCTGGGTGTCGGAGGGCTATCTCGGGCTGTGGGCGACAGAGCGCGCTGCTCGGCCGGGTGCGGGGGCGTGGCATCGATCGGGCGATGTCGGCCATGTCGATGCCGACGGTCGACTGTGGGTCGAGGGCCGGGCCGTGCACCTCATCCACGGCGTCGACGGCCCGATCACCCCGGTTCCGGTCGAACGGGTGGTGGAACGTGCGCTCGGCGTCGCACGCTGTGCCGCGGTCGGTGTCGGACCTGTCGGGAGTCAACAGCTCGTCGTGGTGCTCGAGGATCCGGCTGCGGTTGCCGGTGCGGCGGAGGCGGAGGTCGCCGACGCGGTGCGCTCGATCGTCGACCTTCCGATCGCCGCCGTGCTGACCGCGCCGTCGCTCCCGGTCGACATCCGTCACAATGCGAAGATCGATCGTGCCGTTGTGGCCGAGTGGGCGGATGGCGTGTTGGCCGGGCGACGCGTCCGGAGACTTGCGTGACGCGATGAAGGTCCTGGTGACCGGCGGATCGAGCCTCATCGGTGCCGGCGTGGCGAACGCGCTCGTCTCCCGCGGCGACGACGTCGTGTGCGTGCAGCGCAGCCGCTCGGCGATGGTGGATCCCGCTGTCTCCCAACATCTCGGCGACATCCGCGACCGCGCGGTCGTGACGGAGGCGGCCGCCGGCTGCGACGCGGTCGTGCACGTCGCAGCGAAGGTCGGAGTCGTCGGGCCGTGGGAGGACTACCGGTCGGTCAACGTCGACGGAACTGCGAACGTCGTGGCAGCCGCGCTCGACCGAGGTGTGCCTCGGGTGGTGTACGTGTCGTCGCCATCCGTCGCCCACGGCGGCGAGCCGATCGTCGGCGGAGCTGCCGACGCGCCGGTCCTGGGTCGCCGGCGTGCCTGGTATCCCGAGTCGAAGGCGATGGCCGAGATCGTCGCGCTCGACGCAGCTTCCGGCGACGTGGGCGTGGTGGCCGTCCGGCCGCACCTCGTGTGGGGGCCCGGCGACACGCAACTCGTCGGCCGGATCGTCGAGCGCGCGCGTGCCGGTCGTCTCGCGCTGGTCGGCGGCGGTCGCGCGTTGGTCGACACCACCTACCTCGACAACGCCGTTGCGGCTCTCGTCGCAGCGCTCGACGCCGTGCATCCGGGTGCACCGTGCTCGGGTCGGGCGTATGTCGTGTCCAACGGCGAACCCCGGATGATCCGCGAGCTGGTCGAGGGGATCTGCTCGGCGGCCGGCGTTGCCTTCGCCCCCCGTGACGTGTCGCTGCGAGTCGGGCGATCAGCCGGCGCCGTGGTCGAGCGGGTGTGGCCGTTCCTGCGACGCAGCGACGAACCGCCACTCACCCAGTTCCTCGCCGAGCAGCTCGGCACAGCGCACTGGTTCGACTCCCGACCGGCGCGCGATGACCTGGGTTACACCCCGGCGGTGTCGATCGACGAGGGGCTTCGTCGCCTCCGCGCGTGGTTCGACGAGCAGGCTGCTCGGGCATCGACTGCCTGAGTTCGAGGTGGTGCCGCTAGCCTCGCACCTGACTGGCGACGTGGCCGAGTGGTTTAGGCAACGGCCTGCAAAGCCGTGTACATGAGTTCGATTCTCATCGTCGCCTCCAGTTCGATTCGGGTCACCGTCGACGACGCAGCATCACGACGACACCGGCGATGGACGCGAGAGCGAGGCCGCCGATCGCGATGCCCGTCACGACGCCCGTGTCGGTGCCCGTCCCGTCCGTCGGCGTGACGATCGTGTCGGAGACCGGGGTCGACGTCGTCGGCGAGGCGTCGGTGGCGGCCACGGCGGTCGGCACGGTCGTCGAGGACTGTTCGAGTACTGCGACCATCGCGTCGAATGCCGGTTTGGGAGCGTCGGCCGCATCGAACCACAAGGCCCCGCCGAATGCTCCGCCGGTCGAGTCGGGTGTGGGTGGAACCCGGTCGGTGACGCCCCAGGTGACGAAGGTGTCGCATGCGGTCGATTCGACACAGGCCGACAACGTGTCGGCGTACACCTCGGCCTGGAAGGCCAACGACTGGGGATTGTCGATCTCGGTGACGGGGAGCGGCACGTCGAACTCGGTGATCGCCCAGCGCAGACCGAGGTCTTCGACCCAGGTCGAGAACCGGGTGATGTCGACCGGATCGGGGGAGCGGATCCGCGACTGGAGCCCGACGGCATCGATGGGCACTCCGGCGGCGACGAGGGCGGCCAGGGTGGCCTGGACCCCGACACACTTCGCCACGTCCGCGCAGTTCGATCGCTCCGTGGAGGCTCCCGGCACGATCGCGACGCCGTTGTCCACGGCGTCCTGCGTGACCGACAGGTCGTCGTAGAAGTCGTCGTAGAACAACTGCGCCGCAGGGTCGGCTGCTCGCGCCGCTTCGAATGCGATACGGAGGTAGTCGTCACCGATCACGCGGCGCCAGATCGAGTCGCGCAGCGTTCCGTCCGGCAGGAATGCCTCGTCGACCACGTCCCACTGGGTGACCACACCCGGATTTCGTTCCGCGTACCGGCCGACGACGGCGGTCACGTGGTCGCTCAGCACCTTGCCGAGCGTTTCGGCGGTCCAGGTGCCGTCGACGATCCAGTCGGGAAGCCCGTCGGTGGTGATCAGTCGATGACCGCGGGCCGACATGTCGTTCGCTGCGGCGAAATCGACGAGGGCGTCGGCGCGGGTGAAGTCGTAGACGCCGGGCTCGGGTTGGATCACGGCGAAGTCCACTTCGTCGACGGTCGAGACCATGTTGACGTTGTCGACGAGCAGGTTGCGGTATGCCTCGTCGGAGTCCACCGCGTCCATGGTCACCGCGGTGCCGAAATTCAATTCGGCGGCATCGGCCGCGGGGCGCAGACCGGTGGCCTGCGCAATGGCGACGGGCGCCGACGTCGACATGGCGATCCCGGCGGCGACCAGGGCGATGGACAGACGCGGAACCATGGCTCGCCCGACGGTAGTACTCGCTCGGTCGGCACGAGGGTCAGTCGCACAATGCGTTGTCGACCCCCCGGTGACGGCCAGTAACCTGGGGGGAGCGCCGGCACTCCGTGTTCGTCGCATCGACACATGACAACGAGCACCTCCACGACGATCGTCGTTCCCGGCACACACGTGATGACCGCTCTCGTCGGTCCGCGTGACCAGTACCTCCGCCTCATCGAGCAGCAGTTCCCCAGTGTGCAGATCAGTGTGCGCGGCAACGAAGTGCGCATCGCAGGCGACGAGCCGGCCGAGGTCGCGGGTGTCGCCGGCCTGTTCGAGGAACTCTCGACGTTGTTGCAGAGCGGGCAGCAGCTCGACGACGTCACGCTCGACCGCGTCGTCGCGATGGTGCTGGCGAGTGAGCGACCGAGTGAGATCCTGTCGCACCAGGTGCTGCGCGGGGCCAAGGGCCGCCAGGTGAAGCCGAAGACGGCCGGCCAGAAGCGCTACATCGATGCCATTGCCGAGAACGTCATCACGTTCGGACTGGGTCCTGCGGGCACCGGCAAGTCGTGGCTCGCCGTCGCCATGGCGGTGCGTGCGTTGCAGGCCAAGGAGGTGCAGCGCATCATCCTCACCCGGCCCGCCGTCGAGGCGGGGGAACGGCTGGGATTCCTGCCCGGTGACCTGATGGCCAAGATCGATCCGTACCTGCGGCCGCTCTACGACGCGCTCTACGACATGCTCGATCCCGACGCTGTCCAGCGCCTTCTCGAGCGTCAGGTCGTCGAGGTCGCTCCGCTCGCCTTCATGCGCGGTCGTACGTTGAACAACAGCTTCATCATCCTCGACGAGGCGCAGAACGCGACGCCCGAGCAGATGAAGATGTTCCTCACGCGCATCGGTTTCGGGTCACGCGTGGTGGTCACGGGTGACACGACCCAGGTCGACGTGCCGACCGGAAAGAGCGGGCTCGCAGGCCTGGAGAAGACGCTCGACGGTATCGATGGCCTCGCGTTCGTGCGGCTCTCGGGCGCAGACGTCGTGCGCCACAAGATCGTTGCCGACATCGTGGCGGCGTACGAGCTGCAGAGCGAGCGGGCAGCCACTCCGTGACCGACGTGTCTGGCGGTGACGTCACGGTCGTTGCCGCCGACGAGCGCAGTCCCGACGACTCGCCGACGGTGATCATCGACCTCGACCGGTGGCGGCGACTTGCCGAACGTGCGCTGGGCGCCGAGTCGGCCACCGGCGAACTGACGCTCACGTTCGTCGACGCATCCGAGATCGCCGCGTTGAACGTCGAGTACATGGGCAAGGACGGCCCGACCGACGTGTTGTCGTTCCCGATGGACGACGATCCGACACCGGGCGTTCCGACCCTGCTCGGCGACGTCGTGATCAGCCCGGCCGTCGCGTGCGAACAGTTCGCCGAGCACGCCGGCACGATCGACGACGAGATCGCGCTGCTGGTCGTCCACGGGGTGCTGCACGTGCTCGGCTACGACCACGCGGAGTCCGACGAGGCCGCAGTCATGCGCCGGCGCGAACTCGAAGTACTCCAAGCCCACCACTGGGCCGGATCAGCGCCGCTCGGATTCCGCCAAGTCCACGACTGAGCTGGATACGGTCGCACCGTGACCGCGCCGACCTCGCCGCCACGGATGCCGCCGCCGGGCTGGTACCCCGACCCCGAGCAGCTGTGGACGTGGCGTTGGTGGGACGGCAGCAGCTGGAGCAACCTGCGTGCACCGCAGACCGGACAGGTGCCGCACCGTGATCCGTACTCGTTCTCCGCGTGGTTCGAGGATTCGTTCGCGGCATTCAAGGTCGTGGCTGGGCGTGTCGGCTGGATGATCGCGGTGGTGTGGGTCGCTGCGACGGCGCTGGTCGGCGTGTTCGTCGTCGCGGTCTTCAACAGCGGCAAGGGACGCGAGATCCGCGACCTCCTGGATTTCGACCGGACGTTCCGGTCGAGCGACACGGTGTTGCTGACCGACGCGGAGCTGGACCGCGTGGGCGAACTGGGACGCGACATCCTGATCGGTGCGGTGCCCTGGATGATCGCGCTCGGCGTCGTGCTCGTCATCGCCTGGACCTGGACCGCTGCGCTCTCGGCGCGGGTTGCGTCGAGGGTCGGTGCCGGGACGGTCGACGACACGTCGCGCGTCGACGATGTCGCCGACTCCGTTCGCCGGTCCCCGGCGGTGTTCGCATCGCTGCTCGCGGTTGCGGGCATCTCGGCCGGCACGACGCTCGCAGCCTTCGCGCCGATGTTGGTCGCCCTCGGCGTGGGTGCTGACGGGGGAGTCGTCGCAGTCGCGGCCGTCTTCGGATTCCTCGCGACGATGGCCCTGGCGTTCCTG
Source organism: Ilumatobacteraceae bacterium (assembly GCA_963829585.1). Lineage (GTDB taxonomy): Bacteria > Actinomycetota > Acidimicrobiia > Acidimicrobiales > Ilumatobacteraceae > Sva-07. The sequence continues at coordinate 100,595 of CAWHJD010000015.1, read as the reverse complement.
ATCCTCGGACGACTGTCTCTCGCCACCGCGATCGCGGCCATGGGGGGTCACGGCATCGGTGTCCGCCGGAGCTGGCAACTCACCGACGGTCACTTCTGGGGTGTCGTCGGCCGCCTCGTCGTCGCGGGTCTGATCGCCGGCGCGGCCACGTTCCCGTTCAGCCTGTTCCAGTCGTTCGGGGTGGGGCTCGGGTTCACCACCTGGCTGGTCGTCGTCCTGGCGCTCCAGGCGGCGTCGAGCGTGTTCGCCACGCTGGTCGACATTCCCGCACGGGTCGTGGTCGTCGAGCACCTGGCCGAGCAACGTCCGTGATGCACGCAAAATAGCGAACATTATTTCGAGTGCGATGTTGCATCTCGCACATCTGTACGATAGCGTCTGCTTCATGTACTCGACGCTCGTTGAGAACTTGTTCGACGTCACCGACGACGAACTGACCGAGCGCTTCCGGGTGCTCGAGATGGAGCGGCGGCGAACCGAGGCAGAGATGGCGGCCATCGTGCAGGAGGGTCAGCGCCGTGCCCTGCACACTCTCGACGGCCATCGCACGATGAAGCACTGGGTACGCGCCCAGATCAACTGCCCAGCCGGCGACGCCACACGACTGCGACGTCTCGCCGCTGCCCTGAACATCGTCGATGGGCTCGCCGACGCCCTCCACGACGGACACATCGGCTCGGCGCAGGCGAACGAGTTGGCTCGGCTCAGCGTCCACCCGCGCGTCGGTGACCAGCTCGACGCTGCATCGTCGCTGTTGCTGCAACACGCCGAGCACCTCTCGTACGAGGAGTTCCGCGTCGTCGCCCGCCGTTGGGAGACACTTGCCGACCTCGACGGTGCGCAACGCGACGACGAAGCATCCGAGGCTCGTCGGAAGGCGTCGGTGATGGAGGTCGGCGGAGCGATCGACGTGCGAGCCTGCGGTGGTTCGGGTCTCGTGACGGCGGAGTTGCTGGCGATCTTCGATCGTTTCGTCCAGGCCGAGTTCGACAGGGACGTCGCCGCCCGCACAGCGGAGTCCGGCCCGGACGCACCGGCATCGGCGCTGCCCCGCTCCGATTCGCAACGTCGCTTCGACGCGCTCGTGGCCATCTTCCGTGCAGCCGTCGTGGCGCCTGCTGATGGCATTGCTCCCGTACGCGTGCTCAATCTGCTCGTGGGCCTCGACACGTTCGAGCGCCTTGTCATTCGCCGGATCACCGGTGATGATCCTGGGTCCGGTCTCGACGTCGATCTCGGCGTGGAGCGGATGGAGGCGGACACCGGGACCCGCGTGTCGCCCGACGACGTGCTCGCTGCAGCAGTGATCGGCCATGTTCGACGGGTCGTGATCGACGGAGCAGGCGTCGTGGTCGATGCCGGCCGGAAGCGTCGCCTGTTCTCGGGAGTCGCCCGGGAGATGGCGCTGCTCCTGGCGCACTCGTGCGATCATCTCGGTTGCACCGTGCCCGCCCGACTCTGTCAGGTCGACCACCTCGCCGAGTGGGAACGAGACGACGGCGGCACCGATCAGGCCAACTCCAAACCCAGATGCGGTACCCACAACCCATGGAAGTCGGCGCACCGACTCAGATCGAGACGCGACGAATTCGGCAACGTGGTCGACTTCCGTGAAGATGCGACTGCCATGGCACCCGTCGGTCGTCGACTGTGCGTCGACGACTCCGACAACGATGGCGTCGAGACGCCGCCGGACGTGGTCGTCGAATGGGAACGGCGAACCGTCAGGGTCGAGTTCTGTCGGCTGCGCACGTCCGATCTCGAGTTCATCGGTTCGTACTGACTCCTGCTGTCGACGTAGCGTCGGCGGCCATGGAGATCTCACTCGAGGGCAAGGTCGCACTGGTCACCGGCGCATCGAAGGGCATCGGTAAGGCGATCGCCGCGTCGTTCGCCGCATCAGGTGCCAAGGTGATGATCAACAGCCGCAAGCAGGAGCAACTCGAAGCAGCTGCCGCCGAGATGGATGGCGAGGTCGAGATCTTCGCCGCGAACGCGGGCGATGCCGACGCCGGTGAGCGGGCCGTGTCGGCCACCATCGAACGCTTCGGTGCGCTCGACATCCTCGTGAACAACGCTGCGACCAACCCGTACTACGGGCGCACGCTCGACGTCGACAAGGGCCGCTACGACAAGACGTTCCAGGTCAACCTCGAAGCACCGCTGCTGTGGTGCCGCGCGGCGTGGGAGCAGTCGTTCAAGACGAAGCCCGGAACGATCGTCAACATCGCCTCGGTCGGTGGTCTGCGAACGGACGGCGGCGGCCTCGGCGTCTACAACCTGACCAAGGCAGCGTTGATCCACATGACACGACAGCTGGCGTCGGAACTGGGCCCGACCCGCGTGGTCGGTATCGCTCCGGGACTCGTCGTGACCGACTTCGCGGCCGTCCTCGTGGACAACTTCGGAGAGCAACTCGCTGCGCGCCTTCCCCTGAAGCGCCTGGGCGAGCCACAGGACATCGCCAACCTCGCAACGTTCCTGGCGAGTGATCTTGCCGGCTGGATCACCGGCGAGACGTACGTCATCGACGGTGGCGCCGGCGTTGCCGCGGCCGGCTGACCGTCGACCGACGCAGCTCACCCACGGCGCAGCTTGCCGATCGCGGTCCTGGGGAGCGACGACACGATCTCGATCCGCTTCGGCGCCATGAACGCCGGGTGTCGCTGCTTCACGTGGTCGCGAACGGACTCCAGCGTCGGCACCGACCGACCTGGCACGATGACGGCCTCCACGAGCTGACCCCATTCGGGATCGGGGACGCCGCGCACCATCACCTCGGCCACGTCGGGATGGTCGGCGAGCGCGGCTTCGACGGCCTCGGGCCACACGTTCTCCCCGCCGGTGATGATCAGATCGCCGCGCCGGCCGTCGACGTGGAGCCGTCCGTCCGGGAGCCATCGGCCCAGATCGCCGGTCGGGAACCATCCGTCGGCATCGAGCGGCACGGTGCCGTCGCGATAGCAGCGCAGCAGCATGGGCGCCCGCAACAGGATCTGGTCATCGTCGGCGATCCGCACCTCGACACCGTCGAGCGGGACGCCGTCGTAGACGACGCCACTGCCCGTTTCCGTCATGCCGTACGTCGTGACGGTGTTCGCCGGTCGATCGGCCGGCGGCCGGCTCCCCCCGAGCACGATCACCCGGAACCTCTCGGCCTGCACCCTCGGGAGCGCCGTCGCCACCAGCGACACGAGTGTCGCTCCGCTGCTGTTCACCGCGCCGGCATCGAAGCCGGGCAGCACCGTGAGCCTCGTGCCGACGTGGAGAGCCCGTGTGACCACCGACAGCCCACCGACGTGCGAGAGGGGAAGGCACGCCAGCCAGTGGTCGTCATCGGTCACGCCGAGTCGGCGACTGGTGGCGTCGGCGGACGCGGCAACGGCGTCGTGGGTGAGGACGACTCCTTTCGGCTCGCCGGTCGATCCACTCGTGGCGACCACCAGGGCGTCTCCCGGCTCGACGGGGTCGCCGACACGCATCGCCCCCAAGAGGGCCGTCCTGGCCGACCGCGGAAGTCGCTGGTCGACGGGGAACGCGGCGTCGCCGGCTCCCCAGATCCGTCGGAGTTCGGCGACGAAGCCCGGACCGCCCGGCTCGTCGATCGCGACGAGTCTGCTCGTCACGTGTACGCAGTCAGGACCGGGTCGATCGGCGTGATCGTGCCGACCAGCGACTCGATCTCGGCAGCGACGGTGAGGCAGCGGAGATCGCTGAAATGGTCGCCCATCACCTGGACGCCGACCGGCAGCCCGTCGACCACCCCGGCAGGTGTCACGACGGCAGGCGTGCCGAGCAGGTTCGACGGAATGACCGGGCGGATCGTGTCCGTCATCATCGCGACGCCGGACTCCACATCGAGATCGGCGCCATGGGCGAAGGCCCGCTGGGCCCACGTGGGCGAGATCATCACCGGGTACTCCTGGTGGAACGCGGCCCAGCCCCGCATGATGCCGTAACGCTCGAAGTGCATCAGGTGCGTATCGGGGAACCTCGTCGGCTGCGAGGTGATGTCGAACTGGTCGAGCAGCGACAACGCGTCCGATCCCAACACCAACCCCAGCAGTTCGCGCTGGGCGCGCACGTCGTCGATCATGAGCATCCGCCACAGGTCGATCGTTCGCTCGTAACTCGGAGGGGTTGCCTCCACGACGTCGTGGCCGGCATCGGACAGCCGGTCGGCGACGGCGCGGATCGCGCCGGCGATGCCCGGATCGGTGCGTCCCCCCGGTGGATCGAGGAGCACAGCGATGCGAAGCCGTTCGCCGGGAGCCGAGTCGGCGAGCACGGCGGTCACGCTGCGCGGATCGCGCCAGTGCTGGCCGGCCAGGATCTCGAGGCCGGCGCGAACGTCGGCGACGTGACGCGCCATCGGACCCTCGACGACCATCAACTGCGACGAGAGTCCCATGTCCTCCGGCGGCACGACGGTGGCCATCGGGATCACGCCCACCGTCGGCTTGAGCGACGCGATGCCGCAGCAGTGGGCGGGATTCCGCAGTGATCCACCGATGTCGTTGCCGATCCCGATCGGACTCATGCCCGATGCGATGGTCGAGGCCTCACCTCCGCTGGACCCGCCCGCGGTCACGTCGGGGTTCCACGGATTGCGGGTCAACCCGTGCAGCTGCGAGTGGGTGTGCACGCGCAGGCCGAGATCGGGCAGATTCGTACGCGCGAACGGGATGGCGCCAGCGGCCCGCATGCGCTCGACGGTCGGCGAATCGATCGTCGCCACCGCCTCGGCCAGGGCGACCACGCCGTTGGTGGTCGGTGTGCCGGCCACGTCGATGTTCTCCTTCACGCTGCACGGAACGCCGTGCAGCCGACCCAGCTCGTCGCCGCGGGCGACAGCGGCATCGGCGGCGTCGGCAGCGACGAGGGCTTCATCGGCCAGCAGTCGCACGACGGCGTTCAGATGGCCGTTGCACCGGTCGACCCGGGCCAGGTGTGCCTCGACCACCTCACGGCTCGACGCCTCACCGCTCCGGATCGTCTTGGCCAATTCGAGTGCTCCCAGTTGCCACAGCTCTGTCATTGCCCCATCATGGCGCACACATGAATCGTTGGATCACCGGAGCCCGGCCCCGGACCCTGCCCGCCGCCGTGGTTCCGGTGGCCGTTGGCGCGGCAGCTGCGATCGGCGAACCGGGTGACATCGTCTGGTGGCGCGTCGTCGCTGCGCTCGTGGTGAGCCTGGCACTGCAAGTGGGCGTGAACTACGCCAATGACTACAGCGACGGGGTTCGGGGAACCGACGACGTGCGTGTCGGACCGACCCGCCTCGTGGCCGGCGGCCTCGCCAGTGCGCCGTCCGTGAAGCGCGCGGCCATGGTTGCGTTCGGCGTCGCGGCGGTCTGCGGCCTGGCGATCGCACTGTCGACGTCGCTGTGGCTGCTCGTCGTCGGTGCGGCTGCGATCGCGGCCGGATGGTTCTACACGGGCGGACCGCGGCCGTACGGCTACATGGGTCTCGGCGAGGTGTTCGTGTTCGTCTTCTTCGGGCTGGTGGCCACTGCCGGCACCACATATGCCGCCATCGAGTCGGTGACCGCGCTGTCGCTGGTCATGGGTGCGGCGGTCGGATCGTTGGCGTGTGCCCTGCTCGTCGTCAACAACCTCCGCGACATCCCGACCGACCGTGAAGTCGGCAAGCAGACGCTCGCCGTCCGGCTCGGTGACCGTCGAACCCGCTGGTTCTACGTCGCGCTGGTCGTCGCTGCGTTCGCGTTGTCCGCGGTCGCTGCGATGTGGCGAGTGCCCGTGGTGCTGGCGTTCCTCGCACTTCCGTTGGCTGTCGCTCCGGTGCGTTCGGTGCTCGGTGGTGCAGTCGGGCCGGCGCTCATCCCGGTGCTCGGCGCGACCGGCGAAGCTGCAACTTGCCTGGGGCATCCTGGCCATGGTCGGCCTGGCGCTCTGACGTCAGCCGACGTGGAGTCGGTGCCAGCGGGCGACTGCTGCCGCCGTCGCCTCCGGTTGCTCGAGATGCACCGAATGGCCCGCGTGGGCAATCACTTCGATGGTCGAGTCGGTGAGCAGTCCGGCCATCCGCTCGCCGATGGCGCGGAACTTCTCGTCGTGCTCGCCCGCCAGCACCAGGACGGGAACGTCGATCTCACCGAGCCGATCCCACAACGGTTCCTGGGTCCCCGTACCGGTGGCTCGAAGACTGGCCGCCAACCCGCCGGCGGTGTTGCGCAGTCGGTCGTCGCGCATCGCCGTGTGCTCCGTGAGTCCGGCGAACAGAGGGTTCGCGAGCCATTCGTCGATGAACGCGTCGACGCCGACCTCCTCGATGTGGTCGGCCAGGCGGTCGTCGGCAGCTCGGCGGGCCTGACGCTCGTGCGGGTCGTCGATCCCGGCGGTGGCGCCGATCAACACGAGGGCTCGCACGTGCCTGGGGTGCGCGAGTGCTGCGTGGAGCGACACCCGACCACCCATCGAATAGCCGACGTAGGTTGCCGTGCCGCCCGCGTCGACGAGTCTCGCGGCGCTCTCCCACAGATCCGCGTCGGACGGCGGGGGAGCGGTGCCGTGGCCGGGCAGGTCGACCGCGACCGTCTCCGCGTCGGGGAGTTCGTCGCGAAGGAGACCGGCGAACGTCGACCACGATCGTGCGGTCTGCGTGAAGCCGTGGGCGAGGACGAACCGTTCGATCACGACTCCGGTGCCACCACGCGGGCAACCGCCTGGTCGGCCATCTTGCGCAGGACCTTCGCGAACGTCTCGGGCTCCTGTGCGCCCGGAATGGCCCACTGACCGTCGAGCACGTAGGTCGGGACCGCGGTGATCCCGTTGTCGTACGCAGACTCGAGTTCGGCGGTCACGTCGGCAGCGCCACGGTCGGAGGCGAGGAACTCCATCATCTCGCTGCGATCGAAGCCCACCTCGGCCGCACAGTCGGCCAGCACGCCGGGATCCCCGATGTCGAGCCCGTCGGTGAAGTACGCCGCGAGCAGACGCTCCTTGACGACGTCCTGCTCGACGATCGAATCGGGTTGTCCGGCGAGCCAGATCATCCGATGGGCGAGAAAGGTGTTCGCACGGAGTGCCTTGTCCATGTTGAACCGGAGGCCGACGTCGGCAGCCGTTGCGGTGACCGTGGCGAGGATCGCCTCGGCGCGTTCGAGTCCGCCGAACTTCTTCGCGTATGCCTCGACGACCGGCGTCGACACGCCCGGTGCAGCGGTGGGGTCCAGCTGGAACGGGTGGTAGGAGATGTCGAACGACACGTCGACCCCGTCGGCGGCGAGGTCGGCTCGCACCTGGTCGAGACCTGTGGCGAAACGGCGCTTGCCGATGTAGCACCACGGGCAGATCACGTCGGACCAGACCTGGACCGTCACGGTCGGAGTCGTCGAGTCGTGCGTGGAATTTCCTTCCGGGTCCGTCATGGTGCACACGGTATGCGCCTATCGTCTCGTCACGATGGTCGGCGACGCGAATCCACGCCCGAACGACGTGCAGGCCACGTTCTGCGCAACACTCGTCGACCAGTGGATCCGCCTCGGGGTGCGCCACGCGGTGGTGGCCCCCGGCTCACGATCGACACCGATGGCCTTGGCGCTGGTCGATCGCTCCGAGCTGCGTGTCCACGTGGTCCACGACGAACGATCGGCCGCGTTCGTCGCACTCGGCCTCGGGCTCGACGGGACTCCCGCGCTGCTGCTGTGTACGAGCGGGACCGCCGCGGCGAACTTCTTTCCGGCGGTCGTCGAGGCACGGTTGTCGGACGTGCCGATGATCGTGCTCACCGCCGACCGTCCGGAGGAACTTCGTGGAGTCGGTGCACCGCAGACCATCGACCAGGTCGACCTGTACGGCAGGCATGTCGTCTGGTCGCGCGACCCTGGTGTGCCCGAGCACGCCGAACGCTCGCTGTGGCGTGAACTCGCCGACGACGCCATGGCTCACGCCCGCTCGGGCCCGGTGCAGCTGAACCTCGCATTCCGCGAGCCGTTGCTCGGCACACCCGGACCGCTGCCGGAAGCGATCGAGCGCCCGCCGGTGCCGTCACCTCCACGTCGTCTCGACCTCGTCCCCGCCGACCTCGACCGTGCCCGGGGCGTGATGCTCGTCGGTGGTCGCAGCGGAGTCGATCCCGCCGATGTGGCGGCGTTGCACCGTGCGACCGGCTGGCCCATCATCGCCGACCCGATCTCCGCGATGCGGCACCTCCCGGGCGTCGTGACCACCGCGGACAGCCTGCTGCGCCACGAGGCGTTCGCCGAGGCCCACCTTCCCGACGTCATCGTGCGGATCGGGCGCCCGGCGGCGTCGAAGGTGCTCGCACAGTGGAGTGCTCGGGCCGTGGCGAACGGGGCCGCACTCGTCCAGGTCGGTGGGCCCGGTGTGATCGACCCCGACCACAACGTTGCCGCCGTCTGCTCGATCGATTCCGTCCTCGGCGTGTCCGTCACGCCTGTGCCCGGCTGGGCGGCGAGCTGGTCCGGCGCCGAGCGGGTGGCCGACGACGCGATCGCCGTGGCGCTCGCCGAGTTCGACGAACTCACCGAGCCGGCCGTCGCACGGCTCGTCGCCGAGCACCTCCCCGAGGGCACCGAACTGGTGGTCTCCTCGTCGATGCCGGTGCGCGATCTCGAGTGGTTCGGCGGCGTACGAGCCCGAGCCCATGCCAATCGCGGGGCGAACGGCATCGACGGTGTCGTCTCGACGGCGCTGGGTCGTGCGTTGAGGGGAACGCCATCGGCGGTGCTGCTCGGTGACCTGGCCTTCGTCCACGACAGCAACGCCCTCGTCGCGCTCGCCGAGCGGCACGCCGATCTACGGATCGTCGTGGTCGACAACGACGGTGGAGGGATCTTCTCGTTCCTGCCGCAGGCGAGCACGCTGGACACCGAACGTTTCGAGCAGCTCTTCGGGACGCCACTGGCCGTCGACATCGTCGCGCTCGCCACGTCGTACGGCCTGGAATCGCGCACTGTGCAGGCTGTGGACGAGTTGGTCGAGCAGCTGGCTGCGCCCGGACCCTGGGTGTGTTGTGTCCCGTCGGACCGTCAGCACAACGTCGAGGTGCACGCAGCACTGCACGCGGCGGTCGCCTCGGCTCTCGACGACACGTCGCTCTGACGAGACGACCACGCCGGTCGTCGGTGGTCCTTGGCGGGGCGTCGGTCTACGGACGCACGATCGCGCTGAGCATCGCCTGGAACTTCGCCTGGGTCTCCGCGAGTTCGGCGATCGGGTCGCTGTCGGCGACGATCCCCCCGCCCGCGACGAGACGGGCCGTTCGTCGATCGCTCGAGAGTTCGGCGCAGCGGATCGCCACGGCCCAGGTGCCGTTGCCGTGCGCATCGACCCAGCCGACTGCCCCGCCGTAGCGCCCGCGCTCGAATCCTTCGACCCGTTCGATGAGCTCGATGGCCGCATCCCGTGGATGTCCGCCGAGCGCCGGCGTCGGCGACAACGCCCGCACGAGTTCGACCACGCTCGGTCCCGGCTGCGACAGCATGCCCTCCATCCTCGTGCCGAGATGCTGGACGTTGGCCACGGTCACGATCGACGGCTCGGGCTCCCAGTCGAGATAGCTCGCCCAGGGAAGCAGCGTGTCGTGGACGACGTCGATCACGACGCGATGCTCGATCTGGTTCTTCGTGCTCGCAACGAGGGCCGCGGCGGTTCGGGCGTCGTTGTCGACGTCACCGGTCCGCGGCGCGGTCCCGGCGAGTGGATGCGATCGCACGACCGGTCCGTCGACCTCCACGAGCAGTTCGGGAGATGCGCCGATGAAGCCCTCGATCGAATACCGGTAGCTCGAGCCGAAGCCGGCGCGCAGGCGACGCAGGACCGCATGGACGTCGATCGGCTCGCTCGAGTGCACCACGATCGGGCGGGCGATGACTGCCTTGGTCAGCGCTCCGGCGCGCACGGCGTCGCGCGCTGCGACCACGGCCGCCAGATAGTGGTCGACGTCGACGCCCGGCTCGATCCGATAGCTCGACGCACTGGCACCGGCGGCGGTACGCGGTGTGAGCGCGGTGGCGACAGCTGTGTCATCGATGTCGCCGAACACCGTCACCGCATTGGTGCCGTCGGCGAACTTGCGCAGCAGCACCTCGGGGACGACCACGTCGGCTGGTGCCCCCGGACGGAAGCCGAGCGCACCGAGTGCCACCGGTGCTGCGCCCTCGACGGTCGAGTCGTGGCGAACAGCTGCCAGAAACGAGGTCGCCTCGTCGATCGGGACCCGAGCGGCCACCCCACGCCCTGCGATCCCGACGGCGTTGCGGACGAAGAGGTAGCCGTCACCGGCCGCGACGTCGTTCAGGTCGGCTGCGGTGTCGGTGAACTCGGAGAGCGGTCGGGTCGTCGCCTTGCGCATCGCGTGCCCCGGTGCACTCACCGGCGGGTGCCCACCATCAGCTGGGTCAGCCCACCCGACAGTTGGGTGTGACGTGCATCGCTGAATCCGGCGTCGGCGAGCGCCGCCAGCATCGCCTCCGGTGTCGGCAGGTAGGCGACGCTCTTGGGGAGGTACCGGTACGCAGCGCCGTCGGAGAGCAGCGCACCGATGCGAGGGACGATCTTGCCGAAGTAGATGTTGTTCCCCCACCGGACCATCGAGTTGCTCGGCACGCTCACGTCGAGCAGGGCGATTCGGCCGCCGGGCCGCACGACGCGACCCAACTCGTCGAAGAACGTCGGCAGATCCAGCAGGTTCCGCAACGCGAAGCCGCACGTGACGCCGTCGACCGAGGCGTCCGGAACCGGCAGCCGCAGGATGTCGGCCTGCACGCGGGGGACGCCCGAACGATCTGCCGACAGCATGCCGAAGCTCAGATCGATCGAGATGGGTCGGATCCCCATCGTCGCCAGATCGATGCACAGGTCGCCGGTGCCGCTGGCGAGGTCGAGCACCACGCTGCCTGCCGGCAGGGCGAGATCTCGAACGGCCCGCTTGCGCCACCGGACGTCGAGGCGCAGCGAGATGATCCGGTTCAACCGGTCGTACCTCGGCGCGATGGCGTCGAACATGCCCTGGACGGCGGCGACCTTCTCCTCGCCCTGTGGAAGTTCGTCGGTGTCCCACTGGGGACGGGGCGCTCCGGGCTCGGTCACCCGGTTCAGGCTACGGGTTCGGCGGCGACCTGTTTGGCCCACCGGTAGTCGGCCTTGCCGCTCGGCGACCGCACGATCTCGTCGACGTACCGGATCTCCTTGGGCAGCTTGTAGCGAGCGATGTGCTCGGCTGCAGCCGCGCGCAGCGATGCGTCGTCGACGTGGTGACCCTCGCGGACGCGGACGATCGCGACGACCTCGTTGCCCCAGCGTTCGCTCGGCCGTCCGGCGACCACGCAGTCGTACACGCCGGGGTGCGACTTGATCGCCGCTTCGACCTCCTCGGCGAAGATCTTCTCGCCGCCGGAGTTGATCGTCACCGAGTCACGTCCGTGCAGTTCCACGACGCCACCCTCGAGCAGGCGGGCACGGTCGCCAGGGATCGCATAGCGAACGCCGTCGACGACCGGGTACGTGCGCGCCGTCTTGGCGGCATCGCCGAGGTAGCCGAGGGCGAGCCGCCCCGTCTTGGCGAGCCATCCGATCTCCGGGTCGCCGGCCTCGAGGACACGGTCGAGATCCGCCGACAGCACGACGTTGCCGGGTGCGATCTCGAACGTGCCGGTGGTGGCGCCGCCTCCGACGGACACCTTGCTCACCTGGCCGCCTGCCTCGGACGAGCCGAGCCCGTCGACGATCATCAGCGTCGGCAGGTGGGCGAGGAACTCGTCCTTGAGGTTCGCCGACAGCGGAGCTCCGCCCGACAACAGCACGTTGAGTGACGACAGGTCGTAGGAACGGCCGGCGGTGGGACGATCGAGCTCGTCCAGCAACGGGCGGGCGAACGCATCGCCCACGATGAGCAGGAAGTTGATCTGCTCGCGTTCGATCAGCGACCAGATGTCGACGGGATCGAGCCGGTCGGTGGTCGACTGGACGAAGACCGTGCCCCCGCCGAGCCACGTGAGAAAGCTCATCCAGTGCCCCGCGCCGTGCATGAACGGGGGTGCGAGCAGGGCCTTGGTGCCGGCGCCGGCCGCAGCGACGAACTCGTCGATCGATGCTGCCGTCTTCGACCCGCCGAAGCACTCGACCATCGCATCGGCGTTGCGCCACATGACACCCTTGGGCATGCCGGTGGTGCCGCCGGTGTAGAGCAGGTACAGATCGTCGGGACTCCAGTCGACCGGCGGGCGCTCGGGGGAGGCCGCGGCGAGCGCCTCCTCGTACCAGACGGCGCCCGGCAGCAGCGGGTGTCCCGACTCGTCGGGCACCTGCAGGATCACCTCGAGGTTCGGGAGCTGCCCGAGGACCTCGGCCAGTGTGGGCGTGAACACCGAATGGATCACGACCGCACGCGCATTCGAATCGTTCAGGAGATAGAGCAGCTCCTCGGCGACATACCGGTAGTTGACGTTGAGCGAGGCGACGCGGGCCTTGAGCGCGCCGAGCATCGCCTCGAGGTACTCGTTGCCGTTGTGGAGATAGATCGCCAGGTGATCCTGACCGCTCTCGTGCCCGGCGAGATCCGCACGCTCGGTGTGGACGCCGAGCCCGCATCCGATCAGGTGGTTCGCGAGCCGGCGGGTCCGTTCGGTGATCTCGGCCCACGTGAACCGGCGGTTCCGGAACACCAGGCATTCGGCGTCGGGCCGCGACGCCGAGATGGCTTCGTGCACCTCGGCGAGACTGAACTCCGGTGGGCCGGCCACGTCCTGCTCGATCTCGTCGCCGACCACCCGGCGACGGTACGACGGGTGCGTCGTGGGTCACAAATCGTGGGCCTGCCTCATCTCGGTGGTCGCGAGGACCGATACTGTCGCCGTGAGCAGGTTGCTCGGTTCCTCGTCGTCTCGCGGCATTGGCGTCATTCGCCGTGCTGTGCGCGTTCGTCGCACCGATCGCGGCGCGTGCGGATCTCAGCGACCTCGCCACCATCGGTCGGTCGGGAGCAGGGGCGACCGAGCAGGCGGTGCGGATCAACCGGCTGTGCACGCGTGCGTGGGTGGTCGGGGACTCGCTCACCGTGGGCAGCGCTCCAGCGCTGCGAAGCGGCCTCGACGGTCTGGAACTGGAGGCGGCCCTCGTCGACGGAGCCAACAGCCGACGGATCCCGGCAACGGCCCCGATCAGCGGCGTGCTCGCGGCGCGCGCGATCCGAGCGACCAATGGCGAGGCCGACTGCTGGGTCATCGCGCTCGGCACCAACGACATCAGCAACGGTGTCACCACGACGAGCCGGGCGCGCGCCGTGGTCGCGGAGATGCTCGCCGAGGTGACACCGAAGGCTCGGGTGTGGTGGGTCAACGTCGACTTCCGACCGATCGAGGGCGCCGAAGTCGACTACGCCGCAGCAACACGGACGTTCAACGCGGTGCTGAACGAACGAGCGGCATCGGATCCGCGTTTCGAGGTGATCGACTGGTACACCTTGGCCGAGAGCCATCCCGAATGGTTCGTCGACGCGGTGCATGTCAACAACGCAGGTTCAACGGCCCGCGCCGCGCAAGTGGTCGACGTGATCAGGCGTAATAGCGGAAGATGACCTCGGCGACGCACGACGGCTTGGCAGCGCCCTCGACCTCGAAGACGAACTCCATCGTCACCTGAGCCCCACCCGCCACGTCCTCGACCGACATCAGTGTGGCCCCGAGGCGGAGCTTCGAGCCGACGGGCACCGGCGACGGGAACCGGATCTTGCCGGCGCCGTAGTTCACGCCCATCGAGATCCCGGTGACGATGAAGATCTGGGGTGACAGCATCGGACCGAGCGACAAGGTGAGATATCCGTGCGCGATCGGGCCGCCGAACGGGCCGGCCTTGGCGCGTTCGGGGTCGACGTGGATCCACTGGTGGTCACCGGTGGCGTCGGCGAAGGTGTTCACCTGTTGCTGGGTGATCTCGACGTAGGGGGAGTAGCCGAGGTGCTCACCCACGAGGGTCTTGAGTTCGTCGATTCCGTTGATGGTGCGGGTCATGGTCCCGAGCTTGGCAAACTGGACCGATGAGCGACGAAACCGACAGCACGGATCCTGTTTTCCGATCCGGGTTCGTCACCTTCGTCGGGCGGCCGAACGTCGGCAAGTCGTCGCTCGTGAATGCGATCTGCGGTCGCAAGATCAGCATCGTCTCGGACAAACCCCAGACCACTCGGCACCGGATCATGGGGGTCCTCACCCGGCCGGGGAGTCAGCTGGTGTTCGTCGACACGCCGGGCCTGCACAAGCCCGTGACCGCTCTGGGCGAGCGGGTCAACGCCACCGCGCTGGACAGCGTCGGCGACGTCGATGTCGCGTGTCTCGTGCTCGATGCCACGGCACCGTTCGGTTCGGGCGACCGATGGGTCGCGGACCGCATGGACATCGAGCACTCGATCGTGATCGTCAACAAGATCGACATCGCCAGTCGCGAACAGGTGCTCAAGATGCTCACCGCTGCGAGCTCGCTCGGGGCGCAGGAGTACTTCCCGGTGTCGGCCGTCAGTGGCGACGGGATCGGAGCGCTCGTGGCCTACCTGACCGATCGCGTGCCCGAGGGGCCTCATTACTTTCCCGACGACGAGGTGTCGGATCTTCCCGAGGAACGGTGGGTGGCCGAACTGGTTCGCGAGCAGCTGCTCGCAGTCACACGCGACGAACTTCCCTATTCGATCGCCACGCAGGTGGTCGAGTGGGAGTGGCCACGGATCCGCGTCGACATCATCGTCGAACGTGACAGCCAGAAGGGGATGGTCATCGGCAAGGGCGGCCAGATCCTCAAGCAGGCAGGCGAGCGGGCCCGGGCGCAGCTTCCGGAGGGCGTGTACCTCGAGCTCCGGGTCAAGGTCGACAAGGACTGGCAGCGCAAGCCCGAACGCGTCACGCGTCTCGGTTACTGATCGATCGAGGTCGGCACGGGGTCGACGATCGTCGTCTCCGTTGACGATCGAGGTGCGGCGAGCAGGTTGGCATAGGCGTCGTACGACAACGGCTCGCCGACGTCGGACAACTGGCCGTTGCCCTTCTTGACGGCAATGGCCTCGCCGCCGAGCGTGAAGCTGACCTGGCCGACCCCGCGCAGGCTGCTGAGCATCGTCAGGACGATCTGGCCGATCGCCTCGGTCTGTTGTGTGCTCGGGACCTGGTCGAAGATGGTCGGATCGAGATCGACGGTGAGGACGCCTCCGGAGGACACCGCGCTCACGATGAGGCCGTCCTCGATCAGGCTGTCGAGCGCGATGTCGGGTGGGGGACCGGCCTCGAGGACATCCGCGACCTGGTCGGGTGACGAGCCCGGAGGCAGATCGATCGTGATGGGCTGGAGTCGCCCTCGCGAGAGGAAGTAGATCTGGACCGGCTCGAGCCGGATGGTGGTGGTCGTGGCGAGTGCCGTGGTCTCGGGGAGCGCCGGCACCGTGGTGCTGGTGGTCGAGGTGGTGCTGGTGGTCGTCGAGGTGGCATCGAGCCCGTACGGGATCTCGTCGGGCGGAATCTCGCTGAACGTGTCGTTGCCGGTCGGCACACCGCACCCGGCGACGACCCCGACCAGTGTGGCGACGGTGAACGCCGCGCGCGCCGCGGAGGTCGTTGCGCGTCGTCTCACGACCGCACCCCGGTCGATCGACGTTCCGTGACCCGGTTCGGCAACTCCACGACGAACCTGGCGCCGCCACCGACACGGTCCTCCACCCACGCCGAGCCTCCCATCGCAGCACTGTGCTCGGCGACGAGGGCGAGACCGAGACCGGTGCCGATGCGATGGCGCGCCGCGCTGCCTCGAGCGAAGCGTTCGAAGATCCGGTCGCGTTCGCCCTGGGCCACGCCGGGCCCTCCGTCCTCGACCGCGAGCCGGAATCGTCGGTCGGCGGCAGGTGCCAGCTCGATGCGGAGCGCACCTCCACCGTGATTGCGGGCGTTGTCGAGCAAGTTTCCGAGAATACGTTCGAATCGGACCTTGTCGAGCGCGACCTCGGCGGGGGTTCCACTCACCACGACGATCGGTACGTCGGGCTCACCGAAGCGAGAGGCGACGCGTCGGGTGAGATCGGCGAGTCGCAGCTCCTCGATCGTCAGGTCGGTGGCGCCGGCGTCGAGCCGGGCCAACTCGAGCAGGTCGATCACCATGCTGTCGAATCGTCGGACCTGACTGACCACCACGTCGAGCGCTTGTTGGGTGCGCTCGGGGATGTCGTCGCGACGGGCATCGAGGACCTCCACGGCGGCGGCGAGAGCGGTGATCGGGGATCTCAACTCGTGGCTCACGTCGGACGCGAAGCGGGCCTCGCGTTCGATGCGTGTCTGGACGGCGTCGGCCATCTCGTTGAACGACCCGGCGAGGCGGTCGAGGTCGGGGTCGGACTCGGGAGCGAGTCGGGTGTCGAGCCCGCCCGACGCGATCTCCTCGGCGGCGTCGGCAACCTGGCTGAGCGGCCGGAGCAGTCGTCGGCTCGTGGCGAGGCCGAACAGACTCGCGAGCACCAGGGTGCCGACCGCGCCCAGCAGCAGGGCCGTCAGGATCGCCGTCAGCGTGGACTCGGTGTTCTCGAGCGGGAACGCCTCGAAGTAGCCGGCGTCGTACTCGGCGATGTAGACACCGACGGTGACGTAGGAGGATCCGTCGATGGTCGCGTTCTGGGTCGCCGACCGTTGCGCGCTGACCGCGTCGACGAGCGGTTCGGGGAAATCGCTGAGTGGATGGCGCAGATCGGTGAGGGCACGATCTCCGCCCGGATCGATCGAGTTCAGCACGGCGAACCCGTCGGGGTCGGTGCGCAGCTCGTTCTCGAAGAACGCGCCGATGTCGTCGGGGTCCGACGTCAGTTGTCCCCGCACGAGATCGGCGTTGACGAACGCCTGTTGCTCGGCAGCAGTCTGGTCCTCGTCGAGCAGGTTGCTGCGGGCGAATCCGTAGGTCACGCCGATCAACACGACGCCCGCGAACAGCGCGATGAACGCGAAGAAGAGCGTGACGCGCGTACGAAGACGAAGAGTTCGACGCCGAGCCACGAGGACAGAGTGTTGCAGGTCGCCGCCGGGCGGATCGTCCGGGGCCTGCAATCGGGGCGGGTTCACCCGCTGCCGGTGAGACGCCAGGGGGAGGTTGGCATCTCACCGGGGCAGCGTGAACAACCACGATGATGGCGGGCGTGTGTGACGGTCGCTTGCGGGAAGTGTGCGATTTCGGTAACAAAGTGGGCCGATTGGCCGTACAAGTGGGCCGATTGGCCGTAATGATCGGCCCAAGCGGACGCCAACCGCGTCACACTGGTGGGTACACATGGAATCGCTGCTGTTCATCGAAGACGACGACGGGATCCGCCTCGCCCTGTCGATGGCGCTGGAGGACGAGGGATACTCGGTCCGCGAAGCGGCCAACGGCGCCGAGGGGCTCGCGGCGTTCCGTGCATCGCCGCCCGACCTCGTACTGCTCGACCTGCGTCTGCCGGACATGTCGGGATTCGATGTCTGCCGTGCGCTGCGCGCCGAGAGCATCGTGCCGATCATCATGATCACCGCGCAGACCGACACCCACGACATGGTGGCGGGCCTGGAAGCCGGCGCCGACGACTACGTCACCAAGCCGGTCGTGCCGAAGGAACTCGCGGCGCGGATCCGGGCGTCGCTGCGCCGCATGGCGCTCCAGGGGAAGGCGACGACGCCGCTGGCCTCGCGTTTCGGGGACGTCGAGGTCCGTCGCGAACAGGGCATCGTGCTCAAGGCCGGCGTCGAGGTGAATCTGACCAAGACCGAGTTCCGGCTCATGTGCGAGTTCGCCGATCATGCGGGGGCCGTGCTGTCGCGCGACCAGCTGCTCGAACGCGTGTGGGGGTACGAGTACCTCGGTGACTCCCGCCTGGTCGACGCGCACGTTCGTCGGCTCCGCCTCAAGATCGAGGACCACCCGGACGACCCGAGATTGATCGTGACGTCGCGCGGTGTCGGCTACCGCCTCATGGCGGGCTGACCGGTCACGCGCTCACCGGTCACGCGACTCACTTGGCGTAGAGGGCCTCGATCTCGTCGGCGAACTTCGCGAGGATGCCGCGTCGCTTCAGCTTCGAGGTGGGGGTCAACAGTTCGGAGTCCGCCAGCCACTCCTCGCCGAGGACCTTGACCTTCTTGACCGCCTCGGCGTTGTTGAATCCGGACATCACCTCGGCCAGGCCGGCGTCGATCTCGGCGAGGACGTCGGGATTCTCGGCGAGCGCCGCCATGGTCGCTGCGTCGCCCGACAGACCGTGGTCGCGCGCCCATGACGCTGCGGCGTCCGGATCGAGGACGACGAGCGCTGTCATGAACGGGCGCTGCTCACCGATCGCACAGGCCTGACCGACCAGCGGGATCATCTTGAGTTCCGCTTCGAGGTTGGCGGGGCTGACGTTCTTGCCGCCCGCGGTGATGATCAGTTCCTTCTTGCGGTCGACGATCTTGAGGTACCCCTCGTCGTCGAGCACGCCGATGTCGCCGGTGTGCACCCAGCCGTCCTCGTCGAGCGTCTCGGCGGTCTTCTCGGGCTGTCCCAGGTAGCCGACGAAGTTGTTGCCGCCGCGGCAGAGCACCTCGCCGTCCTCGGCGATCCTCAGCTCGACACCGGTTGCAGCCCTGCCGACGCAGCCGGGCTTCGGGTCGTTCGCCCAGGTCAGCACGGCCGTGGTCTCGGACATGCCGTAGCCCTCGGTCAGCGGCACACCGATCGCCCTGAACCAGGCGAGGATCTCGGCAGGCAGGGGAGCGGCACCGGTGATGCAGATCTCGGCCTCGTCGAGGCCGATCAGGCCGCGGACGGTCTTGAAGGCGACCTCGTCGAGGAAGTTCCAGGTGTCGATCTCCTCCTGGGTGGCCGTCCCCCTCGTCATCTTCTCGACGATGGGCAGCGCGGCCGCCACGGCGTCGTTGAACGGCTTCGCCTTCTCCGGGTCGGCGCCCACCGCGGCGTTGACGCCCGCGTAGAGCTTCTCCCACACGCGTGGCACGCCGATGAAGATGTTCGGGCGGACTGCGGCCGTGTACGCGGTGAGTTGCGACGTCTCGGGGCAGCAGGTGATCTGGGTGGCGAAGTCGAGCAGGTAGTAGTGGCCGAGCAGACGTTCGAAGATGTGCGCCATCGGCAGATACGACACGTGCTTCTTGCCGGCGAAGTCCTCGATGTCGGTCTGGTCACGCATCGCCTGGCCGACCGACTCGAGCGTCCACGCGATGTTGGCGTGCGACAGCATCACACCCTTGGGTGGCCCGGTGGTGCCCGATGTGTAGATGATCGTGGCGATGTCGTCGAGCGTGGCCGTGTGTGCGTGGGCCGAGAGATCGGCCGGCGCGGAGGCGGCGAGTTCGGCGTAGTACGTGACCGCGTCGCCGGCTGTGTCGGACTCCTCGAGCATCACGATGTGCTCGAGCGTGGTCAAGGACTCACGGACCTTCAGGAACCGCTCGAGGAAGCCGGCATCCTCGACGATGGCCACCTTCGCCTTGCAGTCGTTGACCAGGTAGTCGATCTGCTCGGGCGCAGAGGAGTTGTAGATCGACACCGGCGTGGCGCCGAGAAAGAGCGCGGCGAGATCGAGCGCGTGGAACTCGGGACGGTTGCGAAGCATCAACACGACGGTGTCGCCCCTGCCGACCCCGAGTGCCTCGAGCCCCGTCACGAGTCGTGCCGTGACGTCGGTGAGTTCGTTCAGGGTCCACGATTGCCAGGCGCCGTCCGCGTCCTTCCATCGCGCGACCTCGACATCGCCGTTGCGCTCGACGTTGGCGAGATATCGGATCGCGAGGTTCTGTCCGGCGATACGGTCGTACAAGTCCTGGCTCGTGGTCATCCGAGCAGTCTCCCACGTGTGTCACAGGGCACGTCAAGACGTGCCCTGGCTGCGCTGGCGGGCGTGCAGGGCGCGTCAGCCGTCCAGGAACCCCACGACCGCATCGGTGAACACGTCGTTGCGGTCGCCGGCGATCATGTGCGCGGCATCGGCCACGTCGACGTACCGGGCGTGGGGCACCATCTCGAGGAACTCGGCGACCTCCGCTTCGGTGACGAGATCGGAGAGTTTGCCGCGCACGAGCAGCGTCGGAAGCGTCAACCTCCGTGCGATCTCCACCAACTCCTCGTGGTGACGGTCGCGGGCATGCTCACTGGTGCCGCCGGTGCGAATGTTGAGGAATGCCGGATCCCAGTGCCAACGCCAGCGACCGTCAGCACCCTGACGCAGGTTCTTCGACAGTCCCGACAGGTCGGTCGGGCGGGGACGATGGGGCTGGTACTGGGCGATCGCGTCGGCTGCGTCGTCGAGCGTCGCGAATCCGTTGCCGGCGTCCTTCGCCATGAACTCCAGGATCCGGCTGACGCCGGCAGCGGCGGGGCGAGGCGTGATGTCGACGAGCACGAGCGCCGAGAAGAGTTCCGGGGCCTCGTCGACGGCGTGCAGTCCGGTCATGCCGCCGAGCGACGCACCCACCCAGGCAACCGGCGATCCGATCGAGCGGACGACGGCGAGCGCGTCGTCGCGGTAGGCCGACATGTGGTAGTCGCCGTCCGGCGCCCAGTCGGAGTCGCCGTGGCCGCGAAGATCCATCGACACGACACGATGGCCGTGGCCCGCCAGGGTCTCGGCGGTGCCGCCCCACGAGTGTCGGGTCTGCCCGCCGCCGTGTGCCAGCACGACCGCTGGTCCGGCACCCGGCCACTCGTCGGCAGCGATTCGCATGCCGGACGGGGCGACGATGTCGATCCGGCGCTTGGTGGCCGTCATGACGTGGGCCACACGGGCGGACGCTTGGCGACGAACGCAGCCATGCCTTCAGCAGCTTCGGCGCTCTCGAAGAGCTCGTTCGACAGCCGCCCCATCTCCTCGAACGCTGCGCTGCGATCCATCGTGGCGACGGTGTGGAGCAGCCGCTTCGTCTCGGCCACCGCACGCGGAGCCCCGGCGAGGATCCCGGAGGTCAGTGCGGCGACAGTTGCTCCCACATCGGTGCTGACGTGTGTGACCAACCCCATCGAGCGGGCTTCGTGGGCATCGAACGATTCGCCGGTGAGCATCGCCGCGGCGATCCGGCTCGGCGCCACCCGTCGCAGGATGGGCACCGAGATGATGGCCGGAGCCACACCGATGCGCACCTCCGTGAGCGCGAACGTCGTCGACTCCGCCACGACCACGAGATCGCAGGCAGCCATGAGCCCGATCCCACCGGCGCGCACCGCCCCGTCCACGGCGGCAATCGTCGGACGTTCGGTGTCCATCAACCGCACGAGTACGTCGACGAACGGGTTCGAGTCCGACTCGGTGCTGCCCTGTGACGATCGTTCCTTCAGGTCGGCGCCGGCGCAGAACGCCGGACCCCGGTGGGTGAGCACGACGGCTCGCGCCGCCGCAGCCTCGGCCGTGTCGAGGGCCTGGTGCAGTTCGGTGAGCAACTGGCGTGACAGCGCGTTGCGGTTGTGCTGCGAGTCGAGGGTGATCGTGGCAATCGCATCGTCGATGTCGACGTGGACGACCGGTGAGGCGCTCATTCGCGTCGACGGTAGTCATCGAAGGGTCTTTCGGCCCCAGTCCGCCGGACTTCGCGGCACGGCAGTTGTCGCTACAGTCGGGAGGGTGAACGACGAAATGCTCAAGAAGATTCGTACCGGCTCCGGCTTCATCGCTGCGCTCGACCAGAGCGGAGGGAGCACACCCAAGGCTCTGGGCCTGTACGGCATCGGCGACGACGCCTGGTCGACCGAGGCCGAGATGTTCGACCTCATGCACGCGATGCGGACCCGTATCGTGACCTCGCCCGCCTTCACCGGCGATCGGGTGCTGGGGGCGATCCTGTTCGAGCAGACCATGGATCGTCAGATCGAAGGCGTCGGCTCCGCCGAGTACCTCTGGTCGAACAAGCGGGTGGTTCCGTTCCTCAAGGTCGACAAGGGTCTCGCCGACGCCTCCGACGGTGTCCAGGTGATGAAGCCGATCCCGGGCCTGGTCGAGCTGTGCGAGCGCGCCGTCGGCCTCGGTGTGTTCGGCACGAAGATGCGGTCGGTCATCCAGTTGGCGAACGCGGCCGGCGTCAACGCCGTCGTCGACCAGCAGTTCGAGGTCGCTGCGGAGATCCTCGCTGCCGGCCTCGTCCCCATCATCGAGCCCGAGGTCGACATCCACAGCCCGGAGAAGCAGGCTGCGGAAGGGCTGCTGCGCGATCGGATCGCGACGCGACTGGACGGACTCCGTGACGACCAGCCGGTGATGCTGAAGCTGTCGATCCCGACCGTCGACGACTTCTACGCCGACATCATCGCCCACCCGCGCGTGCTGCGCGTCGTGGCGCTCTCCGGTGGATATCCGCGTGACGAGGCCAACGAGCGTCTGTCGCGCAACCACGGCATGATCGCCAGTTTCTCCCGCGCCCTGACCGAGGGCCTCGAGCGCGAGCCAGTCCGACGCCGAGTTCGACGCCACCCTGAGCGCCACCATCGCCGGTATCTACGCCGCCTCGATGACCTGATCGCGATCGATCGCGATCGGGGTCAGACCTCGATCGCGATGTCGCGGAGGAATGCCTCGGCGTCGGCGCGCTTCCTGGTGCGTTGCATCGGGGGGAGCGCCTTGACGATGTCCCAGCGGTAGCGGGCGGTACCCAGACGCGGGTCCATCACGGCAACCACGCCCCGGTCCGTGGCCGATCGGATCAACCGACCGCAGGCCTGCGCGAGCATCATCGACGCCCGTGGTATGTCGATCTCGGCGAATGCCGTCGGGCCGAGCTGTTCACGGCGGGCACTCAGGAGCGGGTCGTCGGGTCGGGGGAACGGGATCCGGTCGATGACCACGAGCGACAGCGTCTGGCCGGGGACGTCGACACCCTGGAACAGGCCGGCGGTCGCGAAAAGGCAGGTCTGCGCGCTGTCGGAGAACGCCTTGATGAGCGCCGGCTTGGGCAGGTCGCGCTGGGTGAGGATGGGCAGATCGATGCGATCGCGGAGCGCTTCGGCGGCCTCGTCCATCGATCGCCAACTGGTGAAGAGGGCGAGCGTTCGTCCGCCGGCAGCGGTGATCAGCGCCTCGAGTTCGTCGTGCACGGCGGCGCGGAACCCTTCGCTGTTCGGGATTCGGCAGGTGCATCGCGCAGTAGAGCATCGAGTTGTGCTCGTAGTCGAACGGACTGCCGACGTCGGCCACCGTGACGCTGTCGGGTGTGATGCCGACACGCGATGCGAGCGACGACGGGATCGTGGCGCTGGTGAGAATCGCCGTTCGCTTCGACCAGACCCCCTCGGCCATCGCGGGGCCGACATCGAGCGGGGCCACCTCGAGGCGCGGTGACTCGCGTGAACCCGAGACGAACGCGACGTAGCCCGTCCGGCCCTCGATCGCGATGTCGAGTTGCTCGATCGCCCGACCCGTCATGGTCTGGGCCCGGAGCTTGCGCTGCTTCGCGTCCTCGACGGGGGTCTCGATGGCGACCAGCACCTCGTTGGCGCGACCGAGGCGGAGTCGGGCGTCGGTGAGCACGTCCTGCACGGCATCAGGGAGTGGGTTCGAGAGTCGGTCGCCGACGAGCGGTGTCAGGACGTCGCGCAGGCTCTCGGCGATCTCGGCGATCGAACCGATGAGCTCGGGATCGTCGAGGATGCGGCGGACGCTGCCCGACAGCGCCGTGAAACGACCCGGGGCGATCTCGACACCGACGGTGTCGCTCATGATGTCCTCGAGCACGTGTGCCTCGTCGAACACGACGACGTCGTGCTCCGGGAGGATGGCGCCACCGCTCGCCACGTCCAGGCCGTACAAATGTGTGTTGACGACGATCACGTCGGCGGCTGCTGCCCGTCGCCGCGCCTGCTCGGCGAAGCACGGGTCGCCGAGTGGGCAACGATCGGCGCCGGGGCACTCGTCGCTGCCGACGCTCACGGCCCGCCATGCATTGTCCGACGGGGTCCAGTCGAGTTCGGCCATGTCGCCCGTCTCGCTCGTACCCGACCACTCGGCGAGCCGCTTGATCTCCACCTTGGTCTGGAGCGCCATCGTCTCGAGTTCCAGCTGCCCCTGGTCGCCGGCGCTCATCTCACGCAGCCGCTGGAGGCACACGTAGTTGCTGCGGCCCTTGAGCACCGCCCAGTCGAAGTCGACGCCCAGGTGCTCGGCGAGGAACGGCAGATCCTTCGTGGCCAACTGGTCCTGCAGGGCCTTCGTCGCCGTCGCCACGACGATGCGCGCGTCGGCCTCGATCGAGGGGACGAGGTACGCGAGGGTCTTGCCGGTTCCCGTTCCGGCCTGCACGATGAGATGGCGCTTCGTGACGATGGCATCGGTGACGAGTTCGGCCATCTCCTGCTGGCCTGCGCGGTCCTCGGCGTTCGCGAGCGCCGAGGTGACCCGGTGGAGCGCCGTGCCGGTCTCGTCGTCGCTCATCGAGCGAGCGCCAACGCGGCGTCGAGCTCGGCAGCGTCGAAGTCCGGCCACGCAGCGTCGGTGAAGTAGATCGCTGCGCCGGCCGCCTGCCAGAGCAGGAAGTTGGACACGCGCAGCTCGCCGCTCGTGCGAACGAGGATGTCGACGGGCGGCAGCTCGGGCAGGTACAGGTGCTCGCCGATCGTCTCGACGTTCACGCCGTCTCCGCTCGCACGCGCCGCCTCGACGGCCGCGACGAGTTCGGAGCGTCCGCCGTAGTCGAACGCCACGGTGAGCACCATGCCGGTGTTGCCGGCGGTGTCCGCGATGGCCTTGCGGATCGCTCGCTGCACGTAACGGGGTGTGCGAGCCATCGGCGAGTCGAACGGTCTGCCGATCCATTGGATCCGGACGTTGAGCTCGTTCAGTTCGGCCACGCGCCCGAACAGCTTCTCGTGCAGGCCCAGGATGTGGCGAACCTCGGGCCGCGGCCGCTGCCAGTTCTCCGTCGAGAACCCGAACACGGTCAGCCAACCGATGTTGCGTTGCACGGCGATGCGCACCAGTCGCGGCGAGGTTCTCCTCGCCTTCGGTGTGCCCTTCGGTGCGCGGAAGCCCACGGCGCCCTGCCCATCGACCGTTGCCGTCCATGATGCAGGCAACGTGCAGGAGATGGTCGGGGGAGTCCGATGACACGACGTCCACGCTAGCGAGCCCACGCAGCGCAGCATGGCGTGGAAGAATGCAGCAGTGGCTCCGTCCTTCACCCCGACAGCGACCGGTGCAGCGACCGGTGCAGCAACCGGTGCGAGGGTCGGATACGGCCGTGGGCACGGGCCGTGCCGGCGATCCGACCCGCCAGCTGCTGCGCCACATCATGGTCGTGGGCGGCACGCTGCGTGAGTGGGAGGATCTGGGCGCCCAGCAGTGGGACGAACGGGTCGACGGTCTCGGCGCGGTCGCCGATCAGGCCGGTGCCTCGTTTCTCACGTTGCGCGCGTTCGAACCGGGAGACGACCCCGTGGACCTGCAGTGGTGGGAGCGTCAGGTGGGTTCGTGTCATGTGATCGTCGACCCGTGCGGTGACGGGCGCCAGCGATTCGCCGAGGCCATGCAGCGTCTGCAGCCCGACGAGCCGGTCAACGAAGCCACTGTCGCCGAGGCGCTCTACGCTCCGGCCGACTGCGAGCCCGATCTGATCGTGGTGCTCGGCGAGTCGACACGGCTCCCTCCGTCGCTCGTGTGGGAACTCGCGTACAGCGAGCTCGTGTTCCACCCGATGGGTTGGCGTGAACTGCGCCCCGACGATCTCGTCGAGGCGATCGCCGACTTCGCCAGACGCGAGCGCCGCTTCGGCGGCCTCGACGAGTCGTAGGCCGAGACCCATCGTGGCAGGTGAGCTCTATCGCGACACGGGTGTCGTCCTGCGGACGTACAAGCTGCGCGAGTCCGACCGCATCGTGGTGATCCACACCGCCGAGAACGGCAAGGTGCGAGCCGTCGCCAAGGGAGTTCGCAAGACGAGGTCGAAGTTCGGTGCACGCCTGGAGCCGATGAGCCACGTACGGCTCCTGCTCTACCGGGGACGCGAACTCGACATCGTGAGCCAGGCCGAAGCCGTGGAGCCGTTGTCGCCGATGCTCTCGTCGCTCGACCGGGCATCGCAGGGACTGGCGGCGATCGAGGCGGTCGATCAGCTGTCACTCGAACGTGAACCCAACCCGCAGCTCTACCGGATGCTCGTGGGTGTCCTGCGGACGATCGCCACGACGCCGTCGCAGTTGAACGTGGCAGCCTTCTACTGGAAACTCCTGGCCAACGAAGGGATGCGTCCCGAACTCGACCGGTGTGTGCGGTGCGGCGAGTCGGAACCCGACGTCGCACTGGTGGCCTTCGACCTGAACGAGGGCGGCGTGTTGTGCCGAGCGTGTCGGTCGGGGCAGGCGATCAGCCCCGGTGCGGTCGAGGTGATGCGCGAGATCCTCGGCGGACAACTCGTTGCCGCGCTCGCCCGTGACGAGTCGCCGACCACCCACGAGGTGGCATCGCTGGCCACGCGGGCCCTCGAGTTCCACATCGAGCGACGTCTCAAAGCGGTCGCCATGTTCGAAACGCACTGATCGGCGCACACGAGGCATCGGTAGCCTGGCGCACCTATGCCTGCCACCGACCTCGACCAGATCGTCAGCCTCTGCAAGCGCAGGGGTTTCGTCTTCCAGTCGGCGGAGATCTACGGGGGCTTCCGCTCCACCTACGACTACGGACCACTGGGTTCTCTGCTGCTGCGCAACGTGAAGGAGGCGTGGATCCGCTCGATGGTGCAGCAGCGCGACGACGTGGTGCTCATCGACGCGGCCATCCTGAGCCCGCCCCAGGTGTGGCAGGCGTCGGGGCACCTCGCCAACTTCACCGACCCGCTCGTCGACTGCACCGAGTGCAAGCAGCGCTTCCGCCTCGACAAGCTCGACGATCCCGACGTGTGCCCGAACTGTGCTGCGAAGGGTTCCTTCACCGAGGCCCGCGAGTTCAACCTGATGTTCAAGACCCAGGCCGGCCCGGTCGAGGGTACGGGCGCCGACGCGTACCTGCGGCCCGAAACCGCGCAGGGCATGTTCACGAACTTCGGCCAGGTGCTCCAGACGTCGCGCAAGAAGCCGCCGTTCGGCATCGCCCAGGTCGGCAAGAGCTTCCGCAACGAGATCACCCCGCAGAACTGGATCTTCCGGACTCGCGAGTTCGAGCAGATGGAGCTCGAGTTCTTCGTCCCTCCCGAGACCAGCTCGGAATGGTACGAGTACTGGTGCACCGCCCGGCTCAACTGGTACATCGAGCTCGGCATCCCCGCCGACATGCTGCGCCTGCGGGCTCACGACGACGACGAACTGTCGCACTACTCGACCGGGACCTCCGACGTGGAGTTCGCCTTTCCGTGGGGCTTCGACGAGCTGGAAGGCATCGCCCAGCGCTCCGACTACGACCTCAAGCAGCACGCCGAGCACTCCGGCGAGAAGCTGGACTACTTCGACCCGCAGACCAACGAGCGCTACGTGCCGTACGTGATCGAACCGGCGGCGGGCGCCACGCGCACGATGGCCGCATTCCTGCTCGCGGCCTACGACGAGGACGTGATCAACGACGAGACCCGTACGGTGCTGCGTCTGCACCCGCGCCTCGCCCCGTACAAGGTGGCCGTGCTGCCGCTGTCGAAGAAGGACACGCTCACGCCGCTCGCGCACGAGATCCGCCTGCTGCTCGCCGACCGCTACATGGTCGACTACGACGAGACCCAGAACATCGGCAGGCGCTATCGCCGCCAGGACGAGATCGGCACGCCGTTGGCGGTCACCGTCGACTTCGACTCGTTGGAGGATCGGGCCGTGACGATCCGCGATCGCGACACCACCGAGCAGGTGCGAGTGCCGATCGACGAGCTGCTCGCCACCATCGGTGATCGGCTGGGGTTCTGATCTGATGGTTCGCTCGCTGCGCTCGCTCTCGTCCGGCTCGTCGCCGGCGCTTGCCTCGCCGGGCGCGAGTGGGTGTGCACACCTCTTCAACCGCTACGGTCGGCGCTCATGAGTCAAGTTGCCATGATCGCCAAGTTCACCTGCATCGACGGAAAGCGTGACGACCTGTACGCCGGTCTCGCCCCGATGATGGACCACGTCGGATCCGAGGAGGGCACGCTGCTCTATCAGCTGCTCGAGGATCCGAACGACGCAAACGTCGCCTACATGTACGAGCTGTACGCCGACGGTGACGCGCTCCAGACCCACAGCACGAGTGACGTGATGAAGCAGATCATGAACGCTTTCGGTGGAATCCTCGCGGGCCGGCCCGAGTTGACGATGCTCACACCGGTGCGCGGCAAGGGTCTCTGACCAGACCCGACCGGTCTCTCCATGGCGGCCACCTATCTCGACAGGATCCTCGAACACCACCGAGCAGTGGCCGCCGGCGATGCCCGCCCGATCGAGCGATTGCTCGACGAGGCGCGTGCGATGGCTCCCACCCGGGGGTTCCGATCGGCGCTCGCCGATCGTGACCGTCTCGGCGTGATTGCCGAGATCAAACGACGCTCGCCGTCGAAGGGTGACCTGAACGCCGATCTCGACCCGGCCCTCATGGCCGCGACCTACGAACGCGGGGGAGCAGCCTGCCTGTCGGTGCTGACCGACGTCGAGCACTTCGGCGGCTCGGTTGCCGATCTGCAGGCCGCCCGCTCGTCGTGCCGGCTCCCGGTGATCCGCAAGGACTTCACGGTGAGCGAACGCGACGTGCTCGACACCCGCATCATGGGCGCCGACTGCCTCCTGCTGATCGCCGCCGCCCTCGATCCGGTCGAGTTGGTGGCCCTGCATCGACTGGCCGTCGAGGTCGGGCTCGACGTGCTCGTCGAGATCCACGACGAAGCCGAACTCGAACATGCCCTCGCGGCCGACGCCATGCTGATCGGCGTGAACCAGCGCGACCTGGTCACGTTCCAGGTCGACCATGCCCGGGCGGTCCGGATGGCGGGCGTCATCCCCGATCACGCCGTGAAGGTCGCCGAGTCGGGCGTTCGTGGCGCTGACGATGCCCGCTCGCTGCGGGCGGCCGGCTACGACGCCGTTCTCGTCGGTGAGACGCTCGTCACCAGCAGCGACCCCGCTGCGGCGATCGCCGATCTGATCGGCTGACCGGCCCGCCGGCGAGGTCGTGGATCGTCAGCCGGCCGGGGCGTTGAGCTTCTCCCAGCGGGCGATGCCGTCCTCGATGCGCTGGTTCAGCGTTTCGAGGATCATCACCCGGGCCCACTTCTTGTTCTCGCCCGACACGATGTCCCACGGGGCGAATTCGTGGTCGGTGCGCTCGAACATGTCGTCGGCAGCCTCGATGTACAGGTCCCACTTCTCCCGGTTGCGCCAGTCCTCGTCGTTCAGCTTCCACTGGCGCAAGGGATCGTCCCTGCGGCTCTCGAATCGGCGAGCCTGTTCGTCCTTGCTGATGTGCAGGTAGAACTTCACGAGGATCACGCCTTCGAACACGAGACTGCGTTCGAAGTCGACGATCTCGTCGTAGGCACGGTTCCACTGTTCGGTCGTGGCGAATCCTTCGATCCGTTCGACGAGCAGACGTCCGTACCAGCTGCGGTCGAACACGCACATCCCGCCGAGGCCCGGGATCTTGGTCCAGAAGCGCCAGAGGAAGTGGTGACGCTTCTCGCGCCCGTCGGGCTTGGCGTAGGCGTACACGCTGAAGTGACGCGGATCGAGGCGTTCGACGATGCGCCGGATGGCGCCGCCCTTGCCCCCGGCATCGGCGCCCTCCATGACGATGAGCAGCCCGGGCCCGATGCGCTGTTCGCCGATCTGGCCACCGAGCGTGAGGCGCAGCGCCACGAACCGTTCCTGTGCTGCGGCGAGCCGCTTCTCGTACTCGTCCGTCGGAAGCTTCGCCGTCAGGTCGATGTCGTCCAGTCGTCCCATGTCGCAACGACGATAGGCGCAGGGAGTCCTCGGCAATGAATCTCTCGCAGGCACGCGTCGGCCGGTACCGTGAGCGCTGCATGTTCGTCAAGATCTGTGGGATCACCAACGAAGACGATGCGCTGCTGGCCGTTGCCATGGGAGCGGACGCCGTCGGTTTCGTCTTCGCCCCGTCGACGCGGCAGATCGCCGCACAGGTCGCCTACGACATCACGCGCCGTCTTCCCGCCGAGATCCTGACCGTCGGCGTGTTCCGTGACGACCTCCCGTCTCGTGTGGTCGAGGTCGCCCACAGGGCCGGCGTCAAGGCTGTCCAGCTGCACGGTCGTGAGACACCTGCGCAGACGATCGAGGTGGCCAAGCAGATCCGCTGGGTCATCAAGGCGTTCGGGGCCAACGATCCCAACCTCCCGCGCGCCGATCAGTACGGCACCGACATGATCCTCATGGATGCCCCGGAGCCGGGGTCCGGCAAGGTGTTCGACTGGTCGCTCGTCGGGGACGCTCCCGACTCGGTGAAGTTGATCCTGGCCGGCGGCCTCAACCCCGAGAACGTGGGAGCGGCCGTGCGCGAGGTCCAACCCTGGGGTGTCGACGTCTCCAGCGGCGTCGAGCGTTCCCCGGGCAGGAAGGATGCGATCGCCGTGAAGCGCTTCATCGAGAACGCCCGTGCTCACGCATCCACGCCATATCTCGGCGACGACAACATCCCCTACGACTGGGACTTCGAATGACTGCACTCGACGACACTCGACACGACACTCAACGCGGCGATACGGCGGCGACCTTGACCGCTCCACCCGATGCGACCGGCCGTTTCGGTGAATTCGGCGGGCGATTCGTGCCCGAAACGCTGGTACCGGCGTGCCAGGAGCTCGAGGCCGCATTCGACGAGGCCTGGGTCGACCCCGAGTTCCGCGCGGAGCTGACCCGGGTGCACACGCAGTACTCGGGCCGCCCGTCGATCATGACCGAGTGCCACAACCTCGGCGCCCGACTCGGGATCCGCCTGATCCTCAAGCGCGAAGACCTCAACCACACCGGCTCGCACAAGATCAACAACGTCATCGGCCAGGCACTGCTCGCCAAGCGGATGGGGAAGAAGCGGATCGTGGCCGACACCGGCGCCGGCCAGCACGGAGTCGCCAGTGCAACGGCAGCGGCGCTCATGGGCCTGGAGTGCAAGGTGTACATGGGGGCCGTCGACGTCGAACGTCAGGAACTCAACGTGTTCCGCATGAAGTTGCTGGGCGCCGAGGTCGAGGCCGTGCACAGCGGGAGTCGCACGCTCAAGGACGCGGTCAACGAGGCGATGCGCCACTGGGTGGCCAACGTGTCGGACACGCACTTCTGCCTCGGGTCGGTCGTGGGACCGCATCCGTACCCGTACATGGTGCGCCAGTTCCAGTCCATCATCGGCGACGAGGCCCGTGGGCAGATCGTCGACATGACCGGAGCCATGCCGGATGTCGTGGTCGCCTGCGTCGGAGGTGGGTCGAACGCGATGGGGATCTTCAGCGGATTCGTCGACGAAGCCGACACGCGACTCGTCGGGGTCGAGCCCGCCGGTGGTGCAGCGATCGGCCGTGGGGTGCCCGGCGTGGTGCACGGAATGCGGAGCAACCTCATGCAGGACGAGGTCGGCCAGGTCGAGGAGGCCGTGTCGATCTCGGCCGGGCTCGACTATCCGGGGGTCGGCCCCGAGCACTCGTACCTCGCTTCGATCGGTCGGGCCGAGTATCCCTCGGTGACCGACGCCGAGGTCGTCGACGGCTTCCAGTTGCTGTCGCGGACCGAGGGGATCATCCCTGCGCTCGAGTGCGCGCACGCCGTGGCATGGATCGCGCGGGAAGCGCCCCGGATGCAGGGTCAGACCGTGTTGATGAACCTCTCGGGGCGCGGCGACAAGGACGTCGCTCAGATGATGGACATCCTGGCGGATCGGCTGTGACCTCGACGGTCGCGTTCGGTCGCCTGGAGACCGAGTTCCGTGCCAAGCGCGATGCCGGCCACAAGTTGTTGGTGCCGTACATCACGGGCGGCTACCCGGGCTGGCAGGCTGCGATCCGGGCGTGCGCGGCGAACGGCGCCGATGCCGTCGAGATCGGGATCCCCTTCTCCGATCCGGTGATGGACGGACCGGTCATCCAGCAGGCCTCGCAGTTCGCGCTCGAGCAGGGCGTCACACCGACGTCGATCCTCGACGAGGTGCCGCATCTCGACGTCGACATCCCGTTGGCCGTGATGACCTACTACAACCTGGTCCACCATCCGGGCCCGACGCGCTTCGCGTCGCAGCTGCGGCGTGCCGGGATCAGCGCGGCGATCCTTCCCGACCTTCCCCTGGAGGAATCCGGGCCATGGTGTGCGGCCGCCGACGCGGAGGGCATCGAGACGATCATGCTCGCCGCCCCCACTGCCCCCGACGAGCGGTTGCCGCGAGTCGCCGCACGTTCGCGCGGGTTCGTCTACTCGGTCGGCCTGCTCGGCGTGACCGGCGAGCGCGACTCGCTGGCCGACACCGCCACGGCACTCGCGGCGCGGCTCAAGGCGATCACGGACACCCCCGTGCTCGTCGGTGTCGGCGTCTCGAATGCCGCGCAGGCGTATCAGGCCACCCGGATCGCCGATGGCGTGATCCAGGGCGCCAGCGTGGTTCGTCGTCTCATGGACGGTGGCCCCGATGCCGTGGGCAGCTACGTCGCGGAAGTCCGCGCGGCGATCGACGCCCCCTGATCTTCCTACATGGGGGCCGGGCCGAACACGGCGCCGTCGAAGCGGTCGGTCGTGGCGAACGACTCGACGGGATTCCGCTTCAGTTTGGTCGGCTGGTGCACGGGGTGGCCGAGGAAGATCGTCGTCACGAGTGCATGGTGGTCGGGGAGTCCGAGGGCGGGTGCAGCAGCGGGTTCGACCCGGCTGAGGAACGTCGTCATCACGCCCCCCAATCCGTGCGCGAGCAGCGAGCATCAGGTTCCAGCAGAACGGGTAGATCGATGCACCACCTGTGACGGGCGGGCGGTCGAGTTCGGCATCCATCATCGCCACGCCGGACAGATCGGCGGCAATGGCGAGCACGACCGGGATGGTCTCGATGTTGTCCAGCAGCGCGTTCGGCTTGTTCGGACGGATGTCGTGGGGCTTCACGTAGTCGACGACGTTGAACGGCGTACCGCCGACCATGGCGGTCTCGAGGTACTCGTCCCACACCGGCTGCATCAGCGTGGCCAGCTCGCGGCGCAGCATCGGATCCTTCACCACGGCGACCCGCCATGGCTGACGATTGCCGCCCGACGGAGCGAAACGCGCGTCGTCGAGGATGCTCGTGATCGTCTCGTCGTCGACCGGCTCGCCGGTGAAGTCCCGAACGGTTCCGTTGGTACGAATCGCCTCGCGTAGCTCCATGGCCAGCACGGTAACTCCTGCATCAGGGTGCGAACCCTGATGGGGGTCAGCCCGCGGCGGCGACCTTCTGGCGCACGATGTTGAGGGCCGATCCGGCCTTGAACCACTCGACCTGTTCGGGGCTGAACGTGTGCACGGCCTCGAAGTCGATGGTGGTGCCGTCGGGCTTGACGATCTGGCACTTCACGTTCTGCCCCGGCACCGGCGGCAGCCCCGTGACGTTGATGCGGTCGTCCTCGTCGATCAGGTCGTAGGTGTCGGGATCGGCGAAGGTCAGCGGCAGCAGGCCCTGCTTCTTGGCGTTCGTCTCGTGGATGCGGGCGAACGAGCGCGCCAGGATCACGAGGCCGCCACGGAATCGCGGCTCCATGGCGGCGTGCTCACGCGAGGAGCCCTCGCCGTAGTTGCGGTCGCCGATCGCGACCCACGTGATCCCCGCCTCGTGGTAGCGCATCGCGATCTCGGGATACGGCCGGGTCTCGCCGTCGGTGATGTCCTTGCCGGTTCCGGCTTCACCCGTGAAGGCGTTGACCGCCCCGGCGAACAGGTT
Source organism: Ilumatobacteraceae bacterium (assembly GCA_963829585.1). Classification (GTDB taxonomy): domain Bacteria; phylum Actinomycetota; class Acidimicrobiia; order Acidimicrobiales; family Ilumatobacteraceae; genus Sva-07. Next base: position 66,811 of record CAWHJD010000015.1, on the reverse strand, counting down.
GCCCGAGATGTTCTCGAGGTGGCCGCGGTACTTGAGCCACGGGCCGGCTGCCGAGATGTGATCGGTCGTGCACTTGCCCTGAGCCTTCATCAACACGGGAAGGCCGAGGTAGTCGTTGCCGTCCCAGGCCAGGAACGGCGCGAGCAGCTGCAGGCGGTCGCTCGTCGGCGACACGGCCACCTCGACGCCCGAACCGTCGGCCGGGGGAGCGGTGTAGGTGTCGACGCCTGGGTCGTAGCCGGCCGCGGGCAGCACTTCGCCGACCGGTTCGGCGAGGGTGATCTCGGTGCCGTCGGGCGCCGTGATGGTGTCGACCGTGGGGTCGAAGTCGAGTCGCCCCGCCAGCGCGATGGCCAGCACGGTGTCGGGCGAGGTGACGAAGCTGAGCGTCTTGGCGGATCCGTCGTTGCGCTTCGGGAAGTTGCGGTTGAACGAGTTGACGATCGTGTTCGGCTGCCCGGTGATCGACTCGGGCCGCGACCACTGGCCGATGCAGGGCCCGCAGGCGTTGGCGAGCACCGTGGCGCCGATCGCCTCGAGGTCGGCGAGGAGACCGTCACGCTCGATCGTGGCGCGTACCTGCTCGGAGCCGGGGGTGATCAGCAGCTCGCACTTGGCCGTGAGGCCCGCCGCGGCCGCTTGCCGGGCGATGGACGCGACACGCGTGATGTCCTCGTACGACGAGTTGGTGCACGACCCGATGAGGCACGCCGACGGCTCGAGCGGCCAGTCGTTCTCGCGGGCGGCGGCGCCCACGCCGGCGGCGCCCACCTTGTGGGCACGGTCGGGCGAATGGGGGCCGTTGATCAGGGGCTTGAGTTCGTCGAGGTCGATCTCGATGAGTTGGTCGTACAGCGCACCGTCGTCGGCACGAAGATCGGAGGCGACCCGATCGGCCGCGTCGGCGATCGCTTCGCGGCCGGTCGCCTTCAGGTACGTCGCCATGTTGGCGTCGTAGGGGAAGTGGGAGGTGGTGGCGCCGATCTCGGCACCCATGTTGCAGATCGTGGCCTTGCCGGTGGCGGAGATCGAGTCGGCGCCGGGACCGAAGTACTCGACGATCGCTCCCGTACCACCCTCGACGGTCAGGACTCGGGCGACTTCCAGGATGACGTCCTTCGGGCTCGACCAGCCGCTGAGCGTGCCGGTCAACTTGACGCCGATCACCTTCGGCCACCGCACGTTGAAGGGGAAGCCGGTCATGACGTCGACGGCATCGGCGCCACCGACGCCGATGGCGATCATGCCCAGCCCGCCGGCGTTGGGGGTGTGGCTGTCGGTACCGATCATCATGCCGCCGGGGAAGGCGTAGTTCTCGAGCACGACCTGGTGGATGATGCCGGAGCCCGGGCCCCAGAAGCCGATGCCGTACTTGGCCGACACGGACCGGAGGAAGTCGTAGACCTCCTTGTTGGTGTCGACGGCGACACCGAGGTCGATGACGGCGCCCACCTTGGCCTGGATCAGGTGGTCGCAGTGGACCGTCGACGGCACAGCGGCCTCGGAGAGCCCCGCGGTCATGAACTGCAGGAGCGCCATCTGGGCGGTGGCGTCCTGCATGGCGACGCGGTCGGGGTGGAAGTCGTTGTAGGTGGCGCCCCGGTCGATGGCCTCGTTCGGGTCGGCCAGGTGGTTGACGAGGATCTTCTCGGTCAGTGTCAGCGGGCGCCCGAGGCGTTCACGACCGGCGGCGACGCGCCCCGGGAGGCTGGCGTAGACGCGCTCGACGAGTTCGATGGGGGTGGTGGCGCCGTTCTGAGTCATGTAGACAACTATAATACAAGTTGGCAGGTCCGCAACCAGCAACCGGGAGAACACGTGAGGCACATCCGCTACCAGGAGATCGCCGACGAACTGCGCGAGCGTGTCCTCGCGGCGCCCGCTGGGTCGGTGCTGCCGTCGGAGGCCGAGATGTCGCAGGAGTTCGCAGCTTCGCGGGTCACGATCCGACGCTCGCTCGAGCTCTTGCGGGAGGAGGGGCTCGTCGCGGCACGGCAAGGCTTCGGCTGGTTCGTCGCGACCGAACCGGTGCCGCAGAACTTGGGGTCCCTGGCGACCATCGAGTCACACGTGGAAGGTGTCGGCAAGCTGTCGCAGCGCAAGATCGAGGAGTTCGCGTACGAGAGCTCCCCCGAGCGGGTGCGTCGTGTCCTCGGCGTCGATCAGGTGCTGCGGGTGAAACGGGTCAATCTGGCCGACGGTGAACCATTTGCGGTCGTGACGGTGTGGTGCCCCGCTGATCTCGGATCGCACCTGTCGCGAAAGGACGTGGAGCGCCGGCCGTTCTACGAGCTGCTCGACGTCGACCTGCACGGCGCCACGCAGACGATCGCCGCCGATCTCGTGGGCGCGGACGACGCCCGACTGCTGGGGGTTCCACCCGGATCCCCGGTGCTGCGATGCCGGCGGGTCACGACCGATCGCACGGGAGCCCCGGTCCTGATGAGCGAACACGTCTTTCCGGCGCATCGGACCGAGTTCGTCGTCGACCTGCCCCAGGCCGAGCCGTCGATGACGCCCAGCGGCCTGCGCATCGTCGAGTAGCTGCGCCGGGTTCGTCGTACGCTCGGCGGCGTGGGGATGATCAACACCTTCCGATCGGTCGTGCAGTTCGAGAAGTTCACGCTCGACCCGGTCGAACGTCGCCTCCGCAAGGCGGCATCGGTCGACGACTTCCGGCGCATCGCGAAGCGCCGACTCCCGCACGGTGTCTTCGACTACATCGACGGAGGAGCCGAGGACGAGCGGTCGCTCGCGAACAACTCGTCGGCGTTCGGGCGCTACGAGTTCCAGCCCCGGATCCTGCGCGACGTCAGCCGACTCGATTCGTCGACGACCATCTTCGGACGTCCCGTGGCGATGCCGCTGATCCTGGCGCCGACCGGATTCACGCGCATCGCGCATTCACAAGGCGAACTCGCGGTGACCAGAGCGGCTGCGCGCGCCGGGATCCCGTGCTCGCTGTCGACCATGGGCACTCGTTCGATCGAGGAGCTCGCTGCAGTGAGCGACGGCGACAAGTGGTTCCAGATCTACACCTGGCGCGATCGCGGGTTGGTGAAGGAGCTGGTCGATCGGGCGAAGAACGCCGGGTTCACCGCTGTGTGGTTGACGGTCGACACGGCCGTGCTCGGGCGGCGCGAACGCGACGTGCGCCGCGGCATGACGCTGCCGCCGAAGATCGGGCCGGGCACGATCGTCGATGGTGCGATCCATCCGGGGTGGACCTGGGACTTCCTGCGCAACGAACCGATCACGTTCGCCAATGTCGTCGGCCTCAGCGACGACGACGGCAGCTCGGCGGTGAACCTCGCCGAGCACATGGCGCGCCAGTTCGACCCGGCACTCTCGTGGAACGACGTCGACTGGCTCCGTTCCATCTGGGACGGCCCGATCGTGCTGAAGGGCATCCAGACGGTCGCCGATGCCAAGCAGGCCGTGGCGATGGGCGTGGACGGCCTCGGACTCTCCAACCACGGTGGCCGCCAACTCGACGACGCCCCGGCGCCGATCGAGCTCGTCGAGCCCGTTCGTGACGAAGTCGGCGACGGCGCCACGATCATCTGCGACGGCGGTGTGCGGCGGGGGAGCGACGTCGTCAAGGCGATCGCGCTCGGGGCCGACGCCGTGTCGATGGGTCGGCCCTACCTCTACGCCCTCGGCGCTGCCGGCGAGCGAGGCGTCGATCAGCTGCTCGGGTTCATGCGCGAGGGCATCGAGCGCACGATGGCACTCACCGGACGACGGTCGATCGCCGAGATCGACCGGTCTCTGGTGCGGCGTCGAGAGTAGGCCAGATGCCAGACTCGGGTACATGTCCGACCGCGTGCTCATCTCCATCACCGACGGCGTCGCCGACGTCACGTTCAACCGCGCCGACAAGCGCAACGCACTCGACAACGCCATGTTCACGGCGATCGCCGAGGCCGGCGAGCGGCTGAAATCCGAACGAGGAGTGCGAGCCGTGGTGCTGTCCGGTGACGGCGCCTCCTTCTGCGCGGGGCTCGACTTCTCGTCGTTCCAGGCCATGGCCGGTGGCGACAGCGCGGCCCGCGAAGCACAGAGTGCCGAAGGCAATCCCGGCGAAATGCAGGAAGACCGGATCACGCACCTCGGCCAGCAGGTGTGCTGGGTGTGGCAGGAGCTCGAGGTGCCGGTCATCGCGGCGGTGCACGGACACGCACTCGGTGGAGGGCTGCAGATCGCGCTCGGTGCCGACATCCGTATCGTCCATCCGGACACGAAGATGTCGGTGCGCGAGGTCTACTGGGGGCTGGTCCCCGACATGACCGGCACCTTCCTCCTGTCGAAGCTCGTGCGGCCCGACATCGCCAAGGAACTCACGTTCACGGCGCGGATCTTCTCGGGGGCCGAGGCCGCCCAGATGGGTCTCGTGACACGCCTGAGCGACTCGCCCAAGGACGATGCGCTGGCACTGGCGCGTGAGATCGCGTCGATGAGCCCGGGTGCCGTGCGCGGCTCGAAGGCGCTGTTCAACCGCATCACCAACGAGGGTGCCGCGGAGCAGTTCGCCGCCGAACGTCGCACCATCGGCGCACAGATCGGCACACCGAACCAGATCGAAGCGGTGATGGCCGGCTTCGAGAAGCGCCCCGCCGTCTACACCGACGTCTGAGCGAACGGGTGGTGTGACCACCCGGATCACGAGCGAACGAGCTTCCGCAGCGGGAACGACATCCCCTATGCTGTGGATCCACTGCCTCGAGCCAACGTCGTCTCGAGCGTCTTCTGTCACCGGACACCCCCAGTGCTGCGGGCCGGACACCGAATTCGTTCAATACCCGACCACTCGTGGATGTGATGATGCAACAGCCCCCGGGCCCCATCGGCCTGTACGACCCCCGTAACGAACACGACTCGTGCGGCGTGTCGTTCGTCGCCAACCTGAACGGTGTTCGTTCCAACGAACTCGTCCTCACGGGTCTCAAGGCCCTGACCAACATGGAGCATCGCGGTGCCACCGGCGCCGAACCCGACACCGGAGACGGTGCGGGCATCTTGATGCAGGTCCCCGATCGGTTCCTCCGCGAGGTCGTCGACTTCGACCTGCCGGAAGCGGGCGCGTATGCCGTGGGTGTGGCGTTCCTGCCGGTGGACGACGAGGCGTGCGGGAAGGCGATGGCTGCCATCGAGGCCACCGTTGCCGACGTCGGACTGTCGACGCTCGGCTGGCGCGACGTTCCGGTCGATCCCGCGAGTCTGGGTGCGACGGCGCGGGCAGCCATGCCGACGTTCAAGCAACTGTTCGTCACCGACCCCGGCGGTGCCACTGGTATCGAACTCGACCGCAAGGCGTTCGTCGCCCGCAAGCGCAGCCGACGTGAACTCGACGGCGACCTGGAGACCTACTTCGCGTCGCTGTCGTCTCGCACGATCGTCTACAAGGGCATGCTCACGACCCCGCAGCTGAGCCAGTTCTTCCCGGACCTGCTCGATCCGCGGGTGGAGTCGGCGCTCCTCATCGTCCACTCGCGCTTCTCGACCAACACGTTCCCGTCGTGGCCGCTGGCCCACCCGTACCGATTCATCGCCCACAACGGTGAGATCAACACGGTCCAGGGCAACCAGAACTGGATGCGCGCCCGCGAGGCGATGCTGCGCGCCGATCTGCTGCCGGGGATCGAGCGCACCTACCCGATCTGCACCCCGGGCGCGTCCGACACCGCTCGTTTCGACGAGGTGCTCGAGATGCTGTGCCTCGGTGGCTACCCGATCCACCACGCCATGCTCATGATGATCCCGGAGGCATGGGAGAACCACGAGACGATGCCACAGGCCCAGCGGGACTTCTACCGCTTCCATGCCACGATGATGGAACCGTGGGACGGCCCGGCGAGCGTGGCCTTCACCGACGGCGAGATGATCGGAGCGGTACTCGACCGCAACGGCCTGCGTCCGAGTCGCTACTGGGTCACCGACGACGACGTCGTCGTGATGGCCTCGGAGGTCGGTGTGATCGACATCGACCCGTCACGCGTCGTTGCCAAGGGTCGTCTCCAGCCGGGCAAGATGTTCCTGATCGACACCCGACAGGGCCGCATCGTCGCCGACGACGAGATCAAGTCCGAACTCGCGTCACTGCACCCGTACGGTGAGTGGCTCGCTGCGGGCATGATCGAACTCGTCGATCTTCCCGAACGCGAACACGTCGTCTTCAGCCACGACAGTGTGCTGCGTCGTCAGCAGATGTTCGGGTACACGCACGAGGAGCTCAAGATCCTCCTGACACCGATGGCTGCCACCGGTGGCGAGGCCCTCGGATCGATGGGCACCGACACTCCGCTGGCGGTCCTGTCCGAACGACCGCGGCTGCTCTTCGACTACTTCAAGCAACTCTTCGCCCAGGTCACCAACCCGCCACTCGACGCCATCCGCGAGGAGGTCGTGACAGCGGTGTCGTCGTCGGTCGGTCCCGAAGCGAATCTGCTCGCTCCCGGGCCCGAGAGCTGTCGACAACTGGCTCTCCCGTTCCCGATCATCCACAACGACGAGCTCGCCAAGATCATCCACATCAACGACGACGGTGCCCACCCCGGTCTCCAGGCAAAGGTGCTGTCGGGCCTCTATCGGGTCGCGGACGGCGGCGACGGCCTGCGAACCGCGCTCGACGCGGTCTGCCGGCAGGCGTCGGAGGCCATCGACAACGGCGCCCGGATCCTCGTGCTGTCGGACCGCAACGCCGACAGCGTCGATGCTCCCATCCCGTCACTGCTCCTCACCGCAGCGGTCCACCATCACCTGGTGCGCACCAAGCAGCGCACGATGGCCGGCTTGATCGTCGAGTCGGGTGATGCCCGTGAGGTGCATCACATGGCGCTGCTGATCGGGTACGGCGCGGGTGCCGTCAACCCGTATCTGGCGTTCGAGTCGATCGAAGATCTCATCGCGGAAGACATGCACGGTCTGGGCGGAATGGACCCGCACAAGGCGGTCGCGAACTACATCAAGGCCTGTGGCAAGGGCGTGCTCAAGGTGATGTCGAAGATGGGCGTGTCGACCGTCGCGTCGTACACCGGTGCACAGATCTTCGAGGCGATCGGATTGGGTCAGCCCGTCGTCGATGCCTACTTCACCGGCACGATCTCGCAGCTCGGTGGCATCGGCCTCGACGAGATCGCCGCCGAGGTCGGCGCTCGGCATGCGATGGCGAATCCGAGCCGGCCCGAAGAGCGTGCTCACCGCAAACTGGAACTGGGGGGCGAGTACCAGTGGCGCCGCGAAGGTGAGCTGCACCTCTTCAACCCGGAAACGGTGTTCAAGCTCCAGCACGCGACGCGGGCGAAGCGATACGACATCTTCAAGGAGTACACCGCCAAGGTCGATGACCAGTCCGAGAAGCTGATGACCCTGCGCGGCCTCTTCGAGTTCCGCGACGGGCGCCGGCCGATCCCGATCGACGAGGTCGAGTCGACGGGTGAGATCGTCAAGCGCTTCTCGACGGGTGCGATGAGCTACGGGTCGATCTCCGCGGAGGCCCACGAGACGCTCGCCGTCGCGATGAACCGCCTCGGAGCGAAGTCGAACACCGGCGAGGGCGGCGAGGACGTGGATCGCCTGTACGACCCCGAGCGACGATCGGCGATCAAGCAGGTCGCGTCGGGACGCTTCGGGGTGACCTCGGAGTACCTGACGAACGCCGACGACCTCCAGATCAAGATGGCGCAGGGTGCCAAGCCCGGTGAAGGTGGCCAGCTGCCGGGCCACAAGGTGTATCCGTGGATCGCCGCCACCCGTCACTCGACGCCCGGTGTGGGCCTGATCAGCCCGCCACCACACCACGACATCTACTCGATCGAGGACCTCAAGCAGCTGATCCACGATCTGAAGAACGCCAACCCTGCGGCTCGGGTCCACGTCAAGCTCGTCGCGGAGACCGGAGTCGGAACCGTCGCCGCCGGCGTGTCGAAGGCGAAGGCCGACGTCGTGCTGATCTCCGGCCACGACGGCGGAACGGGAGCCAGCCCACTGACCTCGCTCAAGCACGCCGGTGGCCCGTGGGAACTCGGTCTCGCCGAGACCCAACAGACGCTGCTCCTCAACGGTCTGCGCGACCGCATCGTCGTGCAGACCGACGGTCAGATGAAGACCGGGCGAGACGTCGTGATCGCGGCGCTGCTCGGCGCGGAGGAGTACGGCTTCGCCACGGCGCCGCTCGTCGTGTCCGGCTGCATCATGATGCGGGTCTGTCATCTCGACACCTGTCCGGTCGGGGTCGCCACGCAGAACCCCGAGTTGCGGGCCCGGTTCAGCGGTCGCCCGGAGTTCGTCGAGACGTTCTTCGAGTACATCGCGACGGAAGTGCGCGAGCTGATGGCCGAACTCGGCTTCCGCACGATGGCGGAGATGATCGGCCACGTCGAGCTGCTCGACACGCGTCGTGCGGTGTCGCACTGGAAGGCGTCGGGGCTCGACATCGGCCCGATCCTCGCGACGCCCCAGAACCCGTACGGCCAGACGATGATCCAGAGCGTCGAACAGGATCACGGTCTCGCCGAAGCGCTCGACCAGCAGTTCATCGAATTGGCCCGACCCGCCATCGACGAGGGCCGCCGCGTGACGATCGATCTCCCGGTGCGCAACGTCAACCGGACGGTCGGCACCCTGCTGGGTCACGAAGTGACGAAGAAGTGGAGGGGGGCAGGTCTCCCGGACGGAACGATCGACATCACGCTCACCGGTTCGGCGGGTCAGAGCCTCGGTGCATTCGTGCCGTCGGGCATCCAGATCCGTCTGGTCGGCGACGCCAACGACTACGTCGGCAAGGGTCTGTCCGGTGGGCGGATCATCGTGCACCCGCACCCGTTCTCGCCGTTCGTGGCCGAGGACCAGATCATCGCCGGCAACGTGATCGCATATGGCGCGACCGGCGGTGAGATCTTCCTGCGCGGCAAGGTCGGCGAACGTTTCTGCGTGCGCAACTCGGGGGCGACCGCCGTCAGCGAAGGTGTCGGCGACCACGGCTGCGAGTACATGACCGGCGGTCGCGTCGTGGTGCTCGGCCCGACCGGGCGCAACTTCGGAGCCGGCATGTCCGGCGGCATCGCCTACGTGTACGACCCGACGGAGGAGTTCGCCAGCAGGGTGAACTACGACATGGTCGACCTGGAGGATCTCGACGCGAGCGACATCGAGTTCCTCGGTGACATCATCGGTCGGCACCGCGGCCTCACCGGCTCGGCGGTGGCGGACCGCATCCTGCAGTCGTGGGACGTCGCGGTCGGTTCGTTCCGCAAGGTGATGCCGAGGGACTACAAGCGGGTGCTGACCGTGATCGCCGACTCGACAGCAGCCGGCCTCGACGAACAACAGACCGTGGACAAGATCATGGAGGCAGCTCGTGGGTGAACCGACCGGGTTCTTGAAGTGGGATCGGGAGACGCCGCAGCGACGGCCCGTTCCCGTGCGACTGCGCGACTGGAACGAGGTGTACGAGGAGTTCGACCCGGAGGCCCTCCGCCACCAGGCGGGTCGATGCATGGACTGCGGCATCCCGTTCTGCAACAACGGATGCCCGCTCGGCAACCTGATCCCGGACTGGAACGACCTCGTCTACCGCGACCACTGGCAGGATGCCATCGAGCGTCTCCACGCCACCAACAACTTCCCGGAATTCACGGGACGCCTCTGTCCGGCGCCGTGTGAGTCGGCGTGCGTGCTCGGCATCAATCAGAATCCTGTGGCCATCAAGCAGGTCGAGGTCGAGATCATCGATCGGGCATGGGACGAAGGGTGGGTCACACCGCACACGTCGGCGGTGCGGACGGGAAAGCGCGTCGCCGTCATCGGCTCCGGCCCGGCGGGGCTCGCCGCTGCACAGCAATTGACCCGCGCCGGCCACGAGGTGGTCGTGCTCGAACGGGCCGACAGGATCGGCGGCCTCCTTCGCTACGGCATTCCCGAGTTCAAGATGGAGAAGCGTCACATCGACCGTCGCATCGCGCAGATGGAGGCCGAGGGCACCGAGTTCCGCACCAACGCCGTCGTCGGGGAGAACGTCGACATCGAGGTGTTGCGTGCTTCGCACGACGCGGTCGTTCTGGCCTGCGGTGCGACCGCATGGCGCGATCTTCCGGTTCCCGGACGTGAACTCGGCGGCATCCACCAGGCGATGGAGTACCTCCCGTTCGCCAACCGCGTCCAGCTCGGCGACCTCGAACAGTCGCCGATCGACGTGAACGGCAAACACGTCGTGATCATCGGTGGCGGCGACACCGGAGCCGATTGCCTCGGAACGGCGCATCGTCAGGGGGCAGCATCGGTCACCCAACTGGAGATCCTCCCGAGGCCACCCGAACAGCGCTCGGACAACAATCCCTGGCCGCAGTTCGCCATGACGTACAAGGTGACCTCGGCGCACGAAGAGGGTGGAGAGCGCATGTACAGCGTCAGCACCGACCAGTTCCTCGACGACGGCAACGGTCGCGTCCGGGCGCTGCGCCTCCACCAGGTCGAGCTCGTCGACGGTGCATTCGTCGAGGTCGAGGGCACCGGTCACGAGATCCCCGCCGATTTCGTGTTCCTGGCGCTCGGGTTCGTCGGGCCGGAGCGGGGTTCGTGGCTCGATTCGCTCGGCGTCGAGTACGACGCACGCGGCAACGTCGCGCGTGACGGCAGGTACATGACCAACCAGCACGGGCTCTTCGTCGCGGGCGACATGGGCCGGGGGCAGAGCCTGATCGTGTGGGCGATCGCCGAGGGCCGCGCTGCCGCGGCTGGTGTCGACGCCTATCTGATGGGTGAGACGCGGTTGCCGGTTCCGGTCAAGCCGACCGATCGTCCCCTGCTGTGACGCTCGACTGTGACACGCTGACCGCTGTGACGTGCCGGTCGGCGGCTGAACACACTCCGGGCGAGCACGCGCCTACGCTGGACGCCATGCAGTCGCTCCACCTGCGCCGTCTCGGCGCCGTCGTCGCTCCGGTCATTGCCGGAGCGTTCCTGCTCGCCTCGTGCGGGTCCGCGGACAACGCCGCCACCCAGTCGACGATCGACCTCAGTGCTGCGTCGACGGCCTTCGTGGTGCGCCCGCCGGCAACCACGGTTCCCGTCACCGAGACGAGCGCACCCGAGGCCGGCGCGGTCGTCACCACGGAACAGGAGTACGTGGTCCAGGCCGGTGACACACCCATCGGTGTGGCAAACATGTTCAACGTGACCGTTGCCGATCTCATCGCCTACAACGAGTGGGGCGCGAACGAGTTCGCCTACCCGGGCGACACCATCAAGATCCCGCCGGGCGGCACGGCACCCGAGGCAGCGGCGACCGACGATGCTGCCACGGACGTTGCCGCGACGGACGATGCCGCGACGACCGTCCCTGCCGGAACGATTCCTGATGCCGGCGACAACTGCGACCAGGGCGACTACACCATCGCCGAAGGCGACTACGAAGGCAAGGTGGCGACGAACTTCGACGTCACCGTCGAGGCGTTGCGAGCGGCCAACGCGAGCACGCCGAACTACTCGTCGTTCTACCCCGGCCTGGTGATCGTCATTCCCGCCAAAGCCGACTGCTGAATCAGCCGACCGCCGAAATCACTGGAAGACGAAGTTCGTCTCCTTGACGACGTCCATCGTGGCGCTGCTCGCGATGGAGTAGCGGTGGCCCGGGAAGAGGATCGTGGAGTCGGGGACCTCGGCAAGACGTCGGAGACTCTCCGCCATCTTCGCGGGGTCCGATCCCGGTAGGTCGGTTCGTCCACATCCTTCGAGGAACAACGTGTCGCCGGCGATCAGCCGGTCGTCGACGAAGAAGCACTGACTCCCCGGTGTGTGCCCGGGCGTGTGTACGAGATTGATCTCGATCTCGCCGACCCTGACGACGTCGCCCGAATCATGGCCGACGAGATGGTCCGCGGTCACCGACGTCGCCTTGGTGACCCACTCGATCTCGTCGCGCTGCACGTGGATCGGGCAGTCGATGTGATCGAGCAGCTCGGAGATGCCCTCGATCGAATGGCCCATCATCGAGCCACCGACATGGTCGGGGTGATAGTGCGTCGCGAGGGCTCCTCTCACGGTCATGCCGTCGGCGCCGACGAGATCGACGAGTTCACGTACGGCGTAGGCGGGATCGACCAGGAGGCACTCGCCACTGCGACGGTCACCGACGGCGTAGACGAAGTTCACCATCTGTGACGCGAGGGGATCGCCGACAGCGAAGTCGCGGCCGGACAGGAGCTGACGGAAGTACAGGGGAGACGTGGACACACGCCTACGCTAATTGCGATGACCGCGGGACCGGAGATCGCACCACTGAGCAGGCTGGTCGCAGGGCAGGAGATCCCGTTCGGCGGTGACCGTGTGGTGCGCGTCGATGCGGATCTCGCCGAGCGGTTCGCGCCCGGCGATCGGCTCGTGGTCGTGCAGGCGAGCGGCGCGCTGCTCCACATCCCGGCGGCCGTGCACTCGTTGGTCGACGATGCGATCACCGGTGCCGTGAACGGGTTCGCCGCGTTGGCCGAGTGCAGCGACGAGTCGATCTCGGCGTTCTTCGACCTGTTCGCCGCCGCCCTGGCCGACGACGAGGTGTTCTCGACCGTCGTGGCGGCGAACTCCGCCGATGTCGCCAGGGCGACGAGCCGTGGCCGGTCCACGACGCGCCTCGTGCTCGACGAGACGATGCGGCGGGGAATGATCGACGGTCTGCGGAGCTGGCGCGACTCGGACAGCCGGCGTGAGGGGACGATCCGGCGCGTGGATCACGCGCAGTGGTCGGTCGACGCGAACCGGGCCCCGCTCGGCGTCGTGGGATTCGTGTTCGAGGGTCGCCCGAACGTCTTCGCCGATGCCTGCGGTGTCGTGAGGACCGGCAACGCCGTGGTTCTGCGCATCGGCTCCGATGCCCTCGGGACCGCCCGTGCCATCGTCGAGCGGGCGCTGGCACCCGCTGTGGAAGCGGCCGGGCTCCCGCCCGGGATCGTCGGGCTGGTCGATTCGCCCACCCACGCTGCTGGTCATGCGCTGTTCAGCGACGCGAGACTTGCGCTCGCCGTTGCCAGGGGATCCGGCCCGGTCGTCGCCGAACTCGGCTCGGTTGCCTCGCAGTCGGGCACGCCGGTGAGCCTGCACGGCACCGGCGGTGCGTGGATGGTGGTGGGTGCCACCGCGGATCCCGACATCGTGCGTCGAGCTGTCGCCAACTCGCTCGACCGCAAGGTCTGCAACACGCTCAACGTGTGTGCGGTCGTGCGCGAACGCGCGGCAGAACTCGTGCCTGCGTTCCTGGACGGACTCGACGACGCAGCCGCCGCCCGCAACGCACCGTCGCGCCTCCACGTCGTTGCCGGATGCGAGTCGGTGATCACCGACGGACGATTCGACCGGTCCGTCACGGTCCGTCGCGCCGATGGCATCCATGAGGAACCGTCCGCGTCGATCATCGACACCGATGGCCTGGCGATCGAGTGGGAGTGGGAACAGTCGCCGGAGGTCACGCTCGTCGTGGTGGACTCGGTCGACGATGCCGCGCGACTCTGCAACCGCTACAGCCCGCACTTCGTCGCATCGTTGATCAGTGACGAGCCGGGCGAGCACGACCGGTTCTACGCGGCGGTGGATGCACCGTTCGTCGGGAACGGGTTCACTCGCTGGGTCGACGGACAGTACGCCCTCGAGGCACCCGAACTCGGGCTGTCGAACTGGCAGGCGGGTCGAACGCTCGGTCGTGGGGCGATCCTCTCGGGTGACAGCGTCCACACCGTGCGGTACCGAGCGGTCGTGACCGACCACTCGGTACGACGCTGACGGCTACTGCCAGATGCCGGTGATGTCGATGATCAGGTACGTCGGCGCGCTGGTCGTGACGCACACCGAGCCCTGCGCGTCGAGCATGACGGTCGCACCGTTGGCGACTGCGCCGATCCCGGGGTAGTTGAGGTTCGACACCGGCGAGGCGTCCCCACACGGGACCACGGTGAGGTACCCGGGGGCGGGGCCACCGGCTGCGACCAGGTTCAGGGTTGCCGCCCTGGCATCGGCCGTGATGCCGCGGCTGCCGGCGACCTGCACTCTGAAGACCTCACCGGGCTGGATCATCCGGGCTCCCGCTCCGCCGTTGAGTTCCGGGTGCGCCTGTCGGGTGTCGGTGAGTCGGAGGGGGTTCAGCGGGACGAAGTCCAAGCCACCCTGTGGCCCGAACCATCCGGTGATGTCGATGATGACATGGGTGTTGATGTTGCTCGTCAGACAGATCGTTCCGTCGGCGGCGGTCGGAATGATCGCCGAGTTCGCCTTCGCGAGCCCGACCTGGGGGTTCATCGTGGAGACTTCCGGCTCGGCGACGTCGCAGGGGAAGGCCCGCACCCATCCGTTCTGATCCGGCAGCACACCGGTGAGGTTCACGGCGACGGCGACGGCGGCGTCGGGAGCCGGGCTTGCGCCGCCCTCGACGTCGACGCGCAGGACCTGGCCCGCCAGCAGGGGCTGACCGGCACGGGTGTCGAGGAGACGCTGTGGGATCACCGGGTTGAACCATTGCGTGGCGCCGGGCGAGACGTAGCCGTTGATGTCGATGATCACGTCGGTGTCGGCGCTCGCGAACAGGCAGAGGGCACCTCGGTCGAGCGGAATGATCGCCTGGTTCGGCACCCCGCCGTAGGCCTCGAAGTTCAGCGTCGAGAACGAGGGGTTGGCTTCGGCGCAGTTGGAGGCGGTGAGGTATCCGCTCGTCGATGCGTCGGCGGCGGTGAAGTTCGCACTGACCGACGTCATGTCGGCCGGGAGTCCGAACTGGCCCGCGACGGGCACCCGCACGAGTTGGTTCGCCGCGAGCCGGACGAGGACCCGCGGGAGGCGGGAGTCGGCGAAGCGGAACGGTGTGACGGGCTGGAAGGGGTAGCCGGCGGTGAGCCCCGAGGTGGTTGCCAGCGGGGCCGGTGGAGCGGGTGGTGCCGAAGCGGCGCCGAGTTGCGCGTTCGGGTCGACGGTGAACGTCCAGGCTGCGTTGCCACCGTTGGAGCCGACGCTCACGCTGTAGGCCCCGGCCACGAGCGGGCTGGCGGGGACGACGATCACTGCGTTGTCGCCTCCGAGAATGGCACTGGCGGTCCCGTTGGTGTTCCCCTGGTGGAGCACGCAGGTCGGGACCGGACCGTTGGGACCGTTGAGCGTGGCGTTCGCCGCACTGACAGCGGAGGGCATGAGGGCGATGAGCGGGAGTCCGACCGAATTGCCACCCCAACCGCAGAACGATCGTGGATCGGGTGATTCGGCGACGAAGCGGTAGAGGCTCGTGGTCGCCCCGTTGCCCGGGAACACGACGGGTGCCTGTGGCTTCGGAGCACTCCAGTTGTTGCCGCGGACGACGTCGAGCGTGCCCGCAGACTTCCACGACGTGGCCGTCGGATTCGGAGGACTCGCGCAGAGGCCGAATCCCGTCTGTGTCAGAGAGGAGCGCAGGAGGCCGATGGCGTGGAACGGTCCGGACATCCAGAGATCGATGTGGCTTCGAGCAGACGCGCCCGGATTGCTCGACACTGCGACATTGCCGCTGTTGCCGGCCTCGTCGCCTGCGGTCGTGTACCCCGCTGTGCCGGGTGCCTCATCGTGCGCGATGCCGTTCAGGAGCATCCAGCACGAGTGGCTCAGGGCACCGCTCGACCAGGAAGCGTTCTCGGTCACCGGCGCCAGGCCGGATTGTGCCCGATACGCGTTGACCACCCCGAGCCAGTCCGAGTCGGAGACTCCGCCCGCTTCGACGGGCTGGGACCGTGGACTGTCGACGGCGACGCCGATCGCGGCGATGGCGATGGCGGCGACCACGAGTCGGCGGACCGTGCGTCGGGGTGTCGTCGGAGTTGCTGGGGCAGTCGGCAGAGCTGCTTCTCGTCTGGTCGCGGGAATCATGCGACCAATGCATCGGGCGGTACCTGTACGTTCTGAAGCGATCGGCGAATGTTTTCTTGAACACTTGACAGAACCTGACTCCGCATCGAGCCCGATCTGACCCGTCCACTCCCGCCCCCGTTGCCCGGCACCGCTGTGCTCGTCGCCACGGACAGCCGTCGTCCCGGCGCGGCGCCGACGCTGCCCATCGTGGCCGCCGGCGGTGCGGTGCTGGTGCTCACGGTGTCACTCATTGCGTCGAAGTACCTCCTCGACGTCCTCCTCGTCTTCCAGTGGCCGATCGCCGCGTACGTCGCGCTGCTCGCAGTCGCCGGCTACGTCCCATCGGTGCTCTGGTGTGTCCACGCGAGCCGGCGATGGGGCACCGGACGTCTCGGACCCGACATCGGACTGCGAGCGCAGTGGTCGGATCTGGGATGGGGGCCGGTGGTCTGGATCGGGGCGCTCGGCGCGCAGCTGGTGACGGCATCGATCGTCGTCGCGCTGGATCTGCCGATCTCGGGCAACACCGACGCGATCAGCGAGGCGTCGGCCGACCGGACCTATGTCGTGTCGCTCGTCATCACCGCAGTGATCGCTGCGCCGATCGTGGAGGAGATGGTCTTTCGTGGCGTGGTGCTGCGTGGCCTGCGCAGCCGTGTGCCGGCTGTGCCCGCCGTGGTGCTCCAGGGTGTGCTGTTCGGGGCTGCACACGTCGACCCCGTTCGTGGCGTCGGCAATGTCGGCCTCGTCATGGTGTTGTCGGGGGTGGGGATCGCATTCGGCGTCGCGAGCCACCTGCTGCGCCGGATCGGGCCGTCGATCATTGCCCACGCGCTCTTCAACGGCGCGGTGCTCCTCGTGGTCCTGACCGGCGTTGCCGACCGTCTCCAGGCCGACGGTCTCCAGCGCGCGGTGTCAGCGCGCGAAGAGATCGGCGTTGTCGATCAGTCGTACGTCGCCGATGCGCGCAGCGATGGCGATTCGGTACCGATCGGGGATCCGATCCGAGTCGGGGATGGTCTCGACCGCGTCGAGCGTGTCGATCTCGAAGACACTCACGTAGTCGAGTGACGCCAGCGCCTCGCCTTCGACCACCGACGTCGCATCGGCGATCACGTCGTCGACGGATGCGCCTGGTCGGAGCGCCGTTCGCCTCGCCTGCTCGATCGCCCGTGGGATGGCAGTGGCCGCCTGGCGCTGCTGCGGTGTGAGGCGCTGGTTCCGACTCGAGAGCGCCAAACCGTCGGGTTCGCGGACCGTCGGACAGCTCTCGACCACGACACCGAGGTCGAGATCGGTGACCATGCGCCTGATGACCACCAACTGCTGGAAGTCCTTCTCGCCGAACACGGCCACGTCCGGTGTGACGGCGGCGAGGAGCTTGGTGACCACGGTCGCCACACCTTCGAAGTGTCCGGGCCGGCTCCGGCCCTCCATGGTCGTGGCGAGCCGCCCGGGCAGGACACGTGTGTCGAACCCCGTGGGGTACATGGCAGCGGGTGTCGGTGCATAGACGGCATCGACGGCTGCGTCGGCGCATGCGGCGAGATCCGCGTCGATGGGCCGTGGATAACCGGTGAAGTCGAGTGACTCACCGAACTGCAGCGGATTCACGAAGATGGAGACGACGACGAGGTCCGCGAACGAATGCGCCGCTTCGACGAGCGCCAGGTGACCGACGTGGAGCGCACCCATCGTCGGCACGAGCGCAATCGACCGGCCCGCCCGCTCGCGCGACCAGCTGCGCATGTCGGCAGGGGTGTCGATGATGGTCGGGCTCGTCACGTCGGTCACGTTAACGATCGGACACGGAACGCCGACGGGCAGAGATCCGCGTACGACGGGAGGACGCCGCGTCGCTCCGCGGCGATCACTGCGTGCGCGCAGGCGATCTCGAACATGTCGGCGGCGGCCGTCAGCAGTTGGTTGACGGCGCGCTCGACGCGACGCCGTCGAGCGCATCGCCGCAGGTTCGCGGCCGAGATCGACGTCGCCGGTGGCGAGGCCGAACACGGTGTCTCCGTCGAACATCGAATGCGCCGGACGGATTGCACGTGCGAGACCGTCGTGTGCGACGTCGGCCATCTTGGAGACCTCGGACTTGGTGAGCGCCGCCGAGGTGGCGACGACACCGATGGTGGTGTTGAGACTGGACTCGGTGGCCGCTCGCCCGTCGAGCGCGGCCAGCAGCCGACGTCGCTCGACCGCCGACGGCCGTCGCAGGTCGAGCCCGACACCCGGCCGCGGGCCGACCACCGACCGCACCGCGGTCCACGGCAGGCCCGACGACGGGTCGATGGGGGATCCGTTGGCGTTGACGACGGCGACGGCGCCGACGCTGACCCGGGCGTCGATGCCGGGCGTGCCGATGACGTCGCCGGCGATGGTGACGGTCGTGCCCGCGGTGCCGACGCCACCCTGGAGACCGCCGGCCTTGGCGCCCGTTCCGGCTCCGACCGATCCCCATGATTGCTGTGCCCGACGCGCTCGCGCCACTGCACGCCTGCCGAACCCCGCATCGGGTCGATTCGCGAAGTCGCCGCCGCGCCCGAGATCGAACACCACCGCCGCCGGCACGACCGGGACGACGCCGATCGTCCCACCGACCGGACCACCGACCGGACCACCGACCGGGAACCCCAGTCCCTGCTCCTCGAGCCATCCGACCACCCCGTCGGCGGCGGCCAGACCGAAGGCGCTGCCACCGGTGAGGCACACCGCGTGGATCAGTTCGACGAGATGCTCGGGTCGAAGAGCGTCCGTCTCACGGGTACCGGGTCCACCCCCGCGAACGCTGACGCCCGGAGTCGCGCCATCGGGGACGAAGACCACGGTCGTCCCGGTCTGCCACCCGTGTCCCGACCGTTGGTGGTGGCCGACACGCACCCCGGGCACGTCGGTGATCGATCCGAACGGGGTGGCGGACATCCGTTCGGACGGGGTGATGGACATGCATTCACTGTAGGGAGCCGCCGCCGGCTCGAAGTAGCGTCGCGGCTCGTGCTCGACCGACCACCGTTACCCGACCTGTTCGCTCATCGTGCACGCGTCGGCGTACGTCGAGCGATGGGGGAGTTGGTGATCAGGGCCTGGGAGACGGCGATCGAACTGGGTGCAATCGGGCCCGACACGCGACGAGGCCATCGATTCGGGGCGTTCGGCCGCAACAGCATCATCTGCTTTCCGTGGAACACCGTCTTCAACGAGCAGTACATCCGCATCGGCGAAGGCACGATGTTCGGCCCGCAGATCACGCTGTCGGCCGGCATGGTGCCGGGGCAACGGATGGTGTCCGATCCGGTGATCTCGATCGGGGACCGCTGCCTCGTCGGCAAGGGCAGCGGCATCGTCGGGCATCTCAGCATCACGATCGGCAACGACGTGTGGACGGGTCACCACGTGTACATCACCGACCAGAACCACGGCTACGGCGACCTCGACCGGCCGATCTCACAGCAGGTGATGCCCGAGCGTCCGGTGTCGATCGGTGACGGCTCGTGGCTCGGTCACGGCACGGTGGTGCTCCCCGGTGCGTCCATCGGGCGCCACGTCGTGATCGGCGCCAACAGCGTGGTCACGGGGCACATCCCGGACAACAGCGTGGCGGCCGGGGTCCCGGCACGGGTCATCAAGACGATGGAGTGATCCAGCTTCAGTTGATCGAACCGCTCAGTTGATCGAACCGCGCGGCGGGCCGCAGGAGGGCATGTCGTTGTCGCCGGCGAACGTCTCGATTCGTTCGGTGATGGGCACACCCTCGACGGCTGTTTCGGTGAACGGTACGTTGTTGCCGCTGCGCAATTCGTCGGCATAGCGGTACCGGTCGTCCAGCAGGGTCCGGTAGTCCGCTTCCCAGGCGGGAACGATGGCTCGTCCCTTGTCGTCGGTCGGAGGCACGGCGGTGATGTCGTCGAGCATCGCCGACAGCAGGTCGGTCGACTCCACCACGAGGTCGGCCCGAACGACGAGATCAGCCGAGGCGTTGGCCTCCAGGGCCCTGATACGAACGTCGTAGTCCGCGCAGACCGCCTCGGCCCGTTCGGCCCACGCCCGATCGTCGACTCTGTTGACGGCCTCCTTGGAGGCGAAGAACAACGCCCACACCCAGAACGTGACGAATCCGACGGCACCGACGACGAGCAGCGCCTTGCGGGCCTTCGAGCGCCGCCACGGACCGTGTGTGTCGTCGACGACGTACGCAGATGGTGCGAGATGGTGACGTATCGACGTCCGCTGGAGACCGGGTCGAGGAGTCCGAGTTCACAACTGTTGACGATATGGCGGGCACTCGCTGGTAGAAACGTCCCGTGACCGACCAGGCGAGCAAACAGGCTCTCGAGGAGGCTGCTCGACGAGAAGATCGGTCCGGTCGAACGCGCGCGGCGCAACGGCCGGTTCATCTGGTCGATGATCAGGATGCAGCCCAAGTTGTTCGGGATCGCGGTCGGCGGAGCCGCAGCGTTCGCCCTGTTGACGGTGGCGTCGAGCTTCGCCATCAGTTGGTTGATCGACAACGTCATCCTGCCCCGCTTCGAGGAGGGCGACGTCGAGGTGGCGACCTTCATCACCGGCGTCGCCATGGTGCTCGGCATCGGTGTGCTCCGCGCGATCGCCATCGTCATCCGTCGCAGCTATGCCTCCATCACGATGTGGCGAGTCGCCCAGATGCTCACCAACGACGTCGTGGACCGCTACGTCCACCAGCCGATGAGCTGGCACAATCGGCGCCCGGACGGTGACCTCGTCGCCCGCGCCGGAGTCGATGCCGAATCGACGGTGAGCGTCCTGGCTCCGATCCCCTTCGCCTGCGGGACCGTCGTCATGGTCATCGTGTCGACGATCTGGATGTTGTTCATCGACCTGCCCCTCGGCATGGTGGCGGTGATCGTGTTCCCGTTGCTGGTGACCACCAACGTGGTGTACGAGCGCCTGGTGTCCGGGCACTTCGCGCGTGCCCAACATCACCTCGGGGAGTTCTCGGCGGGTGTCCACGAGAGCTTCGAGGGCGTGCAGCTGGTGAAGTCGTACGGCGCCGAGGAGCGCGAGACCGACCGGCTGTCGGGCCTTGCCGACCAGGTCCGATCGTCACGGGTACGAGCGCTGCGCCTGAGGAGCTGGTTCGAGGCATTCCTCGACGTCATCCCGTCACTCACGAACATCCTGCTCGTGGTCATCGGGTCGTTTCGGGTGCGTTCCGGCGACCTGTCCATCGGTGAGCTGTCAGGTGTCGTCTTCCTCTTCACGTTGCTCGTCTTCCCGCTTCGCCTGATCGGCTTCGCCCTCTCGGAACTCCCTCGATCGATCGCGGCATGGAATCGGATCCAGATGGTGCTCCACGAGCCGATCGAGGACGATCCCGTCGACAGGATCAACGAACCGCCTGCCTCCGTGGGGATCGGTTTCGACCACGTCTCGTTCGCTCACGAGGGTGACGGCCCGCCGACGATCGTCGACGTGACCTTGGCCATCCCGCAGGGCAGCGTCACGGCGCTGGTCGGCCCCACGGGTTCGGGCAAGTCGACGATCGCACAACTCGCCATCGGGTTGATCGCGCCGTCGTCGGGTGAGGTGAGCCTCCGGGCCGGCGGCCGATGCATCGTGTTCCAGGAGGCCTTCCTCATGGGCGGCACCGTGCGCGACAACATCGAGCTGGGCGATCGGTTCTCCGACGACGAGATCTGGCACGCCCTCGATCTCGCCGCCGCGAAACAGTTCGTCGAACGATTGCCGCACCGCCTCGACACCGTCGTCGGCGAGCGTGGTGTGAGCCTGAGCGGTGGCCAACGCCAACGTCTCGCACTCGCCCGCGCGCTCGTCCGCAAGCCGTCGCTGCTGCTCCTCGACGACACGACCTCTGCGCTCGATCCGGCGACCGAGGGCATCGTGCTCGACAACCTGCGCCGCGAACTCGCCGATTCGTCGGTGCTCATGGTGGCGTCGCGCCCATCGACGATCGCCCTCGCCGACAACGTCGTGTTCGTCGCCGACGGGCGGGTGGCAGCGCACGGGACGCACGACGAACTCATGGAGTCGACCCCGCCGTACCGGGAACTCGTCGAGGCGTTCGAGACCGACCGCGATGCACGCGGTGTCGACGTGACGGTGGGGACGCCATGAGCGTGGTCGACCCGACCCTGGCCGCCAAGGCCGGAACCATGACACCGACGAATCAGGACTCGGCGGTCAGAACGATCGGCCGTGGCCTGCAGACCGCCCCCATTCTCCGTCAGGGGCTCGGCCTGACGTGGCTGCTCGCAGCGATCGGTGCCGCAGGCCGGGTCGTGGTGCCGTTGCTGATCCAGCAGGCGATCGACCGAGGGCTCTCCGAGGACGGTGTCGACATGGGCGTCATCGTCCAGATGGCGATCGCGGCCGCCGTCGCGGTCGTCGTCTCGGGCATCGCCTTCCGGTACGCCGCCCTGCGGCTGGGCGTGCGCAGCGAACGGGCGCTCCACGATCTGCGCGTGCGTCTGATCAGCCACATCCACCAGCTGAGCCTGGCCGACCACAACGACGAGCGCCGCGGCGGTCTGGTGGCCCGCGTGACCAGCGACATCGAGACACTGGCCCAGTTCTTCCAGTGGGGCGGACTGGCCTGGCTGGTCGACGGCACCCTGATGCTCATCGTCGCCGGCGTGATGCTGGCGATCAACTGGCAGCTGGCGCTCGTCGCCTTTGCCGTGTCGCTCCCGCTGATCTTCGTGCTCCGCGCCGTCCAGTCGCGCCTCCTGGTCGCCTACGACTCTGCCCGTCACGGCAACGGGCAGATGCTCGGCACCGTTGCCGAGGTCGTGTCGGGTGCACCGACGATCCGCGTGTACGGAGCAGGGCCGAAGATGCAGGAGGATGTCGCTCGAGCGGTCGAGGTGAAGACCGTCGCGCAGATCCGCGCCGCCCGGCTCGGCGCGTTCCTGTTCCCCTCCGGTGAGGTGTTCTCGGCGCTCACCGTCTGCGCCGTCGTGGGCGTCGGCGTCTGGCTCGGGCCGGCGAGCGGGCTGACCGCCGGCGCACTCGTCGGGTTCGTCTTCCTGACCTATCGCTTCCTGGAACCGATTGCCGGGTTCACCGAAGTGATCGACACGACACAGATGGCGGTGGCGGGCCTTCGTCGGGTGCTCTCGGTGCTCGACATGCCGGTCGGGCCTCCCGAACCGGACGATCCGATCCCGCTGCCGGAGGGTCAGCTGCAGATCGACATCCGTGATGTCACCTTCGCCTACCGCAGCCGGAGCGATCAGTCGTCCGACACCGCCGTGCTGAAGCATCTCGACATCACGATCCCGGCAGGTCAGCAGGTTGCGCTGGTCGGATCCACCGGGTCGGGCAAGACGACCCTCGGTCGTCTCATCGCCCGGTTCGCCGACCCGACGATCGGTGAGATCGACCTCGGCGGTGTTCCCCTGCGGCGCGTGAGCCGCGCCGAGCTGCGGCGCCGGCTGGTGGTGGTGTCGCAGGAGCCGTTCCTCTTCGACGACACCGTCGCCGCGAACGTTGCGTTCGCGCGAGAGGACGCCAAGGCGCTCGACGTCCAGCGCGTCGTCACCGACCTCGGTGTACAGGACTGGATCGACTCGCTGCCCGACGGGCTCGCCACGCGTGTCGGTGAACGTGGTGACCAGCTGTCGGCCGGCGAGCGACAACTCGTGGCGCTGCTCCGTGCCGGCCTCGCCGACCCCGATGTCCTCATCCTCGACGAGGCGACGTCGTCGGTCGACGCGCTCACCGAGGTGCGAATCGCACGCGCGCTCGAACGGCTGGCTGCGAGCCGCACGACGATCGCGATCGCTCACCGGTTGTCGACGGCGGCGCGCGCCGACCGGGTGTTGGTGCTCGATCAGGGCCGTTTGGTCGAGGACGGGCACCACGACGAACTCATCACTCACGACGGTGTGTACCGGCGGCTGTACGACGCGTGGGTCTCGGCAACGACCGTCTGAGGTGCAGTCGGCTCAGTCAGTCGGCTCAGTCGACGGCGACACCGAACGGGAGCGGTCCGTTCACGGCGAGGATCACGCAGTCGATCACCTCGAGATCGACCTGGGCCTCGGCACTGAATGCCGCGTCGGCGCCCGGTTCGACGTCGTCGACGCTGACGCGTTCCGAACGGTGAGCGTTGTCGGTGCCGGGCCGCACGAACCCGACGAGCACCGAGTAGTCGGCCGTACGGTCACCGGTGTTGGTCAGTACACCGGCCATGGTGGCGCGCGACCCCTGGAGCTCGCATTCGGTGACGTCGACGACGTTGGGCTGTGGGTTCAAGTAGTCGTCGTAGACATCGAGCACCACCATCGTCAGCGCGACACCCACGATCGCGGCGACGAGCGCACTCGCACCGGTGGCCAGCCCGACGAT
The DNA here is from genome assembly GCA_963829585.1 of Ilumatobacteraceae bacterium. Taxonomy (GTDB): domain Bacteria; phylum Actinomycetota; class Acidimicrobiia; order Acidimicrobiales; family Ilumatobacteraceae; genus Sva-07. The sequence continues at coordinate 42,610 of CAWHJD010000015.1, read as the reverse complement.
GGCGAACGCACGACTGCCGCCCGATCTCCTCGCCCGTCGCAACCCGACCCAGCCGAACACGAGAGCGAGGAGTGCCGCGACGACACCGACCACGACGACGAACGGCATCCACGACGTCGAGACCGCCACGATGCCGAGCACCATCGCTGCAGTACCCATCGCGTTGCTCGTGCCGTCGCGGTCGGCGCTGCTCGCAGTCGGCTCGAGTCCCAGCTTGTCGACGAACCGTCGGCCTCCGGACGACACGTCCGCGGTCCAGGACTGCCCGTTGTAGTAGCGGTGTTCGTAACGTCCCGTCGGATCGGCGTACCAGCCCGCAGCAGCACCGGTCTCGTCAGTCACTGGGTCGCAAGCTATCGGTGAGCGACCGCTGCGGCCTCGTACCCTCCCCGTACAGTGGCATCGATGGAGATCGTGCTGATCCGACACGGCGAGCCCGAATGGGTGCGCGACGGCCTCACCGTGGTCGATCCTCCACTCACCGACCTCGGTCACCGACAGGCGACGTTGCTCGCCGATTCTCTGCGGGACGAACACTTCGACGAGATCCTCGTCTCGCCGCTCGTCCGGGCGCGCCAGACCGCACGACCCCTCCTGGAGGCTCTGGGTCGACCGGAGATCGTCGATCCGTGGCTCGAGGAGATACGCGATCCGGTCTGGCACGGCACGCCCGCCGAGAAGGCCGCCGAGGCCTATGCCGAACTGAGAGGACGCAAGGCCGAGGACCGCTGGCACGGCCTGCGTGGCGGTGAATCGATGCGTGACTTCGTCGCTCGTATCCGGGCGGGCGTGACGACCTTTCTCGCCGATCGCGGCGTCGTGCGCTCGGAGACGGACCTGCCGGTCTGGCAGATCCGCGAGCCTGGTGCTCGAATCGCGCTCGTCGCCCACGCCGGCACCAACTCGGTCACCATCGGTCATCTCCTCGGGCTCGCGGCGGTGCCGTGGGAATGGGACCGTTTCGTGCTCGGGCACACGTCGATCAGCCGGATCGAGGCAATGGAGTTGGACGACGGATTCACGTTCTGTCTGTCGAAACTCAGCGACGTCGAGCACCTGGACCAGGAACAACGCACCCGCTGACGAGCATGGTGGGCCGACGATCTACCGTCGGGGCATGGCCGAAGCTCCCGATCCCGACCTCGTCAAGTACTACTCGTTCTCCGTCTTCACGCAGCTCAGTGGCGCCGTGACGGCCGGAATGATCCACCTCGGTGACCGGCTCGGCCTCTACGCGGCGCTGGCCGCCGCCGACGGTCCGCTGACCACGGCGGAGCTGGCCGACCACACCGGACTCGACGAACGGTGGGTCCGCGAATGGGCCTACAACCAGGGCGCAGCCAAGCTGATCGCCGTCGACACCGACGCCGCACCCGAGCGGTTCTGGTTGACACCGGAAGCCACGGCTGTGCTCGCGACACCCGATCACCCCGCATTCGGGATGGGCATGTTCCACCGATTCCCGCAGACGATGGCAGCACTCGAGGCAATGCCGGAGAGCTTCCGAACCGGGGTGGGTCACGACTACGACAGTCACGGGCCCGAGGGAGCCGTCGGGATCGAGCGGAGTTTCGAGCCGTGGAATCGTCACCACCTGATCCCGACCGTGCTCCCGGCACTCGACGGCATCGTGGAGCGGCTGGATGCAGGGATCACCGTCGCCGACATCGGTTGTGGCGCCGGGGGAGCGGTCCTGCTGATGGCCGAAGCGTTCCCGAGGAGCACGTTCGTCGGCTACGACATCTCCCAGCACGCACTCGAGCGTGCCGAGCATCGCCGTCGGGAGGACAACGCGACCAATGTGCGGTTCGTCGACCCGCGCGTCGAGCCCTTGCCCGACGACCGTTCGGTCGACTTCGTCACGACGTTCGACTGCATCCACGACATGACCCACCCGCAGGAGATGATCGATGCGATCGGTTCGGCACTGGCGCCGGACGGCACCTGGCTGCTGGTCGACATCAAGGGACGCGACACCTTCGCCGAGAACGTCCAGAAGAACCCGATGGCACCGCTGATGTACGGCATCAGCGTGCTGTCGTGCATGTCGTCGGCGTTGTCTGCCCCCGACGGGGCCGGGCTCGGCACGCTCGGGCTTCCCGAGTCACGGGCAAGGGAGATGGCGGCAGCAGCGGGCTTCACACGCTTCCGGACGCTCGGCGTCGAGCACTCGGTGAACTCGTTCTACGAAGTGCGACCCTGATCGAGTCGCCGACGTACCGTCACGGCAGCTGTGCGACGGCCTTCAGCTCGATACCGCCACGAGGTCGCTGTACCAGCGTGACGGTGACGTTTGCCGGCGCGGCCGTCGTCATGATCTCGCCGGCGATCTCGGCGGCCAGGGCCTCCGCGAAGACGGCGCGGTCGCGGAATCGCCACAGGTAGAGCTTGAGACTCTTGGACTCGACGCACCACTCGCGGGGCGCGTATTCGATCGTGACGCTGGACAGGTCGGGCTGTGCGGTCACCGGGCACACGGACGCCAGTTCCTCAGTCGTGAACGTCACGCTCGTGACGTGTGCAGGTGCGGGGAACACCTCGACGTGGTCGATCGGCTCGCGGACGGTGTGCCCCAGGACGGTCAGCTCCATCTCCCCGAGGGTACTGTCGCGACATGACGGATCAGATCGAACTCGAAGATGTCAAGTCCTTCGCCGCGGGCCTCAGCCCATGGGCCCACCTCGCGTCGGTCGGAGCCGACGGGAAGCCGGATGTCGTGCCGGTGCATCCCTGCTGGGAGGGGGACATCTGCTGGGTGATGATCGGCACCGACTCCGTGAAGGCGCGGAACGTGGCGGCTCATGCGGATGTGGCCATGCACTGGCAGGTCGACGCTGTCGGCGACGGCGTCGAGATCTGGGGGACGGCGGAGGTCTTCTCCGACCTGGACACCAAGCGCCGCTTGTGGACGGGAGTCTTCGACTACGACCTGAACATGTTCGCGCCCGGTGGGCCCGACGACTCGCCCGGCACCGCGTTCCTGGCCATCACGCCGGAGCGGGCGCTGGTGCTCAAGCAGTACGGGATGGGTGGCATGCAGCGCTGGTCCGCCGCGTGACGTCCGGGCGCCGCCTGACCGAGCTGTCACGCTCGATCGAGGACCGGGTCGCGATCGTCACCGGCGCCGCCAGTGGAATGGGGCGTGCGACCGCTCATCTCTTCGCCGACGAAGGTGCGCGTGTCGTCGTGGCCGATCTCCACCGCGAGCGTGTCGACGTCGTCGTCGACGAGATCACTGCGGTCCACGGCGACGGCATTGCGCTGGGGGTCGTGTGCGATGTCGCCGATCACGGACAATTGCGTTCGCTCGTCGACGAGACCGTCGCGTGGGCCGGTGTGCTCGACATCGTGGTGAACAACGCGGGGGTGTCGCTGGTCAACTCGACGTTCCAGGACGAGGCGGAGTTCGAGGACAACTGGGCCCGCACGCTCGACGTCAACCTGACTGCGCATGCCCGACTCATCCGACTCGCGGTGCCGCATCTCATCGAGTCGGGATCGGGGCGCATCGTCAACATCGCCTCGACCGAGTCGATCGTCGCCACCGCGGGACTCAGCGCATATGCGGCATCAAAGGCCGGTGTCACCGGGCTGACGCGCGCGCTGGCTGTCGAGCTCGGCCGCCACGGGGTCACGGTCAACTGCATCTGCCCTGGCCCCATCGCCACCGGCATGACGGCCGGGATCCCCGACGAAGCCAAGGAGACGTACGCCCGCCGTCGTGTCCCGCTGCGCCGCTACGGGATTCCCGAGGAGGTGGCCCACATGACGCTCAACCTCTGCTTGCCGTCGTCGAGTTTCGTCAACGGTGCCACCATCGCCGTCGACGGCGGCATGACGATCCGCCACACCTGACGCTTCAGGGCACGATCTTCGACACGGTGTTCGAATTCAAGTTGGTGACGGCGACGTTGCTGCCATCGGGGCCAGGCGGCGGTCGTCGGTTGGGTGGTCCGGTGGTGTGGATGGCGCCGTCGGGGAGTCGCAGGGTGAGTTGGCGGTTGGGGCCGAGGGCGATGAGCCAGCCGTCCTGGTGGATGTTGCCGTGGTGCCGGCTGCACACCGGGATCAAGTTCTCCAGGTCGGTGAGCCCACCGTGGCGCCACCACAGGATGTGGTGCAGCTTGCATCGTTCGTAGTCGACGGCGCAGCCCGGGATGGCGCAACATCGATACAAGCCGCGCAGGGCTCGTCGTTGGGCCCGGTTGGCGAGCCGGGTGCTGCGGCCGAGATTCAGTTCGCCGGGGGCGTGCAGGACGATTCCGTTGCGCACGACGACGGCGTGGACATCACGGTCGCCCATGAGATCGGCCAGGACGCTGCTGGGGATGTCGACCGGGATCGGCCACTGGGCGACGGGGCCGGGCTGGTCGGTTGCATCGGCGTCGATCACCACGACGAACTCGGCGCGACCCGAGGTTGCCGCCGCAGCGGTGCCCTGGATCAGATTGGCGAGGGCGTGAGCCGCGAGGAACCTCTGCTTCTCGATCGGATCAGCAGGACACTCCTCGGGGACCTCGGTGGAGAACATCGCTTCGACGGTCGTCTTGAGTTTGGCGTCGAGGCGCACGCCGGTGACAGGATCGAGACGGCCGCGCAGGTTCCACATCCCCTCGTTGTCGACCCAGGTCGACACCCGACAGCCACGCCGTTGTCGAGCGAGACGATCCATCCCGTCATCGCTCTGCAGTCGCTTCACCTCGAGCCTCACGCGCCGGTCGAACTCCTCCACGGTCCCCGCAACCGCGACCGCGCCCAGTCGGTCGACCCGCCCGAACAACTCGCTGCGCTGCGCCGGGTCGAGCTGACTGCACGCTCGCGTGACCGCATCGACGTGCCCGGCAGTGATCGACCCGTCGTCGAGGTGGTCGGCCAGTCGAGGTGTCGCGGCGAGCGTTCGGGATCGGGCCGCGCTCTTCTCTGCTGCCACCAGGGACGTCCTCCCCGCGGCGGCGATGCGCTTGGCGGCGAAGCTGTCGCAGCCGGCCAGCCGACCCACGAGCACCGCATGTTGCGCGTCGGCCCACGAAGTCAGCTCCCGCAGCGCCACCAGCCCCGACTCGAGGACGACGGCATCGGCATCGACGTCGCCGCGCACCGCAACTATCTGCCGCACCCGCTCGATCACCGCGCCCGCATCCATACCGAGAACCATAGGGATGGGGTGTCACAGGGTTGCCGACGAGTGTCGCCGAACCAAGGGAGGTGTTGCGCTCAGGCCACGTAGCCGTCGAAGATCCCTTCGAGACCGGTCGGCGTGTGGCGTCCGATTGCCAGCTGCTCGAGGATGCCGATGCCCCGGTGGTCGCCGAGGGCGCCCGAGGTGGTCGCTCGGACGATGGACTGGACGTGCACGTGGTGCGGTGCCAGGACGTCGTCGACCGGAAGCGCCCAGCGTTCACCGCCGACGGCCAACTCACCTTTCCAGACCCCGTGCGACCACTCGGGCGACAGGTACCCGAGGCCCGACATGTGGAACTCGAACAGCGGTTCCAGCCTGATCGTCGAGGGCTCGCCCTCCCACGGGGTCATCACGAGTTCGAACGATTCGGCGGTGCGCGTGCCCGGCCGCCAGTCGATCGTGTAGTCGACCGAGCGCATCGCCTCGGCCCCCGGCGCTGCGTCGGGCGAAGGGCCCTGGCCGGCGACCGGGGCGATGAATCCGCTCTCGTGCCATCGTCGACCGTCGAAGTACTCGTTGACGTCGAAGTGGGTGGAGAACGTGTCGAAGTTGATCGGGGCCCACAGCCAGAAGAACTGCGGATCGGCGACGGGAGCGCCCGTCGAACCCCGTTCTCCGACCGGTCTGATCCCCCACGATCGATCCCGGCAGCCGAGTGTCTCACCCGGAGCGAGGTCGGTGAGCTCACCGTCGACCTCGATCCATCCTTCCCAGCCGCCGAACTGGGTCAGCCTGGTGTAGTCGAACACGACGCGGAGGCCGATCTGCTGATGGAAGTGGCTCTCCTCGATCGGTGCCGAGCGCCGGACGAACGTGAGGTCGGCGCGCAGGCCGTGCTCGGGGGCTTCGACGACGAGGCGCAGTGCGTTCAGGGGTTCGAGGACCTCGACGCGGATGGGACCGACGTCGTTGGCGTCGGCACGGTCCGCGGGCGCCCGCCGCGAGGCATGCACGCTGATCTGGCGGGCATCGACCGTGCCACCGTCGACGACCACGCTGAACGATGCGTCGGCGACGTGCCGGTTCGGGTAGAGGCCCATCGCCAGCGCGAAGAAGAGACGCGTGTCCTTCGTGTACCCGTTGAAGAAATATCGGTCGTAGTGGTTGATGTCGGTCGACGCCGTCTGGGCGATCGGGTGTGACGTCTGGTGGATCGGAAAGTCGTCGAACGAGCTCAGCACCCGAGCGACGCTAGTCGTATCCTCTGGTGCGTATGGAGAGCGACGCCACCACGGTAGACACGGCTCGACCGAGGTACTCGCTCCCACTGCGACGATTCCGTCAGCTGGCGATCGTCACCGTCGCGGGCGTGTGCCTGCTCACCGTGGCCGGTGCGGTCGTCCGCCTGACCGGCAGTGGGCTCGGCTGCGACGACTGGCCCAACTGCAACAACGAGCGTTTCATCGACGTGTCGACGGGTCACGCGGCGATCGAACAGTTGAACCGGCTGTTGAGTGGCGTCATCGGCATCCCCACGCTCCTGATGGCGATCGGAGCGTTCAGGGTGTTTCCCCGACGCAGCGGACTGCGCTGGCCCTCTGTCGGCGTGCTCGTCACCATCCTCGGCAACGGGGTCGTCGGTGGCCTGGCGGTACGCGGTGATCTGCACCCCTCGCTGGTGCAGTCGCACTTCATCCTGGCGATGCTGTCGATCGGCTTCGGATTGGTCGCCGTCCACCGCTCCGGCCCTGCGCCGGTCGGCGACCGCCGCTCGATCGGCGTCACGCCGGCCGCAACGGCGCTGTTGGTGGGCCTCGGCGTGCTCGTGGCCGCGGCGCTCGTGACGGGCACCGTCGTCACCGGGGCGGGGCCGCACGCCGGCGACGAGACGGCCCGGCGGTACGGCTTCGACATCTCGACCGTGGCCGAGATCCACAGTGTCACCGTCTGGATCGCCGTTGCCGTGTTCCTGGCACTGGTGATCACGCTGCGCCGCGCCCCGTCGGCACACCATCGCCTGTCGTCGAATCTGTCCACCTGGATGTTCCTGGCGCTGCTCCAGGGCGGGGTCGGCTACGTCCAGTACTTCAACGACGTCCCGGCCGTGCTCGCCGGTGTCCACGTCGCCGGAGCAACCGCGCTGTGGGTGGCGACCATGTGGTTGATCCTTGCCGGTCTGGAGCCCGTGTCCGGCGACGCGCGTGGAAGTTCATGTTCCCGAAACGGATCGCGGCGTCGGAGAGTCGTTGCCGGTGGTGAACATCCCCTAAGCTCCGCCGCTTATGTTCAGACGTCTCGCCGAAGGGCGAATCGCACTGACGGTGTTGGGGGTCCTCCTGGCGATGGTCTCGCTGATCTCGCTCGTACCCGCCGCCCCGGCCACAGCCCAAGCGGGTGAGTCCGTCGAGACCATCCTCCTCGCCAAGCCCGAGGACGGCGGCGAGAAGGATCCTGTCGCCGGACGCCGAGATCATCGTGTACGAGGCCGTCATCGTCGACCGGGTCATCGAGTCCGTCGGTGAAGAGGTCGGTCGGGGCACCTCCGACGAGACCGGGTACGTCTCGGTCGGGCTTCCCGGGCCGGGCCAGTACGTGGTCGAGCTGAACGTCGACACGCTTCCGCCCGGTGTCGAACTCATCCGGGCCGACAAACAGCAGCTCCCGATCGAAGCCCGCGCCGGCGAGGCGTCCCGGGTTCTCTTCAACCTTGCCGAGGGTGATGCCGCCGGCGCCGCCCGGGACAAGGAGAGTGACGGAATCTTCACCCGTGGAGCCCGTCTGTTCTACGAGGGGATCATCTTCGGCCTGATCATCGGATTGTGTGCGATCGGCCTGTCGCTCATCTTCGGGACGACCGGCCTGGTCAACTTCGCACTGTCCGAGCAGATCGTGTTCGGTGCACTCGTCGCCTACTTCTTCAACTCGATCCTCGGCATCGACCTCATCTTCGCGGCGGCACTGGCCTTCATCTTCGGGGGGATCGGGTCCGCGGCGATCGACCGGGGGCTGTGGCGTCCGCTGCGCAGGCGCGGCACCGGTCTCACGGCCATGATGATCATCTCCATCGGTCTGGCGCTTGTTCCTGCGGTTCTTCTTCCTCTTCCTGTTCGGCGAACGCTCCCGGCCCTACGAGCAGTACGCCGTGCAGACGGACCCCGTCTTCTCGATCGGTCCCATCGACGTCCTGCCCAAGGAACTCCTGATCATCGTGCTCGGCTTGTTCCTGCTCATCGGCACCGCCGTGGCGCTCCGCAAGACGAAGATGGGCAAGGCGATGCGGGCCGTCGCCGACAGCAACGATCTGGCGGCCTCGACCGGGATCGACGTCGACCGGGTGATCACCACGGTGTGGTTCGTGGGCGGTGCACTCGTCACCGCCGGGGCGGTCTTCTTCGGCCTCAACAGCCAGATCAGTTGGCTGATGGGCACCCAGTTGCTGCTGCTCGTGCTCGCCGCGGTGACGCTCGGCGGACTGGGAACGGACTACGGCGCCATGGTCGGCGCCCTGCTGATCGGTGTCTTCACCTTCATGGTCACACTGTGGGTGGCGCCGGAGTTGAAGAACGTGGGCGCCCTGCTCGCCCTGATCGTGATCCTGCTGGTGCGACCGCAGGGTCATCTTCGGACGATCAGAGAGGATCGGATAGCTCCGTGGACTGGAACTCGATCATCTCCAACGCGTTCCGCTCCGGCATCTCGCAGCAGGCGATCATCTTCGCCCTCGCTGCGATCGGACTGAACCTGCACTTCGGCTACACCGGCCTGCTGAACTTCGGCCAGGTCGCCTTCATGGCCGTGGGCGCCTACGGCGTCGGCATCACCACCGACACCTTCGGCGCACCGCTGTGGGTCGGCATCGTCGTCGGCATCCTCGGTGGGATCGTGCTCGGCTTGTTGATGGGCCTGCCGACCCTCCGGCTCAGAGCCGACTACCTCGCCATCGTCACCATCGCCGTCGGCGAGATCATCCGGCTGACGGTACGCGCGGCCGTGCTCAGCGACACCACCGGTGGGTCGAACGGGATCAACGGGTTCGCGAACAGCTTCCAGGACTGGAACCCGCTCGACAACGAGGCGACGTACGGGTTCCGGCTGTTCGACCGCCTCAATCTCGAGTTCAGTGGCGCCGACCTGTACGAGCTCATCGTGGGCTGGACGTTGGTCCTCATCTGCGTGTTCGTCGTGTGGCGGCTCGTGCGGTCGCCGTGGGGTCGTGTGCTGCGATCCATCCGCGAGGACGAGGACGCGGCGACGGCGCTCGGCAAGAACGTCTACCGGTTCAAGATGCAGTCGTTGATCCTCGGGGGGACGTTCGGCACGCTGGCGGGCATCTTCTACGCCGTCCAGCAGAACGCGGTGCAGCCCGACAACTACGCGACCCAGCAGACGTTCTTCGCACTGACCGCCGCCATCCTCGGGGGTCTGGCGACCATCTGGGGTCCCGTGATCGGATCCATGCTGTTCTGGGTGATCCTGTCGTTCATCGAGAACGTGCTCATCCAATCGATCGACAACGGCATCATGCCGGACTCGATCATGGAGCGCTCTCAGGTCGGCCCCGTCCGGTTCATGCTCGTGGGTCTGACGCTGATGCTGCTGATGATCTTCAGACCACAGGGAATCTTCGGCGACAAACGGGAGATTGCGATCGATGCCCGCAAGTGACGTGAATCCGACAGCCGACGACACGATCGAGTTCGGGCGCACCTCCGGCGGCGGCGGTGCGGCCGGTGTGCAACAGGAATGGGACAATCCGGCGATCGGCATGTTCGACGGGGTCGAGCCGGTCCCCGGGGTTCCGAAACCCGACCCGATCCTCGTCGCGACGAATGTGGAGCGTTCCTTCGGCGGCCTTCGCGCCGTCGACGTCGAGCGGGTCGAGATCCAGCGGGGAGCCATCACCGCGCTGATCGGCCCGAACGGGGCCGGGAAGACGACGTTCTTCAACCTGCTCACCAACTTCGACCATCCCGACCGCGGCAGCGTCGTCTTCGACGGGACGACGACGAGCGGGGTCAAGTCGCACACGCTGGCGGCCAAGGGCATGGTGCGCACGTTCCAGCTCACCAAGGTGCTCGCCAAGATGTCGGTGCTCGACAACATGATGTTGGCGGCCCAGAACCAGTCGGGCGAAGAGATGCGACGTGGCATCCTCAGCGGATGGCGACGCCAGGAGCGCACCGTGGAGCAGCAGGCGCTGGAGATCCTCGGCGAGTTCAACATGATCCACATGAAGGACGAGTACGCCGGGGCGCTCTCGGGCGGCCAACGCAAACTGCTCGAGATGGCCCGCGCGATGATGGCCAAGCCGCGTCTGATCATGCTCGACGAACCGATGGCCGGCGTGAACCCGGCCCTCACGCAATCACTGCTGGGTCACGTCAAGCGGCTGCGGGCCGAGGGCATCACGGTGATGTTCGTGGAGCACGACATGGACGTCGTGTCGGACATCTCCGACTGGGTGGTGGTGATGGCCGAAGGCATGGTGATCGCCGAAGGCACCCCGCGTTCGATCGGCGAGAACGTCGCGGTCGTCGATGCCTATCTCGGCTCGTCGCACGCGGCGTTGACCGAGGAGATCCGCGAAGCCCTCGATGAAGAGGTACTGGATGCCGGACCGGGAGATGACGATGTCTGAACCGTTGATCCACGTCGAGAACGTCGTGGCCGGTTACGTGCCGGGCGTGCCCATCCTGAACGGTGCCGAACTCGTGCTCGGCGACGGCGAACTGATCGGCATCATCGGCCCGAACGGTGCCGGCAAGTCGACGATGTTGAAGGCGCTGTTCGGGCTCATCAAGATCACGACGGGCACGGTGTGGTACCGGGGTGACGACGTCACCGGCAAGAAGGCGAACTTCCTGGTGGCGCGTGGGATCGGCTACGTCCCCCAGATCAACAACGTGTTCCCGTCGCTGACGATCCGCGAGAACCTCGAGATGGGCGGGTACCTGCGCAAATCGGGTGTGGCCGACATGATCGACCAGGTCGTCGGCATCTTCCCGAGGCTCGGCGAACGGATCGACCAGCGCGCCGGCTCGCTGTCGGGCGGGGAGCGCCAGATGCTGGCCATGGGCCGAGCCTTGATGATGGAGCCCTCGGTGCTGCTCCTCGACGAGCCCAGCGCCGGCTTGTCGCCGGTGCTGCAGGATCAGGTGTTCGAGCGGGTCAAACAGGTGAACTCGACCGGCGTGTCGATCATCATGGTCGAGCAGAATGCCGCGCGCTGCCTGCAGATCTGCGACCGTGGGTACGTCTTGGACCAGGGCCGCAACGCGTACACTGGGACCGGTGAGGAACTCCTCAAGGATCCCAAGGTCATCGAGCTCTACCTGGGCACGTTGGCCAAGGCGCGCTGACCGCCGGGGGTGAGGCGATGGTCGGTGTTCGCCGGCGCGCGGTTCATGCACTGGTCATCGCGGCGTTAGCGGCCGGTTGCGGGGGCGACTCGAAGGACGCGGCGACCGCATCGGTGCTGTGTACCGAGCTCCGAGAACTCGACAACCGGATCGTGGACGAGGTGAACGGATCGGTGGCGGGAATCGACGCGGAGCCCGCCGGCGAGCGATTGCAGATGATCCTCGGCGGTGTCGACGAGGTGGCCGCCGAACTGCGGGCCTGGGATGAGCGCATCGACGTGATCGACCTCCCCGACGTCGAGGAACGCACCGAGCTCCGCCGGGAGTTGCACCGAGGTGTCGATGCCGCGCTCGCAGAACTCGACGACCAACGGCGAGCCTTCGAGTCCGGGCCGTCGTCGGTGGCCGACGAGGAGATCCAGGGCGTGGTCGGCACCTGGTTCAACGCCGTGGAGAAGGTCTTCTCGGTGTCCGAGCCCGAGATCTTCCGGTTCGAGCGAACCGACTTCAAACAGGCCTTTCTCGACGAACCCGACTGTCGGAATGTCGTCCAGCAGTTCGTGAACGACTGACGATCGGCTCGCCCGAAAACGCGAACGGGGCCGCCCGAAGGCGGCCCCGAACACGTTCAGTTCAGATCCGAGTGATCAGATCTTGGCGAAGCGGTACTCGGTCGGGACGCCGGCCTCGACCTTGTTCTCCGCGTCGTACGACAGGATCTTGAAGCTCGCTTCGGTCGGCTCGCCTTCGGGGCCGAACGTCTGCGGGCCCGAAGGACCGTCGTAGTCGATGTCGGTACCGGCATCGACGAGCGCCACGCAATCAGCGTACGTGGTGCACTTCTCGCCGTCACGGGTCACGCCGTTGATCTGCGCCGCAACAGCGGCCGGATCGTCGGTGCCGGCGATCTGCGCGGCCAGAGCCACGATGATCACCGCGTCGTAGGCCTCGGGCCCGTAGCTGAAGTCGATGAGTGCCGGGTCGGTCTCGAGGAGACGCGCCTGGAAGTCACCGGTGATCTCAGCAGCAGGCAGCGTGCCCCTGATGCCTTCCATCGACCCGGCGGGCAGCTGCTCGCCGAGTGCGTTGCCGACGTTGCCGTCGACGAGGAAGATCTTCTTGCCCGACTCGGGCGTGAAGCCCGCCTCGAACAGGGACGTGAGGATCTTGGCGGTCTCTTCGAAACCGATGATCACGAGTGCCTCGGGATCGCCGGACACGACCTTGTCGACCTCGGCCGAGAACTCGGCGGCCTGCGGGTCGTACGTGAACGAGTCGACGATCTCGCCGCCCTGGTCCGCGAACGGCTCGCTCGAGTACTTGAGCAGGCCTTCTCCGTACGGGTCCTGGAGCGCCATGAAGGTGGCGGTGGTGACGCCCTCTTCGATCATGAGATCGGCGAGCACGCGGCCCTGCAGCACGTCGGACGGAGCCGTACGGAAGTACAGGCCGTCATCGGCGTAGTCGGTGAAGTCCGGCGAGGTGTTGGCCGGGCTGAAGTGGATCTTGCAGTTCTCGACGAGCTTGTCGATGAACGTGAACGACACGCCCGACGACGCGGCGCCGATGAACGCGTCGGCGCCGGCAGCGAGCTGGCGGTCGACGGTCTGGTTGGCGATGTCGGTCGAGGTGTCGCCGGAGTCACCCTGGTCCAGGGTCACGTCCTGGCCGAGCGCTCCGCCGGCGGCGTTGATGTCGTTGACTGCCAGCTGGGTGCCGGCGAACTCGGGCGGGCCGAGGAACGCCAGGTTGCCGGTCTCGGGCAGCACGGTGGCGATGTTCAGCACGCCATCGCTCTCGCCGGTACACGTCGGCGCGGCCTGGACGGTTTCGCCCTCGGTCGCAGCCTCGGTGGTCTCGGCGGCCTCGGTGGTCTCGGTCATCTCTTCGGTCGTGTCCGGTGCCGTGGTCGCTTCGACGGCGGCTTCGGTGCCGGCCGGTGCTTCGGTGCTGGTCGAGGCATCGTCGTCGCTGCCGCAGGCTGCGGCAACGAGAGTCAGACCGACCAGCAGCGCACCGACGCGCTTCACGCGTGATTTCTGCATGTTGTGGGTTCTCCCCCTTGTTGGGGTGCAGGCAGGATGCCCGCACTCATAAGGTCCGACGATTGTACGCATCGTGCGGGGTGAATGGAACGCACTACGGTTTCCGCCTTGTGAACGACTCCGCCGAGCCCACCGCCCAATCCGCGCCCAGCGAGGTCCGCTACGACGTCGCCGACCACGTCGCGACGCTCACGCTCGACGCTCCCGAGCGGATGAACACGATCTCCGGGGACCATGCTGCAGCGAGATCAGCGAGCTGCTGCTGCGCGCCGACGCCGATCCCGATGTGCGCTGCATCGTGCTGACGGGATCGGGACGGGCATTCTGCGCCGGTCTCGACCTCCAGGCACAGATGGCAGGCCCGAAGGGTGGCCTCGGCAACCTCGGTGGGGGTGATGACGGAGGCGGCGCGACGTTCACGGGTGAATTCGACCTGCGCTCCGCACCGCCGGTGGTGCTGCACAACATCGACACACCGACGATCTGCGCGCTCAACGGCGGTGCGGCGGGCTACGGACTCGACCTCGCCCTCGGGTGCGACATCCGCATCGCAGCGGAGAACGCCAAGCTGAACCCCGGCTTCGCCAAGCGGGGCATCCTGCCCGAGAGCGGCGGAACCTGGCTGCTGCCGCGGATGGTCGGGTACGCCAAGGCTGCGGAGATCGCGTTCACGGGACGAACGTTGACAGCGGCCGAAGCACTCGACCTCGGGCTCGTCAACCAGGTCGTGCCCGTCGAGGACTTCGCGAAGCGGACGGCCGAGATGGCAGGTGACATCGCGGCGAACGCGCCACTCGCCGTCCGCGCGATCAAGCGCATGATGCGTGCCGCGGAAACCGAGACGTTCGAACAGAACGTGCACCACGTGTTCCTGCAACTCCTGCCCGCTGCTGCGCACCGACGACTTCACCGAGGGCGTCCGGGCGTTCATGGAGAAGCGCGACCCGGAGTTCCACGGGCGTTGACGCCGTCGGTCGAACCCGAGCCCGTCACGCTCCTGGAGGGGCTCGCCACGACGCGTGCGATCCGCCGGTACACCGACGAGCCGGTCTCCGACGAGGATCTCGCCTCGATCCTGTGGCACGCCGGCCGGGCACCGTCGGGTTCCAACCGTCAGCCCTTCCGGTTCCTGGTCCTGCGTGACGGCGAGCGGGCCATCGCGGCCCGGTCGCTCCTGGGCGAGGCGTTCAGGGCGGGATGGAACGCGAAGCGAGCAGCCGATGGGTACCGCCCGTCGCGCTTCGCCGACTCGATGCAGCGGTACGTCGATCGTTTCGAGCAGACGCCCGTCGTCGTGCTCGTCTGCCTCGACCGCTATCGACGGCCGTCTCCCTACGAGGGGGCGTCCGTCTACCCGGCGTGTCAGAACCTGCTGCTCGCCGCCCGCGCCCTCGGATACGGGGGAGCACTGACGATGTGGCACCTCGGCGTCGAGGACGAACTGCGCGAGCTGCTCGAGATTCCCGAGTCGGTCGCGCTGTCCGCGTGCATCACGCTCGGAGTACCGGAAGGCCGCCACGGCCCGGTGAAGCGCAAGCCGGTGACGCGAGGTCGTCTACGACGACTCCTGGGGGCAGCCGGCCGCCTGGATCTAGTCTGACCACGTGCCCTTCGTTGCCGGTGTCGACTCGTCCACCCAATCGACCAAGGTCGAGATCCGTGATCTGGCCACGGGCGACATCGTTGCGTCGTCCTCGTCGCCGCACACTGCCGTCACACCACCGTGCAGTGAACAGGACCCGCAGTCGTGGTGGGTGGCGTTCGAGAACGCATGGAACCGAGCGGTCGGCGACGTGGCCGGCTCCGGCACTGTCGCGGCGGTCAGCATCGGCGGCCAGCAACACGGCATGGTGGCGCTCGACGCCGCTGACAAGCCGGTACACCCGGCCAAACTGTGGAACGACACCGAATCGGCTCCGGACGCCGGTTGGCTGCTCGGGCAGTTGGGAGGCGCCGGCGCGTGGGCCGAAGCCGTCGGCAGCGTGCCAGTCGCCGCGTTCACCGCGACCAAGCTGTCGTGGCTCCACCGCACTCATCCGGATGCCTGGGCCGAGATCGCACACGTGCTCTTGCCCCACGACTACCTCACTCACCGGCTGACCGGCGCCTACACGACCGATCGCGGCGACGCGTCTGGAACCGGCTACTGGTCGCCTGCAACGGGGGAGTACCGATGGGACCTGCTCGGGATCATCGATGCCGACCGAGACTGGACCCAGATCGTGCCAACCGTGCTGGGTCCGCTCGACACTGCGGGGAGCTGGAACGGTGTTGCGGTTGCAGTGGGCACCGGCGACAACATGGCTGCCGCGCTGGGTCTGGGTCTCGACCTCGGCGACGCCGTGGTCTCGATCGGAACGTCGGGTACCGCGTTCACGGTCGCCGATCGACCCACGGCCGATCCGTCGGGCGAAGTCGCCGGCTTTGCCGACGCCACCGGCCGGTTCCTCCCGCTCGTGTGCACCTCGAACGCGGCCAAGGTGCTCGACGCCGTCGCGCGGCTGCTCGGCGTCGACCACGACGAATTCGACCGGTTGGCCCTCGCTGCGCGCGGCGACCGTCGGCCAGTGATGCTGCCGTACTTCGACGGTGAGCGGACCCCGTACCGTCCGGATGCCACCGGCGTGCTCAGCGGGCTGCGCAGCGACGTGAGCCGCGAGGAGTTCGCCCGAGCCGCGGTCGACGGTGTGGCGTGTGGCCTGCTCGACGCACTCGACTCGCTGCGTCGCCACACAGCACTCGATGGCCGCCTGGTGCTCACGGGGGGCGGGGCTCGTTCTCGTGCGCTGCGGGCGGTGATCGCCGGGTTGGTCGATTGCGAGATCGTGGTGGCCCACGTCGACCAGGCCGTGGCCACCGGCGCCGCTGTTCAGGCAGCCGCTGTGCTCCAAGGCTGCGACCACCACACGATTCAACAGCAGTGGGGGCTCGGCAGCGGGACCACGGTGGATCATGCAGTCGACCCCGGCAACCTCCGCGAGCGCTACGGCGAACTTCGCGACTCGACCGCGTGACCGACCCCTTCCGCGTTCTCGGTCTCGGGCCCGATGCGACGTCGGATGACGTGCGCGCGGCGCGGCGTGAACTCGCCAAGCGTCATCATCCCGACCGCGGTGGTGACGCGGCGGCGATGCAGGCCGTCAACGAAGCCGCCGACGACGTGCTCCTCCGTATCAGTACGCCCGCCACCCCCGCCGGCACCCCCGCCAGCGATGAGTCTCAGCGCGACCCGTCCGCGCCCAGACTCATCGCTGACGAGCCGGGCGGCGGTTTGAGCCGAGACGTGCCGTCGTTCACGGTCGAGGCGCTCCCGGTCGAGACGTTCGAGGGTCTCCTGATCGTCACGTCGTGGATCGGCGAGGTGCTCGACGACGATCCGCCCTACCGGCTCGACACCCACCTCCACGAGCCCGTCGAGTGCTGGTGCCGTCTCGACGTCGTTCCCGACGCCGGCGCCTCGACGGTGAGCCTGACGATCGCCGGCATCGACGGTGCGCCCACCCCCGACATCATCGCGGTCCGCGACCTCTGGATCACCAACCTGAATGCGGTCGACTGGGGCTGACCTCAGCCGGGACGTGGCGCAGCAGCCTTGAACAGGCGGTCGCGGACGGCGTGACCCAGGCCGACGGGCTGTGGGAGGACGGCGATGACCGTGCCCACGTGTCGGAGGTCGGCGTCGCGAAGCCGCGCGTACAGGTCGTGGGCGTACGCGACGAGGTCATCGGTCAGATCGAGGATCTCGCTGTTCGGTGTCCCGGCACGGAGCGCGACGGCGTCGTCGGGAGTGTCGACGAGGCGGACGGCACAGCGCGGCGCGTAGTGCGACGAGAGCATGCCGCTCGCCCGACTCGGCCCGGACGCATCGGCTACCACGCCGAGCAGGCGGCGGATGTCCTCCACGGGAACGCCGCCGGCGCGCAGGATCTGTGGTGGATCGCTGACGAAGTCGACGATGGTGCTCTCCACACCGATGGGGCACTCGCCACCGTCGAGGATCAGATCGCGACCAGGGTCGAGGTAGTCGCCGAGGTCGTGGAGCACGTGCTCCGCCGACGTCGGGCTCACCGCGCCGAAGCGGTTGGCGGACGGCGCCGCCAGGCCGACCTCGACCCGGGTGAGCAGCTCGGCGGCGAGGGGATGTGCCGGCACCCGCACCCCCACCGTGGCGAGCCCGCCGGTCACCTCGTCGAGCACGCCGGTGGCTCGCGGCAGGATCGTGGTGAGTGGCCCCGGCCACGCCACCTCGACGAGTCGTCGAGCCGAGTCCGGCACGGACGAGGCCCAGTCGGACAATCGCTCGACGCCGGCGATGTGCACGATGAGCGGATGATCGGCGGGTCGACCCTTCACGGCGAAGATCCGACGGACAGCGGTGGCGTTCGTGGCGTCGGCGGCGAGTCCGTACACGGTCTCGGTCGGCATGGCGACGAGGCCGCCGGCTCGTATCACCGCGACGGCCCGGTCGACGTCGGTGGAGACGAGTACCCGGGGGTTCAGCACAGAGCGTCGAGGAACTCGAGTGCAGCGTCGAAGAACCCGAACGACTCCGTCGTGGCGAAGTGGTCGACACCGCGCAGCGTCTCGCACCGTCCGTCGGGGAACGCCGCCGCGAGCTCGTCGGCGGGGTACACGAAGTCCTTGTCGCCGACGACGACGAGGACCGGACAGGTGACGCGTGCGCACTGTTCGGGCGTGATCGGTGCCGACGGTGGCCGCTTCATCACCGCAGTGAGGGCCTCGATGTCGTTGCCGGGCTGGCCGGCGTACTGGGTGAACAGGCGAACCGTGTTGTCGAGACCGGACGGATCCCCACCAGCGGCGACGAGCTCCAGGCCGGCCACGATCGCCCGGGTACCCGAATCGTCGCGGTCGAAGATGTTCGAGCCGATGCCGGCGAGCACGATGCGGTTGAAGCGCTCGGGATGGTCGATGGCCAGACGGAGCAGCGTCATCGCCCCGAGCGAGAAACCGATGGCGTCGACCGGCTCGTCGGGGAGCGCGTCGACGATTCGGGCGGTCAGGTCGGCGTACTGGTCGGGATCGTGCGGCTTGGGTGCGGTGCCGTGGCCGAGCAGATCGATGCCGATGACCTGCACGTCGGCATCCTGCAGCAGCGCAGTGAATCCGCTGCGCTCCCAGGTGGTCGCGAACGACCCGCCCCATCCGTGGATCAACGCGACCGGCGAGGTGGTTCGTGTCATGGACGAGTCAGACTAGGGCCTAGCCTGTGTTCGCTTCCAGAACGAGTGTCGTCGGACCGACCATGCTGTACCTGCCACGTCGGCATCGAGAAGGATCTTCACCACATGCACATGCTTCATCCGGATCCCGGCTACGACCTGACCTACAGCGATGTGTTCATGGTTCCGAGTCTGTCCGATGTCCCCTCACGGATGAGCGTCGACCTGCGCACACCCGACGGCATCGGAACGACCATCCCGATCGTGGTGTCGAACATGACCGCGGTCGCTGGGCGACGCATGGCCGAGACCGTTGCGCGTCGAGGTGGCATCGCGATCCTGCCCCAGGACATCCCCGTCGACGTCGTCGCGAGGGTGATCGACTACGTCAAGCGGTGTCACACGGTGTTCGAGACGCCGATCACGCTGGCCCCCGATGCGACGATCGCCGATGCCCTCTCGCTGATCCACAAGCGCGCCCACGGTGCGGTCGTGGTCGTCGACGACGGCACCCCTGTCGGCGTGTTCACCGAGCGCGACGGCGACGGGTTCGACCGGTTCACCCAGCTCGCCAACGTGATGAGCTCGAGCCTGCACATCCTCAGCCCCGACATCGATCCGGCAGCGGCGTTCGACCATCTCGGTCGCAACCGGCTCCGTGTCGCTCCCGTCGTGGACGACGGGGGCCGCCTGCTCGGTGTGATCACCCGCGAGGGGGCGCTGCGCTCGACGATCTACGACCCGGCGGTCGATTCGCAGGGCCGGTTGATGGTCGGTGCCGCTGTCGGGATCAACGGTGAGCCGGCAGCTCGCGCGAAGGAACTCGTGGGTCACGGCGTCGACGTGCTGGTGATCGACACCGCCCACGGACACCAGACCCGCACACTCCGTGCGATCGAGGCGGTGCGGGGCGAACTCCCCGACGCGAAGATCGTGGCGGGCAACGTGGTGACGGCCACGGGCACCCGTCAGCTGATCGAAGCCGGCGCCGACGTCGTGAAGGTCGGTGTCGGTCCCGGGGCGATGTGCACGACACGGATGATGACCGGCGTGGGTCGTCCCCAGTTCTCGGCGGTCGTCGAGTGCGCCTCCGAGGCACAACGCCTCGGTCGTCACATCTGGGCGGACGGCGGTGTCCGGTTCCCGCGTGATGTCGCACTCGCGCTCGCGGGTGGGGCCGCCAGCGTGATGTTCGGCTCGTGGCTGGCCGGCACCTACGAATCGGCGGCCGACACGATGCGCGATCCCGAGGGCCGTCTCTACAAGGAGAGCTTCGGCATGGCATCGAACCGCGCGGTGAAGCACCGCACGCAGCTCGACGACGGCTTCGAGCGCGCTCGCAAGGAGCTGTTCGAGGAGGGAATCAGCACGTCACGCATGTACCTCGATCCCGTGCGTCCGAGCGTCGAGGACATCATCGACCAGATCGTGGCGGGTCTGCGTTCGTCGTGTACCTATGCCGGTGCGAGTTCGATCACCGAGTTCCACGACCGTGCCGTCGTGGGGGTCCAGAGCACCGCCGGCTACGAAGAGGGTCGACCCCTCGGAGCCTCGTGGTGACCGTCGCGATGAATGCACAGGCGGATGCAGGAGAGGCCCCCGCTCCGATCATCGTGGCGATCGACGGTCCGGCAGGCGCAGGCAAGAGCACCGTCGGTCGGGCTGTCGCCCAGCGGCTCGGACTCGACTATCTCGACACCGGCGCGATGTATCGGGCGGTCACGTTCGCTGCACTCCGACGGGGGCTCGATCCGGCCGACGAGGACGACATCGCCGAACTGTCGGAATCGGTCGCGATGTCGCTCGATCCGACACCCGACGGCACCGTGGTGCACGTCGACGGTGTCGACGCCACGATCGAGATCCGCGGTCGCGAGGTCACGTCCGCGGTCAGTGCCGTCGCCGCCAACAGCAGGGTGCGCGCCGAACTCGTGCGCCGCCAACGTCGGTGGGTCGCCGAACACGGAGGTGGCGTCGTCGAGGGGCGTGACATCGGCTCGGTCGTCTTCCCGGATGCGACGCTGAAGCTCTTCGTGACGGCGTCGCCACGCGTCCGCGCCGAGCGACGCGTTGCCGAGATCGGCGGCGACGTCGCGGAGGTCGAGTCGTCGATCATCGAGCGTGATCGCAAGGACTCGACCCGTACGGACAGCCCGTTGACCGAGGCGTCGGGTTCGATCGTCGTCGACACGAGTGGACTGTCGATCGAGCAGGTCGTCGGCAAGGTCCTGGCACTTCTCGAATCGTGACCACCCACGAACCATGACGGTCGAACGACGATCCCTGCCGACCGCCGAGTCGCGAGCAAGTCGGATCGCGTACGTGCTGTGTCGCAGCCTCGTGTGCTGGTTCACGCAGGCGTTCACCCGCACACGCATCGAGGGGCGCGAGAATCTGCCCCCGTCGGGCGCCTACGTACTGGCGCCGGTGCATCGCAGCTACGTCGACACACCGATCACCGCATGCGTCTCGACCCGGCGGATCCGCTTCATGGGTAAGCAGGAGATCTGGAAGTACCCGAGCGTCGGTTGGCTCGTCTCCGCGCTCGGAGCGTTTCCCGTCAATCGTGGCCACGCCGACCGCGAGGCGTTGATGAAGTGCATCCGGATCCTGGAGAACGGCGAACCGCTCACACTGTTTCCGGAGGGAGAACGAAAGGACGGGCCGGTCGTCCATCCGCTGTTCGACGGCGCGGCATACGTTGCTGCTCGAGCCGGCGTCCCGATCGTCCCGATCGGAATCGGCGGTTCGGCCCGAGTGATGCCGCGACACGCCAAGTTCATCCATCCGCACAAGGTGTGCGTGGTGATCGGTGAACCCATCTGGGTGACGGATCCGGAGGTCGTCTCCTCGAAGCGGATCCAACGCGACGCGGTGAGATCGGCGACCGAGCGCCTCGCAGTCGAACTGCAGCGTCTCTTCGACGAGGCCCAGTCCCGGGTTGGCTGAGGGTGCGTTGACGCTCAGCCGGCGACGGCGCCGCGGAAGAACTCCGTCATTGCCGGCGCGAGGTATCCGGGGTCGTGGGAACCGCACAGTTCACGGGCCGAGTGCATCGAGAGCTGCGCGACGCCGACGTCGACGGTGGCGATGCCCAGTCTCGTGGCAGTCACAGGTCCGATCGTCGATCCGCACGGCATGTTGTTGCGTGACACGAAGACCTGCCACGGAACCTCGGCGCGCTCGCACGCACGTTGGAACGCGGCGGCAGTCTCCGCGGACGTCGCGTACCGCTGGTTGGAGTTGACCTTGATCGCCGGCCCGGCGTTGACGACGGGTCGATGGTCGGGTTCGTGACGCTCGGGATAGTTCGGGTGCACGGCGTGGGCGTTGTCGGCCGAGATGCACGCGGAGGCGGCGAAGGATCGATGCAGGTCGTCGTCGGAACCGCCGCGTGCGGCCACGAGCCGTGACAACACCGTCTGCAGGAACGGTCCGGCCGCGCCGGTGGAGCTCGCGGAGCCGACCTCCTCGTGGTCGTTCAACACGATCACGGCGATGGCGTCGGTGGGATCGGTCTCGGTGAGTGCGGTCGCGGCAGCCCAACACGACAGCTGATTGTCGAGGCGACCCGACGCGAGCAGCGAACGGTCGGCGCCGAGGACGGCAGCTCCCTGGACGTCGTAGAGGCAGAGTTCCCACCACTGCGCCGGCGACTCGATGCCTGCCGCCTCGCCGATCCATTCGGCGAATTCGCCGGCCGACGGGGCTCCCACGCCCCAGACCGGACTGAGGTGCTGCTGTGGGTCGAGCAGCAGACCGGCGCTGTTGACGTCGCGGTCGAGGTGGACGGCGAGCTGCGGCACGCGGGCGATCGGTTCGGCGACGTCGACGAGCGTCGACGTGCCGTCGATGCCGACGACGCGTCCCGCCACTCCGAGGTCACGGTCGAGCCAGCTGTTGTTCAAGATGCCGCCGTACACCTCGACGCCGAGTTGTCTCCAACCGGAGCTGCCGGTGTCGGGACGGGGTTTCACCCGCAGGCAGGGTGAGTCGGTGTGGGCGCCCACGAGTCGGAACGGAGCATGTGGACCGGGATCGTCGTGGGGGAGTCTCCACGCGATGATCGCTGCACCGCGCACGACGTAACCGGCCGCGGGCACATGCTCCCACGCATCGGACTCGTCGACCCGCTCGAAGCCGGTCAGGCGGTCGATCGTCGAGGCGACGGCGTGCCAGGGTGACGGCGAGGCGTCGAGGAATTCGATCAGATCGTCGACCGGCAACGTGGTGCCAGGATCGTCGTTCGCAGCCCGGTTCATCTGCTCAGCCGTTCTGGAACAGGCCCATCGGGAGACCGGTGCCACGAAGGTGGCTGGTCTCGTTGACCGTGACGATCGAGCGCTCGCCACTCGACGCTGCGGCCACACGATTGATCGAGGTGTAGTTGGGATAGAAGAACCCCCGAGCGAACGTGTCGAGGCCGAGGACGTGCGAGAGATACCCGTTGATGACGCCCCCGTGGCAGACGACGGCGATCCGCTGTCCGCCGTGGTCCGCGATGATGCCCTCGATGGCCGAGACGACCCGATACCGGAAGTCCTCCTCGGACTCGTCGACGGACCACTCGCCGGCGAGCATCGCGTGCCAGCGGGGATCGTTGGCGGCCTTCAACTCCTCGACCGGTACGTATTCGGAGCTGTGTTGATCCCATTCGGCGATTCCGTCCGATGTCCGGATCTCCAGATCACGGCCGTCCAGCAGCGGGAGCGCTGTCTGCTGTGCCCGCGCCAGCGGGCTGGCGTAGATGGCGTCGATCTGTTCCGACGCGAGGTAGTCGGCCAGGTGTGCCGCCTGTGCCAGGCCCGCCTCGGACAGTTCCGGATCAGCTGCCCCCGTCGTGAGTTCGCGGCGTATCGGCAGGGCATGGCGGATGATGAGGAGTTCCATTGCACGATAGACAAGCAGAAATGACCGGGCGAACGAAGATCGTGGCGACCATCGGGCCGGCGAGCGACTCCACCGAGATGCTCGCCGCGTTGATCGATGCGGGTGTGGACGTGGTCAGGCTCAACCTGAGTCACGGGTCGCTCGACGAACATCTCCAACGGCTGGCGCGGGTCCGCGAGGTGGCGCGGGATCGCGGGCGGCCGGTTGCCGTGTTGGCCGACCTCCCCGGCCCGAAGATCCGCGCCGGGGCATTCCCCGACGGCGGGGTGCGTCTCGTCGCCGGAGAGTTCGTCACGCTCCGACCGGGGGAGGGCACCAGCGATGCCGACCACATCACCGTGCCCTATCCCACCCTGATCGAGGATCTCGCCGTCGGGAGTCGGGTGCAGCTCGGTGACGGTGCGATCGCGATGAGGGTCACCGAGATCGGCGTCGACTCCGTCGTCGCCCAGCTCGAGAACGGGGGTGAGGCCAACGGGCGCCCGGGCGTCCACCTCTCGTCGGAGACCCTCCGACTGCCCTCGCCGACCGGCGAGGATCTCGTGCTGGCCGAGGCCGTCGCTGCGGCGGGTGTCGAGTTCATCGCGGTGTCGTTCGTCCGGGCCGCGGCCGACGTCGACAAGGTCAGAGCGATCGTGGGCGATCGGGCCCTGTTGGTCGCGAAGATCGAGACCACCGCAGCCATCGACCAACTGCACGAGATCGTCGCCGCGAGTGACGTGGTGATGGTCGCTCGTGGCGATCTCGGCATCGACTGTCCGATCGAGGACGTCCCACACCTGCAGAAGCGGATCGTTCGCCATTGCGTGGAAGCCGGCGTCCCCGTGATCACGGCGACACAGATGTTGGAGTCGATGATCACCGCGCCGTCACCGACTCGGGCGGAGGTGAGCGACGTGGCCAATGCGGTGTTCGACGGCACCGATGCGCTGATGCTCTCGGGGGAGACCGCCATCGGGCACGATCCGGCATTGGTGGTGCGAACGATGGCAACCGTGGCCGAACGGGCCGAGTCCGAGGCCGCGTACCGGCAGTGGGCGAACCGGCTGGGGCGGATGCAGCAGTCACCCCACCACGAGAAGATGTCGTCGATCGACACGATCACGGCGGCGCTGACACATGCCGCTTCGCAGGCCGCCCACGACGCCGGCGCGTCGGCAATCCTGTGCTGCACGCGCAGTGGGCGAACGGCTCGGGCGATGGCCAGGTTCCGCCCGGCGGCCCGCATGATCGGACTCTCGCCCGACCCTGCCGTCGTGCGCGCGTTGGCGCTCAGTTGGGGTGTGGAACCACTCGAGGTCGACCTCTACGGCACGACCGACGAGATGGTGTGGTTCGCGGTGGAGACGGCGTTGCGGGCCGGGCTGATCGCATCCGGCGACATCGTCCTCGTGCTGGCCGGGGCACCGGACCCCGACCGACCACGACCGCCCGGCGCGGCCACCGATGTCCTGCGGATCGTGCGCGTCGACTGATGCGACGTGACACCGCGGCCGGCATCCGGTCGGAGTCGGCGGGGAGCCTCGATCTGCCGACGCTCGTCGTCGTCCACGGTTCGATGGACCGCTCGGCAGGCCTGCTGCGACTCAGTCGCCGACTCGACACGCAGTACAGGGTCGTTCGCTACGACCGGCGTGGATACGGACGATCCCAAGGCGTGGGTCCACCGTGGACCGTGGAGGCGAACGTCGACGATCTCGTGGACGTCGTGTCGGCATCGCCGGTGTTGCCGGTCGCGCTGTTCGGACACAGCTTCGGCGGCAACGTCGTGCTCGCACTGGCCGCTCGCCGACCCGAGCTGGTCTCGTGCGTGGTCGTGTACGAGACCCCGCTGTCGTGGCTCGGATGGTGGCCGGGCAACTCCGCCGGTGGCGCTGCGATGGCACTCGACGATCCGGGAGATGCCGCCGAGGCGTTCATGCGGCGCCTGGTCGGTGACGATGTCTGGGATCGCCTCCCCGCGTCGAAACGCGAGGAGCGGCGCGCCGAAGGCGCGGCGATGGTCTCGGAGCTGGCCGATCTGCGACGAACACCCCCGTGGGAGGGCGCTGCGGTGACCGCTCCCGTGCTGGCTCTGTGCGGTGAACACGCCCGGCCACACCATCGCGAGGGCATGGATCGCCTCACCGAGATGCTTCCCGATTGTCGCACCGAGACGATCGCCGGGGCGGGCCATGCCGGCCCGCACACCCACGCCGAGGTCGTGGCTGTGTCGGTTGCGCAGTTCCTCAGGTCGTCGACGCCCTCGATGCAACCGTCGGTCGGATCCGACGGCTGAACACGAACGACAGCGAGGCGACGACGGCGGACGTCGCCGAGAGGGCAGCGGTTCCCGCGATGCCGTGCGTGGCGAAGAGCCAGCCGCTCAGTATCGCCCCGCCGGCACGGGCCATCGTGGCCACGGCGTTGGACACGGCGAGTGTGGTGCCGCGTGCATCCGGCATCGCCTCGCTCACGAGCGAGAGCGAGGTCACGAACGCGAATTCGAAACCGAGGAGGAACAACAGGAGCCCACCCAACCCGACGGAGAGCCGACCTTCGGCGAGCATCATCACGCCGAGCCCCGCGACCAGCAGGACCAGACCGGCGATCGTGCTGCGGAACTTGCCCACGGTGTCGGCGACGCCTGCACTCGTCAGGCTCGCGGCGAGTTCGACGGTGCCGAACGCAACGGCGATCACCCCGATACCGCTCGTCGACACGCCGAACGCGTCGTCGAGCCAGCTCCCCGAGACGACGAAGACCGACAGCCCGGCCATCGCCGTCGTCGCCGATCCGATCATCACGAGCCAGGCTGTGGACGTGATCGATGCACGGTCGGCGCGCGCCGTGGTCGCTCGCCTGGATCCCACGCTCGCTGTCGCCGCCGAGACGAACTCGACGTCCTCGGCACGAGGCGCCCATCGTGGCAGCGCACCGGCCACGACGAGTGCGGCGATCGTCGACGCGACGGCCAGTGCGACGAACGGGCCTCGCCAGCCGAAGACGTTGATGAGCAGTGCGACGACGGGGGCGCCGATCAGCAGTGCGATGGCCCACGACGTCTCGAAGAGCCCGAGTGATCTCGCCCTCCGGCTGTAGGCGACACGGTGACTGATCCAGGCCTGGCCGGCGACGGTGAAGTTCGCCACGCCCAGCACGAGGACGAAGAACGACACGGCGAAGGTGGCCACGGTTCCGCCGAGCGCGATGACCGAGGATGCGGCGACCAGACCGAGCGACGACACCATCACGACCCGTTCGCGTCCACGATCGAGTCGCGCGCCGGACGCGATCGTCGAGAACCCGGCCAGCTCACCCGCGCCGATCACCGTGGTCAGCTGTGTGGTGGACGCCCCGAACGCCCGCTCCAACGTGGGCAGGAACAACGGGATCCATCGCAGCGCGGTGTTCGCGACGGTCTTGGCGCCGGTGAGCCGGACGAGGGTGTTCACTCCGAACGCGGGTCCGAGATCGTGATCGACATTCCGAAGAACGAGCACTCGGTGTCGATCACGGTGAGCGAGGTGCCCGCTCGCGTGAAGTTGTCCTGCACCTTGTCGGCGCAGTCCTGGAGTGCTCCGCGCTGGGTCCACACCGCGAACGCCAGGACGCCGAGCAGACCGGCGACGAGGAGCTTCTGGACCAGGCTCTTCATCACCCAGAACGATGCGATGGCCCCGACGACGAGCGCAGTGGTGGCCACGAGGGCGACGGTCTGTGCCTGGTCCAGGGTCATGGCGATCACGTCAGCACTGTACGGCGTCGGTACGCTCGCCCGGGTGAGCGACCAGCCGATCAACCTCTCCTCGGGGCTTCCCACGACCGTGCTGCCGGCGCCCGACCCCGTGGTCGCCGCCCGGCTCGAGGCGGCGTTGGCGCTGACCGGTGACGAGCGGCGAGCGGCGGTTGCCGATGTCGTGGCCTCGGCGCCGCGGTTCCTCGATGCCTGGGCAGCGCTCGGCGATCTCGGACGCGACACGATCGACCGCTATGCGGCCTACCGCGTGGGCTATCACCGAGGGCTGGACGCGTTGCGGGCCAACGGGTGGCGGGGGAGCGGGTACGTGCGTTGGTCCGAGCCGACCAATCGCGGGTTCCTGCGGTGCATGCGAGGGCTCGGCGACATGGCCGCAGCCATCGGTGAGACCGACGAGGCCGAACGATGCCGCACGTTCCTGCTGCAACTCGACCCGTCCGGGATCCCCTCGGACTGACGCCGATGGTGATCGGTGCCGTCCTCACTGGTGGCGCCAGTCGCCGCATGGGCCGCACGAAGGCGCTCATCGAGGTCGGTGGCACCCCGATGGCCGCTCGGGTGGCCGGCGCGCTCGCGGCGGCAGGGTGTGAACCGGTCGTGCTGTACGGCGGCGATCCGATCGAACTCGCAACCCTCGAACGGCGCGTCCTGGCCGACCGCTATCCGGGCGAAGGTCCGCTCGGCGGCATCCTCGGCCTGCTCGAGCTGTTCGCGCCGGAGGCCACCGATCTCCTGATCGTGGCCTGCGATCTCGCTCACCTCTCCTCGACCGATCTGGCCGCCCTGATCGAGGTTGCCCGGCAGCGACCCGACGTCGACGTCGTGGTCGCCAACGGTGGGCGACCGGAGCCGGCCTGCGCCCTGTGGCGCAGCACGGCAGCCGGCCGCGTCCGGGCGTCGTTCGATGCCGGCGAGCGCGCCGTTCACCGGGTACTCGCAGAGCTGTGCACCGTCGAGGTGCCGTTGCCGCCGGCGTCGCTGCGCAACATCAACACACCCGGCGACCTCGATCGGTACCCTTGAGGCCGTGACAGTCTCGGAGATCTCGGTCCACGACCTGGCGGCGATCGGGCCCAGCGCTCGGATCATCGACGTTCGGGAACCTCAGGAATGGGAGAGCGTTCGCATCGCGCAGGCAGAACTGGTGCCGCTCAGCACGGTGCCCGAACGCCTCGGGGCGTTCGACGGTTCGCCGACCTACGTCGTGTGCCGGTCGGGCAATCGCAGCGCCAATGCCTGCCGATTCCTCGCGGAGCAGGGCATCGAGGCGGTCAACGTCGCCGGCGGGATGCTGGCCTGGATCGAAGCGGGTTTCGACACCGTGTCCGGCGCCGCCTCCGGTGCCGCCGATGACTGAGCCGCGGCTCGAGTACCGCTGGATCGATCGGCAGGCCGACCTCGACGACGTCGTCTCGACCCTGCTCGACCAGCCCCGCTACGCACTCGACACCGAGTTCCACCGTGAACGGACCTACTACCCGAAGCTCGCTCTCGTGCAGGTTGCATGGCGAAGCGGCGACGGCCAGCAGGTGGCGTTGATCGACCCCCTCGCCGTCGACGTGGCCAGCTTCGACAAGCTGTTCGTATCCGAATCGCTGTGTGTCATCCACGCCGCACAGCAGGATCTCGATGTGCTCACCCATGCGGTCGGTTCGGTGCCGACTCGCCTGTTCGACACCCAACTCGCCGCGGGCTTCCTCGGCTACGGCACGCCGTCGCTGGTGTCGCTGCTCCAGGGCGAACTCGGGGTGACACCGGCGAAGGGTGATCGCCTGACCGACTGGCTCAGGCGGCCCCTCACCGACAGCCAGCGTCAGTACGCCGCCGTCGACGTCGAGTACCTGCTCGAAGTGCACGAACGACTGGTGGCACAACTCGCCGACGTCGATCGCCTCGGCTGGGCCGACGACGCCTGCGAGGAGCTCCGGACCCGTCCGACGAGCGGATCGGCTCCCGACGATGCATGGTTGCGTCTGAAGGACGCGCGCTCGTTGCGGCCCAACGCCAGGGCGGTCGCCCAGAGCGTGGCGGCCTGGCGTGAACGACGCGCCATGCGCACCGACACCCCGGTGCGTCAGGTGTTGCCCGATCTCGCCATCCTCGGCATCGCGCAGCGCGCCCCGGGCAACGCCAAGGAGCTCGCACAGGCTCGGGGCGTCGACGAACGCCATTCTCGCGGCGGGCTCGCCGAGGAGATCCTCGAGGCGGTCAAGGCTGCCAAGGGTGCGCCCGCCCCGGCACCGCCGCCGTCGGCCGACGACCTCGACCGGTCGATGCGCCCCGCCGTGACACTCGTGTCGGCCTGGGTGGCGCAGCTGGCGCGCGATGAACGACTCGATCCTGCGCTGCTCGCCACCCGGTCGGACATCGTGTCGTTCCTGCGGGGCGACGACGATGCTCGGCTGGCATCGGGATGGCGGAACGTGCTGGTCGGCGACGGCATCAGGCGCCTGGTCGCCGGCGAAGCCGGACTCACGTTCGACGGGCAGGGACGGCTGCGTCTGACCACCGTGTCGGACTGAGACGCACTGCCGGCAATTTCACGGACCATTCGTCGAACCATTCCGCGGAACCATTCCGCGGAACCAGAGGAATGGAGCACCTCACCGGTACCCTGTGCCCGAATGTCAACTTTCTAGCCTGTGGGAGCCCTGTCGTGAAGAAGGGTCGTCATCGCCGTTTCGAAGAGGCGAGAAAACTGAAGCAGTCCGGCCCGGGAGCGTTCGATCTCGGATTCGGTGACCGTTCCGAGCCCCCGTCGTCGCATGGCGGCGACGCCGGCGACGATGACGAATACGCGGCCCTGGCGGAGAAATACGGCGTCACCTTCGACGACGACGACGATCTCGACGACTGATCAGCGACTGCGGTCCCCGCAGCGCGATCAGCGACGCACTGCAGGGTGCGGGAGCGGCACCCAGTTCGGGCGCTCCAACTGCAGCACCATCGCCCGGTAGACGTGTTCTCCCACCAGTTCGACGATCTCGTCCTTCGCCGAGGCGTACAGCGGCTCGGATCCGACGAATGCCTCGGGTTCTTCCGTGCACCACCAGCCGAACTCGCTGCCGCCCTCACCCCAGTCGCGTCGTTTCCATTCGCGCAGCCGTGAGGTGACGTGGCCCGATTCGTCGGTGGAGTGCTCGAGTCGCAGCGGCACCTGCCAGCACACCGATGGCTTCCAGTCCATCGGGCGTTCGCCCGCCTCGAGTGCGGCGATGTGCAGCGCGCAACCGACACCACCGTCGAATCCCACCCGGTTGAGGAAGATGCACGCACCGTCCACGACCCGTGTGGTGGTGACGGGTGAGCCGTCGGCTTCGGGCTCACCATCGGCGAGATAGCCCTTCTTGCGCTTCCCCTTCTTGGAGCGGCCCTTCTTGTGGAACTGCCACTGCTCCGGGGTGAGGCGCTCGGCATGGCGCGTGAGGTTGGCGATGTCGTCGTCGTCGACGAAATGGGCGCCATGGCTGCAGCACCCGTGCTGAAGCTCCGGGGCGGGTTCCTCGAGGATCCCCTTGCAGCCGCATCCGTAGATGCACATGTAGTTCGACCGCAGGTAGGTGGCATCGAAGACCCACGTGCGCTGTTCGTCGGGATCCTCGAAACTCACCCACTCGTGGAGGTCGTCGGGTGGTGACGGGACGATGGATCGTGGGCTCGGGCTCGCAGTACTCACTCGGGAGCAAGCTAGCGGCGTCGATAGGCTCGCCCGGGATATGACCCCGTCGATGAACGCCGACCAACTTCGCGAGTCCTTCTGCGACTACTTCGCGGCCAAGGACCACACGCGTGTCCCCTCGGCGAGCCTCATCCCGCACGATCCGACGGTGCTGTTCAACGTCGCGGGCATGCTGCCGTTCAAGCCGTACTTCGTCGGCGACGAGCAGCCGCCGTACAAGCGTGCGGTGAGTGCGCAGAAATGCGCCCGCGCGGGCGGAAAGCACAACGACCTCGACGACGTGGGGCGCACGAAGCGCCACCTGGTTTTCTTCGAGATGCTCGGCAACTTCAGCTTCGGCGACTACTTCAAGGAAGCTGCGATCCCGTGGAGCTGGGAACTCGTCACCGGTGACCCCGCCTCGGGCGGCTGGGGCTTCGACGGCGACCGCTTGTGGATCACGGTCCACGAGTCCGACGACGAGGCCGAGGCGATCTGGCACGAGATCGTCGGCGTACCGATGGACCGCATCCAGCGACTCGGCGACAAGGACAACTTCTGGCAGGCGGGTGACACCGGCCCGTGCGGGCCCTGCAGCGAGATCCACATCGACCGTGGTCCGGCGTTCGGCCCCGAGGGTGGCCCGCTCGGCGACCCGGCCGGCGACCGGTTCATGGAGTTCTGGAACCTCGTCTTCATGCAGTTCGACCAGGCGCCCGACGGGTCACGTACGCCGCTGCCCAAGCCGTCGATCGACACCGGCGCCGGGCTGGAACGGATCCTCGCGCTCGTCCAGGGGGTCGACTCGGTGTGGGAGACCGATCTCATGGCACCGCTGATCGACGAGGCGTGCTCGATCACCGGCAAGTCGTATCGCGTCGGCGACTACGACGACCGCGACAGTTTCGCCATGCGTGTGCTCGCGGAGCATGCTCGATCAGGCGCCATGTTGATCAACGACGGCGTCTTTCCCTCGAACGAGGCCCGCGGCTACGTCCTGCGCCGGATCATCCGGCGCGCCGTGCGCTACGCGTACCTGCTCGGCACCGACTCACTCGTGATGCCACGTCTCGCCGAGGTCGCCATCGACGTGATGGGCAACGCGTATCCGGACGTCGTCAAGAACCGCGACTTCGTGGTGAACGTCATGACCAAGGAGGAGGAGCGGTTCCGTCAGACCCTCAAGAACGGCCTCAGCATCCTCGACGGTGAGCTGGAGTCCGATCCGAAGGAGCTGTCGGGGTCGACGGCGTTCCTGCTCCACGACACCTACGGGTTCCCGCTGGAGCTCACCCAGGAGATCGCCGGCGAACGTGACGTCACGGTCGATCTCGCCGGATTCAGTGCCGACATGGCGGCCCAGCGTGAGCGGGCGAAGGCCGCCCAGAAGGGTGCCGGCGAGGGTGTCGACCTCGACGCGTACCGCGACATCGTCGACCAGTTCGGTGTCACCGAGTTCGTGGGTTACTCGAGCGACCTCACCGAGAGCCGAGTGCTCGCGGTGATCCCCGTGGATTCCGAAGCCGATGACGTCGACGGTGCGGTCGACATCTTCCTCGACCGCACGCCGTTCTACGCCGAGTCCGGCGGCCAGATCGGCGACACCGGCGTCATCACGACCGAGACCGGGAGCGCCGTCGTGCTCGACACGACGTTCGCACTGCCGAACCTGCGTCGACATCGGGCCCGCATCGAGTCGGGTTCGATCACGCCCGGGCAGACGGCGACCGCGACGATCGACGCCGACCGGCGCGCCGCGATCCGCCGCAACCACACGGCCACACACCTCCTGCACCACGCGTTGCGCCAGGTGCTCGGCGACCACGTGAAGCAGGCGGGCTCGATGGTCGGCCCCGACCGTCTCCGTTTCGACTTCAGCCACTACGACGCCGTGACCGACGAACAGATCCTCGAGATCGAACGCCTGGTGAACGCCGAGACGCTCGCCAATTCGCCGACCCGGAACTTCGAGACCACCAAGGACGAAGCCGAAGCGCTCGGAGCCATTGCGTTCTTCGGTGACAAGTACGGCGACCTCGTGCGCGTGCTCGAGGCGGGCTCGTCGATCGAGCTCTGCGGCGGCACGCACGTGCGCGCGACCGGCGACATCGGGACCGTCAAGGTCGTCAGCGAGTCCTCGATCGGCTCGAACCTGCGTCGCATCGAAGCCGTGACCGGCCAGGCGAGCCTGGCGCTGTTGCAGCGCGACGAGCAGTTGCTCGCCGACGCCGCTCGTCTGGTGGGCTCTCCCGCCGACGACCTGCTGGCAGGAGTGCAACGCAAGCTCGACGAGATGAAGACGCTGAACGACGAGATCAAGTCGCTGCGCGGCCAGCTCGCGCTGGGCCGTGCCTCCGAGTTGGCCGCCATCGCCCACGACGGCGTGGTGGTCACACGGATCGACGGCCTTCCGGCGGGCGACCTCCGCGAACTCGCGATCGCCGTACGCCAGCAGCCGGGTATCCGCCTCGTCGTCCTGATCGGCGAGACCCCGAGTGGTGGTGTCGGCCTCGTCGCGGCCGTCGAGCCGGGCAGTGGTCGACCGGCCAGCGACCTGATCAAGGATGCCGCGCGGGCGGTCGGTGGTGGCGGCGGCGGCAAGGGCGACATCGCCACCGCAGGCGGCAAGGACGTCAGCGGGATCCCGACGGCGCTGGAGCTCGCGGCCCGAGCGGTGGCCGAGGCGGTCGCCGCGGGCGCGTGAGTACCAGCGCGGGTCCTGGTCGTGAGGGTCATGGTCGTGAGGGTCGTGCGCCCGGGGTTCGTGCACTCGGCATCGACCTCGGTACCAGGCGCATCGGCATCGCGGTGAGCGACCTGTCCGGCACGGTCGCCTCGCCGCTGACCACGGTGCACCGTTCGTCGTCGAGGCGCCACGACCACGCCGCGATCGCCAAGCTCGTCCGTGACGAGGAGGCCGAGGTGGTCGTCGTGGGGCTTCCGTTGTCGCTCGACGGGACCAGCGGGCCGGCCGCCCGATCTGCCGAGACCGAGGCGCGTCAGCTCGCTAGCGTGGTCCGCGTGCCGGTGGAGATGTACGACGAGCGGTTCACCACGGTGACCGCCGAACGGGGCCTCCGCGAGGTCGGCCTCGATGCACGGCAACGTCGCAAGGTCGTCGACAAGGTGGCTGCCGCCGTCATGCTGCAGGCCTGGCTCGATCACCGTCGCTCCACGTGGGGCGCGTCACCGTCGGGGTCCCTCACGTGAAGAAACTCGACCCGTTGCTGCCCGAGGCCCAGGTCGACCCTGACAGCCGACCCGCACTCGACTGGCCGCTCGATCCCTGGGATGCCACCGATCAGACCGGTTCGGTCGAACGGCTCCGCCAGCAGACCCGTCCGCTGAAGTGGATCGTCTGGCTCTCGATGGTGCTGGTCGTCATCGCGATCCTCGTCGCGGGAGCGGTCGGCTGGTGGTATCTGGGCAAGATCAATCCCGAAGGTGCCCCCGGCGACGTCCAGAGCTTCACGGTGAACGAAGACGACGACCTGGCGTCCGTCGCGGCGCGGCTGGCCGATGACGGCCTGATCTCCGACGCGGGGGTGTTCGAGTGGTACGTCGAGCGTGAGGGCGGCCTCGAACTGATCCCCGGCTACTACGAGATCCGACCCGACGACCACATGGGCAACGTGCTCGGGCGTCTCCGTACCCCACCGGGGCAGACGTACACGAAGGTCACCTTCCCGGAGGGCTTCACCGTGGCCAAGATGGCCGAGCGGCTCCAGACATCGGTCGATCGCCTGAGCGCCGACGAGTTCCTCGCCGCGGCGAACAGCGGCACCATACGGTCGTCGTACCAGCCGTTCGGCGTGACGTCGCTCGAGGGGATGCTCTTCCCCGACACGTACCAGGTGTCGAATGCGGAGGGCGAGGGCCAGGTCCTCGAACGGATGATCGCGCTCATGGAGCGCGTCGGCGATCAGGAGGACATCGTCAATCGTTCCGCCGCACTCGGCGTCACGCCGTACGAGGCGATGATCATCGCCTCGATGATCGAGCGCGAGGCCAAGGTGCCCGAGGACCGGGCGAAGATCGCGAGGGTGATCTACAACCGGCTCGGTCTCAGCGCAATGGATCCGGAGAACGCCATCCCGCTGCAGATCGACGCGACCGTGCTCTACGGACGCGATCAGGCGGGCCTCGATCCCGAGCTGCCGTTCTCCGAACTCCGCCAGATCGACACGCCGTACAACACGTACCTGCGAACGGGGCTCCCCCCGACCCCGATCGCCAATCCCGGCCGCGCGTCGATCCAGGCGGCGCTCAACCCGGCGCCGAATCCACCGGCCGGTGATCCGATCTGCGCCGAACTCGCCGACCCGACCAAGTGCGCGTACCTCTACTACGTCATCGCCGACGAAGACGGTGGTCACGTCTTCGCCTCGGAACTCTGGCAGCACGAACGCAACGTCGAACTGGCCCGCCAGGCGGGTCTCCTGTGACGATGCGCCGCCTGGCGGCGCTCATCGGGTCACCCGTCGAGCACAGCTTGTCCCCGGTCATCCACCAGGCCGCGTTCGATGCCGCGGGTGTCGACTGGACCTACGTCGCGTTCGATGTCGCCGAGGGCAGCGGCGCCGGGGCGCTCGACGCGATGCGCGTCCTGGGGATCGCCGGTCTCTCCGTCACGATGCCCCACAAGCGTGCCGTCGCCGACGCGGTCGATCGTCTCGAACCGGCGGCCCGTGCGCTGCAGTCGGTCAACACCGTGAGTTGGGACGGCAACCGGCTCGTCGGGTCGAGCACCGACGGAGCAGGCTTCGTGGCATCGCTCGCCGAATCGGGCATCGACGTGGCCGGCGCCCGGCTCGTGGTGATCGGTGCCGGTGGCGCGGCTCGTTCGGTGGTCGACGCGCTCGGTCGTGCCGGTGCGAACGACATCAAGGTGCTGAATCGCACGCGCATCCACGCCGAGGCGGCGGCGACGCTCGCGTCGGCTGCCTCGGTGGGGGTCGCCGACGACATCGGTCGAGCCGACATCGTGGTGAATGCGACGAACGTGGGCATGGGTGTCGAACCGTCCCGTTCCACGCCGGACGACCTGCCCTGCGACCCGACCCTCCTGCACGACCACCAGGTGGTCGTCGATCTCGTGTACCACCCGCTTCGCACGGCGTGGCTCACGGCCGCCGAGGAGATCGGCGCCCGGACGGTCGATGGACTCGGCATGCTGATCCACCAGGCGGCGCTGCAGCAGGAGCGGTGGATCGGCGTCCGGCCCGACACGACGGTCATGCGAATCGCCGCCGAGGCGGTGCTCGCCGGCCGGTAGCCTCGTGCGGATGTTGCGGTATCTCACGGCGGGCGAGTCCCATGGCCAGGCCCTCGTGGTCATCATGGAAGGGCTGCCGGCCGGTCTCGAGATCACGGTCGAGCAGATCCAGGCCGAGATGGGTCGACGACGACTCGGCTACGGACGTGGTCCACGTCAGCGCTTCGAAGCCGACGAACTGACCCTCATCGGCGGCGTCCGTCACGGACGCACGCTCGGATCGCCGGTCGCGATCGAGATCAAGAACAGCGAGTGGTTCCGCAGCGACAAGTGGCACGAGGAGATGAGTCCCGCGCCGGGAGCCACGAAGGAGCCGCTCACGCAGGTCCGGCCGGGTCATGCCGACCTCGCCGGCATGCAGAAGTACGGCTTCACCGATGCACGCGACGTGCTGGAGCGCGCGAAGTGCTCGTGAGACGGCCGCGCGTGTCGCTGCGGGCGCGGTCGCCAAGGCACTGCTGAAGCCGCTGGGGGTCGACATCATCTCGCACGTCATCCAGATGGGTGATGCCCGAGTTCCCGCCGGAGCGGCCCGTCCCACGCCCGACCAGCTCGATCGGGTCGACGACAACCAGGTGCGTTGTTTCGATCTCGACGCGAGTGAAGCGATGATCGCCGAGATCAAGGCTGCGGCCAAGGACGGCGACTCGCTCGGCGGTGTCGTCGAAGTACTCGGATTCGGGGTGCCGGTGGGCCTCGGCAGCCACGTCCACTGGGATCGCAAACTCGACGCACTCCTCGCCCAGGCGATCATGAGCATCCAGGCCGTCAAGGGCGTCGAGATCGGCGACGGGTTCGAGGTCGCCGGACGTCGGGGCAGTGTGGCGCACGACCCGATCTCGTGGGACGCCGATGCCAAGGTCTACCGACGCGGCAGCACGCTCGCCGGTGGTACCGAGGGTGGGATCTCCACGGGCGAGCTCCTGGTGGTGCGGGCGGCGATGAAGCCGCTTGCCACACTGAACAAGCCGACGTTGGAGACGGTCGACACGCAGACCAAGCAGTCCGCCGTGTCGTTCAAGGAGCGGACCGACGTCACCGCAGTACCTGCCATGGGTGTCGTCGCGGAGACCATGGTGGCGCTGGTGCTCGCCGGTGAGGCGCAGCGCAAGTTCGGCGGTGACTCGGTCGACGAGTTCGTCCGCAACGCCGAGGCGTTCACGGCCTCGCTGTCGTGAGCAGGCCGCGCCATCTCGTACTCGTCGGGATGATGGGCGTGGGCAAGTCGACGGTGGGACGCGCGCTCGCGTCCGAACTCGGCCGTCCGATCTTCGACTCCGACGAGATGATCGAGGAACGCACCGGACGCACCGTTCGTGAGATCTGGGTCACCGATGGGGAACCGGCATTCAGGGCACTCGAGACGGAGGTGCTGCTCGATGCGCTCGCCTCGCCGGAGCCGTCCGTCATCGCGGCGGCCGGGGGCGTCGTGCTGAGCGAGGCCAACCGGCAAGCGCTCCGTGGCCCCGACGCCCACGTGGTGTGGCTCTGCTGCGAGGTCGACGTCCTGGTCGACCGGGTGCGCAGCGGCGGCCATCGACCGCTGCTCGACGAGGACCCCGACGCTGCACTCCGACGACTCCACGACGTACGCGCACCGCTCTACCAGGAGGTCGCCGACGCCATCGTCTCGGTCGACAACCGTTCGGTCGGCGACGTCACCAGGGCGGTGCTGCGATGCTGCGGGTGACGGTTCCGCTGGAGGATCGCTCGTACGAGGTGGTCGTGGGTGCCGGCGCCATCGCCGAACTCGAGTCGTTGCTCCCCGACGACGCTGCACGCGTGGCGGTCGTCACCCAGGACGCCGTCCCGCTGACGTGGTCGTCGGCGAGCCGGTCGGTCGAGACCTACGTGATCGATTCGGGAGAGTCGGCGAAGTCGCTGGCGACGATCGAGACGCTCACGCGGGGGTTCGCCCGTCAAGGGCTCACCCGTCGAGACGTCGTGGTCGGCATCGGGGGAGGCATGGTCACCGATGTGGCCGGCTTCGCAGCCGCCTCGTGGCATCGCGGAACGCCGGTGGTGCACGTCGCCACCACGCTGCTCGGCATGGTCGACGCCGCGATCGGCGGCAAGACCGGCGTGAACCTCCCCGAGGGCAAGAACCTCGTCGGGGCGTTCTGGCAACCGGTGGGTGTGATCTGCGACCTCGATGCACTGGCCACGCTGCCCGAACGGGAGATGCGGTGTGGCCTCGGCGAGATGTCGAAGTACCACTTCCTGACCGGTGACGACCTCCTCGCGCTGGCACTCGACGAGCGCATCGCCCGCTGCATCGAGATCAAGGCCGACATCGTCTCGTCGGACGAGCGCGAAGGCGGCCGTCGGGCGCTGCTCAACTACGGCCACACGCTCGCTCATGCGATCGAGACGGCCACCGATCATGCGATCGCCCACGGCGAGGCGGTTGCGATCGGGCTCGTGTTCGCTGCCGAGCTGGCCCTCGAACTCGACCGGGTCGACGAGGCCCGCGTCGACGAGCATCGCCGGGTCGTCGCGGGGGAGTACGGCCTGCGCATCACCCCGCCCGACGGCCTCGACGTCGACGGGTTGATGACCCTGATGGCTCGAGACAAGAAGGCGCTCGACGGGCTCACGTTCGTGCTCGACGGGCCCGACGGCGTCGAAGTGGTTGCCGACGTGCCCGAACAGGCCGTGCGCGTCGCGTTGAACCGTTTCGTGGGCTCCGCATGAACGCGCCCCGCACCGATCGTTTCGCGGCGATCGACCACGCATCTCGCGTCGCGACGGTGCAGTCCGGCCTCCCGGCGGCCGACGGATGTGATGCGCTGCTGTTCACCGATCTGATCGACGTTCGGTGGCTGAGCGGGTTCAGCGGTTCGAACGGGTGGGCCGTGGTCACCGCCCACGACCTGATCGTGGGGACGGACGGCCGATACGGGGACCGCGCCAGGGCCGAAACGGCGTCGAGCGGCGCCACGGTCGTCGCCGAGACCTCGAGGGTGCGGCTGCAGGCGCGTCTGATCGAGTCGCTCGATGCGGCCCGATCGGTGGGTCTCGACCCGGCGTCCACCTCGCATTCCGAATGGAACCGGCTCGCCGACGACCTCGTCCTGCAACCGGTGGAGTCGCTGGTGAAGAACCTCCGTCAGGTCAAGGACGCGGCCGAGATCGAGCGGATGACGGCAGCTGCCGGCGCGGCCGATGCGGCGCTCGCCGAGGTCGAACCCCTCCTGTTCGCCACCCTCGACGACCCCGTCACCGAGGCGGACATCCGCAATGAACTCGAGTACCGGATGCGTCGCCACGGGGCCGACGACCGCAGCTACGAGACCATCGTCGCGTCTGGCCCCGAACACGCGGCGCGCCCGCACCACGAGGTGGGTCGGCGAACGATCGTGGACAGGTGACACCGTCATCATCGACGTCGGTGCCCTCGTCGACGGCTACCACTCCGACATGACCCGCTCGTACGTGATCGGCGAACCGACCGACGAGCAACGTGAGATCTACGCCCTGGTCGAGGCCTCCCACGCCGCCGGGGTGGCGGCCCTGCGCCCCGGGATCTCGGCCCGTGCGCTCGACAGCGTGTGCCGCGACGTGTTCGCGCAGGCCGGACATCTCGACTGGTATCTCCACGGAACGGGCCACGGTGTGGGCCTCGAGATCCATGAGTCACCGTTCCACTCGCAGGTCTCCGAGGAGGTCATCATCGCCGGCAACGTGGTGACGGTGGAACCGGGCCTCTATCGTGTCGGCTTCGGTGGATTCCGGATCGAGGACCTCCTCGTCGTCACCGAAGCCGGCTCGTTGCCCCTCACGCACACCGTGCCGCGACCATTTCCGGGCTGAATGCCCGACCGAAGAAGACGAAGGACACGACCATGCCGCAGATCTCCGTGAACGACCTGAAGAACGGAATCACCCTCGAACTCGACAACGGACTCTTCCAGGTGATCGAGTTCCAGCACGTCAAGCCGGGCAAGGGTGGAGCGTTCGTTCGAACGAAGATCCGCAACCTCCGCAACGGCGCGGTCATCGACAAGACGTTCAACGCGGGCATCAAGGTCGAGCAGGCGATCGTCGACCGTCAGGACATGCAGTTCCTGTACAAGGACGGTGCGGACTACGTGTTCATGAACACGTCCACGTACGACCAGATGAACGTGCCGAGCTCGGCGCTCGGAGACGCTGCGGACTACCTCACCGAGCAGATGGTGGCCCAGATCGCCCAGTACCACGGTGAGATCATCGGCGTCGAGATCCCGGCGTCGGTCGAGTTGCTGATCGCCGAGACCGAGCCGGGTGTGCAGGGCGACCGGGTGTCCGGTGCTCGCAAACCGGCGACACTCGAGACCGGCAAGGTCCTGCAGGTTCCGCTGTTCGTCGAGCCGGGCGACAAGGTCAAGGTCGACACCCGTACCGGCGACTATCTGACGCGCGTCTGAGCCGGAATCGAGCAACATCCACCAACATGGCTGCCATGCCGCGTCCAGACGATCGCTCCGACGCGCGCGAACGCGCCCTGTACCTGTTGTACGAGGCGTACTCGAAGGGCATCACGCCCGCTGATGCGCTCGCGGTGCAGGTCCTCGAACCCGACGCGTTGACCACACTGCTGGTCCTCGGTGTCGGCGAGCACGTCGAGGAGCTCGATGCCGCCATCGCGGCACGAGCGAAGGGTTGGACACTGGCGCGCATGCCCGTGCTCGACCTGAACATCCTGCGCCTCGGCGCATTCGAACTCGCACATCGGCCCGACGTCCCGCTGGCTGTGGCCATCGACGAGGCCGTGGAACTCGCGAAGCGGTTCTCGACCGACGACAGTGGTCGCTTCGTGAACGGGGTGCTCTCCGCGCTGGTCGACGACCTGCGACAGTAGGTCGATGCCCGCACGCCCGCTGTGGCACCGGATCCCCCCGCCGAGCGCCCCCCAGGTGTTCCTCGCCGGGGCCGTCATCGCCTGGGCCTGGTATTTCACCGCCCGGTCGCTCGACATCCACCATGCCCTCGGCACGTCGAGCTACGACTCGGCGCTCTACGACCAGGGCATGTGGCTGCTCTCGCGCTTCGACGCCCCGTTCGTGACGTTGATGGGCCGCAACCTGTTCGGCGACCACACCTCGTTCATCCTGCTGTTCCTCGTCCCGTTGTACTGGATCGCCCCCGGGGCGTGGATCATGTTCACCGCGCAGTCGGCGGCGATCGCAGCTGGCGCCATCCCGGTGTTCCTCTACGGACGCAAGCGGTTGGGATCCGAGTGGTTGGCGCTGATCGGGGCCGGCACGTACCTGCTGCACCCGGCCGTGGGCTGGACGAACCTCGAGAACTTCCATCCCGACGCCTTCCTCGGCGTGTTCGTCGGCTTCGCCATCTACGGCGCGCTCGAACGCAAGTGGCGTCTGTACGCGGTCTTCGTGGTGCTGTCGCT
This sequence comes from Ilumatobacteraceae bacterium, assembly GCA_963829585.1. Classification (GTDB taxonomy): domain Bacteria; phylum Actinomycetota; class Acidimicrobiia; order Acidimicrobiales; family Ilumatobacteraceae; genus Sva-07. The sequence goes on along the minus strand of CAWHJD010000015.1, from coordinate 947 downwards.
GCTCGTCAAGGAGGACGTCTCACTGGTGATCGTGCCGCTCGGCATCTGGGTCGCGATCCGGCGCGATCGCCGGATCGGGCTGCTGACCGTCTTCGGGAGCATCGCCTTCATGGCCGTCGCGATGCTGCTCGTGATGCGCAGCCTGATCGGGGTGCCGACACGCAACGGATGGCGCATCCCGTTCGGAGGTCCCTGGGGGCTCGTGGACACGACGGTGACCAATCCGACGGCGCTCGTGCGTCATCTTCGCAGCGACGGCAGGCCGTGGTACCTGGTGCAGATGACGGCGCCGTTCGCATGGCTGTTCGTCCGGTTGCCCGACGTCGCGATGATCAGCGCGCTCGTGCTGTTCACGAACGTCCTGAGCACCTTCTGGTACCAGTATCAGATCGACTACCACTACAGCCTCGTCGCGGTGCCCGCGTTGGCGATCGGGACGTTGTACGCCGTCGGGGCGATGAGGAACCACGTCGTGTCGGTACGGGGTCGTCGTGTGCCGATTCCGACGCGGACGTTGGCGATGACGACACTCGCGGGAGCGTCGCTGGTGACGGCATTGCTGTGGGCGCCGTCTCCGCTCGGTCGCACCGACTCGTGGTACGGGGACCGTGGCAACGTCTACGCCGAGTCCGCACGCGAGCTGCTCGACGACATCCCGGCCGATGCGGTCGTGTCGGCGAACTACCGCCTGACCCCGCACCTCGCGTACCGCGAGGAGATCTACCAGTTCCCGGTGCCGTTCCGCGTCGTGCTGTACGGGCCCGACACGAGCCTCGAGGGATCTCGCCTCGCCGACCGCGCCGAGCGTGTGGACTACGTGATGATCCCCGTCGACCAGGACGCCCAGCTGATCGCCGACTGGCTCGCCATCGCGGATGCGTTCGACGAAGTCGCCCGGAACGAGATCTGGGTCCTCTACGAGCGCAATCGCGACGTCGAACTCCCCG
>CAWHJD010000014.1:0-150098 GCA_963829585.1 Ilumatobacteraceae bacterium | reverse complement strand
AGCCGGCCGGGAAGCTCGCCGGTGAACTCGTCGTGGTCGACGATCTGGACGCCGGCGACGAACGTGGCGTCGTAGCCCTCGGCCTTCTGCACGAGGCGGCGTGCGCCGGCGGGCAGATCGTGGGCCATCCGGGCCGCACCGAACGTGAGGTGGTCGTAGTCGATGATGTTGAGGTCGGCGCGCAGGCCCGGCACGACGGCACCACGATCGGTGAGGCCGTACAGCTCGGCCGTCTCGCGGGTCTGGCGTCGCACGACGTGTTCGAGTGGCAGCTTCGGACCGCGAGTGCGATCACGGGTCCAGTGGGTGAGCATGAACGTCGGCGTGCCACCGTCGCAGACGACACCGCAGTGGGCGCCCGCATCGGCGAGCCCCATCCGTGTGCCCGGGTGCTGGTGGACCTCGTAGGTGAACGACAGGTCGCCGTAGGCGTAGTTGAAGAACGGCGTGAGGATGATGCCGTTGCCCTCGTTGGCGATCAGTTGGTCGATCACGAGGTCGGTGGGAGCAACGCCGCTGCGGGCGGCGACCGCGGCGATCGACTGGTCGGCCGACGGTTCGTAGTCGATGTCGCCGTCCTCGACGGCCCAGAACTTGTCGAGCCGGTCGAGCACGAGCATCGTGTAGAGCTCGCCGCCCTGCGCGGGCACGGTGGCGAACCGGCGCGCGCAGTGCGGGGTCGGCCAGCGCGGCGGCACGTTCGGCCAGCGGGAGATCCGGCGATCGACGCGTAAGCCGGATGGAACGCGAGTGGGTTGAAGCTGCCCTCGAGGCACATCAGCAGGCCGACGACGCGGCCGGCCACCTGGGCCACGATCGGCAGCCCCTCGGCGCGGGCCTCGTCGAGCAGAGCGAGCACCTCGCGCCACAGATCGGGGGCGTCGTCGGGCTGGTTGAGGTTGACGCTGACGGTGCGACCGGTGCGGCGGGCGAGTTCCTTCATCCACGGCCACTCGTCGCGTGGCACGAGTGCGTGGTCGGGGGCGAACTGGAACACGCCGTGGCCGGCGCGTGCGAGCGCGTCGGCGATACCGAACAGTTCCTCACTGCCCGCATGCGTCCCCGGCACGAGTTCACCCGACTTCGACCTGTGGATCGGAGTACGTGACGTGGAGAAGCCGAGTGCGCCGGCGCGCAACGCGCGTTCGACGATGTCGGCCATGGCGGCGATGTCGTCGTCGGTCGCCGCCTCGTTCGCTGCGCCGCGGTCACCCATCACGTAGCCGCGCACCGGTCCGTGGGCCACCTGGGCGCCGATGTCGATGACGTACCGGCGCGCCTCGAGTGCGTCGAGGTAGTCCTCGAACGACTCCCAGTCCCACGAGATGCCCTCGGTCAGTGCCGATCCCGGGATGTCCTCGACGCCCTCCATCAACTCGATGAGCCACTCGTGGCGATCGGGTGCCGCAGGAGCGAAGCCGACGCCGCAGTTGCCCATGACGACGGTGGTGACGCCGTGCCACGACGACGGGGTGAGGTACGGGTCCCAGGAGGCCTGGCCGTCGTAGTGGGTGTGGATGTCGACCCACCCCGGCGTCACGAGCCTGCCCGTGGCGTCGACGACGCGCGTCGCTTCACCGATCGCGTCGCCGGATCCTGCATCGACGACGGCGGTGATCACGCCGTCGTCGACCGCGATGTCGGCGAGTCGGCCTGCTCGACCGGTGCCATCGACGAGAAACCCCCCACGGATCACGAGATCATGCATGCAGCAACCGTAGTTGCTGCTACCTTCGCACTCACCGTGAAGCGGGTCCCGTGAGGCCCGCACGGAGGAGCAACATGACGACCGACAAGCGGGTCCTCGGGCCTGACGACGTACGACGAGCCATCACCCGGATGGCCCACGAGATCATCGAACGCAACCGCGGCCTCGACGGCGTGGTCCTCGTGGGGATCCAGCAGGGCGGTGTCTGGCTCGCCACCTCGCTCGGCGAGGAGATCGCCCGGATCGAATCACCGGTGCCGGTCGGGTCCGTCGACGCCAGCCTCTACCGCGACGACATCGGCCTACGTCCGGTGTCTCCCGCGTCGGTCAGCGACCTCGACTTCGAACTCGACGGTGCAACCGTGGTGCTCGTCGACGACGTGCTGTTCACCGGACGTACCGTCCGGGCAGCCCTCGACGCGGTCGCCGACTACGGCCGACCCCGCGCCGTGCAGCTCGCCGTCCTGGTCGATCGCGGTCATCGCGAACTGCCGATCCGCCCGGACTTCGTGGGCAAGAACCTCCCGACGAGCACCGATGAGACCGTCTCCGCCACCGTCGACGGCGTGGTGATCTCGTGACACGCGATCTCGTGACTCGCGATCTCACGATGTCACGCTCGCTGCTCACCATCGACGATCTCGGGGTGGACGGCATCGTGCGGATCCTCGACCTCGCCGACCACATGGCCGAGGTGAGCCGCCGCCCGAACCCCAAGGTGCCGGCGCTGCGCGGCAAGACGGTGTGCAACATCTTCTTCGAGGACTCCACGCGGACGCGGCTCAGCTTCGAGACCGCCGCCAAACGGCTGTCGGCCGACACGATGACCTTTGCTGCATCGCAGTCGAGCATCAACAAGGGTGAGAGCCTGCGCGACACCATCGAGACCATCGCGGCGATGGGCGTCGACGCGTTCGTGGTGCGCCACAGGTCGAGCGGCGCGCCACAGCTCATCTCCGGGTGGACGAACGCGAGCGTCATCAATGCGGGCGACGGCTGGCACGCCCATCCGACCCAGGGTCTGCTCGACGCGTTCACCGTGCGCACCGCCCTGGCGCGCAGGGGCGGTTTCGACGGGCTGCGCGTCGCCATGGTCGGCGACGTCAAGCACAGCCGGGTGGCCCGCAGCACCATCGCAGCGTTCCGCCTGCTCGGCGCCCACGTCACCGTCGTGGCGCCGCGCACGCTGTTGCCACCCGACACGGGCGAACGCTTCGCGGACGCCGTGACCGATCGCCTCGACGACGTGATCGCCGACATCGACGTGCTGTACCTCCTGCGGATGCAGCAGGAGCGGATGAACGAGGCGCTCGTGCCGAACCTCCGCGAGTACACGACACGCTTCGGTCTGACGCCCGAACGGGCAGCACGACTCGGCCCGCAGACGCTCGTGATGCACCCCGGGCCGATGAATCGGGGCGTCGAGATCGCCGTCGATCCGGCCGAACTCCCCGGAGCCGTCATCACCCAGCAGGTCACCAACGGCATCGCCGTGCGTATGGCGGTCCTCTTCGACCTGCTCGGCTCGCCGCTCGCCGCGATCACGGACGCAACGACGCAAGGAGCTCCCGAATGAGTCTGGTCATCACCGGCGCCCGGATCATCGACCCCACGGGCGAACGAACCGGCGACATCAGGATCACCGACGGTTCGATCGGTGAGGTGGGCGACTCCATCGCACCGGGTGCCGACGACCGGGTGATCGATGCCGCCGGCCTCGTGGTCAGTCCGGGCTTCGTCGACCTGCACGTACACCTGCGTGAACCGGGCCGCGAGGAGGCCGAGACGATCGAGACCGGGAGCCGAGCCGCCGCACTCGGTGGGTTCACCGCGGTGGTGGCGATGCCCAACACCGATCCGACGCAGGACTGCGTCGAGGTCGTCGACTTCGTGCGTCGTCAGGGCGAACGGGCCGGATTGTGCGAGGTCCTGCCGTCAGGATCGATCACCGTCGGCCGGGCGGGGCAGACCCTCACCCCGTTCGCCGAACTCGCCGGCGCCGGTGTGAAGTTGTTCACCGACGACGGCAACGGGGTGCAGGATCCGCTGCTGATGCGTCGAGCGCTGGAGTATGCCGACGGGCTCGGCATCACACTGGCGCAGCACTGCGAGGTCGAGCGTCTCACGGCGGGCGCGGTGATGCACGAGGGAGACTGCTGCAGCCGCCTCGGCCTGCCGGGATGGCCGTCGATCGCCGAGGAACTGATGTTGCACCGCGACATCGAGCTGGTGCGGCTCACCGGTGTGCCGATGCACTTCCTGCACCTCTCGACGGCCGGCAGCGTCGAACTGGTACGTCGGGCCAAGGCCGACGGGTTGCCGATCACGGCCGAGGCGACACCACACCACTTCAGCCTCACCGACGAGCGGCTGGCCTCGTACGACGCGCTCTACAAGGTCAATCCTCCGTTGCGGACCGCTGATGACATCGCGGCCATTCGTGCCGGGCTGGCCGATGGCACGATCGATGCCATCGCCACCGACCATGCGCCACATGCGCCGGAGACCAAGGAACAACCGCTCGACCAGGCGCCGCCCGGGATGCTCGGTCTGGAGACTGCACTGGGTGTGTCGCTCGCTCATCTGGACATGCCACTGGCGGATGTGGTCGCCGCGTTGTCGTGGAAGCCTGCCGCGATCGCCGGGGTCGCCGACCGTCACGGTCGCCCGATCGCCGTCGGCGAGCCGGCGAACCTGACGGTGTTCGACCCCGATGCCGAATGGGAAGTCGTACCCGCCAGGCTGGCGAGCAGGAGCCGCAACACGCCGTACGTGGGTGTGGCGTTGCGCGGCCGGGTCGTCCACACGATCCTCGCCGGACGACCGGTCGTGGTCGGCGGATCGGCGGTTCACTGATGAATGACCATGCACTAGGATGGATGATTATGCGTACTGCGAGGACCCCGAGATGATCCGTACCGAGATTCGTGCCCAGATTCGTGAGGGGGCTCTGGTGCTCGCCGACGGCAGCATCTTCGAAGGAGAACTGATCGGCGCGGAGCGTCCGGTCGCGACGGGTGAGGTCGTGTTCAACACGGTGCTCAGCGGCTACCAGGAGGTCATCACCGACCCCAGCTACGCCGGCCAGATCATCACGTTCACCACACCGCACATCGGCAACTACGGCACCAACGCCGTCGATTTCGAATCACGCGGGACGTTCTGCCGCGGCATCGTCGTACGCGCGCTCGCACGTCGATACAGCAACCATCGGGCCGACTCCGGCCTCGAGGCCATGCTGCGACTGCACGGTGTGCCCGGCATCGCCGGAATCGACACCCGTCGACTCACCCGGATCCTGCGCGACGCCGGCGCCATGCCCGCCGCGTTCGGATCGCTCCCCGAGGCCGACCTCGCAGCGGCGGCTGCCGCCGAGACCGGAACCGACGGCATCGACCTGGTCAGCCAGGTGACCATCGACGCGGGTTACACCGTCGGCGCGCTCGATCCCGACAACGTCACGCGCATCGTGGCCGTCGACTACGGCATGAAGCGCAACATCGCCGTCAACCTCTCGCGCTTCGGCACCGTCGAGGTGGTACCTGCGTCCACGAGTGCCGCCGACATCCTCGCTCGCACTCCCGACGGCGTGTTCCTCAGCAACGGCCCCGGCGATCCCGCGATGGTGCCGTACGCCGTCGACACGATCCGGGGCCTGATCGGCCACGTGCCGATCTTCGGGATCTGTCTCGGCCATCAACTTCTCGGCCGGGCGATCGGTGCCGGCACGGTGAAGCTGCCGTTCGGACACCATGGAGGCAACCACCCGGTCAAGAATCTCGCCACGGGACGCATCGAGATCACCAGCCAGAACCACAACTTCGCGGTGGACCCCGACTCGCTGGCCGGCAAGGCCACGATGACCCACGTCAACCTCAACGACGGGGTGTGCGAAGGGCTGCAGGTCGACGGTGAGTTGGCCTTCAGCGTGCAGCACCATCCCGAGGCCAACCCGGGCCCGCACGACTCGCACTACCTGTTCGACCAGTTCGCGGACATGATGCGCCGCGCCACGACCGCATCGGGGAACCGCTGATGCCCAAGCGCACCGACATCCACTCGATCCTGATCATCGGCTCGGGCCCCATCGTCATCGGCCAGGCCTGCGAGTTCGACTACTCGGGCACCCAGGCCTGTCGTGTACTGCGCGAAGAGGGATACCGGGTCATCCTGGCCAACTCGAACCCGGCGACGATCATGACCGACCCCGACTTCGCCGATGCCACCTACATCGAGCCGCTGACATGGGAATTCGTCTCGGCGATCATCGAGCGTGAGCGGCCCGACGCCGTGCTGCCGACCCTCGGCGGCCAGACCGGGCTCAACATCGCGATGGAGCTCTTCGAGCGCAACCTGATCGGCGTGCCCGGCACTCCCGAGATGATCGGCGCCAACGCCCAGGCGATCGCCACCGCCGAGGATCGTGAACTGTTCAAGCAGGCGATGGTCGGCATCGGTCTCGACTGCCTGCGCTCCGGCACCGCCCACACGATGGAGGAGGCCCGCGTCGTGATCGCCGACATCGGCCTGCCGGCGGTGATCCGTCCGGCCTACATCCTGGGCGGGCGGGGTACCGGGATCGCGTCGACCGCCGAGGAGTTCGAACGCCTCGCGTCGAACGGACTCACGGCGAGTCCGATCAGCGAGATCCTGATCGAGGAATCGGTGTACGGCTGGAAGGAGTACGAGCTCGAGGTGATGCGTGACCACGCCGACAACTGCGTGATCATCTGCGGCATCGAGAACGTCGACCCGATGGGCGTCCACACGGGCGACTCGATCACCGTGGCCCCGATCCAGACCCTCACCGACGTGGAGTACCAGCAGATGCGCAACTCCGCGCTGGCGTGCATCCGGCGCGTCGGCGTCGAGACCGGTGGGTCGAACGTGCAGTTCGCCGTCGAACCGGGCACGGGCCGTCAGGTGGTCATCGAGATGAACCCGCGGGTCTCGCGGTCGTCGGCGCTCGCCTCGAAGGCGACCGGGTTCCCCATCGCCAAGATCGCTGCCCGGCTCGCCGTCGGCTACACGCTCGACGAGATCCCCAACGACATCACCCGCACGGCGGAGCGATCCACGCCGGCGAGCTTCGAGCCGGTGATCGACTACGTCGTCACGAAGATCCCTCGCTGGGCGTTCGAGAAGCTTCCCGGAACCACCGGGGTGCTCGGCACGCAGATGCAGTCCGTCGGCGAGGTCATGGCCATCGGTCGAACGTTTCCCGAGAGCCTGCAGAAGGCGCTGCGGTCGTTGGAGCAGGGCCGGCTCGGGCTCGGTTGCGACCCCGCCTCGTCGCATCTCGACGAGCTGACCGACGACGAACTACTCGCCCAGGCAGCGATCCCGACGGCGGATCGGATCCAGCACGTCGGCGAACTGCTGCACCGGGGTGTCCCGATCGACGCGGTCAACGAGGCGACACGGATCGACCCGTGGTTCCTCGACCAGATGTCGATGATCGTGGAGGAGCGCGCCGAGCTGGTGTCGACCGGGTTCGACGCCATGACGAAACGGGCATGGCGGCGCGCCAAGCGGCTCGGATTCTCCGATGGTCAGCTCGCGCACCTGTGGGGGCGGTCGGAGCACGAGGTCAGAGTGGCGCGCGAGGCGGCCGGTGTCATTCCGACCTACAAGACCGTCGACACCTGCGCTGCGGAGTTCGTCGCCGAGACGCCGTACCACTACTCGACCTACGAGGACGAGAGCGAGATCCGCTCGTCCACCGGCCGCAAGGTCGTGATCCTCGGATCGGGTCCGAACCGCATCGGGCAGGGCATCGAGTTCGACTACTGCTGCGTGCATGCGTCGTTCGCCCTCCGAGAGGCGGGTTTCGAGACGATCATGGTCAACTGCAACCCCGAGACGGTGTCGACGGACTACGACACGTCCGACCGCTTGTACTTCGAGCCGCTCACGCAGGAAGACGTGCTCAACGTCATCGCCGCCGAGCGGCCCGAGGCCGTCATCGTGTCACTCGGCGGCCAGACGCCGCTGAAGCTGTCCGGGCTGATCCCGGTCGAGCTGGTGGCGGGAACGTCGCCCGACTCGATCGATGCCGCCGAGGATCGGGAACGCTGGAACACGATCTGTGACGAGTTGCGCATCCCGCAACCGCCCGGTGGAACGGCGGTCGACCTCGAACAGGCGCTGGCGATCACCGACGACATCGGCTTCCCCGTCCTCGTCCGTCCGAGTTACGTGCTCGGTGGACGCGCCATGCAGATCGTCCACGACCGCAACCACCTGGCACGCGCGATGGACGAGTTGGCCGGATTCGGCAGCCTCGGCAAGGAGGGCGGCCTGTCCGCCGAGCGCCCGGTGCTGATCGACCGCTTCCTCGCCGACGCCACCGAGGTCGACGTCGACGCCATCCGCGATCACACCGGCGAGGTGCTGATCGGTGGCGTGATGGAACACGTCGAGGAGGCAGGAGTGCACTCCGGTGACTCGGCGTGTGCGATCCCGCCGCCGACGCTGCCGTCGTGGGTGGTCGAGGTCATCGAGTCGTACACCGCGGCGATTGCCAAGCGCCTCGACGTCCGCGGGTTGATCAACGTCCAGTTCGCCGTGATCGGCACGACGGTGTACGTCATCGAGGCCAACCCGCGTGCCAGTCGGACGGTGCCGTTCGTCGCCAAGGCCACGGGCGTCCCACTCGCCAAGGTCGCCACACGGGTGATGCTCGGCGCGACGCTGGCGGAACTGCGCGACGAGGGCCTCCTGCAGCCACCGGTCGGCGGCCACGTCGCCGTCAAGGAGGCCGTCCTGCCGTTCAGCCGGTTCCCCGAGGTCGACCCGGCACTCGGGCCGGAGATGCGTTCGACCGGCGAGGTCATGGGCATCGCCGACACGTTCGGACGGGCGTTCTACAAGGCCGAGGTCGCTGCGGGAACGTTCCTGCCGACCGAGGGTACGGTCTTCCTGTCCCTGGCCGATCCCGACAAGCCGGCGGGCCTCGTGGTCGCCCAGCGGTTCCGGGCACTCGGTCTCGGCATCGTCGCCACCGAGGGCACGGCGGACTACCTTGCCGCATTCGATGCGCCGGTCGACCAGGTGGTCGCCAAGGTGCAGGAGTCCGGGCCCGACGGCGGTGACGGACGGGTGACCGCGGTCGATCTCATCGCCGACGGCAAGATCAGCTTCGTGGTCAATACGCCGCGTGGCCGACTCGGACGCAGCGACGGCGAAGCGATCCGCAAGGCGGCGAGCCTGCACCGTGTCAGTTGCGTGACCACCGTCGACGCCGCGCTCGCCGCGGTGCAGGGGCTCGCCGAGAACGACGGCGATGTCCCGACGGTCAAGACGCTCCAGGAGTACCACGGTCAGCCGCGCGACACGGAGCCGGACGCGAGGTGATCGCGACGTGATCGACACCCGGGTGAGGGTCGGCTCGGTGGAGCTGTCGGCACCGGTGATGACGGCGTCGGGCACGGTCGGCTACGGCACGGAGTTCCGGGACCTCCTCGACTTCGCGTCGCTGGGGGCGGTCGTCACCAAGTCGCTCGCTCCCTTCGAGTGGGCCGGCAACCCGGCCCCCCGCCTGCACCCGACCGCCCAGGGCATGATGAACGCCGTCGGCCTCCAGGGCCCCGGCGTGCGGTATTGGCTCGATCACGTCCTGGGCGACCTGCTGGCGACCGGTGCCACGGTGGTCGCCAGCATCTGGGGTCGATCCGTCGACGACTATGCGCGGGCCGCCGAGATGCTCGCCGACGCACCGGCGGGCGTGGTGGCCGTCGAGGTGAACCTCTCGTGCCCGAACCTCGAGGGGCGAGGATCGATCTTCGCGCACGACGCCGCACTGTCGGCCGAAGTGATCGCTGCGACTGCGGGATGCGGTCGGCCACGCTGGGCAAAGCTCAGTGCCAACACCGATCGGATCATCCAGGTCGCCGACGCGGTGGTGGGGGCCGGCGCCGAGGCCGTCACCTGCATCAACACCCTGTTGGGGCTCGCCTACGACCCCGAGACGCTGTCGCCGACCCTGGGTGCGGGTGGCGGGGGCCTTTCGGGACGCGCCATCCATCCGGTGGCTGTACGCGCCGTGCACGATGTCCACCGGGCGCTGCCCGAGGTGCCGATCGTCGGAGTCGGTGGCGTGGCGTCCGGATGGGATGCGGTCGAGCTGATGTTGGCCGGCGCCTCGGCGGTCCAGGTCGGTACAGCGTCGTTCGCCGATCCGCGTGCGACCCAGCGTGTGCAGGAGGAACTGGTCGCATGGGCCGTGAGCAGGGGATTGACCACCCTCGCCGAGATCACCGCGATAGCTTGACCGTCATGGCAACACCCCCACAGTTGACCCCTGAACAACGATCCGCAGCACTCGCGAAGGCCGCGGAGGCCCGCACCGCCCGAGCCGAGATCAAGGCCCGCCTGAAGATGGGCTCGATGACGCTGGCCGACGCGTTGGCCTCCGACGACGTCAACGTCGGCAAACTCAAGGTGGTCTCCCTGCTCGAGTCGCTGCCCGGCGTCGGCAAGGTCAAGGCCCGCAAGATCATGGAAGACGTCGAGATCGCCGACAACCGTCGAGTGCAGGGGCTGGGCACCCAGCAGAAGGCGAAGCTGCTCGAACTGCTCGCGAATTGAGCGGAACGGTCGAAGCGGGCGAGTCGAAGCGGAACAGTTGACGCGCCGGTGATCATCGTCGTCTCCGGCCCTGGTGGGGTCGGCAAGGGAACCATCGTCGAGGAGCTCGTGCGTCGCGACGGTCGGCTGTGGCTGAGTCGGTCGTGGACCACCCGCGAGCGGCGTCCGACCGAGGCCGACGACGCCTATGTGTTCACCGACCCGGCAACCTTCGAGCAACGCATCGCCGAGGGCGGATTCCTCGAGTGGACCGAGTTCCTCGGCAACTACTACGGCAGCCCGACGCCCTCGCCCGACAGCGATCAGGATGTCGTCCTGGAGATCGAGGTGGACGGCGCACAGCAGGTGAAGCGGCTGTTCCCGGACGCGTTGCTCCTGTTCGTGATCCCGCCCTCGCGGGAGGAGCAGGAACGCCGCCTGCGGGGGCGTGGAGACCCCGGCGACAAGGTGCTCGCGAGGTTGAAGAAGGCCGAGATCGAAGAGCCGATCGGGCGCGAGCTGGCCGACCACATCGTCGTCAACGACGACCTCGACGCGACGATCGACGAGATGCTGCAGATCATCGAAGCCGCGCGACGCGCCTGACCAGGCGGTAGGATCGACGCCCTATGGCGCTCGACCACGACACGATGATCAATCCTCCGATCGAGAGTCTCCTCGAGACGGTCGACTCGAAGTTCACCCTGGTCACGCTCGCGGCGCGGCGAGCCCGCAACATCAATTCGTACTTCAACCAGCTCGGCGACGGCCTCGGCCACATGATTCCGCCGCAGGTGTCGTCGGTGGCCCGCAAGCCGCTGTCGATCGCCTTCGAAGAGATCTCCGAACACAAGATCATCTGGACACCCGCGCCCGAGGAAGTCGTCGTCGACGAAGATGCCGACGACGAGGCCGAGGCAGTCGCCGACGCCCCCGTCGAGTCCACCGACAGCTGACACTCAGCAGTCGCACCCGGTCACTCGCACACTGGTCACTCGAACCCCAGGCACTCGAGAGGGAAACCGATGCTCGAAGGCAAGCGGATCGTTCTGGGGGTGACCGGCGGGATCGCCGCATACAAGGCGATCGAGGTGTGTCGCCGCCTGGTCGACGCCGGCGCCCACGTGGTGCCGATCATGACCGCCGGCGCCGAGCACTTCATCGGTCGGACCACGCTGAGCGCGCTCGCCTCCGAGCCCGTCCAGACCGAGCTGTGGGACAACCCGACGACGCCCATCCCGCACACCCGGATCGGCCAGGGCGCCGACCTGATCCTCGTCGCTCCTGCCACCGCGCGGCTGCTGGCGGCCTACCGGATGGGCCTGTCGACCGACCTGCTGACGAACACGCTGATCGCCACCCGTGCGCCGGTGGTGGTGTGCCCGGCGATGCACACGGAGATGTGGGAACACCCCAGCGTCGTCGAGAACGTCGCTGTCCTGCGTGAGCGCGGCGTGTTCGTCGTCGAACCCGAGTCCGGTCGGTTGGCCGGCGGCGACGTGGGTGCGGGCCGACTCGCCGATCCGGCCTCGATCATCGCGGCCGTCGAGCGTGTCCTCGGCCCGCGCGACCTCGACGGCACGGCAGTGGTGGTGTCGGCAGGCGGCACACGGGAGCCGATCGACGCAGTCCGGGTGATCGCCAATCGCAGTTCGGGCAAGCAGGGGTACGCCATCGCGGCCGAAGCTGCGAGTCGCGGTGCTCGCGTCACGTTGGTGTCGACCGTGTCGCTCCCGGTGCCCGTCGGCGTCGAGCTGGTGGCCGTCGAGACCGCCGACGAGATGCGCCAGGCCATGGTGGCTGCCGCCGCCGATCACGACGTGATCGTGATGAGCGCTGCCGTGGCCGATTTCCGGCCCAAGCGAGCAGCGGACGGAAAGTTGAAGAAGCGCGACGGCATTCCCGAGATCGTCCTCGAGCCCACCCCCGACATCCTCGCCGGGCTCGGAGCGGCCAAGCGCGCCGGACAGGTGCTCGTCGGATTCGCGGCCGAGACCGACGATCTGCTCGCGAATGCCACCGAGAAGCTGCGTTCGAAGCATCTCGACCTGATCGTCGCCAACGATGTGAGTGCACCCTCAGGTGGGGTTCGCTCACGACACAAACGCGGTTACGCTGTTGCGGCCCGACGCGGAGCCTGTCGAGATCGACCTCGCATCGAAGCGAGATGTCGCTCGGGCCGTCATCGACACCATCGTCTCCATTCGCTCCCGACATCGACAGGATCCTGCATGAGCACGTACACGTTCACCTCCGAAAGCGTCACAGAAGGCCATCCCGACAAGATGGCCGACCAGATCTCCGACTCCATCCTCGACGCCATCCTCGCCGAGGACCCGGACGGTCGGGTGGCCTGTGAGACCCTGCTGACCACCGGCCTGTGCGTCATCGCCGGCGAGATCACGACGTCGGCGTACGTCGACATCCCGAAGATCGCCCGCGAGACGATCAACGGAATCGGCTACGACAACGCGCTCTTCGGGTTCGACGGCAACACCTGCGGCGTCATCGTCTCGATCGACGAGCAGAGCCCCGACATCGCCCAGGGCGTCGATGCCAGCGAAGAGGTCCGCTCGGGCCACTCCGGAGAGGACATGCTCAACCTGCAGGGCGCCGGCGACCAGGGCATGATGTTCGGGTACGCCTGCAACGAGACCGCCGACCTGATGCCGTTGCCGATCTGGACGGCGCACCGTCTGGCCGAGCGTCTCGCCGAGGTCCGCAAGTCGGGTCAGGTTCCGTACCTGCGCCCCGACGGCAAGACGCAGGTCACCTACGAGTACCACAACGGTTGGCCGGTGGCGCTCAAGGCCGTGCTGATCAGCACGCAGCACCAGGATGGCGTCGACCGTGACTCGGTCATCCGTCCCGACCTCGTCGACCAGGTCATCCGCCCGATCATTCCCGAGCAGTTCGCCGATGACGAGTACGAGATCTACGTGAACCCGACGGGGCAGTTCGTGCGCGGTGGCCCCTACGCCGACGCCGGCCTCACGGGCCGCAAGATCATCGTCGACACGTACGGCGGCATGGGTCGCCACGGCGGCGGTGCGTTCTCCGGCAAGGATCCGAGCAAGGTCGACCGCTCGGGCGCCTATGCGGGGCGTTGGGTCGCCAAGCATGTGGTCGCCTCCGGCGCTGCCGACCGCTGTGAAGTGCAGCTCGCGTATGCCATCGGCATGGCGCAGCCGGTCAGCATCCTCGTCGAGACGTTCGGTACGTCGCACGTCGACCCCGCGGCGATCGAGCAGGCCGTGCGTGCCACGTTCGACCTGCGACCGGCCGCCATCGTGCGCGACCTCGACCTCAAGCGCCCGATCTACAAGCGCTCGGCGGCCTACGGCCACTTCGGCCGCGTCGGCTTCCCGTGGGAAGAGCTGAACCGTCTCGACGACTTCAAGTCGGCCGTCGGCGTCTGAGTGACACCGGTGACGCCCGCGCCGCCCGCACGGCGGCGGCGTGCGTCGCCACCGTCGTTCCCGATGTCACCGGGCTCGACAAGCAGTTCGACTATCTGATCCCGTCCGAGCTGTCGGCGCACGTCAGCGTCGGCACGCTCGTACGGGTCGAACTCCACGGTCGCCGCATCGGCGGGTGGGTCGCTGCGATCGGCGACGCGCCCTCCGACGGTCGGACGATCGAATCCCTCAAGTCCATCGCCAAGGTGACCGGGCACGGTCCGTCCGCCGAGTTGTTCGAGCTGGCCGAGTGGGCCTCGATCCGCTGGGCCTCGCGGCGGATACGGCCGTTCCTCGTGACCGCGTCACCGGGTCGTGCCGTCGTGGCGCTGCCGCTCGATCGCCGCACGGGCGCGGCTCCCGGTCCTGTCTCGCCGGCCACACGCGACCTGTTCGGAGCCGGCGGGGGAGTACTGCGACTTCCCCCGCGTGCCGACGTGATGCCGACGATCCTGGCAGCGGTGGGACGCGGACCGACACTGGTGGTCGCTCCCGAACACGACACCGTGGCGCTGCTCGCGACGCGTCTGCGGCGCGCCGGGCTGTCCGTCGCCGTCGTTCCCGACGACTGGGCGAGCGCAGCCGGCGGTGTCGACGTCGTGATCGGCACCCGCTCGGCTGCCTGGGCGCCGTGTCCCGACCTCGCGGCAGCAGTCGTGGTCGACGAGCACGACGAGGTACTGCAGGAGGAACGCACGCCGACCTGGCACGCGCGTGACGTGGTGGTCGAGCGGTGCCGGCGCGCCGGAGTTCCGTACGTGCTCGTGTCGCCCGCTCCGACGCTCACCGCTGTCGTGGAGTACGCCGCCGACGGTGGCGTCGTGCACCCCCCGGTCGCCCGTGAGCGCGCCGGGTGGCCGCGGATCGTGGTCGTCGATCGCACCGACGAAGACCCGTGGAAACGGTCGCTCGTCACCTCGCCGCTGATCGAGCGACTTCGTGACCACGACCTGACGGTGGTCTGCGTGAGCAACATCACCGGCCGGGCCCGTGTCCTCGCGTGCCGTTCGTGTCGGACCTTGATCCGTTGTGAGCAGTGCGATGCCGCGGTCGGCCTCGACGATGCCGGTCGCATGTCGTGTCGACGGTGCGGAACGGTCCGCCCACCGGTCTGCCAGGCGTGCGGGGCGAGCCGTTTCGCCAATCTGCGGCCGGGCGTCACGCGCCTCCGCGAGGAACTCGAGGCTGCCGCGGCGCGACCAGTGGTCGCTGTCACCGGAGCCGATGCCGCTCCGCCTCCCCGCGCCGGCGTCTACGTGGGGACCGAGGCCGTCCTCCATCGCGTCGGCACCGTCGATGTGGTGGCATTCCTGGAGTTCGACTCCGAGATGCTCGCCCCTCGGTTCCGGGCGTGGGAGCAGGCACTGGCGCTGATCGTACGAGCCGGTCGGTTGGCACCCGAGGTGCTGCTCCAGACCTTCGCGCCCGACCACGAGGTCATCGCGGCCGCCGCGAACGGGCGCCCTGACGACGTCCTCGCCGGCGAACGGGTTCGCCGTGAGCAACTCGGACTCCCGCCGTTCGGAGCACTCGCGGTCGTGTCCGGCACCGGTGCGGACGAGGTCGTCGCGCAGCTCGCACCACCCGTCCAGGTGGGTGGCGACGGCGCCGACCGCTTCCTCGTACGAGCGGACGACTGGATGACCCTCGGAACCGCCCTCAATGCAACCGAGCGTCCTGCGGGGTCGCGCATCCGGGTGGAAGTCGACCCGCCTCGCATCTGAGGGTGGGGCGGCGTCAGCCGCCGACGAGGGCGTCGAAGCGGGCGTCGTCGACGTTGCCTCCCGACAGGATGATCCCGACGCGGCGGCTCCGGAATCGGACGGGATCGTCGAGGACCGCAGCGAGGCCGGCGACGCCACTGGGTTCCAGACGGCGATCGAGCAGGTCACGGGCGACGCGCATCGCGGCGACGAGCTGTTCGTCGGTGACCGTCACGACGTCGCTCACCAGCCGGCGGTTGATGGCGAACGTCGTGACGCCCGGCGCCGTGACGGCGAGGCCGTCGGCGATCGTGTCGGGTTGAGCGATGCGCACGATCTCGCCGGCGGCGAAGGACCGACGCGTGTCGTCGGCGGCCGACGGCTCGACTCCGATCAGTTCGCAGGTGGGGTCGAGTCGGTGCATGGCCGAGGCGCACCCGGCCATCAGGCCACCGCCCGACATGGGGACGAGCAACACGTCGAGGGCGCCGACCTGTTCGTGCAGCTCGAGAGCGGCAGTTCCCTGCCCTGCCATCACCAGCGGGTCCTCGAAGGGGTGCACGAACGTTGCACCGGTCTCGGCTGCCTGCCGACGCGCTCCCGCCTCGCGGTCGGGCACCGACCGGTCGAAGGTGACGATCGTCGCGCCGAACGACTCGATCAGGGCGCGCTTGGCCGCCGCGACGTCGGCGGGTACGTGCACGGTTGCCGCCATGCCGAGGATCTGGGCCGCGCACGCGACGGCGGCGCCATGGTTCCCCGACGACACTGCCACGACACCCAGTGATCGTCGGTCCGCGGGGATCAGCGACAGCCTGTTGAACGCGCCCCGGAACTTGAACGCGCCGGCGCGCTGCTGCGATTCGTCCTTGCCGAACACGGTTGCGCCGGTCAGGGCGTCGAGCCGGTCGGAGTGCAGGACGGGTGTCACGACGGCCTCGCCGGCGATGACCGCCGAGGCGGCGCGGATGTCGTCGATGTCGATCACTCGACGGATCCCGTCGATGCACGGACGGTGAAGAGCCGGAACCCAGCCTTCGAGCCGATGCGGTCGCACGTGAACCCGTGCCCGGTCAACCACTTCTGCAACGAATCGGCCCCGAGGTGCTTCTGGACCACGAGGGCTGCACTGCCCTGCGGTGCGAGTCGCGTGAGCCAGGCGAGGAGGAGCTCGTGCAGCTGTTGCTTGCCGATGCGGATGGGCGGATTCGACCAGATCGCGGCGAAACGGATGTCGGGAGGCACGTCGTCGGGACCCGCCACGACGATGTTCGTGATGCCGTTGCGCTCGGCATTGCGGACGCAGAGTCCGCGGGCGCGGCTGTTCACGTCGATCGCCCACACGGTTGCACCGGGGGATCGGCGCGCCATCGTCAGCGCGATGGGACCGGCGCCACAACCGAGATCGAGAAGGTTGCCCTCGTCAGCGAGCGGGAGCGGTGCTCGCAACAGCATCGAGGTGGCCGTGTCGAGGTGACCGTGGGAGAACACCCCGCGGTCGGTCTCCATCGTGAACGCGGTGTCGGGGAGGGTCACGTCGACGATCACGGGAGCGGATGCCACGCTCGGGTCGTCGTCGAAGTACTGGTCGGTGGGCACTGCCCGTAGCCTGGCATGGATGTCGTACACGATCCGCACCTACGGCGACCCCGTACTGAAGACGGTCGCGTCCCATGTCGACGATGTCGACGGCAAGATCATCCGACTCGTCGACGAGATGTTCGACACCCTCGTCCAGTGCGGCAACGGGATCGCCCTGGCTGCGCCGCAGATCGGTGTGCAGAAGCAGGTCGTGGTGTGGGACATCGACGACAACCCGCTGGCGATCGTCAATCCCGAGGTCGTCGAATCCGACGGTGAGTGGGCGTACGAGGAAGGCTGCCTGTCGATCCCCGGTCTGTATGTCGAGATGCTGCGTCCGAAGACGGTCCTCGTCCGCGGCGTCGATCTGAACGGTGAGATCATCGAGATCGAGGCCGACGAACTCGAGGCGCGCATGTTCCAGCACGAGATCGACCACCTCAACGGTGTGCTGATGTTCGACCGCCTCGAAGGCGACCAGCGCAAGGAAGCGATCAAGGAGTACCGCCGGATCGAGGAGGAAGTGGCCAAGCAGGCCACACGTACACCCATCCGGCGGCGCCTCGGTCTGGGATGAGGATCGTCTACCTCGGCACGCCTGAGATGGCGGTGCCGCCGTTGCGGGCGCTCGTCGAGGCGGGCCATGAGATCGTGCTGGTGGTCACCCGCGTGGACAAACGGCGCGGACGGGGGAGCGAGCTGTCACCGAGCCCGGTGAAGGCCGCCGCGATCGAACTGGGGCTCACGGTGTCGCACGAGGTCGACGACGTGCTGACAGCGGTCTCACGCGACGGTGCCGAACTCGGGGTGGTCGTCGCATTCGGGCGCATCGTCAAGCCGCACGTGCTCGACGTGATCCCGATGGTCAACCTCCACTTCTCGCTGCTGCCGCGGTGGCGTGGCGCTGCCCCGGTCGAACGGGCGATCCTCGCCGGCGACGACGTCACCGGCGTGTGCGTGATGGCCCTCGAGGAGGGCCTCGACACCGGCGGCGTCCATGCGCGCCGCGAGGTGCCGATCGGTGCCGAGACCACAGCGGCCGAGCTGCGAGCCGAACTCGTCGAGGTCGGCACGGCGCTCCTGGTCGAGACGCTCGCTCGCCCGCTCGAGGAGTGGATCGATCGGCCCGAGCCGCAGACCGGTGAGGTGACGTACGCCGCCAAGTTCACCGGCTCCGACTTCGAGATCGACTGGTCGAGGCCGGCCGTCGAGATCCACCGGCTCATCCGGATCGGCGGCGCCTGGACGACGTTTCGAGGCCGACGTCTCAAGATCAACGCGGCCCGCCTCGATGGCGACGTCCTGGTCCCGACGATCGTGCAACCCGAAGGGAAGGCTCCGATGAGCTTCGAGTCCTGGCGCAACGGTGCCCGTCCGAGCGCCGACGAACTGTTCGGCACACCGTGACCCGCGCCGCGCGCACACGGGGGGCGACGAATCCGCTGCACACCGACCGATCGGGTCCCGGCGGGGAACGGACGGCTCGACGCGTCGCCCTCGACGCGCTCCGGCGGATCGAGTCCGACGGCGCCTACGCGAACCTCGTGCTCGGGCCGATGCTGGCCACGTCGGGACTGACCGACATGGACCGCCGGTTCGTCACCGAACTCGTCTACGGCACCACACGGATGCGCCGGGCATGCGATTCGGTGATCGATCGCTTCGTCACGTCGCCGCCCGACGACGCCACCCGCTCCGTGCTCCGCCTGGGTGCATATCAGCTCGTGTTCGCCGGCGTGCCGCCGCATGCCGCTGTGGGTGAGACGGTCGGGCTGGCCCCGAAGCGGACCCGTGGCTTCGTCAACGCGGTGCTCCGCAAGGTCTCGAGGTTGTCGATCGACGACATGTCGTGGCCGTCCGACGGGGCCCGTCTGAGCTATCCGGACTGGATGGTCGATCTGTTCCGCGCCGAATTGGGCGACGACGCCACGCCGGCGTTGGAACGGATGAACGAGCCGCCGCCGGTGACCGCCCGCGACGACGGCTACGTGCAGGACGAGTCGTCGCAGTGGGTTGCCGCGGCGGTCGAGGTCGACGTCGGCGCACGAGTGCTCGACATGTGCGCCGCACCCGGTGGCAAGGCCACGGCGATCGCGAATGCCGGTGCCCGTGTGATCGCCGCCGATCAGCGTCTCGGGCGGGCCCGTCTCGTCCAGGAGAACGCAACGACGCTCGACCTCGATCTGCCGGTCGTGGCGGCCGACGGTCTGGCGGCGCCGTTCCGGCCAGGTTCGTTCGAGGCAGTTCTCCTCGACGCCCCCTGCTCGGGGCTCGGTGCCCTGCGTCGTCGGGCCGATGCCCGCTGGCGGATCCAGCCGAGCGACATCACCGAACTGGCCCAGTTGCAGTCGCGGCTGCTCGCGTCGGCGGCCGAACTCGTCGCACCGGGCGGTCGGCTCGTCTACAGCGTGTGCACGATCACGGCGGCGGAGTCCGTCGACCATCGCACGCCCGACGGGTTCGAGGTGGAGTCGACACCCCCGCCGATCGGTTCGTGGCGCCCGTTCCGAGCAGGGTTGGCGCGTCCTCCCGCACGACGCCGACACCGATGGCATGGTCCTGATTCGGTACCGTCGGACATCGTGACCGAGTCGTCCGCCTCCCACGCCGCTGCGCAGGCGAAGGTCCTCACCGTCAGCGATGGCGTCGTGCACGGCACACGTGACGACCTCAGCGGGCGAGCGCTGGTGGCTCATCTGACGGCCAACGGGTTCGAGGTCGTCGACCATCGGGTGACCGCCGACGGCGCCGAACTGGTGGCCGCTGCACTGACCGAGCTGGCCGACGGATTCGCCGGCCTGATCGTGTCGACCGGTGGCACGGGCTTCGCCCCGCGCGACCAGACCCCCGAGGGAACCAGGGCGGTCATCGAACGTGACGCACCCGGGCTCGCCGAAGCGATGCGCCTGTGCAATCCGCTGGGGCGACTCTCCCGAGGCGTTGCAGGCATCCGGGGCCGCAGCATCATCGTGAACACACCGGGCAGTACGAAGGGCTGCGTCGAGCAGCTCGACGCCGTGATCGACGTGCTCGCCCACGCGCTCCGGCTCCTCGACGA
Organism: Ilumatobacteraceae bacterium; assembly: GCA_963829585.1. Taxonomy (GTDB): domain Bacteria; phylum Actinomycetota; class Acidimicrobiia; order Acidimicrobiales; family Ilumatobacteraceae; genus Sva-07. The sequence goes on along the minus strand of CAWHJD010000014.1, from coordinate 130,022 downwards.
CACCGAAACCGCCCACTGAACCCCCACCGAACCCCCGCCAAAACCCGGTTTGCGTGACAGTTCGGTTGGGGCGGTCCAACAGAACTGCAACGCAAACCGGCTGGGGCGGTCGTTAGCCTCGGCGGTCATGCTGCGACTCGTCCTTCCGAAAGGTTCGCTGGAGAAGGCGACGCTCGACCTGTTCGAGGCAGCCGACCTGCCGGTGATCCGCTCGTCGACCGTCGACTACCAGGCAACGATCGACGACCCGCGCATCGAATCGGTCCGCATCCTGCGGCCGCAGGAGATCCCGATGTACGTCGCCGAAGGGCTGTTCGACATCGGCATCACCGGACGCGACTGGGTCGAGGAGACCGGCAGCGTCGTCGAGACCCTCGGCGAGCTGAAGTACTCGAAGGCGACGAGTAATCCGATCAAACTGGTCGTCGCGGTTGCCGGCGACAACCCCGCCGCATCGGTCGACGACCTGCCCAACGGCGTCAGGGTCCAGTCGGAGTATCCCGAACTGACGAAGCGGTTCTTCGCCGATCACGGTGTCGAGGCCGAAGTGCGCCTGTCGTACGGGGCGACCGAGGCGAAGATCCCCGACATCGCCGACTGCGTCGTCGAGATCACCGAGACGGGACGTGCACTGCGTGCCGCCGGGCTGAAGGTCATCGACACCATCCTGCTGAGCTACACCGAGGTGGTCGCCAATCCCGTTGCCGCGAAGGATCTCGACAAGCGCAAGGCGATGGATCAGATCATGACGCTCCTCAACGGTGTGCTCGACGCTCGGGGCCGAGTGCTCCTGAAGCTCAACGTGAGCGAGGAGCGCAAGGATGCGGTGCTCGCCGTGCTCCCGTCGATGAAGTCGCCCACGATGTCACCGCTCGCCGGTGGCGGCTACGCAGTGGAATCGGTGGTCGAGAAGAAGTTGATCAACCTCATCATCCCGGCGTTGATCGACGCCGGCGCCACCGACCTCGTCGAGATGGCGATCGCCAAGATCGTGCCGTGACCGAGCTCGAGCGTGGCACCGGCCGCCGAGGCGTGGTCACGGCATTCGACGAACAGTCGGGCCTCGGGACGATCGCCGGCCTCGACGGCGCCAGCTACGCGTTCCACTGCATCGAGATCGCCGACGGCTCGCGGACGATCGGTGTCGGCGCCGACGTGAGTTTCGACCTGTTGGCCAAGCTGGGTCGATGGGAAGCCGCGAACATCAGGTCGTGAACGACGACGGTCGCGCCGACCGCGAGCGCCGGATCATCGACGTCCTCATGGCGCTCCGGGAGGGTGAGGTCACCACGTACGGCGACGTGGCCGAGGTGGCCGGCCATCCCGGGCAGGCTCGCCTGGTCGGCCGGATCCTCGCGACCACCGGTGCCGATGTGCCGTGGTGGCGGGTGGTCAACGCGGCCGGACGGCTCGTGGCCGGTGATCCGGCACTGCAGTCCCGGTTGCTGCGCGACGAAGCGGTGGTGATTGCCGACGGACGTGTCACCGATGCTCCGATCGGGCGGTTCAGCCGTCGATCTGGCCCTTGATCTGCACGAACGCCAACCGGATGTTGGCCAACGCATCCTGCATGGTCGGTGCATCCTCGCCGAGGCGGGCGCCGAGACCGTCGACCAGGCATGCAACGGCGTCGATCGCCAGTGCCGACTGGCGCAGATCGGGCGGCGTGGCCGACAGGTGGATGGCCGCCAGCTCGTAGAGCCCCATCACGTGATTGGTGATGACGACCTCTGCCGGAATCTCCGACAACCTGGCCCGGGCCTCGTTCATCTCACGCTGTGCCGCCGCCAGAGCGTCGAGTTGGTCGTCGTCGAGTTCGGGCCCATCGTCGATCTCGTCGATCTCGTCGATCTCGTCGAATTCGGTGTCAGAGGTTTCGTCACTCATGCGCGGTACCCTACCGAGCACAATTGAGGCGAAGTGGGGGTGACCCCCACCTGGCCACGAATCGTCGACCCGCACAGGGCAGGCGGACAGTGCGTCCAGGTCACAAGGCTGAGACCAGCCCCCGGCCACGGGTGGCTCTCCGAGAGGAGGGTGCACAGTGTGGCCAGTGTCGGGTCGCTCCGCGTGCGGTTCGCGTCGAGCGCCAACATTATTCAGACACTGGGGAGGCCCATTGCACAGGAGTGATCAGCCATAGCACCGCGACAGGAACAACGTGGCGACCAGCACCGGATCAACGACCGCATCCGATCCCGTGAAGTCCGACTCATCGGACCGACCGGCGACCAACTCGGAATCAAGGCCGTTCCCGACGCGCTGAGAATGGCCAGAGGACTCGAACTCGACCTCGTCGAGGTGGCCCCGAACGCCAACCCTCCCGTTTGCCGGATCATGGATTACGGCAAGTTCAAGTACGAAGAGGGCCAGAAGGCCAAGGAAGCCCGAAAGAAGTCCACCAACGTCTCGGTGAAAGAAGTGAAGTACCGGCCGAAGATCGGCAAGGGCGACTTCGACACCAAGACCCGCAACGTGATCCGCTTCATCGAAGAGGGCCACAAGGTCAAGATCACGTTGCAGTTCCGCGGGCGCGAGATGGCACACCCAGAGCTCGGATCGAAGATCCTCGATGACGTGCTCGAAGCGGTGGGTCCGGCAGCCAAGGTCGACACGCAGGCGCGACTCGAGGGTCGCAGCATGTCGATGACGCTGTCGCCCGACAAGCAGGCCCAAGAGGCGATGAAGAAGGCGGCAATCGAAGCCGAGCGCAGGTCCCTGGCGGAAGCGTCCGAGGCGGAGGCGGAGGCGCAAGCGCCCGAAGCCGAAGCGGAGACGCCCGACGTGGACGAAGCGCCCGAAACGATCGTCGCCAGCGAACCAGGAGAAGGAGTACCCGATGCCGAAGATGAAGACGTCGAAGACGGCAGCTAAGCGATTCAAGAAGACCGGTACCGGTCGTCTGCGTCACGAGCAGCAGAACAACCAGCACAAGTTCGAGTCCAAGTCGTCCGCACGCAAGCACCGCCTCGACCGCGATGCCGATGTGCACTCGACCGACGAGAAGAAGATCAAACGCCTCCTCGCCCAGCGCTGAGAAGACAAACAGGGGTCAGCCCCGACTGAACGTTCCGAGGAGGAAACGATATGGCACGTGTGAAGCGTGGTGTGGCGTCGAAGAAGCGCCACAAGAAGGTACTGAAGAAGGCCAAGGGTTACTACGGCAACAAGAGCCGTTCGTTCCGGGCCGCCAACGAGCAGGTCATGCGGTCGGGCAACTATGCCTTCCGTGACCGTCGCGCCCGCAAGGGCGAGATGCGTCGTCTGTGGATCCAGCGCATCAACGCCGGCACCCGTCAGCACGACATGAGCTACAGCCGGTTCATCGCCGGGCTGAACGCTGCCGGCATCGAGGTCGATCGCAAGATCCTCTCCGATCTCGCCATCACCGATCCGGCCGCATTCGGCAAGCTCGTCGAGGCAGCCAAGGGCGCGCTGGCCTGAACGGCCACACTGGTGCACGATGAGTGCGCTGGCGTTCAACAATCAACGAGTACAGGAACTGCGGCGCCTCCTGGGGCGCCGCAGTTCGCGTCACGACGAAGGTCGGTTCGTGGTCGAGGGGCCGGTACTCGTCGCCGAAGCAGTGGCGGCCGGCTGGGCGGTGGATGCACAGTTCGTGCCCGAGGGTTCCGATGCATCCGTTGCCGGCGCCGGCCCCGTGTTCGAGCTGGCCGAGGGTGTGCTCGAGCGGGTGGCATCGACCGAGGCCCCCCAGCCCCCGATTGCCATCGTGGAGATGCCCCGAACCGAATCGCCCGGAGATGTGCTCCGGACTGCTTCGTTCGTCGTCGTGCTCGACCGGGTGACCGATCCCGGCAACCTCGGCACGATCCTGCGTTCCGCCGAGGCGGCCGGTGCCGATGTCGTCGTGCTCACGCCGGGGAGTGTCGACGCCTACAACCCCAAGGTGGTGCGTGCCTCAGCGGGCGCGTTGTTCCACGTCACGATCGCGAACGCCGAGATCGAGGAGGTGGCGGCGGCAGGCATCGACCTGTTCGGCACGACGAGTCACGACTTCCCCGGGCGTACGGTCACCCCGCACACGCAGGCCGACCTGAGGGGACGGATCGGCATCGTGATGGGCAACGAGGCCGCCGGGCTCCCCGACGAGTGGAACGACACGACCGGCCCCATTCGCCGTTGGGTCACGATCCCGCATCGCGGGCGCAGCGAATCGCTCAACGTGGCGATGGCCACCACCGTGCTCGTGTTCGAAGCAGCGCGCCAGCGATCAGCGATGTGACGACTTCGCGCTCGGTCAGCTCTCGGCTCGCAGGACCACGAGGAACTGGCCGCCGCCGGACTCGACGTCAGCCCCGACGGCAAGATCGGGCTCCAGGCGCGAGATGCGATCGACGATCCAGGTCGCAGCGTTGGCGGCATCCTGGCGTTCGAGGCAGCGCCCGACGATCTCCCGCCCGCCCTTTCGCCGCAGACGGTCGACGGTGGTGAGAATGACCGCGGGATCAGCGACGAACAGGTCATCGGGCCACTCGACGACGGGTTTCGTGCTCCCTTTGCCGGTGTTGCACGACCGATGGGCGAGACGTTCCTGTCCGGTCCCGTGCCCCTTGCCCCCGCTGCGTCCCTTCGCCTTGGCCTTGCGCTCGGTGGTGCGGCTGTCGATGCTCGGACCTCGCGGGTCGTTCACCGACATGGTCGGATCGACGGCCTCATCGCACAACCAGCACCGCCAGCCATCCTGGTCGCCGACGTCCTCGAGCCTCATCAGATCCCCTCGCTTCAGATCACGCCGGTGGCGATCATCATCGCGGTTGCGGCGGCGATGCCGATTCGGTACCACCCGAAGATCGAGAGCGGCCGCGTCCGCAGGAACGCCACCAGCCAGCGCACGGCGATGACGGCGGTGATGAAGGCGACGATGCCGCCGAGCAGCGGTGTTCGCCATCCGTAGTCGTCGAGCAGGGTCTGGCCGTCCTTGGCGAGGTCGAACAGCGTCGCCGCGCTCAGCGTGGCGAGGCCGAGCAGGAAGCTGAACTCGACCGCCGCGGACATGCTCGCACCGATGGCGAGCGCTGCTGCGATGGTGACGAGGCTGCGGCTCATACCCGGCCAGAGCGCCAGGATCTGCGCCGCGCCGATGATCGCAGCGTGACGAACGGTGAACGAGGTCAGATCGAGGCCTCCGGGACGCGGATTCCACCAGACCAGGAAGAATCCGCCGACCAGCCAGGCGGCCACGACCGGCCATGGTCCGAACAGACGGTCCTTGATGCTGTCGCCGAGCAGCACGCCGACGGCGGCCGCCGGGACGAAGGCGATGATCAGCCTGACGAGGAGCTTGCGCCCGTCGATGTCGCGTCCGATCATCCCGCTGGCGAGTTGGCCGAGCCGACGCCAGAAGAGCACGACGACGGCCAGGATCGCGCCGATCTGGATGGCGATCGCATACGTGTCGGCAGCGGCCTTGGCGTCTCCCTCTCCGAGACCGAGCAGACGTTGCGTGACGAGCAGGTGACCGGTCGACGACACCGGGAGATACTCGGTGAACCCCTCGACCGCGCCCAACACGATGGCCTTGGCGGGCGTCAGGGGGCCGCTCGTGTTCAGCGAGAGCAGGACGACGGTGGCGACGGCAACGACAGCGCCCACGGCGAGTCCGGCGTTGCGGTACCTGACGTCGGTCATGCGCTGCCGCGGTCGATCTGTACGGTTCGGCGCGACACCATCGGTTCGGACGGTAGCGGCGCGAGCGACCGTCGGCCCGGCATGTCAGTTGATTTCGTTGCCGTGGGGGTCGGTGATGTGCCAGTTGCCGTGGTTGTCGCGGTGGACGTGGTAGCCGTGTTCTTTGAGGTGGTTGTGGGCGGTGCAGAGGGGTTGGCCGTTTCTGGGGACGGTGTTGCCGTGGGCTTTCCATCCGAGTGAGTGGTCGGCGTCGCACCAGGCGGTGGGTCGGTCGCAGCCGATCCAGATGCAGGTGGTGGTCAAGAGCATGACGGCCTCGCGGGCGGCGCCGCGGAAGAGTCGTGATCTGCGGCCGAGGTCGATGATGGTGCCGGAGGCGTCGTAGACGACGCGGCGGATGTGGCCGATGAGGGCGGCGTTGATGGCGTCGTCGGGGTGCAGGCGTCGGCCGGTGTGGGTGCGGATGACGACGTCGCGGTAGCGGCGCGGGTCGGGGGTTTCGCCGCGGAGGTGCGCTTCGAGTGACTCCTGGTCGATCAACACGTTCACGGTTGGGCTTGGCAGCCGGGATCCGGGTGGGGTGGAGGCAGCGGCGCGGGCCATGGCGAGGAGTGCATCGGCGCGTCGTTGCGCTTCGGTGCGTTGCAGGTCGGCGGTGGTGGCGTGATCGCCGAGGCGGTGGCGGGCCTCGGCCCAGTCGGCTTGCCATTCGGCCTCGACGAAGTGGGAGAAGATCTCCATGAACTCGTGGCCGGCCAGTTCGGGCAGGTTGCCGGTCAGTGTCCAGCCGCCGTCGGGGCGGGGTCGCAGCATGACGTCACGGTTCGTCCTGTGTCGTTCGTTGTTGGCGAGGTCTCCGGCCGGGTCGGCGAGCGCTTCCCAGGTGCGGGCCCGGCGTTCGAACTCGTCGAACGATTGCTCGATGGCGTCCTCGAGGAGCGCGGGAGCGTCGCGTTCGAGGACCGCCGACTCGATGCGTGGGTTGGCGGCGATGCGTGCCATCAACTCGGATTGGGCGACACCGACGGTGCCGTCGGCTTGTGCGCCTGGCCCACGTCGGGAGGGTTCGTGGAGGCGGGCGGTCTGCACCCGGCGGTGGGCTTCGGGACCGGACAGCTTGCACATGTGCTTGACGACCGTCTTGGCCGAGAAGAAACCTTGTGCACGGAACGGGTTGTGGCGATCGACAGCCCCGGCCGCGCCGATGGCGGTGGCCTCGACCGAACGACGCAGTTCTTCGATCCCGACGAGCCATGCCCGCATCTCGATTGCATCGAGGAGTGAGAGATCGACGTCACCCAGAGCGGCCACCGCTGCGTCGGCATTCCGCACGGCAGCGTTAGCGTGTTCGCCGGCCGGTTCGGTGTCGATCGACTCGACCAGCCGGAGCCGCAGTGCATCGACACGGGCGACCGCCGACAGTGCATCGCCGCCGTCGTCGAGCTCGCACACCCCCGATGAACCCATACCGCCAATCATGACGAGGGGGTGTCACGGAGTTGGCGGGACCGGCGAACACCCCGTCAGATCATCACGACCAGGAGGAAGATCGGATAGCAGCCGATCAACATCGCCCCATCGCGACGTGACAGCGCTCCGCGACGCGACCCGAGCACGATGGCCACCACCAGCAGCATGAGCATGGCGATGAGCGGACCATGGAGCAGCGCGGCGTCGCTGATCTCGATGGGGGCGACGATCGCTCCGACCCCGAGGCTCATGGTCATGTTGTAGGCATACGAGCCGATCACACCGGCCACGACGGCCTCGGAGACTCCGTGCCGACTGGACGACCAGGCCAGCACCACGAGTTCGAATGCAGTGGCGAAGCCGACGACGGTGAGACCGAGTCGCGTCTGGGTCTCCTCGATGTCGGTGATCCGACGCACCGCCTCCACGAGCACGATCGACCCGATGGTCAACGACGCGAGGCCCACGATCACCATGACCAGATCACGGCCCACCCGCCCGTGCGGGTCGAGCTCCTCCTCGAGTTCACCCGCCTCGCCGAGCGATGGTGGCCGACGCTCGAGCAACCAGATGGTGGCAACGAAGGCGACGTACCCAACGACCAGGACCATCCCGCCCGCGCGGTCGACTCTGCCGTCCCACATCATCGTCGCGGCGATCGCTCCCGCCGCCAGGCCACCCAGCGCATAGCGACGGATCGATCGTCCGAACGGGAGGGCCGCCACCAGAGCGCCGACCCCGAGCGCCACGGTGACGATCGCGGCGTTGGCGCCGATGACGTCGCCGAACGCGACGCCGTCGACGCCTCGGGCCGATGCCGTCACGACCGTGGCCAACTCCTCCGGCTCTGCGCCGGCGAGCAACAGTGCCAGGGCGAATGCGGTGACTCCGAGTCGTTTGGATGCGTCCGCCAGATGCTCGGCGAACGTCTCCGCGCCCCAGACGATCGCCGCTGTGCCGGCGATCATGGCCGCAAGGGCGACGGCGGTGGGGATCACCCCTTGTCGACACCGCCGTAGGGGACGGTGATGATTTCGAACAGGTGCCCGTCGGGGCTCGGGAAGTACACCCCGCGTCCACCGTCGTGACGGTTGATGGAACCAATCTCGCGTCGGCCGGGATCGGCCCAGTAGTCGCTGCCGCTCGATCGGATCCTTTCCAGGATCGCATCGAACTCGCCCTCGTCGACCAGGAACGCGTAGTGGCCGGTGGTGAACTGTCCGTCGATGCCGTGCGTGTCGAAGTCGAGATCGACACCGTTGGCCGTCGTCACTTGCCAGAACACGCTGAACCGAACCGGTTCCGCGACTCCGAACATCGACGCGAACCAGCGTGCCGATACCTCGGCATCACGGGCCGGGATGATCGTGTGGTCCAGTCGGATCATGGCTCAGTCGAGCGCGAACGGCGGGTAGCGATCCGTGATGAGCAGGAACGCATACGCATACACCCGGACGGCCCATCGTCCGACACCCACCACGTAGTCGAACATGCCCCTCGGGTACTTCCCGGTGAACAGGATGGCGAACCAGGCGACGATGACCACGAAGAACGCGCCGATCCCGAGGAAGAAGAGGATGATGAAGTGGGGGATCGCGAGGAACCACTTGACCAGTGGCAGCCACCGGTTGAGGTCACGCTCGACGTTCTCCGGATAGTCGAACTCGAGGTGGACGGTCTGCTCCTCGACCGTCGACGGGTACTTGTCGGTGAGGAGGGCGAGGTATGCGCCGACGCGCGCTCCGAAGCGGCTCAGTTCGAGTGCGAAGTCGAACCACCACTTCGGGTAACGCTGCCGGAACAGGATGAGCAGCAGCGTCGCCATGAACAGCGCGGCGGTGATGCTCGTGCCCGAGGTGGTCACCCATTCGCCGTTGTCGGTCTGGACGGTAGAGGAGCCGCTGTTGGTCAAGATGCTCAGCACGATGCCGATCGGGATCGCCAGGATGATCCGAAATGCCGTCGTCACCCGGTTCAGTTGGTCGGGGTAGTCGATCGTGAGACGAGCGGGATACGGCGCCTCGGGCGGGAACGCCACTGGCGGCGCCGGGAAGGCGCCGGGAGGTGGAGGTGGCGGTGGAGCTGACGGCGGAATGTTGGACATGGCAGGTACTTCCTCGTCGACGTGCACGATGTGTCTGGCCCATCGTGCATGTTTCGCCGGGCAATGGGTAGGGCCACATGGCCCGCGACAGCTAGCCTTGAGCTTCGTGCAGCCGCAGTCGCAGCGATTTTCGTGCCCCGGGTGAACCGGGGGATCGACACCACGACCATCTGCTCCTGTGCCGTTTCCTGAGTTCGTCCGGGGTCCGAGATGCCCGACGCTCATCCTGTTGAAAGGTCCACGTGCTCACTGACATCACCGCCGCCCGCGATGCGGCCCTCGCCGACATCGAGGGCGCCGACACACTCGACGACATCGCGTCGCTCTCCTCCCGGTTGCTCGGCAAGAAGGGCGATCTCGCCCTGCTGAAGGCTCGACTCGGTCAACTCCAGTCGATCGACGAGAAGAAGGCTGCCGGCCAGGCGATCAACGACGCCATGAACGCCGTCTCCTCGGCAATCGACGACCGTCGCACCGCGCTCGCCGCCGAAGCGCTCGCTGCTCGGGTCGAGTCGGAGCGGCTCGACCTCACGGAGTACGTCGGCAAGCCCACCCGGGGCCATGCCCACCTCGTCACCCAGGCATGGGAGCGTCTCGAGGATGTGTTCATCGGGCTCGGTTTCCAGATCGCCGAAGGCCCGGAGGTCGAGACCGACTGGCACAACTTCGAGGCGCTCAACATGGGCGAGGGACATCCGGCCCGCGGGGAGTTCGACACCCTGTTCGTCGACCACGTGACGCCCGACGGCAAGGTGGGCACCACGCTGCTGCGCACCCACACGTCCCCGGTGCAGATCCGGACCATGCTCGAGTCCGAGCCACCGATCTACATCGTCGCCCCCGGCCGCGTGTTCCGTCGCGACACGCCCGACGCCACGCACATGCCGGTCTTCCACCAGATCGAGGGCCTCGTCATCGACCGCGACATCACGATGGCCGATCTCGCCGGCACGATCGAGGCATTCACCAAGGCGTTCTTCGGCCCGGGCTTCACGTCGCGTCTTCGCCCGAGCTACTTCCCGTTCACGGAGCCGTCGGCCGAATTCGACATCCAGCGCCCGGACGGCAGCTGGATCGAACTCGGGGGCTGCGGCATGGTGCACCCCAACGTCCTGCGCGCCGGGGGTCTCGATCCCGAGGAGTGGAGCGGATTCGCATTCGGCTTCGGCATCGACCGGATGGCCAAGGAACGTCACGGAGTCGAGGACATCCGCGACATGTACACCAACGACATCCGATTCCTGGAGCAGTTCTCGTGAAGATCCTCCTGTCCTGGCTCAACGACTACGGCGACTTCGGCGATCCGACCGATCCCGTCGCGGTGCAGCGTGTCGCCGACGCGTTGACCTCACTCGGCCTCGAGGTCGATTCGGTCACCACGGTGGGCGAGACCGTGCCGGGCGTCGTCACGGCGCGCGTGCTGCGTCTGGAACAGCATCCGGACGCAGCCAAGATCCAGCGCGTCTACGTCGACGCCGGCGACGGCGCCGAGCGCCACGTGTGGTGCGGCGCCTTCAACATGGCCGTCGGCGACGTCGTGCCGCTCGCCACGCTCGGCACCACCATGCCCAACGGCATGACGATCGAGCGGCGAGGCATCCTCGGCATCGACTCCGAGGGCATGTTGTGTTCGGCGAGCGAACTCGGCCTCGGCGACGACCACTCGGGGATTCGCATCCTGCCGTCCGCCTCCCCGCTCGGGCGACCGTACGGCGAGGCGCTCGGCCTCACACTCGACACGCTCATCGATGCCGACGTCACCCGTAACCGCCCTGATTGCCTGGGCTACGTGGGCATCGCCCGCGACCTCGCAGCCGGACTCGGCGTCGAGTTCCGTCCGCCCAGGCCGACGCTGGAGGTCACCGGTCCCGAGCGGAGCGCGTCCGTCGAGATCGTCGACGGTGACCGGTGTGCCCGCTTCACGTCGACCGTGATCTCCGGCATCGAGGTGAAGCCGTCGGCCGAGTGGATGGCCCGGCGTCTCACTGCCGCCGGGCATGCGCCCGATCAGCAACGTGGTCGACGTCAGCAACTACGTGATGCTGGAGCTGAACCAGCCCAACCACGCCTACGACCTGGACACGCTGGGCGGGGGCGGATTCCGTGTCCGGCTGGCACGTGAGGGCGAACGACTCACGACGCTCGACGGCGAGGAGCGGTCCTTCTCCGCTGCCGATCTGTTCATCTGCGACGCCAACGACGTTCCGATCGGCGTCGGGGGAATCATGGGTGGTCTCGACACCGAGATCAACGACTCGACGACCACGGTCGCGCTCGAGGTCGCTTGGTTCTCGCTCGTCGGCATCGGGCAGACCGTGACCCGGACGAACCTGCGCTCCGAGGCATCGGCACGCTTCGAGCGCGGCGTCGATCCGTACGGCATGCCGACGGCCATCGCCCGTTTCGTCGAACTGCTCGCCGAGACCTGCCCGGACATCGTCGTGCACGCCGGTGGCGTCGACGCCCGCTCCGAGCACCTTCCCGCCGAGCACCGCAGTCTCGACGTTCGCGTCGGTGCCGTGAATCGGATCCTCGGCACCGACCTGTCCGCCGACGACCTCCCTGCGCTGCTCGATCCCATCGGTTTCACGGTGACGGGTACCGGTGACACGCGCTCGGTCGTCCTTCCGACGTGGCGACTCGACTCGACCGAGGAAGTCGACGTCATCGAGGAGGTGGCCCGTCATACGGCTACGACCGACTCGGCAAGACCGTGCCCAAGTCGGTCGTCCACGGTGAACTGAGCGTCCGTCAACGCCGTCGTCGCCTCGCCCGGCAGGTGCTGCTCGGTCTCGGCGTCTCCGAGGCCATGCCGAACCCGTTCCTGGCCCCCGACACCCTGGAGAAGGCCGGCCTGTCGGCGGAGTCGGTGCGGATCACCAATCCGTTGGTCACGGAGGAGAGCGTGTTGCGCACCTCCCTGCGACCGGGTCTGCTGCGGGCGATCGCCTACAACGAGTCACACCGTCGTCCAGGCGTGGCGCTGTTCGAGATCGGTCACGTCTATCCGCCGGCCGAGGGCGAACTGCCCGGGGAGTACGAGGCGCTGACCGTCGTGCTCGCGGGAGCCGAAGCGCCTGCGGCGGTTGCCGTCTGGCGCGAACTGGCCGCGGCGCTCGGCACGGGTGCCCGGCTCGATCAGTCGAAGGTGCCGCCGGGGCTGCACGCGACGCGTTCGGCGACGCTCCAGGCGGGACGTGATCCGCTCGGCGCCGTCGGGGAGGTGGCTCCGGAGGTGCTGGCGGCCTTCGAGGTCACCGAGCGAGTGGCGATTCTGGAACTCGATCTCGACCAGATCCTCGATCGTGAGCCGAAGCCGACCCAGTGGAAGCCGATCAGTCGGTATCCGTCGAGCGATCTCGACCTCTCGTTCGTCGTGCCCGACGAGATCGCCGCCGAGCGCGTCGAGAAGGCTGTTCGTCAAGGCGCCGGGAACCTCCTGGTCGACGTCGATCTGTTCGACGTCTACCGCGGTGAACATGCCGCGACGGGCACTCGCTCGCTGGCCTACCGGGTTCGTCTGCAGGCCGCCGATCGGAACCTCACCGAGACCGACATCGCGGAGGTCCGCCGCGGCGTCGAAGCCGCTGCCGTCAAACTCGGCGCCCAGCTCCGCAGCTGACAACTCGCGGGTGGAGCGGCGTCGGGCGCCCGACTCGCGCGCCGGCGTCCCACCCGCCGCGCCACAACCGATTGACAGGGCTGAGAAACTGGACCCATGGCTGCATCCGGTGAGACCGACCTCGATGCCATGCTCGCGACCCTCGGCGTCAAGCGCCGCCCCGGCGTGTTCACCTACATCGCGGTGGAGGTGCCGACGCCGGGACTGCTCGCCTCGGCGCACGCCGTGGTCAGGGAAGGGTCCCTGACGACGATCGTCCTGCCGGTCGATGCCGCCGAGCGGGCGGGTCAGCTCGCCACCGTGCAGCTCGCCTGGCTGACGCTCACCGTCCAATCCAGTCTCGAAGCCGTCGGCCTGACCGCTGCGGTCAGCGAGCGCCTCGCCCGCGAGCACATTGCCTGCAACGTGCTCGCCGGCTATCTCCACGATCACCTGTTGGTCCCCGTCGAGCGAGTCGACGACGCCATCGCCGCCCTCACCGCCTGACCGTGTACGACGGATTCGTGTCACCCAATCAGGACCCGGCGGCAGGACCTCGGGCAGGCGTGAGGCCGCTGGTGCCGACTGCGAGTTCCCGATCGATGAACTCCCAGAACGCGACCGCCCGGGCCGCGGTGGAGGGGCCCACCGGGGTGGCCGCCTGGTCGTACAGGCACCGTACGAAGCCGCCGCCGGCGGTCACTCGCCCGGCGACGCGGTCGTCCGCGCCGGCCCAGGACCACGAGCCGTTCTCGCTGTAGGCCACCGGTCGGCCGACCATGTCCACGTCGTGCTCGAGGCCGCCCATCCAGGTACCGCCTCCTCGACGAGCGTCGCCCTGCGCGATGACGTCGGCCTCGAGTTCGGCGGCCGTGCGTCCGATGTCGTGGCCGGCGACGATCAGGTCGTTCACCAGCACCATCGGCAGCCCTGCGCCCCTGGCGATGGTCATGATGCCGGCTCCGAACCGTGGATTCAGCTCGGTGGGCCAGAAGCCGTCGGCCGTGACGACGCCGTCGACGGTGAACGTCCCGCGGAACTCGACCTCGCGAGCGAGCTGCGCTCCGACCCGCTTGGCGATCGAGCGCATCTGTTCACGAACCGACGGGACGGGATCCCAGTAGGTCGCACAGCCTGCGTACACGAAGTCACTGCCTCGTCGCAGCGTCACCATTTCGACCGGGCGGAGCACGGCCACACCGTCGGGCAGCACGATGCCGTGGATCGAACATGGAATGCCCTCGAGGAAGGGCATCACCCTGACCGTGTCGCACACCGGGCGCAGGAAGCGCTGCGCGCGATCCAGCGAGAGATCGTCGTTCACCCAGTACGTCTGGTGGGCGCCGCCGTGGAAACCCTCGCGGGCATCGGCCGCCCACACGGTGCCGTCGCCACGATCGACCGCCGGCGACGCCTCGGCCGCCTCACCCAGCGGGACGACGATCGAGGGTTGGCGTTCGATGCCCGCACGGTCCCAGAACTCGTCGATGACCACCTTGTCCTCGAGTGCGACCCATTCGGGACGCCGATGGGAGATGAGCGGCCGGCCGGCCAGGTCGGAGGCGGTGGCGAGGAACGTGCCGATCACGAGGGCCTCGCGGTGGGGGTCGAACCGATCGAGCGCATCGATCATCTCCGGAGTCGGATCAGAGAGCATGCGGTCGGCGAAGTGGATCCGTTCCATCTCCGACAGCCCGTCGGGCGGCTCGACGACGAGGGTCTCCACATCGGGCTGCGGACCGGCGCCGCGCCCCTCCGTGGCCACCACGGTCAGCTTCGTCACGCCGGCCAGTCGCAGCAGGTCGATGTGCTCCGTCCACGAGGCACCCATGGCTCCGGCGAGCACCACCGAACGTCCCCGAAAGGCACGCTCCATCGGCGCGATCCACCAGTCGTCCATCGCCGGACCGTAGCGTGCCCGGCGTGATCGAGGTCGTGACATTTCGACTCGCCGACGGCGTCGACGAATCCGCATTCCGCGACGTCGACGGGCGCGTGCAGGTCGAGTTCGTGTACCAGCAGCCGGGGGTTCTCCGACGCACGCTCGGTCGGTGCGACGATCGGTGGCTGGTGCTCCAGGTCTGGACGAGCCGTGCCGCAGCCGACGCGGCGAAGGCGGCGTTCGACGCCTCCGCGCTGGGCGCGGAGTTCATGGCACTGGTGGACGGCGACAGCCTCGCCGTCGAGCGCTACGAGGGTGTCGAGTGACTACTGCTGAACCAGTACGAGAGGATTGCCCTCCGGATCCTCGATCGTGGCGATCGTGGGTCCTCCGGGCACGTCGAACGGCTGCGAGACCACCGTTCCGCCAAGGGTCGACACCCGCTCCAGTGATTCGCTGATGTCGCGAACCTGGATGTAGAGAACGAAGCCCCCGCGGTCGCTCCGGCGCATGTGGCCCGCCGGGCCCGGCTCGGGCCCACCCAACCCGCTCGGGATGTTCATGATCGGGCCGTCACCGATCTGCCAGTTGAAGAGCGCTGCGTAGAACGCCCTTTGCCCGTCGGGATCCCGTGCGAGTATCTCGAAGTGCACGATCGGGCGCGCCCAATCCGATCCTGACGTCGTCTCGGCCATGCGGCGATCAGCGGACGTTCGTGCGGGCAGTCGGAAGCGCCTCGAGCCTGGCGGGGTCGATCGGCTCGCCGGTCTCTTCGTCGATGCCGTACGTGCCGTTCTCGATCCGGCGGAGAGCGGCATCGATCTCGACGATCGAATGCTCGAGATCGGCGCGGAGGCTGAGATCGGCGTTCGCGGCCGCCGTTTCGGCGCCGGCATCTCCGCCGAGCATGTCGATCGGGCCGTCGCCGACTCGCTCGGTGTCCAGTTCGTGGAGCTGTTGCTCGAGGTGGACCCGCTGCTCGAGCAAGCGTGTCCGAGCATCGTTGCGGTTCGACATCGGACGCATCGTTGCAGCCCGCCGGCGGCGAAGTCCAGTTCTCAGTTGGAGCTGAGGTCGTCCGGCGCATCGGCCAGCCAGGCGAGGCGCCCGGGCTGACGTCGCAGAACGGTCCGCCACAACTCGTCGGGATGGTCGGAGAACACGTCACCCGGCTCGGAGTCGAGCACGAGCCAGGCGCCCGCTTCGATCTCGCCCTCGAGCTGACCGGGGCCCCAGCCGGCATAACCGCGAAAGACCCGTACGCCTCTGACCTCGGCGGCAACGAGGGCAGGGTCAGCGGTGAGGTCGGCCGACGCGATGGTGCCGACGATGGGGGAGAGGTACTCGCCGTTGTCGTGCAGCGGCACGGTCGTCTCGGCGAGCGCGATCAGGGCACCCTCCTCGACCGGGCCGCCCGAGAACACCGACGGCGGTGCCGACTGCAGATCGATCCACCGATCGAGTGGGTCGTCGAGCTCCTCGTAGCTCGGTCGGTTGATCACCACACCGATGGCGCCTTCGTCGTGGTGCTCCAGCATGAAGATCACGGTCCGATCGAAGTTCGCGTCCTCCAGCGGCGGCGTCGCCACGAGGAGGCGTCCCTTGGTCGGAGGTGAACCCGGAATCATCTCCTACAGTCTGCCCGAACGCGGGACGGGTTGGTAGGCGCCCGAGGCACCGGCGCCACACCCGGACTTCGTGCGGCCGCGTTCGCACGAAGGTTGCATGAACATGCGAAGCTGTGTATGTTCATGCAGATGTCGGGAGCGAACATCGCGGTCGGGATCGTCGGAGCATCCGGATACACGGGCGCCGAACTGCTGCGCCTCGCCGCCCAGCATCCCGACTACGACGTGAAGGTGGCGACCGGTGACTCGATGGCCGGGCGCCGGGCGGCCGACCTGTACCCGTCGCTCGAAGTCGCCTATCCCGACCTCGTGTTCAGCGAGTTCGACCCCGGCGACGTGACCGGACTCGATCTCGTCTTCCTGGGTCTCCCACACGGCGCCTCCATGGAGCTCGCGCCGTCGCTGGTGGGCCGCGTCGGCTGTGTCGTCGATCTCTCGGCGGCGTTCCGACTGAAGGATCCGTCCGCGTATCCGACCTTCTACGGCTTCGAGCACACACAACTCGACCTGTTGGCCGAGGCCGTGTTCGGATTGCCGGAGCTGCATCGTCACGCCCTCGAGGGCGCCCGGCTCGTCGCCACACCCGGCTGCCACGTCACCGCCGCCACGCTCGCGCTGCGGCCGCTCGTCGATGCCGGCCTGATCGAGACGACCGGCGTCGTGGTCAACACCCTCACCGGCATCACCGGCGCCGGTCGCGCGCCGACCGACACGAACGTGTTCACCAACATCGACTCCAACGTCGTCCCCTACGGCCTCCTGTCGCACCGACACACGCCCGAGATGGAACAGGAGATCGGCGCCGAGCTCATCTTCACCCCGCATCTCGTGCCCATGAGCCGGGGGCTGCTCGCAACGTGCGCCGCGCCGGTGCGCCCGGATGCACCGACGCCGCCGTGATCGCCGCCCTGCGTGACCACTACGCCGGCGAGCCCTTCGTCGGTGTACTCGACTCCCCGCCGGCCACGAAGTCGGTCCTCGGCTCGAATGCGGCCCATGTGTCGGCCCGCTGGGACGAGCGGACCAATACGGTGATCACGATGTGTGCCATCGACAATCTCACCAAGGGCGCCTCCGGCGGCGCCGTCCAGGCGGCCAATGTCGCCCTCGGTCTCGACGAGACCGCCGGGCTCTCCACGATCGGACTCGCACCATGATGGGAACGCCATGACCGAAGCCGCCTCCCTCAAGGCGTCGGTCCTCGTCGAAGCATTGCCCTACATCCGCAGGTTCGTCGGCAAGACCGTCGTGGTGAAGTACGGCGGTAATGCGCTCGCCGGAACCTCCGACCACGATGCGTTGAGCCTCTTCGCCGAGGACATCGTCCTGATGCGGCTGGTCGGTATGCGCCCGATCGTCGTGCACGGCGGCGGTCCCCAGATCTCGGAACTGATGGAACGGCTGGGGAAGCAGCCCGAGTTCGTCGACGGTCTCCGTGTGACCGACGCCGAGACCGTCGACATCGCCCGCATGGTCCTCACGGGCCAGGTGAACCCACAGCTCGTCGCGGCGATCAACGTCCACGGGCGATTCGCCGTGGGCATCAGCGGGGTCGATGCAGGCCTGATCCGTGCCACGGCCCGCGATCCCGAGCTCGGCTTCGTCGGCGACGTCACCGAGATCAACCCCGAGGTGATCCACGGCCTCATCGACGACGAGTTCATCCCCGTGATCGCCACCATCGGCAGCGACGCCACCGGCCAGGCGTACAACATCAACGCCGACACGGCCGCCGGGGCGATCGCCGAGGCGATCGGCGCCGAGAAGCTGGTCTATCTCACCGACATCGAGGGTCTCCGGCGAGACGTCGCCGACGCTGCCAGCCTGATCCGCCAGGTCACCGCCGACGAACTCGACCAATTGGTCTCCGACGGTGTGATCGCCGGCGGCATGATTCCGAAAGTGGCCAGCTGCACCCACGCCGTGCGCAACGGCGTACACCGCGCCCACATCCTCGACGGTCGCATCGCCCACGTGCTGCTGCTCGAGATCTTCACCGATGCAGGCATCGGGACCATGATCATGCACGAACGAGAGGATCACTCCCCATGAACTCCCATGCCTTCGACCACGCCCCGATGGCGAACTGCCCGTTCATGCCCGTCTTCGCGCCGCCGGCGATCATGTTCGAGCGCGGACGCGGCACCGAACTGTGGGACTCGGACGGCAAGCGGTACCTCGACTTCCTGGCCGGAATCGCCGTCGTGTCACTCGGCCACTCCAATCCCGCCGTTGCCGAAGCCGTCGGCGATCAGCTCGACCGGCTCCTGCACGTGTCCAACTTCTTCGCCAACCCGGTCGCCACCGAAGCGGCGGTGAAGATCAACGACCTCCTGCTCCAGGCGACCGGACACCGGGGTCAGATCTTCTTCACGAATTCCGGCGCCGAGTCGAACGAGTGCGCCATCAAGCTGGCCCGCAAGCACGGCGGGCGAGGACGCCACACCATCGTGAGCGCGCTCGGCAGCTTCCACGGCCGCACCCTCGCGACGCTCGCTGCCACCGGCCAGCCGGCCAAGCACGAGCCGTTCGCGCCGATGCCCGAAGGCTTCCGTCACGTTGCCTGGGGCGACCTCGACGCGATGCGCGCTGCCGTCGACGGCTCGGTGGCCGCGGTCCTGATCGAACCGGTCCTGGGGGAGGGCGGCATCCACCCGGCCACCACGGAGTACCTGGAGGGCATCCGTCAGATCTGCGACGAGACGGGAGCGTTGATGATGGTCGACGAGATCCAGACCGGGTTCGCGCGCACCGGGCGCTGGTTCGGCTTCGAGCATGCCGGTGTGAGTCCCGACGTCGTCACGCTCGCGAAGGCGATGGGCAACGGCATGCCCGTCGGCGCCTGCTGGGCACGTGTCGACGTTGCCGCGGTCTTCCAACCCGGCGACCACGGGAGCACCTATTCCGGCACGGCGATCGCAACTGCTGCGGTCAATGCGGTGATCGACGAGATGCAGCGAATCGATGCGCCGGCGGTCGCTCGCCGACAGGGCATGCGGATCGTCGACGGCCTGCGCGTCGTGCCCGGCGTCGTCGACGTCAGAGGGCGCGGACTGATGCTCGGTGTCGAACTGGCCGAGGGGATCGACGCCAAGGCGGTGTACGCCGACCTGCTCGACCGGGGCCTCATCGTCAACGCGGTCACGCCGACCACGTTGCGACTCGTGCCGCCGATCACGGTCACCGATGCCGAGATCGACGAGGCGATCGGACTGATCGCCGCTTCGCTCGCCGCGAACGGAGCGGTGTCGTGACCCGTCATCTGCTCGACGTCACCGACTTCACCGCGCACGAGGTCCGTGAGATCCTCGCCCTGGCACGGCAGCCCGTCGATTCGCTCGATCGGCCGCTCGCCGACCAGGGAGCAGCGTTGATCTTCGAGAAGCCGTCGAATCGCACCCGGCAGTCGATGGAGATCGCCGTCCGACAACTCGGCGGACATCCGGTGCACACGCGCGGCGAGGAGGTCGGTTTCGACACCCGCGAGCCGGTGGAGGACATCGCGCGGATCATGGAGGGCTATCACGGGCTGCTCGCTGCTCGCGTCTTCGACCACCTGACCGTCACACGCATGGCCGGGGTCGTCGACGTGCCCGTCGTCAACATGCTCTCCGATCATTCGCACCCGCTGCAGGCCTTCGCCGATGCGCTCACCATGCAGGAATCCCTCGGTGAACTGGCCGGCAAGACCGTGGCCTACGTGGGCGACTTCAACAATGTCGCGCGCTCACTCGCGGAGATCTCGGCGCTGCTCGGCATGCACATCCGCTTCGCGTGCCCACACGGCTTCGACGCACCACTCGTCGAACTGGAGCGCTTCGGCCTGCTCGGAGCTCCGTCGGTCGAACAGTCGACGCGTCCGGCGGAGGCCGTCGACGGGGCCCATGCGGTCCACACGGACACCTGGGTGTCGATGGGTCAGGAAGCCGAGAAACAGCAGCGCCTCCAACAGTTCGAGGGCTACATGGTCGACGCCGACATGATGGCGCTGGCGGACTCGCGGGCGGTGTTCATGCACTGCCTGCCGGCGTACCGCGGCATCGAGGTCGCAGCCGACGTGATCGACGGTCCACAGTCGGTGGTCATCCAGCAGGGACACAACCGCTTGCACGCAGCTCGGGGGGCCCTCGCCTTCCTCCTCGGCGTGCGAGCCCACCCGACGCCCCAGGATCCGGGAGTGAACTCATGAGTCGGGCACGCCGATGAGCAAAGTACAGCGACAAGCAGCGATCAGCCGATTGATCGGCGAACACGAGGTCACCAGCCAACCGCAGTTGATCGAGTTGCTGGCCGAGCACGGCATCGACGCGACGCAGGCGACGGTGTCACGTGACCTCGACGACATCGGCGCCATCAAGGTGCGTGTGCCGAGCGGCAACACCGTCTATGCGATCCCCGAGTTCGCACCGGATCGTCTCGCGCCGGTCGACCACCTGCGCCGGGTGATGGGGGAGTGGGTGGCCGACGTCGCCTGCTCGGGCAACATCGTGATCCTGCGTACGCCGCCCGGCTGTGCCCACGTGGTGGCGTCGGCGCTCGATCGCAGTCGGGTGGACGGCCTGCTCGGTACGGTCGCCGGCGACGACACCTTGATGTGCGTGTCCGCATCGACCGACGGCACCGAACTCGCGTCCCACCTCCGCGATCTCGCAGGACTGGACTGACATGACCGGACAGCAGCACGACTCGAGCGACGCCGCCAGGACGCTCTGGCACGGTCGCTTCGCCGGCGGGCCGGCCGAGGCCCTGATGGCCTACACGGTGAGCCTGCCGTTCGATCGCACGATGTGGCGCGACGACGTCGCCGGATCGGCAGCCCACGTGCGCGGGCTCGAACGCGTCGGCCTGCTCACTGCGGCCGAGCGCGATTCGATCCTCGGCGCGCTCGATCAGGTTGCCGACGAGATGGAGTCGAACTCCTTCGTCTTCGTGGAGACCGACGAGGACATCCACACCGCCGTCGAGCGTCGTGTGACCGAGATTGCAGGGCCCTCCGGCGGCAAGCTCCACACAGCACGCAGCCGCAACGACCAGGTGGCCACCGATCTCCGTCTCTGGTGCAAACGGGAGCTGCTCGCCGTCGCCCGATCGATCCACGACCTGCAGGGCGTGTTGTTGCAGCGCGCCGAGGCTGCAGGAGACGTCTACCTGCCCGGCTACACGCACCTGCAGCGAGCGCAGCCCGTGTTGCTGGCACATCACCTGCTCGCGCACGGTTGGGCGCTGGCGCGCGACGTCGACCGCCTGCTGGCCACCCGCGAGCGGCTCGACGTGTCACCGCTCGGGGCCGGCGCACTCGCCGGGTCGTCGTTGCCGATCGACCCGGTCGGCAACGCTGCCGACCTGGGATTCGCCGGTGTCTTCGACAACAGCCTCGACGCCGTCAGCGATCGTGATTTCGTCGCCGAGGCGGTGTTCGACCTGGCGCTCGTCGGCATCCACCTGTCGCGTATCGGTGAGGAATGGGTCCTGTGGACCTCGGGGGAGTTCGGTTTCGCCAAGCTCGACGACGGCTACGCCACCGGCTCGTCGATGTTGCCGCAGAAGAAGAACCCGGACATCGCCGAACTCGCCCGGGGCAAGAGCGGCCGACTCATCGGCAACCTGACGGGACTCCTGGTGACCCTCAAGGGGCTCCCGCTGGCCTACAACCGTGACCTCCAGGAGGACAAGGAGCCGCTGTTCGACTCGGTCGAGCAGGTGACGCTCGCCGTCGCTGCGCTCAGCGGCATGATCGCCACTGCGACGTTCGTCCCCGAGCGGATGCAGGCCGCCGCCGACGAGGAGACCATGGCGGCGACCGACCTCGCGGAGTACCTCGTCCGTGGGGGCACCCCCTTTCGTGACGCGCACGCCATCGTCGGCGCCCATGTTCGGGCGACCCTGGCCGGAGACGGCTCGCTGCGTGATCTCGTCGCTGCCGATCCGTTGCTCGGGCCGGATGCGGCTGCCCTCGTCGGCCCCGGCGTCGGGGTCCGGATGCGCACCTCACGCGGCGCTGCGGGGCCCGAGGCACTGCCGGTGCAGGTCGAGTCGTACGTCGCGATGATGGCCCGTGACGCCCAGCGGTTGGGCCTCTGACCCCCGGAACGCTGCCTCCGGCGTGGTTCGCCCGAGATGCTCCGCTCGTCGCGGCGGACCTTCTCGGCAAGCTCGTGACAGTCGATCGCGGCGGCGTGTACGTCAGTGGGCGCATCGTCGAGACCGAGGCGTACATGCGGAGCGATCCGGCCAGTCACTCGTTCAACGGACCGACCACTCGGAACGCGGTGATGTTCGGCCCACCAGGGCGGCTGTACGTCTACCTCAGCTACGGCATCCACTGCTGTGCCAACGTGGTGACCGGCGCCGAGGGCGACGGCCAGGCGGTCCTGCTACGGGCCGTGGCGCCGGTCGAGGGCCTCGACGTCATGCGATCGAGACGTCGGGGACGGCCCGATCGAGACCTCGCCAACGGCCCGGGCAAGCTCTGCGAGGCCCTCGGGATCACCCTCGCCGACGACGGCGCGCCACTCACGGACCCGTCGTCACCCATCCGCATCCTCGACGACGCCACGCCACCACCCGATCGGATCGTCGGGCCACGCATCGGCATCACCCGAGCGGTCGACACCCCGTGGCGCTTCCGTTCCAGCCGTCAGCGCCAGTGAATCCAGAAGCCGTGGGGGTGGCACGTCGCGAGGTGTTCGACGCTGCGGCGCCCACTGCGCCAACGCGCCACCGACAGCACCGTGCGGTGGGGATCCTTGGCGTCGGGACCGTTCGGCAACTCCGGGATCAACGCCGGTGCCTCCACGTAGATCCACGAGAGATCCCTGTGCGCTCCGATCCGGTCGAGTTCGTCCAGGTACGCGATCCGATCCTCGGCGGTGAGGTAGTTCAGCACCCACGAGTTGGTCACCACCGGATGCGCTGACGCGCCGACGCTCTCGACACCAGCGGCAAGCGAGGTCACTGCATCTCCCGCGAGCAACTCGGGTGGCGTCTGCCGGGCGATCTCGATCGCTGCGACCAGACGATGGAAACGGTCGGGTTGATCGGGCCACACGCAGGCCTCCAGCCAACGTGCCTCGTCGTCGTCGCTCACGTCGATCGGATGCTGATCGATGCCGAGGCGCACGGCGATCACGGGCAGGCGAGCGGGAACGGGCACCGGCCCCGTCGTCGCAGCCTCGAGCACCACCGGCGACGGCCCGCCCACTCTGGCGACGACACCGGCGTGCGACTCGTAGCGGTATTCGTATCGGTCCAGCAGCAGGTTCAGCCCGCCGCTGGCCCCGACGTCGAGCAGACCGAGGGGACCGACCTCGTCGCCGAGGAGCCCGAGCGCCGGCAGGAAGATCGCACAGCGTCCGACCTCGTTCGTCTGTGTCGTGCGGGTCGCGAGGAGTGTCCGCAGTCGATCGGCGTGGGATTCGACGAAGTGCTCGAACGTCGGCATCAACGACGGGTCGCCCGGTGACCGGGGCGACGTCGGTGAGGTTCGGGTACCAACGTGCCAGCTCGTTGGGCCGCGGGTCCTCGAGGAGGAGGTCGTGCACGCACGCGAACAACAGCACGGGGAGCCGCTGAGTGGGTGGCGCGTGGAGAAGGAGTCGGTAGAGGTGGGGGTTGCGGGCGATGCCGGCCGACAGCGCCGCATAGAGCGGGGCGCGGGGGAGCGAGGTGGCCGCAGAGGCGGCGAAGTGCCGCGCCAGCTCGGCGTCGACGCCCGGATCGTCCACCTGGTGAGGCACGGGGCGACAGTACCCTTGCGTGCCGTATGGCTGGCACCGATCTCATCGCCGAACTCGAGGCGCGAAACCTCATTCACGACTCCACCGATCGTGACGCGCTGCGTGACGCGGTCGCCGGTGGACGCGTGGCCCTCTACTACGGATGCGATCCGACCGCCGACAGTCTCCACGTCGGCAACCTGATCGGCCTCGTCATGCTGCGGCGCTTCCAGGATGCCGGGCATCGACCGATCGCGCTGGCCGGTGGGGCCACCGGGATGGTCGGCGACCCGAGCGGCCGATCCGAGGAGCGCAACCTGCTCGACGACGACACGTTGAACCACAACGTGGCCGCGATCAAGGAACAACTCGGCCGAATCGTCGACATCGCGCCCGGGAAGGGCGAGCTGGTCGACAACCGGGACTGGACACAGCCCATCACGATCCTCGAATTCCTCCGCGACATCGGCAAGCACGTCACGGTCAACCAGATGCTGGCCCGTGAGAGCATCAAGCTGCGGGTCAACTCCGAGCACGGCATCTCGTTCACCGAGTTCAGCTACATGCTCCTGCAGGCCAACGACTATCTGTGGCTGCACGACAACCTGGGATGCACGATCCAGATCGGCGGATCAGATCAGTGGGGCAACATCGTCGCCGGCGTCGACCTCATCCGCCGCAAGCGGGGCCATCACGTGCATGCCTTCTCGTGGCCGCTGCAACTCGCGTCCGACGGCTCGAAACTGGGCAAGACCACCGGCGCCCGAGTGTGGCTCGACGCAGCCAAGACGAGCCCGTACCAGTTCCGTCAACACTGGATCCAGACGCCCGACGACGAGGTCGGCGCGCAGTTGCTCACCTTCTCGCTCCAGCCGATCGAGCAGATACGTGACGTCATGGCCGAACACGTCGACGCGCCGCACCTGCGATTCGCGCAACGCGCCCTCGCCGACGAGATGACGGCCCTCGTGCACGGCGCTCCCGCCGCCGTTGCCGCGGCAGAAGCGGCCGATCTCCTCTTCAGCGGTGATCCGACCACGGCATCGGAGGCTGCGTTCACGACGTTGGCCGCCGAGATCCCGACATCGACCATGACGGCGTCGGAGCTCGACGACGCGACCGCGGTGTTCGTCAGGGCCGGACTTGCCTCGTCGAACGGCGACGCGCGCCGATCTTTCTCGCAACGGTCGTTCTACGCCAACGGTCGACAGCTCGACGAAAACCCCCAGCTCAGTGACCTCGAACTGCTCCACGGGAAGTACCTGCTGCTGCGAAAGGGCAAGAAGTCGCACCACCTCGTCGAAATTTCTTCGTGAGCCGGGTTGCATCCGCTACTGGAGCTGGTATCTTTCATCTCCGCCTCACGGAGCGGTTCAACCCTCCGGAAAGGCCACTCGGCACCAACGCCGACCGCAAGGACACCCGCCGAATACTCGGACGGAATCCCCCGGTCATGGTGCGTGCCTGAGCTTCGGCTCCTTGAAAACGGAAGAGAAGACAGAACGCCAGTGCGGGCAGTACGCGCCCACCCTCGGGTGGTCTCGGAACTGTCTGTCAATTTCGCTGTCGGCTACCCTGCCGGCAGCAACACGGTTATCGGTCGACTCGAGCTTTGTACCTCGGGTCGATCACACAGCAAGGACGCATCGTCCACATGAGTCTTTCCCGACTCGGATGGTGCGCTCGCTGACTATCGTTGCCGACTCGAAACGCTCACTTCGGTGAGTCGGAGAGTTGGCCACGTTTTTGTTGGAGAGTTTGATCCTGGCTCAGGATGAACGCTGGCGGCGTGCTTAACACATGCAAGTCGAACGAGGTCCATGGAGCTTGCTCCGGAAGATCTAGTGGCGAACGGGTGCGTAACACGTGAGAAACCTGCCCCGATCTCTGGGATAACAGTTGGAAACGACTGCTAATACCGGATGCCGTCACACCGCTTCATGGTGGAGTGACGAAAGATTTATCGGATCGGGAGGGTCTCGCGGCCTATCAGCTAGTTGGAGAGGTAACGGCTCACCAAGGCATCGACGGGTAGCTGGTCTGAGAGGATGATCAGCCACACTGGGACTGAGACACGGCCCAGACTCCTACGGGAGGCAGCAGTGGGGAATCTTGCACAATGGGCGAAAGCCTGATGCAGCAACGCCGCGTGCGGGATGAAGGCCCTAGGGTTGTAAACCGCTTTCAGTAGGGAAGAAAATGACGGTACCTACAGAAGAAGGTGCGGCCAACTACGTGCCAGCAGCCGCGGTGACACGTAGGCACCAAGCGTTATCCGGATTTATTGGGCGTAAAGAGCTCGTAGGCGGTTCGGTAAGTCGGGTGTAAAAACTCTGGGCTCAACCCAGAGACGCCATCCGATACTGCTGTGACTAGAGTGCGGTAGGGGAGCGGGGAATTCATGGTGTAGCGGTGAAATGCGCAGATATCATGAGGAACACCAGCGGCGAAGGCGCCGCTCTGGGCCGTAACTGACGCTGAGGAGCGAAAGCATGGGTAGCAAACAGGATTAGATACCCTGGTAGTCCATGCCGTAAACGTTGGGCACTAGGTGTGGGTCTCAACCAACGAGATCCGCGCCGTCGCTAACGCATTAAGTGCCCCGCCTGGGGAGTACGGTCGCAAGACTAAAACTCAAAGGAATTGACGGGGGCCCGCACAAGCAGCGGAGCGTGTTGCTTAATTCGATGCAACGCGAAGAACCTTACCTGGGTTTGACATGTACCGAAAAGCTCTAGAGATAGGGTGTCCTTCGGGGCGGTACACAGGTGGTGCATGGCTGTCGTCAGCTCGTGTCGTGAGATGTTGGGTTAAGTCCCGCAACGAGCGCAACCCTTATCCTATGTTGCCAGCACGTAATGGTGGGGACTCGTAGGAGACTGCCGGGGTCAACTCGGAGGAAGGTGGGGATGACGTCAAGTCATCATGCCCCTTATGCCCAGGGCTGCAAACACGCTACAATGGCCGGTACAGAGGGCTGCAATCCCGCGAGGGTGAGCGAATCCCACAAAGCCGGTCTCAGTTCGGATTGGAGTCTGCAACTCGACTCCATGAAGCCGGAGTTGCTAGTAATCCTGGATCAGCACGCCAGGGTGAATACGTTCCCGGGCCTTGTACACACCGCCCGTCACACCACGAAAGTCGGCAACACCCGAAGCCGGTGGCCCAACCCGTAAGGGGGGAGCCGTCGAAGGTGGGGTCGGTGATTGGGGTGAAGTCGTAACAAGGTAGCCGTACCGGAAGGTGCGGCTGGATCACCTCCTTTCTAAGGAGTGCTTCTCCACTCGATGATCGACATTCGTTCGATCCGGGTGCGAGACACACCTGTTGGTGCACTGGTGGACTGTCGTCGTAACGATCAATGGTCGCAGGGATTCGGTCCCTCTCGTTGACACGTGCTTCGGTCGTCACCGTCTTCTCTTCCGTTTTGAGGGAGTTGTTCCCTCACACCACAGCGTCGAGCTGTGTGCGTCTCTCGAGATGCACACCGCACCGCTGTTCGGTGGCTCCTTGAGAACTGCAGAGCAAGCACGAGCATCTTTTTGAGAGATTTCGATCTCTCATGAACAAGATAACTTGTTCTTTCCAAGCTAATAAGAGCCAACGGTGGATGCCTTGGCGCCAAGAACCGATGAAGGACGTGAGTGACTGCGAAAAGCTGCGGGGAGCCGTCTACTAGGCCTCGATCCGCAGATGTCCGAATGGGGAAACCCAGCACTCGTCATGGAGTGTTACCGCTGCCTGAACACATAGGGCAGTAGGAGGGAACCGGGGGAATTGAAACATCTCAGTACCCCGAGGAAAGGAAAGCAACCGCGACACCCTGAGTAGCGGCGAGCGAAAAGGGTAGAGACCAAACCGTGCCAGTGCCAAGCCTGATGGCGTTGCTGGTGCGGGGTAGTGGGACCAGGAGACACAGCATCAGATGTGTCACGACTTACAAGTGCTGCATAGGAGAACGACTCAGGAAAGGGTCGGCCAGAGTGGGTAACAGCCCCGTATCCGAAATGTACGCACTAGTCGCCTGTCATCCCAAGTAACGCCGGAACCGTGAAAGCCGGCGTGAATCTGTGGGGACCACCCCATAAGTCTAAGTATTCCTTGGCGACCGATAGTGAACCAGTACCGTGAGGGAAAGGTGAAAAGTACCCCGGGAGGGGAGTGAAATAGTACCTGAAACCGTTGGTTTACAAACAGTCAGAGCGTCGTCACACTTCGGTGTGGCCGCGATGGCGTGCCTTTTGAAGAATGAGCCTGCGAGTTACGGTGTGTGGCAAGGTTAACCAGTGATGGGGAGCCGGAGCGAAAGCGAGTCTGAATAGGGCGTAGAGTCGCATGCTGTAGACCCGAAGCCAAGTGATCTATCCATGGCCAGGTTGAAGCGGAGGTAAGACTCCGTGGAGGACCGAACCCACGTCAGTTAAAAATGGCGGGGATGAGCTGTGGATAGGGGTGAAAGGCCAATCAAACTTGGCGATAGCTGGTTCTCCTCGAAATGCATTTAGGTGCAGCGTCGTGTGTTCAGTACCGGAGGTAGAGCACTGAATGGGCTAGGGGACCTACAAGTTTACCGAACCCAATCAAACTCCGAATGCCGGTACTCCAGAGCACGGCAGTGAGACCACGAGGGATGAGCTTCGTTGGTCGAAAGGGAAACAGCCCAGATCATCAGCTAAGGCCCCTAATTCAGGACTAAGTGGAAAACGATGTGGAATTGCACAGACAGCCAGGAGGTTGGCTTAGAAGCAGCCACCCTTTAAAGAGTGCGTAATAGCTCACTGGTCGAGTGGTTCTGCGCGGACAATGTAACGGGGCTCAAGTCCTGAGCCGAAGCTATGGGCTTCTACGCAAGTAGGAGCGGTAGAGGAGCGTCGATAGTGCAGCGAAGCGGCGGTGGAAACCAGTCGTGGAGCGCTATCGAGTGAGAATGCAGGCATGAGTAACGAGAGAGGGGTGAGAAACCCCTCCGCCGAAAGCCCAAGGGTTCCTGGGGAAGGCTAATCCCCCCAGGGTGAGTCGGGAGCTAAGGCGAGGCCGAAAGGCGTAGTCGATGCACAACTGGTTGATATTCCAGTACCACCGTGCCCGCGCCAGGTCCAAGAGTCGCAACGTTGGGGCTGTTTCCTTCGGGAAGCGAACTGACCGAGCAGCTGGCGGATAGTTGACGGGGGACGCAGGAGGATAGGTGAACCCGGGCGATGGTAGTCCCGGGGTAAACGTGTAGGTGGGTTCCGATGAGAGTTGGAGCCGTAACACTGAGACGTGATGCCGAGCGATATACCGCGAAGTCACTGATTCCATGCTGCCAAGAAAAGCCCAGCAATGAGTTGGCACGGTGCCCGTACCCCATACCGACACAGGTGGGCGGGTAGAGAATACCAAGGCGAGCGGGAGAACTATGGTTAAGGAACTCGGCAAATTACCTCCGTAACTTCGGAAGAAGGAGGACCCTTTTTGGTGAAAGCCTTTACGGCTCGAGCTGAGGAGGGTGGCACAGACCAGGGGGTAGCGACTGTTTACCAAAAACACAGCAGCGTGCGAAGCCGCAAGGCGCTGTATACGCTGTGACGCCTGCCCAATGCTTGAAGGTCACGGGGAACGGTTAGCTCTTCGGAGCGAAGCTGTGAACCTAAGCCCAAGTGAATGGCGGCCGTAACTATAACGGTCCTAAGGTAGCGAAATTCCTTGTCGGGTAAGTTCCGACCTGCACGAATGGCGTAACGACTTCCCCACTGTCTCAACCATAGACCCGGTGAAATTGAAGTACGAGTAAAGATGCTCGTTAGCTGCGGAAGGACGGAAAGACCCCGTGGACCTTTACTATAACTTGGTGTTGAGTTTTGAATTGCGTTGTGTAGGATAGGTGGGAGACTTGGAAGCATTGGCGCCAGCCAGTGTGGAGTCGTCGTTGAAATACCACCCTGCGTACTTTGGAGCTCTAACCTCGGTCCGTGATCCGGATCAGGGACAGCGCCAGGCGGGTAGTTTGACTGGGGCGGTCGCCTCCTAAAGAGTAACGGAGGCGCCCAAAGGTTCCCTCAGGCTGGTTGGCAATCAGCCGTCGAGTGCAATGACACAAGGGAGCTTGACTGCGAGACCTACAAGTCGAGCAGGTACGAAAGTAGGGCATAGTGACCCGGCCATCACGTGTGGAAGTGTGGTCGCTCAACGGATAAAAGGTACCCCGGGGATAACAGGCTAATCTTCCCCAAGAGTCCATATCGACGGGAAGGTTTGGCACCTCGATGTCGGCTCATCGCATCCTGGGGCTGAAGCAGGTCCCAAGGGTTGGGCTGTTCGCCCATTAAAGCGGTACGCGAGCTGGGTTCAGAACGTCGTGAGACAGTTCGGTCCCTATCCTCCGCAGCCGAAGGAATACTGACAACTGCTGTCCTTAGTACGAGAGGACCGGGACGGACGTAGCTCTGGTGTGTCTGTTGTTTCGCCAGAAGCATCGCAGATTTGCTACCTACGGAAGGGATAACCGCTGAAAGCATCTAAGTGGGAAACCCGGTTGAAGATGAGTATTCCCATGCGGTCAACGCAGTAAGGCCCGTGACGAGACCATCACGTTGATAGGCCGGAAGTGTAAGCGTGGTAACACGTTCAGCTGACCGGTACTAATCGGCCGAGGGCTTGGTTTTGAACAGCTCGTGCTTGCTCTGGAGTCCTTGAGGAGAACCCTCATTGACAACTGATTTCGGTGACCATAGCGACAGGGTCACACCCGTTCCCATCTCGAACACGGAAGTTAAGCCTGTCAGCGCCGATGGTACTTGGGGAGTAATCCCCTGGGAGAGTAGGACGTCGCCGGATTTCGATCGAGGAACGCACCGCCCGGGTTTGCCGGCGGTGCGTTCTTCGCGTTTTCGGCCCGTTTCGCCCGGTTTCGGACGCGGTTCGCGATCGGTCCCGTAGCATGGTCAGCCATGTCTCCCGGCTCGTCCTCCCGTCCACCGCGCCGAGACGACTCCCGCCGCCCCTCCGGCCGCTCGAGCGGCCCATCCGACAGTCGGTCCGGAGGTCGTCCCACCGGCAAGTCGTCGGGCTCCGGCTCTCGCAGTGGCGGCGCTCGCAGCGACGGACGCTCCGGCGGACGGCCCGATACGCGAGGTGGCCGCGGTCGTCCCGATGCCCGGCCCGGCGCACGTCGCGACGGCCGTCCGGCGCGGCCCCAGACCGAGGCGGAGCGGCGTTCGCTCGAGGTGAAATCGCGTCGCCTGCCCCGCGAGCCCCGTGATCCCGATCTCGAGCGCCAGCGCATCGAGGAGCGGACCACCGAGCAGTGGATCGACGAGGGGTCGGTTCGTCGGGCAGCAGCCGGCGCGAGCCGACGCGCCGCAACCCCGCCGCGCGAGGACGCTCCACCGCGTCGCGCCCCGAAGCCCCTGGATCCGGAGGTGTCGGCCGAGCTGGTCGAGGCACTCGGCCAACAGCGCGGCGCGCGCCTGTCGGAGCGCCTTGCCCAGGCATCCGAAGCGCTCGACCGCGAGCGGTTCCAGGAGTCGCGCCGCATCGCCACGGCGATCGCGAAGGAGGCGCCCGGTGTGTCGGCCGCACACGAGATCGTCGGGCTGTCGTGCTATCGGCTGGGCATGTACAAGCAGGCGGTCGGTGCGCTGCAGGCGGCCCAGGACCTCCACGACAATCCCGCGCTGCTGCCGGTGATCGCCGACTGTCAGCGCGCTCAGGGCCGCTGGAGTGCGGTCGATCAGGTGTGGCAGCAGATCAAGGCCGCCTCGCCGAGTCAGGACGTCATGGCCGAGGGGCGCATCGTGGCCGCCGGCGCGCTCGCCGATCAGGGAGATCTGCGCGGCGCTCTCGAGCTCATGGAGCCGGCGACCAAGAAGCCCAAGGTCGTGCGAGAGTTCCATGTCCGCCAGTGGTACGTGTTGGGCGACCTCTACGACCGGGTGGGCGATCCGATCGCTGCTCGCCGTTGGTTCGGTGCCGTCGCCGAGTACGACGACGACTATGCCGACGTGACGTCACGCCTGCGCGGCCTCGGTCGGTGACGCCGGTCGCCCCGCTACCCTCGGCAGCGATGGCGAGTTCGAACTTCCGAGCAGGCGTCGTCGCCGTCGTCACGAATTCGCGAGGCCAGCTCCTTGCATTCGAACGCAGTGACGTACCGGATGCATGGCAGCTTCCCCAGGGCGGTATCGACGTCGGTGAGTCGCCACGCGAGTCGGTCTGGCGAGAGCTCGAGGAGGAGACGGGGCTCGGCCCGGACGACGTCGAACTCGTCGGTGAGCACCCGGAATGGGTCGTCTACGAATTCCCCGACCGGATTCGCGGCGAGGGCAAGCGACTCGGCCAGGCCCAACGGTGGTTCCTGTTCCGCGTCCGTTCGGACGACGTGACCCCGTCGCCCGACGATGTCGAGTTCGTCGCGTGGAAGTGGGTCGAGCCGACCTGGTTGCTCGAGCACGTGGTCGACTTCCGGCTCCCGGCGTACCGGTCCGTGATCCCGCGGCTCGTCCCGTGAGCGACGATCTCTTCGCGGTCGCGGCGGAGGAACAACGTCGAGCCCGCGCGCCGTTGGCGGCGCGTCTGCGGCCCCGGACGATCGACGACGTGGTCGGACAGGAACATCTCGTCGGGCCGGGCAGGCCGTTGCGTCGCCTCGTCGAGACCGACCAGCTCACATCTGCGCTGCTGTGGGGTCCGCCCGGCACGGGGAAGACCACGCTGGCCCTCGCCGTGGCAGGCACGACGGATCGGGCCTTCGAGCAGCTGTCGGCCGTCTCGGCCGGCGTGAAGGACGTTCGCGACACGATCGAACGGGCTCGCCGACGACTGGGCGAGCGTGGTCAGGGAACGATCCTGTTCCTCGACGAGATCCACCGTTTCTCGAAGTCGCAGCAGGACGCACTGCTCCCCGCCGTCGAGGACGGCACGCTCACCCTCATCGGAGCGACGACCGAGAACCCGTTCTTCGAGGTGAACCCCCCGCTGCGCAGCCGCTCGACGTTGTTCCGCCTCGAGCCGCTCGACCGTTCCGCGATCGAGACGCTCGTGCGACGTGGGCTCGAGGCCGAAGGCGCCACAGCCGACGACGACGCGCTTGCTCTGCTCGTCGACCGCGCCGGAGGTGACGGGCGCCAGGTCCTCACGGCGCTCGAGGTCTCGTGCGCGCTCTCGGGTTACGGCCACGTCGAGCTCTCACACGTGGAAGCGGCGCTCGGAACGACAGCGCTGCGTTACGGACGTGACGACCACTACGACGTCGTGAGCGCCTTCATCAAGTCGATGCGCGGATCCGACGCCGACGCGGCGGTCTACTGGCTCGCCAGGATGTTGGAGGCCGGCGAGGACGCCCGCTTCATCGCACGACGCATGATCATCTTCGCGTCGGAGGACATCGGACTCGCCGACTCCGACGCCCTGCAGGTCGCCGTCGCCGCCGCCCACGCACTCGAGCACGTGGGACTCCCCGAGGCCCAGCTGAATCTGGCGCACGCCGCGATCCGTCTCGCCACGGCACCGAAGAGCAATCGGTCGGCGCTCGCGATCTGGAACGCTCGCCAGGATGTCCGCGACGGTGCCGTCGGCGAGGTTCCGGCGCACCTGCGCGACTCCCATTACCAGGGTGCCGCCACGCTCGGGCACGGAACCGGGTACGAGTATCCTCACGACCATGCCCCCGGCACGGTCGACCAGCAGTACCTCCCCGACGCGTTGCTCGGTCGCCGCTGGTACGAACCGTCCGACCGCGGTGACGAACGCCGGATCGGCGAACAGACCGACCCCAGGAGATCTGACGTGAGCGCCGGCGAACTCCTGCTCGTGATCGCAGGTGTCCTGTGTTCGATCGGCTTCGCCGCGCTCGTCGTGGTGCTGATGCGTGTGCTCGACGCTCTGCGTGACGTTCGGCGTGAACTCGACGATCTCCGCGCCGAGACGACGCCGCTGATCCAGGAACTGCAGGACACCACCGACGAGGCCCGGGCGACGGTCAACGAGGCCCGGGCCGACCTCGAACGATTCGATCGGGTCCTCGGATCGGCCGAGGCGATCGGTGACGCCGTGGGGAGCACCGTCGCACGGACCTCGTTCTCGGCCCCGATGATCAAGGCCGCCGGATTCGCCCGGGGCACCTCGCGTACGATCGCCAGATTGCGCGGCGCCCCGCGAACGCCGGCGATCGGCTCGCTGACGATCGAAGCGATCGAAGCCGGAGAGTCATCCCAGCCCCACCGACGACGGAGACGACGAGCATGATGAAGCGTGTGACCTGGTTCGCCGGCGGTGTCGTCGCAGGCGTCGCAACGGCCGGCTATGCCAAGAAGAAGATCAAGGAGACGGCCGCCCAGATCTCCCCGGCGCAGGTGGCCCGTTCGGCTGCCGACTCGGTGCGGTCCAAGTCACGGGATGTCGTCGACGCGGTTCGCGAAGGCCGTCAGGTGATGAAGCACACCGAGGACGAGCTGTACGCCCGGCGGGAAGGTCGTCTGGTGTCGCTCGACGAACACGTCAGCCCCGGTGATCAGGTGTACGTCGACGGCGTGCCGGTGGAGAGCGGACGTGTGATCGTCATGCGCGAGCGCCGACCCAAGGGGCGCAAGGCCGGGCAATGAGCGTCGGGCGATGAGTGTCGGGGCGGTCGACGACACGACGGCGACCACCGGTGTGACGACGCTGGTCGAGCGACTGCGCTCCCGACTGCGACCCGACCAGGTACGCGACGGCGCGGCCGAGGTCAACCTGTACCGGCGCGACGCGTCGAACATGGCCGGCCACGCTGCGGTGGTGTGTTTCGCCGAATCGACCGACGACGTGCGCGCCGTCGTGCAGGTGGCGAACGAGTTCGGTGTGCCGTTCGTCGCTCGCGGATCCGGCACGGGTCTCGCCGGGGGAGCGGTGCCGATGGGTGGCGCCATCGTCGTGTCGACCTCGAAGATGAACCGGATCCTCTCGGTCGATCCGGTCAACCGCCTCGCCTGGGTGGAGCCGGGGGTGCTGAACCTCGATCTGTCGAAGCAGATCGCCCACCTCGGCGTCCACTTCGCCCCGGACCCGAGCAGTCAGCAGACCTGCTCGATCGGCGGCAACGTCGCCAACAACTCCGGTGGACCGCATTGCCTCGCCGACGGTGTCACCAGCGCCCACGTCCATGCCGTCGAGGTGGTCCTTCCCGACGGTTCGGTGACGGTGCTCGGAGGCGAGGAGCCCGAACCGGCCGGTTACGACCTCAGGGGCGTCTTCGTCGGGAGCGAGGGGATGCTGGGTGTGGCCACCAAGGTGTGCGTCAAGCTGATGCAGAACCCGCCCGACGTCGCCACCATGCTGCTCGACTTCGCCGCGGTGGCCGACGGTGCGCAGCTCGTGAGCGACATCATCGCCGACGGGATCGTGCCCGCCGCCGTCGAGATGATGGACCAGTTGTGCCTGCAGGCCGTCGAGGAGTTCATCCACGCGGGGCTGCCGGTGGACCAGGCAGCAGCATTGCTGATCGAGGTCGTCGGTCTGCCGGCCGGCGTGGCGGCACACGTCGCTCGGATACGCGAGCTGGCCGCATCGCGCAATGTCGGTACCGTCCGGGTGGCGGCCGACGACGTCGAGCGGGCGCTGCTGTGGAAGGGCCGCAAGTCGGCGTTCGGCGCCATCGCCCGGATCAAGCCGAACTACTACCTGCACGACACCGTGGTGCCGCGCCACAAGCTCCCCGAGGTGCTCGAACAGGTCTACGAGATCGCCGCTCGCCACGAACTCCTCGTGTTGAACGTCTTCCACGCCGGCGACGGCAATCTGCATCCGCTCCTCGTGTACGACGCTCGCGAGCCCGGCGTCGTCGACCGCGTCCACGCAGCCGGTGACGAGATCGTGCGCGTCTCGGTGGCTGCCGGGGGAGTGCTGAGTGGCGAACACGGCATCGGACTCGAGAAGCGTGACCTGATGCCGCTGATGTTCTCCGAGGTCGATCTGGCAGCCCAGGGCGACCTTCGGCAGGCATTCGATCCCCGGTGCCTCTCGAACCCCCACAAGGTGCTGCCGAGCCCGGCGGGATGCGGCGACATCCACAGCATCCCCGAGGGCGCGTGGGTGTGAGCCTGGACGACGCAGTCGCAGCATTCGCCTCCGACGTCGGTGCGGTGGACCCTGTCACGATCACCGGTCTCGGCACTCGGGGCGGGCCGGTTCCGGGTTGCCGGACGGTCTCGGCACCAACGGGTGTCGAGTGGATCCAGGCGGCCGAGATGACGATCCGGTGTGGAGCCGGCACCTCTGTCGCCGATGTCGATGCAGCGCTCGCCGAGCACGGTCAGTGCGTGGCGATCCCCGACTTCGGCACGGTCGGTGGAGCGCTGTCGGTCGGCCGGAGCGGTGTGCGTCGTCTCGCCTGGGGGCCGGTCCGCGACACCGTGCTGCAGGTCCGGTACGTCTCGGCGGCCGGCCAGGTGGTCAAGGCCGGAGGCCCGACGGTGAAGAACGTCAGCGGATTCGACCTGTGCAGGCTCCTCGTGGGTGCCTACGGGACGCTCGGGTTCCTCGCCGACGTCATCCTCCGAACCCGACCCCGACCGATCCACGAGCAGTGGTACTCCAGCGGACGCGATCCCTGGGTCCTGCTGGGTGAGCTGTATCGACCCACCTCGGTGCTCTGGGACGGAACGACGAGTTGGGTACTGCTCGACGGTCATCCCGACGACCTCAGCGACCAGGCCGGCGCCGCCGAACTCGTCGCCGTGGACTCGCCTCCCGAGCTGCCACCGCATCGGTGGTCGGTCCCCGCATCGTCATTGGTGACGCTGCGCGACGAACCAGCGGGAACGTTCGTCGCCGAGATCGGCGTGGGGATCGTGCACCACTCGCGACCTGCGCCGACGGCCGAGCCCGACCGCGACACGATCGAGTTGCATCGCCGCATCCGCCACCAGTTCGACCCCGGTGGGCGGCTCAACCCCGGACTCGACGTCTTCGCACGCGCCTGATGGGTGCCGACGTCAGGGCCTACGTCGATCGGCCGATCGCCGACGCTGATGCCGCCGGACGCGCGGCGCGTCTGGCCGCTCGTCGATGGGGTCTGCCGGCGCCCGACGCGCTGCGTTTCGGCATGAACGCGATCTTCGTCGCCGGGAACGAGGTGCTGCGGGTCAGTGCACCGTCGGTGCCGGCGTCGGCATCGCTCGAGTTGGCCTCGTTCCTCGCCGATGCAGGTCTCCGCGTGCCCACTCCGGCGCGTGACGACGTCGTCGTGGTGGGCGAGCTGAGCGTCACCTCCTGGGTCCGACTCGAGCCGGTCGACACTCCTGTCGACTGGGCCGAAGTGGGCGGGATGGTTCGACTCGTGCATTCGATCGACCGGTCGGACCTGCCCGATCCGGTCCCGCTCCCGACGCCCGCGAGCTTTCCGTGGTGGGACTTCGACGTGCTGCTCGAGCGGACAGCCGACGTGCTCGACGAGTCGGCCCGCCGTGGCATCATGACGACGATCGAACGCCATCGAGGATGGAGCGCACTGGGCGGTCAGGTGGTGTGTCACGGCGACGTCCACCCGGGCAACGTCGTGATGACCGCCGATGGAGCGACGCTCCTCGACTGGGACCTGCTGTGCTGGGCGCCGCCCGGCTGGGACCACGGACCGATGCTCACCTGGGCGAGCCGGTGGGGTGGCGACGGCCACGAGTACCCGGCGTTCGCGGCAGGGTATGGTCGATCGCTCGCCGACGACGCAGCGGCCGTCGCTGTCGCGGAACTCCGGTTGGTCGCCGCAACGCTCATGCGGCTCGTCGCGGGCATCGCCGACCCCGCAGCGATGCCCGAAGCGCAACTCCGGCTGCGGTACTGGCGTGGCGAACCCGATGCGCCGGCGTGGACGGCTCAGTGAGAGGTCAGAGGAACCTGCGAAGGATCTTCTGCTTGAACGACGTGTAGGGCGGGTACATGAGCGCCGGGTCGGGCCGGGTCGGCTTGTCCAGCACCGCCTTGTAGTGCGTGAACGTGTCGAAGCCGGCCTTGCCGTGATAGCTGCCCATCCCGCTCGCGCCGACGCCACCGAACGGCAGATCGGGAACTGCGAGGTGCAGCACGGCGTGATTGAGTGTGACGCCACCGGCCGAGGTGTTGGCCACCACATGGTCGAGCACGTCGTGGCTCGAGCTGAAGGCGTAGAGAGCGAGCGGCTTCTCGCGGTCGTTGACGAACCGGATGGCTTCGTCGACGCTGCCGACCGCGAGCACGGGGAGGATGGGTCCGAAGATCTCGTCCTCCATCACGGCTGCATCGGGCTTGACGCCGGCAAGGACCGTCGGCGCCAGGTACCGGCTGTCGCGGTCCCCCGAACCGCCGATGACGGTGGCGTCGTAGCCGCCCGCCTCCAGCAGCTGCATCAGCCGGTCGTGGTGGCGTTCGTTGACGATGCGGGCGTAGTCGGGTGACCGGCGTGGATCGGCTCCGTAGAACGTGGTGACGGCGTCGGCGAGTGCGGACACGAGCTCGTCCTCGACCGATTCCTCGACGAGCACGTAGTCCGGCGCGACGCACGTCTGGCCGGCGTTGATGAACTTCGCCCAGGCGATGCGCTTCGCAGTCACCTTGATGTTGGCATCGGCGGCCACGATCGCCGGACTCTTGCCACCCAGCTCCAGGGTGACCGGCGTGAGGTACTCCGCCGCCGCACGCATCACGACGCGTCCGACCTTGCCGTTGCCGGTGTAGAAGATGTGGTCGAAGCGCTGCTCGAGCAGGGCGGTGGTCTCGTCGACGGCACCGGTGACGACGGCGACCGTGTCGGCACGGAAGTACTTCGGCACCAACTCCTCGACGAGCGCAGCCACGGTCGGGGTGACCTCGGACGGCTTCAGTACGGCGGTGTTGCCCGCCGCGAGTGCCGGCACGAGCGGAGCGAAGAGGAGCTGCACCGGGTAGTTCCAGGGGGCGATGATGCAGACGGTGCCCAGTGGTTCCGGGTGGAGGTGGGCCGAGCCCGGCTTGAAGGTCATCGGGACCTTGACCTTGCCGGGCTTGGTCCACGAGTCGAGGTGCTTCAGGGTGTGGTCGATCTCGTTGATCGTGAACGCGATCTCCGTGGTGTACGCCTCGATGCGCGGCTTGCCGACGTCGGCGACGAGCGCGTCGATCAGCCGGTCCTCCTGTTCGACGAACAGTGCCCGCAGCCGACGGAGCTGGGCGGCACGCTGTTCGTTGTCACGCAACACGCCGGAGCGGAAGCCTTCGCGGAGTTCTCGGACGATGTCGGGAATGAGGTCGACGGCGGTCATTGCACCAGGCTACGCGGCCAACGGAGGTCGGCGTCAGGCCGGCTGATCCGTTGGGCAGTAGTAGCAGGTGCGGTTGGCGATCTCGATGCGCCGAATCTCGTCACCGCATCGAAGACACCGGTCACGCTTGTAGGCGTACGTGGCTTCGCGGCGCGGAATGTACGCGTTGGAGCCGACGCCGAGGTCCCTGCGGCTGACCGTGACGATACGGCCGTCCTTCACGCCCTGGCGGAGCATGCGCTGGACGGTGGCCCAGAGCACCTCGAGCTCTGCGACGTCGCATTCCGAGCCCGGGCGGAGCGGGTGGATGCCCGTCACGAAGAGTGCCTCGGCCCGGTAGACGTTCCCCACCCCGCTCACCACGGACTGATCCATCAGGAGATCCCCGATACCCCGGGAGCTTCGTCTGATCTTCTCGATCATCCGGTCCGGCTTGGACCCGCGGCGGATCGGATCGGGCCCGAGACGGGCGAGGATCTCACGGCGCACCGCGGGGGGATCGATCGAGCACGCGGTGGGTCCACTGAGATCGACCGTCACGAACGCATCGCGTTCCTCGTCGGGCGTCGTCTGGAGGCGCATACGCACTTCGCCGATCGGCTCGGGCGATCCATCGGTCTCCTGCACCCGGTACTTGCCGAAGAGGCCCAGGTGGACGTGGCCGACATCGCCGGTCGACCACTCGTAGAAGAGATGTTTGCCGACCGGCTGGATTCGTTCGAGGACGGCACCGTCGACGCGTGCGGCGTCGGTCGCGAACCGTCCCTGCGGGCTCGACACTCGGATGACGCGTCCGGCGAGGAGCTGTGTGTGGTCGCGAGCGATGCGGTGGATCGTGTGGCCTTCGGGCATGAGCCACGAGTATGCCCCGAGGTTCCATCGTGTCGTGCCGCAGCGTCCCCACCGAGCGTCTCCACCGCCTGTCCCCAGCCGACCCGATCAGTGCGGATTACGTCCCGGCGTCCGGGACCAGACCCGCACGGAACGGTGGCGCTACGGTTTCGTCGATGGACTCCGCACCGACGACCGGTCTGTCCGTGCTCGGTCTGGACTCCGAGCTGTTGTCGACGTGCGTGAGCTGCGGACTGTGCCTGCCGCACTGTCCCACGTTCCGGGTCAGCGGTGAGGAGAAGTACTCGCCACGCGGCCGGATCGATGCCATGCGGGCGGTCGACAGCGGTGCGATGCCCGTCGACGACCTCTTCGTCGACTTCATGGAGACCTGCGTGCAGTGCCGGGGGTGCGAGCCGGCATGCCCGAGCGGGGTGCACTTCGGTGCGCTGATGGAGGAGACTCGGACCGCGCTGGCAGCGAGCGGCACGATCACGCCCTGGTGGCAGCGCCTCGGCTTCCGCGTCCTGGGCCACCACCGGACGTTGCTGGTCGGATCCTCCTTGCTCGCCGGCCTGCAGCGTCTCCGAGTCGTCCCGCGCCGTTTCGGGCTGGCCGACCTGCCACTGCGACGTCCCGCACGTGTCGAGTCGACCGGCACCGACGTCTGGCTGTTCACCGGCTGCGTGATGGACGCGTGGCAGCGCGACACCCACCACAACACCGCGGAGCTGATCACGCTCACGGGCGCCACCTTCGCCGTTCCCGGATCGCAGGGCGCCTGTTGCGGGGCACTGCACGTCCATGCCGGGCTCCACGACGACGCCGTTGCTCTCGCCGAGCGAACGATGGCGTCGATGCCCGGCGATGCGGCGATCCTCGTCAACTCTGCGGGCTGCGGCGCGGCGATGAAGGACTACGGCGAACTCGTCGGTACCGACGCTGCGAAGCGGTTCAGCGCACGGGTACGCGACATCGACGAGTGGCTCGCCGAGCGCATCGACCTGCTCCCGGCGCCATCGAGGCCACGCTCGTCCGTCATCGTCCAGGACCCGTGTCATCTCCGCCATGTCCAGCGGGCGCACGAACCGGTGCGAGTGCTCGTCGGTCACGTCGCCGACGTCGTCGAGCTCGACGACGACGGTCTCTGCTGCGGCGCGGGCGGAGCGTATTCGGCGCTGCAGCCGGACCTGGCCGGTGCCATCCGTGACCGCAAGGTGGCAGCCATCGACCGTGCACGCGCCCGCTCCGGTGCCTCGCTGATCGCGAGCGCAAACCCGGGTTGCTCGATGCACCTGGGTGCGGTGCTCGACTGCGAGGTCCGCCACCCCGTCGACATCGTGGCGGAGGCGCTGCGATGACAGGGGACTACGAAGAATTCATCGAGCGGCTCGAGGCGATCGCCGCCGATCTCGACGAACTCGCCTTCGACCGTCTACGCGAAGCTGTCGCCGACGGAGAGGTCACCCGCCCGCCGGACGACAAGAAGCTGATGCAGGCGCGTCGCGCGATCGAGAAGGCGACCGCCGTGCTCCGTCAGCTCGACGAGACGTAGCCGTTGATCACACGGATCATCTCCACGAGGTCGCTGTAGCCGCGCTTCGCGAAGACGAGTGCGATGCGATCGAGGTCGACCTTGTCGTCGTCGCGTCGCTCGATCTTGAATGGCTCGGCCAGCTCGATCCCACCCCGCACGGTCAGGTGACCGAATCGTTCGTTGAGTTCGGCGAGTTGCGCGTCGTCCGGTCCCTGCCGCATCCGGATGACCAACTGGTCACCGACGTACCGGATCGAGTCGTAGTTGGCGTAGAAGCCGTCGATGATGTTCGCTGCCTCGGTACAGGAATTGGTGATCGTGTAGAGGTCGACGTCGGTGGCCGAGACGAGACCCCGCGCGATCAACTGTTGGCGCACGAACGTGTCGACACCCTCCCAGAACGGATCACCCGGTGCGTCCAGGAGCACGATCGGCACGGGGACGCCCTTGCCGGTCTGGGTGAGCGTGAGCAGCTCGAACATCTCGTCGAGCGTGCCGAACCCACCGGGGAGGCAGACGAAGCCCTGCGATTCCTTGATGAGCATCACCTTGCGGGTGAAGAAGTACTTCATGCTGACGTGCTTCTCGTCGCCGGCGATGATCGAGTTCGCGCCGGTCTCGAACGGCAGTCGGATGGAGACGCCGATCGAGTTCTCCCGTCCGGCCCCCTCCATGCCGGCCTGCATGATCCCCGGTCCGGCGCCGGTGACGGTCATCCAGCCCCGTTCGGCCAGGGTCGCAGCGAGCTGCCTCGTCAGGCCGTACAGCGGATCGACGGCACTCGTGCGCGCGGACCCGAAGATCGAGACCTTGCGTCGGTGCTTGTACGGGGCGAACATCGCGTAGGCGTCGCGCATCTCGGTGAGAGCAGCAGTGGCGATCTTGAGATCGAGCGTGTCAGGCTGATCTGCGATGAGCCCGAGCGCTTCGGAAACCAGTTCTTCCGCGAGTCGAACATTCTCGGAAACACCGAGTTCGGCCACGATGGAACGCGCACGGGACGACTCGTTGTCGGATACATCTGGTTCCATGAATCAAGGATCGTACGGCCCGAAGTGGCAGGGCCCTGTGCTGGGTCTGCTGGCCACGGGCGCCGGCCTCGCCGCCGGTGAACTCGTCGTCGGACTCGTCGAGGGCTCGTCGTCGCCGGTGGTCCCCGTGGGTCAGGCGTTCATCGACGCCGTCCCTCGGCCCGTCAAGAACTGGGCGATCGAGACCTTCGGCACCAACGACAAGGCGGTGCTCGTGGTCGGCGCGCTGGTCGTGGTGCTGGGAATCGGCATCACCGTCGGCGTCCTGGCGATGCGGGGCGCACGCAGGGCGGCGTACGCGCTGACCAGCGTCATCGGGATGCTGGGAGCATTCGCCGTGTTGACGAGACCCGAGCCGACTCTCGCGAAACTGCTGCCGACGATCGTCGGCACGTGCGTCTCCATCGGCGTGCTGTGGTACCTGGCGCCACGGCCGGCCGGGCTCGATGCCGAGCTCGATGCGGGGCTCGACGAGCAGTCGAGCCCACGGACCATGGGCGTCGACCGTCGGCGGTTCGTCGGAGGGGCGATCGGGATCGGGTCCGCGGCCGTGCTCGCAGGCGGCGTCGGACGGATGCTGCAGCAACGTTTCGACGTGAGCGGCGAGCGAAACGCCATCGCGTTGCCGGTGCCGGAGTCGAGCAGCGTCGCGCTGCCCACGAACATCGATCCGCCGGTGGAGGCACTCACGCCCTTCGTCACGGCGAATCGGGACTTCTACCGGATCGACACGGCGCTGGTGGTCCCGCAGGTGTCCAAGGACTCGTGGACGCTGAAGATCGGTGGCATGGTCGACAATCCGTTCGAGATCACGTTCGCCGACCTGCTGGCCCGGCCGCAGGTCGAGC
The DNA here is from genome assembly GCA_963829585.1 of Ilumatobacteraceae bacterium. Taxonomy (GTDB): domain Bacteria; phylum Actinomycetota; class Acidimicrobiia; order Acidimicrobiales; family Ilumatobacteraceae; genus Sva-07. The sequence continues at coordinate 86,499 of CAWHJD010000014.1, read as the reverse complement.
GCTACATCACGCTGTCGTGTGTGTCCAATCCCGTCGGCGGGGACTACATCGGCAACGCACTGTGGCAAGGGGTCCTCCTGAAGGACGTTCTCGACGAGGCAGGTGTCCAGCCCGGAGCCACCCAGGTCGTGAGTCGCTCGATCGACGGGTGGACCGCCGGCACACCGACCGAGGTGATCATGGACGGACGCGATGCCATGTTGGCCATCGCCATGAACGGCGAGCCGCTTCCGGCCCGCAACGGCTATCCGGTCCGGATGGTGGTTCCCGGCCTCTACGGCTACGTGTCGGCAACCAAGTGGGTGACCGACATCGAGCTGACCCGGTGGGAGGACTTCGACGCCTACTGGGTACCCCGCGGCTGGTCGAAGGAGGGTCCGATCAAGACCATGGCCCGCATCGACACGCCCCGGCAACGGGACCACGTCGGCGACGTCGTCGTGGGTGGCGTCGCCTGGGCGATCCATCGCGGCGTGTCCAAGGTGCAGGTTCGTGTCGACGAGGGCGAGTGGATGGACGCCGAACTCGGTGGCACCCCCTCGAACGACACGTGGGTGCAATGGGTGCGCCGGATCGCCCCGCCGCCGGGCAAGCACCTGATCGAAGCCCGGGCCTTCGACGGCGACGGCGTCCCCCAGACCGACGAGTACGCCCCCGTGGCCCCCAACGGCGCACAGGGCTATCCACGCCTCACGATCAACGTCAAGCCGTCCTGACCCCGACTTCACCCGGCCCCCATCCCGAAATTCTCCTCCGTGTGCGCGCTCAGCGCGCGCTGGGAGGAGAATTTCGGAGCGTGGGTGGTCTTCTCGGGGGTCAGAGGGAGTGGGACTTGGTTTCGAGTGCGGTGATCAGCTCGTCGAACGACTTCTGGAAGCTCGACACGCCCTCTCGCTCGAGCTGAGCTGCCACGTCGTCCATGTCGACACCGACGCCGGCGAGCGCATCCCACACCGCACGGGCGGACTCGACGTCGGTATCGACGCGGCGGGCGAGCGTTCCGTGGTCGGCAAAGGCCTCCAAGGTGTTCTCCGGCAGCGTGTTCACCGTATGCGGGCCGATCAACTCGTCGACGTAGAGCGTGTCGGGGTAGGCGGGGTTCTTGGTCGACGTCGACGCCCACAGGGGCCGCTGGACACGAGCACCCCGTGCCGCGAGCGCATCCCAGCGGGCCCCGGAGAATGCCTCGAGGAACAGCTGGTAGGCGAGCTTGCCCTGCGCGACGGCAGCCTTTCCCCGCAACGCCAACGCCTCGTCGGAGCCGATCGCGTCCAGGCGTCGGTCGACCTCGGAGTCGACCCGGCTGATGAAGAAACTGGCAACACTGGCGACCTTCGACAGGTCGGCGGCGGGGTCGGCAGCGAGCCGTTCCAGGCCGCGGAGATACGCCTCCATCACGCTCGAGTAGCGGTCGAGGCTGAAGATCAACGTGACGTTGATGGAACGACCCTCGGCGATCATCTGCTCGATCGGGCCGAGGCCCTCCGCCGTCGCAGGGATCTTGACCATGAGATTGCGGCGATCGATCCGTTGATGCAGTTCGCGGGCTGCGGATTGGGTCCCCGGTCCGTCGTGAGCGAGCCCGGGATCGACCTCGACGCTCACGTACCCGTCGACGCCGTCGGAATGGTCGTAGACCTTCGAGAAGACGTCGCAGGCGCTGTGGATGTCGCGGATGACGAGTGACCAGTAGTCGTCGACGATCGAGTTCCCATCGGCACGCAGGGCGGCGAACTGTTCGTCGTAGTCGCTCGAGTCCTGGATCGCCTTCTGGAAGATCGATGGGTTCGAGGTCAATCCGCGCACGCCGCCGTCGCGGATGGCGACGAGCTGGCCTGAGGTGATGTAGCCCCGCTTGAGGTTGTCGAGCCAGGCGCTCTGGCCCTGCTCGTCGTACAGGGCAGCGATCCGGTTGCTGTCGAGCATGGTGGAGATTCCTTCGTTCGAGGATGTCAGGAGAGGGCGTCGAGTGCGCGTCGTACGACATGATCGACGTTGATGCCGAGCTTGTCCAACACGAGTTCGCCAGGCGCACTCGCACCGAAGCGGTCGATGCCGATGGCCACATCGGCGTAGCGCTCCCATCCGAAGGTGGTGCCGGCCTCGACCGAGACGACCGGCACGCCGGGCGGCAGGATCTCGTGGCGGAACGCTTCGTCCTGTTCGGCGAATCGATCCCAGCTCGGCAAGCTCACCGCTCGTGCCGAAACGCCACGCTCGTTCAATGCTGCGGCGGCGTCGACGCACACCGCGACTTCACTACCGGTGCCCACGAGGACCACCTGCGGAAGACCGTCGGAGTCGGTGACGATGCCGGCGCCTCGCTCGACGGCCGAGCCGTCCGTGGTGACCCGGATGTCCTGGCGACTCAGCACGAGCACCGACGGTCCGTCGTGGCCGACGGCGTCGACCCAGGCATGGATGGTCTCGTTGCCGTCCGCCGGACGGATCACGTGCAGGTTCGGCATGGCCCGCAGGCTGGCGAGCTGCTCGACGGGCTGGTGGGTCGGGCCGTCCTCGCCCACCCCGACGGAGTCGTGCGTGAAGACGAAGCAGCACTTGGCGTTCGAGAGGGCGGCGAGTCGGATCGCCGGTCGCATGTAGTCGGCGAACACGAAGAACGTACCGCTGATCGGCAGGGTGCCGCCGTGACGTGCCATGCCGACGAGTGCAGCTCCCATGGCGTGCTCGCGGATGCCGTAGTGGACGTAACGCCCGGCGGGGTCGGTGGAGGTGAACGACGTCGTGCGGGCCAGGCCGGTGCCATTGCTCCCCGTGAGATCCGCAGAACCGGAGATCAGCCCGGGCAGCCGGTCGTAGGTGGCGTCGAGCGCCTTCTGGATCGCCTTGCGGGTGGCGACCGACTCGCCGAGTTCGTAGGCCGGCAGGTCCGTGTCCCAACCCGGGGTACCGGTGCGCCCCCATGCGGCCTGCCACTGCGGCGTCGAGGTGACCGGTGCACTCGCGGCGAGCCACGCGCTTCGCTGCTGCGATCCACGGTCGCCCACATGGGTCCGGTAGGCCGCGACGAGGTGATCGGGGGCCCAGAACGGCTCGTCGGGGATACCCATCACGGCCTTCGTGCGTGCCACGTCGTCGACGCTGAACGGGTTGCCGTGGGCACCGTGCGTGTCGACGTGGTCCGGGGAGGGCTCGCCGATGTGCGAGCGCAGGATCAGCAACGACGGCTTGTCGGTCTGCTTGGCTGCGTTCAACGCAGCCTCGAGACCGTCGAGGTCGTCAGCCATCTCGCCGAGTTCGACGACGTCCCAGTTGTAGGCACGGAAGCGCGCCGCCACGTCGTCGTTGGTCGAGAGGCTCGTCGGTCCGTCGATCGTGATCTGGTTGTCGTCGAACACGCAGATCAACTTCCCGAGGCCGAGATGTCCGGCGAGCGAGGCCGCTTCGTGCGAGATGCCCTCCATGAGGCAGCCGTCGCCGGCGATCACGAAGGTGTGATGGTCCTGGGCGTCGGCGCCGAAGCGGGCGCGCAGGTTGGCTTCGGCGATCGCCATGCCGACGGCGTTGGCGAAGCCCTGGCCGAGCGGCCCGGTGGTGACCTCGACGCCGGCGGTGTGGCCGGCCTCCGGGTGGCCGGGCGTGGCGGAGTCCCATTGGCGGAACGCCTTCAGGTCGTCGAGTTCGAGGCCGTATCCCGACAGGAAGAGCAGGGAGTACTGCAGGATCGAGGCGTGACCGTTCGAGAGCACGAAGCGGTCACGATCGGGCCACGCAGGATCGGTCGGATCGTGACGCAGCACCCGGCTGTAGAGCACGTGGCCGAGCGGAGCCAATGCCATTGCCGTGCCCTGGTGGCCACTGCTCGCGGCGAGCGGGCCGTCCATGGCCATGCCCCGGATGAGTGAGACGGCGAGTTGGTCCTGTTCGGAAGTCAACGACACGGCGGCGAGAGTACCCGACGGCTCGTCGACCGAACCCACCGTCGGACAGCGGTCTGCTCGGGAGATGGTCAGGCAGGTGGGAGGAGGGTGAACGGAACCAGGTGCCACGGGCCGGTGTCGATGCGGCAGTGGGCGAACACCTGGCCGTAGTCCTCGAATTCGAGTTCGCCACGGACCAGGCGATAGGTGAACTTGCCCGGCTCGACGGTGAACGGGCTCACGTTCCTGGCGACCTGCTCGCTGTCCTCCTCGATGCCGCGCCGGAAGACCACTTCGAACACCCCGCTGCCCGACTCGCCTTCGGGACAGAAGATGAGTCCCACGAGGTGCGGCGTGATGGTCAGCGGGGCGGGCTCCGGTGCGGCCATCGAGAACATCACCCCGGTCATGTCGATGCGCGTCGACGGTCCCGGCGCCTGACGCAACTCGAACTCCTCGACGAACAGTGCCGCGACGATCTGCATGGTGGGTGAGGCTACGGTCAGCCCACGACGGTCTGGACATCGAACGAGCAGGGGAGTGCCATGGAATTGTCGGGCAAGGCGGCGATCGTCACCGGTGCCGGGACGGGAGTCGGACGGGCGACAGCGTTGGCGCTGGCTGCCGCCGGCTGCTCCGTCGCGGTCAACTACAGCCGTTCGAAGGATGCCGCTGAGACGGTGGCCGACGAAGCGGCGAGCCTCGGCGTGAGGGCGATCGCCGTGCAGGCCGACGTGGCGAATGACGACGACTGTCGGCGGCTCGTCGAGACGGCCGTCGACGCGTTCGGGGGCCTCGACGTGCTGATCAACAACGCCGGCACCACCAGCTTCATCGCGCACCACGACCTCGACGCCGTCACGACCGAGACGTGGCACACGATCATGGGCGTGAACCTGATCGGGCCGTTCCAGATGGCCAGGGCGGCGTCAGGCGCCCTCAAGGCCGGCAGCGGCGGCCAGATCGTGAACGTTTCGAGCGTGGCGGGCGTCTACGGCACCGGCAGCTCCATTCCGTACTGCGCGTCGAAGGCCGGGCTCAACAACCTCACGGTCACATTGGCCCGTGTGATGGGGCCCGAGGTCCAGGTCAACACGGTGTGCCCCGGCTTCATCGACGGCTCGTGGTTGCAGGAGGGCTTCGGCGACGCGTTCGAGACGATCAAGCAGTCGGTGGTCGACAAGTCGCTGCTGCGCGCCGTGTGCACCCCCGACGACGTCAAGGACGCCATCTTCGGCTTCCTGCTGGGCTCCAGGTTGACCACCGGCGAGATCGTGGTCGTCGACGGTGGGGTCGGCCGCAGCGCCTGGTGAGCGCGTCGCATCGCTCGCGATGGACGCTCACCACGGTCGGACTGGTCGGCGTCCTCGTCGCATTCGTCGGTTTCGGGTGGCTCCACGCGCTGGAACAGACGCCCTTCGTCGCCCCGGACGAAACGGCTCACGTCGGTTACGCGCAGGAGGTCGCTTCGCTGCACCTGCCGGAGATCTCGGAGTTCCCGGTGGTTCCTCGCTCGGCAACGCAGTGGCGCGCCGAGCGAGAGAGCGCTCGAGATGATCGGTACCGCGGGGTCTGGGTGGCGAACCACCCGCCACTGTCGTACGTCGCGGTCGCCCCGCTGATCTGGCTGTCGCGCGCGGAGGACGCTGCTGACGGTGGGTTGATCCTGCTGCGCTTCGCCAACGTGGCCCTCGCCGCCGTCGGCGTCGCGTTCACGTTCAAGCTCACGGAGGAACTCACCGACGGGAACCGTGAGCTGGCGTTGATGTCGGCCGCGTTCGTGGCGGTGATCCCGCACGGCCATGCCGTGTTCTCCCAGGCCTTGAACGACGGCCTCGGATTCGCGTGCGCCACTGCCGTCGTGTGGGCCGGAGTCCGGGCGATCAGGCGCGACGACCTGCACTTCCGGCGCCACCTCGTGGTGCTGGGAGTCGCAGCGGCCGCATGCTTCGGTGCTCGCGCGACGACGATGCTGGTCGCGACGGTCGTCGTCATCACCGTGGCCGTCTACTGGTTGACGCGTCCCGCGTCGACGTGGGCGAAACGCGGACGCGATGCGGGCGCGGTGATCCTCGTGGGGTTGGTTCCGGCGATCGTGCTCTTCGGCTGGTTCTACCTCCGCAACATCGCCCTGTACGGCGACATCGGTGCATCGCGCTACCTGCTCGACCGGTTCCAGCGCCAACGGCGAGGCTCGGTGCTCGACATGGTGACGCGCGGCGAGATGTGGCTCCGCGTCTACCAGGGGCTGCTGTCGCCGAGCACCGTCGCTCGGCGTCTGCCACGCTTCACCAACCTCATCAGCGCGCTTGCTGTGGCAGGAGTGGCGGTGGTGGCGGTGACCGGGCGGACGCGCCGGAGTGTCACGTCACCGCAGGGGTCGACCGTCGTTCGGTGGCGCGTCGTGCTGTGTCTCGTCGCCGTGGCATCGGTGGGCATGACGCTCGCACAACACGTCAGCGGCGGCGGGAACCCGTATTCGCGCTACCTGCTTCCGGCAATCGGGGTGGGCGCCACTCTCTTCATCGTGGGCGTGGAACGGATCCTGCCGAAGTGGGGACCCCTCGCTCTCGTGGTCGTCACGGGGTGGTGGGCAGTCACGAACCTTCCGGTCGGTGTCGATCCCGAGTCGGTTCGCCGTCCACGCGATCGGGGGGCACCGCCGCCCGAGTTGCTCCGTGTGCTTCCGCTGTCCGATCCGTGGCGGACGGGGGCAGGAGTGCTCGTCGTGCTCGGCCTCGTCGTCGCCGTGGTGTCCGTGCTGGTCGTGACGTTCACGCACCGCCGTGACGGTTCGGACGCTCACATGAGTCGTCGCGGAACCCGGATCACCACGCGGTAGCTGTCGTGCACGGGAACCGGTCCGAACGTCCTGGAGTCGGCCCGGGTGCTGTTCCGGTTGTCGGAGAGTACGGACATCGTGCCGTCCTGATGCACCTCGTCGACCCGCTTCACCAGCCAGAACCCCGGACGCTGCGGATGCTCGACGCATCTGATCTGGCCGACCCTGACACGTCGACACGGGACTCCGACGAGTCCCTGGCCATCGACCAGTGTCGGCTCCATCGAGCGATCGGCGACCACGAATCGCCGCGGGAGCCATCGCCGCCACCGGCGCCGGGGACGTCGCGACGTCGGAGGTGGCGTGGGCGCGTTCACCGACGCGGAGTGTAGGTTTCCGCTTGACGACCTTCGGGAATCGTTCGTACCTCCACCCACCACCTTGCTTCAGAGGAGCACACCATGTTCGACAAGTTGTTCGCATCGGCCACCGTTGCCCACGCCCACTGCGATCTGTACTGCGGGGTGTACGACCCGGCCCAGGCCAAGATCGAGGCGCTGTCGGTCGTCAAGACCGCGAAGAAGTACGCCGAGTCCGACGACGAAGTGTTCCGCTCCCGTTGCATCATCATCAAGGAGCAGCGTGCCGAGGAGACCAAGCACCATCTGATGGTGCTGTGGGCCGACTTCTTCGCACCCGACCACTTCGCCGCGTTCCCGAACCTCCACGAGTTGTTCTGGAAGGCGGTCCACCAGGCCGGCGAGGCCAAGAAGTCGATGGATCCGGCGGTCGGCGAGCAGCTCGTCGCCTACATCGACGAGATCGCCGAGATCTTCTGGCAGACCGACAAGGCCAAGCAGATGGGCGTCTATCCCCCCGCCTGATGCGGCCGATGCCGGTGCGGGGAGGAGGCTCCCCGCCCGGGCACTAGCGTTCGTCGACACCATGTCGGACGTCGACGTCGCATCCATCATCGAGTTGCCCGTCGAGGGCCGGTCCACGCGAGACCAGATCCTCGATGCGGCGCTCGGATGCTTCGCACAGAACGGATACAGCGGCACCTCGCTGAACGACATCGCCGCAGAGGTGGGAATCCGCCGCCCCAGCCTGCTCCATCACTTCGGATCCAAGGAAGCGCTCTACGGTGAGGTGTTCGAGCGGCTGCTCTCCGACTGGTTCGCACGCCTCGCCGATGCCATCGAATCGACTGCACGTGGCTGGCCGAAGATCGAACAGGTGCTGCGCGCCGGGTTCGGCTACTTCGCCGACAACCCGTCGTACGTCACGCTGATGCGGCGCGAGGCGATCGACGGCGGTTCCCACCTCGGTATCGACCTGTCGGCGGTGCTGCGACCAATGTTCGACCAGGCGGCGGACTATTTCCGACGTGAGATGGCCGCCGGTACGTTCCGCGAGCACAACCCCGAGCAGCTGCTGCTCACCGGCTACGGGGCGCTGCTGAGCTACTTCTCGGATGCTCCGTTCCTCGAGGGTCTGCTCGACGAGGATCCGCTCGCGCCCGAAGCGCTCGATCGTCGCAGCGAGCACATCATCGAGTTCTTCCGCGCTGCGCTCATACCGACCTGATTCGGCGGGCTGCGGCCGCACCCCGGCGGGTGCATGGTGGCGTACTGTTGTCGTGGGGTCGCGGTCCGTCGCCACATCCGGGGCCATGAGCGAATGGGAGGATTGTCATGGCGATGTTCCGTGCCGCTCTGCCACAACTCGATGGGGGGCTGTACCTCACCGACGCCGGGATCGAGACCGACCTGATCTTCAACAAGGGGATCGAGATCCGTGAGTTCGCAGCTCACACCCTGCTGCGAGATGAGACCGGACGACAGGCACTCGCCGAATACTTCCGCGGCTTTCTGAAGTTGGCCGCCGAGATGGGTGCGGGGTTCGTGCTCGACAGCCAGACGTGGAAAGCGCATCCTCATTGGGCCGGCGCCCTGCAGGCCAGCGCATCCGAACTCGCCGAGGCCAACCGGGACGCGATCAGTATTCATCGCCGACCTCCGGTCCGAGTTCGGCGACAACGCCGCACCCATCGTCCTGAACGGCCTCATCGGCCCCCGCGGTGATGCTTACGCGCCCGATGTCGCTGTCGCCGCCGGCGAAGCCGAGGAGTACCACGCCAGCCAGATCGGATGGCTCGCGGACACCGAGGTCGACATGGTGACCGCGATGACGTTCACGCAGTCCGACGAGGCGATCGGCGTGGTCCGAGCTGCCGGCTCGGTCGGGTTGCCGATCGTGGTGTCGTTCACCGTCGAGACAGATGGCTCGCTTCCGACGGGCGAGTCGCTCGGCCATGCGATCGACACCGTCGACGCGGCAACGAACGGGTCAGCCTCGTATTTCATGGTCAACTGTGCGCACCCCGACCACTTCGCCGATGTCATCGTCGACGACGCATGGGCTCACCGCATTCGAGGAGTCCGCTGCAATGCCTCACGCATGAGCCACGCCGAACTGGACGAGGCAGAAGTGCTCGACGATGGCGATGTCCACGAACTTGCCGCGGGATACCGCAGCCTCGTCGATGCAATGCCGTGGCTCAACGTCTTCGGTGGATGTTGCGGCTCGGATCTCCGCCACGTCACCGAGATCGCCCGCACGCTCGCGAGTTGAACACTCGGCGCCGTCACTGCGGCATCCGGCGGCCGTTGCCGACGCGCCTTCATCGTGCGGCGACGAGGAGTTCCCTGATCTGATCGGCAGGCGGGACGCGGCCCGACAGCACGACGTCGTCGTCGATGACGAGGGCCGGTGTGGACATGACGCCCCAGGACGCGATCTCGCCCGGGTCGGTGACCTTGTCGATCTCGACCGTCAGGCCGAGCTCGTCGAGCGCAGCACGCGTCACTGTCTCGAGGTTCTTGCAGTTGACGCATCCCGTTCCGAGGATCTTGATGTCCATGGTGGGGCTCCTTGTGTTGTCGGGAGTGATCAGAGAATGAGGTTGAAGAGGAATCCGATGGCGAGGATGCCGGAGGCGACCACCGCGACGTAGGTGATGATCAGCTTGGGCATCAAGACCCTCCGCAGCAGGATCATCTCGGGCAGCGACAGAGCGACGACACTCATCATGAACGCGAGCACGGTGCCCATCGGCAGACCCTTGTCGTGCAGGACCTCGACCAGCGGGAGCACGCCTGCTGCGTTGGAGTAGAGGGGCACGCCGACGAGCACGGCGATCGGGACCCCGAGGATTCCCGTTGCGTGTTCGGCGAACCAGTCGTCGGGTGCCCATCCGTGGATCACGGCGCCGACGCCGATGCCCACGAGCAGGTAGGGCCAGACCTTGCGCAGGATCGATGCAACCTCTTCACGGCCCATCTGGATGCGGTCATCCCAGGAGAGGCCCTGTGATGGGTCGATCTGCTTGCCGCGGAGTCTGGTCTCGAACACGAACGGCTCGACCCACCGGTCGAGATCCATCCGGCCCAACACCATCCCGGCGGTGATCGCGATGAACAGCCCGGCAAGGATGTACAGGGCGGTGACCTGCCAGCCGAACAGGCCGAACAGCAGCACGATCGCCACCTCGTTGACCATCGGGGACGCGATCAGGAAGCTGAGTGTCACGCCGAGTGGAACGCCAGCAGCGACGAACCCGATGAAGACGGGCACCGCCGAGCACGAGCAGAAAGGAGTCACCACACCGAGCACGGCTGCGGCGACGTTGCCGACCCCTTCTCGGCGACCGCCGAGCAGTGAGCGGGTGCGTTCGACCGACATGAAACTGCGCAGGATCGTGACGACGAAGATGACCCCGGTGAGCAGCAGGGTGATCTTGGTGACGTCGTAGAAGAAGAAGTGGATCGATTCGCCCAGCCGGCTCTCCGGGTCGAGGCCGACGACGTCGTAGATGACCCAGTCCCAGAACGCCAGGTTGTAGTGGTACAGCACCCACCAGATGGCCGATGCGGCCGCCACCGGCGCCGATCGGCGAATCGCCGAACGTCCAACCGGTTCGGTAGGAGTGGCAACTCCCACTTCCTTCATCGTCTATCGACGATACGTGTCTCGTGATCGCGTCGTGAGAGGCGAAGGTCCGCTCCCCGAGCAATCGGGAGGCCTACCCTGCCCTGCTCGGGGGAGGCCGTGACGGTACGGTGGGAGCCTCATGGCGACCCCAGACGTGACCACAACCGGAAGCAGCGCGCACACGACCCTGTCGGAGCGCGACTCGAAGACACTGCTGGCCGAATTCGGAGTGCCGATCGCCCCGGAACGACTGGTCGCCGACCCGGCTGCTGCGGGCGACGCTGCCGACGAACTCGGGTACCCGGTCGTTGCCAAACTGAACGGCGACGCGATCGCCCACAAGACCGAACGCGGTCTCGTCAGGCTCCGACTGGCCGATCGAACCGCCGTCGAAACAGCTGCCGGTGAACTGCTCGCCGCTGCGACGCCGGATGACGGCGCCGTGTCCGTCCTCGTCGCTCCCATGATCTCGGGGAACCGCGAACTCATCGCAGGGATCGTTCGCGATGCGCAGTTCGGACCCACCGTGATGCTCGGCGTCGGAGGCATCCTCGCCGAGGCGATCGCCGACGTGGTCTTCCGACCTGCCCCGTTGGACCCGGTCACAGCGGCAGAGATGATCGATGATCTCGCCACCCAGAAGCTGCTCGGACCGTTCCGCGGAGAAGGTGCGGTCGATCGGACCCAGCTCGCGGAGATCCTGGTCGGCCTCGGCCGGCTGGGCGCCGAGCGAAGCGACGTCGCCAGTGTCGACATCAACCCCCTGATCGTGCAGCCGGACGGTCGTCTCGTGGCCGTCGACGGCCTCGTCGAGTTGGGGGCGGACTCCGATGCCCCGCGCCCGACCAGCCGACCGCGCCCCACCGCCGAGCAGTTCCGAGCGCTCTTCGACCCCCGCGGCGTCCTCGTCACCGGCGCGTCGACGCACCCCGGAAAGTTCGGGTTCGTGTCGCTGCACAATCTCCTGGCCGCCGGGTACGCGGGTGGCGTGTACGGCACCAACCTGAAAGGGGAGGAGGTCTTGGGCATCAAGACCGTCGCGGACATCGCCGATCTCCCCGACGATGCGATCGACCTCGTCTTCGTCTGCACACCTGCCGCGGCGAACCCCGATCTGCTGCGCGCCTGTGCCGCCAAGGGAATCACCGCGGCGTTCCTGACGTCTGCCGGCTACGGCGAAGCGGGCGACGAGGGTCGCGTCGCCGAGGCCGAACTCGTCGCCCTCGCCGACGAACTCGGAATCCTGCTCGCCGGCCCCAACGGGCAAGGCGTCGTCAGCACCCCGGTCAACCTCTGCGCGCAGATCGTGGCGCCGTACCCGCCTGCAGGTCGCATCGGCGTTGCCAGCCAGAGCGGGAACTTCGTCTCCAGCTTCATGAACCTCGCCAGGTCCACCGGCGTCGGTGTCAGCCGCGCTGTGTCGGCCGGCAATGCCGCCGCGGTCACGGTGGCGGACTACCTCGACTGGTACGCCGACGATGATGCAACCTCGGTGGGGCTGGCGTACGTGGAGGGCATCGTCGATGGTCGCGGCCTGATGGATCGACTCGCCGATGCCGCGGCCCGCAAGCCGCTCGTCCTCGTCAAGGGTGGCGCCACCGAGGGCGGTGCGCAGGCAGCGGCGAGCCACACCGGCGCGTTGGCAGCGAACGACAAGATCTTCGACGGCGAGTGCCGCGCGGCCGGCATCACGCGTGCAGCCACGGTCACCGAGGCGTTCGAGGCGGCAGCCACGTTCGCGACGCAGCCGCTTCCGAAGGGGCCGAACACGATCGTGCTGACGACCGCGGGTGGCTGGGGTGTGGTCACCGCCGACGCGATCACCCGTGACGCCGACATCGTGCTGATGCAGTTGCCCGCCGATCTCCAGGCGGCCATCGACGAGAAGCTGCCACCGCGGTGGAGTCGCAACAACCCCGTCGACTGCGCCGGCGGCGAGACGCGGGACACGATTCCCGAGGTGATGGAACTCATCGCCACCCACCCCGAGGTGGACGCGATGATCTACCTCGGGCTCGGCATCCAGAGCAACCAGGCGAGGATGATGCGCGAAGGCCGCTTCTACCCCGACCACGGCCTGGAACGAATCGTCGCCTACCACGAGCGCCAAGACGAACGCTTCGCCGAGGCCGCCCACGAACTGAGCGTCAGAACCGGCAAGCCGATTCTCGTCGCCACCGAGTTGGCCGTGGCCGACCCTGCCAATGCCGGGCCGGCGACGGTTCGTCGACTCGGCCGACTCTGCTATGCGAGCGGGGGCGATGCCGTGACGGCCCTCGGGCATCTCGTGCGTCGCGCCAGACATCGTGAGGCGCGCGGCGGGTGACACGGTCGCGCGGTCGTCGACGTGGCCCCGGCCCGTGGATCGTCCTCGGGATCGTCGCGCTCGTTCCCGCACTGGTCCTCCTCGCCGTGTACCGATGGTCGTCCGACCGGACCGAGGCCGGCACCGCAGCTCCGCCGGTCGATCCGACCGCAACCGTCCCCACGCCGACTCCGGCGCTCTCGACCGGCCTGATGACGTTCCGTCGCATGGCGACGACGGTCTCGCGTGACGTGAACGGCGCGGCGTTCGCGGCTGAGGCCGCACCGTTCCTCGCCACGCTCAACGACCGCTCGTGTTCGGTGATCTCGGTCGACGGCGAGGAGGTCGGGGCTCACAACGCCGACCTCGCCGTGATCCCCGCGAGCAATCAGAAGTTGTTGGTGGCGGCTGCGGCGCTGGAACGACTCGGACCCGACTTCACCTACACCACCACGGTCGAGGCCGCAGCGCCACCGGTGCAGGGGCTCGTCGCCGGCGACCTCTACCTCGTGGGCGGCGGCGACCCGCTGCTGTCGTCGGACTGGTACGTCGAATCGAACCTCGAGCTGTATGCGGTCACGTCGCCGACGTCCCTCGATTCGCTCGCAGACGGCGTCGCTGCCGCCGGCGTCACCCGCGTGTCCGGCGGGGTGGTCGGAGACGGATCCCGTTACGACGACGAGTTCTTCGCTCCGGGGTGGGGCGTCGGCGTCCAGGGTCTGGAGGGCGGGCCGTACGACGCGCTCATGGCCAACGACTCGCGTGTGCTCGGTGAAGAGCTCCGCGCCGCCGATCCCAACACGGCCGCAGCGAGGGAGTTCATCAGACTGCTCGAGGAGCGCGGCGTCGCCGTGGACGGCGAGGCGTCCTCGGGTACGTCGCCCGACGGCGCCGTCGAGGTCGCATCGGTCAGCTCCGCGCCGCTGACGTCGGTGGTGGCGGAGATGCTCGCGAACAGCGACAACAACACGGCCGAGCTCGTCGTGAAGGAACTCGGTGTCACCGATGTCGGACCGGGAACCCGAGAGGGTGGACTCGCCGTCATCCGCCAACAGTTGGCCGACTGGGGTGTCGACGTGACACCGATCGTGCTGGCGGACGGATCGGGGTTGAGTCTCGACAACCGGATCACCTGCGCGGCACTCGCATCGGTGGTGCAGCGATACGACAGCGACTCGCCCATCGGACTGGGCCTGCCCATCGCCGGCCAGACGGGAACGCTCTCCGACGTGTTCGTCGACCACCCGGTGGCCGGTCGGTTGACGGGCAAGACCGGCACGCTGAACAATCCACCGTTCAACACCGATCCGCCCGCGGTCAAGGCACTGTCCGGGTACCTGCCGATCGAGGGCGGTGGTGAGGTCGAGTACGTGCTCATCCTCAATGGTCCGACGATCAGTGACCAGAGCGAGTACCGGCCCATCTGGAACCAACTCGCCGACACACTCGACACCTATCCGGCCGGACCCACTCCGGCGGAACTCGGCCCACGATGAACGACAGACGTGTCGACATCGTCACGGGTCCCGTTCGGTACCGCGTGACGCCGTTCGTCGCGCTGATCGCGCTCCTGCTCGCTCCGGTCGCAGCCCTCAGCGCACTGCTGGTGTGGAGCGACGCTCAGGCCGACGAGCACGAGGCCGCTCGCACGTCCACATCGGACGACTCGGGCGCATCAGCACCGCCGCCTGGGTCGGCCGCACCCGAACTCACGACCGAGCTGTTGAGCTATCGCCGCATGCCGGACGAGATGGCGTCCGTCGGCGACGATGTCCGGCTGTCCGAAGCGATGAATGAACTTGCCTCCTTCATCGACGAGCGTTCGTGCCTGTCGGTGACCGTCGACGGTCGTCCGGTCATCGCACACAACGCCGACGTCGCCGTCATCCCGGCCAGCACCCACAAGCTCCTCGTCGCTGCCGCTGCCGTCGAGGTGCTCGGACCGGACCATGTGTTCACCACCTCGGTCTCCGCTCCACCGCCCGTCGACGGTGTGATCGACGGCGACCTCGTCCTGGTCGGTGGCGGAGACCCGCTGCTGGTGAGTGGCGACTACCCGATCGCAGACGACACCTTCCCCGAGTTCAACACGACGTCGTTGGACCAACTCGCCGATGCCGTGGTGGCCGCAGGGGTCACGACCGTGAGGGGTTCGATCCTCGGCGACGGTGGGCGCTACGACGACGAATTCGTCATCCCGTCGTGGGGTCCAGGCGTCGCGTACGTCGATGCCGGGCCGATCGATGCGCTCGTCGTCAACGACGGGAGGGTCCTCGGCCGCTCCGGACGCCAACGCGACCCCGGTGATGCGGCGGCGCGTGAGTTCGCCCGACTCCTCGCTGCTCGCGGTGTCCGGATCTCGGGAGGCGCCGGGTCCGGAGCGGCCGACCCGGCACAGCCGGTGCTGGCGGCGATCGCGTCGCAGCCGCTGACCGCGGTGCTCGCCGAGATGCTGACCACGAGCGACAACGACACCGCGGAGATGCTCCTGAAGGAACTGGGGGTGGCCGACATGGGTGAGGGCACGGTGGCGGCAGGCCTCACCGTGGTCGACCGTGTCCTGCGGAGCTGGAACGTTCCCATGGACGGCGTCCGTCTGGTCGACGCGTCGGGTCTGAGCAGCGACAACCGGGCCACGTGCGCGGCCTTGCTCGCCGTGCTGCAGCGCGTCGAGGGAGGTCCCGTCGCGGCTGGACTGCCGGTGGCCGGGCGCACCGGCACGCTCGTCGATCAGTTCGTCGGAACACCGCTGGAGGGTCGACTGACAGCGAAGACCGGGACGCTCGGCAATCCTCCCGCCGACCTCGACCCTCCCGCCGCGAAGGGGCTCGCCGGCTATCTGGAGACGGTCGAGGGCCGCACGATCGAGTACGTGATGATCCTCAACGGCCCCGACATCACCGAGCCCGACAGGTTCGCCCCGTACTGGAGCGCGTTCGGAGAACGCCTCGCCGCGTACCCGAACGGACCCGATCCGGCAATCGTGGGTCCGCGCTGAACATCGCCTTCGCTGCACCGCTGCTCTAGCGTCGCGCCGTGGCCGTCATGCCGATGTTCCCGCTCGGGTCCGTGCTGCTTCCCGGGGGCGTGCTCCCGCTCCACGTCTTCGAACCGCGCTACCGCGACATGGTCCGCGACTGTCTGCGTGCCGATGGCGAACCCGAGTTCGGCCAGACACTCATCACGCACGGGTGGGAAACCGGCGGCGGGGACGATCGAGCGATGGTCGGCACCGTTGCCCGGATGGTGCAGGTCGATGCGCTCGACGAGAACCGGTACGCCCTGATCGCAGTCGGGACCCGGCGCATCCGGGTCAACGCCTGGCTGCCCGATGATCCGTATCCGCGCGCCGACGTCGACGAGTGGCCCGATGTCGACCCCGATGCCGAGGGCCTGCCGGTGCGCGTGGCAGCGAGTCGTGCCCGCGTCCGCGCCGTGCGATCGCTGGCGGCCCGACTCGGCGGTGGTGAGCCGGATGGGGACGCCGCAGTCGACGAAGTCGACGACGATCCTGTCGTCGCGACCTATCACCTCGCAGCGCTCGCCCCGATCGGGCCCGCGGATCGGCTTCGCCTGCTCAGCGCCGAGGGTCCGATGCGGCGACTGATTCTCCTCGACGAGGTCCTCGACGACGTCGAAGCCATGATGAAGTTTCGCCTTGCTGATTGACGTGTGACGACGCACACCTCGAGCAGGTCGGCGCATTGCCGCCGAACGCACCGCTCCCGCTCCGGCGCCGTCGGCACTCAGGGCGTGAAGCGGGCGACGTACACGTCGGTGTTGCCGAACGAGGCGGGACACGCGAGCGGTGGCGCCGGCTTCACCGACGGATCGCTGAGCGCGGGGTTGACGCCGGTCAGCTTGTAGCTGAGACGGTCGGCGCCGTCGCCGCGGATCACGAGGCCGTTGTCGCGCAGGTACTCCTGGTACGCATCGACGGCGGGGCAGCCGACGCCGGCGCGGCTGTCGGTCGAGATGAACAACCCGCCGGCGTTGTCCGACACGAGCGTGTTGTAGTCACCCCAGAACTGCCGTTGCAGGTTGTTCTGCGCGCTCGCAGCGGGGTCCGAAGCGCGTCCGGAGATCTTCACGGGCGTCGACCAACCGCCACCCGGCGACGGCTTCGACACGGCATACGTGTTGATCGCCGCGTTCCCGGTGCCGAACGTCGTCGGGTCGAGCGCTGTCTGCGACTGGTAGGCGATGTCGACCCGCCCGTTCGGCGCGACGTCCATTCCCTGGAAGAACGCGTAGCCCTCGGTGCCGCTGACCTCGACCGCCGCACCCCAGGTCTTGCCCGAGTCGGTCGAGGTGGCCACGACGATGCGGCCCCCGGCAGCAGTCCGGTTCGCCCACGATGCGTACACCGTGGTGCTGCCGACCCGGGGGTCGGCCGAGATCGTCGGGAACGAGTCGGTGCGGAAGTTCGATCCCGGGATCGGGTCGTCGAGGTCGGTGACAGCTCCGATCACGGCGGGTCGGGTCCAGCTCTTGCCGCCATCGGTGGACAACGTGACGACCTGGCTCGGGCCCTGTTCGAACGCGACGTACACGGTGCCGTCCGGACCCACCGTGACGGAGGAACCCTGCCGACCGTTCCCCGTGCCGTTGTTGCCGGCGGGCGACAGCTGTGTCGGCGCCGCGAAGCTCGCTCCGCCGTTGGCGGAGGCCGACACCATCACCGGCTCGCTGCCGTTGCCGGTTGCCGTCGCCGAGCGGAACTCGGTCCACGACAGGTAGACCCGTCCGAAGTTCGGGCTCGAGGGCGCGGCGTCGACGGTGATCCAGTTCTTGTCGTTGAAGTCGGCGCTGGCCGTCTTCGACGATCCGATCACCGGTGCCGACCAGGTGAGACCGTTGTCGTCGGAGTAGCTCACGACGACGTACTCGAATCCCTTCGACGTGGTCACCGTCGCGATGCTCGAGTAGTACGCCCGAGCCCCGTTGGCATAGGTGAAGCCGCCCTTGCCGTCGGGCTTGGGACCGTAGGCGATGACCGGATCACCGTCGGAGATGACACCGGCACCCTTCCAACTGGTCTGGTCGTCGAGCAGACCACGATTGACCCACGTGACACCGCGGTCATTGCTGGTGTAGATGCCGGACGTTCCCACACCCGGAAAGAAGCTGCAGTCGGACGCCGGCACGTCCGTGCCGCGGACCGGCCCCGGCCCGCATGGCGGTTGGCGCTGTTCGTCGTTCGATCCGGCGATGAGGAAGTCGGGTTGGATCGGGTTCTGCGCGATCGACGGTTCGTTCTGCTTGTTGGTCGGGAAGACCGCCGTCGTATCGGATTTCCGCTGCCCCTGTACCTGAGGGCTGTTCGCCTGGTTCTCCCCGCTACCGGAGAGTGCCAGGACCGACCCGGCGACGGAGAGTGCGACCAGGGAGACGGCCAGTGCCGTCCCGACTCGTGTGCGACGGCTCATCGGTTCGTCCTCCGACCTCTGGTGAGGCGTGTTGCGCCTCTCTGGTGAGGCGTGTTGCGCCTCGGGCCCGAAACCGTAGCCCACTCGGAGCGGGTCGTGAACCCGGTCAGATCTCGACGTGTGTGCCGACCTCGAAGACCTGCTCGTTCGGCAACTTGAAGAATCTGCTCGCGCTGGCGGCACCGCGGTTCAGCAGCACGAACAGCTGCTCGCGGAGGAAGTGCATGCCCGGCACCTTGCCCGAGGCGACCGTTTCGCGTCCGAGGAAGTACGAGGCATCCGACATGTCGACGCCGTCGAGGTGCAGTTCGGTCAGGGCCACGGGGATGTCAGGGTCTTCCATGAACCCGTAGTTCAGGCGGACCACCGTCACACCGTTGCCGAGATCGGTGACCACCGCTCGATGGTCGGCGCAGTTCGGGACGTCGGCAGTGTGCACGGACACGAGGAGGACCTTGTCGTGCAGGACGTGGTTGTGGCGGAGATTCGACAGCAGTGCCGGAGGCGCAGCTCCCTCGTCCTTGAACATGTAGACGGCGACCCCGTCGACGCGCACCACGTTGGAGGCGAAGGCCTCCTCGACGACCTCGCCCATCGGCCGCTCGCCACGACGGATCCGCGCAGCGACGAGTTGGCGGCCCTTGCGCCACGTCGTCATCTGGATCACGAGACCGAATCCGACGAGCAGCGGGAACCAGCCGCCGTGCGGGATCTTCGGCACGTTGGCGGCGAGGAAGGCGACGTCGACGATCAGGAAGGGGATGAGCACGACAAGTGCCTTGGGCAGCGACCAGCGCCACTTGTCACGCACGAACCGGTAGAAGATCAGGGTGGTGATGAGCATCGTCGTGGTCACCGCGATGCCGTACGCCGACGCCAGTGCCGTCGACGATCGGAAGACGACGACCAACCCGACACAGCCGATCATCAGGAGCCAGTTCACCAGTGGCACGTACACCTGTCCGATGTGGCGCTCCGACGTGTGCAGGATCGCGAGACGCGGGAAGTAGTCGAGCTGCACCGCTTGGACCGTCAGCGAGAACGCCCCGGAGATGAGCGCCTGCGACGCGATCACCGTGGCCATCGTGGCCAGGACCGCAAGGGGCACGATCGCCCACTCCGGCGCCATCTCGTAGAACGGTGAGAGATCCCCGATGTCCTCCGACGGCCGCTCGGACAACAGCGCCGCCTGCCCGAAGTAGTTGAGCACCAGCCCCGGCAGCACCACGACGTACCACGCCCACGTGATCGGCACCCGACCGAAGTGGCCCATGTCGGCGTACAACGCCTCACCACCGGTGACGACGAGGAAGATCGACCCCAGTGCGATGAACGCCTTCCACGGGTGCTCGACGAACAGATCGATCGCGTAGGTCGGCGACACCGCCCTCAGCACCGCGGGCTGTTGGCGGATCTGGTTGAGTCCCATCACGCCGAGGACGACGAACCAGACCACCATGATCGGGCCGAACACCTTGGCGATGCCTGCGGTACCCCGTCGCTGGATGGCGAACAGGGCCACCAGGATGACCACGGCGATCGGGATCACCCACCGCTCGAAGGCGGGCGTCGCCACCTCGAACCCCTCGACGGCAGAGAGCACGGAGATGGCCGGCGTGATCAGCCCGTCGCCGTACAGCAGGGCCGTGCCGAACACCCCGAGCGTCACCACGCCGGCGGCGATGCGTGACACCGCCTGGCCTTCCGGGGGGATGACCAGCGAGGTCAGCGCCAGGATGCCACCCTCACCGTGGTTGTCGGCGCGCATGACCGTGGCGAGGTACTTGAGACAGATGACGATCACGAGCGCCCAGAACGCGACCGACGCGGCTCCGAACGCGGTGGTCTCCGACACCTCGATCTCGGTGTGGTGGAACGCTTCGCGGAAGGCATAGATCGGGCTCGTACCGATGTCGCCGAACACGATGCCGAGGGTTCCGAACGCCAGCAGCGCAACCCGGCCCGAGTGTTGGTTGGCTTCGCTCACAGGCCTGCGACGCTACAGGTGGAACGCCGACGGAGACCGACACGACAGTATCGCACCGCTCGGTGATGACCAGGGGTGATGGACCGCGCCGTAGCGTCAGCCCGGCCGTATCGTGATAGAAACGATGCCCGTGTCAGACACCAACGATCTCGAACAGCGCCTCGCTCGCAGGGCCGACAGGACCAAGCAGGCCGAGCAGGAAGCATCGGTCGGTGACATCGTCGACTACGTCAAGGCCTACGCCAAGCAGGAGACGCTCGGTCCACTGAGGGGAGCCGGAGCGTGGCTCGGTTACGGCGCCGCGGCGGCGCTCCTGCTCAGCCTCGGCATCGTGCTCCTGCTCGTCGGTCTCCTGCGCATGCTCCAGACGGAATGGGTGCGCTCGGCAAGCGGGAACCTGTCGTGGGTCGCGTACCTGATCACCCTGCTCGTCGCCGTCGGCGTGATCGCTCTGGCGATCTCGCGGATCAAGAAGGCGACCTTGTACAAGGAACCGAAGTAAGGAGCCCCCATGGCGAAGCACACCGATCCAGTGGTCCCCGACAAGATCACCCCGCAGGACCTCGAGAACAAGTTCACGGCACTGCAGAACGACATCCAGGGACGCGTCGAGGACAAGAAGACCTCCATCGTCACCGTTGCCGCCGGGAGCGCTGCGGTGCTGATGTTCATCTTCTTCCTGCTCGGTCGCCGATCCGGCAAACGACGCAGCGCCATCGTCGAGATCCGGCGGGTCTGATGTCGCTGGTTCCCTATGCGCTGCGACCGAGGTACCTCGTGCGCAGCTTCGTACTGCGACGCGGCGTCGCTCATCCCAATGCGCTGGTCAGACCGATCGCCATGCTCATGGTCGGTCAGGGCGACTTTCTTCGGGTCAAGGCGCTTCGCCAGGGCCTGATCCTCGGGAATCCGTACTGGCGGGCAGTGGGCAGTGCGCTCGTGGTCCGCGAGATCAGCAAGCGTGTGCTGCAGAAGCCGCCCGAACGCCTCGCACGCGAACGTCTCGGCGTCGGCCGCAGCGTCACCGTCGCCGTGAGCGCACCACGACTCGATCTGAGCCGGCGTGCACGGCGAGCGGAACTGAAGCGGCTGGAGTCCGAGGCCCTCGCGAGCATCAGCGCATCCAAGCGACGATCGTGAAGGTGCTGCTGCGAAACCCGCGGCGCGAAGTCGAATTCGACGGACCACGATCGGTCGACCGCCTGCTCGAGGAGTTGGGGCTGAGTCGGGAGGCACACCTCGTCATCCGCAACGGCACGCTCGTCCCGGGCGACGCACGACTGACCGACGACGACGTCATCGAGGTCAGGCCCGTCATCTCCGGCGGTGCGGCATGAGCGGGGCCGGTCGATGACGGCCGTCGGGAGCAAGTGCCGTGTCTGCAAGGAACCGGCGGTCATCGACCTCCCTCGTCACAACGCCCACTTCTGCGCCGAGCATCTCCAACAGCTGTGTCGGCGTCAGATGGCGAAGGCGATCGAGGACTTCGACATGTTCAGCACCGATGACCGACTGCTCGTCGCCGTGAGCGGTGGCAAGGACTCGCTCGCCGTGTGGGACATGCTGATCGAGGCGGGCTATCAGGCCGACGGGCTCTACATCGGGCTCGGCATCGGTGAGTACTCCACCGACAGCGGGGGCTATGTCCGTCGTTTCGCCGCCGAGCGGGGACTGACGCTGCACGAGATCGATCTCCGTGAGGACTACGGCTACGACGTGCCGACGGCATCTCGGGCCACGGGGCGCGTGCCCTGCTCGGCCTGCGGACTGTCGAAGCGACGACTGTTCGACCAGGCAGCGCTGGACGGGGGCTACGACGTCGTGGTCACCGGACACAATCTCGACGACGAGGCAGCCGTGCTGTTCGGCAACACGCTGCGGTGGGACATCGACTACCTCGCCCGTCAGCTCCCCGTGCTCCCGGCGACCAACGGATTCCCGAAGAAGGCGAAGCCGTTGGTCCGCTTGACCGAGCGCGAGATGGCCGCCTGGTGCCTCGTTCGGGGCATCGACTACGTCGTGGAGGAATGTCCGATCGCTGCCGGCAACAGACATCTCTCGTACAAGGAATCGCTGAACGCGATCGAGGTGAAGTCACCGGGGGCCAAGGCGTCGTTCTACCTCGGCTTCCTCGAGCGCATGGCACCTCTCCTGGCCGGACATTCGGCCGCCGCGGCGGGCGAGCTCAACGAGTGCACCCGGTGCGGATCGCCGACAACGGGCGAGATCTGTGCGTTCTGTCGGCTGGTCGAGAAGGCCGCCGCACACGAGCCGGTTCCCGTGGAGATGGTGTTGGCGAAGGGGCGACGACGATGACCGGAGTTTTCGCGACGGGGGAGAAGGCGTTGCTGCTGGACTCCAAGAAGCGGCGATACCTGATCGAGCTGGCCGACGACGGCGAGTTCCACAGCCACAACGGCTTCGTTGCCCACACCGCCGTCATCGGCGAGCGCGAAGGCGTCGTCGTTCGCTCGACGAAGGGCTCGGAGTACATCGCGCTGCGTCCCACGCTGGAGGACTTCGTCGTCGAGATGCCACGCGGTGCGCAGGTCATCTACCCCAAGGATCTCGGGCCGATCTGCATGCTCGCGGACATCGGGCCGGGCGTGCGGGTGTTCGAGACAGGCATCGGATCCGGCGCGCTGTCGATGACGATGTTGCGCTACGGCGCCGAGATCGTCGGCTACGAGATCAGGGAGGACTTCGCCAACCGGGCGCGCAAGAACGTGCAGAGCTTCCTCGGGGAATCCGCCCTCGACCGCTACGACATCCACATCGCCGACAGCTACGAGGGCATCGACCCCGAACTCGGCATGTTCGACCGCGTCGTACTCGATCTCCCCGAACCCTGGCAGGTGATCCCGAAGGCCGAAGCCGTGCTCCAACCGGGTGGCATCCTCCTCGCCTACACGCCCTCGATCACCCAGGCCGTCCAGGTACGCGACGCCCTCAAGGGCAAGTGGATCGATGCGCGCACGATCGAGGTGCTGCACCGCGGGTGGTACATCGAGGGCCAGGCCGTGCGACCCGACCACCGCATGGTGGCGCACACGGCCTTCTTGAGCGTCGCCCGATTCCTCGGACGCAACCCGGACTGACACGCGTCACGTCCCCGCGACATTCGTCGGGCACGGCGAACGCGGAGCCGTCAGCGAGAGGAGTTCGAGTTCAGGGCTCGATGTAGATGCACTCGCCGGGGCATTCCTCGGCGGATTCGATCACGGCCTCGAGCTGGTTGTCAGGGATCTCGGCGAGACCCTCGGCACCTTCCGGGTTGCCCTTGGCCGCTGCGAAGATCTTGCCGCCCTCGACGACGTACGCGAGGCCGTCGTCGAGCAGGGTGAAGACGTCGGGGGCGATCTCCTCGCACAGGCCGTCGCCGGTGCACAGATCCTGGTCGATCCAGACCTTCATGTCAGTGGGCTCCTCGTTGTGATGTTGGAAATCGTTCGAGACGCCCAACGGACGCCTCGTCGATGTTGAAGAGTTTACACGGCCGTGCACGTGCAAAGACGTTCACATCGACCGCGTGTACATTCGAACCATGGCAACTCCAGGTGACGATCACTCCGTCGACTCGAATGCCGACCGGACCGACGCGACGCGCGAGAGCGCCGAACTCGCGGCGCTGCAGGACGAGATCGCCCACCTCCGCGCCCGGCTGGCGGACGCACCGAAGCGGGTGCATTCGTTGGAGGAACGACTCCTCGAGACCAAGGGCCAGCTCGCGAACGCGGTGGGACAGAACGAGAAACTCTCGTACACGCTGCGTGAGGCCCGCGAGCACATCGCGACGCTTCGCGACGAGGTCGACAAGCTCTCCCAGCCGCCATCCGCCTACGGCGTGGTGGTGGGAAAGAACGACGACGACACCGTCGACATCCTGACCAGTGGACGCAAGATGCGTGTGGCGCTGCACCCGGACATCGACTACGAGCTCCTCGACCGCGGCGCGGAGGTCGTGCTCAACGAGAGCTACAACGTCGTGATGGCCCGCAGCCCGGAGATCACCGGCGAGGTCGTGACGGTCAAGGACGTCATGGACGACGGCATCCGCATCGTCGTGGTCGGCCGCGCCGACGAGGAGCGCGTCTGCGAGATGGCCGACGCCCTTCGCGGCATGCACATCCGCGCCGGCGACCACCTGCGCCTCGACGTGCGCTCGAACCTCCTGCTCGAGAAGCTCCCACGACCCGAAGTCGAGCACCTGTTGCTGGAAGAGGTCCCCGACATCTCGTACTCCGACATCGGCGGACTCGACGAGCAGATCGAGCAGATCGCCGACGCCGTCGAACTGCCGTTCCTCCACCAGGATCTGTTCGCCGAGCACCAGCTCCCGGCGCCCAAGGGGATCCTGCTCTACGGGCCTCCCGGCTGCGGCAAGACCCTGATCGCCAAGGCCGTCGCCAACAGCCTGGCCAAGAAGGTCGCCGAGAGTGTCGGCGAGGGCAAGGGCCACAGCTACTTCATCAACATCAAGGGCCCTGAGCTGCTCAACAAGTACGTGGGCGAGACCGAGCGTCAGATCCGCCTCGTGTTCCAGCGGGCGCGGGAGAAGAGTGACGAAGGCTGGCCCGTGATCGTGTTCTTCGACGAGATGGACTCGATGTTCCGCACGCGCGGTACGGGCATCAGCTCCGACATGGAGTCGACCATCGTGCCGCAGCTCCTCGCCGAGATCGACGGGGTCGAGGGCCTGAAGAACGTCATCGTGATCGGGGCCACCAACCGCGAAGACCTGATCGACCCGGCGATCCTGCGACCGGGCCGACTCGACGTGAAGATCAAGATCGAGCGGCCCAATGCCGCCGCAGCAGCCGCGATCTTCGCCCGCTATCTCACCAACGAGATCCCGATCGCTCCCGGTGAGTCGATCGACGACATGATCGCCGCCACGGTCGACGAGATGTACCGCGACGACGAGGCCAACCGCTTCCTCGAGGTGACGTACCAGAACGGCGACAAGGAGATCCTGTACTACAAGGACTTCTCCTCGGGAGCAATGATCGAGAACGTCGTGCGGCGCGCCAAGAAGCTGGCCATCAAACGGGTGATCGGCGGAGGGGTCAAGGGCGTGAGTACGCAGGACCTCCTGGACTCGATCAAGCAGGAGTACAAGGAGCACGAGGACCTGCCGAACACGACGAACCCGGACGACTGGGCGAAGATCTCGGGCAAGAAGGGTGAGCGCATCGTCTTCATCCGCACGCTCGTGTCGGAAACTGCCGAGACGAACGTGGCCGGCGGCCGAGCCATCGAGCGCGTGCAGACGGGGCAGTACCTGTGACAGGCAGGCGCGACTACGACGTCGTCGTGTACGGGGCGACGAGCTTCGTCGGTCAGATCCTGTGCCGCTACCTCACGCGTCGCCACGGCACGATCGGCAACTTGCGCTGGGCGATCGCCGGCCGTGACCGGAGCAAGCTCGACGAGGTGGCCCGCTCCACCGGCGCCGACGTGCCACGGATCGTCGCCGACGCCGCGGATCGCACGGCCCTCGACGCGCTGACGGCGTCCACCAGCGTGGTCGTGTCGACCGTCGGCCCCTACGCCCTGTACGGCTCCGAACTCGTCGAGTCCGTCGT
The DNA here is from genome assembly GCA_963829585.1 of Ilumatobacteraceae bacterium. Classification (GTDB taxonomy): domain Bacteria; phylum Actinomycetota; class Acidimicrobiia; order Acidimicrobiales; family Ilumatobacteraceae; genus Sva-07. The sequence continues at coordinate 60,537 of CAWHJD010000014.1, read as the reverse complement.
CGAGGCAGGGATCGACTACTGCGATCTCACGGGCGAGGTCCAGTGGATGCGTCGCATGATCGACCAGCACCAGACCCGCGCCGAGCAGACCGGGGCGCGCATCGTCCACGCCTGCGGTTTCGACTCGATCCCGTCCGACCTCGGCACATGGTTCACGCAGCAGCGAGCGATCGAACAGTTCGGCGAACCCTGCATCGAGGTCCGCATGTCGGTGGCCGGGGCGAAGGGTGGTGTCAGCGGGGGCACGCTCGCCAGCGGCATGAACATGTTCGAGGAGATGGCCGCCGACCCGGGACTCCGGGCGATCACCACCGATCCGTACGTGCTCGCGCCGGTCGACCTCCGTACGGGTCCGAGGCAACCCGGACTCGAACGACCGACGCGCGACGACCGGTTCCAGAGTTGGGTCGCGCCGTTCGTGATGGCTCCGACCAACAGTGCCGTGGTGCTGCGGACCCACGCGCTCCTCGGCCGGCCGTGGGGGAGGGACTTCACCTACGGGGAAACGATGATGACCGGCGATGGAACGACCGGTGCGGTCAAGGCCTGGGCGATGACGGCGGGACTCGCGGCGTTCGCCGGTGTGGCCTCCGTCGGTCCCACGCGCCGACTGCTCGCGAGGGTGATGCCGAAGCCCGGCTCGGGCCCGGATGCCGCCGCCCAGCAGGCCGGCTGGTTCGACATCCGCTTCGCCGGCCGCACCGCGTCGGGTCGGACGATCGGCACGAAGGTGACCGGCGATCAGGATCCGGGCTACGGGTCGACCGCCAAGATGCTGGGGGAGTCGGCGGTTGCCTTCCTCGACCTCGACGCCTCGACGGTGGGCGGTGGATTCTGGACCCCGGCGAGCGCCTTCGGCGACGCGCTGGTCGAGCGACTGGAAGCGCACGCCGGGGTCCGCTTCGACGTGCTCTGAAGATCCGAGCTGAACATACCCTGGCCCGACAGCTCCGATAGGTTCACCACATGGCGCTGACCAAGGTCTGCGGAATCGAGACCGAGTACGGCATCGTCGTACGCGGCGGCGACAACAATCCTGTCTCGGCGTCGTCGATGCTCATCAACGCCTACGTGGCGGCGACCAACCGTCGGCGCGGTCGGATCAGCTGGGATTTCGAGGACGAGCATCCCGCCAACGACGCACGGGGCTTCTCGCTCGACCCCTCGCTCGCACCGGAAGTCGAGACGATGCTGGTCAATGCCGTGCTCACCAACGGCGCCCGCTACTACGTCGACCATGCCCACCCGGAGATCTCGACTCCCGAGGTGACCACCGCTCGCGAAGCGCTCGTGTGGGATCGCGCGGCCGAGGAGATCGTACGGGCGTCGATGGAGCACGTCCGCGCGCTGCTCCCCGATGGCGGCGAGATCATCGTCCACAAGAACAACTCCGACGGCAAGGGCAACAGCTACGGCTGCCACGAGAACTACCTCATCGCCCGCGAGGTGCCCTTCGGACGGGTGGCCAGCCAGGTCACCTCGCACTTCGTGACCCGGCAGGTGTTCTGCGGGGCCGGCAAGGTCGGCTGCGAACTTCCCGGCCGACCCGACGACCACGTGCCGTACCAGCTGAGCCAACGCGCCGACTTCTTCGAAGAGGAGATCGGCCTCGAGACCACGCTGAAGCGCCCGATCGTCAACACCCGTGACGAACCCCACGCCGACGCCCAGAAGTACCGCCGCCTCCATGTCATCGTCGGTGACGCGAACATGAGTGAGGTGGCCACGTACATGAAGGTCGCCACGACGGCCGTCGTGCTGGCGATGATCGAGGACGACGAACTGGGCGACGACTGGCTGCTCGGCAACCCCGTCGCGGCGATCCGCCAGGTGAGCCACGATCCCACGCTGCGCCGCACGGTCATGCTCCGTGACGGTTCGCGTGCCACGGCGTTGGAGATCCAGTGGGGGCTCCTCGAGCGGGCCCGCAAGTACGAGCAGTCGCACGGGCTGGGTTGCGTGGGCGATGACGTCGCGCTCGACGTGCTCGACCGATGGGAAGCCGTCCTGACCGGCCTGGAATCCGACCCTGCCACGGTGGCGCACCAGGTCGACTGGGTCGCCAAGCAGCGTCTCGTCGACGGCTATGCGTCTCGTCACGGTCTCGAACCCGGATCCGGTCGGCTCAAGGCGATCGACCTGCAGTACCACGATCTGCGAGTCGACCGCTGCCTGGCGCTGCGGGCCGGCCTCGACACGATGGTGTCGAGCGACGAAGTCATGGCCGCGATGACCGAGCCGCCCACGACGACTCGCGCCTACTTCCGTGGCCGATGCCTCGCCAAGTATCCCGACGAGGTCGTCGCGGCCAACTGGGACTCCCTGGTGTTCGACATCGGGCGCGACCCGCTCCGCCGGGTACCGATGATGGAACCGTTGCGCGGCACCGCCGAGCACGTTGGTACCTTGATCGACCAGAGCGAGACGGCGAGGGAACTCCTCGACCGCCTCGGTCAGTGAACGACGACCGCAATCGATCCGACATCCCCACCCGACAAGCACTGCGAAGGGAAGCACTGATGGCAGAACGCACCCAGAAGTCGAAGAACGCGACGAGCCGTGACGTCGAGACCACTGCCGAGGCCGCTCCGGCGGTGACGGAAACCGGCGAGAAGCTCAAGGCCGAACTCGACGATCTTCTCGACGAGATCGACGAGGTACTCGAGACGAACGCAGAGGACTTCGTGAAGTCCTACGTGCAAAAAGGCGGTCAGTGATCCGTGACGATGCCGTTGTTCACCACTGGCGAGGATCCCGGATCGAGCTTCCCGGAGTTGCTGAAGCGGGTCGGACTCTCACCCGTGATTCCGACCGGGATGTCGACCGACCTGATGCGTGATCTCGCCGTGCCGCACGCCACCACGTGTGTGGCACTCGCCTATGCCGACGGCGTGGTGATGGCGGGAGACCGGCGGGCGACCGCGGGCAACCTCATCTCCCATCGCACCATGGAGAAGGTCGTGCAGGCCGACCGGTACAGCGGCGTCGCCATCGCCGGTGCGGCGGGGCCCGCGATGGAGATGATCCGGCTGTTCCAGCTGCAGCTCGAGCACTACGAGAAGGTCGAGGGGTCATCGATCAGCCTCGAGGGCAAGGCCAACCAACTGTCGATGATGGTCAGGGGCAATCTCCAGGCTGCGATGATGGGCATGGTCGTCGTGCCGATCTTCGGTGGGTACGACCTCCGTCGGGAGTGCGGGCGCCTGTGGGACTACGACGCCACCGGTGGACGCTACGAGGAGCGTGACTACGTCGCCACCGGGTCGGGAAGCCTGCATGCCGGCACGGTCATCAAGGTCGGCTACCACGAGAACATGACGCGCGACGACGCGGTCGATCTGGCGGCACGTTCGCTGTGGGAGGCCGCCGACGCCGACTCGGCGACGGGTGGGCCCGACGCGCTGCGGGGGATCTACCCGATCGTGGCCACGATCGACGCCACGGGGTGGCAGCGCCTCGGCGACGACGATCTCGCCGCGCGGTACGAAGCGATCGTGGCGGAGGTGCGTTCGCGATGAGCATGCCGTTCTACGTCGCCCCCGAGCAGATGATGAAGGACCGCGCCGACTTCGCGCGCAAGGGCATCGCCCGGGGTCGAGCGTTGGTTGCCGTCCGGTACGACGAGGGCATCGTGATCGTCGCCGAGAACCCGTCGGAGACGCTGCGCAAGGTGAGCGAGATCTACGACCGGATCGCGTTCGCCGGCGTCGGCAAGTACAACGAGTTCGACCAGCTCCGTGTGGCCGGGGTGCGCGCCGCCGACCTCAAGGGATACCAGTACTCGCGCGACGACGTCGATGCCCGCAGCCTGGCCAACAGCTATGCCCAGATGCTCGGCACGATCTTCACCCACGAGATGAAGCCGATGGAGGTCGAGATCCTGGTGGCCGAGGTCGGCCTCGCCGCCGAGGGTGATCAGATGTTCCACATCCTGTACGACGGAACCGTGATGGACGAACGCGACTACGCAGCGATCGGCGGCGACGCCGAGACCATCAGTACGCGCCTCGCCGAGACCTGGACCGAGGGGCTCGACCGCGCTGCCGCGATCGCAGTGGGCATGAAGGCGCTCGGAGGACCCGAGCGGGAGATCCCACTCGGGGATCTCGAGGTCGTCGAGCTGTCGCGGACCAACGGACGGCGCTGCTTCCACCGCCTCGCCGCATCCGACCTGACCTGACCTGACCTGCCGCCCGATCTTCTCGGTTTGCGGGAGATTTCAGTTGGCCCGCCCCAATGGTTCTGTCACGCAAACCGGCGCGCCCCGACCGCACACCGGCGCGCGTCGGCCGCACACCGGCGCGCGTCGGCGGGCACAGGGTGCGGGCGTAGGGTGGCGGGATGGTGGCCATCGACGTCAACAGTGACCTGGGGGAGTCGTACGGGGTCTGGCAGATGGGTGACGACGCCGCGATGTTGGAGATCGTCACGAGCGCCAACGTGGCGTGCGGGTTCCATGCCGGCGATCCGAGCGTCCTGCGGGCGGCGTGCACACGAGCTGTCGAGTGCGATGTGGCCATCGGTGCCCAGGTCTCGTACCCGGATCTGATCGGGTTCGGCCGTCGCCACCTCGACATGGCACCTGCGGAGCTCCGAGATGCCGTCCTCTACCAACTCGGCGCGCTCGACGCGTTCGCCCAGGTGGGAGGCTCCGAGATCGCATACGTCAAACCGCACGGGGCGCTCTACCACGCCGTTGCGACCGATCCGACGCTCGCTCGCGCGGTGGTCGACGCCGCGGCCGAGTACGACTCGTCACTGGCGATCCTCGGCCTGCCCGACTCGGAACTGCTCCGGGCTGCTGATCGTGCCGGCCTCGAAGGGGTTGCCGAAGCGTTCGCCGATCGCGCCTATCGGCCTGATGGCGGACTCGTCGCGCGTCGCGAGACCGGCAGTGTCTACACCGACCCCGACGATGTGGCCCGACGCGCCGTCCGCATTGCCGTCGACAACGAGGTCGTCGCCGTCGACGGCACCATCGTGAGTGTCAGGGCCCGCTCGATCTGTGTGCACAGCGACACGCCCGGCGCGGTCGAGCTCGCGCGTGCGGTGCGTTCGGCACTCGACGCTGCAGGTGTGGGCGTCTACCGTTTCACCGACTAGCTCCGCCACCGAGGCAGCAGATCGAGGGCCCACATGACCTACGCGCCAGCACACCGGCCGTTCTACGACGCCGACAGCCACATCATGGAGTTGCCCGACTTCCTCCGCGACCACGCCGACCCGGCGATCCGCGACGACATCCCGCAGGTCAGCTACGCAGCCTCGCTCGTCACCGACGAGGAGGTCGAGATCATCGTCGCCAACGGCAAGCGGCACACACCCGAACACGTCGAGGCGCAGATCGCCCTCGGTGACCAGCTCATCGCCACGTCGAAGGAGATCCAGGCGCTCGGTGCGTTCGACCGCGACGACCGCTCCGTGGCACTCGACATGCTCGGCTTCCGTAAGCAGCTCGTCTTCGCGACCCACAGTGTGGCCACCCCGTTCTCGCCGAGCCGCAAGCTGTCGAACGAACTCCGTTACGGCGCCACCCGTGCCCACAATCGGGCGATGAGCGAGTTCTGCGCCGACGACGACCGGCTCATGGGCGTCGGCATCGTGCCGCTCGACGATCCCGACAGTGCGTTGATCGAGCTGGAGTTCGCGATCGATGCCGATCTCGAAGCCATCTGGGTGCCACATCATCCGGCGGGGGAACGATCACCGGGCCATGTGGATCTGGCACCGTTCTGGCGGCGGCTCGCCGAGTCGGGCACACCCTTCGTCCTGCACGTGGGTGGGTCGCCACTGCAGCTCGACCCTCGATGGGCGAACACCGGGCGACCGGCGGCTCGCGACTGGATGGGCGGTGGCGAGAACATCCGCAGCAAGGACATGGCGGTGTTGCACCAGGGGCCCGAGACGTTCATCTCGGTGATGATCATGGACGGAGTGTTCGAGCAGCACCCGGCACTCCGGGGTGCCTGCGTCGAGCTGGGTGCCGGTTGGGTGCCGGCCATGCTGACCCGGCTCGACTGGGTGGTGCGCTCCTGGAGCAGGGTCGATCAGTACCTCGCCGAGTTGCAGCGCACACCGTCGGAGACGCTGCGCGAGCAGATGGCCTTCACTCCCTACGTGTTCGAGGACGTCGGAACACTCGTGGATCAGTCGGCTGCCGACCTCTATCTCTTCTCGAGCGACTACCCGCACGTCGAGGGTGGACGCGACCCGATCGGGCGGTTCGAGGGATCGCTCGGCGATCGTCCCGACGACGTACGCGATCGGTTCTACGCCGAGAACTTCCTGCGGATCTTCCCCGACGCCCGCGTGCACTGAGGCTGCATTCCACGATGCGACTCCGTCCATTCGGCCCGAGGGCCTGGCTCGTCGACGAACTCGAGGATCCGATCGGTTGGGCCGCAGGGCTCGCAGAGGCAGCGTTGCCCGGCGTGGAGGCGATCATCCCCTCCGAGCGCGCGGTGACGGTGCGCACGGCGCGGCGTCAGCACGACGCGCTCGGGCCGATGCTGAAGGTGATCGAGTCTGTTCCCACCGGCACGTCGGCCGCCGAGCCGCTCACGATCGAGGTGGTGTACGACGGTGCCGACCTCGCCGATCTGGCCGAGGCCACCGGTCTGTCGACCGCCGAGATCGTGCGACTCCACAGTGCCGGCCGGTATCGCGTCGCATTCTGCGGGTTCAGCCCCGGTTTCGGCTACCTCCGTGGCCTCGACGAGCGCCTGCACGTGCCCCGCCGATCGAGCCCTCGTACCGCGGTGCCGGCGGGGTCGGTGGGAGTGGCCGCCGGGTACACGTGCGTCTACCCGTCGGCATCACCCGGCGGCTGGCACCTCATCGGCCACACCACCTGCGAGCTGTGGAATGTCGAGGACGACCCTCCCGCGCTGATGCAACCGGGACGCGCAGTGCGCTTCCGCGTGGCATGACCACCTCGAACGCACCGTCGTTGCGGATCGTGCACGTCGGAGTCGCGTCCACGATCCAGGACGAAGGCCGCCATGGTTGGTCGCACCTGGGGGTTCCGGCCGCGGGGCCGGTCGACCGGAGGGCCCACGACGAGGTGAACCGGCTCGTCGGCAACCGTCCCGACGCAGCCACGATCGAGACCCTGGGCGGCCTGGTCATCGAGGCGATGCGGCCGGTGATCGTCGCGCGCAGCACCGACGCGAGCCGCCACACCCTCGACATCGGCGATCGCCTGCAGATCGATCCGCCGGCCGATGCCGTCTGGGCCTACCTCGCCGTACGTGGAGGAGTCGAGTCGCCCAGAGTGCTCGGCTCGCGCAGCCATGACACGCTCGCAGGAGTCGGTCCGCCGCCGCTCACGAGCGACCTGATCCTGACAGCCGGGGCGGACCCGCGGCACCGAACTCGTCGCCGAACTGGCACCGCAGCGCCGACGCGACGGGGCGATTCGGCTCTGGAGTGGCCCCCAACACGACTGGTTCGTCGGGGGGTGTGAGGCCTTGACCGATCGGACCTGGTCGGTGACTCACGAACTCAGCCGGGTCGGTGTGCGCCTCGGGGCCGGGACCTTCGAGCGCAGCCCCCGATGGCGGCCACAGATGCCCAGCATCGGACTGGTCGAGGGAGCCGTCCAGATCACCCCGGCCGGTGAGCCGATGGTCATGCTGGCCAACCATCCCACGACGGGTGGCTATCCCGTCATCGCGGTCATCGAACCCGACGACTTGTCGCAGCTCGTCCAGAAGCGCCCCGGCTCCACCATCCGCTTCCGCTCGGCGGCGCGATCCTCAGCGGATTGAGTTGCAGGCGTCGAGGGCCGGTGTCCCGAAGGGCCGGTCATGTGGTTAGGTTGCCGGTGATGGAGCGGCGCATCTACGGACTCGAGAACGAGTACGGCGTGACGTGCACGCTGCGGGGCCAACGGCGGCTCAGCCCCGACGAAGTCGCCCGATACCTGTTCAGGCGGGTGGTGTCGTGGGGGCGCAGTTCGAACGTCTTCCTCCAGAACGGGGCCCGGCTCTACCTCGACGTCGGTTCGCACCCCGAGTACGCCACGCCCGAGTGCGACTCGCTGTACGAGCTGATCGTGCACGACAAGGCAGGCGAGCGCATCCTCGAACAACTGGTCGAGTCGGCCGAGCAGCGCCTGGCGGAAGAATCGATCCGCGGAACGATCTACCTGTTCAAGAACAACACCGACTCGGCCGGCAACTCCTACGGTTGCCACGAGAACTACCTCACCAGCCGGGACGACGACCTCGGTCACTACGCCGAGGTGTTGATCCCGTTCCTGGTCTCGCGCCAGATCTACACCGGCGCCGGCAAGGTGCTCCAGACCGCCAGGGGAGCGACGTACTCGATCGCCCAGCGCGCCGAGCACATCTGGGAGGGGGTGTCGTCGGCCACCACGCGCAGCCGCCCCATCATCAACACTCGCGACGAGCCCCACGCCGACGCCGAGAAGTATCGGCGTCTCCACGTGATCGTCGGCGACTCGAACATGAGCGAGTACACGGGATTCCTCAAGGTCGGTGCTGCGGCCTGCATGCTGCGGATGCTCGAGGACCCCAACGTCGTGCTCCGCGACATGACGCTCGAGAACCCGATCCGGGCGATCCGCGAGATCAGCCACGACATCACCTGTCGTCGGACGGTTCGCCTGGCGAACGGCCGTGAGGTGTCTGCGCTCGACATCCAGCGCGAATACCTCGATCGCGCGCTGCGCTACGCCGACTCCCAGGGCTTCCCTCCACTGGAGCAGAAGGCATTGGAGATGTGGGAGCACTGCATCACCACCATCGAGAAGGATCCGCTGCTGCTCGACCGCGAGGTCGACTGGGTGATCAAGTACAAGCTGCTCGAGGCGTACCGCGCCCGTCACGATCTTCCGTTCGGACACCCACGGGTGCAGCTGCTCGACCTGCAGTATCACGACGTGTCGCGCGCCCGCAGCCCGTTCTACAAGCTCCAGGACCGCGGACTCATCGAACGGATCTGCACCGATGACGACATCGCCCAGGCCGTCGACGTGCCTCCGCAGACCACCCGCGCTCGGCTGCGTGGCGACTTCGTCAAGCGGGCCAAGGAACGCAAGCGTGACTACACGGTCGACTGGGTGCATCTCAAGCTCAACGACCAGGCCCAACGCACGGTGCTGTGCAAGGACCCGTTCAAGAGCCGCGACGAGCGCGTCGAACGGCTGATCGAGTCGCTCTGAGATCACGGACCCATCCCCGAGATTGCCGTGCCGGCGATGCGGCGGGCCGTGCGGCGGTTACCGTTGGCATCTCGTGACCTCGGAGACGACCATCCCGCGCCCGGCCGACGATCCCGACGGCGCGCCCGGTGTTCCGCCCACCACCGACAAGCGCACGTCGAGCGCCCGGGCGTTCTTCGACTGGGTCATCGTCATCGCCGTCGCGCTCCTGGTCGCCTTCGTCGTGCGCACGTTCGTGCTCGCCCATTTCGTCGTCGAGGGATCGTCGATGTACTCGACGTTGGAGACCGGCGACAGGGTGTTCGTCAACAAGCTGTCGTATCGCCTCCACGATCCCAACCGAGGCGACGTCGTCGTGCTGCACCAGATCACCGGGGCGTCGGAACGTGACCTGATCAAGCGGGTCATCGCGCTGCCGGGCGAGACGGTCGAGATCCGCAACTGCACCGTCCTGATCGACGGTCGGGTGCTCAACGAGCCCTATCTCGACCCCGAGGTGGTCACTCCCACCGATTGCGGTGGCGACTACAGCCTCGACGGTCCCGTGCCGGAGGATCACGTCTTCGTGATGGGCGACAATCGAGGCGGATCGCAGGACTCACGGGTGATCGGAACGATCGACGAGGACGATCTCGTCGGTCGGGCCTTCGTCGTGTTCTGGCCGCAGAGTCACTGGCAGTGGCTCTGAGAGCGACCAGCGACGTCAGGGCGCGCCGATCTCGGCGATGAAGGCATCGATCATCACGTCGACGTCGTCGCTGTAGACGGCGTCGAGACCCATCCGCAGCGCAGGCCGAAGATCGTGCTCGTGCTGGAGGTCCCATCCGAACGCCACCAGCCCGAACCGGTGGAAGAGCGCCACGAGTCCGCCGTTCCAGTCGGTGCGGTGGAGGTTGATCCCGTCGATGCCGTGGCGGGAGAGGTAGTCGGCGCGTCGTTCCGCCCCTCCCTTGATCCACTCGAGGCGTGTCGTCTGGAGCAGACGGATCGGGATGCGTCCTCCCACGTCGAACATCGCCCGCAGTTCGAGAACTCGTTCCAGGCGCGGTTCACAGAGCCAGGTGCGTTCGAGCATGTCGGCGTCGATGTCGCGGACCGTCTCGACGATGCGCACTGCACTGTCGGGATCCTTGAGATCGAGCGACATCGAGTAGTCGGTGCCGCACGTGTGCAGCAGTTCGGCGAGCGTCGGAATGTGCGCCGGAAGTTCGTCGCGGCGGAACTCCTTGATCGGACGCTTGCGCAGTCCACGCTTGACCACCCCGTCGTGATCGAGCACGGCGACGCCGTCTGCGGTCAGCCAGACATCGCTCTCCAGGCCCGACGCACCGAGCTTCAGGCCCAGCGAGAAGGCCTCGAGGGTGTTCTCGGGCGCGTGGGCACGCGCCCCGCGATGAGCGAACGTGATCGGCGGATCGAGCAGGGAGGGCAGACGCTGTTGCACTCCTGACCATGATGGCAGCCCCGTAGACTTCCCCCGTGTTCAATCTGCAGGGCAGCGAGATCATCGTCATCCTGCTGATCGCGCTCGTGGTGCTCGGACCCGAGCGTCTTCCCGATGCCGTGCGGCGATTCATGCAGACGTACAACGAGCTCAAGAAGATGGGCAGCGGTTTCCAGTCCGAGATCAAGAACGCATTCGACGAGCCGATGCGCGAGATGCGCAACACCGCCAACATGGTGCGCGACGCCGCCGATCCCTCGAAGCTGATGGCCGAGGCCGAGGCCGAACAGCGGCTCCGCGACGACGCCGATGCCGTGGCATCGGACCCGGCCCTCACCGCTCCGCTCGACGCGGCATCGCCGTCCGGCAACGGTCACGACCCCCATCCGATCCCGCACCACGGCATCGTCGACCCCGGCTACGACGTCGTTGCGACCCCCGGCTCGCCGCCGACGTTGCCGCCGCTCCCGCCGTCAGGTGAATCCGGCGATGGGCATGTGTCCACGCCCGTTCCGCCGCCGCCACCTACACCTCCGCCGCCCCCGCCGCCACCCGGTGTGGCCGCCGCCCCCGGGCCGTCGGTCGGCCTCGGGGCCTCGAGTGAGTCGGGAGCGCCATGAGCGCCGACGAGGACGTCGTGGAGTCCGATCCCGACACGATGACGCTGACGGAGCATCTCGGCGAGCTCCGGGTCCGCATCATCCGCAGTGCGTTGGCCATCTCGATCGGCATGGTGCTGATCATCGCGTTCTACGACCAGGTGCTCGACTTCCTCATCCAGCCGTACGTCGAACTGTGTGCACGCAAGCCTGCCGACTTCTGCGACCCCACGCTCAACACGTTCAGCCCGACCGAGGGCCTCGCCACCCGGATGCGAGTCGGCATGTACGGCGGGCATCATCGCCGCACTGCCCGTGCTGCTGTGGCAGATCTGGCGGTTCACCGTTCCGGCGCTCAATGCCAAGGAGAAGAAGTACGCGGTCCCGTTCGTCCTGACGTCGATCGTGCTCTTCACTGCCGGCGGCACGCTGGCGTACCTCACCGTCGGACAGGCACTCGAGTTCCTGATCTCGTGGTCGGGTTCCGACGTCAACCAGATCTTCTCCGTGACGAGCTATGTGGCGCTCATCGGTTTGATGATCTTCGCGTTCGGCATCGGATTCCTCCTCCCGGTCTTCATCGTGGGGCTCATCCTCGTGAACGCCGTGTCGCCGACCCGCCTCCTGAAGAGCTGGCGGATGGCGCTCGTGATCATCGCCGTGGTCGCTGCGGTGATCACCCCGTCGGGTGATCCGGTCACGATGGCGTTGCTCGGGGTTCCGATGATGGTGTTGTACTTCCTGGCGATCTTCGTCGGCTGGTTGGTCGTGCGTCGACGTCCGGCCGAGGCGTGATCGCCACCACGGATCGGGCGGAGTTCGTCTCCCGGTACCCGTTCCCGCTCGATCGGTTCCAGTACGAGGCGTTCGACGCCCTCGATCGTGGCGAGCACGTCGTCGTGGCCGTGCCGACCGGGAGCGGCAAGACGGTCGTCGCCGAGTACGGCATCGACGCCGCCCGACGCGCCGGCATGCGGGCGTTCTACACGGCGCCCGTCAAGGCGCTCTCGAACCAGAAGTACCGTGACCTCGTCGCCATGTACAGCGAGGACGAGGTGGGTCTGCTCACCGGCGACAACTCGATCAACGGCGACGCGCCGATCGTGGTGATGACCACCGAGGTCCTCCGCAACATGATCTACGGGAGGTCGCGACTCCTGCACGACCTCGGCCTCGTCGTCCTCGACGAGGTCCACTTCCTGCAGGACTCGTACCGGGGGCCGGTGTGGGAGGAGGTGATGATCCATCTGCCCCAGCACGTCCGCCTCGTCTGTCTGTCGGCAACGGTCAGCAACGTCGACGAACTCGCCGAGTGGATCAGCACCATACGGGGGCCCACCGCGGAGATCGTCGAACGTCAACGCCCTGTACGTCTCGACAACGAATACCTCGTCGCCGACAAGACGAACGACCGCCTGCGGATGCTCCCCGTCTTCGTCGGTGGACACGTGAATCGCGAGGCCGTGCAACTCGATGAATCGGCCGTGCGAGGACGGTACGGGGGTCCGCGCAACGATCGGGGATCGTCGCGGGGTGATCAAGGATCCGGTCGCAGGGTGCTCGCCCCGCCGGGTCGCGTCGAGACGGTCGAACTCCTCCGATCACGCGGCCTCCTGCCGGCGATCTTCTTCATCTTCAGCAGGGCGCAGTGCGACGCGGCGGCCAAGGCCTGCGTCGACGCCGGCCTCGACCTGACGACCAGCGACGAACGTGCGGCGATCTCGCGGATCATCGACGCGCGCCTCGGTGGCCTCGACGAAGCCGACCTGCACGTGCTCGGCTTCACGCAGTTCGTGACGCAGTTGGAGAGCGGGATCGCGGCCCACCATGCCGGCATGGTCCCGCCGATGAAGGAGGTCGTCGAGGCATGTTTCGTCGAAGGGCTGGTGAAGGTCGTGTTCGCCACCGAGACGCTGGCCGTGGGCATCAACATGCCGGCGCGGACGGTGGTGATCGAGAAACTGACGAAGTTCACCGGCGAGCACCACGAGCGGCTCACACCCGGTGAGTACACCCAGCTGACGGGTCGAGCGGGGCGTCGTGGAATCGACGAGCTGGGTACGGCCGTCGTCCTGTGGTCGCCCTGGGTCCGATTCGACGAGGTGGCCGAACTCGCCGGGAGCTCGTCGTTCCACCTGCGCTCGGCGTTCCATCCGACCTACAACATGGCCGCCAACCTCATTCGGACGTACAGCAGCGACGAGGCGCACCACCTCCTGAACCTCTCGTTCGCCCAGTACCAGGCCGACCGCGACGTCGTTCGACTGGAAGCCAGGCTCGAACGACGCCGGGCGGTGCTGGCCGACCTACGAGAGCAGTCCGCGAGCGAGTACGGCGACATCGACGAGTACCGCCGGCTGCGCGATCAACAGCAGGGCCGGGATGCCGCGGGCCGCGACGAGCGCCGACTCGCCGTGTCCGAGGCGCTCGCCGCGTTGCGACCGGGTTCGGTCGTCCACATCTCGAAGGGCACCTATCGGGGCGCGGCCGCAGTCGTGGCGACGGCGAACCGCAAGGACGGCCTGCGCGCCACCCTGATCACGAAGTCGGCCAAGAGCATCCATGCGACGGCCGAGGACTTCGACGAGCCGCCGTACCCGGTCGGCACCGTCGTGCTGCCCGCGAACTTCGCTCCGAACCGCAAGGAGTACCGCAACGACGTGGCACGTCGTCTCCGAGGCGTCAAGCTGAAGCCCGCCTCGAGCTCGAAGCGTCGTGACCGGCGCGATTCAGGCCCTCGCGCCGACCAGCACCCGGTGGCGAGCGACCCCGATCTGCGAGCGAAGGTGGCAGCGGCCGGGCAGGCCGACCGGATCGAACGTGAGATCGCCGACCTCGAGCGGCGCGTCAGCGGGAAGAACCTGTCGTTGGCAAAGGAGTTCGATCGGGTTCTCGACGTGCTGACGACCTACGGCTACATCGATCGCGCCACCTGGACGCTCACCGAGCCGGGCGAGATGCTCGCGCGGACGTTCCACGAATCCGACCTCCTCGTCACCGAGGTCGTCCGGTCGGGGTTGCTCGACGACCTCGCTCCGGCCGACCTCGCAGCGCTCGTCTCGATGCTCGTGTACGAACACCGCAGCTCCGACGCACCGCCTGCACCGTGGTTCTCGTCCGACGAGGTCCGGAGTCGCTCGCGCCGCTTGATGGCCGTCAGTGAGGATCTCCGCGCGACCGAGCGCTCCGTCGGGCTCGGCGAACACCGCCCCCCGGATCCCACGTTTGCCGCGATCGCCCACGCCTGGGTCGCCGGGGAGGGTTTCGCCGAGGTCGTCGGCGACGAGGAGCTGACGGGCGGCGACTTCGTCCGCACGACGAAGCAGCTCATCGATCTGCTGCGACAGCTGGCGATCATCGCACCCGATCCGGCCACCCGCCGGTCAGCCGCATCGGCCGCCGAGCAGGCGTTCCGCGGCGTCGTGGCCGACAGCTCGGCCGCGGCCCCCAGCGACCATGACGATCAAGCCGGGTGAACCCTGGGGTCGCACGGTCGACCGACCGCTCGACCTCGTCGTCGTGGCCGGCGACCCCGAGCTCGCACGGTGTCTGTCCTCGTCGCGTGACGGCCGCGACGGACCGCCCGTGTTCGCCGTCGACGGCGATTTTGCCCGCACCCTGGGCGCGCCGTCCCTCGAGGGTCGCCTGACGGTCAACGAACTCCCCGTCGACCTGATCGACATCCGACTCGACGGGGGAGTGGTCACGGCAATCGCCTGCGCACACGTCGTCGTGAGGAATCCGTGGTGGCGAGGTGGCTGGTGGCGCGGATCGGTGGTCGTGGTGATGAACGCCGAGTACATCGGTGAGTACGACGTTGCACCCCGAGGGCACCCGAACGACGGCCGCGTCGAGACCTTCGAAGTCGGCTCGACGTTCGGTGTCCGCCTGCGTCGGCAGGCACGTCGTCGCGCTCGTTCGGCAACACACGTTCCGCATCCCGGCATCGCCACCCGATCCGTTCGCGCCGCGACGTGGAGCTTTCGCAGGCCGATGGTCGTCTCGGTCGACGGTCGCCGGATCGGCTCGGCGACCGTCGTCGAGGTCACCGTGGCGCCCGACGCCGCCCTCGTGTACGCCTGAACCGGGGCCGAGCCCCAGGGTCGTCGCCGGAGCCGCTGCGACCTTGCGACGTCCGAGGATCCCGAGGGCTCGCGCTCTGCTCTTCTAGAGTGACTCCTCGTGGCTGTGTACGTCCCCGAGTCCTTCAGCGCGGACGAAGCCGACGTGCTGCGCCGGTACTTCACCAACCTCGATGGCCCGGTGTTCGCACTGGTCAATCTGCCCGAGGTCGTCAAAGGCGCACTGTTCGCCCGCTACAGCCGCAGCCACAAGTCGCTGCGCCGTCTGTTCCTCGACGAGTTCGTCGGTGACCTCGACGTGAGCGGCGACCATTCGGTCGATGCCACGATCGGCCTCGACCGCGCCGAGGAGCTGTACGAGCGGGTGTTCTTCGACTACGGCGACGACTCGGTCGCCCAGCTCGGCGGGGTCCACCTGGCCTGTGAGCAGGCGTCGAACCTGCTCACGAAGATCCTCGAGTGGGGCCGGTTGATGAGCTACCTCGAGCAGAGCACCCGCTACATCTCCTACGACGCACGGCTCGGTGGACGGTACCGCTACTACCGGGATCCGGCGGTGCTCGCCGGCCCGCTCGGCACCCGGTACGTCGGCGATCTCGACCGGATCTTCGATGCCTACAGCCGCAGCGTCGATCTGGTCACCGAGCACGTGCGTTCGACGGTCCAACGAGGGCCCGACGACAGCGAGTTCGTGTATCGCACCGCCACCCGGGCCAAGGCGCTCGATGCCGTTCGCGGCATCCTGCCGGCCGCTGCAACCTCCAACGTCGGCATCTACGGCACCGGCCAGGCCTTCGAGGCACTGCTGCTGCGCATGCGCGCGCAATCCGCTGCCCGAGTCGCGCGAGTACTCCGAACTCATGCTCCACGAACTCCGCAAGGTCATCCCGAGCTTCCTGCGCCGGGTCGACCTCCCCGAACGCGGTGGACGCTGGAGCGAGTACCTCGCGGCAACGCGCCACGACACGGCCGCACTGGTCGACGAACTGTTCGGCAGTACTCCGGTCGATGCGGCGGCCGAAGTCGAACTCGTCGACTTCGATCCGGAGGCCGAGGACAAGCTGCTCGCAGCCATCTGCTACTCGCACTCGACGTTGCCCGAGCACCAGCTGCTCGACCGTGTCCGGCGCCTGGGCGTCGACGAGCGCGTGTCGCTGCTCAAGGCGTACGTCGGCGAGCGGGAGAATCGCCGCCACAAGCCCGGGCGGGCCTTCGAGCGTTCGTTCTACCGATTCGACGTGCTGAGCGACTACGGGGCGTTCCGTGACATGCAGCGACATCGCATGCTCACGATCGAATGGCAGCGTCTGACGCCGAATCACGGCTACTCCCGGCCCGATCTGGTCGACGAGGCGGGATTGGGCGCGGAGTTCGACGAGGCGATGCACCGGTCGGCGTCGCTGTACGACGCGCTCGACAACGACTATCCCGACCAGGCGCCGTACGCGGTGTCGATGGCCTATCGGATGCGCTACGTCATGCAGTTCAATGCTCGCGAGGCGATACACATGCTCGAGTTGCGGTCGTCGCCGCAAGGTCATCCGTCGTACCGTCGGGTGGCTCTGGAGATGCATCGACTGATCGGGCAACAGGCGGGGCATCACGCGATCGCCGCCACGATGTCGCACATGACCACGCATGCGCCCGAACTCGAGCGCCTGGAATCGGAGCGCCGCGCCGAGGCCCGCCGAGAGGGTTCGTGAACCGCCTCCAGCGGTGATGTGACCGGTGTCACACGCTCGGTCTCCCGGTCGATCGCCGACCCACGCCTATGCTCCCGCCGCAAGCGCCGATTACTTCGGTGACCCGCCGCACGACGAGACCGAAACGACCACATGGCTGACGACGACATCACCGACATCGAATCCGACGACGAGCTCGGCGAGGAAGAGACCGACGACGCCGAGGTCGACGTCGTCGACATCGACCTGGATGTCGACGACATCGACCTGGACGAGGACGACGTTCCCGCTGACGACGACGATGACGACGTCGTCGTCTCCGACGAGGACGAAGACGAAGACGCCGCTCCCGAAACGCCGCGGACCAAGCGCAAGAAGCGCGTCGACGACGACGAGGACGAAGACGACGACGAGCTCATGGCCGACGACGACGTCGAAGAGGACCTCGACAAGATCCTGAAGGATCGCCTCGTTGCCTCCGACGAGGACGACGAGGACGACGAGGACGACGAGCCCGATGTGCGCGGTGAGGGCGGCGAGCGTCTCCTGCCCAAGCAGCAGGACGAACAACTCTGTTCGTCCTGCTTCCTCCTGGTGAAGTCGAGCGCGCCGAACTGTCCCATCGGCGACGACGACTGCCCGATCTTCAGCTCCTGAGACTCTCATGACCACGCTGCTGGATCAGGTCCCTGCAGCGATCGGTCGTGTCCAACGCGAGATCGTCCTCGCGCGATTCCTCGGCAAGCTCGCCGTCGATCAAGGAGTTCGAGAGGTCCGCCAGCGACTCGAGTCGCTCCTGGTGCCCGCCGAGACGCCCGAGGAGGAGCAGGTCGAGCCGTCGAACGACGCAGCTGTCGCGGTCGAACCCTCCGCGGAGAGCGTCATCGACTCCACGACCCTGGCGCTCGCCGACTACGACCATCTCCCGGCGTCCGACATCGTGTCGATGCTGGCGGGTCTCGAACCCCGACGAGCGCGACGCGATCGAGGCCTACGAGCTCCATGGCCGCCATCGACGTACCATCCTCGGCAAGCTGGCACAGCTGAGGGAGGCATGATCGACCCGACGGTACGCGCCGCCGATCCTTCCAGCGGCGACGATCTCGCCCAGCTGGCACTGCTGGAACGAGAGGCGCGCGCCGCCCTCGTCGGGCAACGTGGCGGCGATCGCTGGCTCGTCGAACACCCCGCGGTGGACGACGCGTGGGCGTTGCGGTGCGACGAGTCGGACGTGTACGTCGCAGGAATCGACGACGTGGTCGTCGGTTACCTCGTTGCCGATCTGGGTCCTGATCACGTGGTTCGCATCGACCAGGTCTGGGTCACCCCCGAGGCCCGTGAGCTCGGGTTCGGCGACGAACTCCTGGCGACGGCGATCGCGACGGCACGCACCAGGGGAGCGGTGGCCGTGGAGGGCCAGGCGCTGCCCGGTGACCGTCAGACCAAGAACCTCTACGAACGAGCGGGCATCGTCGCCCGTCTCATCGTCACGTTCAAGTGGCTCTGAGCGTCAGCGGCCCTTCCATTGCGGGGGGCGCTTCTCGATGAAGGCGGTCAGGCCTTCGGACAGATCCTCCGAGCGCATCACGACGCCCATGGCCGAATCGGTCATCCGCTTGAGCGTCTCGTCGTCCTGTGTCGCCGCAGCGAGTACGACCTTGCGGCTCTCCCACACGGCGAGCGGGGCCGACGCAGTGATCTGAGCAGCGAGGCGCAGGGCCTCCTCGGTGGCCTCGCCGGGCTCGACGAGACGGTTGACGAGGCCCAGTTCGTAGGCGCGTTGTGCCGCCAGGGGCTCGCCGGTGAGGATCAGTTCCATGGCTGCCGAGCGACCGATCGCACGAGGGAGCCGGAAGAGGCCGCCGGCGCCGGCCACGAGGTTGCGCTTCACCTCGGCCAACCCGAAGGCCGACCGGGTCGTGGCGACCACGAGATCGGCAGCCAGGACGATCTCACAGCCTCCTGCAGTGGCGAGGCCGTCGACGGCGACGATGACCGGCTTCTTGCGCTCGCGATAGGCGAAGCCGGCGAACCCGCCCCGTTCGGTCATCAGCGAACCGCCGGCGCCCGAGTTGATCGCCTTCAGGTCGGCCCCGGCGCAGAAGACCGGTCGGTCCTGTCCCTCGGTGTTGGCCTGGATGATGCCCACCCAGATGTCGCCGTCGTCCTCCATCCGGTCGATGGCGGCCTCCATCGCCTGGGCGACGTCGCCGTTGACCGCATTGCGGGCATCAGGTCGGTTCAGGGTGATGAGCGCGACGCGGTCGCGGGCTTCGTACGTGACGATCTCGGACATGGCGAAGGATCGTAGGCGTCGCGGGCCGAGCGGAGCGAACCCCGCTCAGGCGCCGGACGTGGCCGCTTCGTCAGTCGCCGCTTCGTCGACCACGGCTTCGTCAGTGGCAGCTTCGACCTGCGGCTCGGAAACCGCAGGCTCGGAAACCGCAGGCTCGGAAACCGCAGGCTCGACCGGCGAGTCGACCGGGGCCGACTCTGCGGGCGCAACGGTCGTCTCGGCTGCTCGGTTCGACCGGTGGGGCTTGCGCTTCGACCGGCGCGTCGTCCGGCACCTTGGTGGGCTTCGCCTCGCCCTTCGACGGGCGGGGGCGATCGTCGGCACGGGCGCCCTTTGCGCCTGACCGGCTCTCGTTGCGCCCGTCGTTGCGCCCATCCTTGCGTGCGTCCTTGCGGGGCGGCCCGGCGCGCAGCGGCTTCGGCTTGGGTGTGCCGGCAGGGATCTCGATGCCGAGCAACGCCGCGATCTGCGGCAGGGCAGGGCCGAGCCGGATGGTGGTGGCCTTCAGATCGTCGGTGATCACCGCAGGTGGAGCGGTGGGTGTCACGAGCGTGCGAACCGGCGAGAACGCCGCTGCTTCGAGCAGCGCGATCCAGCGGTCGGCGGGATCATCAGGCTGGAGAGCTGCCGTCGCGGCCTCGCCGAGGCGACGCGCCAGATCCGGCGGGAACATGACGCCCGCCTTGGGCGGCTGCGACGAGAGCCGCAGCGCACGGATGACACGACCCACGCCGATTGCGGCGTCGATGTCGCCGAACCACAGGGTGAGTTCCTCCTCCTGCTTGCGAACCAGCGACTGCTTGAGGTCGTCGGCCACGGCGCGGGTCGACTCGTCGCGAGCGACGCTCGGGTCCTCGCCGGCGGCGACGACGCTGCGCAGGTCGCGCAGGTCGAGGTGCTCCATCTGACGTTGTGCGGCCTCCGCGCGGTCGAGCCATTCCGCGACGCGCAGCTTGGGGAGCATGTCCTCGGCCATCTTGACGACCGACTGCTCGGGCATCGTGGGCTGTCCGGCGGCCTCGAGCTTCGCGTTCTCTTCCCTCACACGGGCGCGGACAGCCGACATCCCCTGCAGGGCCATCTCGGCGATCGGACGCTGCTCCTCGGGGAGGTCGGCGAGCACGGCGTTGCGCCGTGCCTTGCCGGGGCGCAACCGCTTCGGCTTCGGGCGCTGGGGCAGTTCGGGCGGAGCCTCGAAATGAGGGCGCTGGCGACGCTGGTCGGAGCGGCCCTTGCCGGAACCCTCGCCATCGCGCCCACCGTCGCGCGCACCATCGCGCCCACCGTCGCGCGCACCGTCACGGCGCCCACCGTCGCGCTTCGCGTCACGGCGACCCCGTCCGTCGCGGCTGTCGCGTCCTTCTCGACGCTCACCACGGTCACGCTTGGCACGGGTTTCGATCACGGCTTCGAACGGCTTCTCGCTCGGGAGGAGCTCGAGGACGTTGGCGTCTTCCGCCTTGTCACGTGTCTTGACGATCGACTGGACCTCGATGCCGTCGAGCATCTGCTCGATCTCGGCCTTCAGCACGTCACCGACGGCCGATCCGGGTGGCAGCAAGCTGGCATCCATCTGCCCGTTGGGCTTGCGGGCGCCAGCGGCGCGCCACGTCCACGAGCCGTCGGGGAGCGCGCTCGTGAGCTCGATATCAATCCTGCGGGACATTGCGACAACGGTACCGGTTTACGGAGGGAGAACTCCAACGAGTCTGCGCCTGGCCGGTACCGTGCCCGCAATGGCTGTCTACGCACTCGGCGATCTCGTCCCGACCATCGATTCGACGGCCTTCGTCCATCCCGACGCCGTGATCATCGGCGCGGTCACCATCGGCGCCGAGTCGTCGATCTGGCCGGGAGCCACGCTGCGCGGCGACGGTGGTGAGATCCGGATCGGCAGCCGCACGAGCGTGCAGGACAATGCGGTGCTCCACACGACGCCGCGATGGCCCACCGTCGTGGGCGACGGCTGCGTGCTCGGCCACCTGGTCCACCTGGAGGGCTGCACGATCCACGACGACGTCCTGATCGGCAACGCGGCGATGGTGCTGCACCGTTCGGTGATCCACAGCGGAGCCATCGTGGCCGCCAACTCCGTGGTCCTCAACGATGTCGACGTGCCGTCGGGCGCGCTGGCCGCCGGCTCGCCGGCGGTGATCAAGCCCGACCGGGCCGACGTCGACCTCATCCGAAGCAGCGCTGCGGCCTACGTCGCTCGCATCGAGGCCTACCGCACCGACCTGCGCCGGCTCGACTGACATGCAGGCATTCGTCGTGACCGTGCCCGCGGGCGAGGTCGACCTGGCATCGGATGCGCTCTGGCAGCTGGGAGTGCGCGCCATCGAGGAACGGGTCGGCGAGTCGACCGAACTCGTCGAGCTCTGGACGGCGGTCGGTGACGACGAAGCCGCCATCGAGCGTGCCGCGACGGCGCTGGGGGAGCGGTGGCCCTGGCGAGTGGTCGACGTCGTGGAGGAAACGGCCGACACGTGGCGGGAATTCGCTCGACCGATCTGGATCGACGACTCACTCGTCGTCGTGCCGGCATGGCAGGACCCGGCCGTCGGAGACGGCGTCGTCGCCATCTCCATCGAACCGGGCGGCGCGTTCGGGCTCGGCGACCATCCCACGACGCTCCTGTCGTTGCGGGCAACCCGCAGGCTCCTCGCCGATGGGTCCGACGTGCTCGACGTGGGGTGCGGAACCGGCGTGATCGCCGTCATGGCGGCCGTGCTCGGCGCTGGCTCGGTGCGCGCCGTCGACGTCGCGTCCGCCGCCGTCGAGGCGACACGCGACAATGCGGTTCGCAACGGAGTCGCCGAGTCGGTGGAGGTCGACACCACGCCCGTGAGTGAACTCGACGGGCCGTATCGACTCGTCGTGGCGAACATCCTCGCGCCCACACTCGTCGAGCTCGCCGGTGACCTCCGACGGCTGACCCGACCCGACGGGCATCTGGTGATCAGCGGGATCCTCGCGGAGCGTCACGAACACGTCCTCGCTGCGCTCGCGCCGATGATCGTGGAGCAGGTCGACTCGCTCGACGGC
Organism: Ilumatobacteraceae bacterium; assembly: GCA_963829585.1. Lineage (GTDB taxonomy): Bacteria > Actinomycetota > Acidimicrobiia > Acidimicrobiales > Ilumatobacteraceae > Sva-07. The sequence goes on along the minus strand of CAWHJD010000014.1, from coordinate 38,202 downwards.
TGGGTCGCCGTGGCACTGCGTCACCCCTGATCCGCCACGCCACCGGCGCACTGCGCGCTCGGACTCAGGTCGGTTCGTCGTGCGCCAGGAGGATCTCCACGTCGCGCGCGTGGGGGAGCGACGGCACGGCGCCTTCGACCGTGGTTGCGAGCGCACCCGCCGCTGCGGCGTAACGGACGGCGGACTCGAGCTCGTCCCCTCCGGCCAGTCGGGCAGCGAGCGAGCCGCAGAACGCATCGCCGGCACCGGTGGTGTCGACGGGCGTCACCTGGAATGCCGGCTGGTGCCGCTCGGTCGTGAACGTTCCGGCCCGAACCGTCACGGTGGCTCCGGCGGCACCCTTCGTCATCACGACAGCGCCGACCCCACGACCGAGGAGCGACTCGATTCCGCCGATCAGTTCGAGTTCGTGTTCGTTGGGCACGATGATGTCGCAGAGCTCGAGCAGCTCGTCCGGAAGCGGTTGGGCCGGCGCCGGATTCAGCATCGTGCGAGCGCCGCTCGCCCGGGCGGATCGCAACGCTGCGATCACCTCGTCGAGGGGAATCTCCAGCTGGGCGATCACCACCCGGGCATCGGGCACGCTGCCGGCGCGAACATACGAGTTCGCCCCGGGGATCACGACGATCGAGTTCTCCGCGCCGGCGTCGACGGTGATGAGTGCCCGGCCGGTCGGCGAACCCGGGACGACCACGACCGCGCCGACGTCGATCCCCTCGTCCTCGGCAATCGATCGGAGGCGGCGTCCGGCTTCGTCGTCTCCGACGGCTCCGACCATGACCACGACAGCGCCGGTGCGAGCAGCAGCGACCGCCTGGTTCAGACCCTTTCCACCGGCATGCTCGGCGTACGCGGTCCCGGACACCGTTTCACCGGGGCCGGGAAGGCGAGCGGTGGTGGCGACGAGATCGAGGTTGACGCTGCCGACGACGGCGACGTCGAACACTCAGCTGGCGCGGGCGCGGATGCCGATGGGGGCGATGAGGCGGTAGCCGGCGGCGTGGCGCTCGTCCTCGGACTCGCCACCCCAGAAACCGTATTCGTGATTCTCGCGGGCGAACGAGACGCACTGCGTCTGGACCGGGCAGCTCGAACAGACGTCCTTTGCGGCTGCCTCACGTCGCTCACGCGCCTGCGGCCGTTCGGCTGCAGTCGGGAAGAAGAGGTGCGTCATCCCCTTGCAGGCCCCATCGCGCATCCAGTTGTCCTCATCGGTCTGAATGCGATCGATGGAGAAATCGATGGCCGTCATGTACACACCCCCGTGCGATTGGTTGCTTCCCCAGTGGACCGGAAATCAGAGTTCTTCAGGCTCCGCAGGGCGACAGACTAAATCGAATCGACCACTGAGTCAATTGCATGTGCCAACTAAATTTCAGGCACGTGCGCCATCGACCACGATCGCCCGGACGCCCGCCGCGAAGGTCGTGACATCCTCGATCGTCGTGTCCCACGAGGTCATCCAGCGAACCTCGTGGCGGGTCGTGTCCCAGTCCCAGAAGAAACACCAGTCGCGCAGGGGAGCGATGCATTCGGGTGGCAAGCGGGGAAACAAGCTGTTGACCGCCGGCGGACGGTCGAGCTCCACGCCGGGAATGTCGACGGTCAGGCGGTGCAGCTCGGTGGCCATGGCATTCGCGTGGGTGGCGAGGTCGATCCAGAGATCGTTCTCGAGCACCGCATTGAACTGAGCAGCGAGATAGCGCATCTTCGACGGCAGCTGCGTCACCTGCTTGCGCACGTACTTCGAGCCGACCGACGAGGCGGCGTCGAGGAAGATGACGGCTTCGGCGCCGAGCAGGCCGTTCTTCGTGCCTCCGAAACTCACCGCATCGACGCCTGCATCGACGGTGAACGATCGCAGCGCCGCCCGTGTGCCACCGAGCGCCGCGGTGGCATTCGAGATCCGGGCGCCGTCGAGGTGGACCAGCATCCCGAGTGCGTGCGCCTGGTCGCACAGCGCTGCGATCTCGTCGGGCGTGTAGAGCGTGCCGAGTTCGGTGGCCTGGGTGATCGACACCACGCCGGGCTGCACATGGTGCTGGACACCCTGGATCGCGGCGAGTTCGGCCAGTTGCTCGGGGACGAGCTTGCCCTCGACCGAGGGCAGATCGATCAGCTTGGTGGCGAGCAGCGCGTTCCGGGGCGCCGGTCTCGTCGACGGCGATGTGCGCCCAATCGGTGCACACGACGCCGTGATGCGGGCCGGGCAGCGACCCGAGCAGGGTCGCGAGGGCCAGGACGTTCGCACCGGTTCCGTTGAACGTCAGCCGCATGGTCACGTCGGCGCCGAACAGGTCGCGGAACCGATCGGAGCATTCACGGGTGATCTCGTCGTCGCCGTAGGCCAGCATGTGACCGACATTGGCTGCAGCGATGGCATCGAGGACGCTGGGATGCGCGCCGGCGGCGTTGTCGCTCGCGAAGGCGCTCGAGGGAGGCGGGAGGCAGGGTCATCGCCCTGAGTCTCCCAGACCATCGAGCGTCGCGTGCCAACGGTGCGGCTACCATTTCGTCATGACGAAATCAACGATGGAGGACGGCGGCGGGGGATCGACACCCATCGCGCACTGTCGGTGGTGTCGGCGAGCCCTGCCGGCGCGTCGCGGGCCCGGACGTCCCCGGGTGTTCTGTTCGCAGCGTTGCCGGCAATGGGACTGGGTGGCACGCCAGCGCGCCCGTGACCTGGAGCTGAGCGAGAACGAACTCGTGGTGGCCCGTGAGGAACTCGACGCGTTGCACGACGAGCTGTACGTGCTCGCATGTGCCGTCGAAGACGTCGAACGTGATCTCGGCACAGACCGTCGGCCGACGGCGGCCGAGCTGAGCGACGCACTCGAATGGCTCCTGGCTGCGGCCAAGCCCTTGCGGGACCGCGAGATCAGCCCGTCGAGCTGATCGGACGCTGCCTTCGTCGTCGCCGGTTCGACCACAACGCCCATAATCTTCGTTATGTCAGTTTGGGTTGAGAGGGGTGGACAGGCGACCCGTGCTCGGCAAGGATGGACCCCTTCCCCTCGACCCCCGGCATGCTGGGGCTTCATGGAAACCAGAAGACCGACTGAACGGTAGGGGGACCTCGACTTCTCGTCGAGGGTTCAGGCGCACATCGGGCGGACCGATCACATCTTCGTGTTGGAACAGAGGCCGCCCATGTCGTCCGCGTTGAAGAGTTCGCCACGCCGTCGACGTCTCGTCACGAGCGGGCTGTGCCTGGCAACCGTCGGGGGCCTCGTCCTCGGCATCGTGCCGACCAGCGTGTCGGCCTCGCCCATGGCGATCGAATCACCACTCTCCCCCTCGATCATCGGTCTCGGTGAGGGTGCACGTGGCAACGAGGTCAAGACGGTCCAGAGCGCACTGCTCGCTGCCGGCGTGAAGGTACCCGGAGGCGCCGACGGCGTCTTCGGACCGGCGACCAAGTCCGCCGTGACCGCGTTCCAGTCACGCAACGGCCTTGCTGCCACCGGGGCCGTCGATGCAGCCACCGCTGCCGCCCTCGGGCTCTCGGAGGCGCCGGCCGCACCCGCGGCGAGCCCCGGCGGGCTCACGCTCGGTGCCAAGGGCGCCGGCGTCACCGAACTCCAACAGGCTCTGATTGCCGCGGGCGTCTACGTTCCGGGCGGGGCCGACGGTGTCTTCGGTCAGGCCACGAAGACGGCGGTGTCGAACTACCAGCGCTGGAACGGGCTCCCGGTCACCGGTGAGGTCGACGCCGCCACGTCCTCGCGTCTGAAGCTCGGGGCCGCGCCCACCGCCACGCCGGCCCCTGCCACCACGACACCCACTGCGGCACCGACCGCGAACCCCTCGTTCTCCGGGATGACCATCGGCGCCCGCGGCGAGAACGTCAAGATCCTCCAACGGGCGCTCATCGCAGCAGGCATCACCGTGCGCGGTGGTGCCGACGGCGTGTTCGGCGCCATGACGGCCACCGCACTGACGGGATACCAGAGCTCCAAGGGTCTCCCCGCCACGGGCGTCCTCGACGACGCGTCGATCGCCGCGCTCGCCCTGTCCCCCGCACCGGCTCCGGCGCCCGCCCCGGCTCCCGCGCCGGCACCGGCTCCGGCGCCGAGTGGGGTCGGCCCCTACGTCGGCATGACGGTCGGCGCCACCGGCGACCTCGTCAAGGAACTGCAGCGGGCGATCATGACGACCGGACTGGTGCTGCGTGGTGGCGCCGACGGGGTCTTCGGCAATGCGACACGTACTGCACTGATCGCCTTCCAGAAGACGAACGGAACTCCGCAGACCGGAGCCGTGTCGGAGAAGGATGCCGTCACGCTGGGCCTCGGTGGCACACGGCGCACCCTCGGCGACCCCATCCGCCACCCCCCAGGGTGTGTCCTCCCCCGCCGGATACCCGGTGTACGGCGAACGAGGCGCCCGGGTCACGGCGCTGCAGAATTCCCTCATCGCGGCCGGTCTCACGTTCGCCGGCGGCGCCGACGGCGCGTTCGGTGCCGCCACTGCGGGAGCGATCATGGAGTTCCAGCGCCGTTCGGGCCTGACCCCGACCGGCAAGCTCGACGAGGCGACCGCCGGCCGGCTCGGCAGCGCTCCCGCCCCCGCTCCCGCTCCCCCGGCCGCAGTCGCCGTGACCATCGATGTCTTCCCTGTCCAGGGCAAGTGCTGGTTCGGCGACACCTGGCAGGCGCCACGTGGCGGCGGACGACTCCACGAAGGCCTCGACATCATCGCCCCCAAGGGCAAGCTGCTGTACGCCGCCGTGACGGGAACCATCTCGAAGATGTACTACGACTTCCCGGGCGCCCTCGCCGGTAACGGACTGCGGGTCCAGGCCGACAACGGCACGTACTTCACGTACCTGCACATGGACACGTTCGCCGAGGGGATCGCCGTGGGCACTGCGGTGACTGCCGGTCAGGTCATCGGGACCGTCGGCAGCACCGGGAACAGCGCCACCCCGCACCTGCACTTCGAAGTGCACCCGGCCGGCGGCGCAGCGGTCAATCCCTACCCGCTGGTGAAGCCGATCGACGCCTGCAGCAACGCCACCCCCCGGGCGTGAGCGCACGATCCATCTCGACCGACCCGTCGACGGATACGCTGCGCAGACAACTGAATCGCCGTTCCACCCGAGCGGGAGAGTCGTCGAACCATGACGGCGCCGAAGGAGCAACCTCCCCGGAATCTCTCAGGCACACGGACCGCTCGGATGAGGCACGCTGGAAAGTGTCAACTGGTATCACGTCGACCACCTCGGTCGACACCAGATGTCCGCCGACGGGGAAAGTCGAGTCCGCTCGACGAAACTCTCAGGTACCGATGACAGCCGGGGAAGTCCGACCGATCCAGGAGGCTTCCACGTGTCCGAACACATCTCCCCCGTCCGATCCGCTCCCCTGTCGGAGCTGATCGAAGCCGACGAGTTCACGCGCCGGCACGTCGGCCCGTCGTCCGAAGATGTCGCGCACATGCTGGCGACCATCGCCATGTCGTCGACCGACGACCTCCTCCGCGCCACGATGCCGCCTTCGATCGTCGCTCGCGCCCCACTCGCGCTCCCGGGAGGAGTCGGCGAACGCGATGCCCTCGAGCGGCTTCGTGCCATCGCGTCGAAGAACCAGCGGGTGACCAGCCTGATCGGTATGGGATACACCGGCACGATCACCCCGCCGGTGATCGCCCGCAACGTGCTCGAGAACCCGGCCTGGTACACGGCCTACACGCCCTACCAGCCGGAGATCAGCCAGGGCCGCCTCGAAGCGCTGCTCAACTTCCAGACGCTCGTGACCGAGCTGACCGGGCTCGACGTCGCCAACGCATCGCTGCTCGACGAGGCGACCGCAGCGGCCGAGGCGATGACGATGGCGCGCCGCCAATCGAAGTCCGATTCCGTTCGTTTCTTCGTCCACCACGACACCCACCCGCAGACGATCGCCGTGCTGCGAACTCGGGCAGAGCCCGTGGGCATCGAACTCGTCGTCGGCGACGTCGACCAGCTGGGTCATGCCGACGGACTCTTCGGCGCGCTGTTCAGCCTCCCCACGTCGTCGGGGTCGGTGATCGACTGGACCGAGGCCATCGCCGACGTCCACGCCCACGGTGGCATTGCGGTCGTCGTCACCGATCCGCTCGCCTGCGTGCTCACCACTCCCCCGGGTCAGATCGGCGCCGACATCGCCGTCGGCTCCGCACAACGGTTCGGCGTGCCGATGGGTTTCGGGGGGCCGCACGCGGCGTTCCTCGCTGCTCACGAGCGTGCCGCCCGGGCCATGCCCGGACGCATCGTCGGCGTCAGCACCGACACCGCCGGTCGTCCGGCCCTGCGACTCGCGCTGCAGACCCGCGAGCAGCACATCCGGCGCGAGAAGGCGACGTCGAACATCTGCACCGCTCAGGTGCTCCTCGCCAACATCGCCGGGTTCTACGCGGCGTGGCACGGACGTGACGGGCTGACCCGGATCGCCGAACGGGTCCAACGGCTCACCTCGATCGCCGCGGCCGGGCTCACCGCCGGCGGGATCGAGCTGCGCAATGCCACGTGGTTCGACACGTTGACCCTGTCGGTGCCGTCGGCTGAGGCCGCCGTGGCAGCTGCACTCGATGCCGGCTACAACATCAGGCGTGTCGACGACACGACCGTGGGTCTGACGTTCGACGAGACCACCACGATCGAGGACGTGGCAGCCATCGTCGCCGCGCTGGGCGGCTCGCCCGTCGAGCCGGCACAGTACGACGAGGTGGCCGACGGTCTCCCGCCGACCGGTCGCCGGACCGACGACTTCCTCACCCAGTCGGTCTTCGATCGCTACCACAGCGAGCACGAGATGCTGCGCTACCTGCGCCGTCTCAGCGACCGGGACCTGGCACTCGACCGCACGATGATCCCGCTCGGATCGTGCACGATGAAGCTGAACGCCACGTCCGAGATGGTGCCGATCACATGGCCCGAGTTCGCCGACATCCACCCCTTCGCCCCCGACCGACCAGGTCAGTGGCTACCTCGAACTGATCGGCGACCTCGAGCAACGTCTGGCGACGATCACGGGCTACGACGCCGTGAGTCTGCAGCCGAACGCCGGCAGCCAGGGCGAGTACGCAGGGTTGCTCGCCATCCGCGCCTATCACCGTTCACGCGGCGACGACCAGAGGACGGTGTGCCTCATCCCGTCGAGCGCTCACGGCACGAACGCGGCGAGCGCCGTGATGGCGGGCATGGACGTGGTGGTCGTGGCCTGTGACGATTCCGGCAACGTCGACCTCGACGACGTGCGTGCCAAGATCGCCGAGGTCGGTGACCGCCTCGCGGCCACCATGATCACCTATCCCGTCCACCCACGGCGTGTTCGAGGCCGAGGTCGGCACCTTGTGCGAGATGATCCACGCCGCAGGCGGCCAGGTGTACGTCGACGGCGCCAACCTCAACGCGCTGGTCGGCCACGCCCGCCCGGGCGAGTTCGGTGCCGACGTGAGCCACCTCAACCTCCACAAGACGTTCTGCATCCCCCACGGCGGTGGCGGCCCCGGCGTGGGCCCGATCGGCGTGCGATCGCACCTCGCCCCGTTCATGCCGGGACACCCGCTGCGCGACGATCAGCCCGTGGGCGCGGTGTCGGCGGCCCCGTACGGCTCGGCGGGCATCCTGCCGATCCCCTGGATGTACATCGAGATGATGGGCGGCGAGGGCCTGACCACGGCCACGACGATCGCCATCCTCGCTGCCAACTACATCGCCGAGCGCCTCGACCCCTACTTCCCGGTGCTGTACCGGGGCGCCAACGGTCGCGTCGCGCACGAGTGCATCCTCGACCTCCGCCCGATCACCAAGGCCACCGGCGTGACGGTCGACGACGTCGCGAAGCGCCTGATGGACTACGGCTTCCACGCCCCGACGATGAGCTTCCCGGTCGCCGGCACGCTCATGGTCGAACCCACCGAGAGTGAGTCCCTGCGCGAGATCGACCGGTTCTGTGAGGCGATGATCGCCATTCGAGCCGAGATCGATCGCGTGGCGTGCAGGAGAGTGGGCTCACGAGGACAGCCCGCTCCATCATGCACCGCACACCGCCGAGGACCTCCTGGGCGACTGGGACCGCGTGTACTCACGAGACCTGGCGGCATTCCCGGTCGCCGGACTGCGGTCGGCGAAGTACTTCCCGGCCGTGTCGCGTATCGACGGCGCCCAGGGCGACCGCCACCTCGTGTGTTCGTGCGAACCGCTGGAGGCCTACGCCGCAGCAAGCCGGTAGCCGTTCGGCGGCGCCGAGTAGCGTGACGCCATGGCCGAGGACCGAAACGACCCGCTCGCTGACCTGTTCACCTTGTTCGCGACACCGTTGTCGGCGACGGTGCGCTCGCTCGAGCAGTTCCGCAAGGGCGTCGACGAGTTCCTGAAGGGCGTCGAGAACTTCAATCGTGCGATGGCCAACCTCAACGAGACGACCGCGCGCATCAACTCGTTGCTCGCCGATGTGGAGGAACCGATCCGTGCCGCCATCCCCCAGGTGACCCGTACGGTCAGGATCGCCGACGAGATGATGCAGGTGGTCAGCGGACCGGCGATGGCCGTCGCTCCCGGGCTCAACCGTCTCGCCGACACCCTCAGCACGCCGGCGTTCGCACAGCTTCCGTCACAGATCGGCCAGTTCTCCGACCTGCTCGTCGAGGTGTCGCACCGCCTGAGCCCGTTGACACAGCTGGCGGAGTCGGCCGGTGGCCTCTTCGGCGGATTCCGCGTACCGGGGAGTCGCAGCCAGTCCCCTCCCCCGTCGACCCGCACGATCACCACCGAAACCAAGGTCGTCCACCCGCCCGCCCCGGTGCCGGCGGCGAAGAAGGCTGCACCCGCGAGGAAGGCGGCGGCGAAGAAGGCGCCCACCAAGAAGCGAGCGGCCAAGAAGGCGCCCGCGAAGAAGGCGCCGGCGAAGAAGCGGGCCGCACCGTCCTGAGCCATGACGGCCCTGCGATGAGCGAAGCGACCGACGTCCGGTCGCTTCGCTCATGGCGGGCGGGTCAGCGCTGCACGAAGGGCGTCTCGACGACGGTGCCGGGGACCGGCTTTCCACGGACGTCGACGATCACGGCGGTCCCGAGTTCTGTCTGTGGTGGCAGGAACGCCAAGGCGATGCCGTGGCCGAGCACCGGCGAATAGTTGCCGCTCGTCACTTCACCCACCGCGACACCGTCGATCGACACGACACAGCCGGCCCGCGTCGGACGTCGGCCCTCGGTCGCGATTCCCATCAGCCGTCGGGTGATGCCGCGATCACGTTCGGCAACGGCCGCATCGCGGCCCACGAACGACGGCTTGTCCCAGGCCACGACCCAGCCGAGACCTGCCTGCAGCGAGGTGATCCCGGCACCGAGCTCGTGACCGTGCAGGGGCAGCGCGGCTTCGAGCCGCAACGTGTCACGTGCTCCGAGCCCGGCGGGCGTGATCTCCGCTTCGAGGAGAGCCCGCCACAGAGTCCGCAGCCGCATCAGTCGGCACGGCGATCTCGACGCCTGCCTCGCCCGTGTAGCCGGTACCGGCCACGGCGCACTCGACACCGCGCCAGTCGCCCGTGGCAACCCGGAATCGGCCGATCGCGCCGGCTTCGGGAAAGACGGTGGCCACCAGCTCCTTGGCCTGGGGGCCCTGGACAGCGATGACGGCCCGGGAACTCGTCGTGTCCGTGCCACCGATGGCCGCGCGGACACCGCTGGTGTTGGACGCGTTCGGCATCACGTCGAACACTCCGTCGGAGTGCCACCAGACGATGATGTCGTCGACCACCGACGCATCCACGGGATCGAGCAGATGCGTGTACTGGGCGCGGCCCGGCGCGATCTTGGCGAGATCGTTGGTCAGCGTCGCCTGGAGCGTGTCGAAGGCGTCGGCGCCCTCGACACGCACGGTGCCGAGATGCGACACGTCGAACATGACGGCTCGGTTGCGGCACGCCAGGTGTTCGTCGATGGTGCCCGACGGATACGCGATCGGCATCTCCCAGCCCCCGAACTCGACCATCGTCGCACCGAGCGACCGGTGCTCGGCGTCGAGTGGCGAACGCTTGAGCGTCATCCCGTGCGGCGGTGGTCGTCGATGTCGACCGCGATCGGCCGACGTCGGGGCCAGATCGGCTTCGAGTTCCTCGCGGACCCCACCGAGTGACAGCACGTTGAGGACGCCCTGACCATTCTTGAGGACGTCGACGAGCTGGTCGCCGTCGCAGAGCATGACGCTGCCGCCGTCGATCACGATGTGGGCTGCAGCGATGTCGGTCGAGACGTGTTGGCGGAGATACTCGAAGACCTTGCGCACCTGCTCGAGCTTGATGCCCGCGTCGAGCAGCTTCTTGATCGCCTTGAGCTCCAGCAGGTCGTTGTACGAGTAGGCCCGCCGACTCCCACTCCCCGTGGCGTCGCTCAGCGATGGCCGGATGAGGTCGGTCCGTGCCCAGTAATCGAGTTGACGATACGAGATGCCCACGACCTTGGCCGTCTGGGTTCCGCTGTATCCGAGTTCCGCAGCGGTCGCTGCGGAGTCGTCTGACGTGTTCTGCACGAGGTTCCTCCGGTTCATTTCGCCCAACATCACGACCTGTCCGAACACGTCGCACGTCTCACACGACCGTAGTTACGGCTGTGTGAGACGATCGACACTACGGAGTTCGGACCGCCGCGTCAACAGTGAGTAGTCTCGGCACTTCCGACGGCAAGGAGTCACCATGAAGCAAGAAGACAGCACAGTGGCCTCACTTCGGGGTGTCGGCTTGTTCGCGGGCCTCGACGACAAGACGCTCGCACGGATCGCTCAGCAGACCAAGCCGTATCACTTCGGTGTCGGACGAGACGGTGATCGATGCGGATTCGTCGGGACGGTTCGGCCGGTTGTACATCGTCGTCAGCGGTACCGCCGAGGCGCGGATCCGCAACGAGTCGCGTCGCCACGTTCGGACCTGGCGACCACTTCGGTGAGATGAGTGTGCTCGACGGCAGTCCCCGTTCGGCGGCGATCGTCGCGACCAGCGAACTCGACACACTCGGGTTGTCGGCATGGAACATGCGCACGCTGCTCCACGAAGAGCCCGACATCGCCATGCACGTCATCGACACGCTGGTGGCCCGGCTCCGCAGGCTGAACGAAGCGCTGTTCGACTGACGCGTCAGTCGTAGATCCACACGGTGGATCGCAGTGGGAGCAGGTCCTCGCCCCAGATGAGATCCATCACCGGATTGACCACACGGATACAACCGTGTGACGCCGGATAGTTCGGCACGCTCCGGGCGCCGTGGACGGCGATGCCGCCCACGACGAACTTGGGTCGGTAGAGCGTGCCCAGGTCACTCTCGTACCGGGCGACATCGCTCTCTCGATAGGTGCGGAACGTACCGGTCGGTGTGGTGGCGATCCCGATGACCCGGCTGCCGGCGTTCTTCTGGTCCTCTTCGTCGTAGCTCTGCCCGTTGCCGGTGGAGACGTTGAAGATGAAGCGCGTCTGACCGTTCTGGACCACGTAGGCGATCTGCTTGCCCTTGTCGACCTCGAAGACGGTGCCACTGGTCGTGCGGGCTCCGGGACGGCAGACCTGCAGGTTCAAGGCAGCGGCGGTCGCGACGTCGACGACGGTGGTCGCCGGCAGCCCCTTCCACTTCTGGAAGGCCATCACGGCCTGGACCGTCGTGAGGCCGTACCCACCGTCGGTGCCGGCGTTCCAGAAGCCCGAGTGACGAGAGTCGGCTCTGCAGCGTCGCCACCGAGGCGCGCGACGATCCCCACACGATCGGCCCGACGGGAGCCGCCGGATAGCCGACCTTCGGTGTCGCACACGTGGGTGACGGGGCGTTGACGGGACCGCCGAACGACGCCGCCGAAGGGCTCCCGAGGAAGTACCCGGCGAGGTCGGCGATCATGTCACCACCCGCCTCGGTGAACATCGAGAATCCTCGGGTCGACACCGGGACGATGGCGTGATTGGCGAGGACCTGGCCCGGACGCACGACGTTCATGGTCGACGTGGAGGGTCGCTCACCGGGAGCCGTCGCACCGGCGGTTCCCACCGTGATGTAGCCGGTGGTGAGAGTCCCAGCGCTCGTGGCATTCAGCACGACCGCCGAGACGTCCGACCGCCCGATCGCCGGGTTGCTGGAAACGGGAACCTCGAAGCTCCACGCCGGCTCGGGACGCTGCGTGCCGCCGAGCGGGTTGAGCAACGGGACGCGGGTGTCGACGATCCGTGTCGGCGACGTGGTCGGCACGAACAGGCCGACCGAGCTCGGCGGTGCGCCGGCGCCCGTGTAGGTGCCGACGAGGTCGATGATCAGGTCGCCGCCCTGCTCGGAGTAGATGTTGATCCCTCCACCGGCATCGACGGTGACGATGGCCTGGTTGGCGGCAACGGCGTTCCCGCCCGGCTGGGGAGTTCAGGTTCGACGTCGCCGGCACGGCACCGCCCATCGGGTACACCTGCCAGTAACCCGGCCGTGTCGTCACGGAGGTGAGGTTGACGGCAACAGCGTTCGCTCCGGCCGCACCGGGGATCGTGAACCCCCGCGTCTCTCCGGGGGCGAACGTGGCGACACGGCGCGTGTCCATGACCCGCGTGGGCGCAGGCAGCGACTCGAATCGACCCGCTGTAGCGGTGTCGGCCGCCGTGTAGTAGCCGAGGAGATCGACGATGACGTTGCCGCCGCCACTGCTGTAGACGTCGACCACACCGTCAGACCCGACAGGTACCGTCACCAGGTTGGGGACCGCTCCTCCGGCCAGCGACAGGAGTTCGTCGATGTTGAGGTTCGATGCCTCCGGCCGAGCGCTGGTGTGCGGCCACACGGTGAAGTAGCCGGCACCGAACGGCGCAGTCACCGTCAGATTCAGTACCGCTGCGGTGACCGTGCCGGCGGCCGGGAGCGGCGCCGCACCCGTGACGCTCACCGAGAGTGAGCCGCCGGGTGCCAGCGGTGAGGTGAGCCGAGTGTCAACCAGACGTTGAGACACGGGCATCGCCACGTACGCACTGGTGGCACCCGCCGCCGAGACAGAACCGACGGGTTCGATGACGGCCGTCACGACCGTACTTGCGACGACAGCTGCGACCAACGTCGCACGGGCGAGAACGGATCGAAGACGCACGTGGCAATGCTAGTGACGAGAACCGCCCGCACCGACGCGGTCTTTCGGGGTCGGGTCCGGAAAGACCGCAGGCTCCCGCGAGTGGAGCACTACTGGAAGTCTTCGGGGCTGACGTTCTCGATGAAGTCCTTGAACTCGTCGATGATCTCCGCGGCGTCGTCTTCGGGCTCGATCACCGGTTCCTGGCCGACCTCGTCGATCAGGGCATCCGACGCGAACATCGGCGCGCCGCAGCGGATCGCCAGCGCGATCGCGTCGGACGGGCGGGCCGAGACCACCTTGTCGCCGGTCTCGGTCGTGAGATGCAGTTCGGCGTAGTAGGTGCGATCGCGCATCTCGGTCACGACGACCTGGGTCAGGTTGGCACCGAGTTCACCGAGCAGGATCAGCATCAGATCATGTGTCAACGGGCGTGGTGGCACGACGCCTTCGAGGGCGTAGTGGATCGCCGACGCCTCTGGGTTGCCGATGTAGATCGGGAGCAGTCGGTGACGGCCCTCGGCTTCGCGGAGGAGCAACATCGGCGTGTTCGCTGGCACTTCGACCCGGACGCCGATCAATTCCAGAGGGACCACGGTCGCCACTGTACCCGGGCCGGCCGCGCGCAGCGGCGTCGCGCTCAGTGACCGCCGTGTTGGCGCAGCGACGACCGCATCATCGCCTCGCGCAGGCGCCCGCCGATCGACTCCAGCTCGCTCAGCTGGGCAACGGCCTGTGCGCGTGCCTCCGGATTGCGTTGACGCAGGAGCGGTTGGATGAGCTGTTCGAGCAGACCGACCTCCCGATCGGCAGCCACGCGCCAGCCACGAAGGTGCCGCGGCTCGAGACCGGCATCGAGGAACCGCTTCGACACCGTGGCGATCTCGACGGCGTCCTCGTCGAACAGACGCGTCGGGACGATTCGACTGCGCGATCACCACGCCGTACGACTGCAGATCGGCGAGCTGCGCACGAGTCAGACCCGCCATGGCGCACAGCTCGTCGGCGGTCAGCAACAGCCCTGCGAGCACGGCTCCGACATTCGGCGCCGGCTTCTCGGGAGCCGGGGGCGACGTCGCGGCGGCGGCCGGCTCCGCTGCCTGCGGCTCCGCTGTTTGCGGCTCCACCGGCGCGTCGGTCCGCTGGAAGAGAACCGCTGCTCCGGTCACGGCGTCGCCGTTCGCCGACGAACCAGGCCCGTGCGCCCCCGGCGGCACGACGGACTCCGCCTGCGCTCGGATGGGTGTCGGGCCGCGGGATGTCGGAGGTCTCCGACACGTTCTTGATGCCACGCGGTCGTGGATGGTCGTGGGTCGGATCGATCTCGCCCGAGTCGATGCGGTCCTTGATCACCCGCAGCGGCAGGTAGTTCTCACGCTGTTCGCGCAGGATGCAGCGGAGCAGCTCGACGTCGTCCGAGTAGAACTTGCGGTACCCCGACGCCGTGCGTTCCGGATCGATCAGACCCTGGCTCTCGAGGAACCGGATCTTCGAGATGGTGACATCAGGGAACTCCTCGAGCAGGAGCGCGAGCACCTCCCCGATCGACAGGTGACTGCCGAGCGTGGCGGGCTGCCCGGCCACCGACGTCGACGTGGGCGGCACGGAATCAGGCATCGGGCCGTTCGAAGAACACCAGACGGAACTTGCCGATCTGGAGTTCGTCGCCGTGACGGAGCAGCATCCTGTCGATGCGCTCCTGGTTCACGTAGGTGCCGTTGAGTGATCCCGCATCGCTGACGACATGGCCGTCAGGCGTGCGCTCGATCTCGGCATGACGTCGAGACACCGTGATGTCGTCGAGGCTGATCTCGGACTCGGGATGCCGACCGAGGCGGGTGACGGTTTCGTCGAGGGCGAACCGGGCGCCGGCCTGAGCGCCGGCTCGCACGATGAGGACGCCGACCTCGTTGGGCAGCTCCCCGATCGCCACGACCACGTCGTCCTCCGACCCGGGCGCATCCTGCAACGGATCGACGGCACTGAGCGTGATCGTTCGGTCGTCGAGCGAATCGAGCGGTGATCCGCAGCTCGAGCAGAAGCTGCTCGTCGGCGGGTTGCGGTGCCCGCACTGGTTGCAGAAGACATAGGAACTCAAGATCAGCCCTCCGTCAGCGCCCGATACGCCTCGGCATCCATCAGGGCGTCGAGTTCGGCCACGTCGGTCATCGCGATCCGACAGATCCAACCCTCGCCGTACGGATCGCTGTTGAGCAGCTCGGGCTGCGACTCGAGCGCGTCGTTGACCGCACTGATCGATCCGCTCACGGGTGCGTAGATGTCGCTGACCGACTTCGTGCTCTCGACCTCGCTGAAGGTCGCTCCGGCCTCGACTGCGGCTCCCGGTTCCGGCATCTCCACGAACACGACGTCACCGAGCGCGTCCTGGGCGTACTCGGTGATCCCGATCGTGACGGTGTCTCCCTCGACGCGCACCCATTCGTGATCGGTCGAGTAACGAAGTTCGGAAGGGATGTTCATGGTGCCACCGTACCTGGGTTCACGTGTCGGCTGTAACTGCTTCGGCGCGAGCGGATCCACCGGCAGCGATGGCCCGTCGCACCTGCGGAATATAGGCGATACCGGTCCAGTAGCTCAGAACCAGCCCCGGGATGCCGACGACCCACGCGGCGAACTGGAACAGCCCTGCGTACGACTCCCCGCTGCTGCCGATCAGGAAGCCGGGAACCGCGAACATCAGGAGCGCCGTGGCCACCTTGCCCAGGTAGGTCACGTCGATACGCGGCATCTTGTACACGAGCGTGGCGACCGCCATCATCAGCCCCACCAGGACTTCTCGTGCGAGCACGGCGATGGCGAACCACAGTGGGATCGCGCCGTCGATGATGATGGCAGTGATCGCGACGATGAACATCAGGCGATCGACGGTGGGGTCGAAGACCTTGCCGAACTCGCTGACCTGGCCGAGACGACGGGCGAGATAGCCGTCGACCCAGTCCGTGGCGCTGAGCGCGCCGAGTATGAGGGCGGCGACGACCGGTTCGTCGAGCCCGAAGAGCACCCAGAGGAAGACGGGCAGACACAACAGCCGAACGAGGGTGAACAGGTTCGGCACCGTCCACATGCCGTCGAACATCGACGGTGACGTCACGACGAGGCCACGATCGGGAACGGCGGGATCGGTCACCGGGCACAGCGTATGGTGCCTGCATGACCACGGTGTTCACCAAGATCATCCAGGGCGAGTTTCCCGGCACCTTCGTGTGGCGTGACGAGCACTGCGTGGGCTTCCTGTCGATCAACCCGATGGCTCCCGGTCACGTGCTGGTCGTTCCGATCGAGGAGGTCGACCACTGGATCGACGCCCCGGCCGAGCTCGTCGCGCACCTGTTCTCGGTCGCTCACACGATCGGCACCGCCCAGCGAGCGGCCTTCGGATGCGAGCGCGTGGGCCTCATCGTGGCCGGCTACGAGGTGCCGCACACCCACGTGCACGTGATCCCGACCTCGTCGATGTCGGAACTGAGCTTCGCCAATGCCGCGGCCTCGGTGAGCCGGGACGACCTCGAGTCGTGGGCCGAGGCGATCCGGGCGCAGCTCCGCTCGGTCGGTGCCACCGGCGTCTCGGCCTGAGACCGGCCCGAACCCGTGCCGCCCCACCGCTGACGGTTCATCACCTTCGGCACTACCTTCACTTCGGTGAAGTTGGCCGACGGACTCACCTTGCGCACCGCTGTCGAACGCGACCTCGATCAGATCGGGACCCTCCTCGCCGCTCGCGGTGACGAGGCCGATGCCGAGGACCTGCAGCTCGTCGTCGACGACGACGGCGACGGCATCGACGCCGTGATGGTCGTCACCGACGGTGATCGGGTGGTGTCGACGGCAACCCTGCTGCGCGAGTCGGTGTCGATCTCGGGCGTCACCGTGCCGACCGGCCAGGTCGAGCTGGTGGCCACGGCTCCCGACCACGAGGGACGCGGTCTGGTGCGGGCGCTGATGGGCGAGGCCCATCGGCGGTCGGCCGACCGCGGCGATCTGCTCCAGGTGATGATCGGTATCCCGTTCTTCTACCGACAGTTCGGTTACTCCTACGCGATGCCGGTACCGCTGCCCTGGGACGTCGTCGACGTCCCCGTCGCCGATCCCGACATCACCGTGCGTGCGGCGACGCTGGAGGACATCGAGGCGATGGAGGCGCTGCAGAGCGCCGCTCAGCGCGTCGCCGACGTCCGGATGCCCCACTCCCCCGGATGCTGGAGGTGGCTCGTGCAGCGCTCGGGTTCGACCCAACTCGTCGCCGAACACGACGGCGCGATCGTCGCCACTGCCCGCCGGACACCGCCTGGCGAAGGTCTCGTTCTGGGCGAGGTGGCCGGTCGCACCGACGGAGTCCGCGCGCTCGTCGCTGCCAGCGCCCGCGACGGCGAGGTGGCGATTCTGGAGCGGCCAGCGGCAGGCACCGACCAGCTGCTCGGCGAGATCGCCGCGGCACCCGACGCGCCCGATCGGAGCCGCGACTGGTTCTACGGACGCATCCCGGCACTGTCGCCGCTCCTCGAACACCTTCGTCCCGTACTCCTCGAGCGCTTCCGGTCCGCCGGGCTCGGTGGCCGCCATGAGGTGCTGTTGTCGTCGTGGCGCAGTCACGTCCGGTTCTCGATCGACGAGGACTCGATGTCCGACGTCGTCGCCGGGGGCCCCGAGCAGGCACCGGTGTCGAAGGGCGGCTCGGGCGTGCGCACCGGACGCCCTCGCTCCCCTGGTGCTCGGACCATTCGGAGCAGCGGGGACTGGAGGCCCGCAACGGCAGATGTGCTGCTCGGCCGCCAGCGCGAGCTGATGGAGGCACTCTTTCCGCCGGTGACCAGCGATCTGCTGACCTTCTACCTCGTCACCTGAGCCACCTCGCGCTGTGAGCCAGCGTGCTACTCCAGCGTTGCGATCAGGTCGGCCCGGTTGTTGCGCACGTTGTTGACCTCGGTCGACACCTCGTGCATCACGAGCACGTCGTCGTCGCAACCCACGAGGAGCGGGGCGAGGACGTCGAGATCCTGGTTGGCGGGGTCGAGCCACGTGGCCCACTGGCTCGAGGGGAGGATCGCGGGCATCCGGTCGTGGACCGGTGCGACCATGCCGTTCGCCGCAGTCGTGATCACGGTGACGCTGTGCAGGAAGCGACCTTCAGGATCGTCGGGATCCTTCCAGCGTGTCCAGAGTCCGGCCACGGCGAGCGGGTCGCCATCGGCCCGATGGATGTACATCGGCTGCTTGAGGAGCTTGCCCTTGGTGTTCACCGGGCCCCCCTCGGAACCGGCCTTCCACTCGTAGAACCCGTCCATCGGCACGATGCACCGCTTGGTGCGGAACAGGCTCTTGAACGCCGGCTTCTCGGCGAGCGTCTCGGCACGGGCATTGACCATCTTGGAGCCGATCCTGCGATCCTTCGCCCAACTCGGGACGAGTCCCCAGTGGAACGTGTCGAGCCGCGCGGCGCCGTCACCGGTACCGACGACGGCGTAGATGTCCTGCGTGGGCGCCACGTTGTAGTTCTCGCCGAGCGATTCGGCCACCACCTCGGTGGGCAGGACCGTGTCGAAGTAGGCAGCGATCCTGTCGGGGCTCCCGGCGGAGACGAAGCGTCCACACATATGTCGTGCAGGTTACGTCTCGGTGACGCGCCCGCGCGGGCGTCGGCGGCCGCCCGCAGAGTGCCAGAATGGCTCGATGACCGATCTGATCGAGCGATGCGACGACCTGCCACGCCGGTCGTTCGCAGCCGGCGACGTCGTGGTCGAGCAGGGGACGCCCTTCGGCTCGATCGTGATCCTGGTGGAGGGGTCGGTGTCGATCGAACGTGACGGCGTGACGCTGGCGATGCTCGACACACCCGGTGCCGTGCTCGGTGAGATGTCGACCGTGCTCGAGCGCCCGGCGACCGCCACGGTGCGTGCACTGTCGGACTGCACGGTGCTGCTGGCCGACGACGGTGCGGCGTACCTGCGCGATCGTCCCGACGTCCTCCTCGATGTGGCCAGGGCGTTGGCGACCCGGCTCGACAACCTCACAGGCCATCTGACCGATGTGAAGCGGCAGTACGGAGACGAGTCCGGACACCTCGGCATGCTCGACGACATCCTCAGCACGCTGATGCACCACCAGACCAAGGCCGTGAGCCCGGGGTCGGCCCGGATGCCCGACCTCGACTACTGAACGGGCCCGAACTCCATCTCGACGAGTTCGCGATCCGGCAGTGCGACCCATTCAGCGGTGGATTCGTCGAGGTCGATCACGATGTGAGCCGGCATCGGCCCCGGCTGATGACCGGCGTTGACGAGCCACGTCGAGCCCCGCCGGTCGACCCATCCTCCACCGGCGACCCAGGGCGCCTGGTGGATGTGGCCACAGATCACCAGATCGGGATGCCAACGGTCGATCCACGCCGCGAGGTCGGGGTCGGGATACGCCTTCGAGCCCGCCTGGCACAGGGGTGAGTCGGCCGGTGGCGAGTGATACACCCAGATCCACCGATCCGGACGGTCGACGGCGGCCGCTGCCAGCTGATCTTCGACCAGTTGTCGGGTCTGGGTCCCGTCCCACCACGGACACACGGTGAAGCGCACTCCGTCGACGTCGGTCGACTGACCGTCGACGACGAGTCGGTCCGATGCCAGCCCCCGCAGCCATCTCGGTTGCCTGCTCCCCCGTCGGTCCGGGGCCGTCGAGATCGTGATTGCCGGACGATGCGAGGACCAGCGCCTGCTCCGACAGTCGTTGCAGGTACTTCGACACCACGACGATCTGCACTTCGAGCGGCGCGGCACCGACCACTTGCAGATGATCGCCCGGGATCACCACGACGTCGACGTCGCCCGCCTGCTCGACCAGCCAGTCGAGCTGCGGCAGGCGATAGTGCAGGTCGGCCGTACAGAGAAGCTTCATGCGCTGTGCCTCAGACCGGCACGGCGTCGCGGTAGAGGGCGGCGAAATTCGTGCTGTAGAAGCCGGTCATCGTCGACTGGTCGGAGGTGTCCATCGTGGCCTCGAAGCGGCCGATCGGGTCCTTCGTGCCTTCCGGGTGCGGGTAGTCGGACGAGAACATGAACAGGTCGGCTCCGGCCTGGTCGAGCATCCACCCGACCGGTTCGCCGGCGAACGGCGTGAACCGGAGGTGCTCGTGGACGTACTCGCTGGGCAGTTTCGTGAGGTCACGCAGCGGTGCCTCGGTCTTGGCGAACTGCATGGCCCGGTCGAGGCGCCGAATCCACGGGACGACCCACATGGCACCCTCCTCGACGGAGGCACCTCGCAGGCCGGGGAAGCGTTCGAACATCCCGTCGAGGACCATTGCCGCCCAGAACACCTCGGGTCGCTGGTGGATCGCCATGAAGTCCTTGGCCCGCACGTTCTCGCCACCGCCGAGGAAGTCGGTCACCGTGTGGCCGTTGTCGTGGAATCCGGCGCGTACGGGTCGGCCGCCGCCGCCGATGTGGCTGACCACCGGGACATTCTCCGCTTCGAGCAACGCCCACAGCATGTGGTGATCGGGGTGGGTCGGCGACACCACCCCGCGTGGCAGGTCGGTCGGCACCATCACCGCACGACACCCCTCGGCGATCGCGCGCCGGGCGCACTCGATCGTGCGGGCAGGGTCACCCCACGGCACCGAGGCGACGGCGAGCATGCGGACGTCACCGGCGCAGAACGCCGCCATGGCACGGTTCAGTGCGTCCGATCCCCCGTAGAGCAGGTCGAGATCGCTGCCGGCGAACTGTGTGGCAGCGAACGTCGGA
Organism: Ilumatobacteraceae bacterium; assembly: GCA_963829585.1. Classification (GTDB taxonomy): domain Bacteria; phylum Actinomycetota; class Acidimicrobiia; order Acidimicrobiales; family Ilumatobacteraceae; genus Sva-07. The sequence goes on along the minus strand of CAWHJD010000014.1, from coordinate 17,385 downwards.
AACACGAGTTGGGCGGCGAAGCCCAACTGATCGAGGACGAAGGAACGCTCCGCGGAGTCGAATGCTCCGATCGCAGCCCATCCCTTCGAGCGCAGGAGTTCGACGGGGTCGGCATCGAGTGTGGCCACTCCCCCGGCCTGACGCGTCGCTGCCTCCTCGACGGCCCGGTCGGCCAGGGCACCGGCGCCCCCGAGGGCCAACGGCCGCAACGTCTCGGCGGTCGAACGGTCGGCGAACTCCTCGAGCCAGCCGGGAAGCTCCATCACGTGGCTGTCGGCATCGAAGACGAGCCGATCTCCTACGTACGTCATGGGGCGACTGTAGTCGTGAGCAGATGTCATGCTGGGTCGTGGAGGTACCGACATGAACGCACGACGAGGGCTCACGAGCACGTACGAGGAGTCGCGATCACGCCTGCTCGCTGCAGCTGGCGAGGCAGGTGCGACGGTGACCTCCCACGAGCATCCGTCCCGCGGACTGGCCGGTGAGGTGCTCGCGATCGACGTCGCGTCGCTCGGCCCGGACGACGCAACGTCGGTGCTGCTGGTCGTGTCGGGCACCCATGGCGTCGAAGGGTTCACCGGATCCGCGCTGCAGCACCATTGGCTGGACCGCCACTGCGACGACCGGCCCGACGACGTGCGTGTCGTGCTGCTCCACGCGTTCAACCCGTTCGGGTTCTCGTGGGTTCGCAGGGTCAACGAGGACAACGTCGACCTCAACCGGAACTTCATCGATTGGTCGCAGCCGCCGCCGGCGAACGAGGACTACGGCGGCATCGCCCACCTCCTGGTTCCCGACGAGTGGGACGACGACACCCAGCAGTCGACGACGATGGCACTGCTCGCCCACGCGGAGGAGGTGGGATTCGAACGCCTGCAGGAGGTCGTGAGCGGCGGCCAGTACACGCATCCGACCGGTGTCTTCTACGGCGGAGCCGGGCCGGTGTGGTCGCATCGCTGGCTCGACGCACACGTCGACGAGCTGCTCGGGGCCGCCGAGCGGTTGGCCGTGATCGATCTCCACACCGGGCTCGGGCCGTGGGGCCACGGTGAGCTGATCTCCCACGAGGGGCGCGGCACCGCCGGCTACGAGCGGGGCACCGCCTGGTGGGGAGACGTGCGATCGATGCTCGACGGTGAGAGCGTGTCCGCCAATCTGAGCGGCGATTGGCTCGGCGCGCTCGATCGACTCGTTCCGTCCGCCGAAGTGACTGCGGTGGCACTCGAGTTCGGCACGGTCGACACGATCTCGGTGCTGCAGGCGTTGCGGGCCGACGCCGTCCTGCACTCGTCCGGCGACCCACTCGGAGCCGGCGCCGACACCGTTCGCGCCCAGGTGCGGGCTGCATTCGCCGACGACGACCCGGCCTGGTTCGATGCGGTGGCCACACGTTTCGACGGCGTCATCGCCGCCGCGCTCGCCAATCTCTCGTCACGCTGACGGGTTCACTTGCAGGGTTCACTTGCAGGGTTCACTTACACGGTGATACCCCCTAGGGTGTGGGCGTGGTCGACCTCCAACTCCCACCCACACGCTCCACGTCGTCCTGGGGCAGTCTCGCCGGCTGGTCGTCACGCCGCTGGGCGGCAGCAGCCGTCGCAGCCGTGATCGTGGCGCTGTTGATCGGCCTGCCGACCGACGTGATCCCGAATCCGGTCTTCGGGCGGCCCGTGCCCGTGACGTGGTGGTCGTACCCCACGTTGGTGATCACTGCCGTCCTCGGCGGGCTGCTCGCCGCGACCTACGTCCGCGACGTCGCCGGCATCACCGGTCCACCCTCTGCCCCCGAGGAGATCGACGCACCGACACGCAACGGCGGCATCGCCGGCCTGTTGTCGTTCTTCGCCGTCGGCTGTCCGGTGTGCAACAAACTGGTGATCGTCGCGCTCGGGGCAACGGGTGCCCGCCAGTGGTTCGAACCGGTCCAGCCACTCCTCGCGGTCGCGTCGATCGCGATGCTCGCCTGGGCCCTACGGGCCCGGCTGCGATCGAGCGGAGCCTGCCGGGTCTGACGTTCAGCCCTCGGCGGCGTCGAATTCGGCGCGTACGCGATCCGCCTCGGGGTGCGTGGCGATGTAGCCTCGACTTCGGGGCGGACTCGTTCGACGTTGAGCGCCGGCTGCTCGACGGTCGCCCAGTGCACCATCCCGTCCCAGAAGCGATCGATGAGTTCACTCCCGCTGACGGTGCCGCCGTCGGCTGTGCGGAAGGTGACCGATCGCAGCTCGCCGAGGTACACGCACAGCGACCGGACGTGGATGAGCTCGTCGGTACGGATCCGCTCGATGATCTCGGCGGCGAGTTCCGCGTCCTCGCGTCGATCGACGAACACGTCGGGTGCACGAAGGATCGCCTGGGCCTCGGCGAAACCGAGTTCGGCGCGGAACTCGATGATGAGCAGGTTGGCGAGCAGCGAGATCAGCCCTTCGATCTCCGGCGGGAGCTCGGGCATGTAGCGGGTGCCGGCGTCGGGGCGGCCGATGTTGTCAGGCGGTTCGGCGTCGGGGTAGGCGTCCTCCCCGAAGGCCAGATCGCGGGCGAGGAACCACATCACGTCGTGGCCGCCGATGCCGAGGTCGGGTTGGCCGCCTTCATCGAGCCCGTGGGCGACGAGCAACCCACCGCCGAGATGGCCGATCGCCATCTCGGAGATGTCCTCGACGATCACGGGCTGGAGGTCGGGAAAGGCGATGTCGGCCAAGAGCCGTCCCCGCGCCTCGATCTTGCCGGTGACGGTCAGCTGATTCCAGAACCATCTACCGAGCCCGTTGCGCAGGAGGACCCGCTGCTGCGCGACGTTGACGACACGAGCACCGGCCAGGAGGGAGGAGTTCGCGTCGAACACGTCGCCACCGCGCATCCGCAGCGCATCCGTCCACGCATCGAGTGCTCGTTCACGAACGAGGGCCCGCGGTGGTCGGTAGGCGCCGCTGTCGTCGAATCCACCGTGCACGCGTTGTCCGAGGATCACCTGAGGTTGCAGGTCGGGATGGTCCTGCATCAACTCGAACTCGGAGTAGGTCAACTGCATGTACCGACCCTAGAACACCGGTCTGTCGGGGTCGGGTCCGGAAAGACCGGTCTGTCGGGGTCGGGTCCGGAAAGACCGGTCAGTCGGAGGCGAGGAGGCCGTCGACGTTGGCGAGCAGGTCGGGAGCGTCGTTGTGCGAGTGCGTGAAACCGAGCGCACGCTCCTGACGGACCGCCTCCACCGAGCGGAACGCAGTGATGTAGGCCCGACGACGACTGGTCGTGGAGGTGTTGCCGCCCGATCCGTGCAGCACACCCTCGTTGTGGACGGTGATGTCGCCGCGACGGATCTCCACGGGAACGAGCACGTCGTCGGGCCGCAGATCGGTCACCAGTGTGTGCTGGTCCTCACGGCTGCCGCTGAGCGGACGATGTGGTCGGACGGATTCGCGATGGCTCCCGGGAAGGAACTGCATGCAACCGTTCTCGATCGTGGAGTCGTCGACCGCGAGCCAGCACGTGGCGGTACGGCGATCGTCGGTGTTGATCCAGTAGGCCTGGTCCTGATGCCACGCGAACACGGCGTCGGCACGGCCGGGCTGCTTCGCGAGGAGCTGGTCGAAGTCGAGCACCATGCCTTCTCCGCACAACTGCTCGGCGATCGACAACCCCACTCGTTCGAAGATGTTGTCCTGCCAGTCGGGGTGGTAGCGCCGAGGCAGCATCACGTTGAAGATCGCGTAGTGGCTCGGATCGGTCCCGTACTCCCCTGTCACCATGTCGGAGAGGTCCTTGCCGGGCACGTCGATCTCGCCACGCATGAACGCGTCGTAGACGACCTCGATGGCATCGACCTCGTCGGCACTCAAGACGCCCCGGAGATGGACGTACCCGTCCCGTTCGAAGCGGGCACGTTCGTCATCACTGACCAGATACCTGTCGCCGACGCGCTCACCCATCGGTGCGAACTGTACGGCGCAGGTTGCCGCACGGGCGCACTTTCGATCAAGGCGGACAATGGCTGACATGATCGAGCGGTGACCCATTCGGCACGACGTCGCTCGGCGATCGCAGTGATCGTGGCCACGGTCTGGGGCGCGAGCGCCTGCGACGACGTGCCGGATCCGCCGACAGTGGCGGAGTGCAGCCAGGACACCCTCAGCGGCGAGGACGCCACGGTGGTGTTCACATCGGCGTACCGGGTTGTCGACGGCGATCTCGGCGAGCTGTGCTTCGGGATGCCCGACCCCACGATCGTCGACGCCTGGGACGACCTGGCGACGATCGCCCCGCAGGAGCAGTTGTCGGACCTGGCACTGTTCGGCGGCTTCGAACCAAACGGTGACGACGCGGCCGAGACACTCGCGTTCGTGAATCCGATCGATGACGACGCCAGTCAGTTCCAGATGTCGGTGAACACGGTCGAGGCGAAGGCCGACCCCGACGAACTCCTGCTCACGCTTGCTCATGAGTTCACTCACGTGTTCACGGCGACGCCGGAGCAACTCGAACGGTCCGACGAGGCCATCGACGGGTGTTCGACGTATTTCAACGGCGACGGCTGTTATCTCGACGACTCGTTGATGCTCGCCTGGATCGACGAGTTCTGGTCCGCCGACGTGCTCGACGATGTCGATCCCGAGGAGGACTCCCCCGAAGGCGCCGACGCGCGCTGCGCGATCGACGACGGGTTCTTCGGACCGTACGCCGCGACGAACCCCGAGGAGGACTTCGCGGAAGCGTTCAGCGCGTTCGTGTTCCGTGTCGACCCCGACACCGACGGGCAGGCCCGACGTCTCGACTGGATCGCCGGACAGCCCGGCCTGGCGGAGTTCCGCGATCGTGCCGACGCCGCAGCGATGACCCCGCTCGAGAACAACTTCGAACCCTGCGGCGCGTACCCTCACGAGCCGTGACCGACTCCACCGAAGAACATCCGACCACGCTCGTTCTGATCCGCCACGGCGAATCGAACGTCACCGTGAACCGGGTGATCGGTGGATTCCGCTCGTGCACGGGCCTCTCGCCGTTGGGACGTCTGCAGGCCGAGCGCCTTCGGGAACGACTGAGCGAGACGGGCGAGCTGGCCCCCGGCGTACTGATCGCCAGCAATTTCCAGCGCGCGATCGAGACGGCCGAGATCATCGCCCGGTCGTTCGCCGACATCGGGCTCGAGATCGACGGCGGCTTCGGCGAGCACGATCCGGGTCCGCAGATCGACGGCATGAGCTTCGGCGGCTACGTCGAGCGCTTCGGGTCGCCCGACTGGAGTGGCGACCCCCACCACGACGTGTTCCCCGGTGGCGAGACGACTGCGGAATTCCACCTCCGTGTCGGGGCCGCCATCTCCCGAACCGTGCGCGAGCATGCTGGGCGCACGATCGTGGTGGCGTGCCACGGCGGTGTGGTCGATGCCGCGTTCCGTCAACTCCTGCGCGCCGCCCCGACGGGCTCCTTCGAGCTGCAGACCCTGAACACGTCGATCACCGAATTCCGTCGGGCACCGTCGGGTACCTGGCAGCTCATCCGCTACAACGACGCGGCCCACCTCAGCGGCCTGCCGTCAGAGTCACCCCGGGTCGACCCCACGCCGACCTGACGAACCCGCTCTCGCGCCCTCAGCGCGCGCGGAGTGCCGCTCTGGCCGACGCGAGAGGGTCGGATTGCACGGTCGGAAGTGGGACGGACGACGATTCGTGACTCCGCATCGTCCCGACGAGCCACTCGTGGACGGCGACATCCCCGACGAGGTCGAGATGACTCGACTCGGAGACGTCCACACAGCTGAGCCGACCGGCGTCTCGATGGGCACCGAGTCCTCCATCGGACAGGTACCGATCTCCGATTCCTGCGGCCGGGCCGACCGCCGGCCGCCACTGCGACACCGCCTCGCCCGGATCGATCCGAAGTTCCGGGATGAGTCGGAGGAACGACCGGTCGAGCGGCCCGACACGATCGGCGTCCTCGGCGACTGCGTCGAGGGTCACGACGGCCAGATGGTCGAGCCGACCGCTGTCGAGCAAGGCTCCGTACGCACCCTGGAAGGCCGGCACGGCCGTCGCCGGGGCCAGAGCGGTCGCTGTCGAGATCGGCTGTGGCAGCAGTCCGGCGAGTTCGGCGGCGAGCAGGTCGCCGGCGCCGTGGGAAACGAGGTGGAGATCGAATGGACCCCGCCTGGGAGTCGGTTGTTGACTCCGCTTGGTCGCTATCGCCTCGGCGAGCAGCCTGGCGCCACCGCCAGGTGATGCGCATGCGGCGGACGACCGACGGATGACCTCGTACCAGATGAGTCCCGCCGTCGATCGGTCGATCGCCGCGCGCTCGACATCGACATGATCGGGTGACCCGCCGAAGCGTTCCAGCCACGCGTTCAGTTCGTCCTCGAGATCCGACCACCACGACGTCTCCCAGACGACGAAGATCGGGTAGATCTCCTCGTTCATCAACCGGTCGCGCAGCACTCGTTGACGTTCGATCGTTTCCGCTGTCGGGAGGTATCCACCGTCGACCACGATCACCAGGCGCCGACGCGTCCACTCGATGGTGGCCTCCTGGAACAGGAAGAGCATGGTGCCGACGGATCCCGCGTCCATCTCGTAGAGGCCGTCCGACGCCAGCCTGCCGTCGTCGCGCAGCACCAGCAGATGCGGCCACATCTCTCGGTACGAGAGGGTCTCGGCGGCAGTCGCCGGTCCCCCGCCCACGGTCACGATGCCTGCCACCTCGCCACCACGCGACGGCGGTGGGTCGACCCGCGGTGGTTCGATGTCGACGACCCATGCATCCTGACCGCGGACTTCCCAGTCGACGTACGGCAGCAGCGCGTAGCCCTCGACACCCCACTCAGGACCCCACGAATTGTGCACCCAGAAGGCAGCCCGTTCGTCGTCGTACCCGACGATCACGAACGCGTGGCCGCCCAAGGGCTCATCGTCGGGCAGGATCGTGATCACCGGCTGATCGTTGTCGTCGCGGAGGAACAGCCGGTACCACCCGACGTGCAAACGAGCACTGACGTAGAGAACGTGTCCGTCGGCGAGGGCACCCTTCATCACGTCGACCTGGCGCTCCCGGATCTTGCGGTACGACCTCAGCGGGCGCGTCCGGGCATCGAGCAGGCGGGCGAGCGTGAGGGTTCCGTGAACCGAGTTGTCCTCGTCGTGCGGGTCGTACGGCCACAGCTCGTCACGGGCGGCACCGGTGCGACTCCAACCCTTGAGTGCACCTCGAAGGGTCGAGGTCTCGTCCCACGACGTCCCGGTGTTCCCGTCGTATCGCTGCGCCATCTCGTAGAGCATCCGACGGCTCACCGAAGGAGCGCCGTCGTCTCCGAGCTGCCTGCGCGTCAGGAAGTTGGCGATGGCGGCCAGGGCGAATCCCGTGCATTCCTGCCCGCGCTGATGCCACGTCTCGCCGACGTAGCGCCGGTACTCCTCGGGGCCGACCCGCGACGGGCGGTCGGCCCCGTCGGAGCCCTCGAAGAACAGGTCGTGCTCGTCGGACGCGTCGGGCGCGACTCGTGCGACGATCTCGATGGCCCGGGGATCAGAGGCCACGGTCCGTGTCTCCATCGGAGTCGGACCCCTCGAAGCCGGCGATGAACGATTCGAGCGCCTCATTGGTCGCCAGCACGATCTCGGTTCTGGTCCGGCGACCACCGGCACGGTGACAGCGACCGAATTCCTCGGGGCCCAGGAGGCGCTGGAGCTCGTGCGTGGTCTGTTCGAGTTCGCTCACGATCGACACCGATTGGGCAACGCTGCTCCGTTCGTATCGGGCCGCCGCGGCTCCGATCAGCATCGCTGCTGTCGAATGGTCGTCGATGATCGAGGCCGTCACCTGGGCGATCCAGTAGTCGGCTTCGTCGTACCAGGTCTCGCCGGGCGCATTGAGCGCCATCTGCAGTCGGCGGGCTGACTCGACGAGCGAGCCGACTCCCCGCTCGACCAGTGCCAGGAAGAAGTCCGAATCTGCCACACCCGGAGTGACGTTGAGCTCCTCGAACCGCTCCCGAGTCTCGACCAACGAGGATCTCGCCTCCTCCCACCTGCCGACTGACGCGAGGCACTGGCCGATTCCTCCCATCGCCACCGCGATGGCGTATGCATCCTCGGCCGCTCGAGCCTCGTGGAGGGCCTCGCGGTAGCGACGTTCGGCGTCGTCATAGTCGCCGACCCACCACGCACCACCGCCGAGGCTGCTCAACACCAGCGACGCATGTTCGCCTCCCTCGTGGAACTTCTCGATCGCCTCCTCGAGGACCGGTCGCGCCCCGAGGTGGTCCCCGATGTCGCTCATGAGGTTGCCCAAGTTGTTGAGGGCGGCACCGAGTCGAATCGGATCACCGAGTTGCCGGCGCAACGCGATCTGCTCGTAACTCACCTCGATACCCAGATCCGGTCGTCCCGTCACCCCGAGCAGGCTGGCGTAGCTGTGCAGCGCTCCGGCGCGTTTGAGGTCGGAGAGGTCAGGATCGGCATCGAACAGTTCCCGACACCACTGGACCCCCTCGCGATGGGTTCCCGCGGCGTACCACAGGTATCCCAGCCCGCCGACGAGACGAGCAGCCAGTTCCCACTCTGCGGCATCCAGCGTGAACCGCAGCGCCGACCGGAAGTTGTCCTCCGATTCGTCGAGGCGCACGAGAGCTCCGGCGAGATCACCTCGGCGATACATGGCCTGCAGCGACTCTGCGAGGTCTGCGTGGTAACCGGCATGACGCCGGGCAGTTGCCTCGCGTTCCGATGCCTCGTCGAGTTGGCGGAGCGCGAATTCGCGGATGCTCTCGAGCAGCTGGTAGCGGATCTGACCGTCGGCGCCGGGCTCGGTCGTGACCATCGACTTGTCGACCAAGCCGGTGATGAGTTCCAGCACGTCGAACTCGTCGATCGGACCGCCTGCAGCCACCTGCTCGGCCGCCTCGAGACCGAAGTGGGAGACGAACGCCCCGAGGCGACGAAAGACAGTGCGTTCGTGCACGTCGAGAAGGTCGTGACTCCATTCGATGGTTCGCAACAGTGTCTGTTGACGATCGCTACCGGAACGTTCGGTGGCCGTGAGGATCCGAAAGCGTTCGTCGAGCCGCGTCGAGATCTGCGCCGCGGACATCGATCTCACCCGGGCCGCAGCGAGCTCGAGCGCCAATGGGATGCCGTCGAGACGACGACAGATCGCAACGACGTCACCGACGTTGGTCGGCCCGACTTCGAACCCCGGGTCGACGAGCCGTGCCCGGTCGAAGAAGAGACGGACGGCGTCGAACTCCATGCAGGTCGCCGCGTCGACATCCGCCGGTGGCAAGGAGAGCGACGGGACGCGATAGACGACTTCGCCGGCGATGGCCAACCGTTCACGACTGGTCGCGACGATGTGGAGGTTTGGGCACGCGAGCAACAGGTCACGACTCAGCGCAGCCACGTGTTCGACGATCTGCTCACAATTGTCGAGGATCACCAACATGCGGCGCTTGCCGATGGTTTCGGCGATCGTCGTGGCAAGTGGGACATCGGCCACTGGTGTGGCGCCGAAGCGTTCCGCCACCTCGTTCTCGAACACGTCCTTGTCGAAGAGCGCCGCAAGTTCTGCGAAACGGAGCCCATCGGGGAACGAACCCACGAGATGCTCGGCCACCTCCAGCGCCAGACGGGTCTTGCCCGCACCACCGGCGCCCGACAGAGTGACGAGGCGGTGCTCGCCGAGGAGCGCCTCGACGTCGGCGGTCTCGCGTACACGGCCGACGAAGCTGGTGAGTTGGCTCGGGAGGGTGTCGCCCGGCCCTTCGAGTGATCGCAGTTTGGGGAACGACGACTCGAGTTCGGGGTGGGTCAGTTGATGGATCCGCTCGGGTTCTGCCAGGTCACGGAGGCGATGTACTCCCAGGTCGAGCAGTTCCACACCAGCGGGCAACGCGCCGGCGACGAGCTCCATCGTCGAGCCCGACAGCAGGATCTGGCCACCGTGCGCCGTCGACGTGAGACGCGCGCACCGGTTGAGGGCCCCGCCGAAGTAGTCGCCGTCCCTGGCTGATGCCGATCCGGTGTGGAGACCCATGCGCACCCGCAGGTCGAGACCGAGCGCCGGCTCGCGCATCGCCAGCTGGATCGCGATGGCTGCGGACACGGCATCGGTCGGCGATCCGAATGCGACCGAGAAGCTGTCGCCGGCAGTCGTGAAGACGTAACCGCCCCAGGCGTCGACCACCGCACGCACGCGCTGATCGTGCTCGGTGAGTGCAGCTTCCATGATGTCGGGCCACTGATCCCAGAGCAGCGTCGATCCCTCGATGTCGGTGAACAGGAAGGTCACCTCACCGCTGGGTGGTTCGGTCACCGGCGGCCTCGGCGGTTGCCTCGTGAGCTCACGCGTGGAACACTACGTGACCAGTCGGGGGACGGTTTTTCTCTTTCCACATGGCACGAGAGGGGCGATCGTGATCACAGCCAAGAGCCGTAAGCGCGAGATCAGAGACCTTCAGCGGTTGCTGTTGTCCGTGGGGCTCATGGAGCTCACCAGCGAGGCCGAGGACGGCAAGTGGGGCCTCGCGACACAGGCTGGCGTACTTCTGGCCTATGCGCGACTCGGGTGGGATCACCCTGCTGATGGCCGATGGATCAGCGCACCGGCGCTCGCCGCCGTTGCGAGCGCGATGCACCAACACACGACCGATGGAGATGAGGCGCCGACCAGCGGCGGCATCGGTGGTGGTGGTTCGCACATCGGTGGTGGTGGTTCGCACATCGGTGGTGGTGGTTCGCACATCGGTGGTGGTGGTTCGCACATCGGTGGTAGCGGTTCGCACATCGGCGGGGACAGCACGCCTGAGTGAGCAGAGCCCGGGGGACGTCACACGGCGTCGAACGGGAGGGGTTGTGGCAGGGCGAGGCCGATCATGGGCGGGCGGATCGGGCGGGTGTTCCCGTCGGTGTCTCGCAACACGAAGTGTCCGGCCCCGGAGGGCTCGAGACTCCAGTGTTGTTCGTGCAGCAGGTGATGGTGATACCAGCACAGCAAGACGAGGTCGTCGAGGTCGGTGTTGCCGTCGTCGGCCCAGTGGATGCTGTGGTGGGCGTCGCAGCCCCCGGGCGGGATGGGACAGCCGGGGATGCGACAGCCGTGGTCGCGGATGGTGAGCAGGTCGAATTGGGCGTCGGACACGCTGCGCGTCTGGCGGCCGTAGTCGATGATCACACCGTCGGCACCGACGATGAGGCGGTGGATGCCGGCGTCGCAGGCGATGCGCCGGATCGCGTCGGCTCCGAGCGTGATCGGCCCGGTGTTCGTATCGAGTATCCCGCCCAACGTGCCAGCGATCAGATCGGTCACGTTGATCGTGGCGATCAGCTTGGGCCGGTTGCGTTTCACGCCCGGGGTCGGCTCCAGGTGGGCGAGCACCTGTGTGGCCATCGCCACCAACGCGTCGGCGCGACGCTGCTCGGGGCTGCGTTGGTCGTCGTCGGTGCGTGTCGACAGGATCCGGATGGCTTCGTGGACGAGTTTCATGCCTTCGGGATCGAGGAGCCCGTCGAGGCGGCCCATCCCGTCGAGCAGCTCCGACAGGTGCAACTGGCGCGACTCGAACTGCTCCCGCGCCGACTTCGCCGATCCGTCAGGGTCGGCATGCAGCCGCCACGTGTTCAGCACCATCTTGAAGTCGCGATGCGTCAGGTTCAATGCCCAGCCGACCAGCAGTTGTTCGTCGCGGGCGAACACGTCGGCCAGATCGGCCCGCCACGTGTCGGCCAACAACCGCAAGGCTGATTCGGACAGGATCCCGCGGGTGAAACGGTCCTTGACGATCGGCATGTGTTGGATGCGTTCGGCCAACTGCAACGTGAGCGAACACGCCCCCGACGCCTCACCGGTGGTGGCCGCCAGCCAAGCCTGCGGCGACCGGAACCCGTGCACATACCAGCGTCCCGATTCCACCGCCTCGTGCACCCGATCCAGCTGCGCCGCACGCGCCCGACGCAATGTCACCGTTGCCGCATCAGCCGAATCGAGCACACCGAGCGGCGCGTCCGCCGCCCTCATCGATGCGATCCCCACGACCATGACCCCATCATGACGAGGGGGTCATACAGGGTTACCCCGCCAGTGTCCTGGATCCGGTGCTCGCAGCTGAAGTCGGGTTCGGACGAGATGACTGCCGACCCCTGACTCCTCGATGCACCGTCGCCAGACGCGACAACGCGGCGCTCGATGCGACTCGAGTACCGCGTTGTCAGTTCAACCCGTGTTGTCCAATCAAGATCCATCACCTCTCAGTCATGTCTCGTTCGAGTCCGAAACGGCTCGGCCGGCCCCTGCCGGTCACTGGTTGGCCAGCAGTGCCTGGTCAATCGATTCCTGGATCAGCTGGTAGGCGCTGGTCGGCGTCTCGACCGTCGTGGCCTGGTTGGCCAGCAGTGCCTGGTCGATCGACTCCTGGATCAGCTGGTAGGCGCTGGTCGGCGTCTCGACCGTCGTGGCCTGGTTGGCCAACAGTGCCTGGTCGATCGATTCCTGGATCAGCTGATAAGCGCTGGTCGTCTCGACCGTCGTGGCCTGGTTGGCCAGCAGTGCCTGGTCAATCGACTCCTGGATCAGCTGGTAGGAGCTGGTCGGCGTCTCGACCGTGGTGGCCTGGTTGGCCAGCAGTGCCTGGTCGATCGATTCCTGGATCAGCTCGTACGAGCTGGTCGTGTCGACCAGAGTGGTGCTCTCTTCGCGGATGATCGTGCCCATCACAATGGCACCGGCCGCCACCAGCGCGCCCGCAGCCATCCATCGCAGCCAACGGACCCTGGTTCCGGGCCGCCGAGGCGGCTCCGTGGACTCGGGAAACTCCAAGCCGCTGATGTCATCGGGAACAACGACACCGTGAGGCAGCTCTGGAAGCTCCTTGGTTTCCTGTGTTGTCGGGTGTTCGTACAACTTGGTCATCACCCTCTCCTTTCCTGAGTTCTCCTTTCTCGGATCTCCGGTCTCTCCGGATCTCCTTCTTCGATTTCATTGTCGTCCTGGGTCGGTGAGCGACGCTGAACGCCGACCAGCGGGACGCTACGGGACTTCTTTCTCTGGACATGAGGCCCACATGCAGGACACTGGAAGCGGAGGGAGTGAGGTCGCCATGCAGGATGGCTACGAGATCCGAGTGCTCGGACCGATCGACGTGCTCACATCTTCGGGGAGCATCTCGGTCGGCGGTCGACATGCGCGAGCGCTGCTGGGAGCACTCGTCATCGGGGTCGGCCACGCGGTTCGGATCGACCATCTTCGTGAGGTCATCTGGGCCCAGGAACCACCCGACTCGGCGGACAACACGCTGCAATCGACCGTGTCGCATCTACGTCAGTTGCTGGGCCCGGACGCGATCGTGCGGGTCGACCACTCGTACGAGCTGACCATTCCGCCGCGGAACATCGACGCCGTCCAATTCGAGACCCTGCTCACCGAAGCGGCGGCGTCGAAAGATGATCCCGAGTGCTGCCGCCGTTACGGCCGTGAAGCACTCGCCCTCTGGCGCGGGCGTCCCTTCGGCGACCTGGCCGACGACGACGCATTCAGACTGGAGAGCTATCGACTCGACGAGATGCAGCTCGCCGCAATGGAGATCTGCCTGGAGGCTGATCTCGCGCTCGGGAATCACGAACTGATCGTCGGAGAACTCGAGGCCGCCGTCGAGGAGAACCCGTACCGCGAGCACCTGTGGTTCCTGCTCATCGAAGCGCTCGACGCGAGCCACCGACGGGTCGAGGCGCTCAGGGCGTGCGCCCGCCTCCGCCGCATCCTCGCCGAAGTGGGCGTCCAGGCCGGGGACGAACTGACTCTGCTCGAGAAGCGAATCCTGGACGGACACGGCGCACCGGACCGAGCCGCGCCGAATTGACGGTCTGCCTGCCTCTCGTCAGACAGCCCAATCGGTCGTCTCGTACTCGTCGTCCGTCATGCCAGCAGGCTCCAGGTTGCTGGGGTGTCTCCGTCGTGACTGCGCACGAGCCAAGTCGATGACCGCCTCGGCCCAGCAATCCACCATGACCGGACGATTCGGGGTCTGCGGTCCGCGGATGTTCTCTGACGCTCCTTCGACACAACGCATGACAGCCACGATGCCAAATCCCGCGGCTTCGCGGGTAGGGACCAAGGTCACCCAGTCCGGCTCTGCTGTACGTAGCTGACGGCCCGACGTGCATGCATCCGCAGCGGTTGTTATGGTTTGCCGGACGACACGGCGGGCGCCTGCTCACATGAACTCGACGCACCCGATATCTCGTATGTCACAGCGCCCACGTCGTGGGCGGCTTGCCGCAGCGGTTCTCGCCGCAATGGTGATCTGCCTCGCGCCCGTCTCGCACGTGGATGCCAGCTCGGCGTCGGAGCCCCGTACTTGCGCGACCGCGGACGCAGCGACGTACACCGTCGCCTCGGGCGACTCGTGGTCCAGCGTCGCCACGGCATCGGGCACCTCCATGGCTGCACTCTTGGGCGCGAACGGTGCGGACGCGTCGGCAGTGCTGTATCCCGGCGACGTGCTCTGTCTTCCGAGCGGTGCTTCTTCGCCGGCGTCGGAGGGAGCGTGTGCGGCCCACCACGTTGTCGTGCGCGGTGACAGCTGGTTCGCGATCTCGAGAGCTGCGGGCGTGTCGTTGAATGGTCTGCTGGACGCCAACGACGCCACTGCGACGACGGTGATCCGGCCCGGCGCCGAAGTTTGCCTGCCGGCCGGAGCCTCACCGCCAACCGCCGAAGCGGCCACCGCCCGTTCCTGCGTCAGCGAACGCGCCGTTGCGGCCGGCGAGAGCTGGTACGTGATCTCCCGCGCGACCGGCGTGCCGATCGATGCACTCGTGGCAGCGAACAACGCAAGTCGATCTTCGCTGATTTACCCCGGCCAGAAGTTGTGCCTGCCGGAAGTGGGCTTCGGCCGCGACCTGCCGAGCGTCGTGCTCGATGCCGCCCCCGTCCGTGGAGCGTGCCGCTTCGCGAACTCGTGGCAGGCGTCCCGCGGCGGCGGCCGTCTCCACGCCGGCGTCGACCTCATCTCGCCCGCCGGGACGCCGGTGGTGGCCGCGGCGGACGGCACCCTGACCCGCCAGACGACCGATGGAGCACGCTCGGGCAACGCCTGGTGGCTCACCACGTCTTCGGGTACGTACTTCTTCTACGCCCACCTCGCCAGCTTCTCGAACGGGTTGTCGGTCGGCTCACGCGTGAACGCCGGCGACGTGATCGGCTCTGTCGGTTCGACCGGCAACGCCGTGTCACCTCACTTGCATTTCGAGATCCACCCGAGCGGCGGCGGTCCGGTCAATCCGTACTCGGCGATCTGGATGATCGGCGGATGCAACTACGACCGCCGGTTCGAACAGACCCCGCTGTCCTGAGCGCGTTGCGTTCGCGGCGAAGAGCGGCGCGTTCGGGGGGCGGTTGTCACGTGCTCGACGTCGTGAGCACTTACCGTGGGGCCATGGCCGATCGGACGCGCCAGGCGAACGCCGCGAAGCGGCGCAAGCGGCGAATGGAACGCGTCGAGAACGATCTCTCCGCCGATCAGTGGACAGCCCTGAAGACGGCGTGGGGCGGCTGCGCCTACTGCGGCGAGTCGACCTCGCCGATGCAGCGCGACTGCGTGTTGGCGCTGTCACGCGGCGGTCGGTACACGCTCACCAACGTCGTGCCCGCATGCGGGTCGTGCAATTCCAGTAAGTGCAACGCCGAGGTCACGGGCTGGCTTCGCCGCAAGCGGCTCGACGAACGCTCCTTTCTCGTTCGACACCTCGAGATCACCGGTGAGCTCGCACAGCGATTTCACACTGGATCCGTCGAAGAGAGCGAGCACGCGGTGGACAAGCCAAGTTCCTGCGTCGACGATGGGTGATCGGATCGGGCGTCTCGTTTGGCGCATCTGGAGGGAGCAACGAGATGAGACCACTTCGATACTCGATCAACATCACGCTCGACGGCTGCTGCCATCACGAGGCCGGGCTGGCCCCGGACGAGGAGTCGATGCGCTATTGGACCGCCGAGATGGGACGAGCGGATGCCTTGCTCTTCGGCCGGGTGACCTACGAGATGATGGAGTCGGCGTGGCGGCGGCCGGCCACGGGCACGTGGCCCGACTGGATGGATGAATGGGAGATCCCGTTCGCCGAGACCATCGACCGGGCGAAGAAGTACGTCGTGTCGAGCACGCTGAGCGGGGTCGAGTGGAATGCCGAGCTGGTGCGCGGCGACTTGGGCCAAGCGGTTCAGCAGCTCAAGCAGGAGCCAGGCGAGGGCCTGTTCGTGGGTGGCGTGACGCTCCCCCTGGCGTTGGCAGATCTGGGACTGATCGACGAGTACGAGTTCCTCGTGCAGCCGGTCCTTGCCGGACACGGGCCGACGTTGCTCGCCGGTCTGCGCGAGCGCATCCAGCTCGAACTGGTGAATCGCCATGAGTTCCGCTCGGGGGCGGTCGCCCTGCGATACCGGCCCACGCGAACGACGGCCCCGCGCTTCTACGATCCGGTCACCGAACGCCCGCAGAACGATTGATCCAGCACGAACACCGGCATCGAAGTGGATGCCGACGGCTGGTAGCCGACGAGCTTCACGCCGGGGCGAAGATCCATTATCGACCCGGAAGCCCAATTCGGCCGGTCTCACTCGGATCCTGCGGAGAGCTCGAGTCGTGTTGCTCCTTCGCCGTGGCGGGCGATCGGTCGCGCCGGGCGGCCGCCCCGCCAGCTCCGACGATCGGCGCTGGCGGGCGAGGTGCCGAACCCGAAGCTTCAGGTCAGTCGCCTTTCAGGCCGAAATCCCGAGCGTTGCATCCGTCTTCACCAAACGGGGTCGTGATCGGGCCGTTTGCGCCCTTGACGTCTTGGCCGAGAGATTGCAGGAATTTCTTCGTGTGTCCCCAGTTCTGCACCTCACCGGAACTGGGATCGGTGCCTGCGCCATCGTTGTCCTCCAAGCCCGAGAACAGGCACGGAGAGTTCCCGTTGAAGTATGCGCCCGTGACGCCATCGCCATTCGGTCCACCTTGGTTGCTCCCGGTCGCTTCACCGGCGAACGCTGATGCACCGAACCCGACGACTGAAGCCACGCAGACAGCCGTACCGACCAGCTTCTTACACTTCATGTCCTCATCCCTTTCACTGTGGTCACTCCTCACCGGCTTGGTGAGGGACGTCACCGATGTTCCCAACCGTGAAACTGGTCAAACAGCGCGGTCTCAGCGCCCCGATGTTCCACCCGTGGGCCGGCTCGGCCAACTGACGACAACTGCCCGACTCGAGACGCCGCCATCTTGCGGTAGCGCTTACCCGAGGTACGCCGGTGTCGCACCGCACCACTTGGCGCGGCCATGTCGGTCGGGCAGGATCCGTCAGTGCGCCGCCCCAGCCGGCGCCGAACTCGTGGGCGCGTTCGCCTTGCTCGATCCGGTACAGC